>DASRCX010000072.1:0-288807 GCA_035652895.1 Terriglobia bacterium
ACTTTCATCGCCCGCCCCCAGGCGGCTTCCGAGTATCGTCGCATTCTGCCTCCTTTCCGACAGAATGCCCGATCCTCTCCCCGCCTTCAGCGGACAGATCACGTGCTAATTCAACCGGACATTTGATGTGCTAATGACACATCTTAGATTGGTCCCTTGCGCTTCCAGCCGAAAAATGTTAAGAACGCTGTGCTTGCCACCTGATGAATTCAAATCGAAGCGGGAGCCGCATGAAGGATTGGATCGAACGCTATTTCCAGCTTGGGGCGAACGGCACGACCCTGCAACGCGAGGTGGTGGGCGGCGTCACCACATTCCTGGCGATGTCGTACATCATCTTCGTGCAGCCGGGCGTCCTCTCACAAGCAGGGATGGATTTTCATTCGGTCCTCTACGCGTCATGTCTGGCCGCCGCATTCTCGACTTTTCTGATGGGCCTTATTGCCAATTACCCGGTTGCGCTTGCGCCGGGCATGGGTGAAAACTTCTTCTTCGTTTACACGCTGTGTTCTGCGGCCCCGCTGGGTTTCGGGCTTACGTGGCAGCAGGCATTGGGCGCGGTGCTGCTGGCGGGCCTCTTCTTCATTGCGATAACGCTGACGGGCATCCGCGCGAAGATCATCAACTCAATTCCTGATTCTCTCAAGCGCGGCATCGCCGCCGGCATCGGACTTTTCATCACTCTGATCGGACTCGAATACAGCGGACTGATCGTCGGGGCTCCCGGGACGCTGGTCCGCCTCGGTGACTTTAGCCAGCCGGCGACCCTGGCCAGCGTAATGGGCCTGCTGGTGCTGCTGGTTCTGCTGGCGCTCGGCGTGCGGGGTGCGATCCTGCTGGGCATCCTGATCACGGCTGCCATTTCCGCAGCGTTTGGACTGGTGCACTTTCACGGCGTATTCTCAACCCGGATCCACCTGGCACCAACGTTTCTGAAATTTGACCTTCAAGGCCTCTTTGCGCTGTCACCTTCAAAGGTTGGGTCCGCTATCTTTGTGCTCTTTTATCTTGCATTGTTTGACACGATTGGCACGCTCGTCGGAGTCGGTCAGCAGGCCGGGCTGGTCCGCGAAGGCAAGCTTCCGCGCGCGGGTCGGGCCCTGTTTGCGGATGCCCTGGGGACAACCATCGGCGCCGGACTCGGGACTTCAACGATTACCTGCTACATCGAATCGGCGGCCGGCGTTTCCGACGGTGCGCGCACGGGGCTTGCCAACATGGTGACCGGAGGTCTGCTGCTTGCCGCCATGTTCTTCAGCCCGCTGGCGGCGATGATTGGCGGCGGCGTGCAGGCCGGAACAGATGCGGGAGGGCATCCCATCATCCGCTACCCGGCGCTCGCCCCTGCCCTGATTGTTGTTGGCTCGATGATGCTCAAAGTGATTCGAGAGTTTAACTGGGACGATCCAACCGAGTACCTCCCTGCATTCTTCACGCTTGTCGGCATGCCTCTTACGTTCAGCATCGCAGACGGCATTGCTTTCGGGCTGATTTCATATTCCGTGGTGAAGGTGGCCACGGGCCGCTGGCGCGAGTGCCCGACCCTTACTTACATTTTCGCTGCGCTTTTTGTGGTCCAGTTTCTGATGATCTGAGTTCCGGGCCGACAACCACCTCCATGGCGCAATCGCACCGTTCGCTCGCCCGCAAACATCAAACCTTCATCGAGCGGTACGTTCAGCTCTCCGTAAATGGCGGGTGGTCTATGACGCCGGCGATGCCGCCTGCGCCTGCGAACTGACAGCTTGCGGCTCCGGCTCCAACGGCATAACGATCCAGGCAATCAGGTAGGCGATGAAGCCCCAGCCCGCCAAAAAAGCCGCCGCCAGCCAGACCAACCGCACCAGCGTTGCGTCAATCTCAAGATACTCGGCAAAGCCACCGCAAACGCCTGCGATTTTTGAATCCTTGCGTGAACGCATGAGCCTTTTGTGCGGCCGCGTCGGAGGGTACATCTGGGTGCCGCACTGGGAACAGAAATTGACTGTCTGCGAATACTCCTTTCCGCATTGCGGGCAAAACATGGCGGGACCTCCTTCCTCTTTTACGCCCAGCTTTCATACTTCTATACGTGCAATCTGTACTCAAAGTTCCCGAGTGAACGGGCAGACGGTTTTCAGAGAGGCTTTGGAAGAACGTCAGTTTGTGAACCCTTCCTCTATCACTCCGATTTCGGTTAAGATGCCTTTTAATGCCTCGTACGCGGCCTCTTCCCGCCGGAACAGTTGGTGCGGCCTGGAGATTGGACCGGCCCGCCATCGCGAATACGGGAGATTTCAGATGGATTGGAGACATCAGCGGCTGCCTACAGTCTTTGCGCGCGCCAAGTCGATGCGCCGCAGGGTGGCCTACAGCCTCGCCATTGTCAGGCTGATTCTTGTTCCGGTGATCCTGCTTGCGGTCTATTACCTGTTTAGAATGGGCTGGATTGTTGACCGCATCGTGAGCGTGGACGCGGCCGTGGCCATGCAATCCGAGCGGGCCTCGATCATGATGCTCGACGCCCGGCGGGCCGAGAGGAACTACTTCCTGCTTCACGACCCTGAGGACCTGACGGCCAATCAGCAATCGATTGAGACCCTCCAGCAGATGATCCAGTCGTTTCGCGACCTTCAGCCGCAGGAAGCCGACACCATCACGAAGATGCAGGACGACCTTACCACCTATCAGCAGGCCATGAGCGAGGCGGCCGAACGCGTCAGCGATGCAGGCCAGCCTCGCATTGATCGGCTCCAGAATGCGGTGCTGTCCTACGAGAAAGACCTCAACGATATACTTCAGAAGGCGCACCGGGAGAGCCGGGCAAGTCTGGTCCGCGAAATCCATGAACGAACCAGCAGATTTGATTCCGAGATCGCCGCTGCCGGGACCGAGGACCCCGTCCTGGCGTCCCTCTCGACAGAACTCCAGACGTCTGCGGATTCGTTTCTGAGCCAGGCCGGCCTGCTCGAGCGCCGAAGCTGGAGCCAGGTTGAGCGCGACCACCGTGACGCTCAGGAGTTGATGCGCCGCGCGGAATGGGTGCTCGGCATTGTTTCTTTCCTGACTCTGCTGATCAGTATCTGGGCCAGCTACGTGCTGCCGCGCGAGGTGGTGAGGCCGCTGCTCGAACTGAAAGAGGCCGTCGACCACGCGGCGGCCGGCAACTACGAAATCGAGTTTGACGTGCAGGGTAAAGGCGAAGTTGCGGACCTTGCCAACAGCGTGCGCGACCTGATCGCCCATGTGTGTGAGAAGAAAAGCGACACGGACACAACCCCAGGCTGACGCTGGCCGCTTCCCATGCGCCGGAAGAGGAAACGTTCTGGAAGTGCCTGCGAAAAGCTGATAGATTATTACCAATTTCCAAAAAGGAGAATTGCGGACATGAAGGGAAAAGCAGCCGTTATCGATGTACTCCAGAAGGCGCTCAGCGAGGAACTTCAGGCCATCAGCCAGTATTTTCTCCATGGCGAGATGCAGAACAACTGGGGCTACAAGCGCCTTTACGCTGAAGTCAAGAAGCAGGCGATCGGTGAGATGAAACACGCCGAGGCCCTGATCGAGCGCATCATCTTCCTGGAAGGCCTTCCCAATTTGAACGATTTTCCGAAACTCAAGATTGGCAAGACCGTCGAGCAGCAGATCCAGAACGACCTGGACCTCGAAAAAACCGCCGTCGAGGAATACAACAAGTACATCGCCATCGCGCGGAAGGAAGGCGATAACACTTCCGCCGACCTCATGGAGGTTCTCCTGAAAGACGAGGAAGAGCACGTCGATTTCCTTGAGACTCAGCTTGCCATGATCAAAGAACTGGGCCTCCAGAATTACCTTGCCCAGCAGATGCACGCGGGATAGTTCATCTTTTGGGGTGCGTTTCATCAAGCAGCCCGACGGCAACGCTACCGCGGGGCCTGCTCCCGGGCCCTGCGGGCTGCACTCGCAATCGGGCTGGAACCCGCAGCTTTGCAAAGTGAAAGCGGAACCCTTGCGGGCCGCGATTTCCCCGCCTCTGATCACCCCTTAATCACTCCAATCGGTTTGAGGCGCGCCACGCGTTTTGACAGGCCCGCGTTGTGGACCACATTGATGACGGCGTCCACGTCCTTGTAGGCTTCGGGGATTTCTTCGGAGATGCCGTCGCGGGTTTCCGCGCGTACGATCACACCCTGTTCTTCCAGGCGCTGGCGCGCATTCACGGCATACTCGGACTTCTTGGCGGCGGTTCGGCTCATCACGCGGCCGGCGCCGTGGCACGTGGTCCCAAAAGTTTCCTTGAGAGCGCCCTCGGCTCCCACCAGAACATAAGACGCTGTTCCCATCGACCCGGGGATCAACACGGGCTGACCAATGTCCTTATAAGCCTCCGGGATTTCCGGCCGCCCGGTGGGGAAGGCGCGCGTAGCGCCTTTGCGATGTACCAGGACGCGGCGGTCTTTGCCGTTCACGCGGTGCCATTCCAATTTGGCGATGTTGTGGCAGACATCGTACACGACGCGCAGGCTCGCATCCTTACCGAAGATGCGCCTGAAGGCTTCTCGTGTGAAATGCGTGATGCCCTGGCGGTTCGCCCAGGCGAAGTTGGCCGCGGCTCGCATTGCCCCGAGGTACGCCCTGCCTTCGGGAGATTCGGCTGGCACACACGCAAGCTGACGGTCCGGCAATTCGAGCTTGTAGCGCCGCATAGCGGAGTCCATTTCGCGCAGATAGTCGGTACAGACCTGATGTCCAAAACCACGCGACCCGGAGTGGATCAGCACGACCACCTGATTTTCATAAAGCCCGAACCGCTGTGCGACGGCCGGCTCGAAGATGCGCTCGACGTACTGGACTTCCAGGAAGTGATTCCCCGAACCGAGCGTGCCGATCTGCGGAAGGCCACGCTTCCTTGGCTTGTCGCCCACAGCGGCGGGATCGGCGCCTTCAATCGCGCCGTTCTCTTCGCAATGCGCCAGATCGGCCTCCTCGCCGTAGCCGTTGCGGACCATCCATCGCGCCCCTTCCACCATGACGCGCTCCAGGTCCTTGTGCGAAAGCTGCACAAAGCCGCTGTGGCCGGCGCCCGAAGGAATATCTCGGAAAAGCTGGTTGACCAGTTCGCGGACCTTCGGGCGGACTTCATCCACCGTCAGCGTGCTGGTCAGCAGGCGCACGCCGCAGTTGATGTCGAATCCCACGCCGCCCGGCGAAATTACGCCGCCCTCTTCAGGGTCGGTAGCCGCAACGCCGCCGATCGGGAAACCGTACCCCTGATGAATGTCCGGCATGGCGAGCGACCGACCCACGATGCCGGGAAGCATCGCCACGTTGACAGCCTGCTCGAGAGAGAGGTCCTTGAGGAGGTCCTTCAGCAGCGTTTCGTCGGCGAAGATCAAAGCGTCAGTGAGCATGCCGGGCTTGGTCCCGCGCGGGACCAGCCAGCGATAGTCGTCGAGCTTCTGGAGTTGATGCATTTCAAGGCGCATCGGCGTTCCTCCGGAAGAGCGTTTGTCAATCGGGTGGATCAGATTCTGGGATCATTATATCAGCGGAGCCGGAGGCGCCGTGAGGACCTTTGAGAGTAGGCTAGGAAAGCCGGAATAGCGGCGGTGGGAAAGGGCCCAAAGCCCCGTATTTCGGCGCGGCCCCGGCTTTCGACACCACTTTATTTTCAACAAGATGGGCAGCTCCGTTTTTCGCCTGGTTCCGGTTCGTTTTTTCCACAGGTCCTTGTTTTCAACAACTTCTCCGCTTCGTTCTCCGGTTCGTTTTGTCCCATTTCGAGGTGCCGGTCATTTGTTTTCAATAAGTTCTCCGGTTCGTTTTTGCAAAAAACGCGTTTTTGTCCCACTTCACTCTTTCGTGCGGGGCCTTTTATCCTACAGTACTAGTCTCCCCGTGACCGCTTCATCGCGGGATTCCCGGGTCATGTTGATGGACCCATTGTTTTTTGGGCCCTGGCATGGCGGGCCGGAATACCACGGAGCCGAACCCGCTCAGCCGACTACAAGACTAGCATACCTGCTTGCCGTTGTCAAGGAAATTCCATCTGGAGGGGCGGGTGACGGTGCAGACCGGCCTCGCATTGCGACGGCAGAAAAGCAGTTCCTGCAGGCGCTCTGACACAAGCATTTTTCCCGCCGCGCGCCGTTTAAATCACTGCCTCGATCGTGAGATCCCGTTCCGAGGAAGCCCGGTCGCGCTGCGCCCTCAATACCACAAGCCCCCGGCGAAGGGCGCCGAGGCGGTCTTCCTGCGCGTTGAGTTCGCGGACGCAGCGGTCGAGGAGTTGTTTTGCCGCCGCGCTTCCTTTGAGACCCTTCATGTTTTCCCGGATGCGGCCCCGAATGCGCATATTCGGGAACTGTCACGCCAGGGCGACTGCTCCCCTGCCAACCTGCGCTTTGCAGGCTGCATCTTAGGAAGGCGCGTGCGGGAAAACGTCGAGGGGCGGACCCTGCAACCGGAGGCGCGGTTGGTTGCGAAATTTCGCGTCATTCAGGATTTTTCAAAGGATAGTGTTCGCCGGGTCCGCCAGACACGTCTGGGGAGTTCCAATGGATTCAAAGGCTTTGAAGTTAGCCGCTCAAATACTGCTTTTTTCGCAGATTGTTTGTGCTACACTGCGCGCGCAGGACTCGGGCGCAACGCTTTCCGGCACGGTGACCGATTCATCGGGCTCTCCGGTTTCCAACGCCAAAATCATCGTCAGCAACGTTTTTTCCGGTCAGACAGCGGGCACACGCAGCGATGCCTCCGGGCATTACGCGGTATGGAAGCTGGGGCCGGGTGATTACGAGATAACGGTTGTGGCGGAGGGGTTCCCTTCGGCCGCGTACCGTGCTGTGCTTGCCTCCGGCTCTGCGAAGACCCTCAACATTCAACTTGAGAATCCCGCCGGCGATTCCGCGGATTCTGCTTCTCCGGCCCAAAGCAGCGGGCAGGCGCCTTCGCTTTCAGACCTGGGGTTTCCTTCGAGCATGATCAAGGGCAATCCGAAGGAACAGGCGCTCCTGAACAAGCGCTCGCACATGCTGCAAATCCATCAGAAGCTTGGCATGATTACGGTCGGCGCGATGGTGGCGGCCCTGATTGCGTCGCCGGGCGCCAAAGGCCATCACGGCGAGCCGGGCGGCGCAGCAGGGCGCAACGTTCACATGGCGCTGGGTGCGACCACGGCCGGCCTCTATGCGGCAACAGCCTACTTTGCTCTCGCGGCTCCCCGGGTACCCGGAGTCAAAGTCCGAGGCCCGATCCGCCTGCACAAGGCGATGGCGTGGATCCACGGCCCCGGAATGATCATGACCGCCGTCCTGGGGGCCATGGCCTATTCGCAGTTGAGCAATGGCGAACGTGTGCACGGGATCGCCAAATATCATTCAACAGCGGCGATTGTGACCGCGGCCGCGCTGGGCACTGCGGTGTTTTCAGTGTCCTACAAATTCTAAGGCGGGAACAATGATGAAAAAAGTTGGGGACGTGATTCTGTGTTTGCTGGCCCTTGCTGTGCCGTCACTCGCCCGCGCGGACAGCGTGTGGGTGCTCAAACCCTCCACGCTGACCTATCACGTCTCGCACCCGCTGCACCATGTGGAGGGAGTCAGCCACGCGGCGCGCGGCAAAGGCGAGTGTCACGCCGGCATCTGCAATTTTCTGGCGGCGGTGCCCGTCAAATCATTCGATTCAGGGGACACCAACCGCGACCTGCACATGCTTCAGGTTGTGCGCGGAGCGCAGTTTCCTCTGGTGGTCGTGCGCACCCAGTTGCCGGAATCCGATCTTAAGGGTGGCTCCATTGAGGCTGACCTGACCGTTACTTTCGCCGGCGAGACCGCGCACTATCAGCGGGTGCCTTTGAAGCTCGTGCCCGAGGGTAAAGACTTGCGCGTGGTTGGGACCATTCCCACGACGGTGTCGGATTTTAAGATCAAGCCGCCGGAACTTCTCGCCATGCCCATCAGCAACAATATCCCGGTGGATGTCGATATGACATGGGAGGAACAGTGACGGCCACGGAAGCCTCCGGCCGCCCGCAGACGAAGATCGTCATTAATTCCGGCCTGGCATGTTCTTTTTCCATTGCAATCCTGGATGCATTGAGTTTCTGGGCACGGCATGTTCCATAGTAGAAGCATGCGCGAGCCAACAGCCTAATCGATACCCAGCAGCCGGGCAAGTTTCTCAGTGTCGAATCCGACGACGACCTGATCGTCAACCAGAGTTACCGGCGTAGTCATCAGGCTCCGCCTCTGAAGTTCTGCGAGGGCCTTTTCATCCCGGGTCACGTCCCGCTCTTCAAAAGTTATGCCATGCTGCGAAAGAAACTCTTTCGTGCGGTTGCAAAACATTCAGCCGGGCTGGGTAAAGACAACCACTTTGTCAGCCATTGTGTCCTTTCAATGCTGCTGCGCTCTGCGTTGGCGCAGAAATGAATTTCGTCCTGCCAGCGTCTTTGTGCACCGAAGCCGTTCTCCAACGCCAGGATGAGGAGCAGATCCGCGGGTCATCGCTGATCTTTTCTGCTCAGCTTTGCCAACACCGGGCAGCGCTTTGCACCATTTCCTTGGTGGCGCCGCTGGGCACGGCCGCATTCCGCGCGGATGCGCTTCAATTCCGCCTCCATGGCCTCGAGCGCCCGGATTCTGGCGCGGACGTTCGCCAGCTTTTCCTCCACGAGCGATTTAACGTGTGAACAGGCGTCCTTGCTGTGGTCGTTGAGGACAAGCAATTCCCGGATTTCGTCGAGCGAGAACCCAAGTCCCTGGGCTTTGCGAATAAACTGAAGCCGGCCGATGGCCTGGGTTGAGAAGACCCGGTAACCCGATTGCGTCCGGGCCGGTTTGGGCAAGAGACCCTCGGCTTCATAGAAGCGGATCGTGTGAGTGCTCAGACCCGTCTGCCGTGAAGCCTCGCCAATAAACGTTTCCTGCAGGCCCATTGGTTTCTGCCCCGCTCCGATGAAATAAGAATAAACCCTCGAGTTAACTCTAAGGTCAAGCACTTTTTGCTGCATCTGGCCGGCCAGGAACATGGTCTCGGCCTTTAAAGCATTCTGCCGGCACCCGGCAATTGGAAGGCAGCTCGAAACGTGGGTTCCTCCGATGCGCTTGAAAAACCTCATTGTCAGCGATAGCCTAAATAAAAATCTTCAAAACGGGCAACTCAACACGCCGGGAGGGTGAGATGGAGGCAACGAGATATTGGCGGTCTCTTGCATCCCTGATCATTGTTACGGCTCTCGCAGCAGTTGGTCCATCCGTTGCTCCCGCCTGCGCGGACACATGTTGTGTGAACACCCAACTGATGCAGAAAAATTGTCACACAACGGGTTGCAGTGGGACCATATACGTCGTTGAGTGTGCTGACAATTTTGGCACGGGAACCAACTATCAAACATTGTCCGTTCATTGTTGCACGGACATGTATAACACGTTGACATCCCCCAGCGGCAGATGCGCGGCGGCTCCAACTGCCGGGCCCACGAATGTGCAACCTGGTTTCTTGCGCACGGAGAAAATATGGGTGCGAGGTTGCGACGGCCGATACATCCTGTTGAGTGTGCCGGTAAAAAGTTAATTGGCGCGAGGGGAAAAGGCTGGAAGGGATTGGGGAGCGAACCTTAGGTCGCTGCTAGCGGAAAGGGGGTGGGCGCATGCGCCGGTTTAGTGCAATTATCGCCGGATTCGGGCTTGCGGTGTTGCTGTCGAGCTTGTTTCTTTTATTTCAGCCGGGCGCGGCACAGGAGGAGCCAGGAAGCAGTATGGGCCCTCAATATAGCGCGGCGCAGGCACAAGTCATTGATTTACGGCAGACAGAGACAATCAATTTTCCTGCTCCAGGGCCCAATGAGATCGCCGGTGAGATCAAGTGCAGCCCCGATGGCGACATTTACGCTGTTTACAGTCAGGGGACGTCAGGTCTTCTCATCCAGGCCGGTCAGCCGAGGGGAATTTTCAGGCGGCCTGTTTCAAAGGTTTCTCCATCTTCGAGAACCGTCACCGAGTTCCCAATTCCTGCGATAGGGAACTACCAGGAGGTGTCACGGGAGGATTTTGATGTGAGGCCGGACGACACACTGTATGCACTCATCGGCGCGACCCGTCAAGCCCTCGATAAAAAGATTGAGCGTGCGTGGTACATTGTCAAATACAACGACGACGGAACAGAAGACTCTCGCGTGAGAGTAGGAGAGCAGCCGGGAAAACATACTCAGCCGATAAGGATTGGCGTGTTTGGCGACGGCAGCTTCCTCCTTTCTGGGACTATCGTTCCCGAGGAGAAGCACGCGCAGCTTGGATCGTTTTCGGCGATCTTCGGACGTGACGGCGAGTTCGAAAGCCCTATCGGGCTCTTCAGAGCTGCAAAACCTGCCCCGCCCAGTGAGTCAGGCAAGCCGGGCAGCGCTTCTCGCGAGGAGTCTCAAAGGCCGCCAACGCTACCGGAAGCGATGGCAAAACTTGACACGAGCGCGGTTTCACTCGCGAGCAACACACTCGAGTTCAGCTCCCAGGACGGTAACGTTTACGTCCTTCAGGGACATGTTCGCCCGCATTTGTATGTCGTATCTCCGGCCGGCTATGTTGCGCGTGAGTACGGGCTTAAGCCCCCGGAAGAGGGACTGGCACCGATCCAAATGGCCCCGGTCGGTGCGGGCTACCTCTTCATCGAATACGAACATATCCCAACGGGAGCAGCAGGCGAAGATCTCCACCAACGCGGCGTCATCACCGTACTCAGCTCCGACAACGGCCAAGTGGCAGGCGTCTACCGCGTACCGAGCAGCGCGGGGTTTGCGGTTCCGGCTTGCGCCGATTCCACCGGCAGTTTCCTTTTCCTTGGATCGAGCAAGGACGGCCATCTCCAAGTCCTGCGATACGCGCCCGCCGCTTAAGGGCTTGAATATGCGTGGGAGAAACCCCGCAATCAATCAGTTCGGAAACCCCCAGTGCGGCTTTGCCGTGAAACCACTTCGCGTCTAAATGACTTGACGCTGGTTTCTTTTGTGGGCTACCGTCATAAGGTTAGCCTTGGTGCCGACCAGACGCCCTTGCAGTGCGGCTGGACCCCTCCGCCGTACCGCCGAAGACGCGAATTGCAACCATCTTTGATAAGGCATGAGGGTTCAGGTCCTGCGCCCGAAGGTTGACGCGCAGTCTCGGAAGGCTGAGAAGTAACATTCCGACCATGTCATGCTGGGCCCATTCGCTCAGGGTAAACTCCGAGAAGCATCCCGGTATTGTTTAAATAAAAAAATGCTGGGGTCTTTCGTCGCCAGCGGCTCCTCAGAATGACATGGGGTTCGGGTCGTGTTGCAAATTTCGAAGTGGATCACGTCCTCATGAGCGAACGGGCCACAGAATTATTCGAACTGACCAAGGCCCTTGTCAACATTGAGTCGATTACAGGCAATGAAAGGGCCTGTGGAGAGTTCCTCGCCGGCTATCTCAGGAAGCGGGGGTTTGCAGCCACGCTCCAGCCGGTTGAGGGCGGGCGTTCGAACGTGTTCGCCACGCTTGGTCAGCCGGACGTCGTGCTGAGCACGCATATGGACACGGTGCCGCCTTTTATCCCCGCCAGCGAGGACGGCGAGTGGCTTTACGGCCGCGGGTCGTGCGACGCCAAGGGCATTATGGCCTCGCAGATCGTGGCTGCGCTCGAGCTGAAGGCCGCGGGTGTGGATAACATTGGACTCCTTTTTCTGGTGGGGGAAGAACTCCTCAGCGACGGAGCGAGCAAGGCCAATGAATCGCCTCCGGGTACGAAATACATCATCAACGGAGAACCGACGGAAAACAAACTGGCTGTTGGGACCAAGGGCATCCTGCGCGTGGATATCAGAACCACTGGGAAGTCCGCGCACTCTGCTTATCCGCAATATGGGGAGTCGGCCATCGTGAAGCTGTTGGATATCCTCGAAGACCTCCGACGGATTCCCCTGCCCGAAGACCCGGTGCTGGGGCCGGCCACCGTGAACATCGGCGTGATCGAGGGCGGAACGGCCATCAACGTGATTCCGGACAGGGCGTCAGCGCAGGTCCTGTTCCGCACGGTCAGCGCTACCAGCGAACTGCGCGAGCGCGTCGAGGCTGTGCTGCGTGGCCGCTGCGAATATGAAATTGTCCGCGATACAAAGCCCATTCGCACCGAGCATTTTGACGGGTTTGAAACCGAAGTCGTTTCCTATTCAACTGACCTGCCCAGCCTGACTCGATGGGGCCGTCCGCTGCTGCTCGGCCCCGGGTCAATCCGCGTCGCGCATACGGACCACGAATGCGTAAGGAAGTCCGACCTGCTGCACGCAGTTGAACTCTATACGCGCCTGGTACGAGAATTGAAGAGCAGGGTGTAGGCGGCTGAAACTTGTCCAGTGCGAACTGCGGAGGCCCTTCGCTTCGCGCAGGACGGCGAGCGCGGACGTCGAGATGGCAGGCGCAGGGTCTGGGAATGACACGCGGCGAAAACGATAAGGTTCATGGCGCAAGGTTTTGGGCGACATGAACAATGATCAAAGGGAAGCTTATGAAGAAAATTGAAGTTGGAATACTGGGAGCCACAGGAATGGTGGGCCAGCGCTTTGTGAGCATGCTGGAGCACCACCCGTGGTTTGAGGCGACATGGCTGGCGGCTTCTGACCGCTCTGCCGGAAAAAAATACTCCGAGGCATGCAGTTGGCGACTGCGGGAGCCCATGCCCGCTGCTGCGCGCGACATGATGGTATATGAATGCAAGCCGGGCAAGGCCCCCATGCTTGTCTTTTCGTCACTCGATTCGAGCGTCGCGGGCGAAATTGAAAAGGAATTCGCGCGGGCCGGACACGTGGTGGTCTCAAATTCATCCAACCATCGCATGGATCCCGACGTCCCGCTGCTGATCCCGGAGGTGAATCCCGACCATCTGGCTCTGGTGCGGACCCAGCGCAAGCAGCGCGGATGGAAAGGCATGATTGTTACCAATCCCAATTGCACGACAGTGGGCCTCGTGATGTCGCTTGCGCCGCTCGAACGGGCGTTTGGCCTGGAGAAAGTCCTGATGACCAGCATGCAGGCGGTTTCCGGAGCGGGCTATCCCGGCGTGCCGACGCTTGATGTTCTGGCCAACGTGATCCCGCACATTTCCGGCGAAGAAGAAAAGGTGGAGCGGGAAGCACACAAGCTTTTGGGCAAGCTGAATGACGGGCGAATCTCGAAAGGCGACTTTATTGTGAGCGCGCACTGCAACCGCGTGCTGGTGGAAGACGGCCACACAGAATCGGTCTCCATCTCACTGAAGACCAGGGCGGCGCTCGAAGACCTGATCGACGCGTGGAGGAAATTCCGTGCTCTCCCCCAGGAACGCGGATTGCCTACGGCTCCGAAGCATCCGATCATTGTGCGCGAGGAGCGCGATCGGCCCCAGCCGAAGTTTGATGTGAATGCTGAGGGGGGCATGGCGGCGGTGATCGGGCGTGCCAGGCCGTGTCCGGTGCTGCAATTCAAGTACACAACCGTCAGCCACAACACCATTCGCGGTGCAGCCGGCGCGGCGCTTCTGAACGCCGAACTGATGAAGTCCGAAGGCTACCTGGATTAGGGGCCGGCGCGCGGGCTTCTCAACGGAAAGCTCTGTTGCTGCGGGGGGGCGGCCTTTTGGCCGTGGTTTGATCATGTCCGTTTCACCTGCGAACCCGGTTGAGCCATCGCGTAATTTGAATCTCGCCCTGCTCGGTCACGGCAAAATGGGCAGCGCTGTGGCCCGCCTTGCTGCGGAGCGCGGCTTTGACATCCGGCTGATCCTGACGATTGAGTCGAACCCCAACGGTATCGCGATCACGGAAGAGAACTTTCGCGGCATTGATGTTGCCATCGACTTCACCACACCTGAAGTCGTTGTGGACAATATCCGCCGCGTTGCAGCGCTGGGCGTGAATCTCGTCGTGGGGACCACCGGCTGGAATGACCGCTTTGCGGAAGTGGAGCGGATTGTCAGGGAGAACGAGATCGGACTGGTTTATGCCGCCAATTTTTCCATCGGCGTGCAGCTTTTCTACCGCCTGGCGCGTGCGGCCGCTGAGATTTTTGCGCCTTACTCCATATATGAGCCGTTCATCGTGGAAGCCCACCACAAATTCAAGAAAGATGCGCCCTCGGGCACGGCAATCGAATTGAAGCGCCGCATTGTGCCCAGCCTGCCGGGTCGCGAAATTCCCACTTCCAGCATCCGCGGGGGTTACGTTCCCGGCACGCACGAACTGGCGTTTGATTCCGAAGCGGACACCGTGGTCGTGCGGCACACGGCGCGCGGCCGCCAGGGATTCGCCGAAGGGGCGCTCTATGCCGCGCGATGGGTTGCAGGGAAAAAGGGGATGTTTGCCTTCGATCAGGTGCTTGAAGATCACCAGTAGCGGCTGCCTGCCTTGTCCTTTATAATCGTAGTCTCCAGGGAAAACACTTGTCTCCGGAGGAGGCTTTATGGGCTTGGATATTCGCGGCTGCGGGACCGCACTGGTCACTCCATTTTCAAATGACGGCACTCTGGACGTTGATGCGCTGCGGGACTTGGTGGAATTCCAGCTCAGCGAGGGCATTGACTTTCTGGTCCCCTGCGGGACAACGGGCGAAGCCCCGACGCTCGAGCACGAGGAATATCTGGGCGTGGTCCGCGTGGTGGCGCAGGAAGCAAAAGGAAAAGTTCCCGTGATCGCCGGCGCCGGTGGAAATAACACGCGGAAGATTTGCAGCCTCGTGCAGGAACTCCAGGCGCTTGGCGTGCAGGGAATCCTTTCTGTCGCGCCTTACTACAACAAGCCGACCCAGGAGGGCCTTTACCAGCATTTCAAAGCGATCGCAGAATCGACCGACCTTCCAGTGATCCTTTACAATGTGCCGTCGCGGACGTCGTCGAACATCGAACCGGCCACCGTGGCACGTCTGGCCGAGATCCCGAACATCATCGGCATCAAAGAGGCTTCCGGGAGCATCACGCAGCAGATGGAAGTGCTTCGCCTGGTTCCCCCGGGCTTCAAAGTGCTCTCCGGCGACGACGCATTTACTTTCCCGCTGATGGCTGTGGGCGGCGCCGGCGTGATCTCCGTAGTCTCGAATGAAATTCCGCGCCAGATGACGGAACTGACTCACCTGCTGCTCGACGGCAAGTACGACGAGGCACGCAAGCTGAACATGAAGCTCCTGCCGCTGATGCAGGCCAATTTCATCGAGACCAATCCTATTCCGGTAAAGGCCGCGCTGGCCATGATGGGCAAGATCAAAGAAGTTTACCGGCTGCCCATGTGCCCGATGAAGCCGGAAAACCGCGCTAGGCTGGAAAAAGTCCTCGTCGAACAGGGGTTGCTGCAAACACAAAAAGTGTGATATGCGGGCATGTGAGTGGGGCGGGTATGTGGAACAGGGCCTTCCTACGTTGGTATATCCCCGGTTACAGTAAACGTATGAAAACGGCAATTTCCATACCGGATTCTCTTTTCCAGGCCGCCGAACAAGGAGCGGCGCGCCGGAAGGTTTCGGGGAGCCGGTTTTACTCGGTGGCACTCGCAGCCTGCCTGAAATCATTGCGCGCAAAGAAAATCAAAAAGGCGCTTGACGCCGTTTATGCCACTGGGGAGTCGGAACTCGCTGACGCTTCGGGTTCGGAACCGGGATACCGGCGGCCCGTAGCAGTTGTTCCATCGAACGAATTTAATGAAAGCAGAATACGAACAGTTGTTGTTGTAACTCTTACAACTCATTTGGGGTTGGCCGCAGCGCAGGGCAATGTGCTGTGCTAACAGCGGGCTGCCTTGGGAATCCGTGATCAACGTTTCCCAAGTTCTTACCTGAAACAAGAC
The DNA here is from genome assembly GCA_035652895.1 of Terriglobia bacterium. GTDB lineage: Bacteria > Acidobacteriota > Terriglobia > UBA7540 > UBA7540 > SCRD01. The sequence continues at coordinate 15,782 of DASRCX010000072.1, forward strand.
CCACGTGAGGCATCTGGCAGGTAAACTTCCCGCAAGACAGATGCAAGCCGTGCAGGCCGGTCTCAGACCGGTCCTCGGCTCATGACCTTATCAGGGCGACTATGAACCTTCAACAACGGATCGAAGATCTTTTCTCGCGTCCGGCCGAACAATATGGCGAGGAATATTCCAAAGCCTTTGAAGAATTCAAGAAGGCGTTGAATGAAGGCCGCGTTCGTGCCGCCGAGCCGGACGTGAACTCGCCCACCGGCTGGAAAGTCAATGCCTGGGTAAAGAAGGGAATTTTGCTGGGTTTCCGGATCGGCCGCATTGTCGAAATGCCGCCAGCGGGCTTTCAGTTTCGCGACAAGCACACATATCCCTTGAAGCAGATTCCCCTGGACCAGAATGTCCGCGTGGTGCCCGGCGGCTCGTCGATCCGCGATGGCTGCTACATCGGAAAAAACGTGACCTGCATGCCCCCGATGTACGTGAACGCGGGCGCTTACGTGGACGATGGAACCATGGTGGATTCGCACGCGCTTGTGGGTTCATGCGCGCAGATCGGCAAGCGCTGCCATCTTTCCGCCGCGGCGCAGATTGGCGGAGTGCTCGAGCCCGTGGGCGCGTTGCCGGTGATTATTGAGGATGACGTTCTTGTAGGTGGGAATTGCGGCGTTTATGAAGGCACGGTCGTCAGAAAGGAAGCCGTGCTTGCCGCTGGAACGATTCTGACCGGTTCAACTCCGGTTTACGACCTTGTGCGTGAAAAGATCTATCGTCGCGAGGGCGAGCGTCCGCTTATGATTCCCTCGGGCGCTGTGGTTGTTCCCGGCTCGCGGGCGGTGAGTCGCGGTTCCGGCAAGGAGTGGGCACTCTCGCTGTATGCGCCAGTCATCATCAAGTATCGAGACGACAAAACTGATCAGGCCGTGCGGCTGGAAGAACTGCTGCGATGAGAGTCCGAGCGCGTGAAGCGGACCGAGGAGGTACGCTCCGCATGCAGAATGATATTCCCTCCGCGGCGTTCCCTGGGCAGTTTACATCTGGGATATTCATAAAAATCGGAGAAATGGATTTATTGGAGGGTGCTGGACGGGCGGCGAGCCCTGCCGTCCGTCCAGCATGGGCGGGTGGTTAAAGGCGGGGTGTTTGCGTCGGCTTGCGATTGAAACTCTCCAAACTGCATTACCGTCCGTGGCCGCCATGCCATCGGCCGTGTTCCCTGAAATTGAAGACCGTGACGAAGCCCGGGCCATAGTACCATCCCGGCGCTACCCAATACGGGGCATAATAAGCCGGCCACCCGTAGTAGCCCCAATAGACCGGCGGCGGGCAGCAAGGTGGATAAGGCGGACGCCTCGGATAATAGCGTTCAGGCCGGTGCTCAAGGGTTTCCTGCGCGTAATCCGCCTGCGTAACTCGACGGAACGCCGCCTGCCCCGGGACGGTTGAAAAACTGGCAGAGGATTCCATCCGGAACGTCAGCCGGGCTTCCGGCGGAATTACCGCTGGCCGGCCGCGAGTCAAGAGTACGCCCGCAACCCCTGCGGCGGCCCCAGCTGCTGCGCCAATTCCTGCGCCTTCGCCCTCGCCGGCAATGGCGCCGATCACCGCGCCAAGGCTTGTGGTGGTTCCGATGGCTGCGGCGTCACGTGCCTTGGACGGGCCACCGGAGGCCTCCACGAGCGTTGTGCGGACCGGCACCTGATTTCCATTGACCAGCGTCAATTCATTCAAAGTCAGGCCCAGTTGTGAGACTCCGGAAACGCGGCCAGCCTTCTTAACCACGGTGACTGTGCCTGCCACCGTCTGGCCGCGCCGCGCCACCACCCAGCCGTTCACGACCACCGGCTGATCAAGCGTTGCCGTAAACATGTCACCGGGTTTGTTATGGTCGGTTGAAACCTCCTGTGACATTCGGACCGTCACCATGGTTCCGGCAGGGAGCGTCATGCTGGGTGGAACCGTTTCGTCCTGCTGAGTGGTCTCACCGAAGGTCCGGGGCCGGGCGGGTTCGGGTGCTGGCTGAGACGCTGTCGTCTGACTTTGTACGCCTGCGGATGATGGGGCGGAGGTTTCGCCGACAGACAGGCTGTCAATCACCTTCACTACACCCGGTTCAAGACTGGCAATGCGGTCAACGGCCGCCTGCTGCTCTGCCGTATCGACCGTGCCAGTCAGAGTCACGACTCCGTCCTTTGTCGAAACGCGAATGTCCTGGGTCTTAAGTGAAGGATCCTGGAAAAGCTTTGCCTGAATGGATGTGGTAATGGCGTTGTCGTCTCGTGATGGCGGGTCCTGAGGGCTGGACGAGAGCAAGCCTGCGGAGAACAATAGCACTGCTCCTGTGAGAGCAAGAAGTGACCATCTTTTTAAATCGCGCTTGACCATTCTGAACCCCCCTGGCAGCCAAACGAAATCCTCAATACACTATCCTGCTTTCCGGGAACGCATCCCACATTTGACGACTTGGTTCGACCACTGCCCGGTTTTTTGGGCTGCCGTCAATCTAAAACCACTCTCCACTCTAATCTGACGATAGCCTTAGCAACTGAGTTTCCAACACGAATGGATTTTTACGAAAAAGCACCGGCTGGCATCTAACTTTGATGATCCTGATACATTCGCCTCGTAATAACCCGCTCATCCGGGAAAATATGTTGTGTAACATATTGATGACAAAAGAGATGATCACAAGAGCCGGAGGAGTCAGGCGGTATCTGTTGTTTCCAGCTTGTGAGGCCCATTTGCTTATCCCCAATTGTTCCCGTCGCGCGACTGCTAATCCCTCTCACCTTCTTACTTACTTATAACCCGCAGGCTGATCCAAAGTTACGCTGCATGAGTGCAGGCCGAAGCAGAGGGGGTTCCCCTGTCCGGCGGGAAATGTTATATTTCACCGCAACTCTTTGGCGCGTCGTGTGTTATATCAGGTGTGGGCGTGATGGTGGTTGACTCTGATCTCGACCTGATGCTGCGGGTCCGCGAAGGGGACTCTGGTTCCTTCGACGAACTGCTCCGGCGCTACCGGGCGCCCCTGGTGAATTATTTCTACCGAATGGTTCATGATCAGGCGATGGCAGAGGACCTGGCCCAGGAAGCCTTTCTGCGTGTTTACAAGGCGCGACATCGCTATCGCCCGGACGCGCGGTTCACCACATGGCTCTACCGGATTGCGACCAACCTTGCGCTCAACGCAATCCGTGACAGCCGTGGACGGCAGCGTCAGGACGCCGTTACGACCGGAGAGGACGGCGAAACACCGATCGAGTTCGTCGATCCTAAAGCGTCGGTCGAGCAGGAACTTATCGAAACTGACCGCAGTCGAATGATCCGCGAGGCCATCGAGACGTTGCCGGAAAACCAGCGCGCCGCGGTAATTCTGCACAAATACCAGGATGTCGATTACCGTCAGATTGCGGGAATATTGAGCATTTCGGAAAGCGCAGTCAAGTCGCTGTTGTTCCGTGCTTATGAGACCCTTCGCACGCGCCTTGAGCCGCTGGTCAGGGAGGGAAAGATATGAAGTGCCTCGAGCGTGAAAAACTGTTTCAGCTTATTCACGGGATGTTGGAGCCGCAACCGGCGGAAGAGGCCCGCGCCCACCTTGCGGCCTGTGGAGAATGCAGCCGCATGGCGGAGGAATATCAGAGGCTTGATGCGGCACTCGACGACTGGATTGCCGCTGAACCTTCACCCTGGTTTGACGCTCGATTGCGGGCGCGTGTGGCCTCAGCCACGGCCCGCGACTCTTGGTTCAGGCTCGGGAGGGTCCGCGTACTGGCCGCTGCCGTGGCCGCCGTAGTTGTGATTTTGGCCGTGGTGGTTTTCCACCACCAGCAGGTGGTTGAAAATCACCACTCCGTAATAAGCCAACAGCAACCCAATCCGGCTGCCGCGCAGCCATCCGAGCCGACAGAAGCCTTGAGGCAGCCAGTTCCTCCCGATGAGCAGTTGAAGATGGATGAAAATCTTTCGCTGCTGGAAGATTACGATGTGGTATCGAACTTCGACGCCCTCTCAGAATTGCCTCAGGCGAAGGACAATTAACACCATGGCGGAATTCCCGTTGGGCATTCATGCATTCTGATGAATGGTTCAAATTGCAACTCGGAGGCTCTGCTGAAAGGCGCATTGCAGCGCAGAGAACGGGCCGTCGCCGTCGTCGTGCTGCTGGCAGGCGCGCTTCTGGCCGCGGTCCCTCTGACGGCACAGAAGGCGCCGCGTGTTCGTCGGCTCCAGAAAATGCAGGTGCGCCAGGCGATGAAGCAGGAGCGCGCTCGCCAGCCTGGGTTTTTTGAGCGCCTTCGTGACCTGCCGCCCAGCGAACAGGAGCGCATACTGCAGAACGACAGGCGATTCCAGCGTCTTCCTCCCGAGCGGCAGCAGAAGATTCGGGAGAACCTCCAGCGCTGGAACCAACTCTCACCGGAACAGAAGGCAAAGTTGCGGCAGCGGGAAAGGATCCTCGCGCAGCTCACGCCTGAGCAGCGGCAGCACGTACGCGAAATGTCCAGACAATGGCGCGAAATGTCGCCGGCGGAAAGACGCAAGGTACGGATAGCACTCCGGCTGATGCGCAACATGACGCCCAACCAGCGCCAGAAATTTCTTGACAGTCCTCAATTTCGCAATCACTTCTCGCCCGAAGAGCAGAACATCCTGCGCGGCCTCGGCAGCCTTTTCCCCGACGCCACCGCCCCGGACCAGTAGCCGAAAAGCGCTCCCCCAAACTTCCTGCACCGGCGGGTCTCGGTCCGGCGCGTGCTTGCCCGAACGCCGTCGCAGCGAGTATTGTGCCCTCCAATGTGATTACCAGGAGAAGAACGCGCTTGGTCCTTTCAGTTTACTCTTTTAGAAGCGGAGCACGTTCGCCTGGTGGGCATGCAAAGCCGGAAAGGGCACGCCGCTAAATCTTGCCTTAAATTCAATTCGAGAGGATACTGAGCATAATCGCCGGCTTGTTCAGGACAACGGCTGAAACGGAGCAGGCGCGGCGGACGTCCAGTTTCGCTGAGGGGCGGGAGGGAACCACTCCAGGGATGCAGAGTGAAGGGGCCCCGGCAACTTGGATCAATGATGAGGAGAGATTATGTCAGACAAGGAAGATCGACGCGATATCGGACATGCGATGTTTGGGTTTAATGAACCTCGACCAAACCGGGGCGAACCCGGCCAGCCCTCGCCAGGGCCGCAGCCTGGTGCGCAACAATCGGGACCGGCTCAGGGAGCCGGCCAGGGCTATCCAGGGCAGGGTCCGCAGGCGCCGGCGGGACAACCCCAATATATCTACGTTCAGGCACCTCCTTCGTCCGCGCCCCTGCCGATTCCGCAGGAGGCGGCATCAACCAGTAAAGTTGTAATCGCATTATTGGCGCTGCTGGTCATCCTTACAGGAGTCAATCTTTACCTTGCACTGACGCAGCGGAAAATCCAGGCCCAGCACGCCGATCAGTTGACCCTGCTCACGCGCCGCATGGACGGAAGTGACGACCGCTACGCGCAGTTGAAGGGGCAGTTCGACGTGACGGCCGAAAAGCTTGGCATGACCCAGCAGGAACTCGCTCGCGCCCGCGAGCTTACCGCCACAATCCAGAAGCAGCAGCGCCAGGCCGTCCAGCAGTTGAACGCAGCTATCGAACAAAAGGCCAGCGCGCAGGACCTGAACAAGCTCCAGGCCGACGCTAACACGAAGTTCGGCAGCCTGTCAGGCGACATTGAGGGCAACAAGAAAGACCTTGAGGCCACGAAGGAGGCCCTGGCGGGAGCCAAAGGGGAACTTTCCGGCGCGATTGCCCGAACGCATGACGAACTGGTGGCGCTCGCGCATCGCACGGACCGTGACTATTTCGAATTCAGCCTGGCCAGAAAACACGACCGCAAGAAAATCGGGAACGTGATGATCGAACTGCTGAAAACCAACCAGAAGCAGAATCTTTACACCATCGACCTGTTCTTCGATGACAAGCGCACGCAGCGTAAAGATCAGGCCCTTTTCGCGCCGGTTTATTTCTACGTGCAGGGGGCCCCAAGCGCCCTCGAACTGGTGGTTAACAAGCTGGACAAGAACAGCATCAGCGGCTACATCAGCGCGCCGAAAGGCTTTATCCAGAATGCGCCAAACGTGCTGGCTTCCCGGCCGAGTTAGCCGATGCTGTCTGCGATGCCGAGGAGCAGGGACGCCCATTAAGGTCGTCCCTGCCATTTTCCCAAAGTAAAATGTCTGCTTTGCCCCTCGGCATGAGTCCACATGCGGCCCGCTTGAGGTGCCGGATGTGACTGCACCCTCTCAAACACTCGCCAAGGTGGTGGGTTGCTTATTTGGCGGCGACGGGGGCGTGGGCTTCAAGAACTCGGGCGAGTTCGCTGTAAGGCCGGGCCCCGATCAGTTGCTCGGCGACTTTTCCGTCCTTCAGCAGAATCAATGTTGGAATAGAGCGAATTCCGAACTTGCCAGCGAGTTCCGGTTCGTCATCCACATTGACTTTTGCGAAGTTGAACTGCCCGGAGTATTTTTCAGCCAGCTTCTCGAATGTGGGTTCCATAGCGCGGCAAGGCGCGCACCACGAAGCCCAGAAATCCACCAAAGTCGGCTTAGGGTCCTTCTCGGTGGCTTGCCATTGCTGCCTATTGAGATGTTTAATGTTTCCCATGTTTCGGGTCTCCTTTAATTGTCCTATAAACAGTTGATGCCGCACGAAGCGAAAAGTTTCGGCGAGGAACGGGGCAAAAGACGGATGCGATAAAATTACAGGATCCTTCGGTCTGGAGGGCGGGAGAAATTAATGGCGAACAAATGGCTCTTCAAATCTGACCCGGAACACTATTCCTATGACGACCTTGAGCGCGGCGGAAAAACCGTGTGGGACGGCATCTCGAACAACCTTGCGCTGAAGCACCTTCGGAACGTCTGCCGCGGTGATGAAGTGATGATCTACCACTCAGGCGGGGAACGCGCCGTCGTGGGCCTTGCCGAGGTTCTAAGCGATCCGTACCCTGATCCGAAAAGGAAAGATGCGCGCCTCATGGTGGTAGATATCGCGGCGCGTGGCAGGCTTTCGCGGCCTGTGGGGCTGGACGAAATCAAGAGTCATGCGGAACTGAAGGATTTTGACCTGGTGCGGTTGCCAAGGCTTTCTGTGATGCCGGTCTCGGACAAGCACTGGAAAACGCTGTTGAATCTGGCGAAGGGAAAATAAATTCCATGCAGTGCTCTGGCAACCGCCTCGCCGCTGCGGCTGACCCCGAACAGCGCCAGCCAAGAGCTTAATCATGGCTGAAACCGGTTCATGTGTTGAAAAGCTCGAAAAGCTCCAGCGGAGAGTGATCCGTTGCCGGCTCTGCCCGCGGCTCGTGCAGTATCGCGAGAAAGTGGCGCGTGAAAAACGCCGCATGTTCCGCGACTGGGAATACTGGGGAAAGCCTGTGCCAAGCTTTGGCGACCCGGACGCTGAACTGCTGGTTCTTGGACTTGCTCCCGCCGCGCACGGCGCCAACCGCACCGGGCGGATGTTTACCGGCGACCGCTCCGGGGAATTTCTGTACCGTGCGCTCTATGAGGCCGGGTTTGCCAATCAGCCGAATTCCCGCGACCGTAATGACGGGCTGAAGCTCAACGGGTGTTACATCACGGCATCGCTGCGGTGCCCGCCGCCGGCGAACAAACCGCTTCCACAGGAACTCAGAAATTGCCAACCTTATCTTGAACAGGAACTCGTCCTGCTGCGCCGTGTGCGCGCGGTGCTGGCGCTTGGCAAAATCGCGTTTGACCGTTACCTCACGGTGATCAGCGAACGGGTGCCCTTGCCGCCGCGCTCGAAGATGCCGTTCGCGCACGGAGTAAGTTACGAACTCCCGGCCGGACTGCCGCGCCTGTTCGCCTCCTATCACCCCAGCCAGCAGAACACGCAGACGGGCAAGCTGACCCATGCGATGATGGCCCGCGTGCTGGCGGAGATTCGCAAGTACCTTCGATCGTCCGGCTGAGGCCTGTTAATCCATCAGCATGCCGCCGTTCACTTCAATGGTTTCGCCCACGATATAGCTTGCTGCGGGTGATGCCAGAAAGACGATGACGCTGGCGACTTCTTCCGAAGTCCCTGCGCGTCCGAGCGGAATGCTGGCCAGGAATTTCTGGAAAACTTCAGGAGGACTGTAGCGCTCGTGATAGGGAGTGGCGATTACGCCCGGGGCGACCGCGTTTACACGGACACCGTGCGGCGCCAATTCTTTGGCGAGGCTCTTGGTGTAGGTGATCATTCCGCCCTTTGCCGAAGCGTAAGCGCCCGAGCCGGGCCCGCCACCGTTCCGCCCGGCAATCGAACTGACGTTAATGATGTTTCCGCCCTTGCGCGCTGCCATCTCTTCCCACACAGCCTTCACGCAAAGGAAGACGCTCTTCAGGTTCAGGGCCATGATCTGGTCCCAATAGTCCTCGGTCATCTCGGGAAGCATGCGGCGCGCCAGAAGGTCGCCCGCGTTGTTTACCAGAATATCAATGCGCCCCCAACGCCTGCGCACGGCGTCCACCATGGCCTGGACTTCGGAAGCGGAGGTGACGTCGGCGCGAATGGCTTCAGCTTCGCCCCCTGCCTTGCGGATTTCCGCGACGGCGCGCTCGGCCCCCTCTTTGTTCTTGTGAAAGTTGACGCCGACGCGCGCTCCTTCGCGCGCCATGGCGATGGCGGTAGCATAACCGATGCCGCTCGAAGCTCCGGTGATCAATGCGATCTGGTCTTTTAGAACCATGCTCTCCTCCAAGTGTGGCCCTGGTGAGGTCCCTGATTCATTCTGAAATTCCGGATGGGTTCCGGGAAAAGAACAAGTTTTCAGGAAAACACAAAATAAAGGGGTTGGCAACCTTTGTCGATTTCTGATAATCCTTATAAGTTCGGCGTGTCTTCAAGGACGTGCCCGGGAGGGGCTCGAAGAAGGCTCGGTTCCAACCGGTGCTCATCGGATTTTATTTGAGGATGGTTCCGCATGATTCAAGTGGAAAACCTGACGAAACGGTATGGCCCGACGCTGGCGGTTTCCGACGTCAGCTTTGAGGTGCAAAAAGGGGAAATCCTTGGGTTCCTCGGTCCCAACGGGGCCGGAAAAACCACGACGATGCGCATCATTACGGGTTTCCTGCCCCCCAGTTCGGGCCGCGTCCGCGTGGCGGGCTATGATATTGCCGATGAGCCTATAGCCGCTAAGAAGTGTCTGGGCTACCTGCCTGAGAACCCTCCCGTGTATACCGATATGACGGTGAACGAATACCTGGCATTTGTCGGGCGCATCAAATCTGTTCCGCGCGGTGAGCTGAAGAAACGCATTGGCGAAGTTTCGGAGAAATGCTCCATCGCGGACGTGCAGCACCGGCAGATCGGGAAGCTCTCCAAAGGCTACCGCCAGCGCGTCGGCCTGGCGCAGGCGCTGATTCATAATCCCGACGTGTTGATCCTCGACGAACCGACCGCGGGACTTGACCCCAAGCAGATCATCGAGACGCGCGAACTGATAAAAAGCCTGGCCGGACAGCATACCGTCATATTGAGCACGCACATCCTGCCGGAGGTTTCAAAGACGTGCCAGCGCGTGGTCGTCATTAATAAAGGGACCGTGGTGGCCGTGGGCGCGCCGGAAGAACTGACCGCGCGGCTGCAAGGCTACGGTTCGGTCCTGGTAACTGTGGAAGGGCCGGCGCCGGAGATCATGAGTAAGCTCCAGGCCGTGCCCGGAGTGAACCTGGTCGAGCCGGTCGAGGCCATGGGCGCGCGCGTCACGCTCGAGGTGCATACGGAAAAGAACCGCGATGTGCGTGCGGACCTGGCCCGCGCCATCGTGGAATCCGGCTGGGGCCTGTTTGAACTGAAGACCAGTGGAATGAGCCTGGAAGATATCTTCCTGAAACTGACCACTCGCGACCTCGGCGAAGAAGCCGCGCACGCGGAGGCGGCCGCAAGCGCGAAAGCCGAAGTGGTAAATTGATGCCGAGGCCACGGGGCACGCGAAAAGTGGCAATGCGGGAAGACCAGCCAACCACCCTGAGGGGGAAATGAAATGCGCAACATTCTGGCAGTGGCCGGAAAGGAAATCCGCGCCTACTTTCATTCGCCCATCGCCTATCTGGTGATGGCCGTTTACGCCGTGCTTTGCGGGTTTTTCTTCTACAGCTTTACGGCGACTTACGTGGTGCAGACTTTCCGCATGCAGGCGATGGGCGGCATGGGCATGCCCAACATGACCATCAATGATTATGTTATCCGGCCGCTTTTTGAAGGCGTGCTCACGATTGTTCTGCTGCTTCTGATCCCTTTGATCACCATGCGGCTGTACGCTGAAGAGAAGCGCTCCGGCACAATTGAGCTTCTGCTGACTTCGCCGGTGACTGATTTCCAGATCATTGCGGGCAAATTTCTCGGCGCGCTGCTGCTGTTCGGCACGATGATCGTGATCACCTTCGGATTTATCGGTACGCTGTTTCTTTACGGGAACCCGTCGGCCAAGCCGCTGATCGCGCAGGCCGTGGGGCTGTTTCTGTTTGGCGCGTCGCTGCTGGCGCTGGGGATGTGGATTTCAACCTTCACCAGGAACCAGATCATCGCCGCTGTTGTTTCCTTTGCCGCGTTCCTGCTGATTTACGTGCTGGACTGGGTGACGGCTTATTCGAACGGTCCGGTCAGCAGCGTCCTGTCCTACATGTCGCTGACAACTCATTTTGACGCCTTTGCCAAAGGCGTTGTGGATTTGAAGGATTTGGTCTATTACCTGTCCGTGATTGTGCTCGGGATTTTTCTGACGTCGCGGTCGGTGGAAGCACTGAAGGGGAGGGTCTGATCATGGCGCAAAATGAACCACGGAGAGGAGGCAGTCGCCAGCGGATCCTTCAGGGCGCGAACCTGGCCCTCTACACTCTGATCGGTATCGCAATCGTCGTCCTGATCAACTGGTTCGTGAACAATCACGATAAGCGCTGGGACCTGACGCCCAACCAGGAATACAGTCTTTCTCCCCAAAGCCTGAAAATTCTGAAGGGCTTGAAGCAGGACGTCACGATCTACGCTTTCGACCGCAAGCAGGATTTCAGCCGCCGCCGCGACCTGCTGGGCGAGTATGAAGAGGCTTCTCCGCGCGTTTCCGTCCGCTACATCGATCCGGACCGCCAGCCCGGCCTGGCTAAACAATACGGCGTTCAAAGCTACGGGACTATCGAAGTGGTTTCAGGGACGCGGCACTTCCAGGCCCAGTCAACTGACGAAGAAGGTGTAACGAATGCACTGATCCGTGTGCTGATGGGACAGAAGACAATATATTTCGTGCAGGGCCACGGCGAGCGGGACATCACCAGCACAGCTCGAGATGGCTTCCAGGACTTCAAGAATGAACTGGCCAACGAGAGCTATGAAGTCAAAACGCTGACGCTGCTCGAGAAGAACGAAATTCCGCCGGATTGCGAAGTGCTCGTGGTTGCGGGACCAAAACACGATTATCTTCCGCCCGAAATTGCCACGATCTCCAAGTACATCGAGGGCGGCGGACGGGCGCTCTTCATGCTGGACGCGGGGACTAAGCTGCCCAATCTCAGCAAAATGCTCGCCGGCTGGGGCGTGACGGTGCGGGACGATCTGGTCGTGGACCTGAACCCGGTGGCCCGGCTGTTCGGCACTACGCCGGACATGCCGCTGATCATCAAGTACGGCACGAATCCCATCGTGCAGCCGTTGCAGAGGATCGCAACGTTGTTCCCGCTTTCTCGGTCGCTGGACGTCAGCAAAGACGTAAAAGGCGGCGCTTCGCCTGAGATGCTTTGCCAGACATCAGGAGAAAGCTTCGGCGTCGAGGGCTTTAACCCCAGCATGCAGCAGGTCTCCTACCAGCCGGGCAAGGACATCAAAGGCCCGCTAACGGTCGCCGTGGCGGACACTGTCAGCGCTTCCGACGGCACCAAGAATGAAGGGCGCTTCGTCGTGACTGGAACCTCGCTGTTGGGAGCCAACGCTTATCTTGATTTTCAGGGTAACAAGGACCTTCTGATGAACATGGTCAACTGGCTCTCGGCGGAAGAGAGCCTGATTTCTATCCGGCCCAAGAGTCAGCAGCAACAGACGCTGGACATCAATCAGCGGCAGATGGGGCGGCTGCTCTATCTGGGAGTGTTTGGTCTGCCCTTGGTCATTATCCTGGTGGGTGCCGGAGTGTGGTGGCATCGTCGGCGATGAAAAAGAAGTATCTCCAAACCCTGATTGCACTCGTAATTCTGGTCGCGCTGTGGGGTATCTTCACTTATTACGGGCGAAAGAAGAACGCTCCAAGCGCGGCAGCGAAGAGCGAGACCTCGCAGAATATCTTTCCGGGCAAGCGTGACCAGATCGTTTCCTTCACCGTGACGACTGCAGGCGGCAAGCCGGTCACCTGCGAGCTTGAAGGCAAGACCTGGCAGATCACTGAGCCGGAAAAACTGGATACGGATTCTTCTGCCATTGACAGCTTCCTCAGCAGCCTGACCAGCGCTACACCTGACGAGGTCGTCAGTGACCAGCCCGGTGACCTGGAGGAATTCGGCCTCGACCCGCCCCAGGCCACCATCGAGGTCAAATCGAAAACCGCGCCGCAGGATTTCACTCTGCGCCTGGGAAATTCCACGCCGACCAGCAGCGGTATCTACGCACAAGTGGCGGGCCAGCCGCGCGTTTTCACGCTGGCAAGCTATCTGAAAGATTCACTGGAAAAGACCCTGTTCGACTTCCGAAACAAGAAGATCATCACTCTGAAGTCTGACGACATCCAGAAGATGGACGTCACTTCAAAAAAGGGCAGCTACCAGCTTGTGAAGAACCCTGATGGCATATGGGATGTGATGCTGCCGCCTCCTGTCCGGGCGGACCACTTTACGGTTGAAGGTTTGGTGGACGAACTGAACAGCGCCTCGATGCAGAGTGTTGTTGAGGAAACCAAGAAAGACCTGAGCAAGTACGGCTTTTCGGATCCCACGATGACCATTCACCTCAGCGGCCCGAGCGGTACCCAGACGCTCGTGCTCGGCAAGAAAGCGGGCGACAATTACTATGCGATGAATTCGGCCATTTCGCCTGTCTTCACACTCGGCTCCGACTTCCTCAATCAGTTTCAGAAGCAACCCTCCGACCTGCGTTCGAAGGACCTGTTTACTTTTTCCACTTTTGAAGCCAAGCGGCTTACTGTGCAGGGGCCCAAAGGCAAACAGGTTTTCATTCAGCACAAGAACGACAAATGGGAGCAGACCGAACCCGCCAGCATGGAGATTTCGAGCGACAAGATGCAGGCGCTGCTCCAGGATTTGCGCGACCTGAGCGCCCAATCCTTCCCAAAGAAGAACCCTACGGACCTCGCCGCCTACGGACTGAACAAGCCCGAGTACACGTTCGAGGTCCAGTACGGCGATCATAATCAGTCCCAGACGGTCCAGATCGCACAGGTGAACGGTCACGTTTATGCGCGGCGCTCGACGGACCTTGTGCCCGCAGAGCTTTCCAAAGATTCAATTAGCAATATTGAAAAAGATCTCAACGCGCTGAAGTAGCGCAGAGGGCCAGGCCCCAATCGAATTGTAGATTGACAGAGGGCGTTCGATTGGGTATGATGGTTTTCGATCTTATGAGAAGGGAGACCCACAGCGGCGCTTGCATGTGTTGTTGTACACCAGCGCCGGCGTGTGGGTAACCCAATAGAGTCTCACTGAGGTCTTATACAAACCCACCGTCGGAACAGTAACCGGCGGTGGGTTTTTTATTTTGGAGCGATGGTGAGATGAAAACGTCGAACCCTCTCTGGAGGGACCGGTTGATTGGAAAAATGCCAGAGGCGCTGGCGAGCGAACTGGATATCTTCGAGGCGGAAATCAATCTCCGGAAGATGGGTAAGCTCGACGAGCGCGTTTTTATGGAGACGCGCCTGCGCAGAGGAGCGTACGGTCAGCGCTACGACAACGGCGAGCGGCACGACGGGAAAAAGGTCCAGAAGATGGCCTATCCCCGGCCTGAACTGACTAAAGGTCCGAACACTCTGTGGGACGCCCCTGGCATGCAGCGCATCAAGATTCCCGGCGGCGGCCTGAACGCCGCGCAACTGGAAACATTGGCCGACCTGGCCGAGGAATATTCAGACGGCATCGCGCACATCACGACACGCCAGGACGTTCAGCTCCATTACGTGCATATTGAAGACACTCCGACGATCATGCGGCGTCTTGCGGCCGTGAATATCACGACGCGCGAGGCCTGCGGTAACTCCGTCCGGAACGTTACCACCTGCCCCTACGCGGGCGTCTGCCCGGATGAGGTTTTCGATGTGACGCCTTATACAAAGGCCCTGTCGCGCTTTCTCCTGGGCCATCCAGACACGCAGAATTTCGGCAGGAAATTCAAGCCTGCGCTCAGCGGCTGCTCCCAGCACGCCTGCGCACTGGTCAATCTGCATGACCTGGGATTGATCGCTGCGACTCGGACGGAGAATGGCGTCGAGAAACGCGGTTTCGCGGTTTATGTCGGAGGAGGCCTCGGCGCAGTGCCGTATCAGGCCAAGTTGCTGGATCCGTTTGTTCCGTTGGAAGAAATCCTGCCGCTGGCCCAGGCGATTTCCCGTGTATTCGCACGGCTCGGAGAAAAGAAGAACCGCAATCGCGCGCGGATGAAATTCCTGGTGCAGGACCTGGGAATCGAAAAGTTCCGCGAACTTGTCCAGGAGGAGCGCAAGGCGCTGGAACCCGACCCGCGATGGACAACGTACATCCGGGAAGCCGAACAATATCGCGAGGAGCCGTTGCGTCCGGCCGGCAGACTGCCCGAGGGCGGTTCGCCGGAATTCCAGCAGTGGTTCAGGACGAATGTGCGACGGCAGAGGCAGGAAGGATACGTTGTTGCCACGGTCACGCTGCCTCTTGGTGACATTACTGCGCGCCAACTTCGGGCCCTGGCGGACATCGTGCGGCGGTTTACGAACGAGACTGTGCGGACGACGGTGGAACAGAACTTCGTTATCCGCTGGGTGAGCGAAAGCGACCTGCCCGAACTCTACGAGGCCCTTCAAGCCGCAGGGCTTGGCGCGCCCGGGGCCGGCAGCATCGTGGACATCGTATCCTGCCCCGGAACGGATACGTGCAAGCTGGGAATCTCCTCTTCCCGCGGCCTCGCAGCGGAATTGCGAAAACGGCTGGCGGAGAAAAGCTTCCAGATGGATGAAGCCGTAAAGAACCTGCATATCAAGATCAGCGGGTGCTTCAACAGTTGCGGCCAGCACCATCTGGCGGACCTGGGCTTCTACGGCGTCAGCCGTAAGATGGCCGGACTTGCCGTTCCGCACTTCCAGGTGGTCCTGGGCGGCGAGTGGGAGCACAACGCCGGTTCTTACGGCCTGCCCGTCGCAGCCGTACCGTCCAAGAACATTCCGGAGGTCGTAGTGCGGCTCACGGAGCGTTACGTGGCTGATCGCCGGAGCGGCGAGTCCTTTAAGGATTTCATCAAGCGGATCGGCAAGGGCGAGATCAAGAAGCTTCTGGAAGACCTGACGCGCCCGCCCGCGGACCAGCGCGATCGCTCGTTCTTCAGGGACTGGGGAGACCCGCGGGAATACACTCTGGACGATATGGGAATCGGCGAATGTGCGGGCGAAGTGATTTCGTCATCGGACTTTGATCTGGCGGCTGCAGAGCGGCAACTGTTTGAAGCCCAGGTCGCTCTCGAAAAAGGTGAAATTGAAAAGGCCGGCAGGACGGCGTATCAGTCGATGCTGAGCGCCGCAAAAGCGCTGGTCAAGACAGAACTTGAGTCCGTTCCAAACGACCCCGACCGGATTGTCGGTGAGTTCCGCAAGCGTTTCTACGACACACAGAAATTCTTCGACCCGTATGCGGGAGGCAAGTTTGCGCAGTATCTTTTCGGCGCGCACGAGAAAGCCGGCCAGCCTTACACTGAGGACTCGGCGCGCTTCCTGATCGATGAGGCGCAGCTCTTTATCGACGCTTGCCACAACTATTCCAGCCGGGCAGAGGCCTTGATTACGGGCTGACCCAACAGGACTTCGAAATATGGAATTACAGCACGTTAACGTGAAGCTTTGGCTGGAGAACTCCAGGCCGACCGATCTTGAGCCGTTGATTCAGATTTTTCACGGCTGGATTCAAGCCCAGGGATGGGACGAATTGCTGCTGGACGTAGCAGATTACCGCCATGTTCCCGCCGGTCCCGGAGTGATTGTCATCGGCCTCGAGGCCAATTACAGCGTGGACAACACTGGCAATCACCTTGGCGTCCGTTACAATCGCAAGGCGGCGGTCGAGGGCAGTAATCAAGACCGGTTGAAGCAGGCGACGATCGCTGCGCTCAATGCCTGCCGACGCTTTGAATCGGACCCGCGCCTCGATTCGAAATTCCGTTTCAATGGGCGGGACATCGAGATTTTTATTAACGACCGGTTGCTGGCGCCGAACACTCCCGCTACGCGCGAGGCCTTCCAGCCTGAGCTGACAGAGTTCCTTGCGAAGCTGTTTGCCGGTGGGGAATATTCACTCTTCTACGAAGAAGAGCCGCGCAACCTTTTTGGCGTTACGGTCAGGTCTGCACGATTGTTCTCCTCCGATGAACTGCTGAAAAACCTGGCATCCTGAGATTTCCTCGAAATTCCCGACCCCGGCCCTGCGCCTCAGACCGCATCTGATCCTGCCAAAGGCGCAGCCATCATCTTACGTAAAGCCTTCTTGCCAAATATGCGAAGCTGAGTAAAATACTTACGCAATGTATCCAGCAGAAAAGAGTCTGCTTCGCGCCCTGGTTTTTGCGGCCTGCTATTCGATCATCCTGCCGGTCTCCGGGTTCGCCTCAACCAGTTGGAACGGCGTGCTTCTTGACAGCGCGGGAAATCCCGTGCCCGGGGCGACCGTCAAGCTGGACTCTCCTTCTGGCAAGCTTGACTATACGGCCCGGACGTCTGAGGACGGCGCTTTTTCGCTTGATGATATCGTTCCAGGAAACTACGAGCTTTCCGCCGTAAAGGATGGAAAGACCTGGGAGACGCCCACGCTCCTCGTAATCAAGGATGGATTAAGCCTGACGGCTGCGCTGCGGCTTTCCTCCCGACTGAACGTGATTCGAGTGGTGGCTGACACGGCGGATTCCGCCCCGATAGCCACCGGCGGCGAAATACTTTCGAGCAAGCAGGTTTCAAGCCTCCCTCTCAATGAGCGTGATTTCAGCAAGCTCCTGCTGCTTGCTGCCGGCACCATGACCGACACGAATGGCAGCGCCAATTTCACTCAGCAGTTTGCAGTGAACGGCCAGCGCGCAACGGCTACGGTGTTCGCCATTGACGGGATCGATACGACGGACCCGGAGATGGGAGGCGCCACTTTTCCCAATTTCAACGTCGATGCCATTCAGGAAGTGCAGTCGAACTCCGGCGTTATGCCGGCGGCGATCGGCCACGGCGCCGCCAGTTACACGAACGTTATCACAAAGTCCGGGACAAACCACCTCCACGGGAGCGTCTTTGAATTTCTTCGCAATTCGGCGCTTGATGCGAGGAACTTCTTCGACCGCCAGGGCGCGGGCGACAATCGGCGCATTCCTCCGTTTGTGAGAAACGAATTTGGATTCACGCTGGGCGGCCCCGTCGTACTACCGGGAGCTTACAATGGACGCAACCGCACATTTTTCTTTGGCGAGTATCAGGGCTTCCGTCAGGTGTTGGGGACGACGCAGGTGCTTGCCGTGCCCACGGCTGCCGAACGCGCCGGGATCGATACTACAACTTTCCCAGGCGACACCCTGACTGTTCCCGTCAACTCGAAGATTGCGCCGGTGATCAACGCCTATCCCATGCCGAACGATCCGCAAGGACCCTACGGCCCGCGCACTTACGCCACATCGTCCAAAGTGTTCACGGGCACGGACCAGTTCTCAATTCGCGTGGACCATCGCATCTCGGACCAGTCTTCGCTCTATGCGCGATTCAGCCTGAACCAGATCACCGGCCCTCTTACCAATCCGGACCAGACGGCCATTGATCCAAGCTTTGCCATCAGGTTTTTTGATCACCAGCGCAGCGCGGGGCTGAAATACTCCCGCACATGGTCGCCGAACCTGACGTCCGAGACTTCCATCGGGTTTATTCGCAGCACGCCGTTCTTCCCCTCGATCAACCACACGCAGCCTGCCATTAACTTTTACGACGGGTTGTACGAGTCCTACAATACGGCCGACGGTTCCGTAACGGGCTCCTTCGGAAACCTCTTTCAGTTCAAGCATGACATGGCGGATGCGCACGGCAACCACACCTTTAAGTGGGGCGTGGAGATGCGGTTCAACCGTGACTCCACGATCTGGGGCGTAAACCCGAACGGCGTTTATACCTTTGGCGGCGGGACGGCGTATTCCCCGGTTGAGATCACTTCGGCCAGCGGGCTCCATAATATTCAACCAGGCGACCCGCTGCCGGATACGCTGACCGCTTTGCTGACGGCGACTCCTTTTCTGTACAGTATCAGCGCCATATCAGACATAACACCGGGCGGGAACCGCTTTGACGAAGCGGCCGTGCGGCGCCAGGCCTACAACTTCTATTTTCAGGACACTTGGAAAGCCTCAAGACGGCTGAGCGTCAATTACGGCCTCCGGTACGAAGTTAACAGCCGCATCGGGGAAGCGAACAAACGGACTTCCGGTCCGCGATTTGTGGGGTCGAACGGCGAGAGCGTTCCATTCTGGACGCAGGCTGCCAGGGAGATATTCCTCGAAAATCCTCAGCCCCCTTATAACATGGATTGGAGTGGCTGGGGGCCTCGCATTTCAATCGACTTTCGCCTTACTGACCACACCATGCTGCACGCGGGCGGAGCTATCACAACGCTTCTGACCAATCTTTGGCAGGACAATTTTCTAACTGGAAATATCCCATTTCTTTTTACGCCGTACGTCTTTGCTCAGCCGGGAGCCCCGGTTCCTTTCAGCAACACGGTGACGCAAATGCAATTGCCGCCCGTTTATACCCCGGACGGCCAACTGATCTTCATGACCGGCAACACCAAGGACGTTCCGCCCAACACACAGATCGACATTCAAAGATTTCAGAATGACCTGGCGGCGATGACGCCCGGCAACCAGGTGCAGTTGCTTTCAACGTTCGGCATCGCCAGAGATTTCCGGAACGGCTACATCGAAACGTACACGGCCGGGTTCGATCACAATTTTGGCGATTTCAGGTTAAGTGCGAACTATGTCGGCACCGCGGGCGTGCATCTCGCGGGCGTTTTTTCTCCGAACAGCTACAGCGGGGCCGAGCCGCTGTTCGCTCCGTTCACACAATTCAACTCCGCTGGGCAGGCTGTGGGCGGATATGGAACGGAAACGCTGATGACCACCGGCTCGCATTCCACGTATCACGCTTTGCAAACCAGCCTCAGCAAGAACTCGATGCGGTGGGGCCTCGGGTTCCAGGCGAGCTACACGTACTCCAAGTCGCTTGATGATTCGAGTTCGGCGCTCGGCACTCTGTCCGGTGGTCCCGGCGTCATCCTTCAAACAATGCCTCAGAATCCCTGGAATCCCGGCGCGGACAAGGGGCCCTCCAATTTCGACGTGACCCACGTCTTTGCGCTGAGCCTCATCCAGACGCTCCCGCTCGCCCGTGTGAGTTTCCTTCGTCCGCTGGGAAGGCGGTTTACCGACGGATGGCAGCTTCTGAACATCACGACGTTGATGACCGGATTGCCGTTCACGGTATATTCCGGGATCCAGCAGACTGGTGTGGGGACTTCCGGCGCAGACCGTCCGGACCTGATCGCGCAACCGAATTTCTCAACCGACCGCACCGTTCGGGAAGATTACTTTGGGCGCCTGTCCAACAACGCTTCATTCTTCAGCATTCCCATCGGAGTTCCCGGCGGCACCGGACCGAACCATGGCGTGTTTGGGACTCTTGGCCGCAACACCTTCCGTGGTCCGGGCTATCACAATTACGATGTCGCCCTGATTAAGGATACGCCCTTCGGCAAACGGGGCAACGCGGAGCTTGGGATGCTTCAGTTGCGGGCGGAATTCTTTAACATTTTTAATCTCGTGAATTTCGGCATTCCTTCCAACACGCTGCGTGGCAGCGGCTTCGGGATCATTAACCATACCGCGGGGACTTCTCGGCAGATCCAGTTTTCTCTTCGGGTTATTTTCTGAAACGTCCGGCATATCCGAACTTACCAGCAGCACTACAGACCGCATGAGAGGTTTCTCAGGTTTACCGGGGCGACCGTTTTCCAGGACGTGAAACCCGAGTATATTCCGGAAGACGCATTCCCGGGAGCGTCGCTCTGACGGCTTTTTCAGCTCAACGGGAAAGTTTGCACATGAAAAATGGCCCTCATGTTTGAAAAGTTTACTTTTTCGTTACCCACTAAGGGCATCTTCCACTTTTGACCCTCAAGAAAACAGCCGGCTATTCCGATGAGTAATTCTCCAGGGCAACACGCGCCAGCCCAATGAAATACGCACGTTGCAAGGGAGTCCTTGCAGGAAAAGAGGTTAATGGCGTTTCCCGCGGAGAATGCCAACAGGATGTAGAGAAGACGGGATAGGCGCGGTGTGTCTTGCGATGATCGGAGACAGGCGAGAGCTAATCGACACTCTGCGTCAATGGATTGATTACAAAGGGGGTGCAAAAACAATATGTAGTATTTACCGTTTCGATAATTTTACTTGACATAACCTCGGTATTCTGATATATATTACGCCCTGTTAAGACCAAGCTCGGCATGGCTGTGAAATCTAATATGGGGCGCTTCATGGAATCAAGCAGTTTGCACCAGGACTGGAACGCAGCCGGCAGTCACACAGAATTGCGCAAGTGACGAAAGAGCGGGGCGACTTTCTCAACCGCAGCTGAGTCGACCGTTTCTGCACTGGACGCCAGTGGAAAGGAGAACGTGAGCCCCCAGGTCGATATCTTTTTGCTGGCCCAAAACCGCCTCCTCCTTGAGGCCCTCACAAGGATCCTGCGGAAGAAACCAGAATTCTCGGTTGTCCGCGCTTCCGCATATGCTCCGGGCGCCATTGAGGCGATAGCCGGGTCTGGTTGCCAGGTCCTGGTGATTGACTCTTCCGTTACGGAGGCCTTCGGCTTCCAGCTTGTGCAGGAAGCCGTCGAGGCTGTCGCAGGATTGCGGGTCCTCATGATCGGCATGGAGGAGGACGAGTCGGCGTTCTTCAAGGCCGTCGGAGCCGGAGCCGCCGGGTATGTCCTGAAAGACGCGTCGGCGATGGACGTCGTGACGGCCATCCGTGCCGTGATGCGGGATGAAGCCGTCTGCCCGCCGCGGCTCTGCCTATCACTTTTTCGCAACTTTGCGGGCAACCTTGCCACCCTTCCCAACCTGCGCGTGAAATCTCAACTGGGATTAACGCGCCGGCAGCAGCAGCTTGTGCCGCTCCTCGCCCGGGGTATGACCAACAAAGAGATCGCAGTGCACCTCAACCTTTCTGAGCAAACGGTCAAGAACCACATTCATCGCATGCTGCAAAAGGTGGGCGCGGATGACCGCCTTGCGGTGGTTGAGATGGTCAAGGCCAATCAGGTCTTTCTTTAGGCATAATTTCATCCCCTTTCGTTCTCCAAGACATTCCTTAGGGGCAGAATTAGACCGATATTGGTACTCTTCCGGCCGTGGGTACTAGTACAGGTCCAACCATATTGAACCTGGCTTTGTCATCCTCCATTGAACCTTCTCCAAATGGCGCCTGACGCCGATAATTTACCGAATGATGGAGAGCCGCATGCCCAGAAGCGTAAGGGTGGTTGTCGCCAATCGCCCCAGGTTGATTCGAGAGCTTGTACTGGCCACGATCGCTGATCAGCCAGATATCGAAGTTGTCGGCGAAGTTCAAAACGAGGCGGACATTCTTGAAACGGTTGAAGAGCAAAGACCGGATTTTCTGATTGTCGCCCTTGACAGCGCCGGGAAGCGCCCCGCGGTTTGCGACATGCTGCTCTCAAAGTTTCCCGACATGAAGATCCTCGCTTTGGCGCCGGAGCGCAACAGCAGCGTTTTCTATTGGGCCTCGATTGATATCCATTCTTTCAACGTGGAGGCTTCCGAAGAAGGTATCCTCGGCGTGCTCCGCGGCCCCGGAAGGAGAGTGGGAGGCTATCAATGAGTTTTCGCTCCAGAATTATGCGGTCTTCTGCGGCCGCTTGCAGATATTTCCCATGGGTGCTGGCCGTGATTCTGCCGGCCGTATTCCTGCCGTGCTCTGCGCTCCTATCGCAGCAGCGGCGTGGACAGCCTCAACCGGCCGAGCAGGAACAGCCCTACCAGCAAAATGCGCGCGACTTCAATGTTGCTCCGCCTTCCGATCTTGCATTCCAGAACATGAATTACGTTGCGGCTTCGGCGACGGACATCGAGGCCGTGCTTAATCAGCAGCCCGGCCTTCTGGTGGAACTCGAGAACTGGGTGGCGCTCGACGCAACGGAGCACGGTCAACTGGTCGATGAGCAACAGATGACCCAGCAGGGAATTTTCAGCCGCCTCGAGACCGACCGCAAGTTCCGATCCGTAGCCACCCGACTGTTGCAGCGTTACGGCTATTTGACCCCTGAGGTCAATCCCAAATCAAAATTGGCGCTCCAGCAGCAGATTGAATTCACTGCTGAGGAGAAGAGATTGGAACAGATGCCGGTGCGCCCCGCTACAACGATGCCCGGCCAGAGCGGCGAACAGATTTATCCCACTGGCCGCCAGCAACCTTGGCCGGGTCCGCAGATGCCGGGACTTCAGCAGAACCCGCAGGGGCCTGCTATGCCGCAGTGGGGGCCTGCGCCCGGAGCGCCGCAAAGCCCTGCTGACATCCCCACAAACGACCAGATGATGAACCTGCGCGAAGCCCATCAGGAACTGGGGCCGCAGGCACCCCTGGATTCATTCGGCGCTCAGGGCGGTGGAGTGCGGTCCAGTTCATTGTCGCTGACGAACCAGAACGCACTGACCGACTTGAACGGTTTAGACAACGAAATGGGTCCCAGCCAGGGAATGAACGAACTTTCGACGTCCGCCAATTATCCGCAGTTTCCAATCTCGCCGATGGGGAGCGACAGCGGACGAAGCGAGATGCTTCAGGAAATGCAAGGACGCGGAGAACAGTCGGCTGCGCCGCCGCAGGGAACACTAACGCGGCCGTGGCAGTATTCTCCCTACTACCGGCAGACGGGAGAGACTTATCAGGTTGAATCACCGCGCCCGCAAATCGTGCATCGGCCCAACCCTTACGCCGATATTCCATCGCTTTACGACCTTTACGAGCAGGTTTCGCCGCATTCGCCCAAACTCCAGCGCTTTGGTCTCGACGTCTTTGAGAATGCGCCTGTCGATACCACCGAGCTTCCCATGGACCTTCCGGCCGGGCCGAATTATGTAGTGGGGCCGGGCGACGGGTTGACCATCAACCTCTGGGGAAGCGTGTCTTCGCGGATATACCGCGTGGTGGACCGCGAAGGGCGGCTGTCGCTTCCCGAAGTGGGCCCGCTGATGGTGAGCGGAGAAACGATGGGCCAGGTGCAGGAAAGAGTGCAGCAGGCCCTGCGCACGCAGTTCCGCGATATTTCGGCCGACGTTTCACTCGCACGCCTTCGCACGGTCCGGGTCTACGTGGTCGGTGAGGTGAAGTATCCGGGCGCGTATGACATCAGTTCGCTTTCAACGCCTCTCAATGCGCTGTTTGCCGCGGGAGGGCCGACACCGGAAGGTTCGCTGCGGAGGGTCAAGCATTACCGTGGCAAGGAACTCGTGCAGAACGTCGATCTTTACGATTTGCTGCTGCACGGTGTGCGCTCCGATCTCGAACGGCTTGAGAACGGGGACACGATCCTGGTGCCGCCGGTCGGGCCGGAAGTCAAGGTGGAAGGCACGGTGCGCCGGCCGGCCATCTACGAACTTAACGGCGAGAAAACGCTGGCGCAAGTTCTCGAACTTGCCGGCGGAATACTTCCCACTGCGGCCCTGCGCCACATCGAGGTCCAGCGCGTCGAGGCTCATGAGAAGCGGACGATGCTGAGCCTGAACATCAACAGCCCGACCGGTTCGACGGACATCAACCAGCAGCTTGAGTCCTTCAAGGTCCTCGACGGGGACGTCATCCGGATTTTCCCTATCGCCCCTTACAACGCGGACGCGGTCTATCTTGAAGGGCACGTGCTCCGCCCCGGGCGCTATTCCTATCATCCCGGGATGCGATTGGCGGACCTGATTTCGTCTTATTCAGACCTGCTTCCCGAACCGGCCACGCATTACGCTGAAATCATCCGGTTGAATCCACCGGACTATTCTCCGAGCGTCGAGAGTTTTGATCTGGCGGCGGCGCTGGCCAACCCGAAGACGTCCCCGAAGCTCGACCCGCTCGACACAGTGCGCATTTTCAGCCGCTTCGACTTCCATTACGCGCCGACTGTGACCGTCGGAGGGGACGTGCGGAGCCCCGGAACATATCGTACCTCGGGAGTCGTGCACGTCCGGGATGCCGTCTTCCAGGCGGGAGGGCTGATGCCTGACGCAGACCTCGATTCGGCCCAGTTGGTTCGCAACCTGCCGGACGGCAGACTGAAGATCATGAGCATCAATCTGCGTGAGGCGCTGGACGGCGATCCGCTCCAGAATGTTTTGCTCGAGCCGCGCGACCGCATTCTGGTGCATAAGAATCCTTTGCAGGCTGACCCGCCCAGCGTGTACGTGGAGGGCGAAGTCCAGCGGCCAGGCCGTTTTCCACTGACCGCCAATCTCCACGTCAGCGACCTTGTGGAGCTTGCCGGGGGCTTGAAGCGCAGCGCCGACCGCGAGACTGCGGACCTGACCAGTTATGAAGTGGGAGGGACCAGTCCCGCCGGAGGGCAGTTCCGCCAGATTAACCTCGAGGCGGCGCTCCGCAAGGTCCCAGCCGACGATCCGCTGCTGCACGACGGAGACGTGCTGACGATCAAAGAAGTTCCGGGTTGGAACGATGTTGGGGCATCGATTACCATCCGCGGCGAGGTCCGGCATCCCGGCACTTACGGAATTTCTCCGGGCGAGCGGCTGAGTTCGGTGCTTGAGCGCGCCGGAGGGTTCCTGCCTACCGCTTATCCTCAGGCTGCTGTCCTCGAGCGCATCGATGTGAAGAAGTTGCAAGAGAAGAGCCGTAATGAATTGATCCAGGAAGTCCAGCAGAACGCCACGAAAGTGAAGGTCTCTCTCAACGAGAGCGCAGCAGACCAGGCGGCATTGCAGAATGCCGCGCTGCAGCAGCACCAACAGGTCCTCGAGGCGCTGCGGAATGCTCCGATTTCCGGCCGACTGGTAATCCATCTGCGAAAGGACCTGAAGTCGTTTGCCAACTCGATGGATGACATCCAGGTGCGGGCGGGGGACATCCTTGTGGTCCCCAAGCGCCCGGACTTTGTGATTGTGACAGGACAAGTTTACAACTCGAACGCCATCACTTATGAGCCCGGCAGATCCGTGGGTTGGTATCTGGAACGCGCCGGCGGCGTGACGGGGCTGGGTAATAAGAAGGCCGTCTTTGTGGTCCGGGCTGATGGCTCCGTGGTGAGCGGAGGCGGCAACCGCTGGTGGCGCGGCGATGTTCTCTCAACGCGGGTCGGTCCCGGAGACACCATTGTCGTTCCTGAAAAGCCGCTTGGCGGCGGAACGCTCTGGAAGAACCTGATCCAAATCAGCCAGGTGGCTTCGTCAGCCGCCATCGCCGCAGCGGTTGCGACGCGGTAGGGGAAAGCCGAGGGACGGACTTGCGGAATACATTGCTGACGATGTGCGTGATCGCGATGACAAGTGCGCCGTCTGTTGCGCAGAATGTGCCGCAAACCGCGAACGCAAACGCGCAAAGCACGGCAACTGCAAAACATATCCCGCAGCCTGACTGGTGGTGGCATTGGAAAAAGCCGGCGGAAAAAAACGCTCCTCATTCGGATGAATACAACAATTCGGCGGGACTCCCGTTGTTGAAGCACATGGCCGGCGATCAGAAAGCGATCTGGTCAAGCCCCTTTCATCTGCGGTTGCGTGACGCCGACTGGCTGGTTCCTCTGGGTGGCATGGCGGCGGCAATGCTCGCCACCGATACCGAGGTCAGCCGCCACCTTTCGAATTCTCCTGCGAGGATCAGCGACAGCCGGACATTTTCAAACATGGGCCTTGCCTCATTCATCGGTGCCGGCGCCGGGCTCTATTTGTGGGGCAAAGTTCGACATAACGAGCATATGCGTGAAACCGGATTGCTGAGCGGCGAAGCGGTCATCGACAGCTACCTGGCCGGAACAGCGATAAAGAACCTGGCGGGACGCGAGCGTCCATACGTCGATAACGCCGAAGGGCGTTTCAGGCAAGGCGGCAATTCTTTTCCCTCAGGTCACGCGACGGCTGCATGGTCGGCGGCCGGCGTGATTGCGCACGAGTACCCGGGACCGCTGACCAAGCTGTTTGCTTACGGACTGGCTTCCGCTATCAGCGCCTCGCGTGTGACAGGCAAGGAGCACTTTCCATCGGATGTGCTTGTGGGCAGTCTGCTGGGATATCTGGTTGCGCAGCATGTCTACCAGGCCCATCACAATCCTGACGTCTGGGGAGGGCAATGGATTGCGCCTGGCCGAGGGGGTGACGAGGACCGGGCCCGGCAGCCGGACAATATAGGGTCGCCATACGTGCCCCTCGACAGTTGGGTCTATCCGGCAATCGAACGGCTGGCGGCGCTTGGCTACGTGCAGACGGCGATGCTTGGAATGCGGCCATGGACGCGGCTCGAGTGCGCGCGTCTGGTGGAAGAAGCGAGCGACCACGAACGCGCCGATGAGAAAGCCCCGCCATTGGTCAGCCAGTTGATCAGAAGCCTGCAAAATGAATTTGCCGGTGACATCCGCCTGCTCGCCGGCGGGCGCAATAGGAGCATTGGACTGGATTCCGTTTACACCCGGGTCACAGGTATTTCCGGGCAGCCGCTCACCGATGGGTACCACTTCGGCCAGACGATCATCAATGATTACGGCCGTCCTTATGGCGAAGGATTCAACAATGTGACTGGTTTCACGGGCTGGGCTTCTTCTGGTCCCTTCACGGCTTATCTTCAGGGAGAGTATCAGCACGCGCCGTCTGGAATGACCTTGCCGATGGCGGCACGGCAGTACATCTCGAATATCGATTTTGGGCTGCCGCTCCCGCCATCCGTCCTTTCTCCATCGGTGGACCGCTTCCGCGCGGTGAATGCCTATGTCGCGATGAATTTTGAGAACTGGCAGTTGTCCTTCGGGAAGCAGAGCCTGTGGTGGGGGCCGGGTGAGGGCGGACCGATGATGTTCAGCGACAATGCCGAACCCGTCACAATGCTGAGGATCAACCGCGTCAGCCCTTTCAAGCTGCCCAGCATTTTCGGCCTGATGGGGCCCATCAGAACGGAATTCTTTGTCGGACAGCAGAGCGGAGCCAATTTCCTGTACGGCCCCGAGGGACTCGTTGGCCAGTGGGGTAAGACGCTGAATCCCCAGCCGATCATTATCGGACAGAAACTCAGCTTCAAACCGACCCCGAATCTCGAATTCGGATTCGACCGCACGACGATCTACGGAGGGCCGACGTATCCCCTCACCGCTCACACTTTCCTGCGAGCCTTGTTTTCTACTTCAAATGACACCGGAGGAGCACCGAACAAGCCGGGAGATCGGCGCTCGGGCTTCGACATGACTTATCGACTCCCCGGCCTGCGGAACTGGGCCACCTTCTACGTCGATTCGTTCGTTGACGATGAATTCTCCCCGGTTGCCTACTTTGACCGTGCGTCAAACAGTGCCGGACTTTACCTTGCACACCTCCCCCGCCTGCCGAAATTCGACCTGCGCATGGAGGGTGTTTATACCGACAACCCCATCGGCGGGCTCTACGACCACGGCTATTACTACTCCAATTACACCTGGCGCTATGGCTAT
This sequence comes from Terriglobia bacterium, assembly GCA_035652895.1. Classification (GTDB taxonomy): domain Bacteria; phylum Acidobacteriota; class Terriglobia; order UBA7540; family UBA7540; genus SCRD01. Next base: position 43,727 of record DASRCX010000072.1, read on the forward strand.
CGGAACGCGGGCAATCTGATCGGGAGTTGGGTGGGTCGTCAGGGACAAGGCGAACAGGCGTGGCTGACCTACTGGCGGACACCGCGAAGCTATCTTCAGTTTCGATACCGGCATGAGACCGTAGGTCAGGGATTCGTTCCCGGAGGTGGAATAATCAACGATGGGGGCGTGGAAGCGAACTTCTGGCTGGGACGCAATGTCAGCGTTTCGGCAAATCTGCAATACGAAAAATGGAGCTTTCCAATCCTGCGGCCGGGACCAACGTCGGACTTTTTGTCTTCGGTGCAGGTGACTTACTGGCCGCGCTGGCGATTGCAATGAGCGGCCTCGAAGCAGCATTGGGGGATCGAGCCAGAGGGAGCAAGTTGTGAGAGAACTGCCGGCCAAAATCACGTCGAGAAATGGCGAGCCTTTCGGACCTGACGAGCTTGTCATCGAAGCCATCGATGAGGAGGCCCTGCGAGAGGCGCGCGAGCGGACGGTGCGGCGTGTGAGGCTGCTGTGGAACAGCCGCCGCTTCATCAGGCGTGCTGCATTGTGCGGATTGGTGATCGCCACGCTGATAGCCTTCGTCGTCCCGAAACGCTACAAATCTACGGCGGAGTTGATGCCGCCGGACCAGTCAGTTGGTTCCGGAGCGGCGATGCTGACTGCGCTTTCGACCCGCGTGGGTGGGGGGCTCGCGGGACTGGCGGAAAGCGCGCTGGGAATGAAGACGACCGGCGCCTTGTTTGTCGGGATACTGAAGAGCGACACGGTGAAGGATGACCTGATCCAGAAATTCAACCTTCAGAAAGTTTATGGAACCCGGTACATCGAAGACGCTCGCAAAGAACTGGATGCCCACAGCGACATTTCCGAAGAACGTCAGAGCGGGATCATCAGCATCAGTGTCACCGATCATGATCCGACGCGCGCCGCGGCGATGGCACAGGAATACGTGAATGAACTGAATTGGGTGGTGACTCATTTGAGCACTTCCTCGGCACACCGCGAACGCGTCTTTCTCGACGAGCGGCTGAAACAGGTCAAGGCGGACCTCGAAGATGCCGAAAAGCAATTCAGCCAGTTCGCCAGTCAGAAAGGTGCCATTGACGTTCCGACTCAGGGAAGAGCCATGGTCACGGCCGCGGCGACCCTCCAGGGTGAACTGATCGCCGCTGAATCGGAACTTCAGGGGTTGAAGCAGATTTATACCGACAACAATGTGCGCGTGCGTGCTGCGGAAGCTCGAGTTAACCAGCTTCGAAATTCTCTGAAGAATATCGCCGGCAAGGGAGCGGGTGAGAACAGTTCGGCTGACCAGCTTTACCCTTCGATCCGCCAGTTGCCTCTGCTTGGCGTGACCTATGCCGATCTCCTGCGCAGAACAAAAGTGCAGGAAGCGATTTTTGAAACTCTGACCCAGGAAGATGAACTTGCAAAGGTGCAGGAAGCGAAAGAGGTCCCGAGCGTGAAGGTCCTCGATCCGCCGCGGGTCCCGCAGAAGAAATCGTTTCCTCCCCGGCTGTTGATCATGATACTCGGGACAATGCTCTCCGCCGTTTTCGCAGTCACCTGGGTCCTTGCAAAGTCGGCTTGGGAGGGCGTTGATCAGAACGATCCGCGCAAGGCGGTGGCGATTGAAGTTTGGACGGACATGCGGGCGAACCTGCCGTGGGCTTTCCAAAACGGCTCAGGCGCAAGAGTAAACCGGCTGTGGAGAAAAATCCGCGGGCAGGAGAAATCGCAGCCCGGCAATAAGCGGCAAGAAGTGCAGTCTGAAGAAGCAAGCGGAAGGTAAGACACGCTTCGTTTGCACGCAACTGAGTGGATACGGGTTATGTCACAAAGGCCCAACGAAGTGACAGGGCGGAGCTATGCCGAGGCCGGATCTAACCGTGACGGCGCGGCTGTGCCACATGCGCTTATCACGCCAGCAACAGGCTTGTTGCAGCGCCCGTATGAGTCGCCACGTGCTTCGCTCGCAGCAAGGAAGGCGCGGTGGTACGCCGCCTACACGCGCTCACGTCACGAGAAGACTGTCGCGCATCAGTTGACGAGCAAGGGCATCGAAACGTTTCTGCCTCTCTACGAAACCGTGAGGCGCTGGAAGAACGGCGACCATCGCGTGCAACTGCCGCTCTTTCCCGGTTATGCTTTCGCGCGGATTGAGCTTGATGACCGGCTGGCGGTACTCAAGGTCCCGGGCGTCGTGCGGCTGGTGGGATTCAATGGCACTCCGGTGCCGCTTGAAGACGCCGAGGTGGAAGGGCTGCGCGAAATGCTGGCCTCGGGAGTCCGAGCGGTGCCGCATCCTTATCTCACCGAAGGTCGGCGCGTGCGGATCACAGCCGGGCCGCTTGCCGGGCGCGAAGGCATTCTCGTGCGGCGGAAGGGCGCGGTGCGCGTCGTGATCTCGATTGACCTGATCCAGCGGTCGGTGCTGGTGGACCTTGACGCGAGCGAACTCGAACCCGCGGGGTAAGTTTTACGTGGTGTCTGGAAAGACAACAAAGATGCGATGCGCGCGAAATAAAATCTGCGCCGGTTTTCGCTAAGTGATTGAAAAATATGAAGTTAAATTTTTACAATTTTTGGAATAAAAATCCCATATGTCCCATTTGGGCCTTCACGCCGAATGTAGCCTACATCAAGAGGCTCGTGCGGGCCCTGAGTGCCCTCCCCGCGGGCGGGGTGGCGCAACGGCTGAATCGTGTCACCCATTCTTGCGGATTCATTTTAAGGTAACGCTTTGATGGAGCAGCAGAAGTCACTCGAATCGCTTTCGTCCGACGTCATTGCGGCGAACGTGGAAATGTACCGCGAGGTTGCCCGGAATTACGACCATTGTTTCCAGCGCGCCTTTGGTGAAGTTGTTTACACTACGCTGGAGCGTGACCTGGACGTAATCGCCAGCCGCTTTGCTTCAGAAGAAGGCCCCATCGATTGCCTGGACTGCGGAGCGGGCACCGGAGCCCTGACCCTCGGCATGCTTGCCCGCGGGTGGCGGGTCACGGCCGTTGACGTTTCTCCCGACATGTTGAAGCTCCTGGAGAAAAAGATCGCTTCGCAAAACCTCCATGCGACGCTCGTTAACGAACCCATTGAGAATTTTCTGGCTCACGCCGCCGCCACCTATCACCTCATCGGGTTTAACTCTGTCCTGCACCACATTTATGATTACCGGTCTGTGGTGTCTCTTGCTGTCGACCGATTGAAGCCAGGCGGCATTCTTTACTCCAACGTTGACCCGGTCTCGCCCTCGCACCCTCTGGCCAGCGAGATTTTCGATTCCGTTGATACGCTGCTGGCAAAGCTGATGAATGAGCGCGTTGACCTTATCCCGGGCACTGTTCGCCGGCTCCGAAAGCTCTTTGCCGCCACCGACCGGACTTTCGGCAGAAAGGTGCTCACCGCCGGGGATATTGCGGAATTTCACGCACGCTCCGGCATTGATGACCTGGGGCTAATGCGGCTCTTGCAGGCAAGGGGGATGGTGATTCTCGAGCACTCAAGGTATCCAATGTCCAGGGTGCCCCTGACCGAGCCTTTCAACAAGTTCTTCAAGCTGCGCATGGAATTCAAGTTCATCGCAGAGCGGTCGTGACCGATGGACCTGAAATCTTAATCGCACCCGGACATCAGGTATCGGTTAGAACAGACTAAGCAGGAGCGGCATGGTTCTCCAGAAAGCTTTCAGAGGTCTGATGACAGTCAATTTGCGGGCGCTACGTTTTGCGTCCGACCCAACTGAGCTTCTTGGCTACCTGCGCGATCTCGAATATGCCTACGAATCGCGCGCCTACCCTCCCATAAGGTCAGTGGATCTCGCTGAGTTCGTGGGGAAAGAAGCTTGCCATACCCTGTTCCTCCCTGTGGGCCACGTACGGCCAGGGTCGACACCGCTGGGGGATCTTACGGCCCTGGCGGCCCTGGCACAGAAGAAGCGCCCAAAACGGATCTTCGAGATCGGAACTTTTGAGGGCCTCACTAGCGTCGTTTTTATTAAGAACAGCGGTACGGACACCCTCGTGCATACTCTAGACCTTCCACCGTCTCAGGATGAGATTCCTCGAACGCAGCGTTCCTATTCGGCCCATTCCATTGCCGACCCGTATGTTTCGGGCCATTTGATTGATGCGTTTGGAGTCCGTCAACACGTCCAAGCATTGTGGGGTGATTCGGCGCTGTTTGATTTTACGCCGTTTTACGACCAGATCGACATGGTCTTCGTGGATGGCGCACACACGGAGGACTATGTAGCATCGGACAGCTACCATGCCTTCCAATGTCTGGCTCCGGACGGCTGGGTCGTGTGGCACGACTGTTTTACACCTCAAGTCCTTAAAGTCTTGAAGCGAATTGCCCATCGCACGACCGTACTTCATATCCAGGACACCAACCTTGCCTTGGCGATGGGAAAACCGGCGGTTGACCTTTTGGACTGCCTCAACCGGGACGGTATCCGTTGAGTATCGCTGTGACCGCCTTATTCCGCACAAGGTGGCGTTGGGATGAGGAATGGCAGCCTTCACTTTAACCAGGCTGGTCGCTGAGTAAAAGCGATGAAAGTTGTTCAACAATCAGCAACAAAAGTTGTGGTGGGCTTCCCGGGCAGCGCAACACCTTTACGTACCGTACTAAGAGGAACCGTGTGGAATGGGCTGTCTGTAGCTGCAGCCCGTTTTGTTCCCGGGATTCTGACCATCTTGCTGGCGTGGTGGATTGAGCCGAGCGACCTGGGCGTCATTTCCTTCGTGCTGGCTTATTACGGCATCTTCTCCCTTGTGGCCGATTGGAGTGTCGCCTACGCCGTCCAAAAGCTGATTCCGGAGAACCCTGAGCACATGGCAGAGGTGGCCTGGACGGCGCTCTTTGTCCGGCTTGGTTTTTCGGCAGTTCTCGGGCTGGCCTGCTGGGGACTGGACGACAGCACCGGGATCTTCCACGGATACGGGGACTATTTGGCGTTGCTTCTGGTCGCATCGGCGTTTGGGATCATTGTTTCCGTTCATAATGCACGATGCGAGTTTGCCGCAGGCAGCCTGTTCAGCGTAGGTTTCCAACTCGCCTGGCTGGGCTTGGCCGTGGTGCTGGTGAAGGAAGGCATGCCCGTTCGTGGACCTCTTCTGGCGCTGGCGCTATCCTTTGCGGCGGTTGGAATTCCGGGCTTTGTATTGAACCGGGAGCTTCGGCGGCGGGTTGAGTTTCTCTGGCCGGTGGCGCGCCAGATCCTCCACTTCGGGTTGTGGGCCACGCTGGCGACGGTGCTGAATGGTTTCGCCGGTCAGGTGGGTATCCTCGTCGTGGCTTATATCAACGGCGACGCGGCCGCCGGGGTTTTCAAGGTGGCAACAACCTTCGGTGTGCTTCCGGCCCTTTTGGGAATGATCGTTGTGATGCCCCTCATGCCCGTGGCCAAACGCGAATTGCTGAATGGAGGGGACGTTTCCGAAAGCCTGGTTCGCCCAATAGTCCGCTGTCTCCTCATGGTTGGGCTTCCGCTGGTGACAGCGGGGTTTGTGCTGGCCCCGGCAGTGATTAGCACGTTTGTAAGCGCAAGCTACCTGGGGGCCGTGTGGCCGATGCGAATCCTGCTGGGTGCCAGCCTTCTGCGGACGCTGGTCACCGCGGTTTCCGGCGTGCTTTTTGTGGGCCAGGGATTGAAAGAACTGGCCAGGATTGAAGGGGCGGTCGCTGCGGTTACGCTGATCGGTGGAATTCTATTGTCACGCACGGAAGGGCTTATTGGAATGGCTGTAGCACTGCTGGCCGCCTGGTTTGTGGGTGCGGTGCTCCTTTACCGCTGGTTCGAACGCCGCGCGCCGCTTGGGCTCGAGTGGCGCAGCTACCTTCGGTATGCGGGATCGGCTGTGCTGATGGCAACCCTCGTCTTCTTTGGCATCCGGCTGGTCCCTTCTCCCGTCGAGCGGTTTCTGTTGGGTGGAGTCCTGGCAACCGTGATCTACGCGTCCCTTCTATGGATGCAGCAGGACTTGCCTTTTCAAAGTCTGGTAAGGGGTGTCAGGCAACGTGCTGTGGGTTAAGCGCCCGCGTTCGCCTGGGCCTGGGCCAATAATTCAGCATTCTTTCCAATGAGTGACTTTGCTTCGACATCGGGGCAACTACCCATCGCCCGACCCACGGCTTTGGCGGAGTTCGGCCGGAAGCGGACTAGGACAAGGCTTCTTTATACCATCCTGATCGTTCTTGTAGTTATTCGACTTTTCACTGAGACATTCCCGATCTTTCCCCGGTTCGTTAACTTCGGTGACCTTGTGCTCCTTCCCGTGGCAGTTTGGGCACTGTTGAAAAATGGCTGGCGCCTTGAGTGGTATCGTCTATGGCAAGGTTCACTTCGGAAACCTGTGTGGCTGTTCGGGCTCTGGACAGCGCTTTCGTCGATGGTAAACCTCGTCCTCTATGGTATTCACCTGATTCCGGCGGTGGCGTTTCTGGCCTTTCACCTTGAGCCCTTGCTCTTTGCTGCCGCGTTTATGGCCCTTGGATGGTCACGGCGAGAGACAAAGGCATTCTGCAGGGCTCTCATTTTTCTCGGGGTGCTGCAATTGCCCGTAGCCCTGATCGAACTCCCCGTTGCCCTCAGAGAGGCTGACCCCGACCTGGTCTCCGGGACTTTCGGGACAAACGGAAGCCAGATGTGCTTTTTCCTTGTGCTTGTGATGGGCTATATCCTTGGCCGCTACCTGATGGACAAGCGTAAACGCTGGGTACTGCTGTTGGTGCCGCTGCTGGTGCTGTTCTATGCGCAGGGGTTTAAGGCGATGTGGTTTGCCTTCCCAATAGACATCGGCATCGTATTGGTGTTGGTGGTGCCCGGGAGTTTTAAGCGTCGGGTCGCCCTGCTATCGGTTGTCCTGGTTTCGGTGGTCCTTCTCGCCCTTCCCTTGGCGAAACGAACGTCAAGCACAACCATGCTGTACGCTAAGCCGGCCTATATCATGAGCTTTGTGAAATCACCTTATCTATGGAGGCTTGGCAAGATTCAGTCTTTCGGTGACATCTGGCGGCTATATAAGCAGGCCCCGCTGGCTCCGCTGCTCGGCGTGGGACCAGGTTCGTACTCCAGCCGGGCATTCCAGACCTTTGCGGAGCCGGGGCCCGAGGCAATAAACCCGAATAACGTGACCGCCGCATACATTACTCCCATTCCCCCGGGTCATTTTGCACGGAAGTTTGTCGTCCCGCTCACGTACCGAAGCGTCGCTGCCTTTGGATCGACGACCATCGACGGTCCTTTTAGCAGTTACGTTTCCCTGCTGGCGGAGGTGGGATTGGTTGGCTTTTTTATCTATCTGCTCATATACTACAGGACTTATAAGGAAGTCCTCGCTGTCCTAAAGCGGGCATGGGCAGAGCGGGATAGTGAGTTGGCGGGCCTCTGCCTTGCCGCTATACTCGGAATCCTCTCATTGTTCGAAATGGCCTTCCTGGACAACTGGTTTGAAGTCAGCCGGGTTACTGTGCTCATGTGGCTGTTGATTGTTGCAGCGACGTTGCAGTCCGGGAAGACGAAAGGCGTACGCGTATGAAGAACTGCAGTGTGGTTGGACCCGAAGGAGGCAGAAGTGATCCGTATCGGCATTGTGATCGGTAGTGATTTCAAAGGGTACCCTCCGGGCGGAGGACAGCCCACAATTGAGATTTTCCTGAAGTATGCACAGGACCGGCCTTTCGAGATCTGGCTGCTGGGGATGTCAACGTCGTGGGACGAGCCGGTCGGACAGGTCTCGAAGCGGCGGATCTACGGGCGTGATTACCCCTTTCTTCCACTCTTTTATTTTGATGCAAAGCGCTACGCGAACCGAAGGCCGCTGGTTCCCATTCGGGTCCAGGCGCTTCTGGCCTACATGCTCAGGCGTCGCCAGGTTCGGTTGATGAATTTTGATCTTCTCTACCTGCATGCGCCGGAGGCCTTGCCATTTCTCTGGCGCAAGCGCCAGCCGGTGCTTTACCACCTCCACGGGACGCAGGAGAGCGCGGCGGAATATTCACGCTATCCGATTTTCAAGACCCCGGTTTTTTCTTCAATCTATCGGTGGTGGGTCGATTATATCCTGGAAAAATCCGATGAATTTATTGCCATTGATAATGAATGCTACGATCTCTACACACAGAGGATGCCCGGGAAGAAAGAGCGTTTCCACCTGCTCCCAACTTCAATTGACGTTGAGCAGTTCAGGCCGCGTGAGGGCTTTGACCGAAGGGAGGGCCGATCCCGCTTTGGTCTTCCCCCGGACGGCAAGATGGTGCTATATGTTGGCCGGCTCTCCTGGAAGAAGGGCGTGGAACTTGTGATGAGGGCTTTTGCGCTGGCAGCGAAGGAGCAGACGGACGCCTATCTTGCAATAGCCGGTGAAGGAGAGGACAGGCAAGGCTTGGAAGCACTTGTGCGCGAACTTGACGTGAGTGAGAGAGTTTACTTCCTCGGGCAGGTTCCGCATCTCCCCCGACCTGAACTGCCGTGGCTGTTCAACTGCGCCGACGTTTCGGTGGTTGGCTCGTTTCATGAAAGCCTGGCGCTGGTGATTACCGAAGCCCTGGCCTGCGGAACCCCTGTAGTTTCCACACGCGTGGGAATTGCACCCGCAGTCATCCATAACGGATCCACGGGCTACGTGGTGGAGTCACGCGAGCCTGAGGAAATGGCAGGCCGCATCCTCCAGATCATTCGTGACGGGGAATACGACGCGAGTGCGTGCGTGGCCGCCGCCCGCGAGTATGCAGAAACCTCGAAGCACATCTGCGACGTTATCGAGCACCTCTGCGATCATAATGATGTCGCGACGGGTGGCTCGCCGGCCCCGAGCGCTTTGCAGGCCCATTAATTTCCCGATGACCGATCAATCCAAAGAACTGGTTCATGAACGCTTGAGAGAGTCTGCCGTCTTTACGGGACGGCATGGCTCAGTTCCTAAACCCGAGCTTCTGCTGATTGGGCCGAGTCCGCCGCCTTACAATGGCATGACGAGGGCGACGGAACTTGTGCTCCAAGCCTTGGAGTGCGAAGAGATTCCTTATATCCATTTGGACACAGCCGATCGGCGTGGGCTGGCGAACGTTGGCAAATTCGATTTTGGAAACCTTTGGCTTGCGGCAAGGCACGGGGCCGGGTTCTTATGGTTCCTGCTGACAAAGCGGCCGCGCGTGGTCTATGTACCGATCGCCCAGGCGTGGCTCCCTTTTCTTCGGGATTGCCTGTTTCTCCTGCCGGCAAGATTGCTTGGCCGCAAAGTGATTATCCATCTTCATGGGGGATACTTCGGAAGGTTTTATCGGGAAACGTCGGCTCTGATGCGCTTCATTGTCCGCTGCGCCCTTGGGAATGCCTGCTGCGCAATCGTCCTGGGCAGGAACGTAGCGAGCGCTTTCGAGGGGATATTAGCGTCGGAGAGAGTCCGAGTGGTCCCGAACGGAATTCCTGATCCTTTTGCAGACAGCGTGCCGGCAAAGGCGAAAGAAGCAAAAGCGCCAACTTTGCTTTACCTCAGCGCGCTGGCGGCAGAAAAGGGGATTCTCGATTTGCTGAGGGCGTTGCCGAAAGTAAGGGCACGTGCTGGAAATGTCAGAGCCGTTATCGCGGGCGAGTGGTGTTCGGAGCGCGACCGCGATATCGCCAATTGGGTGATCGAGTCTTTAGACCTGAAAAACGTCGTAGAGTTCATCGGAGCCGTCGGGCCCGAAAGGAAACGCGAACTTCTCGCAGGCGCCGATGTTTTTGTTTTTCCCACGGCGTACCGCTTCGAAGGACATCCCTACGTGATCCTGGAGGCCATGGCGGCGGGCCTGCCAGTGGTTTCAACCAAAGTAGCCTGCATCCCGGAGACGGTGCGCGACGGCATGGAGGGATTTCTTATTGAACCTGGTGATGTTGGGGCGTTGGCGGACAGGATCGGGCGGCTGGTTGCCGACAGACAGTTGCGGGAGCGGATGGGACAGGCCGGCCGGCAGAGGTTTCTTGACGAATATACGTACGACAAATTCGCGGAGAAGATCAACAAAGTGTTGGCGGAAGTTTTAGAGCCGGGTTGCGGAATTTTTCAGCTTGAAAACGTGCCCGGTCCGGACGCCCGCGAACTGTGAGCGAAGACGCGCATGAAAGCGGTTTTAACGAACAGCAAGACCGGCGAAATCGCCGTCCATGATATTCCGAGGCCCGAACTGCAGCCGGGCGGGATTCTGGTAGAGACGCGATTCTCGGTCGTGAGTTCTGGGACGGAACGGGCGAAAATCGAGACGGGTGAGAAGTCGCTGCTGGGAAAAGCGCGGGCGCGTCCCGACCTGGTGCGGCAGGTGATCGAGTTTGCGCGTGCAAACGGCCTGCGTGCGGCGTATGAGAAGGTGAATGCGCGGCTCGACACGCTGGCTCCGCTTGGCTATAGCTGCTCGGGCGTGGTTCTTGAAGTGGGAGAAGGAGTGACAGAATTCCAGCCCGGAGACCGCGTGGCGTGTGGCGGCGCCGGTTACGCAAACCACAGCGAAGTGAATTTTGTCCCACGTAATCTGGCAGTGCACGTGCCGCAATCTGTGGCGCTTGAACATGCGGCCATCACCACGATCGGCGCCATCGCTCTCCAGGGATTGCGCCAGGCGGAAGTCCGCTTCGGCGAAACCGTGGTCATTATTGGCGCTGGGCTGGTGGGAGTGCTGGCCGTGCAACTGGCAAAAGCAGCCGGGTGCCGGGTTGTAGCGATCGATATTGACCGCGCGCGCGTTGACCGTGCCATCGAATTCGGGGCGCACACGGGGTTTGTCGCTAAAGAAGCCCAGATCGAAGAGAAAATCCGCGCGTTTTCACGCTACGGCGCCGACGCAGCGGTCATTACAGCCGCTGCGCGTTCCACCGAGCCTCTGGAGTTGGCTACGAAACTTTTGCGCGACCGCGGCCGCATCGTCATTGTAGGCGACGTCGGTCTTGGTGTTCCGCGGGCAACTCTTTACGATAAAGAGCTTTCATTGGCGCTGTCACGGTCTTACGGGCCCGGGCGCTACGATCCTGTCTACGAAGAACACGGGGTGGATTATCCCATCGGCTACGTCCGCTGGACAGAGCGAAGAAATATGGAGGCGTTTCTCGATGCGCTGGCCGGAGGATCAATCAACATCAGTCCTCTCCTCGAACGCCGGCGCCCGGTTGAGGATGCAGCACAGGCTTACAGGGAGATTATCGATAATGGCGCTTACACCGTTTTAATCCAATATCCTGAAAACAATTCCAATAACGAGCGGATTGCGTCATCTGAAGCTGCATCGATGCCGCTGCGGCAGGTTCAGAAGTCGGTGGTCGTTGGGTGTATTGGCGCAGGCAGTTTTGCTCGCGGGACCATTTTCCCTCATCTGAAGAAGATTCCGGGGGTCGTGATGGAAGCCGTCGCGACGGCCAGCGGAGTTGCCGCCGAATCCGCTAAGAGCGCGGTTGGTTTCCGCCGCGCCGCAGATCCCGGAGATATCCTGGCCGATCCTTTGATCAATACGGTTTTTGTCCTCACAAGACACGACAGCCACGCGCGTTACGTCCTCGAGGCGTTGGCGCAGAGGAAGGCCGTCTTTATCGAAAAGCCTCTATGCGTTCAGCGTGAGGAACTGACTGCGATTCAGCGCGCGTATGCCGAACAAGCTGCACAAGGAACGGCACCATTCCTCATGGTGGGGTTTAATCGTCGCTTCGCGCCGCTGACAGAAAAGATAAGAGACTTCTTCTCGAACCGCCAAGAACCGATGATGGTTCACGGACGAGTAAACGCTGGGTATCTTCCAAGAGAGCATTGGGCGCAACAGGCGACGGGAGGAAGAATCGTGGGAGAGTTGTGCCATTTTATCGACTGGGCGCGTTCAGTGGTAGCCCGTCCGATTCGGTCGGTGTCGGTGGCTGCTTTGCCCGACGGAAGCCGGTACCACCGAGACAATCTTTCCGTAACAATGGCATTTGCTGACGGTTCCGTCGCCAGCGTGCTCTATCTTGCGAATGGTGACCGAGCGGTCACAAAAGAGTATTTCGAAGTGTTTTGCGGAGGAGCCGTGGCTAGGCTTGACGATTTTCGTATACTCGAACTCGTCCGGAAAGGGAAAAAGCGAACCTTTAAATCCCGACAAGATAAAGGTCACCGTGCGGAATTGGAACAGACGATAAAGGCCATAATTCAAGGAAAACCCTCGCCTATACCCTTCGAGGAAATTTGCGAAGTCACGGCGACGACCTTCCAAATCGAAGGCTTGTTAAGGAAACCATTAATAAAAGTTGTGGCAGAGAATCCTCCTGAGGGAATCGAAGTTGGATCCGGAGCTTTGTTGCCTGAAAGCTCGTGAACTTTGAATGAATTGAGGCTGGCAGAGATGGAGCAACGCACACGAGTGATCCATGTGGTCGGCGCGCGGCCCAATTACATGAAGGTTGCGCCGTTGATGCGTGTAATGAGCAGGCATCCAGAGAAGTGGGACCAGATTTTGGTCCACACCGGACAGCACTATGACTATCGAATGTCCCAGGTATTCTTCGAGGATTTGGGCTTGCCTCAACCGGACGTTTACCTGGGTGTAGGTTCAGGATCGCATGCCGAGCAGTACGCTCGGGTTTTACAGTCCTTCGAAAACGTGCTGGACGAGTTGCGGCCGAACTGGGTGATAGTGGTCGGAGACGTCAATTCAACACTGGCGTGCGCCCTTGCTGCCGCGCAAAAGCACATCAAAGTTGCACACGTGGAAGCGGGCCTTCGTTCCTTTGACCGAACGATGCCGGAGGAAATCAATCGCGTCCTGACGGACCATGTCTCAGACCTGCTTTTCACGACAGAACGAAGTGGCAATGAGAACCTTGCTAAGGAGGGCATCCCGTCCGAGAAGGTTCGCTTTGTCGGAAACACGATGATCGACACGCTTGCGGCCCTGTTGCCCAAGTCTGAAAACAGGCAAATTCTGAAAGAGCTTTCCCTGCATCTTGAAAATGGGAACGGCAGGGGCCAAGCGGCACAGCACCGGGCTTACACGCTGGTCACTCTTCACCGTCCACAGAACGTCGATGAGTCATATGCACTCAGCGAAATTCTGGAAGCGTTGGAGAGGATTGCCGAAGATGTTCCCGTGTTATTCCCTGTCCATCCGCGGACTCGTAAGAGAATCAAAGAGAACCATCTGTCGGTTCATCCCGATCGCGTCCGATTGCTGGAGCCGCTGGGCTACATGGATTTTCTCGCCCTCATGCGGCAGGCATCACTTGTGATTACTGACTCCGGCGGGATTCAGGAAGAAACGACCTACTTGGGCGTACCGTGCCTGACCGTCCGGCCGAACACAGAGCGGCCCGTCACAATCGAATTGGGCACGAACCGCTTGGTGCCGCGAGAGAGTTCGGCGATCGTCCGCGAAGCGCTCCACGCGCTCTCTAATGGCGGCGTGAAAGAACGTACGTTGCCACCGCTCTGGGATGGAAAAGCAGCCGAGCGGATTGTTGCACATTTGGGACATACCTTTTCAGAAAGGCCTCGTGGCCGTTTTTTTTTGAACGCTGATTCACACGTCGCAGAACGATGAAAACTCTCCGAGTGGAACTCCATTGCCACACCATCTATTCTCACGACGGGCACATAGGATTTGACGCGCTGCTGAAGGCGGCGCGAAATCGACTGGATGTGATCTGTATTACCGATCATGACACAGTCGATGGAGCACGAGAATTCAAGCGCAGGTGCGCCGAGTTGAATTGTGATCTTCAAATAATGATTGGGGAGGAACGGACGTTGGCCGACGGGAGCCATCTGATCGGTCTTTTCCTCAAGGAGGCAATCTCATCTGTCTCTTTCGAGGAAGCAGTCGAGGAGATCAGCGAGCAAGGCGGGATTTGCATTCTGCCTCATCCGTATCGTCGCAAAGACGGTGTCCTGCGAGGAGAATCGCGTTCGCTGCAAGGCATTTCCGCGTTTGAACTGTTCAACCCCAAGTGTTCTTTTGAGGAGAACCAGCGGGCCGCGGAATTAGCCACATGCGGACTCCACGCAGTAGGTGGCAGTGACGCTCATTATGCCGGTGACTTGGGGGAGTGTGTGAACGTTGTACCCTTCATAGACTCTCCGGTGGCCAGTGTGGAGAGGTTTCTTCGAACACATGTCCCGTACACAGTGATTGGAACGCCTCAGGGGCCCAGTGACCAGGGGCGAAAGTACGCCCCTACTTACTACCGTTTGAAGCCGTACCTTCAACTTCCCCGGCCCCTTATCCCAGTGGCTAGGGTGATTTACGGTGTTTACCGAAACAACTTTTCGGGAAGGAAGCCTAAACGGCTAGAGACAAAATATGTCTACGAGTAAAAGCTCGATTACGCATCTTTCACGACTCCATGGTTATTGGATCAGCAAGAGATTCCTTCAGAAGTCGCAATATTGGCCAGCAGAACGACGTGACCGTTACGTGTTTGAACACCTACGCCGTACTCTTATCGGCGCGTGGGAAGGAACCCGCTACTACAAAAGCGTGTTCAATAAACTGGGGTTCGATCCTCGAACTGATTTCCGCGCTACTTCTGATCTTGCCCGCCTGCCAATTCTTACAAAGAGCGATGTTCGGCAGCATTTCATGGAGATGATCGACCACCGTCATCAGGCTCGCAGCATCGTTTCGCACACCAGCGGCTCAACCGGAGAACCTCTTGAAATGCGGCTGAGCGAGTCTTTTCTGGCATTCGACAGTGCCTGTGCGTTTCGCCACTGGTCATGGGCGGGTTACACTTTCCGCGCCCCGTTCGCAGCACTCCGCACGTATGTACCTGCTCATGAGAGTGACCCGCTATGGCGCCAAGATCGATTCAACAATACTCTCTATCTCTCTGCATATCACCTGAGCCCGACGAATTGCCGCGAATATGTGGTGCAACTCCTCAAATTCCGCCCCCGCTTCATCAGGGGTTACCCATCGTCCTTGAGCGTGCTTGCCGAGTATGTCTTTCCGCACCGTGAAAAGTTTGATTTCGTGCAGGGCATCTTCGCTTCCTCGGAGACTCTGCTCCCAAGCGAACGAGACCGAATTGAAGAGACCTTCGGAAGAAAGCTTTTCAACTGGTACGGAATGACTGAACCAGCAGTCATAATTACGGAATGTGAAAAACACGAAGGGATGCATGTGAATTGGGAATATGGCTACGCTGAATTCCAGCCCTCTGACGATTTACCCCCAGGTGAGTTCCGCCTTATCGCTACAGGGTTCCATAACCCCGTCATGCCGTTCGTGCGCTATGACACAGGGGATGTAATCCGGCTCTACGAGTCACAACGGAATTGTTCCTGCGGCCGCAACATGCCTCTTGTACATTCCATTGTCGGCCGAAAGGATGAGTGCATTCTCATGCCGGACGGCCGAAGGCTTCCCTCGTTGAACTTCTATAGCGTCTTTCGCAAATACACTGAAGTGCTCAAGTTCCAGATCGTTCAATATGGGCGCAGCGAAATTGTAGTGAAGCTGCTTCTGAGGCCGGCGACTACAAATGTCCAGGGATTGCTTCGGAAGCTTGAGCAGGAACTGCGGGCGCGCATGGGCTATGAGGTCTCAGTTGAATTGGAGCTCACAGATCGTTTCCTGACAAATGCCGATGGCAAGACGCTATCCGTGCTTCGTCGCTTGGGGACACGTTCGGTTGAAGAGAAGCAAGAATACGCAACTTCCCTTGAATCTCTGGCGCTTGCGTGGAAGCTAGAGCGACATGGAGAAGGCGTTTTGAAGCTCGACTGGAATGAGGCTGATCGTGTGCCGTCACGCGAAGTGCGGAAAGCGCTTCAAGCTCTGCTCGATAACGATCATTACTCTTGCTGGTACCCGGATCCTGATTCCTCTGAACTGCTGGAAGCGATATCTCATTACGTCGGATTACCAGTCGAGCAGATTATTCTGTCTCACGGCTCGGATCTAGCGCTCGAACTTATTACAAACGCATTTGTGAGAGCCGGAGATAAAGCATTGGTGGTTTCACCAAACTACGATCATTTCCGAGCAATGGTCGAGCAGCGGGGGGCAGAAGTCCTCCGGTTCGACTACTGGGGAGACGGACCGTTTCCCAGTGATGAGTTTGCCGAATACTTGACCCGCCACACGCCCCGCCTCATATACCTCACAAACCCGAACAACCCGCTTGGGTACGCCCTCCCTTTTCCTGTCTTGAAGCGTCTGGCAATCGAATGCGATCGGCTATCCTCACTACTGATTCTGGATGAGGCTTACTTCGAATTCTGCGGGATAACTGGAGCTTCACTTGTCCCTCGGCACTCGCACTGCATTGTGATTCGGAGCTTCTCGAAGGCGTTTGGTATGGCCGGGTTACGGCTTGGCTATCTTCTTGCTCCGCCGGAAATTGTCAAAGTATTGAACCGCATGAATATCGCGAAGAGTGTGACGATGTTTGCCAAGGTGGCTGGCCTTGCAGCCCTTCGGGACATAGACTCGATCCGTGCTTACGTTGAGGAAGTCCGTCAGGCGAAAGAGCAGTTTTACGAGCTTTTTCGGGATTTTGGCATAGCGTACCGGCCATCAATGTCGAATTTCATAACGTTTGAACATGAACAGGCTTCCGAGATTGTCAAGTGTTTGGCTGCGCGGAACATTCTGGTTCGTGATGGGAGCCGCTATGGCCGAGGCAAAGGCTGCGTCCGTCTTACGGTAAGCGGAAGACGCTGCGCTGATGCACTCATTCCGTTCTTGCGCGAATATTTCTCGGAATATGGGAGCAGGACTAAGGACCGCGCATCCACGACCGAAATGCACGATCCAGTAGAAAAGGCAACTTCAGCGTAACCAATGCGAGATGTTTCAGTCCTCTCCCGTCATTAATAATGCCTGACCATGAATTAGTTGAGAAAACGGGATCTCTGAACGGAAAGCCTTTGTGGGCACCATCGGACAGCCTGGCGTTGCATGGCGAGGATTTGGTCGCCAGCAGTATCGTCCGAATCCCAGTCGCCGCCCTAGAGAGGCTCGACCTTTGGATCGAGGCGGAAGGGTTCAAGGGATGGGACCCGCACGACGGGCTGAACAGTCCCTGTTTACACTGGGCGAGAAGGTGGCGTTTGCCCGGGATCGCAATTCTTCAGCTTTTACGCCGAAGTCCTGTAAACCTCCGGCCATTGCTGGGCATTCGAAAGGGGTATAACCCGAAAGCTATGGGCCTGTTCCTGGCTACCTACGCTCAGAAATACGAAGTGACAAGACTGCAAAAACACCTTGAATTGACGCGGTTTTTCTTCAACTGGCTTGTCCAAAATGCAGCTCAGGGTTACGCTGGTCCGTGCTGGGGTTACAACTTTGATTGGCCCAACCGGGCCTTCCTTGCTCCGGCAGGAACTCCAACCATTGTGAATACGGCTTTTATTGGCTTGGCCTTTCTGTGCGCTGACGCATTGCAAGGACCTCAGTCGGGTGGGCAGGATGAGGCCGATGCCCACCGGTGCCAGGCGGAGGGGGGAGGAGACCCGTGGCAATCAATGAGAGGTTCCGCGATCGCCAGAGGGGCGTGCGATTTCATAATGCAAAATCTTCACACTTTGCGCCCGGCACCAGATGAACTCTGTTTTTCCTATACGCCTCTTGACAAGAGGTTCGTTCACAATGCGAGCATGCTGGGAGCCTGGCTGCTGGCAGCCGTTTATGCCTACACCGGGGAAAGCTCTCTGGCAGAAGCGGCCCTCGCTGCGTCCCGCTTTACAGTGCGCCGACAGCGTGCAGATGGCTCCTGGGCATATGGCATTGGCTCTCGTGACGGTTGGGTGGACAATTTCCACACAGGGTATGTTCTAGTGGCGCTGAATCGCGTCGGTGTGTACCTCAAGACTGGAGAATTTGATCCGGCTGTCCAGGCGGGATACGAGTTCTGGAAGAAGCGGATGTTTGCGGCCGGCAAAGTTCCCAAATATTATCCTGATCAGACGTACCCGGTTGATATCCACTGTGTTGCCCAGGCGATCCTCACTTTCATTGAATTCGCCGACGCAGACCCTGAAGCCCTAGAAATCGCGGAACGCGTGGCGGCATGGGCCATTCGTTATATGCAGGACCCGCGAGGATTTTTCCATTATCAGATCTGGCGCCGACACCAGGTCCGCACACCCTATATGCGCTGGGGACAGGCGTGGATGCAACTGGCTTTAACGAAGTTGTTGAGCAGTTCCAGCAGAGGTTCCAAGCGCGTAACCATATGATCTTGAGGTGAGCAATGCACACTGCCCGGGTGGATTTCTTGGGATGTCCTGTCGATGGCCTCTCCATGAACCAGTCCTTGGACAAGTTGGAGGAATTTATTCGTGACGGTTCGCCACACCACGTGGCCGTAACGAATGCCAATAAACTCTGGCTCATGACCAGGAATCCTGCCATGGTCGATATCATGAGACAGTGCTCGCTGGTTCTTCCAGAAAAGGCAATCGTCATTGGCAGCAAGCTGCTGGGCCTTGGTGTGGACCATCATGTTGGTGGGATCATGCTTCTCAAAGCCTTTCTGCCACGCGCACAGGAAAAAGGCTACCGCGTCTACTTCTTGGGGGCCAAGCCCGAAGTAGTGGAGCGGATGATTGAAAATCTGCGTCAAAAATACCCCCGGCTCCGGATCGCAGGATGGCATCACGGCTATGTTCCTGCAGCGGACGATGAGGAGATCAGCCGTTCGATTCGCGATGCGACTCCGGACATACTTTTTGTGGCCATGGGGACTCCGAGACAGGAATTCTGGATTGCACAGCATTTGTCCAAGCTGAGTGTTCCAGTGTGCATGGGAGTGGGCGGCAGCTTCGATGTGCTGGCAGAAATAAAGCGCGACGCTCCCGACTGGGTGCGAACTCTTTCGATGGAGTGGTTATACAGGCTGGTCCAGGACCCCAAGAATCTCTGGAAGCGCTACCTCCTGACGATCCCATGGTTTCTAAAGGCTGTTCTCTGCGCAAGATTACGGCAGACGGCCAACATCCATCAGTACGAGCAAACGTGAGAACAGGGAATCCCCCAGGTGACCCCACAATTGGGAAGGACCAGTTGTCCTGCCGAATTAAGCGCATCATTGACATTACAGTTTCAGCGGCCGGGTTATTGTTTCTTGCGCCCCTTTTTGCCTTAGTCTCGCTTGCGATCAAACTTACCTCCGAGGGCCCCATTTTTTATCGCTGGAGGATCGTGGGCGAGGGCGGCCGCCCCATTACGTCTTATAAATTTCGAACGATGTATCAAGACGCGGACGAGCGAAAAGCTGAATTGCTGGCGCTAAACGAAATGAACGGCCCGGTTTTCAAGATGACTGCTGACCCTCGCATCACTCCATTGGGTCGCTGGCTGCGCAGATACAGCCTGGACGAACTGCCGCAACTGTGGAGTGTGCTGAAAGGTGATTTAAGTCTTGTCGGCCCTCGACCGCCGCTCCAAAGTGAGTATGAACATTTTACGGATTGGCACAAACAAAAAGTTTCGGTCAAGCCCGGGTTGACTTGCCTGTGGCAAGTCAACGGCCGAAACGCGATCAGCAGCTTCGATGATTGGGTGCGCCTAGATCTTAAATATATCCGAGAGTGGTCACTGGCGCTGGATTTCAAGATCCTCTTAAAGACAATTCCGGCCGTAATTCTAGGAAAGGGGAAATAACGATATGCGGGCCTTAGTGACCGGGGGGGCTGGGTTTATTGGTTCCCACCTGGTGGAAGAACTCCTGAAACAAAACTATGAGGTCGTGTCGCTTGACAATCTCGAGCCTCGCATTCACGCCGCAGGGAAGCCGGGTTATTTGCCGTCGGGCGTCCGGTTTGTTCAGGGCGATGTGAGAGATAAGTCCGTATGGAAGGGTGCGCTGGAAGGAGTAGATATAGTTTTCCACCAAGCTGCCTATCAGGACTACATGCCCGACTACAGCAAATTCTTCCACACGAACGTGGTCGGCACAGTGCTTCTTTACGAAGTCATCCGCGAACAGAAGCTCAACGTGCAAAAAATCGTGGTAGCATCGTCCCAGGCAGTGTACGGCGAAGGGCAATACAATTGCCGGACAGATGGGATGGTGCTGCCGCCGGCCCGCGCTCAAGCGCAGATGGAACGAGGGGATTGGGAGGTGAAATGCCCCAAGTGCGGGGCCCCCGTACAGTACCAGCAACTCCGGGAGGAATATCCGAACCCTTATAATCAATATGCACTTTCGAAATACTCACAGGAGCTTGCTGCGCTGCGCCTTGGCAAACTCTTTGGTATTCCTACAGTGGCACTGCGTTATTCGATTACGCAGGGTGCGCGCCAGTCGCCCCACAATACATATTCCGGAATCTGCCGCATCTTTACGCTTCGGTTCCTGAACAATCAACCTCCGGTGATCTATGAAGATGGGAAACAACTCCGCGATTATGTGCATGTATCCGATGTCGTAGAGGCGAACTTGCTGGTTGCGCGTGACCCGCGGGCGGACTTCGAGCCTTTCAACGTTGGCAGCGGCAAAGGCGTCACCGTGTTTGAATATGCTAACCTGCTGGCCAAGATACTCGGAAGTGATCTCGAACCAATTGTTCCCGGAAAATACCGTGTAGGTGACAACCGGAACTCGGTGTCCAGTATTGAAAAACTGAAAGTGTTAGGATGGAAGCCAAAGAAAAGCTTGGAGTCCATCATGAGAGACTATGTCGAGTGGCTTGAAAGCACCGGCCTGAAAGACCAGTACTATCTGCGCGCGGACCATGAAATGGAGTCAGCAGGTGTCGTGCGAGCGGCCACGCAGGCTGTTTGAGCCGTCCTCAGGCGAACCACTCTCGACGTCGGCAACAGCCCTATGGCACACGCCAGGTCCTCCGCGGAACAGGCTCTCTGCCAGCCCGAAAAAGATCATGGAGGAACTGGGTTGGCGTCCGGTCCACTCATCGCTTGAAAACATCATTGCCAGCGCCTGCCAATGGCAGGAAGCGATGCTCGCTTCCGAGGGCTTCCACGTCCGGGCCGGCGGGAAGCGTGGTTTGTGATGTCGGTTCCTTCCTGGAAAAATCTTGCCTGATACGACGATGAAAAAACTTGTGTCTGTCCGAGGGAAGCCATGTCAAGGTCAACTCGCGAATTCGGTTTCATGAGAAGCCGGCAGCTCGCCCTACTGATCTGGGCGGCTGATCTGTTGTGGATTGCGGTTGCATTTTATCTTGCCTATCAGTGCCGATACGGTTTCAGCTTCAGCATCGGTACCCTGCGGGACTGCTTCTCGATCTTCGGCGAATCAGCCGTTGCCGCGCTGCTGATTTGGAGTTTTCTGACGCTGGTGATGAGGCTGGACGGCTTCGACGGGGGATGGACTTTCCGCGCCGTTTTCTCCGACCTTTTTGTCGGAGTGTTCCTGCTGATGGCGCTGCTGCTTGCCAACGGCTATCTCTCCCGTGTTTACCAATCGCGGCTTGTATTCTCTTATTTTGGCTTCGTTTCGCTTGCAGGTTTTCTGCTCATTCGATGCCTGGTCTGGCGGTTGTTATGCTCCCGACGGTTGCGGACGTCGTTGCGGCGTGTCGTGATCCTGGGCGGAGGCCGCATTGCGAAAGAGCTCTCAGCAAAGATCGCCCGGCATCCTGAAATGCGCTGGCAGGTGGTCGGCTATCTGTGCCCGGACTCCCGCGACAACGGAGTGGGCACCGCCGACGGAAATATCAAGCGGGTGAGGACCCTGGACGTCGCCGGTTTTCTGGCGCAGCACCGCGTGGACGAAATCATCGTCGCCATGGCAAACCCGGCAAGGCAGACGCAGGACCTGGTGGCGCAATGTCAGAGAGCGGGTATCCGGGTGCTGGTCGTCCCCCAGGCGTACGAACTCTATATTTCGCGCCCGAGGCTTGCGGAGCTTGACGGCCTGCCGCTGATTGCAATCGATCAGTATGAACTGCCAGCAGGCGCGCAGGTCATACGGCGACTGACCGGCCTCGTGGTCGCGCCAGTTGTCATGCTGCTGGCCTCGCCGATGCTGCTTGCCGCTGTCATCGCACTCACGTTGCGGAAAGGCAAGGCCTTTCGAAAGGAGCTTCGCTGCGGCAAAGACGGCGTGCCCTTCTGGATGTACCGCCTGAATGTCGACCGCGGGCAGCCCACGCTGCCTGCATCAGAGAAGCTGATTGTTGATCTCGGGCTTACCGAACTGCCGCAAATGTGGAACGTTCTTCGCGGAGAAATGGACCTGGTGGGGCCGCGGCCGGAGCCGCCCGAGCGCGTCAAGCATTATTCAGACTGGCAGCGTCAGCGGCTGAGGATCAGGCCGGGAATTACCGGCCTTGCGCAAATCCACGGTCTCCGGGACCAGCACTCGGCAGAGCAGAAAACCCACTACGACCTGCAGTACATCCTGCGGTGGTCGCCGTTCCTTGATTGGTCGGTGCTCCTGCAAACCGTGTGGACGCTGACCGCAAGGTTCTGGCGAGGCAAGACCACCCGGCGGGAGCCAATTCCTTCCTACTCCCACTGGAGAAAGGATCCTGAAAGGCCGATAGAAGAAGTTGCCTATGTTGATCACGCGTAGCCCGGTTCGCATCAGCTTCGGCGGTGGAGGAACGGACCTGCCGGCCTATTATGAGCAGTTTGGCGGCGCGGTATTGAGCACGACCATCAACAAATACTTCTACACCGTGCTGAGGAAGCGGGGAGACGGAAAGGTCCAGGTGATTTCTTCCGATCTGCGAACACTTGAGACCTGGGAAAATATCGCGGCCATGAGCCTCGAACGCAGTGACCTTGAAATTCCGCTGGCCGTGATGAAGGACATGGGCCGAAATGTTTCCGTGGACCTGTTTCTTGCCTCAGAAATCCCGCCTGGTACGGGTCTCGGGTCGTCAGCAAGTGTCTGTGTTAATGTTCTCAAAGCCCTTTCGACTTATCTTCATCTTTCCCTTTCAAAGTACGAACTGGCCGAGCGCGCATTTCATATCGCCAGAAACCTGCTGGGAAATCCCGTCGGGAAGCAGGACGAATACGCGGCCGCATTTGGGGGCCTGAACTATATCCGTTTTTCCAGAGACGGAACAGTCACCGTCGATCCGGTTGATCTCGACTCCGCCCTCGTGGGCGAGCTTGAGGCAAACCTAATGCTCTTCTTTACCGGGGCAACGCATCAATCTCAGACCATTCTCGAGGAGCAGGAGGAATCGACCCGGCGCGACCGCGGCGCAACGCTCGACTCCTTGCATGCAATTGCAGCGTTGGCAGCGCGGATGCGCGACGCGCTCGAGAAAGGCGACCTGCACGCCTTCGGAATGCTGCTCGACGAAGGCTGGCAGGCCAAGAAGCGCATCTCCACCAAAATTTCCAGCAGTCGGATTGATAACCTTTACCGCCTCGCCAGGGAGAACGGAGCCGTAGGCGGTAAGATAACAGGCGCTGGCGGCGGCGGCTTCCTGCTTCTCTATTGCGAGCGGCAGTGCCAGGATGCGGTTCGCCGGGCGCTTGAGGGCGCTGGCGCGAAGGAGATGACCTTCCAGTTCGACACTAAGGGCGCACAGGTCATCGTTGACGACCCCTTCATTGATGGCGACGAGAATGCCGGAGGGAGTTGGCAGTTCATTCCCTATGACGCGGCAAAGAGAGCAGGATTCGAAATGAGTTGGGACGCTTAGCTCCCTTGGCATTGCCAGCGCCCTTGCGGCAAAGTCCTGATTCCCCCGGTGCAAGAGTCCGCAGGTTTTTGCTTCTCCATTCTGACAACCGCAGAAGTAACTCACGCTCCCAGGTAATCCAATGAAAGCATTCCTCCTTGCCGCGGGTCTGGGAACCCGCCTGCGACCATTAACAGACTCAACACCCAAATGCCTGCTGCCCATTCAAGGTGTACCCATGCTGGCCATCTGGCTTCGCCTTTGCCACCAATTTGGGGTCCATGAGGTCCTTATCAACACGCACACACACGGCGATTCGGTCAAAAGGTTTCTGGCTGAGAACCGCAACGGCGTAAGGACAACTGTAGTGGAAGAGCCTGAACTCCTGGGAAGCGCCGGCACGATCAGGTCACACCGCCATTGGGTCGCCAACGAAGAATCCTTCTGGGTGATTTATGCCGACGTCCTGACAAGGGCCGACCTCGGCAGGATGATGCAGTTCCACAAAGGACACGACGGCGTCGCAACACTTGGCGGATATGAAGTTCCGGACCCGGAGCGCTGCGGAATCATGGAAGCGGACGAAAATGGCCGCATCAGACGTTTTGTCGAGAAGCCAAAAATTCCTGTTGGCCGTCTGGCCTTCAGCGGCATCATGATCGCCAAAAGGTCGCTGCTCGATGCAATTCCTGCAAAGGTCCCGGCTGATCTGGGGTTCGACGTTCTGCCACGTCTTGTCGGAAAAATGTTTGCCTATCGGATTTCCGAATACCTTCTTGATATCGGGACCATGGAGAACTACAGGCTTGCGCAGGAGACCTGGCCGGGTCTTGGTTGAATTCCGATGCTGAGGGATTGGGGCATGTGCAAAGGCGTGATTTTTGACATGGATGGGGTGTTGATTGACAGTCATCCGCTTCACAAAAAAGTGTGGGCGAAATTTCTGGCATCGGTGAATAAGCCCGTTACTGACGAAGAACTTGAATTTGTCCTTGACGGAAGAAAACGCGAGGAGATTCTGCGCCATTTCCTGGGCGACCTTCCGCCCGCCCAGATCAGAGAATACGGCAAGCGCAAGAATGAGTTGTTCAGGGAGTCCTTTAGAGAATTGCGTATGGTCGCAGGAGTTGTGGAGTTCCTTGACACTCTTCAAACAGCGGGCATCCCGATGGCTGTTGCCACCAGCGCAAGCTCGACACGGGCGTATGATATTCTGAAGCACCTTGGAATCCTGGAGCGGTTTAAGGCCGTCGTGACGGGTAATGACGTCGAAAAAGGCAAGCCCGATCCGGCAATTTTTCTGCGCGCAGCGGAACACCTGCGGCTCGACCCGCCGAATGCGCTCGTAGTGGAAGACGCAGTCTCGGGAGTGAAGGCGGCGAAGTCCGCCGGAATGAAGTGCCTGGGCATTGCCTCGGATGGCAGAAGCGAAAAGCTGCGCGAGGCCGGCGCAGACTGCGTCATACCAGACTACAGAAACATCGGTCTTCAGGAAGTCCGCGACCTTTTCAATTGATCCCTGATTGTGGCCGGCCGCACGCGCCGCAAGAACATTTACCTGTCGCATCAAAAACAGGTAAATTAATAATGTTCCGGTTCAGCGCAACTTGGGGTTAATCTCAGGACCAGGGGTTTTGTATGCGGCTTTCGGTAATTGGTTGCGGATATGTTGGATTGGTGACGGGCGCGTGCCTGGCGGAGGCGGGGCATGAAGTGGTCTGTACGGACAAGGACACGGCGAGGATCGGCCAGCTCAACGCCGGGCAGATACCGATTTATGAGTTGCATCTTGAGGGGATTGTCGCGAGGAACCGCAGTGAAGGGCGGTTGAAATTCACGGCGGATGCGGGCGAGGCCGTCCGAGCGGGCGACGCGGTTTTTATTTGTGTCGGCACGCCGCCGCTTGAAAACGGCGGGGCCGACCTTTCGGCAATCGACGCGGTTGCACGGCTGATCGCCACCGAGTCGCAAAACCCGAAGCTGGTGGTGGAAAAAAGCACGGTGCCGGCCGAAACCGGACGGCAACTCAAGCAGGCGCTGGCGGTTTACGGTCGGAAGAGCGGCGTGACTTTCCGCGTGGCGTCGAACCCGGAATTTCTGCGCGAAGGCACGGCCGTCGAAGACTTTCTGCACCCGGACCGCATCGTCGTGGGAGTGGATGAGGAATCCGCGGAAAAGCAGCTTCGCGAAGTTTACCAGCCCATCCTGGAAGGCCGATTCAACTGCCCGGTACACGCTCCGGCCTGCCCGCCGCAATCGCAGGCGGAATTTGTTGTCACGAACATCAACAGCGCCGAATTGATCAAGCACGCCTCAAATTCCTTCCTGGCGCTGAAGATTTCCTACGCCAACGCTATCTCCGACCTGTGCGAACTGCTCGGTGCAAACGTCGAAGAAGTCACGCGCGCCATCGGGCTGGACCCGCGCATCGGGGGGCAGTTTCTGCGTGCTGGCCTC
This sequence comes from Terriglobia bacterium, assembly GCA_035652895.1. Taxonomy (GTDB): domain Bacteria; phylum Acidobacteriota; class Terriglobia; order UBA7540; family UBA7540; genus SCRD01. The sequence goes on from DASRCX010000072.1 coordinate 69,730, forward strand.
GGCTTCGGCGGGTTCTGCCTGCCGAAAGACGTGCAGGCGTTCATCCACCTGGCGGAGCGGGCCGGCATGGATTTCGCACTGCTCAAGGAAGCCGAGCGCATCAACAAGCGGCGCATCCAGCAGTTCGTCGAGAAAATCCGGCGCGCGCTGTGGGTGATCAAGGGCAAGAAAATCGGCGTGCTCGGCCTGGCTTTCAAACCCCACACAGACGACACGCGCTTTTCGCCGCCCATCGATTTGATCCGGCAACTGCTCAGCGAAGGCGCGGAGATCAGCGCTTATGATCCCGCCGCCATGGAACGCGCCCGGCAGGAAGTGCCGCAAATCCGCTACGGCAAGGACCCCTACGATGTTGCGGACGGTGCGGACGCTCTGGTGATCGCGACGGAGTGGCCGGAATTTGCCGCGCTCGACTGGGAGAAAATCCACAGCTCGATGGCGCGGCCGCTCGTGCTTGACGGCCGGAACCTGCTGAAGCCCGCGCAAATGGCGCAGATGGGCTTCGAGTATCATTCCTTCGGCCGGCCGGAATAGTTCGCCGCAAAACGCCGCCGGCGTCATCCTTAGACGTCGCGGTGAAATTTACCGGGACGGCGGAGAAATCCGGCACGCCGCGCGCTGATCAGTCATTGGGTCCCTTCCTCTTCTTCATTCCGAAGATAATTAACGCGGAGAGCACGAAGCATTGCCCGGTGTCAACCACTTTATTAACATCCATGCCTCATAGCTTTTTCCGTGCATTCCTTCCAGTGGCCTTCCGCAAAGACCCGTAATCCACCCCCTCCGGCAGTCCCTCCTGATCGCTGTCTCGCCTTACCAAATCCACAAAGGCGTTCGTCTGCCATGCCGGCGTGTCTCCTCGGGCGCTACCGGGGAAGATTTCAGCTTGCCTCGCGCGCCCGCAAAGCCTGAAAATAACGACGCATGGAACGGCTGAAACTTTACTGGACTTTCGGCCGCCCGTTCACGCTGATTCCGCCCATGGTCGGGATTTTTTCGGGCTCGCTGATCGGCTACGGCGCGACACACGCGCATCTTGTGATTCATCACGTCGTGCTGGCGGTGCTGGCGGCGGGAGTGCTGAACGCGGCTTCGAACGGCATCAACCAGATCTGCGATTTTGAGAACGACCGCATCAACAAGCCGCACCGGCCCCTGCCCTCGGGACGAATGTCGTGGCGTGAAGCGTGGATGTTCGTGGCGATGACGTACTTTCTGGCGCTGGCGATGGTGGCCGTAATCAACGGGCAGATTTTCGTGATCTACGTGATTGCGGCGCTGGCGACGCTGGCCTATTCCGTTCCGCCCGTGCGGCTGAAGAGGAGCACGTGGGGATCGAACATCATCATCGCGCTGATCCGCGGGGGCCTGCTGAAAGTTGCGGGCTGGGCGGCGGTGGCCACCGTGCTGCGTTCCGTCGAACCGTGGTACATTGGTTCCATCTATGTTGTGTTCCTGCTGGGCGCGACGACGACCAAGGATTTTGCGGACATCGAAGGCGACCGCGCGGCAGGCTGCATAACGTTGCCGGTGAAGTACGGAGCGTCCTGGAGTGCGCGCGCCATCAGCCCGTCGTTCATCCTGCCCTGGCTGATGATGCCGTTTGGAGTTTACCTGGGCGTGCTGAGCGGAAATCCCACCGCTATCAACATTCTGGGAGTGGTCATGCTTGCGTGGGGCGGGTATGTTATCTACCTGATTAACAAGGACCCGCACCGGCTGGTGACTGAAGGCGAGAACCACCCCGGCTGGCATCACATGTACTGGATGATGATGGTGGGACATTTGGGACTCGCCGCAGCGTATTTGATCCGTTGACACCGCGCATGTCATCCTGAATGAGTCGAAGGCCATCGGCGGTTCGCGCCGTGAAATGGCGCGAGGCATTTCGCCATGAAATCGACGCGGCAATGAAACCATGATTCTTCTGACCGGTTCGAGCGGCTATCTCGGCTCCCGCATCGCACACGCGCTGGTCGCGCGCGGCGAGCCTTTCCGTGTCCTGGTGCGCAATCCGGAACGCCTGGGGCTTGTGCCCGCCGAAGCGCATTGCGAAATCGTCGCCGGCGATATTCGCGACAAAAGCGCCGTAGCGGAAGCGTTGCGCGGCGTGAAGAAAGTAATCCACTCCGCGGCTCTGGTTAAAATGTGGGTCCGGGACGCGCGCGACTTTGAGCGTGTGAACGTTGAGGCCCTGAAATCGCTGCTTGAAGCTGCGGAGCGCGCAGGCGTCGAGCGTGTGGTTTATACGTCGTCGTTCATTGCTGCGGGACCTTCTTCCGATCCCGGCGCGCGCGAAGGTCTGAAGAATCGCGGCCCGTACTCGAATGAGTACGAGGCGACCAAAGCGATGGCGCTCGAATGGCTGCGTATGGAAGGATTTGCCCGCTACCCTGTGGTAGCGCTCCTGCCCGGAGTGATTTACGGCCCCGGTCCATCGACGGAGGGCAACCTGGTGGGGGGAATGATTCAGCAGTATTTGCGCGGAAAGTTTCCCGGGCTGCTCGGCACCGGCGAGCAGCGCTGGAGCTTTGCGTACAACTCGGAAGTCGTGCAGGCGCATCTCGAGGCGCTGGAGAAGGGGAGGACGGGGGAAGAATATTTTCTTGCGGGTGACAATCGCAGCCTGAATGATCTTTTTCAGCTCATCGCGCAACTGACGGGCGTAAAGCATCGCGTGCGGCATCTTCCTTTTGCCGTGGGCAAAGCGGTGGGCGCGGTGGAAGTAGCGCGCGCGCGCCTGTTCCATCATCGCCCGCAATTGACCCCCGGCGTTGTCGAGATTTTCAAACACGACTGGGTTTATTCGAGCGAAAAGGCCCGCCGCGAGCTTGGTTATCGCGTCATACCGCTTGAAGAAGGACTCCGCAGAACTCTGGAGGCGCGCATTGGGTGACGCTTCGGTTTATAACGGGCTGGGCCGGCGGCCGCTGATTTCCACGCGGAAGCTCGTCCACATTTCGATGCTGGCGTTCGCGTTTCTGCTGCCGTTTCTTACGTGGCCCGAAGCGGCGGGCGCGGCGCTGGCGGCGCTCGTTTTCAATCTGGTCATCCTGCCGCGCATTGGCGTCGATCTCGGCAAGCGTACAGCGATTGAAGGGGAAACGCACGCGATCGAGTGGACGGGCATCGTGGCCTATCCCCTCTCAGTTCTCGTGCTGATACTTCTTTTCGGTCGGCGCATGGAAGTGGTGGGAGCCGTGTGGGCCATCATGGCGCTGGGCGACGGGTTGGCGAGCATTGCGGGGGAGGCGCTGGGCGGGCCGCGCGTTGCCTGGAATTCCGGAAAGACCTGGTCAGGATTTTTCGCATTCATCGTGGCGGGAAGCCTGGGCAGCTTTGTGCTGGGCCGCTGGGTAGATCCGTCATTTCCTTCATTGAAGGTCCTCATTGTCTGCATCGCTACAGCGGTCGTGGGTGCGGTGGTTGAAACGCTGCCCATTGGCATCGACGACAACATTACGGTGCCGCTCGTGTGCGGCGGGTTCATGTACTGCGTGCTGCTCGTCGAGTGGTCTGCTGTGCAGAGCAACCTGCCGTATCTTGGCGTGCGCGTGATGCTGGCCGTGGCGGTGAACGCGGCGCTGGCGATCGCGGCGCTTGGATTGCGGACGGTGAACCGCTCGGGCGCCCTCATGGGTTTTGTGATGGGCGTGGCCATTTACATGGGCTACGGCTGGAAGAGTTTCCTGCTGCTGCTGGCTTTCTTTGTGATTGGCTCGGTGGCGACAAAGCTCGGCTATGCGAAAAAAGCGGCGCGCGGAGTGGCGGAGCACCGCCTGGGGGCGCGAAGCTGGCGTGAGGCCTCGGCCAACACGCTGGCGGCTGCGTTTTTCTCCATTCTGGTGATCACGACCCATTACGAGGCGGCCTTCCTCGTTGCCCTGATCGCCGCTCTGGCCGAGGCCGCGGGCGACACCACTTCGAGCGAAATCGGCCAGTGGCTTTCCGGGCGCGCATATCTGATTACGACTTTCAAGCCCGTGCCGGCCGGGCAGGACGGCGGCATTTCGCTGGTGGGCACGTTGGCGGGCATGGGCGCGAGCATCGTGATCGTCGCCGTGGGCTACGGCCTCAAGCTCTGCCGGCCGGAGGCCGCCGTCATCGCCCTCATCGCCGCCGGGGCAGGGAACCTGCTCGACAGCCTGATGGGCGCTACCATAGAACGCCGCGGCCGGGTCACGAACGGCATCGTCAACTTTGCCGGGACCGCTTTTTCGGGCGGCCTCGCTTTGGCGATCGTGCTTACGCTGCACCTCGTGTGAAGCGGACATCAACCGTGTCGAGTCACAGGCTGCGCAACAGCAAATGGGCGATGTCGGTAAGCGTGCTGGTCATCACCGCTCTGATTGACCTCTCGGGCCGGCCTCGACTGCATTCAGGCCCATCGGACCCCAAATGCAGTGCGGTTTCGTTCACTTCAAGGCTTGATGCCGGCAAGAGCTACGTGCGAAAAGTGGGGAACCTTGAGTTCAGGATTACAGCGGCTCAAGGCAACGGGCTTTGCCATGGCTGGACTTTCTCGCTGGAAGACAAGAGCGGCAACGATTTCGTTTATCCTGTGAACATGCCTTTGCGGTTTAATCCTTCAGAGATGCTGGATTGCTCCTACGGACTAACTGCGCGGCAGGGGCTTGAGATGAAACGTCGCATGCGGTTCATCCTGACGGAGCAGGACTACCTTCGGCTGGTTCCCCTGATGAGAGATGCGCTAAGGCCCGGAGACTCACCCGATCCCGATCACGCCGCCGAAAGATATCTCAAAGCCATTGACGCAGTCCCCACGGGATTCCTTCGACTTGACACCCTGCATTTCGAGCTTTCATCCGCCGGCCTTATCCGCAGCGCGACATTCCGCGTGGAATTGATTGCGCCGAGCAGTTTTCACTTCGACCCGCCCTTGAAGCCCCGTTCCATTGCGTGCTCGAGCGGCCCTTAAGGCTGCCGATGCGTAATCTACCCGGCTTGTGCAGCGCGGTGCGCATCCGCGGCGTTAACGGTGAATCCCGAATTGCAAACGATGCACTTGACGCCCGGCGCGCTTAGAGATGAAATGGCACAAACCTGGAGCTTCCGGAGGTCCATTCAAATTGATGATGAGGAGGCAATGATGAACAGAAGGGACGTGCTTCGCTCACCATGACGATTTGGCTTCTTCAATACTCTCTCAGAAGACAAACCCCAGTTCGGCCTGCCACGTTCGCGGAGTTACGAAGTGCGTCCCGCTGAAAGTCGAAAGAAAATTGTACAGTGCCACCTTGTTCGTAAGATTGATGGCCGTGAGCTTCAGCGTGATCCTTGGGTGTTCCGTGCGGAAGAGGTTATCGAAGCCGATCCCAAGGTCAAAGAGGTTGCGAGGGGCGATGCGGGGCGGATTCGTATCATTGTTTTCAGTTCCCGGGGCGGGGATCACGACGCGCGTTGCACCCCACTGGGGATAGGGCAGGCTGCAGGACGTGATGGGATTATCGGGCGTGGCGAAGCGGTTCCCGCAGTAGAAGCCGATAGCCGCCTGTTGATCGCCGTCGAGAGCCAGAGCTGATGCGAGATCAGGTACGGAGCCGGCGACCAGGCCGCTCTCATATTGCCAAGTGAAACCCACCCACGGGCGCCGCTGCGCAAAATGTCGAAACTGATACTGGACGTTCGTTGTTTGCTGGAAAGCCTGATCGTGGTCGATTCGGAAGACCGAGGTATCGAGGGGTGAATTGAAGATCAAGCCGCCGACTTCCGGCCCGAAGAAACGGGACCGTGCATGCCCCAGCACGGAATAGGCCGTGAAACCGTGCCAGTCCGTCATATTCACCCGCACGGAGGCACCGTCGATCTTGGATTTCCGCCATTGGATTGGAAACGTGATGGGCGAATTGAAAAGTGTGTCGAAGTCGAAATCGTCGCGGCTGTACTTCCAGAAGTATTCGGCGCTCACAACAATATGACGCCCGAAGGCCTGCCCAAGCCCGGCATTGAACTGGTTGCGTCGGCCGGGGACGAGAGGAGCCTGGCCGAAGGCCCCTATGCCGGTGGTTGCGAGTCCGCCGGCACCCGTGGCGCTTGAAAGAAGCAGGTTCTCATAGTACGGAGTATCAAACAACCGGGCATAGCCCACTCGAATGACTGTATTGGTGGGCTTGACGGTGTAAGAGATCCCTATGCGAGGTTGAAGCTCGCTCGAGTCGCTCAGCCCGCGGTAAATGTCCTCCCTCAATCCGCCATCAAACTGCCACTGGCCCAGCCTGATGCTGTCCTGCCCGTAGAAACTCGCTTCTTTGATCGTTGAGTGGCCATGGAATTCAAAGAGATGTCCGCCGCGAGTCAGATCAAAGGGAATTAATCCCGGCGAAAGCGCCGGATTTGGAATATATCCGTTGCTCGCGCAATTGCCCGGATTAATGAGAGCCGGGACAATCACCGGGCTGCCGTCAGACATGAGGCACACAGGATTAAATGTGGGGTCGGTGATCCCCAATCCGAAGTTTTCCGTAAGAGGAGAGATGACAAGTTCCGAACCGGCCTTGACGGTATGGTTGCCGTGCGTATAGGTCAAATCGCCCGTGAATCCCGTGTGCTCGAGGCGGCGGTCCTGGCTGACCGTTGCCGGAAGATCCGAAAATGGGTCCTGACTGGGAAAGTATTCAACATGGGTAATCCGCAGAAACGGCTGAATGGCAAGCAGGGAGTTCGTGCTGAACAAATGCGTCCATTCGGGCGAAAGGTTGAGAGTTTTAATCTGTTGATGCTGGTCTTGTCCCGCAGCAACCTGATCATACGTATTGGGGATCTGGAACCATGACCGTCCCAGAGACAGGTCGAGGTGGGCGGTGTCATTGGCATCCGGTTGCCAATCCACGTGGTCGAAAAAGCTCTGGTCGTTCCCCTTGTCGTGAAAAGCGGTGAATTCCGGGGAGTCGAGGAAACGGCTGGAGCCGTCACCGTTCAAAGAGAAAAAGTTGCCCCACTTATTCCCGCCCGTGCCGAGCGTCAGGGCCTCGGACCACGAACCAAACGACCCGTACTGGCTGCTGAAGCTGCCATGGGGGTGATTAAGTCCAAGGCCTGACTTCATCGTGGTGTTGATGATCAGGCTTGTCATGTCTCCATACTGTGCGGGCGGCGTGCCGGAGATTACTTCCATCGATTGCACGGCGTTCATCGGGATCTGATTGGCGAAGATTTTGCTTTGCTGGTCGCTGATCGGCTGCCCGTCCACGGAAATAGTAGTGTCGGAGTGTTCGCCCAAGGGATGGAAGAAGCCATTGGCGTCTGCGGCGACACCGGGTGTTGCATTGGTAATCACCTGACTCAGGCCAATGGAGGGACTCTGAATGGGCAGGTTGGAAATGAGACTCTGGTCCACATCCGTGTGCGCCACGGGAGTCTTCTCAATGAGGTCGTTCGCTTCAGTTGTTACGGTGACCTGCGTTGCAACGGCTGCTATCTGCAGGGAAATTTTCAATCTGACAGGAAGGCCTGACTCTACACTCACATCCTGGGCAGCAGGTTGAAACCCTTGATGTGTAACAGTCAGATGGTAGGGGTTGAACGGAACATTTGAAAAGGCAAATTCTCCCGAGGTATCTGTGGTTGTGGATTTCACATAGCCGGAGACGGGATTCCGGATTGTGACCGTAGCGCCGACAACCACAGCGCCAGAGGGGTCAACCACGGTTCCCTGGATAGACCCGTAAGTGCCCAACGATTGTCCCATAGCGAATTTTGGGGGAAATATCCATCCAAAGACGAATAACGCGGCGGCAAACAGCAACAGGCCCGCAAACGGGGTGCCCCAAGGCGCGAAGGCTGGGGATGCGCCGCGACGAAGGTCCGTGCGCATACATTCCTCCTCACTATTAAATTTCGATTTTGTCGGCTGAAATTCGGGGAACGGTCAGCCGCGAGGAGGGTCCCGGCCGGAGGGTTGAAGAAGTGAAACCAGGGAAACGCTGGATGGCTCCGCAGGCAGCACCGTGGCCATCAGTTCCAGGTGCATGACACCGTGCTGCTCGGCGCCGGGCTGGACTGCTCCATTCCGAACGACCTGGCAAACGGGGCAGAAGGGTCGTGGAAACTGAGGTTGTTCTCCTTGGGCCCACGCAGTCCGAACTGCCGCCGCATCTTTCAAAATGTCATTGCTGAGGACACGCTGATGCAGTTCCAGGTGGAAGAATACATTCAACTGCACCAGGACGGCGATGCAGGCGATCAACAAGCGGGATGGCGAACGACCACGGAAGCCCCAATCCATTGTGAAACCCACAAAGATCACCAGCCATCAAATTACCAAATTTTTTCTGCGCTGTATATCCCTGTCGGCCGTTCAATGAAGGAGAGAGCTCCTTCCGCATGCCATGGTGGAACGGATGCCAGGCAATGCATTCGTAACCAGGACAAAACCACCCGGTCAATCTCAATCCTCGACGAGCATTGCTGTGTGGACTGGTATGTGCTAACAATAATTATTCGTCTCAGCCAGAAATGAAATCCTGCTGACTGACGGATCCCGTCCCAACGTCCCGCCGGAAGGGTAATAATGAAAGCGTCATGGGAATGAGGTTCACAGTTGTCGCCAAAGACGCGGGTACTCGTGCGAGAGCAGGAATTCTCCACACGGCGCACGGCGATGTTGAAACGCCTGTTTTTATGCCGGTGGGGACAGCGGGGACTGTCAAGGCGATGACGCAGACGATGCTCGAGGAGTTGGGCGCGCAGATTATTCTTGCCAACACGTATCATCTCTGCATGCGGCCGGGACATGAGATGGTGCGCGAGTTCGGCGGATTGCACCGGTTCATAAGCTGGCCGCACGCTATTCTGACCGACAGCGGCGGCTTTCAGGTGATGAGCCTGAAAGGACTGGGCAAAGTGACCGACGACGGCGTCTGGTTCCGGTCTCATCTGGATGGGTCGCCGCACTTTTTTTCTCCGGAGAGCGTGATGGAGTTCCAGTTGTCGCTGGGTGCGGACATCATCATGCCGCTGGATGAATGCGTTGATTATCCCGCGAGCCACGAAACGCTGAAGCGGTCCGTGCGGCTGACGGGCCGCTGGGCCGAGCGCTCGAAAAAATATTTCGAGGCAAACGTCGCGGCATCCCGGGAGCCTGATGGCTCCGGACACGCAAAGGCAAACAACGGGCCAAGTCTTTTTGGGATTGTGCAGGGCGGGACGGACCTCGACTTGCGCAGGGAAAGCGCCCTGGAGATCAGTGAGATTGGGTTTGATGGTTACGCGATCGGTGGCCTTTCGGTCGGAGAGCCGAAGGAGGAGTTATACGGCGTTACGGAACACGTGGCAGGCTGGTTGCCGGAGGACCGGCCGCGCTACCTGATGGGCGTAGGGACGCCTGAGGACCTGGTAAGGTGCGTGGCGCTGGGCATTGACATGTTTGACTGCGTAATGCCCACGAGAAACGCGCGAAACGGCAGCGTCTTTACCTCGGAAGGGAAACTGGTGATTAAAAGTGCGCGGTATGCTCACGATCCGGGGCCGATTGATCCGGCGTGCAGTTGCATAGTATGCCGGCGATACTCGCGCGCCTACATTCGTCACCTGTTTGCCGTGGGGGAAATCTCCGCATCAGTCCTTGCGACCTTCCATAACCTGTGGTTTTACCTTGACATGATGAGGAGAGTTAGGCAAGCTATCTATTTTGGGGGGTTTGGGAAGCTCCTTGGTGGGGTCTTGGGTGGCCCTGGCCTGACGTCCCAATCGGCGTAGCGTAGAGTCGAGAATAGAGTTATCTGTAAACCCTTCTGGTCTCGCCCGTTGATGCGAGATTTCAACCTTAATCCTGACTCTTTGATGGCTCGATCTTGGTCGAGTGCGCAGTAATTTTCCGGACTGTTTTGGCGGCGGACCCCGGCGCGGGCGGGGCCCTGGCGCAGTTTCTTCTGCTATTTGCTCCTCTGTTTATCATCTGGTATTTTCTCGTCATCCTCCCCCAGCAGCGGAACCGACGCAAGACACAGCAGATGCTGGCCAATCTGAAGACCGGAGACCGCGTACTCACGTCGGGTGGAATTTACGGTATTATTACCGGGTTCCGCGGAGACATTGTTCAAATGCAGATCGCCAACCAGATCAAGGTTGACGTTGCACGATCCGCCATCACGGCCGTGCAGCCGGAGGGAGAAGGGCAGCCGGCGCAGGAGAAGGCTACCAAGGCGAAGAAATGATGTATTTTCCCGCGCGCCTTTGGAGAATGAGGAAACTAATCGATGGACCATACCCGGCTTCGTAACCGCACGATCTTCATCCTGGTTGTGCTCATCGCATCCGTCCTGGGGCTCACAGGCATACCCAAAAACTTCCAGCAGCTCAAAGAAAATCTCGCTAACCGCATCCACCTGGGGCTTGACCTGAAGGGCGGCACTCACATGGTGTTGCAGGTCCACGTGGATGATGCCGTCAAAGTTGTTACCGACCAGGCCCTGGAACGACTTCGCGACGAGATGAGCAGCAGGGGAATTCCTTACAGTTCGATCGAGCGGCAGGGCATTTCTTCCATTTTGATCAAAGGCGTTCCGGATGAAAAATCCGGCGACTTGGACGCCCTCGTCGGTCAGCAGTTTTCCACGTGGACGCTTCAGAGGGTCCCCGGGCAGCCGCAATCGCGCGTATTGAACATGAAGGTCAGCGAGGTCGCGATGATCCGCAACCAGGCGCTTGACCAGGCCAGAGAGACGATCCGTCGCCGCATTGACGCTTTAGGGCTTGTGGGACCTGAAGTGGCCGATTACGGACAGCGCGATTATGAACTTGTCGTGCAACTCCCAGGAGTCAGCGATCCCACCCGCGTCAAGAACATCATCCAGGCCACCGCAATGCTGGAACTGAAGCTGGTTCGCGGAGGGCCATACCCAAGCCGCGACGCTGCGCTGTCTTCGTTTGGCGGAGTATTGCCGCCCGGAACTGAACTCGTTCCCGGCAATGATGAATCGAGCAGTTCGTCGGGCGGGCAGGTTTGGTATTTGCTGAACCAGGTGGCCGCCGTCACCGGACGCGACCTGACGGGCGCCCAGCCTTCCACCGGCCAGAACGGCCAGCCGATTGTGAACTTCACGCTCTCACGCGAGGGGGCAGTGCGGTTTGGTGAAATCACCGGGAAGAATGTCGGCAAGCAGCTTGCGATCGTCCTCGACAACCGTGTTGTTTCTGCTCCTGTGATCGACAGCAGGATCACGGATTCCGGCGAGATCCGCGGGAACTTTACCACGCAGCAGGCTTCGGACCTGGCGTTGATGCTTCGCTCCGGCGCGCTGCCGGCCTCGATCAGCTACATTAACGAGAGCACCGTGGGACCGTCGCTTGGGGCGGACTCGATCAGGGACGGCATCATCGCCTGCATCGTGGGTTTCCTCGCGGTAATGCTGTTCATGCTGATTTACTATCGCGGAGCGGGAGTGAATGCCGACGTTGCACTGATCCTGAACCTGATTATTCTGATGGCAGTCCTTGCGTATTTCCAGGCGGTGTTGACGTTGCCAGGCATCGCGGGCGTGATCCTGACGGTCGGCATGGGCGTTGACTCCAACGTGCTTGTCTTTGAGCGCATCCGGGAGGAGTTGCGGCACGGCAAAGCCCCAGGCGCCGCCGTCGCTGCGGGATTCGAGCACGCGTTCCGTACAATTCTCGATACGCACGTAACGACAGTGGCCGCCGCCGCCATCCTCTTTACGTTCGGGACCGGGCCGATCAAGGGGTTCGCCGTCACCCTGACCATCGGACTGATTGCAAACCTTTTCACTTCGGTGTATGTTTCTAGAACGATTTTTGATTACGTCCTGTCGCGGCGGCAAAAGGGCGAAGCTCTTAGCGTTTAGGATTTCGGGAACTTCAGAAGCGTTTCCGGTGTCTATGCATACAGATGCCTGAGCGGGTGAATGAATGGAATTTTTCCACGAGCCTAACATCGATTGGATGGGGAAGAAGTGGTATTTTATCAGCGCTTCCCTTGCCCTCCTGGTGGCCGGGCTTCTCTCAATAGCTGTTCATCACGGGCTGGTTTACGGAATTGAGTTCCGCAGCGGCACTCAAGTCACGGTGAAGTTTGCAAAGGCCCCGGACCTTGGCGCAATCCGCCGCGAACTGGCGAAGGATAATTGGAAGGGCGCAAGCATTCAGAGCATCGGACCCGCTTCTGAGCATTCGGTGATGATTGAGCTGCCGTTGCAGGAGGGCGCTTCCGAAGGTTCGGCGCTCGACGCTGGAAAGAACGCCATTGTGAAAGCACTCACCTCGCTGTACGGCGGCGCTTCCGCCGGCAAGTCAGACTTCAACAACGCGACATCGAAGAACATCGAAGATTACCTGCTGGTTTCCGACCCTCTGGGTATGGCGTCGAAAGGGCTGGATACCGCGACCAGCACCTACGAGAAACTTGCTGCGGCGATGGTTCAGTTCCGAGACAATCCGCCGCAAAGCGGCTTGATCGCTGATTTCCAGCAATTGAGCAATGTGCCCGGCGTCACACCCGCCGTCATCAGCGCGCTTGAAAAGGGTTTCTATCTGTCAGGGTTCACGGTCCGGAACACGGAGATCGTGGGACCAAAGGTTGGTTCGGACTTGCGCCGCCAGGCGGTTTATGTAACATTAGCAGGTCTCGCCGCAATGCTCGTTTACATTTGGTTTCGTTTTGAGTTAATTTATGGCGTGTCGGCGGTTATTGCAGTCTTTCATGACGTTCTTATAACAATCGGCTTGTTTTCTCTTTTCGGAAAAGAGATTACCCTTGACGTTATCGCGGCCCTGCTGACGCTTGTCGGTTATTCGATGAACGATACCATCGTCGTTTTCGATCGCGTTCGGGAAAATCTGCCGTCGAGCAAGCGGGAGAATTTTGCCGATTTGGTGAATCGAAGCATTAACCAGACCCTCAGCAGGACGATCCTGACCTCAGGGTTGACCTTCCTTGCTGTCCTCGCGCTCTTCCTGTTTGGAGGAGAAGTCATCCACGGGTTTGCTTTTGCCATGGTCGTGGGCGTCCTGATCGGGACGTATTCTTCGATCGCGATTGCAAGTCCCATCCTGGTGTACTGGCAGAGCAGGGCGGGGAAGGGCGGCGTCAGGGAGAAGCGCAGGGTCTATGAGCGGGAAATTGCAACTGCAAAACGATAATAAATTTCTCCTGTCGGAATTCGGGAGTGGTATGATGGCTCGGATTTCGGCGAAGAGAGGGGGTGAGCATCATGCTGGGTGACACGCTGCTGGATTCCTCGCCGACTCGCGAGCCTGTGTTGAAGGGCGTGCACTGGCTGGTTTCGCTTGCGGTGGGGATTGTTGGGTTCCTGGTGGGCTATTTCGGTCTGCCGTTGATTGAGACGCCGGAATTCAAAGTTCTGATAACTCAATCGACGATTCTGGGGGTGATCTTCTTCTTTTACGCGTTAATTCTTTGTTACGTGTATGCTGACACGAAGCACCTCAAGCTGGCCACGTGGCCATGGATGATCATTACATTCCTGTTTAACCTGATTGGCTTTGTAGCGTATCTTTGCTACTCGGCGGCTAAGACGGACAACTGGAAACGGGCCACTCTTCCGATCGCCTACATCTTCGAAGTGATCATCATCGGGGTGATGATTATCATCCCGCTGATTTACACGGAGGCGCTGCCCAAGGCGCAGTTGATGACTTTCCTGGTTGCGCCTCCGCCACCGCCTCCGCCGCCACCACCGCCCGCAAAAGCCCCGCCGGTTGTTGTCCACCGGGTGAGCATTCAGGATCTGATGAAGGCCCCGACGGTCATTCCCAAGACAATTGCCAAGATTAAGGACCAGCCCATTCAGCCCCAGTCAACCGGCGTGGTCGGCGGCGTTGCCGGCGGCGTGCCGGGAGGTCAGATGGGCGGTGTTCTCGGAGGAATTATCGGCGGTATCGCGGGAGGTCCGCCTCCACCGCCTCCACCGAAGCCCGCAACGCCTCAGAGAATCAGGGTCGGCGGCCAGGTGGAAGCCGCCAAGGGAATTTACAATCCTCCACCGGAATATCCGCCGCTTGCCAAGATGGCCCGTATTCAGGGCACCGTGAGGCTTGAGGCGGTGATTGCGAAGGACGGAACAATTCAGGATTTAAAAGTTCTGAGCGGCCACCCCTTGCTCGTCAAAGCCGCTCTTGATGCGGTAAAACAATGGCGCTACCAGCCGACGCTATTGAACGGCGAACCTGTGGAAGTTGTGACGGAGATCGATGTGAACTTTACCCTGGCGGGGTAGTCGGCTGTCTTTAAAATTCCTTGAGGAGGAAACAGAAAAAGTATGCTTGGAGCTAAGGTTCTTACCATGATGTTGCTGTTTCAGGAAACATCGACAGCTACTTCCTTTAACCCCCTTGATATGTGGAAGTCGATGGGGTGGTCGGCCCGGGCGGTCGTGATTGTGTTGTTCTTCATGTCCGCATGGTCGATCGGTGTAGCAATTGACCGATATATCGCCTTCCAGGCGGCACGGAAGCAGTCCCGAATTTTCGCTCCCGCGGTTGCCGGAGCACTGAAGGACGGCAGAGTGGACGAAGCCATCTCGATCGCCGAGCAGAACAAGCGGAGCCACCTGGCGAAAGTGGTCACGGCTGGTTTGCAGGAATTTCAGGCGCACCAGGTCTCAGCCGACATTCCGGGTGAAACTATCGAGGCTTCGAAGCGCGCCCTCGAGCGGGCTTCCGCGATTGTTCACGCGGAGCTCAAGCGAGGCATTTCGAGCCTTGCCACGATCGGATCGACGGCGCCCTTCGTCGGACTGTTCGGAACGGTGCTCGGAATCATTCACGCGTTCCAGGGCATTTCTACTACACAGTCAACCGGTCTCGGCGCAGTAGCCGGCGGTATCGCAGAAGCTCTGGTGACTACGGCTATCGGCTTGTTCGTCGCTATTCCCGCGGTATGGCTCTACAACTACTTCACGAACAAGATCGAGGGCTTCGACGTCGAGATGGACAACTCTTCTTCCGAACTGGTGGATTACTTTATTAAGAGCTCCGGAGGGAAGAAGTAATGGCATCGAAACGCGCAGCGCTGGGTGAGGTGTCGGACATCAACGTGACGCCGCTCGTGGACGTCATGCTGGTGCTGCTGATCATCTTTATGGTCATCACCCCACTGCTCCAGAAGGGCGTTTCGGTTGACCTCGCAAAAGCCCATAACCCGCGACAGATGCCGGATGCTGAGAAAACCAACGCGGTGGAACTGGCAATCACGCGGGACGGGAAAGTCTTCCTTAACGCCCAGCCTGTGGCCATGGGTGATATCACGAAACAGGTTAGCGACCTGATGGCGAACCGCCTGAACAAGGTGGTGTTTATCAAAAGCGACGCGCGCGCGAAATACGGCGACGTTGTCTCTGTTGTTGACAACGTCCGTGCCGCAGGGATCGAGCAGTTGGGCCTGATCACCGAACGTGTAAGACCCAATGTGAACGTTCCACTGACGCAATAGCGCCGGCATCAGGCAAAGGCGGCCTTCAAGAGGCCAAAGGAGGGTAGTCGTATGGCAATGGCCGTTGGTGGCGGCAAGGGCGGCACGATGATGAACCTGAACGTCACGCCCTTGATTGACGTGCTGCTGGTGCTGCTGATCATTTTCATGATCATTCAGCCCAGGATTCCGCACGGATTGGATGCTCTTGTCCCCAAACCGGACAAGAACCAAAAACCCAACAAGGACGTTATCGAGCGAACGATTGTCGTATCCATTGACGCTCAAAGAGCGATCTCAATCAATCAGACGCCGGTTTCGGTCAACGACCTTGGACAGCGCCTTGAGGACATCTTCAAGAACCGCAATGAACACATCATGTTCATTAAGGGAGATCCGAAGCTGCCCTTCCAGGACGTGGCGCTTTTGATCGATATCTCCAAGGGAGCCGGGGCCGACAAAATAGGGCTTATTACGAAGGCGATTGAAGAACAACAATAGCGCTCCGGAGCCCTGCAAAAATCTGATCTACGGAGGAACCAACGATGCGTCGTTATTTGCTGGCGCCAGTGTGTCTGGTCCTGCTGGCGGTCGTGACCAGCGGCTGTAGCGCCTTCAGGGCCCTCAAAGCCAGAGACCAGCTCAACAAAGGAGTGCAGTCATACCGCAATGCCCAGTTTCAAGAGGCTATTGAGCATTTCAAAAATGCGGTGCAACTGGACCCCGGCCTGATCAATGCGAGACTGTACCTGGCCACAGCCTACGCCCAGCAGTATGTTCCTGGAGGGGACTCGCCCGAGAACATTAAAACCGGGGAGCAGGCGATCCAGGCTTTTGAAGACGTACTGAAAATGGATCCCAAGAACACTACG
Source organism: Terriglobia bacterium (assembly GCA_035652895.1). GTDB lineage: Bacteria > Acidobacteriota > Terriglobia > UBA7540 > UBA7540 > SCRD01. The sequence continues at coordinate 86,008 of DASRCX010000072.1, forward strand.
GCGCTGGCAAGCATCGGGCAGATTTATTACAACATGAAAAATTTTGACAAGGCCAAGGAGTACCAGCGCCGGCGCATCCAGTATGAACCGAACAACCCCGAGCCTTACTACTGGATCGGTGTGATTGATTGGGCGCAGGCTTTTCAGGCTGACGGCAAGATCCGCAAGGACCTTGATCTTCTGATGCCCGATGAACACGGCAACCTCAAGCCTTTGCCCGAAAAGTACCGGGTGCAGTTGGAAGCACAGAACAGCAAGCTGGTGGACGAAGGAATCGAGGCCCTTAATAAAGCCTTGGAATTGAAGCCGAACGACTTCAACAGCATGGCGTATATGAACCTCCTGTACCGGCAGAAGGCGGACATTGAGAAAAACCCCGCCGACCGCCTCGCTGATCTGAAGACAGCCAACGATTGGCAGCAGAAAGCCATGGAACTCCGGCAGGGCGCACCTTCCAAGTCAACATCGCAGGGGTCATAACCTCTCTGCAGAACCACTCCCGGGGCCCTTCGAGTTTCCTGGTTAGAAATTCGGAGGGCCTTTCTGTTTCCAGCTCCTTTCTCGTCCGACTTCACCCTTCGAGTTCAGATCCGAATCGATTCAGTCCATTTCCCTGCTGGCTGGGCATTACTTTGCTGCCACGGTTTCAGCTCCGGTACCCATTTGAGGCCAACTTGAAGACGTGAACAGCAGTGGCCTAGAATGAAATGGGTGAACATGACGCAGTTTGAAACGGTCCTCCGCAAGGTCCAGGCTTACCGTCCTAATGACGATCTGGCCGTGCTGCGTAATGCCTATCTCCTTTGCCAGGAAAAGCACCAGGGGCAGAAGAGGTTGTCGGGGGAGCCTTACATCACGCACCCTCTGGAAGTCACGAACATCCTCGCCGACTTGCGCCTCGATACGGTGTGCCTCGCCGCCGGCATGCTGCACGACGTGGTCGAAGATACTTCAGCCAGCATTGACGCCTTGAAGCAGCAGTTCGGGCCCGAAGTGGCCCGCATCGTCGAGGGCGTCACCAAGATCAGCCGCATTCACTTCCTGAGCCCTGAGGAACAGCAGGCGGAAAACTTCCGCAAAATGCTGCTGGCCATGGTGGACGACGTGCGGGTGGTGCTGGTGAAGCTTGCTGACCGCCTGCACAACATGCGCACGCTTGAGTATCTTCCTCCTGAAAAGCAGCGGCGGATTGCCCACGAGACGCTTGAAATCTATGCCCCCATCGCTCATCGGCTGGGCATGGGGAAGTTACGCGGAGAACTGGAGGACCTTTCATTCCGATATCTTGAGCCCGATGCCTATCAGGAAGTCAAGAAGGCCGTTGAGAGCCGGAGAAAAGTCAACGAGCACTTCCTTGCCGAGGTCCAGCGGCTGGTTGAGGCCAAGATGAAGGAGAATTCAATTCCTGCGCGCGTCGAAGGCCGGATCAAGCGGCTCTACAGCATCTGGCAAAAGCTCAAGCGGCAGAACATCGGTATCGAGCAGGTTTATGACCTGCTGGCCATCCGCATCATCACCGACGATGTCAAGAACTGTTACGCGGCGCTGGGTGTGATTCACAACACGTGGCGGCCTGTCCCCGGAAGGATCAAGGATTTCATCGCCATCCCTCGCCCTAATCTGTACCAGTCGCTCCACACCTCTGTGATCGGCCCGCACGGCCAGCCGTTTGAAGTCCAGATCCGCACGGAAGAGATGCACCGCGTTGCCGAGGAAGGCATTGCGGCCCACTGGAAATACAAGGACGGCCACGGAACCACGGTGCAGGACGCCGAGCGTTTTGCTTGGCTGCGGCACATGGTTGAGTGGCAGAAGGAGATGAAGGACTCGAGCGACTTCCTCTCCACACTCAAGATAGACCTCTACCCCCAGGAGGTCTATACGTTCACTCCGAAGGGCAAGGTGATTGTGCTGCCGCGCGAGGCCACGCCCATTGACTTCGCCTACGCCATCCACACCGAGATCGGCAATCATTGCGTCGGCGCGAAAGTGAACGGGAGGATGGTCCCGCTGAAGACCAAGCTGCTGAACGGCGATATCGTTGAAATCATCACCCAGGCCAGCCAGACCCCCAGCCGTGACTGGCTGGCGCACGTCAAGACCTCGCGCGCACGAAACAAAATCAAGCACTGGATCAACATCGAGCAGCGTAAGCAGGCGGTCGAGATCGGCAGGAGGCTGCTCGAAAAGGAAGCGCGCAAGCATGACATCACGTTGAAGAAGTTTACAGAGGATGATTATCTCCGCGTTGGCAAGGAGTACGGGTGCTCGCTGGTCGATGACCTGCTGGCCGGAATCGGTTTTGGGAAATATTCCGCGCGCCAGGTCCTTTCCAAGCTCAGCCCGGAAGCTGTCCATGAGCCGGGCCAGCCTTCACGCCTGACCAGCACCTTCAAACGCGTGCTGGGCCTGCGCTCCGACGCTGCGATTCAGGTGCACGGCCACGGCGACCTGATGGTTTATCGCGCAAAGTGCTGCAACCCCATCCGCGGCGAGGAGATTGTTGGTTACATCACGCGCGGCAAAGGCATTTCGGTCCACTCGAAAAACTGCCCGAACGTTCAGAACCTGATGTATGACGCGGAACGCCGCATCGAAGTCGAATGGAGCGGGCCGAAGTACACCTTCTATCCCGTGCGCCTCACCCTGCTGACGACGGACCGCCAGGGTATGCTGGCGGACGTGACGGCGGCCATCAGCAGCGACCATTCCAACATCCAGGGCATTGAAGCCCGCACAGGCGATAATCAGGCCTCAATTGACGTGACGGTGGACATCGTTGACAAGGAGCACCTGGAAAGGATAATGTCAACGCTCCGGAAAATTGACGGAGTGTACAGCGTTGAGCGCGTTCAGCGGACCTGAAACCGCACTGCGCGCCCGGACGGGCCATGCCGCCACTATTCCGCGCTAAAGATGCTGTTTTCGATTACCGCGCTGCCGGCTGTTGAAGGTTGGTCAGGCGGCCTTGGTGACCTTGCCGGCGCGGATGCAGGCTGTGCAGACGCGCAGTGTCTTTCGCGCACCATTCACAATGGCATGGACGCGGCGGAGATTGGGGTTCCACCTTCGGCGTGTCAGGTTATGAGCGTGGCTCACATTGTTCCCGTAGGAAGGACCTTTACCGCAAATTTCGCAAGTACGCGCCATCAGTGACTCCTTAAGAAATGGAAAATACCTTGAAAACGCAATTGTCAATTTTATCAGATGTGCGCCGAATTGCCCACCGCTTCATGGCTTTCAGCCGGACCGGCGGGGCCATCTTGAATGGCGAACCGAAATGTTCGAAGCCCACTCCGCGGCGCCGCAGCCTGGTCTTGCTCACCGGGCTTGCCGCCGTCGTCGCCATGACCTTTCTGTCGCCGGCGTGTCGCCGGCAGAACACCGGCGCCGGAGACGTCTGGGCTGAGGTTGACGGACATCCGATCTACCGGTCCCAGATCGAAAAAATCTACCAGCGGCTGAACGGCGGCAAGAGCGGCGCAGAAGATAAGGCCGAAGTGCTGATCGATGAGCTCAACATCCTGAATGAGGTCATCAACAAGCAGATTCTTCTGGCCTACGCCGCGCGCTCCGGAATCACCGTGTCGGAATCGGAGATTGACACGAAGATGGCCCAGTTCAAGAGTCCTTACTCGGAAGAGCAGTTTGAACAGCGACTCAAAGCGCAGGGCATCACGGAAGCCGACCTTCGCGACGACGTCCGGAGTTCCCTGACGCTCGAGAAGCTCTTCAACCGTGACGTCAACTCCCGCGTTTCGGTCAGCGAAGCCGAAATCTCCGGCTATTATGAGCGTAACAAGGCCTCCTTTGACGTGCCGGAAACCAGATACCACCTCGCCCAGATCGAAGTAACGCCGGGATCGAGCAACAGCGTTCATAACCTTAAAAACGATGATGCCAAGACCGCTGAGATGGCGCAGCGAAAAATCCAGGCCCTTTACGCCCAGCTTCGCGCTGGCCAGGACTTCGCCACTGTTGCCGAGAACTACTCCGAAGACCCGAAAACCGCCCTGAACGGCGGGGACATGGGCTATGTCCAGGAATCCGCTCTGGCTGCAAACCCTGCGCTTGAGAAGGTCATCAAGAGCCTGAAGCCGGGCCAGATTTCAGGAATCATCGCTGCGCGCGACGGCTACCACATCGTCAAGCTCCTCGGCATTGAAAAGGCCGGGCAGGAACCCCTCAGCGATCCTGAAGTGCAGAGCCGCATCCGCGAGACCCTGCTGAACGAGAAACAACAGTTGCTGAAAGCCGCCTACATTGAAACCCTGCGCGACAAAGCCAAGGTCCGCAACCTCCTTGCCGAACAGATTGTAAAACAGCCGTTCTAGACTCCTTTCCGCAGCGAGCGCCGCCTTGCCCGCCCGATGCCCCCATGTATTGAGCCAATTTCATGCGGCGAATACAGCCAGGCGGCTTGCGTGTCGCTCACCATTCCATTCGGGAATCACCATAGTGGTGCTGGCAACGCCCTGTGTCGGCCGACGTTAGCGGGCTGCGTACCTCAGTATCGCAAGGTGGTTATTCTTGTCCGCACCGAGAAACAGGAAGTCGTCTGACGAGTCGGCGCAAGCCGGAACTGAAAAGCCCTCGGTATTGGATGGCATTTTATAAACCGCGACCACCTGCTCGGTCTGCTGGTTCAACACGGTGATCAGACCAGGCTGGCTGATATCCTCCTCCGGAACACCGACGACGATGTGGGAGTAATAAATAAAGAGATATCCGCTTCCCGCCCCTGACATCTGAACAGGAGTTAAGCTGGCCGAGGGCGGTTTGAGAATCGTCTCGCGGAGAATGTCTCCCGTCGTGGAAATAACGTACAGGTGCGGATTGTGCGCCCCTTGCAGAGCATATATGTTCTCATCCGGTGAACCGAAATAAAGTGTGTGATTCCCGAGCGAGACGGCGTTCGCATCCTCTTTCGCCAGTTTTTCTGAATATGGGATGACGCTGGAAGTCAGCGAAGATTTTGCGGCCGCAGTCGGCTCCATGAGCTTTATTGGGCTCAAGAACGTTCCTTCACGGCCCCAAATACCTGCGAAGGTATCCAGCTTCGCTCCCTCCGCAATTTCCTCCTGCCTCAGGCCATAGGTTCCAGAAAGCAGGAAATCGCCATCTGCAAAGACGGCCACACGCATCGGCTCGACGCGCTTTCCAGATTCGTCACCAACACGGATTTGCGAGTCGACCGATCCGTCGTCGCGGTACTTTATCAGAAAGTAGGCAAGCCTTCGCTTTTCGTCAGATTGCCGGCTAGAAGACACCTGCACCAGAGAGTAAAGCGTCCCATCCGCCTGGACATTGAAGTCAATGCGAGCTGGATTATAGTAGCCTGGCATTGCCGGGGTACGGTATTGAGTCACGGTTTTCGATGAAATGGAGATTTTCGAGATGGGTTGTTTCCAGATGTCCTCCGCTTGGTTGTCGTTATAGACAGCATAAATCTCCCCGTTCGGGCCGCATTTTATGGACGACTCGACGGCCGTTGGGGCAGGCTGCGAGAAACCGATCGTCTCCGTATTATCAAGGACGAACACCTTTGGCGAGGCATGGCTTGGACTGTCCTGTTCTTTCCTCACCATCTCCCGGCATAAAGCAACTTGTGGGAACAAAAGAAAGAGCGCTATGATCGGCACGATTTCTGACAGCGTGGTTCTGCTGGCAGAGCACTTCATCGATTCAGCCCTCCATTTTTCCGGGGCGTGCGGTTATCCACACGCCCCGTAGTTTGCTTCCCTGTAGCTGGCGGATCAAGCTGTCTTGGGAACTCTCAACAGCCCGTACCGCCCGGCACAATTCCGGACCCCGAATGTCAGCCTTCTGAAGTGGAGTCGTTCGGGACTTTGCGATGGGCGAGTGTGGAACTTCGCAAGTACCGCTGGGGGAATAAAGGGCAGGATAAGCGTACAGGCTGCACATGTAATTGTGGACTTGGAAATTCGAGCCGGTCCCAGGAACTGTTGAATCGCACTGCTGAACCGTTATTACTTCATGACAGCCCGACGAGTTACGGGTACGCGCCCAGGCCCACTCCAACGTGCAATGCTTCATCGACTTTACTCCAGCCGCAGCAGCCGGGCGCCTGCTTCGATGCCAAGTCCCTCGCGCACGTGAAGTTCCGTGACGCGCCCGGCGCGGGGCGCGCGCAATTCGTTCTGCATCTTCATGGCTTCGATCACCACGAGACCCTGGTCTTGCGCCACTTCCTGATCACGCGCGACGAGCACGCGGACCACCTTGCCTGGCATCGGCGCCAGCAAGTCGAGCGGACCTTCGTGACCGAGGGACCGGCCGGCAAAACGGCGCGTGCGCGGATCGCGCACCTGGACGCGGAAATCGTATTCGGCAATCGTCACCACCCAGGAATCCGACTGCCCCGGCGCGCCGTCCGGAGCGGGCGCGACACGCGCTTCGTAAGACTGGCCATCGATGATGATGGAATAGTGGCCGGGACGGATTTCCGCCCAGTCGGCTTCAATGGGTTCGCCATCGAGCTTAAACCGCAGACTGTCGAGTCCGCCGCGCCCGTCGGTCGGCCGCTCGATCGTCAGGCGATGTTTGCCTGTCCGCGCATCTTCACGAAGTTCAATCTCAAAATTCATGCTCTTCCTGCGTCAAGGTTGCGGCCAGTGGTGCAATTGCTCCTCGCGGCCTGCTGATTTCCATTTTGAGACGCGGCCGTTTGCGCGCGCCTCGGTGCGGCGTGATTCCCGCCGCCGCGAAAGTTCGAGCGCCGCGGCCAGGACCGCCACACGCGCGAGTTCGGGCGGCGGAGGCAGCTTCAGCGTTCCTTCCGCAAGCACGCGGTCGATGAAGCCCGTGTCAATCCGGCCTTCGATGAATTCCGGGTGCGCGAGGAGTTGCCGGAAGAATTGCAGGTTCGTCTGCGGTCCTGCAACTTCATATTCGCTGAGCGCCCGCTGCATGCGCGCCACGGCCTGCCGACGGTCTGTTCCCCAAACGGCCAGCTTGGCGAGCAGCGGATCGTACTCAAGCGGCACGCGCCAGCCTTCGTAAACGCCGCTGTCGCTGCGAATGCCGGGGCCGGAGGGAATGGCGAGGCGCGTGATCAGGCCGGGGGAAGGGAAGAAGTCGCGCGCGGGATCTTCCGCATAGATGCGCGCTTCAATGGCGTGGCCGCGCAACTGGATATCTTCCTGCCGCCGCTCGAGCCGCTCGCCCGCGGCAATGCGAATCTGTTCCTTGACAAGATCGATGCCCACCACAAGCTCCGTCACCGGATGCTCCACCTGGAGCCGCGTGTTCATTTCGAGGAAGTAGAAATTACGGTCGCGATCGACAAGGAACTCGACCGTTCCGGCGTTCGTGTAGCCCGCCAGCCTGCCGATCTTCACCGCCGTCTCGCCCATGCGGCGGCGCATCGCTTCGTCCAGCAGCGGCGAGGGACATTCCTCCAGCACTTTCTGGTGGCGGCGCTGGAGCGAGCATTCGCGCTCACCAAGATAAATCAAATTGCCGTGCTCATCTCCGAGGACCTGGATCTCCACGTGGCGCGGACGGTCGAGCCGCTTTTCAAGATAGACGGAGGGATCATTAAAAGCGTTCTGCGCTTCCGAGCGCGCGTTGCGCCAGGCGGATTCAAGCTCCTGCTCCGACGCCACCATGCGCAACCCTTTGCCGCCGCCGCCCGCCGAGGCCTTCAGCATGACAGGGAAGCCGATCGCGCGCGCCACGCGCACCACTTCATCAAAGCTTTCGAGATCAGTGTCCGTGCCGGGAATCACGGGCAGGCCGGCCTTCGAAACCAGGCGGCGCGAGGCCGTCTTCGATCCCATCAACTCCATCGCTTCAGGCGAAGGGCCGATGAAGACAATGCCGGCATCGCGGCATGCTCGCGCGAAATCAGGGTTTTCGGCCAGAAAGCCGTAGCCCGGGTGAATCGCCTCCGCGCCGGAGCGCCGCGCAGCGTCAATGATGCGGTCGATGCGCAGATAACTCTCAACGGCCGGCGCGGGGCCGATGGGCAGCGCTTCGTCCGCATAGCGCACGTGCAGCGCCTTGCGGTCAACTTCCGAATAAACCGCCACGCTGCGAATCCCCATCTCGCGGCACGCCCGCATCACGCGAACCGCAATCTCTCCGCGATTGGCAACCAGGATTTTATTGAACAATCTGTCTCCTCAATAATTGTAGCCGCGATTTATAATCGCCGAAATCCACATTGCAGCGGTTTCTTGGTAGCCCGTTGTTTGATAGCAAGCGCATTTCTTTCGACTCAAACGGTTTGTCATTATGTACAAAAGGAATATGGCAGAAAATTCAGAGTCTAACTACCGGCTACAGCAGCGCAAACAAGCCCGCAAAAAACCCGATAAAAACCGCGATAATTAAAGTGGCAACGCCGATCCAACCCAAGACTATTCCTGCTGTGGCCATCCCCTCTCCCTTGAGAAGACCAGGACGCTGTCGCATTTGTTTCTTCGCAGTATAGCCGAATATAAGGGCGAGGATTGAACCAACCCAATACAACCAGCAAATTCCCAAGACGAGGCTCGCTATGGCAAAACCGCTTGTTTGGGTCTGAGCAATTGCGGGCGCGCCAGCTTTCATTGGCGGGCTTACTGACCCTGGGTAAAGGTTTGAACCGCAAAACCTGCAGAGCACTGCCTCATCTTGAATTTCTTCCGCGCAAAATGGACACCTTTTCATCGCTGCCTCTTAATAAATACCATCCCCAGGGTGAGCGCCTTAGTTTGCACTTTCACTGAGCTGGAGACGAACTACATACTGGTGGTTCACGAGCGGTCGATCGTCGCGAATCGCATACGGAGTAATCTCATCAAAATGCCAGGGGAGAGTCGGCTGAACTGGCTTGGGTGTTGTTTGCATTCACGCGAATCACCCCGGACTGGTTCGTGTAGTAGGAGTTTGTTCCTGTGGTTCCGCGGGTCACCGGATCGGCCCAGAACTGGTACGTATCGATGCGGCCGCCCACGACCGGCCCTGGTGAGTAGGTGAAGCTGTAGCCGCTTTTCACTGCACCCATGGCCGTTGGAGAACCACCGGAGAGCACATCGTCCACGAGACCGGCGGCCGTGGCTGTTGGCATAGCACCGGCGGCCGGTGGGCCAAGGTAACCTAGAGTCGCGCTGTATCCGGTGTTGTACGTCGAAGCGTAGGTGACCTCGGCCGTGTTATAGGTCCTCAGGGAACCAACCGCTGATGCCTGGTTGGCCGCTATCCTTGACCGCAGCAGGTTCGGAATTGCGATCGCAGCGATGATGAGGAGGGGGATAATGGCTACACCCATGTAACCTAAGATTAAACCCGCTAAAGCTCTTCCCATCCCAACAAGGGTTCCGCCGCTGCGCCTGATTTTGCTTCGGGACAAGTGTCCGAAGATTATCGCAAGGACAGCGGCGGGGAAGATAAAGAAGAAGATTCCAAGCACAAGGCTGGCCGTCGCCATACCGCTCACTTCGGGTAAAGGCTGGTCCTTCGTCAACGTTAGGTCGCTGTGGCACCACTTGCAGATTCTGGCCTCTTCTTGGATCTCCTCAGCGCAGTACGGACATTTCATAAATTGGATCTACCCCCAATCAAGCCGGATTTTACGCTTCGGAAGGGTAAAGTCAAGGCCTCCGCCCGGTTTTTCGCGACCCCGATCAGTGTTTGGTTACACGGCATCAAGAGTGGCAACCTCCGTGCTACTTGTAATTCGCACACAGAAAAGCCGCGGCCCGTGGGCTCGTGTGGTCAAAGTCTTATGGGCCTTGACCCGGCGTAGCAGATAGCGCAGCGGCAACTATGTGTCGCCATAGCGCCAATGTTCACGTCGAGCTTTTGGAAGTTGGCTCGGTTCCTTTTTGGATTTGTTCCGGTTCGTTTTTTCCGCAGGTGTTTGTATTCAACGACTTCTCCGCTTCGTTTTCCGGTTCGTTTTGTCCCATTTTGCAGGCCCGATCTTTTGTTTTCAATAACTTCTCCGGTTCGTTTTTGCAAAAACGCGTTTTTTTGTCCCATTTGTCCCATTTGAGGGGTCTGCAAAAGCCATTGCTGCCAGTTCTTCCAGCCTGCGGTTCAACTGGATTTGGTCGAGCAGTTTGAGCTTCCGTTCGATCTGCCGGTCGAGGTTGTATTCCTGTCGGATCATCGCTGTCCATTGCGGGTGTGTCGGTGCCAGCGCGGAATTGCGCAGCGCAGGCGAAACGTGGACGTGTTCCTGAAGGTAAAGCACGTATTCCTCGACGACGTCGCGTTTTTCTTCCTCGAGCGCTATTTTCAGCCGGGCCGCGAGCGTCTGGCGCTCCTCCTCAGCAACATTTCCTTCGCCCAGTCGGCGATAGATGTTGGCGATTTCTGCCCCGCGCAGCGTAGGCGATTCGCCGTAGAGAAGCGTAATCACCGGCCCGATGTCCTGTGAAAAGTCGTTGTTGCTGATCACGACAGCCAGGGTTTCGAGGTTTGCAAGAATTTCGCCGAACCTGGCAGGCGACTTCGGCGCGCGGCGCAGCCCGGACTTAAGGACTTCTTCCTGCGAAATGTCGGCGGTCTCGCGCCCGACTTCGAGCGCCTGCCGGTGGCGTTCAAGCTCAAGCATTTCCAGGTTGTGCACCTGCATGCCTTCCATGGCGCGGTCGAGCCGCCGCTTTTTCCATTGCAACGCAGCGATGTCATCCACAAGCATCAACTCGACCGCATCGGCGGGACGCCGCGCCGCGATCAGTCCTGCACGAAAGGCATGAAACTCCCGCGGGTCTTCGCCGAGCATCTTCATGCTCTCCTCAATTGTGTACGCGCCCGTGCAGCATCCGTACTTGAGCGCATTCATCGCCGAGCGCCGCTTGCCCGCAGCCGTGCGCGGGCCGGTGGACTTCTGCGCATTCAGACGGCGGGATTCGAGTTGTCTGGGGGTGAGTGTGTCGTTTGTGTTTTCCACAAATCCTCCTTGTTCTAATTCGGTCCGGGCTCAAAATCGGGGAGCGTTGGGAGCGCTCCCGAAAGGCTCCGGAACTATGGCCCCATCAGCATAACAAGGCGAAATGGGACGGTGGGGACGTATGGGACAAATGGGACGGAATTTTCTTCCGCCATTGGAATGAAGCGCTTAGAGAAAAGAATTCGAAGAAGTCTGAGACGATGGCTGGGATTTTGTTCGGAAATGACACAGCGGCGTTTGGCTCATAAGAGGGGCGTATAATGGCGGCTTATGCGTCGCAGGGATTTTCTGGGAATCGCTCGGGGCGTGGCGGCGTCCGTCATTGCGCGACGCGGGTTGTCGGCGGTGAGGGCTGAAGGCGACTGGCAGATGGGGCCATTCACGCGGCCCGGTGACGGGCAACCTATCCTGCGGCCAAGTCCTGAGGCGGTCTTTTTTGATCCCATTGCGAACAGGCCGGTCCATTGGGAAGCAACACACGTTTTTAACCCCGCGGCGATTGCGTGGCGTGGAAAACTGTACGTTCTGTATCGCGCAGAGGACACGACGGGCCACGGCATCGGGCAGTACACGTCGCGCATCGGTCTGGCGGAAAGTTCTGACGGCGCGCATTTCATCGCGCAACCGCGTCCGGTACTCTATCCGGCGCCGGGCGAGTGGCAGAAGTACGAATGGCCGGGCGGCTGCGAAGACCCGCGGATCGTGCAGTCGGAAGATGGGTCGTTCGTCCTTACCTTCACGATGTGGGACCGCAGGACGGCGCGCCTGGGCGTTGCCACATCGAACGACCTGCACGAATGGCGGCATTACGGGCCGGCCTTTCGCAGGGCTTATGACGGCAGATTCCTGAATGCATGGTCAAAGTCGGGGGCCATCGTCACAAGAAAATCCGGCGATCAAATCTTTGCTGCCCGAGCAGGCGGAAAATACTGGATGTACTGGCAGACCGATGACGAAACCGCGCTCGCATGGTCGCATGACCTCATCGACTGGACGCCCGTGCTGGACCGTGCGGGCAATCTGATGATCGTGCTCCCCAAAAACCTCGTGGGACATTTTGATTCCTTGCTTACTGAGCCGGGACCACCGGCGCTGCTGACGCCTCACGGAATTCTGCTTCTTTATAACGGCATGAGCGACGGCCGCATGCTCTCCGGCCCGCGCATTCCCGTCCGGCAATATTCAGCCGGCCAGGCCTTGTTCGCAGGCGACGATCCGGCGCGCCTGCTGCAACGCACGGCGGAACCGTTCTTCTGGCCGGAGGAGTCGTGGGAGAAAACCGGGCAGTACAAAGAGGGAACAACGTTCATCGAAGGACTGGCGTGGTTTCGCGAGCGGTGGTTTCTTTTCTACGGCGCGGCCGACACGTGCGTCGGCATGGCCGTGGCAATTTAGCACGAGTCTTCAGTCCGGCAGAGCATCAAATGCCGGGGCTGAACCCAGGCGCTACAACGGGATATTGCCGTGCTTTTTGGGAGGCAGGGAATCGCGCTTGTTTTCGAGCATCCGCAGCGCGTGAATCAGGCGCGGGCGCGTGTCGCGCGGAGCGATCACAGCGTCGATGTAGCCACGCTCAGCGGCGATGTAGGGATTGGCGAAGCGGTTGCGGTATTCTTCCACCTTTTCCCGACGCAGTTTTTCCGGATCTTTGGCGCTCTGCAATTCGCGCCGGTTGACGATGTTCACGGCTCCTTCCGGGCCCATCACGGCGATTTCCGCCGTGGGATACGCCAGGTTGACGTCCGTGCGGATGTGCTTCGATGACATCACGCAATATGCGCCGCCGTAGGCTTTGCGCGTGATGACGGTGAGCTTCGGCACAGTGGCCTCGGCAAAGGCGAAAAGCAGCTTTGCGCCGTGGCGGATGATTCCGCCGAATTCCTGCTGAGTCCCCGGCAGGAAGCCCGGAACGTCTTCGAAGGTGACCAGCGGAATGTTGAAGGCGTCGCAGAAACGCACGAATCGCGCGCCTTTCACCGATGCGTCGATATCGAGGCACCCGGCAAGCACCGCAGGCTGATTGGCGACCACGCCCACGCTGTAGCCGCCCAGGCGGGCAAAGCCCACCACCAGGTTGCGCGCGAACTGCTCGTGTACCTCGAGAAAGTAGCCATCATCCACAACACGGCGGATGATCTCCTTAATGTCGTACGGCTTGTCGGACTCCGCCGGAACCAGCGTATCGAGTTCGGGATCGCGCCGGTCGGCGGGATCGCTGGATTCGACAAACGGCGGGTCCTCGCGGTTGTTTTGCGGCAGGAAGGAAAGAAGTTCGCGGATCAGCGCCAGACACTCGGCGTCATCGCGCGTGACAAAATGCGCCACGCCGCTCTTCGAACTGTGAGCGCGCGGGCCGCCCAGTTCTTCCTTGGCGACGTCCTCGTGCATCACGGTGCGGATGACATCGGGGCCGGTGACAAACATGTAGCTGGAATTTTCAACCATCAGGATGAAGTCCGTGATGGCCGGCGAATAGACTGCGCCGCCCGCGCACGGCCCCATGATGGCGGAAATCTGCGGGACGACCCCGGAAGCCAGCGTGTTGCGCAGGAAGATGTCCGCGTAACCGGCGAGCGAGGCGACGCCCTCCTGAATTCGTGCGCCGCCGGAATCATTCAGGCCGATGAGCGGCGCCCCCACCTTCATGGCGAGGTCCATGATCTTGCAGATTTTGCCGGCATTGGCTTCGCTCAACGAACCCCCGAAAACTGTGAAATCCTGCGCGAAGGCGTAAGCAAGGCGATCGTTGATGAGGCCGTAGCCGGTCACGACGCCGTCGCCCGGAATGCGCTGCGATTCCATGCCGAAGTCGCGGCAGTTGTGCTCGACGAATTTGCCGACTTCTTCGAACGTGCCCTCGTCAAACAAAAGTTCGATGCGCTCCCGCGCGGCGAGCTTGCCTTCGGCGTGCTGGCGCGCCCGCCGTTCCTGGCCGCCGCCGGCTTCAGCCAGGGCATGCCTGCGGCGGAGTTCTTCAAGTTTTTCTTCAAGCGTCAAGGGTCGGACCTCAGAGAAGGAAATGCTTTCATCACCCGCACCATCACGCATTATACAGACCTCCGGTCTCCGGCTGTTAATGAGATTACGAGGCGGGACTAAATCATTTCTCGATCCACAATGCCTTGCCTGACGATTTCAAAGGCCGCTTCAACCGAGCGCGGCGCCTGTGTCAGCAGGATTTTCGCTGTGCGGCGCACGCGGGATTTTGTCGTTTCGTCGGTGATGTATTCCACCGGCGATTTACCATCGATCCTCGCCAGCATCAATCCGCCGAGGTGACGCACGGTCATGGCTTCAAAATCCACCATGGCGGCGCTGCGAATGCCCGCCTCGAGCACATCCCAGAACGCCCGCGCGGCTTCGAAGTACCGTCCGGCATAACGCGGCTGATGGAACGACTTCAGCATCAGGTGGTTCAGCAGAAATCCTGAATCAAACGCCGGATCGCCCCAGTGCACCACTTCAAAATCGATCAGGAAGACGTTGCTGCCGCGCACCAGCATGTTCTTCGGGCTGTAATCGCCGTGAACGAGCGCAGTTCGGATGTTCCACGAATCTTCGATCAGGCGGTGCAGCGCATCGCGCGCGTCCGGATGGCGCGCCGCCGTGGTGCGGTAATACGGATCGATTCGCAGTTCATCGAATACGGTGCGGTCGGCAAACTGTTCTTTGAATTCAGGCCGCGACTGCCCGGCCTTGATCATGGCCGCAAGCAGACGCCCCGCAGCCCCGGCCACTTCGCATTGCACATCGCCTTCGAGCAGTGATTGCTTCCACACTACTGAGCCGCCGGGGGCCGCCGTCATCACATACAGAAAGTGTTCGCGGTCCACGTGGACCACCTGCGGCACCGCACCGTCAAGGACCGCGCCGAGCGCTTCAATCGCATCGGCTTCGCGGAAAATGCGGTCGCGGCGTGATCGCCAATCGTCCTTCACGCGCAGTTTGCCGAGCGACTGCTTGACCACCCAGCGGATGCCCGGCCCTTCGATCAGCGCGACAATGTTTGAGACGCCGCCGCCAAGTTCGTGAATCGAAAGCGCCGCCGCGTTTTCGGCCAGCCCGCGAGCGGCCAGATACCTGCCGAGAGTTTCAGGCGTGAAGACAGCTTCTTCCATATGAGAACATCAGGCGCGTGTTCTGAAAAGATTGCAGTGAATTATCATCCTGAGCGGAACGAGGGACCTCCGCATTTAGCTTCAGGGAACTACAGCGGTGCTTCGCCGCGCTCGGCATGGCGTGCCGGACGCTCACAATGACAAGCATGACAACGCGCTAAATTCGGTTTGCTGCCTGGCCCATGGCGTCCAGCCGGTCGAGCAGGCGGTAGCGCGCGCCGCACTTCAGGCACTCGACTTCGCGCCCGGACGGACCGCCATCGACTTCTCTGCTGCCGGAAAGGTTGGCCAGGCCGAAGTGTCCGTCCTCCGAAGCGTAAAAATCGAACATCAGATGATTGCACCGCGAGCAGTACTGCCGGCGATGATGCACCACAGGCGTTTCGTTCATGGGACTCCAACCTTTGCAAATTGCGCGACGAACAAATCCGATCGGAAGCCGCATTGCGAAATCTGTTCGCGCAATTCAATCTTCCATCGATTCGAAGCCAGCATTTCAGCGATGGGCAGCGGGCGACAGCCTCCCACTAAGACTGGCAAGCAGCGATAAAGGCGCATCCAAAGTGCGTTAACCAGACGAACCTGCTCGGCCATGGTTACGACCACCAGCCGGCCTCCGGGTCTCAGCACGCGTGCAAACTCCCGCAGCACATAAGGAACGTCCTCGATCGACAGAAGGTCGAGCATATAAAGATTAAAGAGAACATCAAAGGTCGAGGCACCGAAGGGCAAAGAATGCGCATCAGCACGGCAAAGAGCGTACTTTTCGATGCCATCCAGTTCAAGGCGGCGGCGTGCGCGTGCAAGCATTCTCGCGGAGAGGTCGGTCCCCACACAATGCCTCAATCCTGACATCCGCGCCAGCGAAGAATGAAATTCCCCGCCGCCAACTGCAACCTCCAGCACGGCTTCGGTCCCTGAAAGTCGGGCCGCTTCGAGGGCCCGCCGGGCGGCCCCGCTCTCGAAAAGTTGTGACCAGAACCCGTAAACGGGCGCAACCCTGTCGTAAAAACGTGCGATCCGAGCCCCACTGGCGCCGCCCGTGCGGGCAGTCGAATTCTTCAGGTCGAACCCTCCATATTCAGGATATGATGAAACGCCGGGGCTGATTCGAACATCTCATAGCATATCACCATGGAGCGGCGGACACTGATTATCGGCGCGGTGGCGGGCGGAATCGGCCTGATTGAATACGCCTTCACCAACCGCTGGATGGACGGCATGCGCGATCCGGCGGGGCTTTCGGTGAAGGCCTTTGAGCAATATGGCAGCCGCGCGGCGCTGATGGCTATTACGCCCAACGATCAGTTTTACATTACCTCGAAAGGCGGCACGCCCACCCTCGACCGCAACAAGTGGGAACTCAAATTCGACGGGCTGGTCGAGCGCCCATTTTCAATCAATTATCAGGACCTGTTGAAGCTGCCGCGGATCGAAAAGGTCTATACGCTCGAGTGCATTTCAAACCCCATCGACGGCACTGCCATCAGTAACGCACGATGGACCGGCACTCCGCTGAAGCCGCTGCTCGAACGCGCAAAGCCTTCCTCCAAAGCGACGCACGCGGCGCTCTACGCGGCGGACGGTTTCTCCACCGGGCACACGCTCGATCGCCTGTGGAACGAAGAGAATTTTATTGCTTACCAGATGAACGGCGAGGACCTGCCGCCTGTCCACGGCTACCCGGTGCGGCTCTTTATTCCCGGCAAGTTCGGCATGAAGCAGCCCAAATGGGTGACGCGCATCGAACTGCTCGACAAGCACTATCTGGGCTATTGGGAAAGCCGCGGCTGGTCCGACGATTGCGAGCGCTGGGCGCAGGCCCGATTCACCGATCTCAAGGACGGCGCGAAAATCTTCGCCCGCAGTTTCGATTTTGCGGGTTACGCGATCGGTAACCTGGACGGCATCCGCGCAGTCGAAATCAGCTTTGATGACGGAAAAACGTGGAGGCCAACGGCCATCTTCAGCAACCCTTCACCCATCGTGTGGACATTCTGGAAGTACACCTGGGTGAACCCCGCTCGCGGCAAATACCGCATTCGCGTCCGCGCCATCGACGGCAAGGGCCGTGTTGAAGGGCGCGGCCCGACATCCACATACCCCGACGGCGCAACGGGCCAGGCCGTCATCAGCGTGACGGTCGTCTGACCGCGCAGCTTCGCGCTACTTGCCCAGATACTTCTCCGGTTCCTTGTCGAATTTCACCTTGCAGCCCGGCGCACAGAAATAGATCGTCTGGCCTTTGTACTGGCTCGTGGCCGCCGCCTTTTCGGATTCAATCTGCATCTTGCAAACGGGATCGATGACCTTCATTTCGCTCCTTTCGGCCTCAGTTGGATTTCCTCATGGTTGCAGTTCCAGAATAGATGATTGACGGGCGCAAATCCATCCTGAGGGCCGATGAAGATTACATCACCCGTGATGCAAAATTCATCGACGCGGATTTTTGTCGCTAATGGCATGAATCATCGGCAGATGCGTTTGCCGTCGCCTGCAGCATAACCCCGGCCGCCGTGGCTGATTTGATCACCGGGCCGATCCGGGAAACAGCGTGTTTGCCTCCCCCGATATTCGGCATGAGCTATTTCCGGCGGATTTTCAATCCGATAGCGCTATTGCCACAAAGGAGCTGAGAAATTTGCGCACTGGCCCGCGCATTGCTCTTCGCCTTTGCCGAAGGACAGGACTGAAGCGGCAAAGGAGGACAGCAATGACAGCCCTTTTGGTGCTTGCAACGTTTGCGGTGTTTCTGCTGATCGACTATCTGCACGGGAAGAAGCCCGCGGTCGAGCAGGTGGCGCGCAAGGCCCCCGTTGCGCCGGGATTGCGGCCGGCGTTTGCAGGCGGGTTCGAAGTGCGCAGCAACCTGAGCTACCATCCGGGCCACACGTGGGCGCTGGGTGAGAGCCCCAACTTCGTGCGCGTCGGGGTGGACGATTTTGCCGCGCGGCTGATCGGCAAGCCGGATGAGATCGTCGTTCCGCGGCGGGGTCAATGGGTTCGCCAGGGCCAGAAGCTTGCCACCATCATTCGCAATGGCGGCAGGGCGGAACTGGTTTCGCCCATCGAAGGCGAAGTAACCGGCTTGAATGAGGCCGTGCTGAAGGACCCCACGCTACTTGCGCGCGATCCTTACGGAGAAGGCTGGCTGGTGACGGTCCAGGCGCCTGATGCGCGGACAAGTTTCCGCAACCTGCTGTCCGGAACGCTTGCGCGCCACTGGATGGAAGAAGCCGCTACGCGACTGCGCATGCGCATCTCGGCAGCCGCCGGGGCCACCGCGCAGGACGGCGGCCTCGCCGTTGAGGACCTTGCGGAACATTTGACCGGCAGCACCTGGGAAAAGCTCGCCCGTGAGTTTTTCCTCACCTGACGCCCGCTATGTCATCCTGAGCGCAGCAACGTATCTCTGCATTAGGTACCGGACCAACTTGGGAAAAAACTCAGCGGTTTGCCTTGAAATTCCTGCGGCCTCGAAGCGCACCACCAGTCGGCGTTGAGTTGAATACGCTGTGGCCCGATAAAATAGCAGGCTGTGGTCTTGCTTTCCGCGTCAGGTCAACTCTTTTTGCTCTTTCTTGCTCAAACCTTTTTCGCCGGCCCATCTTGCGTCAGCGACTTCTCCTGGCGCGGCCGTTCGGCCTCACGCCGGATGCTTTCCTGCGAATTTGCAGTCTTCCCGAGCCTGAAGAAAAATCTGAGCTTAATGGACCCACGCGGAGCCGATCGCGATCATGATTCCGGTGATGGCCAGTGCTGAGCCCAATATCCAGAAGAATTTCTTTCGCGTGATGAGCGTAATGGAAGTAATCACAAGCGCGGCCTCGAGAAAGACCTCGCCCAGATCGAGCCGCGAACCTTTTGCCTCGTTCGTAAGGGCCTCGGAGTCAAATTCCTCAGCCCGTTGGCGGGTTTCTTTCAGACTTTTTTCGTAGCGTTGCACTTCGCCTGAGTATTCCTGCTTCAATTTTCCAGCTTGTGCGGAGTCCTTCACGGGCACAACGGAAAAAAGGTCAAGGAAAAGCTGGTCTGTGTGGCGGCGGATATTGCGCGCCTGGTATTCTGCCCAGGCGTCAGCCGCCTTGGTCTGATCCAGCAGCGTCGCAGTGTGGGCGCGGTGGCCAAGGACGGAAATACCAGCGACCAGTACGGCCATCACCGACATCGTGAATGTGGCTCCCACGAGGCCTGAATCTTCCCGGGCCTTTTCGGCGTGCTCGTGCAATTCATGGATCGGCTCAGTCATTGGCTTTACTCCGTTTGAAAAGTTGGTTGAAGGACCAGGCTTTCTCACCTGCGCAAAAGTTATTTCTGGGTTCCGGCAGCCTCAGCCGTGTTGTAGGTTGCGTGTTTCATGGCCACAGGCTTGAGCGTGGGATAGAACTGCACAAAAGTATTATCCACGGCGCCGTGGGCGTTGTGGCAGGCGAAGCAGGCTTCGCGCGGGTTGGGCGGCGCTTCCTGCGTGCCGACCGCGAACGAGAAATAGGCCCATTTTTCGGGGAAGCGTTTTTCGTCCTTGACGGAGGCTGCCAAATGCTCGAGCGCCGTCTGGTAATGGCCTCCGTGATTAATTGAACCCTGCGTGGCCGAAGCACGTTCTTCCAGCACGAACACCGTGCGGTCCGGCCATCGGCCTGTGCGGAGGTATTCTCGGTAAGACGAAGGCTTCACGAATACGTTGGTGAACTCGCTTCCGGGCTTGTGCGCCGGGTTGTACTCCATGCCAAGGCCGGAGGAAAGATAAATCCACTCCCGGTAGTCGTGCGGCAGCAGGAGCTTGCCGTCCGAGGAATACTGCGGAGCGTCCGCTTCGTTTGGAGCGGCGGGGGCATCGATGGTTTCAAGCGCGACACCCACGGCCATTGCCATGAGAACGAACACGGCGATTTCAGTCAGGGATTGTCTCGCCTGTAATCTCATATGCGAGATTATGCCATGAATCCCTGTTGCAGTGCGTGAATGCGAAGCCGTGGAGGCGGCCACGTCGCCGGGGACGGCGTCGAGTGTAGATGGGTTGCGAAGCCGTTACTTCCAAACAAGCGGCAGGGCGAAGTAAATCCGGTACGAGGACGCATGACTATTGCAGCCCGCCGCTACGACTTATTGGCTGGCTCCGCGGGAGCAGGCGCTGTACTGTCGCCTGCCGATCCGCCGAGTTTGGAGCTGCGAACTCCCGACCATTCTTCGCAAACGACAATTGAATTGGTGGGGTGCCTCGTATCGTACTTCACGCTGATTGTCCGGCCGATCAGGCGCGAAGCCTCGGCGGCGACGGCGGGCATCGCAGAAATATCCTGAGTCACTTCGTAGGTAACGCCCGCGATGTCGTAACGATAAGCAATCAGAAGCGGAGACGACTTACCGTCTTCCGGCTCAATGAGGCCGGTGATTTCCCCGGAGGTGATGCGGCCTGTGCGACCAAGCGCAAGGCGGCGAAGGCGCTCAAGCTCGGCCGGGTCTTTCTTCCGGCGCAGTTTCAGATAGGTCATCGTACCGGCGCTGACAAGAAGACCCGCAGCAACTGCGACAACTCCGATGGTTAGTGGCGACCAAGTCTTCACAATTTGCACCCTGTCCGAGTGTTAGCGAATTATAACACCGGCACTTCACGTGTGCGCCCCGCCGGTGGCCGGGACGGATTCACCAGGTGAGATGAGTCCGTCGCTACGGCTGACCGGGTGCCGGCGTCGTGACGCTTGCCGGCTGCGACCGTTCGCTTTCATTACCACTAAGATCGACCGCGGTCACGGAATATTGATAGTGGTGGCCGGGCGCGACCGTTGCATCGTGAAAAATCGGCGTTGGCGCAAGCTGTTTGTTGACGCGCTCGAACGGCCCGCCGTCCGTGCTGCGGTAAACGTTGTAGCCGGCGAGGTCAGGTGCGGCACTTGCGTCCCACAGAAGATCGACGGCGCCGGCGGCGTTGAAGGCCTGGAGGCCCGTGGGAACCGGCGGCGGAAAAATGTCGCGCGGCGTGATGCCGACAGGCGCTGAAGGTTCGCTCTCCGCCTGTGACCCATCGATCTCAGTCACAGCGCTGACGCGGAAATAATACGGCCGTCCGAATTGGAAATTTGCGTCCTCGTATTGAGTTGAATCAGTGGTCGCAAGCAATTCGAAGGAGCCCGGCTTTCCCGTCGCGCTCTGATAGATGCGATACCCGGAAAGATGCGTGGGCGCGGCGCCGGCGAGAGTTTCTGACGGTTTGGCCCATGTGAGCAGAAGCGCAGTCTGCGTCGCTTTCACTTGAAGGTCTGTTACCGGCTGCGTGACATCCAGAAAGGCCGCCTCAGCTCTGTTCGAAGGCGGACTCTTGCGGGCGCGCCCCCGAAAGCCGCGAGTGAGCGCAATGACCGCGAAGGAAAGAGTTGAGCCGATGCGCCGGCGGAATTCGTCGGGCGGCAGTTGAAGCGAATATTCAAATTTGCCGTTGTGAACATAGCGCGGCAATTCATGGGAAGTCAGCGACAGCCACGGCGTGTTCTTCGTGTCCGGCGGGGCCGGTGGCTGACCCGACGGAGAAATGGAGCGGAAGACCTCAATCTCCACCGGCTTGTTGAGCAGTTCCCCGTCTGTGGCGAGGGTCGGCATCGTGAAAGTGATGTTGACGGTGCGGCCGATCTGAACGGCGCGCAGGTCTGTGACCTGCATTGGAATTTCAACTCGTGGCGGTTCCGGCGGTGACTGCACGCCGCAGCTTGCGAGACCAAAAACCGTCGCGACAAGACAAACGGCCTTCATCGACCGCTTTACGCTTGCACGCTCCCGCCATTGTCCCAGTTGTTCGTGGAACGAACGCAGGTGGAATATCAACCGGAGTGCGTGAAATAAGGAGGCGGCCGCAGCGCCGCCGGCATCGGACGTTCGCAATGGAAAGTTCACAGGATGTAGCGGCTGAGGTCCTGGTCCTTCACAATTTCGGCGAGTTGCTTTCTGACGTAAGCGGCGTCGATCCGCACGATTTTCTTCTTCAGGTCCGGCCCCTCGAATGAGATCTCGTCCAGAAGCTTTTCCATGATCGTGTGGAGGCGGCGCGCGCCGATGTTTTCCGTCTGTTCGTTCACTTTGGCGGCGAAGCTGGCGATCTCATCCAGCGCATCGTCGGTGAAGGAGAGCTTGATGCCTTCGGTTTCGAGCAGCGCAACGTATTGTTTGACCAATGCGCTCTTCGGCTCCTTCAGGATGCGGACGAAGTCTTCAACGTTCAGAGACTTGAGCTCTACGCGGATGGGGAAGCGGCCCTGGAGTTCGGGAATCAGGTCGGAGGGCTTGCTGACGTGGAACGCACCAGCGGCAATGAAGAGGATGTGGTCCGTGCGGACCATGCCGTAGCGGGTGTTGACCGTGGTCCCTTCGACGATCGGCAGAATGTCGCGCTGCACGCCTTCGCGGCTGACGTCCGGGCCGTGTCCGCGTTCACGCCCGGCGATTTTATCAATTTCATCGAGGAAGATAATGCCGGATTGTTCGGCGCGCTCGACGGCGATGCGGGTCACCTGGTCCATGTCGATGAGTTTGTTCTCTTCTTCCTGGATCAGATAATCCATGGCCTCCGAAACCGGCATGCGGCGTTTCTTGCTGCGCTGCCCGAACAGGCCCGGGAGCATGTCCTTGATGTTGATGTCCATCTCCTCGATGCCCTGGTTGGAGATGATTTCGAAGGCAGGAAAGCTGCGCTCGCGCGTTTCGAGTTCCACCTGGCGGTCATCGAGTTTGCCTTCGCGGAGCTGTGCGCGCAATTTTTCTCGTGTGCGCTTGAATTGTTCGAGCGCCGTCCGGTAGCCGTCATCCGATTCGGATTTGTCGCCGCGGGGAGGCGTAGGCGGTGGCAGCAGAAGGTCCAGCAGGCGCTCTTCGGCGTTCTGCTCGGCTTTTTCCGCAATCTCCTCGATTTTTTCCTCGCGCACCATATCAATGGAAATTTCAACCAGGTCGCGAACCATGGATTCCACGTCGCGGCCGACGTAACCCACTTCCGTAAAGCGGGAGGCTTCCACTTTGAGGAAAGGCGAGTTGGCCAGGCGCGCGAGGCGACGGGCGATTTCCGTCTTGCCGACGCCCGTGGGCCCAATCATGATGATGTTTTTGGGGAGGATTTCCTCCGCCAGTTCGGCGGGAAGCTTCTGGCGGCGCATGCGATTGCGCAGCGCAACGGCGACGGCGCGCTTGGCTTCCTCCTGGCCGACAACATACTTGTCGAGTTCTTCCACGATCTGGCGCGGCGTCAGTTCGTCCAGCGTGGTTGCGGTTTCGATGTTTTCAGGTAAATAGAAAACCATTGTATATATCCGTTAAAGCTCCTCGATGGTACTTTCCTCGTTCGTGTAAATGCAGGTTTGTCCTGCGATGTGCATCGCTTCC
Source organism: Terriglobia bacterium (assembly GCA_035652895.1). Lineage (GTDB taxonomy): Bacteria > Acidobacteriota > Terriglobia > UBA7540 > UBA7540 > SCRD01. The sequence continues at coordinate 109,399 of DASRCX010000072.1, forward strand.
TGGACGATCTCCCGCGCGGTCAGTTTCGTGTGTTTGGCCAGCGCCCGTGCGGCGGAAACGGCGTAAGGGCCGCCGGAGCCGATGGCCACGATGCCGTCATCCGGCTCGATCACATCGCCGGTGCCACTCACCAGATAAGTAGCCTTCTTGTCTGCGACCAGCAGCAGCGCCTCAAGGTGGCGCAGGGCGCGGTCCGTCCTCCAGTCCTTGGCCAGTTCCACGACGGCGCGGCTCAGGTTGCCGTGGAACTCTTCGAGCTTCTGCTCAAAGCGCGAAAAAAGCGAAAGCGCGTCTGCCGTGCTGCCGGCAAATCCCGCAAGAACTTTGTCGCCATACAGGCGGCGGATCTTTTTGGCCTTGTGCTTGATCACGCTTTCGCCCATGGTGACCTGGCCGTCGCCGCCCATCACTAGATCGCCGTTGCGGCGAACGCAGAGAATTGTTGTTGATCGGATTTTATCAGAACGCCGCACAAAACCTCCCGCCGTCATTATAGCAGATGGTTTTCCTGCTCAGCGCGGAGGCTCGAAATAGTTTGCAGGAAGCGTCGCGTTATAGCTTGCTTTGTTGCGGTAAACCTCGCCGATGCGCTCGCCGTTCAGGGTGCGGGTGATGTTCATGGGCGTCATAATGCCGTCGAAGCGCTGGTAATCGCCATAATCGTCCACGTAATCGTCCCAGTCCTGCGTGGTGGGATTCTGGATGCGATAGGCAACGCGCAGAGGAAGGTATGTGGACTTCTGCAGATAGAGTTGGATGCGGGTTTGGTCCGCATCAACAATCTCGATGACGTAAACCGGTTGGTTGGCAACGAAGTCCACTCCATGGTCGAGAACCAGAATTCCGGGGGCTTTGATGATGGAACGAAACAGATTGTCCAGATTGTAGTGGTTCGCGATTTTCCACTGGCGGACCTGTTCCGGCAACTGGTGGGTCAGGCCGTACTGGTCCACTTCCCACGCATCGTCGCCATTGTTGATCAGGGTGACCGGCTTGCCCTTGCCGTAAGTGAAGCGGCGCTTGTCAGGCGGGGCATAAGTGCTTTTAAAGGGCTCAACGCCGGCCATTTCACCGCGAGAAAAACCAAACACGCGGCCTTCGGTCGTAACATTCTTGTAGTTCAAAAATGCTTGCCCGCCGAGCGCCTGAATGGCCTGATTGAGAAGGTCCTGCGCCCTGGGGCTGATGCGCGAGGGGAGGGCCGGCGGCGACGGTTGCTGCTGTGCGGCCCACGAAGCAGTCGCTGCGGCTAATCCAATCCATGCGGCGCAGACGAGGAGTCGATGGAAATTGGGTTTGCTCCTAACCACAAAGGACACTCCCACCATTGATATTGATGATTTCTCCGGTCATGTAGGTTGACATTTCCGAGGCCAGAAACAGGATCGGCATGGCAACCTCTTCGGGGCGCGCGAAGCGGCCGAGCGGAATGGCGCTCATGGCCTTGCGAGTCTCCGAAGGATCGGCGAGGACCGGCTTCGACATATCGGTATCGACCCATCCGGGAGCCACCGCATTCACCAGAATGTTGTGCGGGGCAAGCTCCGTGGCCAGGCCCTTCACCAGGCTGATGACCCCGCCTTTCGCCGCGCCGTAATGCGTGTGAAACGCCTCGCCGCGCTGCCCGGCAGTGGAAGAGACGGCGATGATGCGCCCGCGCTTTTGCCGAATCATGTGCGGCACAGCGCACCGGATCACCGTATAAACGCCTTTGAGGTTCACGGCCACCATTTTGTCCCGCTGGCGCTCCGTCATCTTTTCGATGTGCTCCGGAGCGGCATTCCAAATGCCGGCATTTGCGATCAGTATGTCGAGGCGGCCGAAGCGGCGGATGGCTCTCTCGATCAGCTTTTGGGCGTATGCCATTTTGGTGATGTCCGCGCGAATTGCCAGAACGGCCCCCGGCGCATCGCGGCACGCCCTCACGACATCCTGAGCGGCGCTCGCCGCCCGCGCGTAGCTGAATACAACATTGCAGCCCGCACCCGCAAACAGCTTAACCGACGCCGCGCCGATCCCGCGGGAGCCGCCGGTGATCACCGCCACCTGATTTTCAAGTGTAATGTTCATCCGTGCAACCGTTGATACATCGAGATGGACCTGCGAAGATACCCTTGAGACGATTCGTCATCCGTTGCTTTGCCGTTCCCTGCTTATCCCGGCATGAGGGCCGAGTTGCGGAAGGGCCGCCGTTAATCCTGAAACTATCTGTTCCCGCACGCGCCGCGAGAGGTCGCCCACGTCATGGACCGTCAGGCCCTCGGTCGAAATTGCCTTGTGAATGATGACTCGCACGCTTCCGGGGTGAATATGCAAAGAGTCCGGCTTCAGCACCTCGCGCGAGCCAACAATAGTAATCGGCACGACAGGCACCCCGGAGAGAATCGCCAGATAAAAAGTTCCGCTTTTGAAGGGAAGCATTTCTTCCGTGCGGCTGCGGCTGCCTTCAGGGAACACAACGACCGGGCAACCTTCCTTGATCCGCCTGGCTGCCTGGTCAAAACCCTTGAGCGCTTCGCGCGGGCGGCCGCGATCGACGGGGATATGTCCGGAGCGGCGCAAGTGCCAGCCGAGGAAAGGAACATGGAACAACCCGCGCTTGGCCAGAAAACGGAATTGCACCGGGAGGCTGACGAACAGAATGGGGATATCCATGGCGCTCGGGTGGTTGGAGCAGAAGATCACCGTCTTGCCGGGCTCAACGTTCTCCAGGCCTTCCACGCGCAGGTCAATTCTGCTGGTTTTCAAAATCAGCCATGACCACACCCGCGCACAGCCGTGCTGCCAGCGGCCATGCGCGTCAAAAAACGACCCGCACAGGGAAAACGTCCCGCAGACGGCGGTGTACAGGTAAATCAGCAGATCCGTGAAAAAGATGGAGCGGGCATAGCTGAGAAAATCCCGAATCCGCTCACCGCTGGATGGTTGCCTGGCGGGCGTCGATGAAGTGGACTCCATACGAAAGTCAGCAGTATTCAGAAAGGACTTCCTGGGACGTTAACCGTTCGGGCACAAGGCGACCCGTCAGGACCGCTTTCTTGATGGCGCCCACAAGGAAGAGCGACCCTGCGACCAGAACGATATCTTCCGGCGCCGAGGAAAACACAGCTTGCTCCAGCGCGCGGACCGGGTCCGGTTCGATCACCGCCTGCTGCGGCTGAACCCTGGAAGCGGCCAGAATGGCTTCCGGCTCGGCAGCGCGTTCAACCTGCGGCCGTGTAACATAAACCATTTCCGCCAGCGGGAAAAGAATGTTGCTGATTTCGCCGATGGCCTTGTCTCGCATGCTGGCGTAAACAAGCCTGAGCTTTCGGCCCGCAAAATGCTCTTGAACGAACTCCGCCACCTCTCGCGCGGCAGCGGGATTATGAGCGCCGTCAAGCAGAATCAGCGGCCGCTGCCGTATAATTTCCAGCCGGCCGGGCCATGACGCTACCCGCAGACCTTCGAGAATGGCTTGATGCGGAATGTTGAATCCGCCCTCGGCCAGCTTAAGGGCCGTAACGGCTGCCATGACGGCGTTCCGCACCTGGAACTTGCCTGCCATGCTCAGCGTAATCCCCGGCAATGACCAGCCATTCTTCTCCAAATCGAAGCTGTAGCGACCGTCCATGTGAAAAAGGTTCCGGACGGATTGAAGGCCGCTGGTTTCGATCAGCTCAACACCCGCTTCGTCGCATTTCCGGCGGACTACCGCGATGGCTTCGGGATGTTCGCATCCGGAGACGACGGGTCGCCCGGGCTTGATGACTCCCGCCTTTTCACGGGCGATGGCGGCGATCGTGTTCCCCAGGAATTCCTGATGATCAAGATCAACGTTGGTGATTACAGCCACAGAGGCGTCCGTGACGTTCGTGGCGTCAAGTCGGCCGCCCATGCCGACTTCAAGCACCGCAAAATCTACTCCTGCGCGTGCAAAGTGCTCGAAGGCGGTGGCCGTCAGATATTCAAAAAAGCTGGGCCGGTGCGGCAGCACGTTTTCCTGGATGAGCTTTTCCACCGCCCGGTGGACTGCTGTGAATGCGGCGGCAAAATCTTCGTCGGAAATATCCGCGCCGTTGACGCGAATCCGCTCATTCACGCGCACGAGGTGGGGGGAAGTGTAAAGGCCGGTCCGATACCGTGAGCGTTCAAGGATGGCGGCGAGCATGGCGGACGTTGAGCCTTTGCCATTGGTCCCGGCAATGATGGCCGTAAAATAGCGGCGCTCGGGATGGCCCATCACGGCGAGAATTGACCGGATGGCTTCCAGGTCAAACTTCCTCCCGTGCAGTTCGTGGCCGCGGTCCCAGAGTATTCTGAGACATTCGTCAAATGGAATGGCGGATTGCGCTTGGATGAAATCAGTCATTTGCGGGAATCGGTGGAGTTCCATGCTCCCATAAAGTCCAGCGTCTTGGAAAGGAAAGCCTTCAGTTCAGCGCGCGGAACGATGGCGTCCAGCATGCCATGTTGCAGCAGAAATTCTGCGGTTTGAAAACCTTCGGGCAGCTTCTGGCGAATGGTCTGTTCGATCACGCGCGGTCCGGCAAATCCGATCAGCGCGCCGGGTTCGGCAATGTTGAGGTCGCCGAGCATGGCAAAGCTGGCCGTTGTACCGCCTGTCGTCGGATTGGTCAAAACCGAGATGTAGGGTTTGCGCACGTCGTCGAAGCGAGCGAGCGCAGCGCTGATCTTGGCCAGTTGCATCAGGCTGATGGTGCCCTCCATCATGCGCGCACCGCCGGAGCACGAAACGATCACGAGCGGCAGTTTTCTCTCGATGCATCGGTCGATGGCGCGCGTGATCTTTTCTCCCACGACAGCTCCCATGCTGCCGCCGATAAAGCGGAAGTCCATGGCGCAGGCGACGAGAGGTCTGCCGTCCATATTGCCTTCGCCTACGCGAACCGCGTCCTTCATGCCCGTGACCGCCTCGGCGGCCTTCAGGCGGTCGCGGTAGCTCTTTCTGTCCACAAATCCCAGCGGGTCGGGAGAACTCATGCCGGCGTCGTACTCTGTGTACTTGCCGTCGTCAAACAGCATGGCCAGGCGGGCCTCGGAACTCATCTGGAAATGAAAGTTGCACTTGGGACAGCAGAGCAGGTTCTGCTCGATGTCCTTTTTCCAGAGGATCCGCTTGCAGGATTCGCACTTGGTCCACAGGCCTTCGGTCTGGACGCGCTTCTCTGTCGGAGGCGTTTCGAGCGGCTTCTTTTCTTTTCGAAACCAGGTCATGGTAAGTCCAGTTTTGCTCCCCGCCGCCATTCGGCGGGACAGGCGCAAAGATCAGTATTCGATTCCGCGCTGGGCCAGGATGCCTTTCTGATAGGGATGCTTCACTTCGCGCATCTCTGTGACCATATCCGCCAACTCGACGATCGAGGGATGAGCATTGCGTCCTGTCAATATCACATGAACCATTTCAGGCTTCTTTTTCAGTGTTTCTACGACCTTTGCAGGATCGAGCATCTTGTAGCTGATCGCGTAGTTGATCTCGTCCAGGACCACCAGGTCGTATTCGTTGCCCAGGATGGCCTGGCTTGCGAATTGCCATGCTTCTTCCACCAGGCGAACGTCCTCCGGGTCCGGCTTTTCCACGCCGACCTTAACGAACCCGCGGCCCATGGGCAGGATCCTGATCCTGTCTTCTCCCAGCATCCGGCAGGCATCCAGTTCGCCGTAATGCCAGGAGCCCTTGATGAATTGTACCATCAATACCTTCAATCCCTGACCAACCGCCCGGAAAGCCGTCCCAAGGGCGGCAGTCGTTTTCCCTTTTCCCGGGCCGGTAAAGACGATAATGAGTCCCTTTCTTGCTTCAGGCAATGCGGATCCTTTCTCCTCTTCAACAGTTCGGACGCACCGGCGACATGCGATTGCAAGGCCCCATCCTTACTGGGTTTGAGTTCGCCCATTCATCGCGGACGGTCAGCCCTATGGCATTGTAGAGACGGCGGCGTAAAGCCGCCTCGCTGAAATATCAGCGGGCGTATGGAAAGCCCCGCAGGATAGTGAATCCCCGGTAAATCTGCTCGAGTAGCAGGGCCCGCGCCCATTCGTGCGTCAAGGTCATGCGTGAAAGTGAGAGCAGTACATGGGCCTGCCTGCGGAATTCCGAGGAAAATCCATCAGCTCCACCTACGGCAAAGGCGATCTCGCGTGCTCCACGAACACCCTGTTCGCCCAGCCACATGGCAAGCTCTTTGGATGTCCATTCTGAGCCCTCTGGATCCAGAATAACTCGAGTACCCTTGCCCATCTTATCAAGCATTCGAACCTCTGTCGCAGTCAACCGCTGTGTTACCTTGCTCTTGGACTTCTTAACTTCAGAAAGTTCTTCAAGATCGAAATCTGCGAGCTTCCTGATGCGATCTGCGTAATCAGCAATCAGCTCGCGCAGGCGCGGGTCTTTGGTTTTGCCTTCCCAGAATACTCGGACGCGCATGGATCTGACCCATCAAGTCCCGCAGGCCATTATGGCCTTCTTACAGGCCGATGACGAGCCGGGTTCCTGACAATTCTTTCATCCTTTTGGCAAGGCCACGCGAGGGGCTGACTTCCAGAGCCTTTCCAGATCATAAAACTCGCGGGCGGGCTCCAGGAAGATATGGATCACAAAATCGAAATAATCCATCAGAATCCACTCCGATTGGGTGTAGCCCTCGAGGTGTGCCGGGGTCAGGCCAAGGTCTTTCTTTAGATGCTCCTCGATAGCATCGGAAATGGCGCGCGTATGACGGGTAGAAGTGCCGCTGCAAATAATAAAATAATCCGCGAAGGAACAAATTTTACGGACATCCAGAACGGTCAGGTTGACCGCCTTTCGATCCAAGGCAGCGCGGATCGCCTCACGCAGGTTTGCCGTCATTTTCCTCCATGGAGCCGGTTTACCTTATACAACCCCTCTTTAAGTATATATTGTTCGACCAGCGGGGGCACGAGTCCGGTGATGCTTTGCCCCTCCCGAATCTTCCGGCGCAGATCGGTGGAAGCCACTGGCACTTCGACGTCCGGCAGAATGTGGAGCGTTGTACGTCGCAGAATAATCTCGCGTTGGGACATCCTTGGCCGCCTGGAGCTGACCATATCGCGGGGCAGAGCCCGCTCAATTTCATGGCTGTCGAACCCTGGCCGCGAGACAACGATAAAGTCCGTAAGATCAAGCAGCCGGCGAAACTGCTTCCAGTGGGGCAGGTCGAGCAGGGCATCGATGCCAATCAGGAAATACAGGCTGTCGCCCGAACGAAGCATGCGGCGCACGCGCCGCACCGTATCGACGGAATAATGTGGTCCGGGTTGCAGTTCCGGGGATTCGAGCTGCGAAGGGACAAAGCGCGGGTCTTCCAGACAGGCCAGCGTCACCATCGCGAGGCGATGATGGTAATCAGTCAATCCGTTTGTGGTCTTGTGGGGCGGACACCCGGTCGGAACGAACAAAATCCTGTTCAGGCGGAATCGCCTGGCGGCCGCTTTGGCCGCTTCCATGTGGCCTGTGTGAATTGGATCGAAAGTCCCGCCAAAAATAGCAATTTTCACGAAGTCGTAAGTCCTGATAGTTAGCCGGCAGTTAAATCTCGACCGCCAAGTTCAGTTTTGGATCTGAAATTTCAAATTTGAAATCTCAGATTGCCACGATGAGACCTGAAGCCTGACATTTGGCGTCTGAACACTCGGAGCCCGAGACGCCTCACTGGGAACGTCAGGTTTGACTGACCGGCTTTTCGGCAAGTCCGGCCCGGGGAATTTCCTTCAGTTTCTCCCAGGTTGCGCGTTTCAACTCTTCGAGCCCTTCGCCAGTGATCGAAGAGATCTCATAAAGCGGCGATTTCATTTCTCTGCAGAACTCCCTCAGGGCGAAGAGACGGCTGCTGTCGCCGGCCGCGTCAATACGAGAAGCTACCATCAGCATCGGCTTGCTGGCAACTGCCGGGTTGAAGCTTTCAAGTTCCTTCATTATGATGGAGTAGTCCTCAACCGGGTCCCGGCCCGTAAACTCAGCTACATCGATCAGGTGCAGCAGCAGGCGCGTTCTTTCAATATGCCTGAGGAACCTGTCGCCCAGCCCTTTGCCTTCGTGCGCCCCGGCAATCAAACCCGGAATATCGGCCATTACAAAGGAATCCTCTTCATCCACGGGAACCACACCCAGGCACGGTTCGAGCGTTGTAAACGGGTAGTCGGCAATGCGCGGGCGCGCAGCACTGAGACGCGAGATCAGCGTGGATTTGCCCACATTGGGAAAGCCCACAAGGCCGACGTCGGCAAGAAGTTTTAACTCGAGGCGCAGGTCCCGTCCTTCGCCGGGAGTTCCGGGATCAGCCCGCCGCGGTGCCTGGTTCGTGGATGTCGCAAACCGCGCGTTTCCGCGTCCGCCGCGCCCGCCCTTGGCCGCAAGAAACCGCACGCCGGGAACATCCATGTCAATCAGTTTTTCGCCGGTCTGGTCGTCATAAACGACGGTCCCGACAGGCACTTGAATTACCAGGTCTTCTCCGTTTTTGCCGTGGCGATTGGAACCTTCGCCGTGCCCGCCGCGCTCGGCACGAAACTCCCTGTTAAACCGGAATTTCAGCAGCGTGTTCAGGTGCGCCGTTGATTCAAGATAAACGCTGCCGCCATCGCCGCCGTCGCCCCCGCTGGGGCCTCCGCGCGGGACAAACTTCTCCCTGCGGAAAGCGACACAACCGTTTCCGCCGCTGCCGGCCGCTACATGGATTCGGGCTTCATCGACTAACATGGAGAAACCTTCCGCCGCTTTTCAGAGACAAGGATACCCTCTGCACAGCCATCAGGCGAGCATAAAGTTCATCGCTCAAAGTTTCTTGCTGACGCTTGAAAATGCGAGTGCGGCGAAGATATCCGGAAAACCGATTCACACAGCGCAGGCAGGATTTAATTGGCGGACGGCACCAGAATGCTGACAATCCGGCCCGCGCGGCCTTTGTCCTCAAATTTCACCACGCCGGAGACTTTGGCAAAAAGCGTGTCGTCCTTGCCGACGCCTACGTTTTCCCCGGGCTTGAGCCGGGTGCCACGCTGCCGGACAAGGATCGAGCCGCCCGGGACCATCTGCCCGTCAAAGCGCTTTACGCCAAGCCTTTGCGCATTGGAATCCCGGCCATTTCTTGAACTTCCTAAACCTTTTTTGTGCGCCATAAGGATGCCTCGTTAATGGTCTTGCCCCCGTTCCTTTGATTGGTTATGGGGCGACAATTTCGTTGATCCTGACCTCGCTGTAATTCTGCCGGTGGCCAATCGTACGCCTGTATTGCTTCTTCCTCTTGTACTTCAGCACGCGGACCTTGCGTGCGCGGTCGTTGGCAAGGATTGTTGCCTTTACTTTGGCATTTTCCACAAGGGGCGACCCCACGATGAGTTCCTTTTTGCGGACGGCAAAAACGTGATTGAACTCAACGCCGTCCCCCGCATTTCCCGGCAGCCTTTCGACCCGGATCACGTCTCCCGGCGCCACCTTGTACTGCTTGCCGCCGGTCCGAATGATTGCGTACATGTACACTCACCTCAATGTTGTTGACAGAAAACACTATATCTTATCGTTGATTCGCAACTCCTGTCAACGATTGCAAGCTCATCCAGCAGCTTCCTGCATGATGGCGAAGATCGCCTGCTCAACTTCCCGGGCGACCGGTTCGAGCTCCGAAGCCCCAAACAGCGCCAGCATTTCCGTCGGCTTCAGCGTGGCCAGTACCGTGTCACCATCTTCCTGGAAGACTGAAATCCGGCAGGGAAGGGCAGTCGAAATGTCGGCGTTCTTTTCCAGCACCTTCTTTGCCTGCTGCGGGTTGCAGACCTCAAAAATCATGCAGTCGCGGTCGAATTCGACTCCTTTTTCCTTCATCTTTGCCTTCAGATCGTGCACACCCATGATGCCGAACTTGTGCCTCTGACATGTTGATTCCATGTCGCGCGCCACGTCCGCCAGCGACTTCTTTGATTTCACACGATAAATCATGGGTTTCACCTCCTCTTCGTGTTATGAACTACTCATAATTGGTTCCCATGGCCCAACCTGGACTTCGCCCTGACCAGGCTCGCGAATGAACGCGCCGCCCGCCGATTGGTCAACGGGAAATTTATCAAGCCTGCCTGCCTTTCCTGCAGCCTGGAGTTGACTGTATTCCGAAGCGTTCGGCTCAAAGTCTCCGATCTCAGCAGCGCCTTTGCTTCCGAAGCGCTCAATGCCATTTCGGCTTCGAGCGATCCGGGGAAGATGCGCGCGGTAAAAAGCTCCAGCCCGTCGATGCTGTACTTCACAACCCAGCGGTCTTCCTCGGCCGAATAATGCAGCCGTTCGATAATCCCATCGATCTTCCCGACGGATTTTCGCAGTTCGTTGAAAAGGACAGCAACGCGGTCGCCTCCCAGCCGGATCATCTGCGCCCATTCCGGCCTCCGGGCAGGTCCGCGAACCAGATTCATTGAAGATTCACTGGAAGCCATTATCACAGGTTAAATTAAAATCCTGTCGTGCATTGTGACCATCATGCGTATGATTACTGGCGCCACGCTGAAGCCGCTATTGCGGGTTCGCCGGCCTGGGTTTCGGCGGCGGAGGCATTTTCTGGAGCTTCTGCTTTACGGCCTCAAATTCCGGGCTGTCCGTCTTCCAGTTCTTCTTTGGGCCCAGCTTCGGGATTTCCGCATCGACATTCTTAATGCGGTTCCCGGGGTTCGGATGGTCGGAAAAGAACTGAATGGTCCGCTGCGGATATTTCTGCTGGATGATCTCAAAGAACTGGGCCATGGCATAAGGGTCATAACCGGCCTGATAGAGAACGTAGGTTCCAACTTCATCCGCCTGCGATTCCGCACTCCGCGAATTTTTCAACAGGATGGAGTTCACGCCAAAGCTGATTCCAAGCTGGGCAAGCTGGCTCCCGATGCTCGAACTTTGACCGAGCAGCCCGCCCAGAATGGAGAGCGGCGCCTGTGCCAACACTATCTGAGACGCCTGATGCGTGCCGTGGCGCATCACGACATGGCCTTCCTCGTGGGCGATGACGCCGGCGATCTGAGCTTCATCCTGAGCCGCTTCGATGGCGCCGCGATTGATATAAATAAATCCTCCCGGAAGCGCAAATGCGTTGATGTCAGAACTGTTCACGACGTTGAAAGTCCAGTCGTATTTCGTCCCGCCGGATTGGTTGGGCGCAAAAGTGGCGAGACGCTTTCCCAGGTCCGACACATACCCGACAACCTGGGAGTCATGAATCAGCGGAAGCTGCTTATCTACATCCTGTGAGGCTTTCCGGCCCAGTTCAACGTCCTGCGCGGGCGTGTAGAGATTAAAGCCGGGACGGAAATTCAGCGCCTCGACGGCATACAAGATGACAGGCGAGAGGGTCACCACAGCCATTATCAATAAGGCTGTGGGATTGGCGCTCCGCAGTTTGAACCATCGGCTTCTCACTGGGAACTCTCTTTGACTATTCTACCTCACGAGTCTCCGAAAGCGACGGATTCGAATGGCTTCTTAAAGCCTTGCAGCGCGATTATTTCCTGAGGTTGCTCTATTTGCGCGGTTTTAGGAACCTGTGCCTCACTTGATTTCCGGCGAGAGAAAGTCTTGCCCTGCTCAGGCGCTTCAGTTGGAATCCGGAGCAAGGAATTCTCCAAAAGTTTCCCGCCCCTGATAACAGGCGTGAGGCCCCAATTCCTCTTCGATCCGCTTCAGGCGGTTGTATTTGGCCAGCCGCTCGGAGCGCGTGACAGCACCGATCTTAATCAACGGCGCATCGACCGCAACGGCAAGGTCGGCCATGAAATCGTCTTCAGTTTCGCCCGATCGGGCGCTGATCACCTGCACATATCCATTCCGCCGCGCAAGACCCACGACCTCGATCGTTTCCGTCAGGGTCCCAATCTGGTTCATCTTCACTAAGACTGCGTTGGCGATCCCCTCCTCAATCCCGCGCGAGAGCCGCTCGGAGTTGGTCACAAAAAGATCGTCGCCGATCAGCAGGCATCGGTCACCAAGCCGGGCCGTCAGGGCCTTCCAACCTTCCCAATCCTCTTCATTCAGGCCATCTTCAATCGCGAGAACCGGAAAGCGGTCAGTGCAATTCTCGAGACGCTCCACGATCTCTTCGGCGGTCAAGCCTTCATTTTCAACCTGGAGTCGATAACTTCCGCGGTCGTAAAAATGGCTGGCGGCTACGTCCACGGCGATGGCGGCGTCCTTGCCGGGTCTAAGCCCGGCCCGCTCCATAGCGGCTACCATGACATCAAAGCCGGATTCGTTGGATTCGAGCGCCGGTGCGTATCCGCCTTCATCGGCGACGCCGGCGCGATAAGCTCCCCGCTCGATCAGGACCGACTTCGCAGCCCGATACACGGCGTTGACATCAGCAAGGGCTTCGGAATACGTGCGTGCGCGCAGCGGAATCATCATAAAGTCCTGGAAATCGATGTTCCCTCCGCCGTGGATTCCGCCGCTCATGATGTTCACCATCGGAACGGGCAGCCTGCGCGCTGTCGTTCCTCCCAGATACCGGTAGAGCGGCAGCCGTGCGGAGTTCGCCGCCGCCCGCGCCGCTGCCATCGAAACGCCAAGAATGGCGTTCGCGCCGAGGCGCTGTTTCATCGGCGTGTGATCAAGCTGGATCATGCTGCTGTCCACGAGCGCCTGATCGGAGGCCTCGACCCCGGCCAGAGCAGGCGCAATCTCCCACTCGACGCTGCGGACCGCTTTGAGAACTCCCCGGCCATGGTAGCGATTGAGTTCGCCGTCGCGAAGCTCAGATGCTTCGTGCGTGCCCGTCGAGGCGCCGGAAGGAACTATCGCAGCGCCCACGGCGCCGTCTTCAAGAGCTACATGGACTTCAAGCGTTGGATTGCCGCGCGAATCAAGCACTTCACGTGCACGGACAGAGTGAATTCTGGACATTCAGGCCCCTGATGTTTCCGGTGTTCTCCGCATCTTGCAGACCGATAGTATACCCCAGCGGTTGCGACCGGCACGAACCGGCCCCGATGCAACCCACTTGCGGCGCAATCGAAGCCTCAACAACGAGTTGCATACTCTCTGGTGAGCCGGATCACAGGCGCTGGTGACCGGGCGCATTGCCGGTTTGCCTCCAAAGGCAGCAATCTATGACCAGATCGATGAATTTTGCATCAGTATCCGATGAGAAGACGGTTTCAACGCACGGGTGCACATAGAAGCAAAGCAGCATCAGCAGGGAGCAAGTTTCCGGTCGGCTCCAGTTTTAATCGTCCGCTGCAAAGTTTCCAAGTCTCGAAAACGAGCCTCGCTTGCCGCGTAAGTCCTGCCATGGGTTTTTCAGAAGAGATGTTTTTGCAGGATCGGGCCAACCCGTTCCCGGAGCGCGAGTATGTCCAAAGCGATCCTTTACGATTCGACCCAATGCATCGGCTGCAAGCTCTGTGAGAAGGCCTGCGCCGACCGCAACAAACTTCCTTACGACGATAAGATCGGCGCTGAAGAGAAACTTTCCGCACACAAACTGACGGCTGTCGAGGTGCGCGGTGACAAGTTTATGCGGCGGCTTTGCATGAATTGCGAAGAGCCCACCTGCGCTTCCGTGTGTCCGGTGGCGGCAATTCGAAAGAACCCCGAAGGGCCCGTGACATATGACGCATCCCGGTGCATCGGTTGCCGTTACTGCATGATGGCGTGTCCATTCAACGTCCCGAAGTATGAATGGAACCTGCTCCTGCCTCGGGTAAGGAAATGCGACATGTGTGCGGACCGCGTGGCGGCAGGCAAGCCGACGGCCTGCGCCGAGGCCTGCCCCACCGGCGCCACGAAATTCGGCGAGCGGGATGACCTGATCGCCGAAGCAAAAGAACGCATCGCCAGGAAGCCGAATCAATATCTCAACCATATTTACGGCTTGAATGAAGTCGGCGGGACTTCCGTGCTGCTGCTTGCGAGCGTACCGTTCGCTGAATTTGGCTACCGGACTGATATCCCGAAGCTGCCGCTGCCGATGCTGACCTATCGGGTGCTTTCAAGAATTCCGGACCTCGTCGCCCTCGGCGGAGTTCTTCTCGGCGGCATCTGGTGGATCACGCACCGTCGCGAGGAAGTTGCGGAAGCCGAAGGAAACCAGAAAGAGGGCGAGAAAAAGAAGGAGTGAAGCGGCGATGACAATCCAGTTACCAAGGCTGACCTTCTGGAAGGCGCTTTTAACTTTAATACTTCTGGCCGGCCTGTACGCCACTGTCGTGCGCTTCACGCGCGGCCTCGGCGCGTCCACGAACCTGAGCGACGATTTTCCCTGGGGCCTTTGGATCGGTTTCGACGTGCTCTGCGGTGTGATGCTTGCGGCGGGCGGTTTTATCCTGACGGCAACAGTCCATATCTTTAATCTGGAAAAGTTCAAGCCGATCATCCGGCCTACCGTGCTGACGGCGTTTCTTGGATATGTGCTTGTGGTCGTGGCGCTCCTTTTCGACCTGGGCCGTCCTTATCGCATCTGGCATCCGCTGGTGATGTGGAACCCGCACTCGGTGATGTTTGAGGTCGCCTGGTGCGTGACGCTCTATACAACTGTGCTGGCGCTGGAGTTTGCGCCCGTGGTGTTCGAGCGCCTGCGGTTCAGACGTCCATTGCGCCTGCTGCGCACGATCTCGATTCCACTCGTAATTGCGGGTGTAATCCTTTCCACACTGCACCAGTCTTCGCTCGGCAGCCTTTACCTGATCGTGCCCGAAAAACTGCACCCCCTCTGGTACAGTCCTCTCCTGCCGGTTTTCTTCTTTATTTCCGCCGTGGCGGTTGGCCTGGCGATGGTGATTTTCGAATCCTGGATGAGTTCTAAAGCCTTCGGGAAGCAACTCGAATTGCCACTGCTGCAATCGCTGGGACGCGTCCTGCTGGTCGTGCTGGGAGTTTACGCTGTCCTGCGATTCGAAGACCTGCTCCACCGCGGCGCGCTTCCCCTGGTGATCCATTCGAGTTATGAAACGGATTTGTTTCTTTTGGAGTCCGTGATCGGCCTCCTGCTGCCCATCGCACTGCTGGCGAACCCGCGTATACGAGCAACGGCTGGAGGGCTGTATCTTTGTGCCGTGCTCGTAGTGCTCGGGTTTGTAACCAACCGCCTGAACGTGAGCATCACGGGAATGGAATCCACAGCGGGCGTCCACTACATTCCCCGGTGGACGGAGATTGCCGTAACGGCGAGCATCATCGGCGCAGGATTTGCGATTTTTGCGCTGGCCGTCAAGTACCTGCCGATTTTCCCGGCGGCCATCGAAGGAGAAGCGTTGCCGGAGGAGTTACCAAAGGCAGTGGGTGAGGAACCGTCGGCTGCAGCATGATTCTCAAGAGGTAATCGCGTGAAAGAGGACGGCTTGAAGCCAGACCGGAATGGGCTGATTTCGATTTTATTCGTCCAGCAAGGACGCGGCCGGCGTACCGGCAGCGATCGGCGACCCGTGCACCGCATGGGTGTGGGCAGTATGCTTGCACGGACAGATCCGTGCTCTTCCACGGTCCGCGTGTAGCGGATTGCGAATCATCCAGTGGGACCGAGTGGACCCATGCGCCTCTCTGGAGCAAGCGCGGCAATTTCGAAGCGCTGGGTGCGGATAGCACACAGCATCAGCGCCAAACTCGTACTGCTGCTTGTTGCCCTGATGGCGTTGGTCTTTGGATTTCTCGGCTATCTCAATATCCGTTTGCAGCGTCAGCAGCTTGAGAAGAGCACGCTGGTCAGCGCCGAGCGCCTCAGTGACGTCATCAAGCGCAGCGCCTCCTACTACATGCTGAGAAATCAGCGCGACGGGCTTTATCACATCATCCGTGAGATTGCAAATGAGCCCGGAATGGTGCGCGTCCGCATCATCAATCAGCAGGGCCGCATCAGTTTCTCGTCTGATCCTTCGGAGATCGGGACTTTTGTCAACAAGAAAGCCGAGGCCTGCTACGGATGCCACAGCCAGGCAGAGCCCCTCGCACGGCTGAATCGTCCGGACCGCTTCCGAACCTACCGGCTGGCGAGCGGGCGTCGCGTGCTGGGGATTATCAATCCCATTGAAAACTCCGCCGAGTGCTCGAGCGCATCATGCCACGTGCATCCGGCAAACATGAAGGTACTGGGCGTGCTTGATACTGACCTCTCGCTCGCAACCGCCGACGCCAGCGTATCAGCCGCAACGCGCCGCATGGTGTTCTACACGCTGTTTGCCATTGCGGTGATTTCTTCGCTCAGCGTGATTTTCGTTTGGCGTGTGGTCAACCAGCCGTTGAAAACCCTTGAAGAGGGAACCGAACGGCTGGCCTCTGGCGATCTGGGTTTTCAACTGGACATTCGGTCGCACGACGAAATCGCTGACCTCGCCCGTTCATTCAACACCATGAGCCGGGAGTTGAAGGCTGCGCGCGAGGAAGTGACGGAATGGGGGCGCACGCTCGAGGAACGGGTCAGACAAAAAACGGAAGAATTAAACCGCGCGCATGAGCAGATGCTGCGCGTCGAAAAGATGGCCTCGATCGGAAAGCTGGCGGCCATTGTGGCCCACGAGATCAATAATCCTCTGGCTGGAATTCTGACCTACGCGAAGCTCCTGAAGAAGCAGTTCGCAAAGGAGAGCGCCGGCCCGTGTGTCGAGGCAATAGCGGCGCTTGATCTGATTGAATCAGAAAGCCGCCGCTGCGGGGAAATCGTCAAAAACCTGCTCAGCTTTTCCCGCGCCAGTTCCATGAGTATTGAGTCGGCGGACCTGAATGCAGTTCTTGAGCGGTGCGTGCGGCTCGTGCAGCACCAGCTTGAGCTTCAAAACATCCAGTTGCATCTCAGTCTGGCGGAGGGGCTTCCGCGCGTGCCGTGCGATCCGGCGCAGATTGAACAGGTGATTCTGGCCCTCGTGATGAACGCGATCGATGCCATGCCGAGGGGCGGCAACTTGAGCCTGTGCACGCGGCGGCCAGACAATCTGCAGGACGTGAGGATCGAAGTGAAAGACGACGGGCCGGGCATTCCACAGGAGATCCTGTCCCAGATGTTCGAGCCTTTCTTTACAACCAAAGAACGCGGGCACGGACTTGGGCTGGGTCTCGCCATCAGCCGCATGATCGTGGAGCGCCATCAGGGGCGACTCGACGTTGATTCGGAGGTGGGGAGAGGAACCGTGTTTACCATCACGCTTCCGCTGGAAGGAAAGGCAGAGAAGGCGCAGAGCGGCGTGTAGCGGAGGTCAATGTCCGTGCTTACAAAGGAATCTGGCAATGCATAGCAAAGGAAGCATCCTGATTGTCGACGACGAACTGATCGTGCGCGATTCGTTGTCAAAATGGTTTCAGGAAGAAGGCTACGATGTGGGTACGGCAGAGGGCGGACGTCAGGCGCTGACCGTGCTGGCTGAGCGCGATTGGGACATTGCTCTGGTGGACATCAAAATGCCGGACATGGACGGGATCGAACTTCAGCGGCGCCTGAGCGAAGTGAAGCCCGACCTGACGATTATTATCATGACGGGTTATGCCTCGGTTGAGACCGCGGTGGCTGCACTGAAAAGTGGCGCCTACGATTACGTAGTAAAACCCTTTGACCCCGAAGAGATGGCACATACGGTCCGCAACGCGCTGGCCCACAAGAGGGCGGAGCGGGAGAACCTGGCGTTAAAGGAACGCGTGGCGGAAGCCAGCTTCCCGCCGGAACTGATTGGCCAGAGCGCCGCAATGCGCGCGGTTTTTGATGCCATTGAAACCGTCGGGCCCACGGAGGCTACAGTCCTGATCACCGGCGAAAGCGGGACCGGAAAAGAACTTGTGGCGCGCGCCATACATGCTGCAAGCCCGCGCCGGTATAACCGGCTTGTTGTGGCACACTGCGGGGCGCTGGCGGAAACCCTGCTGGAGAGCGAGTTGTTCGGCCACGAGAAGGGCGCTTTTACGGGAGCGCAGTACCGCAAGAAAGGGATCTTCGAAGCCGCCGACGGCGGGACGGTATTTCTGGATGAGATCGGGGACATCAGCCTGAAAACCCAGACGGACCTTCTGCGCGTGTTGCAGGAACGCGAGATCACCCGCGTGGGGAGCAACCAGCCCATTCACGTCGATTTCCGCTGTGTGGCCGCGACCAACAAAGACCTTGAAGCACTGGTTGAGCAGGGCTCTTTCCGGCCCGATCTCTATTACCGGCTCAACGTATTCCGCATTGACCTGCCGCCGCTGCGCAGGCGCAGGGAAGATATTCCGCTGCTTGTCGATCACTTCGTGCGAAAATTCGCGTCCTCCATGAACAAGCCAATCCAGGGCGTCTCCCGCGCTGCCATCAACATGCTGATGCAGTACGACTGGCCCGGGAACATCCGCGAACTTGAAAACGCGGTCGAGCGCGCCATGGTGATGGCCCGCACGGGCGAACTTCAGGAAAAGGATTTCACCCTGCGGATCCCTCACAACGGGCGCAGCGGGATGACGCTTGAGGAAGTCGAGCGGGCGCACATCCTTGAGGTCGTGGAGCAATGCCGGAATAATCAGACGCTTGCCGCTCAGGTGCTTGGCATCGACCGCGTGACCCTTCACAATAAGCTGAAAAAGTACGGATGGAAAAGGCCCACGGATGAAGCCCTATGAACCGGATCGATCTGCTGGCGATCGGGGAAACAGATCCGGTGATGATGGAGTCGCTTCGCGCCGCCCTTGAGGCGGAATTTGGCGTGCGCTGCCAAATCCTGGAAGCAAGTCTTGACCCGGCCCCATCGTTTCATCCGGAGCGAGGGCAATACTCTTCCACTGACATCCTGGACCGTATGCAAAAACAGTTTGGTTCAGGTGTGGACCGTCTGCTGGGCGTGACAGCGCTCGATTTGTACGTCCCCATTTTGACTTTTGTCTTTGGCGAGGCACAGTTGAACGGAACGTGCGCTGTGGTCTCAACGCATAGATTGCGGCAGGAATTCTATGGATTGCCTGCTGACGCCGGGTTGCTCGAGGTGCGGTTGCTGAAAGAGGCCGTCCACGAACTTGGCCACACGCTCGGCCTCACGCATTGTGAAGATTATCGCTGCGCCATGGCCGCCTCCCATGAGGTCGAAGCCATCGACCTGAAAGGCAGAAGCCTGTGCCATGAGTGCCGGGCGCGAGCGCTTGCGCTGATGACGAGAAAACCCGCCGTCAAGCGGTGAACCGGGATAGACATCGGCAACAATCCTGAAGCCATTCCGCCATCAGGTTTGTGGGTTTTAAGACAAGGTATGAAATACGACCATTGCTGCGAAAAAGAGTTCGCAACTGCGCACAGGATTGCGTAAACCCGGGGCATCCCCGCTCCGCGGAGGGATACCCGCCATACCCGCCGAGGTTCCCCTAAAAGGCATCACGGTCGTTAATCTTTTGGGCTTGCCTTTTATCCTCCTCCAAGCTACGATGAGGCGATTTTTCTCATCTTTTGGATGCAACCATATACAAACATTGACGCATACCTGGTGCTCGGATTCGGGTTCGGGTTCGTCCTGTTTTTCCGCGGATTGCGCACGTTTCGGACAAGCCTGATGGTGGCCGACACCCCAACGACCCCCATCCGGGCTATCGCCATGGGCATCGCTCAGGTGCGCGGGCGTGCGGGCGGCGAAACGCCATTTCCAAGTCCGGTCAGCGGTACACCGTGCTACGCGTTTCGAGTAAAGATCGAACGATACGTTGGAAGAAACGGTTGGTCACACCACAGGACGGACCAGAACGGAAAACGGTTCTATCTGGCCGATGAAACAGGACGGATTTTGGTTGACCCTCGAGATGCCGAATTCGACGTGCCGGTAAATTGCCGCCGGCAGGTTGGCGACCCGCCGGTGACTTTCTCTCTGGCAAGCCTGATCCATGCGTTTCCATTGAACGCCTATGATGATTCCGACGTTTCAGCGACCGCCAAGACCGACGACGAACTGCTGGAATATGCCGGGGTCGGCTACGGGTGTATGGACGCGTTTCGTTTTACAGAATACTGCATCGAACCGGACAACGAGTATGACGTCCTCGGGACCTGCCTGGAAAATCCCAGGCCCGGTGGCGAGGATGAAAGGAACCTTATCACCAGGGGTACCCACGACAGCACTTTTCTGATTTCTTCCAGATCAGCGGACCAATTAAAACAGGGCATGGGTTGGCGGTCCACCATGATGGTGATCGGCGGGGCGGGGCTGGCTGTTTTCTGTGCTGCGCTGTTCATGTCCAGGCATGGCCTGTTATAGATTCCAATCAGGAGGATGACCATGGGCGTGGAGATTCTGGTGTTCCTGGTATTGATCCTGGCGGCCATAGCAGTTGTCGTCTATACCGTCAGCATCTACAACAGCCTGGTGCGGCTGAGAAACGACATCGACAAGGCGTGGGCAAACATCGACGTGCTGTTGAAACAGCGGCATGACGAATTGCCCAAACTGATTGACACCTGCAAGGGCTACATGCAGTACGAACAGAAGACCTTCGAGCTGATCACCGAGGCGCGCAGCGCGTACCAAAAGGCTACAACCGCCTCGGAAAAGGCCCAGGCGGACAATATGATGACCGGCGCGCTGAAAACCCTGTTCGCAGTTGCGGAGAATTATCCAGAACTCAAAGCCGACGCCAACTTCATGCAATTGCAGTCGCGCATCACAGACCTCGAGGAAAAGATCGCAGACCGTCGCGAGTTCCTGAATGACAGTGTCAACACCTACAACATTCGCATCCAGCAGTTCCCGGACATGATCCTTGCGGGAATGATGAATCTGAAGCCTCGGGAATTCTTCAAGGCCAATGAAGAAGACCGTGCGGACGTACAGGTGAAGTTCGCGTAGCGGGAACGGGACAGATCCCGACAATCGTTTTGTTGGCAACTCGCCCGAGGCCTGTATGCGGGGAATGCCTGGCGGTGTCTCCGGAATTGCCCCTGCACGCTTGAAGGTTCCCGAGGGACAAGAGTTGCAGGCTCGTGTTCTGGGATTCCGGTGCTTGCCGAGACCAAAATGTGACATTTGGCCGTCAGTCTGGTGACGAATCGGAAATGGATTTCCGCGTGGACGTGCGAGCGGGTTTTTCGTAAACGAGCTATGTGCTGAAAATAAAAGGGTAAGTGTCTTGTTTACCAGAATGTCTCATCGCGGGAATTGGCACGCCGGTTGCTGTATACTGATCGGAGGAAGGGGGAGCTGGCCATGATGGACAAAGATGAACTTCACAAACTGCACGAGGAACAGGAAGTGATGGAAACCTGGCGAAAGGTCTCACGCCACGTGGTTGCAGACCTGCTGGAAGCTTGTTCAGTCTGCAACATGATCCGTGAGAGAAACCTTCTCCTGCGTTGCCCGTGGTGTGAGGACGTCTATTTGTGTCCGGGAGAATGTATGCACCAGCACAACCTGCACCTGCACCCTACAGTCTCGTTCTGGTCACATTAGATCGGGTCACTTGCTGATTCAGCCTTGCTCCCCGCTCTCCAGTTGAGTGCCGGCGGGAGGCCGGTAGCTTGCGGAAGTTGTATCGGTTTCCCACACGGTTACGTTATTAACCGAGAGACCCTGCTGTCTGATTTCCCTCTGAAGTTCCGTCCCAACATACCACGCCAGATTCTCCGCTGAAGGGTTGATTTCTCTGAAGGGTTCGAGGTCATTCAAGAACTGATGGTCAAACCGTTCTACCAGCGATCTGACTGCTGCCCGCAGGTCCGCAAAATCCATTAATAATCCGATGGAGTTCAGCTTTTCCCCCTGCACCGTGACTCGGAGCTTGTAGTTGTGCCCGTGAACGTTTTCACACTTGCCCCTGTACCCTCGCAAGGCGTGGCCCGCGGCAAATGTGTATTCAACCGAAACCTCGAACATGCATCCTCCGCTTTCTGATCTCTCGTGCAATTCCGTTCGAAATTAATTTATAGCAGCGTAGCGGAACTTTGTCGAAAACCGCCGGCGATTGTCATTTCTGGAGTGCATCGGCTGCCGGGACGGTCGCAAGTGCCCGCCCCAGCCGACATATTCCCCGCGTGTGCCCGCAAAAAACGTGATTTATGAAGCACTCTCCGCAAATCTCTATGTGCATTCTTGCATAAAGGCGCTGACCTCTTCCAGCCGTCCAGCCCGGCGGTAAGGGGGCAGGCTGTCGAAGAAGATTTTCCCGTACTGCTTCCGCACGATGCGATGGTCGAGAATGCCCAGAACGCCGCGGTCGGTTTCGCTGCGAATCAGCCGGCCGAACCCCTGCTTGAGGGCGATGACCGCCTCCGGAATCTGGTATTCAACGAAGGCGTTGCCGCCATCCTCATTGATCTGGCGGATGCGCGCTGCCACAACCGGGTCGGTAGGAACGGCGAACGGCAGCCGGTCAACAATCACGGCACTCAATTGTTGCCCTTGCACGTCAACACCCTGCCAGAAAGAGCTTGTGGCGAACAAGACCGCATGCGGGGTTGAGCGGAACTTGTTCAAAAGGGCCGTGCGTGGAGCGGAACCCTGAATCATCATTGGATAACGCACCCTTCGACGCACCAGCTCATAGATTGCCCGCATCTGCTGATAGGAGGTGAACAGCACGAAGGCACGGCCCTGGGTGGCCTTCAGCAGGTTGACGACCTCATTCGCTGCGAGCGAAGTGAACTCCGCCTCCCGCGGGTCGGGAAGATGGAGCGGTACGTAGAGAATTGCCTGTCGTCCGAAATCGAAGTGCGAGTCGATGATTTTCTCCCGCGCCGTGTCGATGCCGAGGCGGCGCTTGAGAAAGTCGAACTTTCCTCCGACAGCAAGCGTCGCGGAAGTCAGAATGACCGTTCGCACGCGCGCAAACAGCTTTTCGCGCAGGATGGGAGAAACGTCAATAGGCGATGCTTCGATAAAGACCCCGCGACCCCGGCGCTCCCACCAGTAAACCAGGTTGCGGTCGCGGCTTTCCATGATGAGTTCCGTGGCCTGCCGGATCTCGAGCGCGCGCCGAGCCAGATTGTTGATCTCTTCTGGGCGGTCCTTTACGCCCATCAGTTCGGTCTCAAGCCGGATGAGGGCGTTCACCAGGGATGAGTAGGCACCGCGATGGACTTCCAGGAAACTCTCCCGATTATCGAAGCTGGTCCTGCCGTCGCCCGCAGGAAACAGTTCGAAGAAAAGTTCGCTTCGCCGGCGGAGTTCACGTACGGCACTCAGGACGTCCCCGGCGTCAATGCCTTTGAGTTTCAAAGTCGCCTCAGTGTCCCGCGCCAGTTCTTCAAGCTGGTAATTCGAGACCTTGATGCCGAAATATTGCGTGGCCACGTCTTCAATCTCATGCGCTTCATCAAAGACCACTGTTGAGTATTCGGGAAGCAGGCTTGCGTAATCGGATTGTTTCAGGGCCAGGTCGGCGAAAAACAGGTGGTGATTGACGATGATCAGATTGGACTCGGCCGCCCGCTGGTGCATCCAGGTGATGAAGCAGCGCTCAAACTGCGGGCACTTCTGTCCGGTGCAGCTTTCCCGGCGGGCGTCCACGCGCGACCAGAGTTCGCTGCTGTCGGAGAGGTCCTCGAGTTCCGCTCGGTCGCCCGTCTGGGTGCGGGCTTCCCACTCGCGCAGTTGTCCGTACAGGCTGACCTCTTCAAGCCCGCTCAGGACCGGCTGCTTCTCAATATCATAGAGCTTCTGTCGGCAAAGGTAATTCTGCCGCCCTTTCATCAGCGTGGCGCGCAGGTTTGGGAAGAGCTTGCGGATAAATGGGATATCTTTGTAGAAAAGCTGTTCCTGAAGGTTTTTCGTGCCGGTTGAGATGACCACGCGCTGCCCGCTGCGAATCAGTGGAACAAGGTAGGCCAGGGTTTTTCCCGTCCCAGTGCCGGCCTCGACGATCAGATGTTGACCGTTTTCGATGGCTGATTCAACGGCCTCAGCCATCTCCAACTGGCCCTCGCGGTACTCAAATCTGGGATGGTGTCGCGCCAGCCAGCCTGAATGCCCGAAGACCTGCTCAAGCGGTGCTTTCTCCGTTGTTTCTCGACTTTTGACAGCCATGTTAGACGGCTTCATCGCCAAATGCGCCTGGAGGTCGATTTGGCGGGAAGCCACTACCTTCGCTAGACTGTAATTCGAAAAGGTTGTTCACCGGCAACAAAAGAATAGCACAGAAGTTTCCATGACGGCTGTTGCCGGACCATGCATTTGAGTGATTATGGCCGAATTGCCTCTCATCGTGATTCTCGGGCGCCCCAATGTGGGCAAATCCACATTGTTCAACCGGATCCTCGGCAGCCGTCGTGCGCTGGTTGGCAACGAACCGGGCATGACGCGTGACCGCATTGAAGGCATTGCTGAATGGGGAGGAGTCCGTTTTAAGCTGGTGGACACCGGCGGAATCGTCCCCGAGGACCGCGACGCCATTGCCTCCGAGATTTTCAGACACGCGCGCATGGCGATCGAAAAGGCGGCGCACCTCATCCTGGTGGTTGACGGCCGGGAAGGCGTGCTGCCGCTTGACCAGGAACTGTGCAACCTTTTGCGGCGCACGGGCAAACCGCTCTCTATTGCCATCAATAAGATTGATCTCCCGATGCACGCTCCTCTTGCGGCGGAATTTGCCAGCCTGGGCGTGAAGGATGCTTTCCCCGTTTCTGCTGAACACGGTCTGGGCGTTGACCAGCTTCTCGATCACATCACAGCCGGCTTTGAGGCAGCGGGGAGGGAGGTCGTCGGGCCGGAAGTACCGGTGAAAATCGCAATTATCGGGCGGCCCAATGTGGGCAAATCAACTTTGCTCAATCGATTGGTGGGGGAGGAGCGGTCCATCGTCACCCCCATCGCCGGCACTACGCGCGATGCCGTCGATGTTGAAATAGAGCGCGACGGCGCCAGGTACGTTTTCGTCGATACAGCCGGCATTCGCCGAAAAGGGAAGACGAAACTTCTGGCTGAAAAATTGAGCGTGATCCAGGCTCGAAAACATCTCGAGCAGGCCGATGTCGCGCTCTTTGTGCTTGACGCAGAGCAGGGAGTGACGGCGCTGGACACTCATATCGCCGGCTACGCGCATGAGAGCCACCGCTCCGTTATCCTCGTGGTCAACAAATGGGACGCCATGCCGAAAGGGCCGTCCGCCAAAAGTGAATTCACGGCTGAGGTGCGGCGGCGAATGAAGTTTCTGGATTATGCGCCGATCGTGTTTATCTCGGCCCTCAAGGGCTATCACCTTGGAAAGCTCTGGCGGTCAATCGTGGAAGTCTCCGCAGCCCGGAATTACCGAGTGCCAACCTCGCAAATGAATGCTTTTCTGAAGGGGATTGACCTCAACCGGGTCCCAACCTCCGGCGGCCGTCCTCTGCGGATTTATTATCTGACCCAGGTGGGGGCTTCTCCTCCCACATTCATCGCATTTACAAACCGGGCCGGCAAACTCCATTTTTCGACGGAGCGGTTTCTTGAAAATCGCATCCGGGAGCAATTTGGGTTTGCGGGAAGTCCGATTGTGATCAAGTCCCGGTCGCGAAGGTGAACTCCGACAGGCTTTCAAACGTAAATAATCAATGAGGCCGGAAAGTGTCATTTTATTGTAAAAACCGCTTTCCGCGCGTTGACCGCGGATGTTGGAATGGTGCTATACTAGCCTGAAGTCGAAGTATGCCTGCCACATTCTTGAGGCATCATGGTCGGGATGACCGGCACGAAATTATACGGAAGGGAGCTTGCAATTCATGTCATGGGAAATGGCATCTCTCCGGGTTATATTCATCATTTCCGTGATTGCAGCCGCGTACCACCTTCGACCCTTTCATTGGTCTTCATTGGTTTCTTCTCTGGTCGGGGCCGCGCTGGCAGTTGCGTTTATTGTCATCGAAATGCGTTTGAGGCAGGCCAGCCTTAAACGGCTGATCGGGTCTGTCGTTGGCGCATCTCTGGGTGTTCTGGGAGCGTTGGTCATCAGTCATCTGCTCAGCCTGACCTCGCTTGAGAAGGACACGGTTTCCTACGTGCAGATCACGCTCCTGCTGCTCATGGGCTATATCGGCCTGGTCGTGGGAGCGTCCAAGGGCGAACTGCTCAATCTGGCCGCGATGGGCGGCATCTTCGCCACCGAGCGGCAGGCCAGGAAAAGCAGCAAAATCCTGGATACCAGCGTGATCATCGACGGCCGGATTGCCGACATCTGTGAGACCGGTTTCATCGAAGGGCCGCTTCTCTTGCCGCAATTTGTCCTCCGGGAATTGCAGCTTGTCGCGGATTCCACGGATCCTCTCAAGCGCAACCGCGGCCGGCGCGGGCTGGACGTGTTGCAGCGCATCCAGAAAATTCCTTCGATTCAGGTTCAGATCATTGAAGAAGACTTCCCTCAAATCCGCGAGGTTGATCTGAAATTGATCGAATTGGCGAAGAAGCTGGAAGGCAAAATCCTGACGAATGATTTCAACTTGAACAAGGTGGCGCAGCTTCAGCGCGTTCCCGTGCTGAACATCAATGAACTGGCGAATGCCTTGAAGCCCGTCGTGCTTCCGGGCGAGATCATGCGGGTGTTTATCCTCAAGGAAGGCAAGGAGTACAATCAGGGAGTTGCTTACCTTGACGACGGGACGATGGTCGTGGTGGACAACGCCAAGAAAATGATCTCGAAGACGATCGATATTTCCGTCACCAGCGTTCTGCAAACAACGGCCGGAAAGATGATCTTCGGGAAATACGAAAACAACAAGCAGCGAACGGAAGTCGTTCAGCCTGAAGCAGCAGGGCAACACTGAGGGGACCTGCTGCAAGACTTGAAAGAACCAAACATCTTCCTGCAATGAGAGTTCTTGCCATCATACCTGCCGCGGGTGCGGGTGTCCGCATGGGCACCGACACACCTAAACAGTTCCTTTCCCTGGAGGGCGTGCCCATCATGGTGCACACCTTGAGGAAATTCAACAAGGCCGATCTGATTGATGAAATATACGTCGGTTTGCGGCCCGAGGACATGGAACGCGCCCGCGCCGAAATCGAACGGGAACAGTTCAACAAACCCGTCCGATTGGTGGCGGGAGGCGGAACGCGTCAGCAGACGGTGACGCTGGCCCTCCGGCAGGCGCCCCCAACCACGGAAATTGTCATGGTCCATGACGCCGTGCGGCCTTTTGTCACCATCGAGATGATCAGGCAGTCTGTTGAGGAGGCGCGCAAATCCGGCGCCGTGATCCTCGGGATCCCCAGCGTTGACACAGTGAAGCAGGTGGAGCGGCAAACAATCCTCGGAACGATACCGCGAGAACGCATCGTGCTGGCCCAGACCCCGCAGACCTTCCGGTTCAACATCCTGAAGGACGCCTGCGACCGCGCTGAGGCGGACGGTTACGAAGGAACGGATGAATCGAGTCTCGTGGAACGCCTCGGCCACACGGTCACCGTCCTGATGGGCTCAGACCGCAACATCAAGATCACAAAGCCTTCAGACCTGCCGTTGGCCCGCCTCTTTCTTGCGCAGGAGCACGAACAGACAGAACGCCGCGCGAAAACGCTCCGATAGGGGCAACTTCCGATAAAATATCGGCCTGAACGCCCGGCCCGGCGGAAGCTGCGGCTATGGCGGGAGAAGACCTGTGGAAACTGAATACACGCATCGAATCGGCTTTGGCAATGACGTCCATCGGCTTGCCGCGGGCCGCAGATTGATCCTTGGTGGCGTTCATGTTCCGTTTGAAATGGGTCCGGTGGGCCATTCTGACGGCGATGCATTGGCACACGCCATCTGTGACGCGCTTTTGGGCGCAGCCGCACTGGGTGATATCGGCCGGCACTTTCCGGACACGTCGCCCGAATGGCACAACGCATCAAGCCTGATGTTTCTGCAACGGACCCGAGTATTGCTCGATGCCGCAGGCTACCGGATCGCCAATGTCGATTCGACTATAAGCCTGGAACGGCCGAAGCTGGCCCCTTATATTCCTGACATGCGCGAAAAGCTGGCGGAAGCGCTCGGCATCATGCCGGAGCAGGTGAGCATCAAGGCGAAGACCGGCGAGGGCGTGGACGCCGTGGGGAAGGGAGAAGCCATCCGTGCCGATGCCGTCGTGCTGATCGAGCCGCTGGCGGCGGTACTGCCACGGAGAAGGGGACAGCCGCGCTCGGTTTAATTCGATTTGCACGGGCTGTCCGCGCGGAACCGGCGCAAGCGCCTTATGACCACGACCGGCTTCCGGAAAATCGGGCTACGATCAGCTTTGCCGTACGAAGGCAAAAGCTCGGGGGAGGATTTCCATGGCATTGATCATCGTCACCGAGGATTCCACCTACAGGTGCAGCGCATGCGGAAACATTCTTTCCGTGAAGAAAGGGCAGTTGCTGCCGCCGTGCCCGCGGTGCGGCGGGCCGATGACCAAAACTGAAGCCGATGCTCCGCAGCAAGGTCCTTCCTGCTGTTCGTAGGCGGATGCGCAATGCCTGAAGCCGCACCGGATGGCGAGCGGACCGAGCCGACACAAGAGATGCTGCAGCGAAATCCGGAAAAGCTGTCGTCAACAACTTTTGACCTGGTGGTCATCGGCGGGGGTATCAACGGGGCCTCAACCGCGCGCGAAGCCGCCTTGCGCGGGATGAAAGCAGCTCTTGTGGATGCGGGCGATTTTGCCGCCGCCACTTCCAGCCGTTCTTCCAAGCTGATCCACGGCGGCCTGCGCTATCTTGAGCAATTTGAATTCCGTCTGGTGCGCGAAGCACGGCGCGAACGACGGCTGCTGCGTGAGCTTGCGCCGCACCTGGCGCGGCCGGTGCCTTTCCTGGTTCCTATTTACCACGGCGATCCTTATTCGCCGCTCAAGATACGCCTGGGTCTCACGATTTACGATCTTCTGGGAAATCTTGGCACGTCTGACCGCCATCAGATGCTGAGCAAGGACGAGCTTCTTCGGCGCGTTCCGAGCCTTCGGACAGACGGGCTGCGGGCGGGCGCGCTCTATCATGACTCAGAAACGGACGATGCGCGGCTGACCATCGAAAACATCATTGACGCCGCAAATCACGGGGCCCTCGTTGCAAACTATGCGGAAATCCGCAGTTTCAAACTGGACAAACGAAAATCCAACCGGCCTCCCGTTGTAGAGTCTGCCGAACTGGAAGACCGCCGCACGGGCAGGCGGTATGAAATTTCGTCGCGTTTCTGGGTAAACGCCACCGGTCCCTGGGTGGACCACGTGCGAGGTTTACTGCCGGGTTACGACGGATCAAAAACCGTGCGGCTGACCAAGGGTACGCACATTGTAATTCCTCCGGTTGCGGGCGAATTCGCCATGTTCGCGGCCATCCTGTCCGGCAAGAGGATTTTTGTGATGATCCCGTGGCACGGCCAGGCGCTGCTGGGAACCACGGACACGGACTACGACGGTGATCCGGCCCGTGTCAGCCCCGACACCGAAGATGTTGAGTACCTGCTGGGTGCCATCAACCGCGTTCTTCGTGAACCCCTCAAGACAAGCGACGTGATCGGTGCTTATGCGGGTTTGCGGGCGCTGGCTATTCAGCCTGGCGCAAGTCCATCAGAAAACACGCGGGAGTATCGCTTCCATCAGGACCCCTGGGCCGCCAATCTGATCACGGTCTGCGGCGGCAAGCTGACCACCTCGCGCTCGCTGGGAGAAAAGCTCGTGGACCAGGTGGTGACAAACCTGCCGGGAAGCTTGCCCGCTTCCTGGGCGGAACATCCGACCCGCAAGACGCCGCTTCCGGGCGGCCACACGAACGATTTCGAACACTACTTAAAGGACGCCGCAGCCGACGCTGTGCGACTTTTTAATATTCCGCCCGCAGCGGCGGAGCGAATCGTGCGGACCTATGGGACGCGCTGGCAACAAGTGCTCGAACCAATCCGCCGCGACCGCAAGCTGGCTGATCCGCTACCGGGATGCAGCGCATGCCTGGGCGCGGAAGTCGTGTTTGCCATTGAAAACGAAATGGCGCTGGAACTGGACGATTTTCTCCTTCGCCGTTCGGGATTGAACTGGTACGCAGCACACGTGCTTCGCGAGGCCGTTCCGCGTGTAGCGGAGATCTTTGCCGAAAAGTTAGGATGGGATAGAGCTCAGATCGAAAGGGCAGTCAGTGAATTTCGGGGGTCGCGGCATTTCTGTGCTGAGGCATCTCGATAAATTCCCATTCGTCATGATCCGTTTATGAAAAAGAAAGCGAAGAAATTTGTGGTTTACGGACGCGTTCAGGGCGTGGGATTCCGGTTTTTTGCCGAAAACTGGGCAAACCGCCTGGGAATTTCAGGATACGTCAAGAACTGCCCGGACGGCACGGTCGAGGCGCTGGCAATCGGGGACCCGGCGGCCATCGAGGAGTTCAAAGCACGCCTTGCCGAAGGTCCGCGGAGCGCGCGCGTGGAACGCATCGAGGAATTCGAGGAGCACGTGAAAAGGGATTACGGGCGTTTTTTTGTTGAGAGCGAATGGTAGATTATCATCCAACAGAGGAGATGTTGCGTGGAAAACCTGAAGGCCCTGATTCGTGAAGTTCCGGACTTTCCCAAACCGGGAATCCTTTTCTATGACATCACAACCTTGCTGAAAGACCCTGTGGGACTGCACGGGGCGGTGGATTCGCTGGCGAACCACTACGTGGGGCAGGTGATCGATCGCGTCGTCGGGATTGAGGCGCGCGGGTTTATTTTTGCGCCCATGGTGGCCTATCGCCTGAACGCCGGATTTGTCCCGGTTCGCAAGCCGAGGAAACTTCCTGCCGAGACTGCGCGCGTGGAATATACGCTTGAATATGGAACGGATGCCCTGGAGGTCCATCGTGATGCCATCAGCGAGGGGCAGAAAGTGTTGATCATCGATGACCTGCTGGCAACGGGCGGGACCGCTGCGGCGGTGGCGCAGCTCGTGGAATCATTGGGCGGCCAGATTGTTGGCATGGGATTCCTGATCGAGCTTGAGTTCCTGAAGGGAAAGGAGAAGCTCGCAAAATACAATATCCACTCGGTCCTGAAATATTAGCGGACCAGAATGCCAACCTCGCCAACGGCAGCACGGCCATTGACTGCTCACGCTGGAGCCTTTCCTTCGCCCTCTTCGGAGGGTTGGACGGCCTCAAGGACAGCATCCAGAAAATAACTTTCCGGAAGCGCGCCTTCCAGCGAATGCTCCGCATTGATCACTGTTTTAGGGACGGCGTGGACCCGATACAGACTGACGAGGTCCGGAAATTCAGTCGCCTCGATGCAATCGGCTGTGACGTGGTCGCTTTCCATCGCAAACTGGTGGGCCAGGCGGACCGCCCGTGGACAGTGGGGTCAGGTCGGCGTGACAAAAACTTCCAGATGGACCGGCTGCGTCAGCCGTGCAAGCTTTTCCTTGCTTTCCAAGGCAAGACCCGTCTGGCCTCTTGAAACATCGAGGATTGCATCAAGAAGAGTGGAAAATTCGTATCCGGCCGGCATGCCGTAGTAGCGGATTCCGTAATCCTTGCCGTTGCGAATCACCGTGGCCGGGGCCTTGTCAACCTTGTATTCGGAGACCTTCTCCTTGTCGAGAAGAAAATCATAAACTTCAAGCGAAAGCTTGTCCGAAAGCCCGGCAAGTTCTTCAAGCACCTGCCGCGTTTCGCGCCCATATTCGAGATTCAGTTCCTGCGTAAAGTGAATCAACCTGACGGGGGCCGTCATTCCACTGAGCCTGCGGCGAATTTCGGCGGCGTCTTCGTCACGGAGTAGTCCCATTTGATCTCCTTGCTCTGCTTTTCCTGGCTGACCGGCCGGCTGAAACCGCTTGCGATTATAGCTGCAAATTGCGGCCAGTTGCACATTTCAATTTCTCAGTCGCTTTTAATTTGATGAAACCGGGGAACCCAAGGATTCAATGAAAGCGCTTCAGTTCCTTAGCTCGACGATGGTCGCACCGCCTCCACCCTCCCGTTGCGGTGCCGGGTAGAATTTTTCGACGTGCGGGTGCGAAGCGAACATCTCATGGAGTGTCTTTCGCAAAATCCCTTTCCCAAACCCGTGGACTACGCGCAGTCGCGCACGTCCGGCCGTGTAAGCGCGGTCCAGAAACTCATCCACGCGTTCGACCGCTTCCTCCGCCGTATTACCGATCACATTGATTTCATCGGGCACGTCGGCCTGCATCGCTGCCACCTGCATGCCCAGCCGTCCGCGCGCGGCCGGTACGCTGTCAGACTTGCGGGCCACGACCTGAGCTTCGTCCTTCGCAATCCGCAGGCGCAGATTTCCCACCTGGACCTGGATCTGACCGTCATCGCCGATTTCGGTAACGGTCCCGGGCGTAGAGAGGTGCGTCAAGCGCACCTGGTCGCCGACGGCGATCGGCGCTCCGGCAGCGGCCTCGGGTTCCGGTGCAGTTCCGGAGAGGGCATTCAGGACCTGCGCATTCCATTCCTCGCGGGCTTCCTGCTTGAGCGCGGCGACTTTGCGTTCTGAGCCCCTCGGAAGGCGCGCCTTTTCGACCCGTGCGCGCAATTGTTCGAGCGCCTCTTCCCACCGCTTTTCCATCGCACGCAGCGTTTCCTCGAGGCGCTCGTCAAGCTCTTTCAGTTTTGCACGGCGTTCCTCCTCGGCCCTGGCTTCGAGTTCCGCCGCGCGCTCTTCAAGCTGTTTTTCGCGGACCTGGATGTCAGCGAGTTGCGCTTCAAAAAGTGCGCGCATTTCGTGGAGCGACCGGAGCAGGGCGGCGGCTTCGGCCTCTTCCGCCCCGATCAGTTCGCGGGCCTTCTGCAGAATTTCCTCCGGCAGCCCCAGGCGCGCGGCAATATCGACTGAACTCGATTTTCCCGGCAGACCGATCAACAGCCGGTAGGTGGGTTGCAGGGTTTCCTCATCGAACTCCATGGCGGCGTTTTCCGCTTCCGGTGTTTCGCTGCCGTAAGCTTTGAGTCGTCCGTGATGCGTGGTGACAAACGTCAGCGCGCGGGATTTTTTGAACCGCTCGAGGATGGCAATTGCCAGCGCGGCGCCCTCGCCGGGCTCGGTGCTCGATCCCAGTTCGTCGAGCAGAACCAAATCGTCCGGGCCGACCACTTGAACCATATTGCGAATGCTGGCGATATGCGCCGAGAAAGTGCTCAAATTGGCCTGAATCGATTGCTGATCGCCGATATCCGCCAGCACGCGATGGAACAGCGGCAGATGCGCTTCATCAGCAGTGACGGGAAGGCCGGCCTGCGCCATCAGAACGGAAATTCCGACAGTCTTGAGTGCCACCGTTTTCCCGCCGGCATTCGGCCCGCTGATCACCATCATGCTCTTAGGCTGTTGCAGCGTGATCTTCAGAGGGACCGGCTTCCCGCCGATGGCGCGGAGCGTTTTTTCGAGCAGCGGATGCCGCACGCCGGAAAGCACGATACCCTCGCCGCGGTTGAATTCCGGAATGCAGCAATCGTAGGCCGCCGCAAAGGCCCCTTTGGCGAAAACCACATCCAGTTCGGCAAGGATGGCAACCGCCGCTTTCAGGTCATCGAGGCGCTGCCGCAGTTTCCCGCTGAATTCTCCGAGGATCCGCTGTGTCTCGGCATATTCGCGGTCTTCAAGCTCGACCAGTTCGTTATTCAGCGGCACGGTCTCCATGGGTTCGAGGAAAACGGTGGCGCCTGAAGAACTCGCGCCGTGAATCACTCCCGCGACGTGCCGTTTTTCTTCCGCGCGAATGGGGACCACCAGCCGCTCATTGCGCACCATCACGACAGCATCCTGCAGCATTTTGTCGCGGCTGAGGCGATGGATGAGGTTTTCCAGCGTTTTCTGGATTTCATGCCGCAGGCGTTCGATGGACCGGCGGATGCGGCCAAGCTCCGGGCTGGCGGAGGAGTCAAGCGCGCCGTCGGGATGGATTTTGCCGCCAAGCTCAGAAATCAGCGAGCGGAAGTCCGGCAGACCGTCGGCCAGAATTGCGAGGTGGGGGAATGAGCTGCGGTCGAAAGACCTTTGCAGTTCCTGCGCCTTCCGCATCACAGCCAGCAGGGAAAGGATCTCCCGCGCGGTGCAGGCGACTCCCGGCACGCGCAGCCGATCGAGAAGCGGGCCAGGGTCTTCAAGGCCGCCGAACGACGGCCGCGTCCCTCCACGCAGGAATTCTCTCGCCTCGCGAGCGCGCTCGAGATCGGTCCGGATGGCATCAAGATTTTCGTGCGGTGAAATCGCAGCAAGACGATTGAGGCTGATCGGCCCGGAAAGAAATTCGCGGAGCAGGTCCCGGACTGCATCGAACTCGAGGACGCGGCAGGAGTAGCGGTCATTTGTGTCGGAAGAAAGGTCCGGATCGCTCATGTCGAAACGCCGGCGGCCGTCTCAACAGGCTGCTGAAAGATGCATTCACTTTCGTCATCGCGGACACTGCGAAAGACCCCGACAATGATTTCCAGAGAAACACAGAGACGCTTCGCTTCGCCCAGCATGACAGTCAGGCTTTCTTCAGCAAACTGTTAAGACCGCGCGCCTGAAATTTCTTTTATCACATGAGCGGCCGCCTCATCCACAGTGTGGATCATCGTCACGATTTCCAGGGCGGGAATTTTCAGCTTGTTTGAACGCTGCGCCAGTTGGATTTCCTGCTTCAGGCATTCGATCACGGGCCGCCAGTACGGGACCATCACCACCAGGGGCCTGCGTCCGCCCACTGATCTGGACAACGTGGATTTGTTCATCATTTCCCATACCAGGGCCAGTTCCGCCAGCGTGCCCGTGCCGCCCGGAAGGACGATGTAGGCGTCGCCCCGTTCGATCAGCGTAAGCAGGCGCTCCATGAACGTGTGCGTCCGGACCTCTTCGGTGATCCACGGATTCGCGGAACTCGACCAGATTTCGCACGTCACGCCGATGGTATGTCCGCCGGCTTCACGTGCTCCGCGGGCGGAAGCTTCCATCAGCCCGCCATAGCCTCCGTTGCATATGGCAAAGCCGGCTTCAGCAAGTCGCCGGCCCAGCGTTTGCGCCTCGCGGTAAATCTCTGTTTCCGCGTCAGGAATCGAACTGCCGAAGATCGTGACTGTTTTCATGGCAAAGCCATCCGAGTGGATTATCGCCCGCGAGCATAGCGGCGGTAGATTTCCATCGCGATCCTGTCAACCACTTCCGTTGCCTCCTTCCAGTGGAGCGGCTGATGATTTCCAATGATGACAAACGCCAGCCGGCGACGGCCCGGCAAATCCATGTAACCCGAAAGCGCGTTGACATACTCCATCGAACCGGTCTTGGCATGGATGCGGCCTTTGAGGATGGAATGCTGAAACCGGTCGCCGAGCGTGCCGTCGATCCCGGCCACGGGCAGGGCGTCGTAAAACGACTGGAAATAGGGTGCACGCGACATGAACTCCAGCAGCTTGATCAGTGCATCCGGCGCGACCAGGGTTTGTCGTGAGAGGCCGCAACCGTCGGCGAAGCGCACTTCGTTGCTTGAAATTCCGATTTTCTGGACAAAATTGTTAAGAATGTTCAGGCCGTCTTCCGCGCTTCCTTTATTGTTGAGGACACGCGACATCGTGCGCAAAAGCATTTCGGCGTGCAGGTTCTGGCTGACCTTCAGAGTGACCTTGATATCTTCGCGGAGCGGCAGCGAGTCATGTTCGGCAAGGACAAATCGGTGCTCCGGTTTTTGCAGCGTGCCCTCGCGATCCGCCTCGGCCTGCGCCAGTTCCCGAACCACAACCTGACCGTCCACTCTGACGCCACGCTGCTCGAGCAGCTTTCGAAACATCTCGCCGA
Organism: Terriglobia bacterium; assembly: GCA_035652895.1. GTDB lineage: Bacteria > Acidobacteriota > Terriglobia > UBA7540 > UBA7540 > SCRD01. The sequence goes on from DASRCX010000072.1 coordinate 144,980, forward strand.
TGTACTGCGGCGGGTCCGCGATGGAGATTCCTTCGTCCACGCCGTCCGAGCCGACCGGAACGTGCCCCCATACATCAAGCTCCATTGAACCCGGCAGGCGGTTGACCTCCACTTTGGCCGCATCGCCTGAAGGGGTTGTCTCGACGTCATCAGTGATTTTGTAGTACGCATCGGGAGGATCAAGCAGAATCTTCGCCTTTGCGCCGACCGAAGTGGCCGGCTGGATTTCCATTTTGAGGGCATTATCGTTAAACGCCAGGGCCGTAATCGGCGCGCCGTAATCCCACTCAAGGTCGTCCGCAGTCCAGCCCGTCCCGTAAGGTTCATAAACGTAATAGGTGTCGTCCGCGTAGAGATTGCCGGTAATTTCGCGCACGCCCTTTGCGGCAACCTGGTCGGCGAGGTTTGCAAAATCCTGATCAGCGGGAATTCGCGCCGGTGAGTTGAATTGATAAGGCAAGAGGCGGCCGCCGAGATTCGGATCTCCGCGCCCCACGATCGTAAGATCGGGCACGCGGCCTTGTGAGTCCGGCGGCGCAGAGCTTTCCACGGTCGTTTTGAAAATGAAATCCGGCCCCAAAGTGCTGAGCGCCGCTGCGGTTGTAAAGAGCTTCATATTCGAAGCCGGCAGAAACAGCCGCTCGGGATTGCGGGCGTAGAGGATTTTCCCATCGGAAAGCCGCACGACTTCGATGCCCCAGAATCCACGCTCGGCATGTGAGGCGCGAAGGATGGCGTCGATATGCCGCGAAAGGGAATCGGCCCGTTTCGCACCGTGCGCAGCACTTGTAAACAGCAGAGCACAGACGACCAGTGAAAATGCCGCGCGATGGAGAAGACCGCTGTTTTCCCGCAGCACAGGCGAGGGCAGCGGGCGAGGCAGGCATCGGCAGGAGGACATCAGGGATGGTACCTGCAGGCAATGGATTGAGGATGAAGCGCCGAAATCAACATCCCAGCCACCGGGCTGCGTCTTTGGCAAAATAGGTCAGAATGATGTCCGCGCCGGCCCTTCGAATAGATAGCAGTGTTTCCAGGACCGCGAGTTTCCGGTCAATCCAGCCTGCTCGCGCGGCAGCTTCGATCATGGAATATTCGCCGCTCACCTGGTATGCCGCGATCGGAAGATCGAATTCCCGGCGCGCCAGCGCGATGATGTCAAGGTATGCCAGCCCGGGCTTCACCATGATAATGTCCGCCCCCTCTTCGATGTCGAGGGCGATTTCGCGCATGGCTTCGCGCTGATTGGCCGGGTCCATCTGGTAAGAACGCCTGTCGCCGAAAGCCGGAGCGGAGTCCGCCGCTTCGCGAAACGGCCCGTAAAGCGCCGAAGCATACTTGGCGGAATAGGCCATGATTGGAATTGCGCCGAATCCGTGCGAGTCCAGCACTTCCCGGATCCGACCCACGCGGCCGTCCATCATGTCGGAAGGCGCCACCATGTCTGCCCCGGCCTGGGCCTGGGTCAGAGCGGCTTTCCCCAGAAGTTCCAGAGTGGCATCATTATCTACATCGCCGTCTTTAACGATGCCGCAGTGTCCGTGGCTAGTGTATTCATCCAGGCAGGTGTCGCAGACCACGATCAACCCGGGCACGCTCTTCTTGACCGCTCTGACAGCGCGCTGCACAATGCCATCCGGATCGTAAGCGCCTGAGCCGACCTCGTCCTTGGACTCGGGAATTCCAAACAGGATAATCGCAGGGATTCCCAGGTCGTAAACCGCCTTGCACTCTTCGACCAACAGGTCAACGGACCAGCGATAGTTGCCCGGCATGGACCGGATCTCATCCTTCACGTTTGAACCCGGGCAGACAAAGAGAGGATAGATCAGCGAGCGTGGCGAAAGGCGCGTCTCCCGCACAAGGTCTCGAAACGCCGCCGTTCGTCGCAAGCGCCGCAAACGATGGATTGGAAATGCCATGACCTTAGATCCTTCCCTAGTTTATCGCAATCAGGATGGACAAGACGCAGGCTGTTCAACGCATCCAGCAGCGTTCCAGCATCCGGGACGTAAAGAACCTTAGAACAACCGCTGGTCCTGTCGCAGGTTTCCGAAGGTCCCTACATTTGCCAGGGACACTGCCACGCGGAATTCATTTTCGCGCCGAAACGCACCGAGCGCAAACCGCCGGTACTCAACATCGACAGTGAAACACGAAAATCGATAACCCGCCTGTCCTACGACCTGGTGTGCGACCCCTTCCACAAAGTTATAGTCAACGCCGAATGCTCCATTGAAACCTTTGCGATCCGAGTTTCCGTAGCTTGCCAGCGTACGCAGCAGGTTATAGGACGGGATTTGCGAGAGCGGGGTAGTTGGTGGGGGCGGGACGAGCGCTGTTTCCGTCCGGTTGATGAAAAAATCGGTCAGCGACAGTCCGAGAGGCCCTCGATGGACGTTTGACGTGATGCCGGCGTTCAGCACCCCTCCCCCGGCGGGACTGAAATCCGCACGCAGTTCCGTGTCATAGCTTGACGACGGCGCCAGTTTCAGGACGGAGATCAGCGGCGAAAGGTTCCTTCCCTGTGCGAAAGCGATGCCCGTGAGGGCCGCCGTCGGCGCCCAGACGATGTTCGATCTGGGCTGAAGCGCGCCGCCAAAAGTCGGATCGAAATAATAAATCTGTGCGAGGCGCAGCGACACGAGTTCGCGGGCCTGGGGAACCGGCTGGCCGTCAGGAACGTCCTTGCGGACCATAATTGTGTTGGTCAGCGAGTATTCAATCTGGTTTGTTTCGGCCAGGGTATCGAGGCTGTCAAATCGCACGACATCCATGATGTCCTGCGGGTCTGTCGAATGGACCACCTCATACTGGACGTCCGGCTCGATTACGTGCTTCACGAAATATCCGCCAATCGGGTGGCTGAAGACCTTTTCGAACGAGGGCGGTCGGACGTCGAGCGTGAAATCGCCCAGAAAGCGGTTAACGCCGCTGTGATCCGGGCGGAGGCTGGTCCCGTAGTGCGTCAGCCATACTCCACCCGAGGGAGTCACATGGAAATGGAGGAACGGCTTCAGCCGCAGGGTGAGTTCAGGATGAAGGTTGAACCGCTCAGAGAAATTCTGGGTTGAAAAATCAGGCTGCACGCGCGCCACCGCTCCTGCGGAGGTGTCGAATGAAAAGAAGATCGGCGTGTTCGCGATTTCTCTGTCCATGCCGGAGAAGGAAAAGCTGGGGGTTTCGCGGATGGTTATGGAATTGGCGCCGCCGCCCGTGGTTGACAGAAAGTTCTGGTAACGCGAGACGTAGAAGTTTACGCTGTACGCATCGAAGTTCTTTGTCATAAAGCCCATCTGGCGCGCCTCTGAAGTAACGGCCTGCGTAAAGTTGTTGGCAAAGGTTTCACGGAAGGCGAGCGAACTTGCATAATCGACGTCCACGACTCCTCGGAACCCGCCAAACAAGTGGTCCGCCTGACCCACCGCCCGGATGCTTTCTCCTGGCGCCGCCAGTTGTGGAGACCCTGTGGGTCCCTGATCGTTCACGCCGAACGCGCTCACGTCGAAGCTGCTGTCGGCGCTCGGCCGTGCGCGAAATTCCGCGCTGCCGCCCAGGCCGCGCACGCTGTAGTTCACCGCGCCCAGCGTCAGGTCGGCGCTGCGGTTGATGGCCCAGTAAAAGCCGTCGCCGAATGTAAAGCCCTTCTGCGACGAATTGCCGATGGTTGGCAACAGAAATCCGCTCTGCCGGGGCCGCGGCGCAATCGAGTCCACCAGGACGGGGACATAGAGGATAGGCGCTCGGAGAAAGTGAAAGATGTTGTTGCGGGCAATGACTTCGTCTCCGACTTTAACGTCGGCGCGACCGGTGGTGATGGACCATCCTGTCGCCTCGCATGGGCAAGTGGTCACGCGGCCCTTGGTGATCCTGTAGGCAAGTTCGTTCAGGCGCTGCACGATTTTAGCCTGGACGTAAAAGGGGCTCTCTGTCTGCATGACCCCGCGGCGCGCCCTCATATGCGGGTGCACGTAGCCTTTTCCATTCAGAAACCAGCCCCGACCGGTGGCCACATTGTAATGGAGTTCGTCCGCCTCCAGGTGCGCCGTCGCATCGTTATACGTTACGTGGCCCCTGGCGACAACTTCATTCGTCGCCTGATTGTATGTAGCCTCGTCCGCGGTCACCTGCATCTCCCGGTAAGTGACCACAACGTTGCCGCGCAGCGTATAAAGATCTCCATTCTTTTCCTGCGATTCCGCGCGGACTGTGACGGTGGAAGCCTGGTTGTTCAGCATCCCCGGCAGGGACTGCGCCAACGCTTCAAGGTTGGAGCCCAGCAGGAACAGAATGATGGGGATGGCCACCCGGCGTTGGGCGGCCTTGGGCTGGTTGAACAAGCCTTCAATGGAACCCATGACGTTAGTCAAAACAGGTATTCTAACCACAAAATCTTCCTTGGAGGGCTTGAATTTGCTAAGATGTTGCGGTAAGTCTTCTGGGATGCTCGGCAGGGGGTCCACGTGCAGTGAAATGCCCAAAATGCGGTTACATCAACTTTCCCGGGCTTGAGCAATGCAAGAAGTGCGGTCATCCCTTCGTTCGGGTGAACGGTCATTCGAACGGCGCCTCGGCCGACCTCAACAATTCGTTTTCAGGGTCTCAGGAATCTGTAGTGTCCGGTTCCGAATCAGTCCTCGATGAGACTGAATTGGACTCACAGGATGCCAGCGAACTGGACGTGGTATTCGAACCGCACGACCAATCCGCCGCGCCAGGCAGGCCGGAAGAAAAGCCGCCCGAATTGAAAACGCCCCAGACGCCGGGCCTTTCACCCTGGCAGGCCGAGCTTGCGGAACGCGTGCAGGAATACCGCCAGCGCCGGGCGCGCCTGAACAAGGGTGAAGAAGACGCTCCGGGGACGCTTGGCCTGGATTTCGGACCTGCTTCCACGCAACCGGAAGGGCCGCAACCCAATATCATCGAATTCCCCACCGGCGAGGGAGAGCCGGTCCGCCCCACTCCCAAACGCGCATTCAAGCCGGCGCCTCCGTCTTACGGCATGAGGAGCTTCGAACTCGCGTTCCAGGAAGAGAACAACGAAGCTGCAAGCCAGCCGCCCGCCATAAGCAACAAGGAAGAACTCCGCGCCGAAACAGGCCCGCTTGAGATCGAACTTGGCTCTTCAGAAGGCGCTGCCTCCGCCTCGGGAGACTCCTCTGCTGTCCCCGTTGCCCCCATGAGCGCGCGATTCTATGCGGCCCTCATTGATGCCGCGGTGCTGGCGGCCGCAGCGGCCATTTATCTCCTGATTTTCTGGGAAGTAGGCGGCAGTTTTTCTCTCGATCCGCTGGCGATGGGTGTCGGGCTGGTGATCGGCGCTTTCTTTATCCTGCTTTACTTTGCCGGCTGCACGGCCCTTGCTTCGGCTACTCCTGGATTGATCTGGACGGGCCTTGAGGTGGTTACGTTTGAAGGCAACCGCCCCTGCCTTTCCGATTGCCTTTGGCGCGGCTTCGGCTACCTCGTCTCTATGTCCGCCCTGATGCTGGGATTTATCTGGGCGGCGGTTGATGCCGAGGGCCTCACCTGGCACGACCGCATGTCCAGAACATTTATCGTTCCAGCCTCGCGCCCGTAGCGCCGCGCGCTGCTTCAATCACGCCAGTTCGTGAGATTTCTTCGAGTGGAAGGCTCACACATCCCTTCCAAGCAGCAGGCGGCTGTAAACCTCGGGATCGACGTTGCCCCCGCTCACGATGCAGCAGACGTTCTGCCCGTGGAAGGCTTCCTTCTCCGTCAGCAGCGCGCCGATTCCAAGCGCAGCGGTGGGTTCGACTTTCAGATTCGCCAGGCTGAAGAGCACTCGCAAACCCTCGACGATTCTCTCTTCCGGAACTTCGATAATCCGCTGCAAACCGGTTTTGAGGATCTCCCAGTTTCGGTCGCCCAGCCGCAGAGTTCGTGCGCCGTCGGCGATGGTTGGAGGCTCCGTTTCATTCGAAATGATCCTGCCTGCGCGCAGGGAACGCGCCGCGTCATTGGCCAGGAGCGGTTCCGCTCCGATCACGGGGATGGACTTCTTCATTTCCTGCAAGCCCACGACGATCCCTGAGGCCAGCCCGCCGCCGCCCACGGGGACAACAATGCAGTCAAAGGCCCTTTCCAGCGCAACTAATTCCCGTCCAAGGCTGCTGTTACCCTCGATCACGTAAGGATCGTCATACGGGCTTACGACATACGCCCTGGGATGTTCTTTCGCAAGCTCCCAGACCCGGTCCCAGCGGGGCATGACCGACACATCGACCAGTTCGACCTTGCCTCCGTACCTCTGCACTGCCTCGACTTTCACCCGGGACGAGTTCGAAGGCATTACGACAATGCAGGATTTTTTGACCAGCCGGCAGGCATAGGCCAGCGCCTGGCCGAAATTTCCCGACGAGGCCGTCAGGAAGAGATCTTCGGACGCCTGCATCACCACGCTGTACGCCGCACGGAATTTGAAGCTGCCTGTGTGCTGGAATGTCTCACTCGCCAGAATGATCCTGGCGCCCAGGAATTCATCCAGCCGCCTGGATTCGATGACCGTGGTCGGACGGACCTGAGCTTCGAGCGATTCCCACAGCTCTTCTTTCGTTTTCAAAACGCACCCCGCTTTCCCCGCGCACCTCTTCGCAAGGCCACATTCGCGAAGGTCAAATGAATCGTCCTGACCAATCTAACCCTTCTACAGGATAGCAACTTTCGCCGGGCGCGGCAGTTGCAACCCCAAAGCTTCGCCTCCGGTGAAGGGTAGATTTCCAGCAAATTGCAACCGACATCGTGGGTCGGTTTACTGAAGATTAATGAGCGTGCGCACCTTTGGTACTCAGCCCTCATAACTCAACGTCCCTGGCGGCCTGCAATGGTGGCGTAAATTTGTGTGTGTAAAAACGAGGAGGGTGTAAGTTGGTTTCGCCTGAGAAGCGAGACCAAATCCTTAGGAAAAGGAGCTTACACCCCATGGCGAAAGTAACACCGATCACGGAGCAGTTCCAACATTTTGTGCGGGATCTGAAGGAGAGTTTCTGGGGGGACCTGTACGGGAAGACGCGGCTGGCGTGGGAGCAGTTGTGGGCAGAGGAATCACGGCGGTTGCGGGACCGGTATCTGGTGGCGGAAAGCTACGAGCGAGTAGAGGAGCAACGGCGAGGGTATCGCAACGGTTATTACGTGCGGGATTTTGTGACGCGGCTGGGGACGCTGCGACTGAAGATAGCCAGGAGCCGGGACAGGAGTTTCCGACCTCCGGGTCTGGAGCGGTTCCAGCGGCGGGCGCCGGAGGTGATGATGCTGATCCGGGAAGCGTTTCTGCGGGGCATCTCGACGCGGCAGGTGGGGAGAGTGGTAGGGATCGTGACGGGCGAAGCGGTCAGTGCGCAGACGGTGTCGAAGCTCATTCGCAGCCTGGACCGGATGGTGAAGGCGTTTCAGCAGGCACGGCTGAAGGATGAGTGGGCGTATCTATTCCTGGATGGCGTGAGCCTGCGGGTGCGGCGGCCGGCGGGGCGGCAGCGGGTGCAGATGCTGGTGGCCTATGGGGTGAGGGCCGATGGGAGCCGGCAGTTGCTGGGCTTCCTGCGCAGCCGGGGCGAGAGCCAGGCGGCCTGGGAAGGACTGGTGATGGATCTTTATCGACGCGGGTTGGAAGGGAAGAATCTGAAGCTGATCATCACCGACGGGTGCGAGGGACTGGCGGCCGCCTTGCAGACCGTCTATCCGCAAGTGCCCCATCAGCGCTGCTGGGTGCACAAGATGCGGAACATTCTGGAGAAGGTCCGCAGGCGCGATTATGACCGGGTGAAAGCCGACGCCCAGGCGATCTATCTCGCCGAGAGTCGCCAGGCGGCACGGGCGGCCTTCCGAGTCTTCCGCTCCCGCTGGAGGTCAACGTATCCGGCCATGGTGAAACGCCTGGAGCGAGACCTGCCCGAGTTGCTGACGTTTTTCAGCTTCCCGCGGCACCTCTGGAAAAAGCTCCGTACTACGAATGCGATCGAGCGCTGCTTCGTCGAGGTCAGACGGCGAACCCGGCCCATGGTCTGCTTCGTCAACGTCCAGAGCGTCGACCGGATCATCTATGCCATCTTCAACGGCATGAACGAGAAGCATCAATGGAAAAACCGCACCCTCCACCTTTTTACACAAGCAGCTTGACGTCACCCCTGCAATTGACAATTGAATCGAGAGTTGCAGTGGCATATGATTCTCCGCTCCGGGCGTCAACACCGTCAACCCGAGTTCCGCGAAGGGCCCGCTTGATTCGCCGTGCGGCGAGGCCTGAAGAAGGTTCCTCGCTTTCCAGCGTGCCATCCGGGCAGGGTAACACTCGGGATGCCCAGGGCGAACCCGCTCGAAGTGACGAGACCGAACTGCCCTGAACGAAGCGAATGTGGCCGGAATTGAAATCATTCCGAAACCCTTTTGAAATGTCCGCCGCGCGAGGAGCAGACAGAATGCTCAAGAGAATCTTGTTGGTCCTGGCCGTTTTGTTTCTTCCTGCCCTTGTTCGCGCTCAGACAGCCGTTCAGATTCAGGTCCACGCCAACGAGCCCACCGGGACATTTCGGCCTGTGTGGGCATACGTCGGCCACGACGAGCCCAACTACACTTATTCATCAGAAGGACGGTCACTCCTCTCGCAGCTTGCCGCCAGCGGCCCTTATGCTTTCCATGACCGCACTCACAACCTGTTGACCACCGGCCACGGAACACCCGCATTGAAATGGGGATCCACCAACGTTTACACGGAGGACGCCGCGGGCAGGCCCGTTTACAACTGGAGAATCCTCGACCGCATTTTCGACACCTACAGAGAGTTGGGCATCACTCCGTATGTCGAGATCGGTTTCATGCCCCAAGCGCTCTCCACGCATCCTGAGCCTTACCGCCATCACTGGCCGAACGGCCCGCTATTCACCGGATGGGCCTACCCGCCCAAAGACTACAACAAATGGTTCCAACTGATTTACGAGTGGGTGCGGCACTCGATCGAACGTTACGGCCGGCGCACCGTGGCGCGCTGGGATTGGGAAGTGTGGAACGAGCCGGACATCGGCTACTGGCATGGGGCTCCGCAGGAGTATTGCAAACTTTACGATTACACGGCAGCGGCGGTGAAGCGCGCTCTGCCTGAGGCGCGCGTGGGCGGCCCGGCAACCACCGGCCCGGCTTCACCGCACGCGGCGGAGTTCCTGCGCGCTTTCCTTACGCACTGCGTGAGCGGCAGGAACTATGCAACAGGCGAAACCGGGTCGCCGCTCGACTTTATTTCATTCCACGCCAAAGGAAGAACGCGTTTCGCCGACGGCCGCTCACAGATGGACATTCGGCACAGTTTCCAGGACATCGCCGCAGGCTTCGCCATTGTCGCAGATTATCCGACCTTGCGCCGGCTGCCCATCATCATCAGTGAGTCGGACCCGGAGGGCTGCGCCGCCTGCGCTGCCAGCCTTCACCCGGAAAACGAATATCACAATTCGTCCCAGTATGCGGCGTATGAGGCCGAGTTGCTCGATGGCACGCTGGCGCTCGCTGCCCGCTACCACGTGAACTTGCAGGGCGCCGTCACCTGGGCGTTTACCTTTCCGGGGCAGCCTTGGTTTTATGGCTACCGTTCGCTGGCCACGCACGGAGTCGATAAGCCCGTCATGAACATTTTCCGCATGCTCGGGCTGATGGAGCGGCAGAGAATCGCTGCGGAAAGCAGCGGGGATTCGGGCATCGACGCTCTGCTGAAAGACAGCGCGCGCGCACGGCCCGATATTCGCGCCATCGCAACGCGAAACGGCAGCACCATTGGCATTCTCGTCTGGAATTATGGCGACAACTCAGACAGTGTACCGCCCGCAAAAGTGAATCTTCGCATTAGCGGCCTGCCTGAAGATGCCGGTCGCGTGCTCATCACGCATTACCGCATCGACAACGACCATAGCAACTCCTGCACCCTCTGGAAGGCCATGGGGTCGCCGCAAAATCCCAGTGCAGACCAGATTGCAAAATTCAAGGCCGCGGGCCAGCTTCAACTCCTGACCTCGCCGCGCTGGTTCACGGCCCGCTCGGGTCAGGTTGATCTTTCGTTTGACCTGCCGCGCCAGGCGGTTTCACTGGTCCGCGTAGAATGGCCATCCGGCGTCGCTTGGCAGGCCGGTCACAAATAATATGTTCCGGCCCGGTCATCGTGAGGCAAAAGGCGCCCGAAGCTGCCGCAGTGTGAACCAAAATGCCGTGAGATAATGAAATCAGCATGAGCAAAGGCCGGTTCTTGAATCAAAAACTCGGCAAACGAATGACCCGCAAGGCACAACTGCTGAAAGCCCGCCTCGGAACGCAGCGGCCCGCAAAGCTGCGCGGCCTGCAGGGACCGGGCACGTCCTCCGGGCGGCCGTCGCGGTAAGCGTCCTCCGCGCAGAAAAAGCTTGACACGCGGTACGCTACTATGCTAGTCTATCAGACGGCTTGGCGGAACGCAGCCCATGGGGGCGAGGACTTCGTTCCCGTCCCCGGTCGTACCCGGATGCGGACGGGTTTTCAAGGCCAAGCATTGTAGCCTTTTCTGTGCCTGTGAGGGGAGCGGGATGGGACAAAAAATCCGGTTTTTGCAAAAACGAACCGGAGAGGTTATTGAAAACAAAGGTGCGGCCATTCAAAATGGGACAAAACGAACCGGAAAACGAAGCGGAGAAGTTGTCGAAAAAAGGCGCCTGTGGAAAAACGAACCGGAGAAGACCTGAATTAGAACCCTGCTATCTTATTGAAAACAAATGATGATTTAAAACCGCCCCATTTGCAAATGTCCGACCGTTCAGAGGTCCCCAGCCGCCTTAATGTAGCCTATCAGGCCGGGCCCCTCAGCCCTTTCCGCCGGGCGATTTCCCGGACGCCTACGATCAGCCGGCTGACTTCCTGCTCGGTCGTATAACACGCACAACCTGCGCGCACCAGTCCCTGATTGCCGAAGCCGAGGCGCTCCACGACCGTGGCGGCGTAGAAGTTTCCATGAGAAACGAACACTCCCAGTTCTGCCAGATGCGCGGCAACTTCATCAGGCGTAACTCCCTCGACGGCGAACGAGAGTGTCGGCGTTCGCGGCTCCGCCGGGCCGGGTCCGAACACTCTGACACCGGCGATGCTCGAAAGCCCGTTCCACATCCGGCTTGCCAGCATGCGGCCCCGCGCGTCGAGTCCAGCCATCGCCGCCGCGAGCCGCTCGCGCCTTGTTGCGCCCGCGCTAAGCGAGGCAAGAAAGTCCACGGCCGCTGCCGTTCCCGCAATGCCTTCATGATTCAGCGTGCCGGTCTCGGCGCGTTCGGGCGGCACATCGGGAGCAGGCGCAAGCTTGGGGAAGTCGATCGATTCGAGCAGTTCGCGGCGGCCGAAGAGCACGCCCATGTGCGGGCCGTAGAACTTGTACGCCGAGCAGGCAAGAAAATCGCAGCCGAGCGCCGTCACATCGGTGGGGACGTGCGGGGCGGAATGGACTGCGTCCGCAAAAAGGAGCGCTCCCGCGTCGTGCGCAAGCTCAGCGGCGCGGCGCACGTCGTTGATCGTACCGAGGGCATTCGACGCCACGCCCACCGCCACGAGCTTCGTCCGATTCGTCACTTTGGCCTCGAAGTCGCGCCAGTCGAGCTGACCCGTTTCTGCAATCATGCGGACTTTGCGGACCGTGACGCCGCGGTCCTTTTCGAGTGCGCGCCACGGATCAACGTTGGCGTGGTGGTCAAGTTCGGTCACGACGATCTCGTCGCCGGGACCGTATGCGCGCCCGAGCGCCCGCGAAAGGTGGAACGTAAGTGTGGTCATGTTCGGGCCGAAAACGATTTCCTTGGGGCTGGCGTTCAGGAAGTCCGCCATCGCCTCGCGCCCGCTGCGGATGATCGAGTCCGTCTCACTGCTGGTCGGGAAGGCCCAGTGCGTGTTGGCGTTGTGGTGAAAGAGATATTCGCTCATGGCGTCGGCGACGGCGTGAGGCACTTGCGTGCCGCCTGGCCCGTCGAAATATGCCACAGGATGACCATTGTGGCGCCGCTCAAGCGCCGGAAACTGAGCGCGGATTTGCTCGACAGTCACAATGCCGGGATGGTTTGTTGCGATGCTCATCGTGGTCCTCAAAAGCCTCGTGCTGATGTGCTGAAAACCAGAGCTTCGATTTTAGCGTCAGCCGGCTTGCGCGGGAAGTGCAATCCGTCACAAGGCCTTTTCGTACAGTGCGGCCATGTCGGATTCCGCGCACGGCTGAGGATTGAACGAGTGGCAGGCGTTTTCAATAACTTTCGCGAAGAGGGTCGGAACCATTTCGCGCCGGATTTCGAGGACGCTCAGGCGGGCTGGCATGCCAATTTCTTTCAGCAGTTCGCGCACGCGATCGACAGCCGGCACCGCGTACGAAAATGCAGGAAGTGTACCCACCCACAGCGGCTTCCAGCTTGTGCGTCCGGTTTTCCGTGACCGACTGTCAAAGATTACAAATTATAGTGACCGCCTTTGGTGTAGCGCCCATGTCGCCGCCGGCGGGCTCTGGTGCTGAGGACAGCGCCCCTGCGGAAGATGTCGTCAACGTAATTTGTAAAACTCGCCAGGTGAGATTGAGCAGATGGGATTGAGGGAGGCCGTTGCTGGTCCCGTGATGAAGCCCCGCGATGGGAGATGGAGAAGGTCTCCTCATCTATTCCGGAGCCGGGCCTGGAGGGTGGAAAGTTCCGGTTGCCTCCAGGCCGTCAGGCTCAGTTACTGGGTTTTAGAAATCAATTCGCGCCCCGATTTGTCCTTCACGTGCGCCGGCGAATTCATAAAGCCCCTGTGCGGCCGTAATGCAGCCAAAGCCGCAAAGGCCCTGCGCCGGGTTATTGATGTCCGTAATCTTCATGTCCGGGGCGGCCAGATTAACATGATTCAGCACGTTCACGAAAGAAGCTTCGAGATGAAGTGTGGCGTGTTCTGTCAGCCGGAAGTTCTTGGCCAGTCCGAGGTCCCAGTCGATGGTGCCGGGGCCTTGCAGGCTGCCCACGCTTGCAGTGCCGAAGCGCCCGATCGGTGGGTCAGCCGCCGATGTTCCTGCCTTGCAATCTCCACCCGGGCACACGAACCCGGAAGAGAGGAACCACTGGCTCGCATTGGGATTGCCGGGCGAGGCTGGTCCCACGCGGTCCGGCAACTGGTTGCGGCCTTCAAGCCCGATGCCGGTTCCCGAAGGATCTGCACCGGAGAAGTATGGAGTCAGGAAGGGCCCGGATTGCACTTCGAGGATATTGCTGAGTTGCCAGCCACCGATAATGCCGTTGAGGATGGGGTTGGAGGATTTTGCGAAACGCTGACCCCTTCCGAAGGGAAGCTGATAGATCACCGTGGTCAACCAGCGGTGGCGCGGAGCGTAGGTGTTTCCGTATTCGAGGTTTCGATTATAAAGGTCGCCCGAGCGGTTGCACGCCGTTTCGCCGCAGAAGCCTCCGTTGCTCGAGGGGCCCTGATTGTCTGCGAGATTGCGGGCGTAGGTGTAAGTGCTGTCAAAGGTCAGCCCTGCGCCCATCTGCCGGCGGACTTCCATTTCCATGGCGTTGTAGTATGCCGTGGCGCCGATGTCGCGCGCGTTAACAACCCCCCAGTTGGGGAAAGGGCGGGAACTGAGCGGCTGAAGTTGATAAGGCGTGGTCGATGGAAGCGACTGGTTCCAGTTCGGCGCCCAGACCAGTTGCGTGGTCTTCATACCGACGTAGGAGAGGCGAAGCCCGGTATCAAATCCAAGGTTGCGCTCAACGGAAAGACTCCACTGGACAGAGTAAGGCTCCTTCCAGTTCACCTGATTGGCCGTTCCAAAGTAAGCGGTACCGTACTGGGGTGCTCCGAATCCAGCGCCGCCCGTGCCTGTTTGCGGCCATGCAAATGCCGGCCCGCCGGGTCCCTGCGAATTCAGGAACTGCCGCGTGAAAGCCTGGGCCGTTCCGGTCAGCGAGTAATAAACACTGCCCATGCTCGCCGCCTCATAAGCACCAAGGCTTCCGCGCAAAACCGTTTTGTCGTTGTGGAACGGCTTGTAGGCGAAGCCAAATCGCGGCATGAACCGTTTCGATGTGGCGCGAAGCCCTTCTGGAAAACCCGCCTGGGACGCCGAAACCACCGGAGTGCAGGGCGCCCCGTTCATCGACATGGGATCTCCCGCTGTGGCCGGGATGGCGGGATTTGGGCAGGCGTCGAAAGACTGAAGGAAGGCCGGGGAGAGAATTCCAGCGAAGCCGTCGGGGTAAAGCACCTGCCCGGAGTGCAGGACGTGATTGTTGAAGTTCGCAATGTTGCCACTGGCATCGGTGTAGCCCGGATGGTATTCCCATCGGAGGCCGTAATCGAGCGTCAGGCGTGGACTTGCGCGGAATGCGTCCTGCGCATAGAGAGCAAATTGGTGAGTGTTGCCGTTATTGTCCTGCGTCACATTGTCCAAATCGGACTCGTTCGGCAGGCCGAGAAGGAAATCGGCGAAGTCGTTTCCCGTAAACATGCCGTTGAAGCTGAAAGTGCCGTAATTGTCAGCGCCGAAAAAGCCAAGAGGAGTGATGGCTCGAATCTTGCGCAGGTCCGCGCCGAACTTCATCGTGTGTCGGCCGAGAATCCAGGTGAAATTATCCAGAAACTCGTAGGTTTCCGACTGGCTGGCGGAATTCAGCCGGTCCACGAAGGAAGGGAGTTACTCAGACCCATTTGGATAGCGTTCCCAGCTTTGCGTGCGGCACGTTGCAATATCTTAAACACGAAGGTCAATGGAATGGGAGTCCGTATCGAATGTGTTGAAGTCAGATGGTACGCCTGGAGGGATTCGAACCCCCGACCTGTTGCTCCGGAGGCAACCGCTCTATCCATCTGAGCTACAGGCGCACTCAATCAGAGTGTAGTGCTTCGGGGAGATGCGGTCAAGGGGCGTGCAGTTCCTGTGCCGTTTGGTGGTTCTGATGTTCCGCGCCGCGTGCAGCACGGAAACCTAGCGCGCCGAGTCGTCGCGGATGCGTGCAGGATCAACGTAGTATGCGACGAGCGTCTCCGGCCAGAAAGTCACGCGGACTTTTTCGATGCAACCGGCCGGAAAGAGCTTCTGCAATCCTCCGGCGGAAAGCAGCGCCAGTTCCTGCGTCCGGCCTTTGGGAATGTGCGTTCCGAGCAGGCTGTTGTACGGGCGCCGCCAGCTTTCCGGCAGGAAGTGGATGAACGGCAGATGGTAATGGCTCTCAAACGGATACCAGTAATTTGGCGTTGTGACAAACCAGCTTCTGCCCACGCGCATCACTTCTCTTGCGAATTGCTGCTGCCGACCCGGCCCCAGAATATGTTCGATCACCGCGTTGGAAAACACGATGTCAAACGCCTTATCGGGAAAGGGCAGGGAGCAGCCGTCGAAAACGACGTACGTCGGCTCCGGATAGAATTGCCTGGCGCTCCTGATTTCGCGCAAATCGTATCCGCCTGCGACGATGCGCTTCGGATATGGATACACATCCTCGAACGTGTAGCGCAGAAAAACTTCTCCGCTTGCGCCGATATCGAGCACGCGATCTTCCGGGCGAGGATGGAACAGCGATTCAAAGAGCTGAAACTTTTTCGTCCTCGACCTGTGGCTGAAGGTCTTCAGCAGGGATTTGAAGTAAGAATTGCTCATCGCGCGTTTTCATTGCCGGCGCACCGGGAGATTAAGGCGATGGCGGCCGTCTCCACCCAACCTTCACGCAGGCCGCCTTCATTGATCCTCGGCGAGTGCCGAAGCCTCCGCGCTTCCGGCCGGGTGCGCGATCAACTATCTTGCAGCAAAACCAGCCAAATCGCAGCACCATTTTGTGACGTGCGTATCGCACGGTCCGAAGGCGCGGTGGCTTCTTCTTGCGGTCACCGGCCCGGAAGCCCTAAAATCATTGGAGCCACAAACTTGCCGGAACCTCGTCGCGGGAAACCTCAAGCAAGTTTGCAACGCATGCCGAGACACGGAGAGGTGTCCGAGTGGCTGAAGGAGCACGCTTGGAAAGCGTGTTCACGAGAAATCGTGACGTGGGTTCGAATCCCACCCTCTCCGCCACGTACCGCATGGTACGTGGCTCTGCCAAGTCGCGGCGATGATGCGGTTGCCCCAAACGCACTCTCCGCAGCCGAGATGAATTGTCTTGCTGTCCCTGACCCGCAAGAGATATACAGGAGAGAACCATATATAAAGACGAATGTTGGCTGCATACTGACAGCCGGGAGCACGAATGAAAAAAGAACCGCAGGATGTTGATGATTATATCGCCAGCGCCCCCGAATGGGCCCGGGATACGTTAAGAGAGTTGCGGCGAGTCATCAAGACTGCTGCCCCTCAGGCCAAAGAATCGATCAGTTACCGCATGCCGTATTACAGCCAGAACGGACGGCTGGCCTATTTCGCGGCACACAAAAACCATTGCAGTTTTTATTGGATCAGGGCCGAGGACAAGAAGATTTTCGCCAAGGAACTGGCCGCTCAAAAAGTCGTTGGCAGCACGCTGCAGATTCCGCGTGGTGCAAAGGTGCCGGCTGCGCTCATCAGAAAAATAATCAAATTGCGAATCAAAAGCAACGAATCCCGCAGGAAAAAATAATAGAATGCCCGATACCAGTCTATTGGACGAGCCCTGGGAGCATTGCTGAACCAACGGGGCCGCGCCTGTGTTGAGGAGCCTTCATGAAGCTGCGTCTGATGGAATTCATGTTTCTGGCCATGATGACCACTGGGATTTGTCCGGCAAGACTTGCCTGCCAGAGTACTGTTGAGAGAGCGAACGGCATGACGGCCGTGAAGGCGATCAAATGGCCGGCAGGCCCTGCGCGGGATTCAGTGCCTGCGTGGGCGAGGAACGGCATGGTCCGTTTTGCGCGATGGGACGGAGGGCGGCTTGAGGTTGCGAAAGCGATCCTTTCCGGCTGGCCGAATTTCTGGCCGCCGGACCCGAACCATCTTTATGCGATGGACCACTGGTATGACCTGAGGAGTATCCACCTGCTGCGCGATGCCGGCATCAACATGATCTGGGTGACGTTCAGCAACGGCTTTTCAAACGAGACGGAACGACTGCAGCAGGAGGAGCTTGCGCGCTACATTGCAGAGTGCCACCGGCAGGGCATCCACGTGATGGCGTACGAGTCGATCTCCAACATGTTCTGGCAGGACATGTACCAAAACGTTCCGGAATCGAAAGGCTGGACGGCGATCGGGAAAGATGGCAAGCCTGTTCCTTACGGCGCAGCGGCATACAGGAAACTTGGATATATCAGCCGCTACACGGCTGACCTTTCGAATCCCGGCTGGCAGGACTACCTGCGCCGGCGCGTCGATCTGGCGATTAAAGCCGGCGCGGACGGCGTTGATTATGACAATAACTTTGCTCCAGACATTGCGCAATTGATGAATATCTACCATATGATTTATCAGTACGGCTCAGGTCAGAAGAAGGATTTTATGCTGATGGGAAACTTCCACAGGGGAACCTATGTGCTAAACCGGCTGACGAACGCCATGACGACGGAGGATGGCCTGGAGCCCGGAATCTATGACACGGAGCACGTTCGCCGCATGCGCGACAAAGAATACCTGCTTGCCGCGGATGGCGGATATCTCGTCAACAATGCAGGGCTGTTCCGAACGCTGGACGGCCTTTCCCGCGGCTGGAAGCTCAATCTTGTGGAAGACGGCCGACACGAATTCGGTGCGCGCGAGGCGAAGCCGATGTCGCCGGAAAGGCAGCAACTCGCCATGGCGGAAGCAATGAGCTTTGGCGCGGCGAACGAACTGTTTGTTGAGGATGCGCTGGCAACCGCCTTATGGAACCACGACCCTGATGCCCTAAGGCTGTGGGCTGCTGTCGCCAGGTACAACCGGTTCTTTGCCGCTCATGCGGCGTATTATGCGGATGCGGAATCGGCTGCCTCAGTGGCCGTCGTGCTTGATGACGCCAGTCGGGGTATCGATTTGCTGAATGGCCTTGCCGCACGTAACGTTCTCTTCGATGTAATCTACGAGCACGACCTGAACCCACGTGCGCTCTCGCATTACTCCGAGGTGGCAATCCTGAAGGCTGATGTCGTCAGCAACAATGCTCTCATCGCGCTTGAAAATTACGTGCGCAAGGGTGGCCGGCTTATAGTGGCAGGACCTTCGGCCGGTCTGGATCAGGATGGCAACAAAAGGCCGCGCCCGTCGTTTTTCGGACGGAGGCTCGGAAAAGGCGAATGCGTTTATTACGAGCAGATGCCGCCGCTAGATCGGCTTGCTGCGGAGCTGCGCCAGCACGAGAATTCAAATGTGCCAACGATTGAATCGTCCCCCGGGATTCTGTATAACGTCGTAAAGCAGCCTGCGAGCAGCCGTGAAATCATTCATCTCTTGAATTACGAAACTGTCCCCACCGGCAAAATCAAAATCGAACTGAAGAAGAAATATCGCAGTGCGACACTTCTTTCGCCGGACCTTCCGCAGCCAACGTCGCTCGCAATTTCACACGGAGCTTCGAGCGGCGAGATCGCGGTCCCGGGTCTGAAAATCTATTCCATGGTGGTCCTCGCTCAATAGGCGATGAGCACGGCAAAGGAGGGAATAGAGCTTACTAATAACCCTGGGGATGGGCCAGCAGATTCAGGATACCTTCAACCGGAATGCGCAACCACGAAGGGCGGTTGGCAAGCTCATACCTGATTTCATAAAGCGCTTTCTCCAGGAGCAGCAGGTCAAGCAATTGTCTGAACGTTTCAGGATCTGCGGGATAAGACGGACAACCTTCAGCGGCGCCTTTGTAACCTCGCATCAGGGCCGCTGATGATGCCCGGACCCAATCGGTCGCAGCCTCTTCCAGGCTTGCGATTTCGTCTGCACCGTCCGCAGCACATTCGAACAAGGCTGACCATGCCGCATAATCCAGCGAGCGCAGCATGCCTGCGAGGTCCTTCAGCGGACTTTGCATCGAGCGCCGCTGAGCGAAGGGGCGCGCAGGCTCGCCTTCAAAATCGATGATGTAAAAGTCGTCGTCGGATACAAGGACCTGCCCCAGGTGCAGGTCGCCGTGGAAGCGCGTCTTCATCAGAGTTTGCCCTGGGCGCAACTCGAAAGAGGAGATCATGTTTAAGACGCGCCGGCGCTGATCGAGCAGAGCCTGCACGCGGCCCTTCAGTTCGGGCGGCAACAGACGGTCAGCGGTTGCAAGAAGCCCGAAAGTGGTCTCGGCCTCAGACTGAATTTCATGCTTCCGGGATTTAACATCTTCTGCCGTGATGGGCCGGGGGCGGAAGCCCGGATCATCGGTTTCGATAGCAAACGCCTTTTGAAGTTCACCGATACGCGTGCCGAGGCGTTCCATCAGTGCGATGTAAGAATGATTGATTGAAACGTCCGTCTTCCCCTGACGAACTCCACCGAACAGTTGCTTCAGGTGGCTGAGGCTGAACGACCATCCGTCACCCTGGTTCGGAACAAAGGCCTGAATGACCGCGAGCGCCGTCGGTTGCCCGTCCGGCGGCAAGCGCTCGATGGCACCAACCAGCGGCGGCGTGTTGCGATAGTGTGCAACTTCGGTCAGGTAACGCCCGATTTCAAGCTCCGGGTGAATGCCGCGTTCGATCTTGCGGTAAGCTTTCAGAACCAATTTGTCCGCGATCAAAATGCTGGAGTTGCTTTGCTCCGCGCCGATCTTCCTGATTTTCCGCGCATCCGCTGCTTGCAAGGGCTGACAGGCGCTCGTGTGACTGAAGCGCCATTGGCCGCCCGAATCGGAAAACGTCTTGCTTTCTTCCACGGCCCGGACGAGACCAGAGATAAAGCGAGAATCGAATAGAGCCTCCATCAGGACCCCGGTCTGGTTGCGGTTGCGGATATTTGCGAGGGTCTGCGCAGAATCAGCGGATGCCGCGGCTGCTGAATGTCTGTCCCACGCGATGGCCAGCGGCAGAAAATAGTCCTCCGAACGGCCGTCGGCCAGATGAGCAGAATAGACAGCGAGCAGCCAGTTGCCCTCCAGCGCTGTAAATTCAAATCGCTCTTTCAAAACTGCTCGCTGGATTTGTGTCCCCTTGGATGCGAACCAGCGCTGCACCGAAAGATATTTCGGCAAGACATCCCGCTCGAATTGTTCGCGCGTCCGCCCTCTCTCGAGGCTTCGCCAGTCTTCCGGCCAATCGAGCGTTATGCGTTCCGCAAGGTTTTGAGGCCCTGTGGGCATATGGATCTCGCCTCACTCAGGTTGACGAACAACTCTGCCCGCGCTCTCTATGATTGAATATTCAGCCGCTAATTGCAAAGGTCCGCGCGATCGTATGACCGGCGCGTGCGGTTCTTCCGAGCGCGCCGCTACTCTGTGGATGTCACTTTGATAAGGACGACGCCGTGGTGTTCCACGTCGGCAGAATAACTGCCCGTGAAGGTTCCGAGGTCCCTGCGCGCCCACAAGTCGCGAACGGTAGCGCGCTCGCCAATGCCGATGTCGCTGAACTTTACGGTGATCCTGATGGTGGACTGTTCGCGGTTGAATAATCCGACTGCCTTGCTGCCGTCGGCCAGAGGTTTAATCCAGATTTCAAGTGGCCCTTCTTCCCACACTCGATGACCCTCCACGCCCAGCGGGTCCTGATCGATGGCGATGACTTCAGGATTGGTCAAAATCGCCAGCGTTTCAGCCGACATCCGCGTGAGATCGTTGCCGGTGATCAGCGGCGCGGCCAGCAGGCACCAGAGGCTCATATGCGTGCGGTACTCGCCGGCGGTCATGCCGCCGTTGCCGATTTCGAGCATATCCGGATCGTTCCAGTGACCCGGCCCGGCGAACTGTGCAAGGCCGCTCTGCCCGAACCCGATCGCGATCATGCGGTTGTAATCGTCCTTGATATCGCCCGTCGTCCGCCAGAGGTTTGCGCCGACTGAGCGTGCCCACGCCCAGACCCTTCCACGGCCGTGGATGCTGTAAACAATGGGTCGGCCGGTGCTGAGCAGGGCCTGATGCATCTTTTCGAATGCCGCGGGAAATTGCTCCGGCTGATAGACGTAGCGGGCGCTGCACCAGTCATACTTCAAATAGTCGATGCCCCACTTTGCGTAAGTTTCGGCGTCCTGTTGTTCGTGCCCGTAACTTCCTTCGTATCCCGCGCACGTTTTGGGCCCGGGGGAAGAGTAGATGCCGAGCTTCAGCCCCTTAGAGTGCACGTACTCTGCCAGCGACTTCATGTCAGGAAACTTCGAGTTCGGATGAATGAAGCCCTGCGAATCGCGCCTGCCCTCCCAGCAATCATCGATGTTGACGTACTCATAGCCAGCGGCCTTCATGCCGCTGGAAACCATCGCGTCTGCCTGCGCGCGAACGATAGAATCCGTTATCTTGCAGCCGAAATGGTTCCAACTGTTCCATCCCATTGGGGGAGTTTTGGCGAGCGGGTCTTGCGCGAAACAGCCCAAAGGCTTCCAGCACATGATGGCGAACATCAATGGCATCCATGCGATACGAATTACTCGCCGGTTATACACGATGGTCTCCCGCTGTTTGTTCAGTTGCAAACGAAGCCTTTGGCTTGTGAAACAAACTCTTGCCTCATGAGCGATAACTCATAGCCCGTTCGAACGTTCAGGGCCGGCCAGCGCGATCATTACCACGAAACGCCCCAATGTCTTGCAGCCCTGAAAGCGACGCTGCATATTATCATAGGATTCGGATATGCGATTTATGCCCACATCAGAATTTCAGGGGTTAGAGCCACGTTGTTTCATGAACAGGGATTCGATATGACTCCAATGGCCGACCAGGAGATGAACAATGGGAAGAATCAGTAACACGTGGACGCTGGTAAAGCAGAGTTTTGCCATTCTGCGGGAGGATGAGGAGTTGATGCTGCTGCCGGTCCTCTCGGCGATTGCCTGCATCGCAGTGACGGTTTCGCTGCTAGCCGGGAGTGGGGTGTTCTTTTACCCGCAGATCAAAGCAGCTATTGCCGCGCAGGGAGCGTGGCATCCAGGCAGTCTGACCCTGCTCATCGGCGTGTTTTGTTTCTACATCGCGAACTACTTTGTCATCGTATTTTTCAATACAGCACTGGTCAGCGCTGCATCCATCCGGCTCGAGGGCGGAGATCCCACGGTGCGTGACGGCCTTCGCGTTGCCTGGAGCCGCGTTGGAGTGATTTTCCAGTGGGCGGTACTGGCGGCCACAGTTGGCATGGTCTTGCGAATGATCGAAGATCGATCGAGCCTGATCGGCCGGCTGGTTGCAAGCCTGGTGGGGATCGCGTGGACGCTGGCCACTTTCTTCGTCGTTCCTGTGCTGGCCTTTGAAAATCTCGGACCGATCGAAGCTCTGAAGCGTTCGGCGGAACTTTTCCGCAGGAACTGGGGTGAGGAAGTGGTGGGCACGTTCAGCTTCGGGCTGATTTTCTTCCTGCTTGGAGTGCCGGGCGTCCTGCTGCCCATTTTCGGCGGCGCCCTTGCCGGCGGCACAGGATTGACCGTCGGCGCATCGCTGATGGTGATTTACTTCATCTTTCTTGCCGTCGTGAGCGCCTCGACGCACGGCATTTTCCTTGCGGCGCTCTACCGCTACGCCACCTCGAGAGCGGTTTCGCAGGGCTTCAATCCAGACACGCTTTCCTCCGCCTGGCAGCCGAAGTCGAGAAACAGGTACTAAGTGGCAGTGACTCGTGCTTCGCAGTTATCGGCGGCTGCTGGCAGGATTCTGCAGACGGCGGGTACGCTCTTGCCCTGCTGCCTGCTGCGCACTTTCAATCAAATAGACAGAAGCACAACAATCAGCCGTCTTGCCGATAAATCGCCTGCCGAACACAAAAAGTGTTTCAAAGACGAGTTGCAGCAAGCGGCGCAGAGTTGGTTTGTAACGCTGCGAATTTCAGATTGGGAATCGCCGCCGATCCGCCGCCTTCCGCGAGTTGAAGTTTGATGATGTGCGGGATGTCACTTGCCCGATGGAGTTGTTAAGCGCTGTTTACAGGAATCGATTGAATCCTGAATGTACACATCGCGAAGAATGAAGTGAGGATTCTGCCAGCCATCAGAAATTCCCGCCGATGGAATTTTGTTCCCCACCGAAAGACCGAGTGGGCTGGCGTCGGCCATTAACTCCGAAATTAATCAATGGCTTGCGATTTGCTGCAAACGGAACCAGACTTGCTTGTAAGAGCAATGCGGGAACAGTTCATGCTCGACGAGTCTGCCGCCGGGGAAGAATCAAGCGATTCCGCTTCGCAGGTTGCTAATCGCAGAGAAGGGAAATCACGCGAACGTGAGGCAGCGGCTGGTAATCTCAATTAGCACAGGCTGACTGATGCTGTGCGGGGCGGACGCCCTGGTTCTATTTTGGACCAAAGCTGTTCTTGCGATACGGCGAATGTCCATGATGCCATTGAGCGGTTCTGCAAAAGTCGCGCTGGAAGGGATACGCCAGGGGATATGCTGCGTTTCAATCCTTGGCCTGTTGTTCTGTGCGACAGGCCCTCATTTGTTTGCAGCATCCAGTGACGATCCGCCGCCCCGACCAGGCGCGCGTGAGCTTGTCCAGGAAGTTGCGCGCAATGAAGATAACGCCCGCCGGAACCCCAGGAACTATTATCAGTATGTTCAAAAAGAGATAACCCCTGAAGGGTCCAAGACGACCATTCAAATCGAAACTCCACAGGGCGAGGTTGGCAAGGTTGTGTCGATTAACAATAAGCCGCCCTCGCAATCACGGTGCCGGGCAGATGCCAATTCGCTGAAGAGGTTGGCGACTGATCCCCAGACCCAGCGCAACCGGGAGCAGGACCAGAAAGAACAATCGGAGCGGGTCGAAAAGCTGATGGCGGCGGTTCCGAATGCTTTCATCTTCAAATTTCATGGAAAGCAGCAAGGTTCAGGATGGATTGAAATTGAATTTTATCCCAATCCGCGATTTCAACCCAATTCCCGTGAGGCCTACCTGTTGAAGGGCATGCGAGGCACTCTTTGGGTGGATCCCGCAAGTCACCGGCTAACGAAAATCGACGGCCTCCTGTTCAAAGACGTGAAGTTCGGGTGGGGGTTCCTTGCGACCCTTCAGCGGGGCGGACATTTCGTGATGGAACAGTCGAAGGTGTCAGGCGGAGACTGGAGACAAACGTACCTTCAGGTCGATCTTGACGGTAGCAAGCTGGTGTTTAGACACCTCCAGGTGCATTTCAAGGATATTTCCCAATCATTTGTCAGGCTGTCGGAGCCTCCCACTCTGGCGCAGGCGGTAAACATGCTTGAGCAGTCCGCTACAGCGTGCAGCCAGGGAAACAACAAAGGGAGCACAATTCAAGCCCAATTCCCTTAAAGACCCAAGCCCGCGACCGGTTCATCGATGAAGGCAAGTGCGTCGTCAGGAGAAAGTCCCGGAGCATTGTGCCAAAACCGGAGAAGCCGAGGGAACGTGAGTAGCGTCGCTTGAGACCTTTGGTTTTGTTGAGAATGTTTGTTGACACTCGCATTCGCCATTTGTATATTCGGGCAGACTAACGCTGGCTCGAGCAGCGCATGACTAACCCGGAACACGCTCCGGTTCGTTTCCCGGCACTGGCCGTCAAGGCGATGACTCCCACACACTTACTTACTTTCTGATGGGTGCGCTCGCCGCCTGCTTTTTCAACTATGCAGCGGAATTGGCCAGGCCTGAATCCGGCATGCGCCCGATCACCAGTCCCTGGGTGATGGCGGGCCCGCTGTTCCAGCCGATTGGAGGTCTGATCTTCGCGCTTGTGTTTTATCCATTCCGCGAGCGACTTTTTGGCAAGAGAGACGGCTGGCTCTTGATGGCCTGGATGCTCGTAGGGCTTGGGATCCTGTCAACGTTTGCTGCGGCGTCGGGATCAGTCGAAGGATTGATTTACACTCGCACGCCCGTACTGCTACAGCTCAGGGGCTGGCTCGAGGTGGTGCCGCAGGCGCTCCTGCTTTCGGCGCTGCTTTTCTACTGGGTCAACCATCCTGATAAGAGGTGGCTGAACTGGCTGCTTGGTGGCCTCTTCTGCGTGATGGCAGCACTGCTGGTGCTGGGACTGACGGTCAGGCACTGATAAAGCCCTGCAACGACATTGAAAATAAGGTCAAGTCCGGTCCCCAAGATTTTTCGCGGACGTATTGTCGTCCGGAATTCCCCTGCGGCGATGTGGGTCCCGGCCTTCTTTGGGACACACGTATGAAAGTTGACTTATGACCCTGCCGTTTGTACCATGCTTTCGATTGTGGAGGTAGCAATCTCAATCTGATCAGGAGCGTGTTCAAATGAAGAAGCTTGTATCGATGTTATTCACTCTTCCTCTCGCGCTGTGTTTATCGGTGACGGCATCCGCCCAAACCGCGGCGAAACAGGGCCGTCATTATAAGGAGCGCGTCTATTATGGCGACATCAGCGATTCGAATTGCGGGGCACATCACAAGATGGCTGGCAATGCGCACGGTTGCACTCTCGGCTGTGTTAAGAATGGGGCCAAATACGTGTTTGTGACCGGCGGCAAAGTGTATCCGATCGCGAACCAAAACCTGCCGGACCTCGAGAAATATGCGGGCGAGCACGTCCGGATCATGGGTGCCAGAACGCCCGACGGCCAGAGCATTACAGTGTCAACCATCAGGGAGGCCGTCCGCAGGGCTGCCAAGGCGAAAGCAAAAGCCTGATAACAGCTCATTTCCCGCCGTTTGCACGGGTGAAACAGCAGGTCGCAAATGGTCAATTTACGGGGGACCTTCGGCTTCGCGCCGCAGGTCCCCTTTGTTTTCTACACAAGTTCAATCTTTGTCAGTGGAGTCCTTTGCTGCCTTGAAGAGCGCTGCTCGTGCGGCTAGACTATTTCTTAGAGCTGTTTGGCACGGGCTTTTGATGCCGGTAGAGACGCGCGAAGTCCCGCGGAGGCAGACAAGCTGCATGCAGGCCGGTAGCCCGATGTTCGAACATAGGACCCATCAATGACGGAATCCGCAACCATGCCGCTGCCGAAGCGAACAGGTCCGCATTGCTGAAGCTCCACGGCGTTATGTCAGTACGCATCACGGAGAACAGAATTTTCGGCTATTTCTTTGCCCTGGGGGGCATTGCAGCGGTGACAGCTGTCTGCCTGTTGCTTCGTCGCCACATTAATGACGCTACTGTAGTTCTGGCGATGCTGCTGATCGTCCTCTTCACCGCGCTTATCTGGGGAAGCAAACCCGCACTGGTTGCTTCAGCGATCGGCGTTCTGTCCCTTAACTTTGTGTTCCTGCTGACCGAAGGCCTCCTTCCGATTGAAGAGTCAGAAAACGTCATTGCTCTTGCCGCCTTCCTGATCACGGCACTGACGGTGGGGCAACTCTCAGCAAGCGTCAAACAGCGCGCCGCCGAGGCGGAAGCCGGAAGGAAAGAAGCGAGGCGGGCAAATGCGTACAACCGCGGCTTGCTTGAAGTGTCGATTGACCCGCTTGTGACTATCAGCAAGGACGGCAAAATCACCGACGTGAATGCCGCAACAGAACTCGCCACCGGGTATTCCCGGACGGAACTGATCGGCACGGATTTTGCCGATTATTTCACGGATCCCGCAGCCGCACGGAGCGGGTATCAGCTTGCTTTCCAGGAAGGCCAGGTTCGGAATTACCCGCTCGAGATTCGCCACCGGGACGGGCACATAACGCCGGTGCTGTATAACGCGGCGGTTTATCGCGATGAAACCGGAGACGTGGTGGGACTCTTTGCGGCGGCCCGCGACATCACTGAGCGGAAAAAGGCCGAGGCCGCCCTGAGCGAAAGCGAAGCCGACCTGCGGAAAGCGCAGAGCATCGCGCACGTAGGAAGCTGGCGCCTGGACATTCCGACGAACAGGTTTACCTGCTCCGATGAGGTCTTCCGGATATTCGGCCTTCACAAAAGCCTTACGCCCACATACGAGGACTTCCTGAACACGATCCACCCCGAGGACAGTGAAACCGTCCAGAAAGCGTGGGAGGCTGCGCTTCGCGGGGCCCCGTATAATCTCGAACACCGGATTAAAGTGGGCGACCGGATCAAGTGGATCCGCGGCAGGGCGACCGTGGAGTTCGACAAGGAGAACAAGCCGGTTCGGGCGATCGGAACCGTGCAGGACGTTACCGAGCGCCGCATGGCGGAAGAGCGGCTGAGGCAGTCGGCGGAGGAAATCCACGATCTTTATAACAATGCGCCATGCGGATATCACTCGATTGACCGCGATGGCACGATCGTCAGGATGAACTACACGGAGCTGATGTGGCTGGGCTACTCCAGCGTGGAGGTCATCGGGCGCAAAAAGCTTTCAGATTTTCTTACGCCAGAGAGCCTGAAGAAATTCGAGGAAGCGTTCCCAAAACTCAAAGAAGAGGGCTTTATTCAGGACCTGGAACTCGACATGGTGCGCAAGGACGGCAGCATTTTGCCTGTGCTGCTCAGTTCCACGGCCGTCCGCGACCGCGAGGGCAATTATGTCATGAGCCGTTCGACACTCTATGATATCACGGCCCGGCGACGGGCGGAAGAGGCGGTCCGGCGGCTTGCACAGTTGCAGACGGTTGTGGCACGGCTCGGAGCGTATGCTTTGCGCGGCACTTCGATGGAAGAAGTGCTGGATGAAGCGGTCAAGGAAGTCGCACAGGGCCTTGGGACCGAATATTGCAAGGTCATGGAATTGGTGCCAGAACGTCAGGCTTGCCTGCTGATCGCCGGGGTTGGCTGGAAGCCGGGATATGCGGGCAATGCGATTGTCAGCAGCGGCCCGGAATCACAGGCTGGATACACGCTCCTCTCAGATGAACCCGTAATCGTAGAGGATTTTGCTACCGAGAAGCGGTTCGCGAGACCGCCACTCCTGGCTGAACATGGAGTCGTTGCGGGCATCAGCGTGGTCATCAAGACCAAGGAAGGGCCGTACGGCGTGCTCAGCGCTCATACCCAGAACCGGCGAACGTTCACGAAGGATGAAGTGAGCTTTCTCCAGTCTGTTTCCAATATCCTGGGATCAACCATCGAACGCCATCGGGCTGAGACCCGACTGCTGAGGATCAACCGGGCCCACCGGGCGCTCAGTCGGTGCAACGAGGCGTTGGTCCGAGCCATTGATGAGAAGAAGTTTTTCCAGCAGGTTTGCGAGGTGATCGTAGAAGAGGGCGGTTACCGCCTGTGCTGGGTGGGGCGAGCGGAAAAAGACGAGGCAAAGTCGGTTGTGCCGCTGGCGCAGGCGGGCTTCGAAGAAGGATATTTGAGCACGTTGAACATCACGTGGGCGGACACTGAGCGCGGCCGCGGGCCAACCGGCACAAGCATTCGCACTCGCCAGACCGTGCTCGTAAAGAACATCGTTAGCGATCCGATGATGGCCCCCTGGCGTGAAGAGGCATTGAAACGCGGGTATGCTTCCAGCATTTCGATTCCGCTGCTGGTGGACTCGGAAGTTTTCGGGGCTATCAACATCTATGCATCGGAACCGGACGCCTTCGGCGCGGAGGAAGTCGAATTGTTGACCGAGCTTGCCAGCGACCTCGCGTTCGGGATTTCGACGCTGAGGACGCGGGCCGAGAGGGAGAAGGCCGAAGAGGAATTGCGCAAGCTCAATGTCGAATTGGAACAGCGCGTCGCGGAGCGGACTGCGGAACTTCAGGCAGCGAATTTGTTAAAGGACCAGCATATTGCGCGCGAGCAGGCAATGATGGCGGAACTCGAACGGGCCCGCGAGCGGGAAGCCGAAGTGGGTTTCAAAATCCAGAGGACCCTGCTGCTCGACCAGCCGCCGGTGGACGTTCCCGGACTTCGCCTTGCCGCATTGACGATCCCTTCCCAGAAAATCGATGGAGATTTTTATATCTTCTTCAAACACAGGGACCAGAGTCTGGACGTGATTGTGGGCGACGTGATGGGCAAAGGGATTCCTGCGGCGCTGGTTGGGGCCGCGACGAAGAGCTGCTTTCTGAAGGCGCTTAGCCACCTGACTGCATTCTCGAAGAATGGGAAACTGCCGGAGCCAAAGGAAGTTGTGATGCTTTCGCATGCGGAAGTGGTCCGGCAATTGATCGATCTCGAGAGCTTCGTCACATTGAGTTACGCCCGCCTGGACGTAAACAATCACCGGCTGGACCTTGTTGATTGTGGGCACACTGGAATTGTTCAGGTGCACGGGAAATCGGGCGTTTGCGAGGAACTGCATGGGGAGAACCTGCCGCTGGGGGTCCGGGAAGGGGAGTTGTATGACCAGATCTCGATTCCTTTTGAACCGGGCGACTTGTTCTTCTTTTACTCCGATGGAATCACGGAGGCGCGGAACCCTGCCGGCGAATTGTTTGGCGCGGAACGGCTGCACGAATGCATTAAGGCGAATATAGAGCTTGGTCCCGAGGCTTTCGTTGAGGCCATCCGGAAGGCCGTCTTTGATTTCTCAGGAACTGACCGTCTGACCGACGATCTGACCTGCGTCGTCGTCAAAGCCGAAACGCGCGAAACCCCCGTGGCGAGGGCCCAGATTGAGATCGCCAGCGATCTCAGAAACCTTTGCAGGGCGCGTGAATTCATCGGCTCATTTTGCCGGGGCCTTCCCGGACGCCCGCTGAAGCAGGAGAGCATCGGCCTGCTTCAACTGGCGGTGAATGAGGCCGCATGCAACATCATGAAGCACGCTTACCACGGCCGGAAAGATCGCTGGATTTATATCGAGACCGAAGCGTACCCAAGCCGGATTGTAGTCCGCCTGTATCACCTGGGGGATTCCTTTGACCCCTCGACTTTGCCGCCGCCTGTGCTTGATGGGTCCCGAGAGTCGGGGTTTGGAGCATATATTATTTCCAAGAGTACCGATGACGTGAGATACTATCGCGACGAGCGCGGTTTGAACTGTATCAGCCTGATGAAGCTGAGAAACTGAAAAGCAGGGAGGAAAAGACGAGGAGATGGAAGTAGTCGTAGATCAATTCGGCGAGGTGAGCGTTGCCAAGGTCCCGGTGGAAGAACTGGACGCCAGCAACGCGCCTGAGTTCAAACGCGTCATCACGCCGATTGTCGAGAAGAACACCAAGCTCGTACTGGACATGAGCCGTCTGAATTTCGTGGACAGTTCCGGGTTGGGAGCTATCCTGTCCTGTCTGCGGCAATTGAGCGCTAAAGGCGGGGACCTGAAGCTGTGCTGCCTGACAAGACAGGTGCGCGCGGCGTTTGAACTCGTCCGGATGCACCGGATCTTCGAAATCTATCCCACAAGGGAAGAAGCGGTCCAGGCATTCAATGGACGGCATTAAGCCGAACAGAGAGTGTTTGCGATGCATATTGTTTGTCATTGGAACATTCCGCACAAGGCGCTTCTCTGTGCTTTTCACAAAGGGAAGTCGCTGCCCGATTTCTTGCCTTGTTAACGCGTCCCTACGGACTGGTAGCTCCAGAACATCGAATGCGGTAAGGTTTGGGCATGGAAAGGAACCGTATTGTGCCTGAATATCGGGGCCGGCAGGAGACTATCACGACATCTGCCGTTGAGGAGTCCATCCGGCGGCACGTAAAGTACTCGCTCGCGAAGCCATGGAACGGCCTTTCGGTCAACGATCTGCTGGCCGCCGTGGAACTGTCGGTTCGTGACCTGCTGGTGGAACGGATGCTCGAAACGCAGGAACGACACCGCCGGGAGGACCCCAAAATCCTGAGCTATATTTCCATCGAATTTCTGATCGGCCAGTCGCTCACCAATCACTTGCGCAATCTTCGGGTCTATGAGCTTTACCGAGAGTCGCTGGGCAGGCTCGGGATTGACCTGGATGAGTTGGAAGAAGCTGAAGGCGACGCCGCCCTGGGCAACGGCGGGCTGGGCCGGCTGGCAGCCTGTTTTCTGGACTCACTTGCCACGCTGGACTTACCCGCCTACGGCTACGGCATCAATTACGAATACGGCCTTTTCAAACAAGAGATCGATGACGGATACCAGAGAGAAAAGCCCGAAAACTGGCTTGCGCAGAACAGCCCGTGGGAAATGGGTCGCCCGGATGAGGCCTGCCTGGTTCCACTCTACGGCCACATTGAACACGCCGTGGACCGCAAGGGCGAATACAATCCCATGTGGATGGGGTGGAAGGTCGTAATCGGCGTCCCCTATGATGTGTTGGTTTCAGGGTACGGGGGGCGGTCCGTGAATGTCCTGCGCCTCTATTCCGCCCGCTCCTCGCGGGAGTTCGACATGCGGATCTTCAACGACGGCGATTATTTCAAGGCCGTTGAGCAGAAGATTGCCTCGGAAACGATTTCCAAGGTCCTCTACCCTTCCGATGCGGTGATCGCCGGAAAGGAGTTGCGGCTGGTGCAGGAGTATTTTCTCGCGGCCTGCGCCGTGCGCGACACAGTGCGAAGATTCGAGCGTGCTCACAGCGATTTCCGGGACTTTCCCGACAAAGTTGCAATTCAACTGAATGACACGCACCCCGCGCTGGCCGTGGCGGAACTGATGCGGATTCTGGTGGATGAAAAGAGCCTTGCCTGGCAGGAAGCATGGGAAATTACGGAAGCAACCTTCGGATTCACCAACCACACGCTGGCGCCCGAGGCGCTGGAGAAATGGCCCGTCCCGCTGCTTCATTACGTGGTCCCGCGCCACCTCCAGATTATTTACGAGATCAACGGGCGTTTTCTGGAGCGTGTTTCGACGGCGGTCCCGGGAGATCCCGCCCTGCTCAAACGAGTTTCCTTAATTGAGGAAACGAAGCCGCAGCACGTTCGCATGACGCAACTTGCAATGGTGGGCTCCCATTCGATTAACGGCGTCTCCGAAATTCACACCCAGTTGGTGAAAACGTTGCTGGCGCCGGACTACTTCAGGCTGTGCCCGGAGAAATTCAACAACAAGACAAACGGCATTACTCCGCGCCGATGGCTTTTAAAAGCAAACCCGCAGCTTGCAGCTCTGGTTTCCTCGGTGATCGGCGACGATTGGATCACTGATCTCTCCCAGCTTCGGCGGCTGGAGAACCACGTCTTCGACGCCCCTTTCCGAGCCGAATTTCTCCAGGCGAAGGCAGCGAATAAGGAGCGGCTCACACAAATCATCAGCGAGGCTGTGCGGTTGAAAGTGGATCCGAAGTCGCTTTTCGATGTGCAGGTCAAACGCATTCACGCTTACAAGCGGCAATTGCTCCACGTGATGCACATCATCGACGAATACCTTTCTCTGATTGAGGACGGCCGGACGCCCATAACGCCCAGGACCCATATCTTTGCCGGGAAGGCTGCGCCCGGCTACTGGAAAGCCAAACAGATCATCAAGCTCATTCACGACGTCGGCCGCGTGATCAACAACGATCCGCGCGCGGCAGAGTGGATCAAAGTGGTCTTCCTGCCGGATTACCGTGTTTCGCTGGCGGAAAAGATTTTTCCCGCCGTTGACCTGGGCGAGCAGATCTCGACCGCCGGCATGGAAGCCTCCGGCACCAGCAATATGAAGATGGCGCTGAATGGAGCGGTGACCATCGGTACGTATGACGGCGCAAACCTCGAAATCCGCGATGAAGTCGGGGAAGAGAATATCTTCATGTTCGGTCACGAAGCCGCTGAGTTTCAGGCAATGCGCCTGCAGCATTCTTATCATCCAAGAGAGTGCTACGAGAGCAATCCCCGCGTTAAGCGCATTGTTGACGCCTTTGTTTCAGGACTTTTCTCCCCCAAAGATTCCGGACTCTTTAACTGGATTGTTGACGATGTTCTGGATGAGAACGACGAGTATTTCCATCTGGCGGACCTTCCCGCCTATCTGGAAGCCCAGGCAAGGGCAGGGGCAGCATTTCGTGACGACGAGCGGTGGACCACAATGTCGATCTTGAACGTCGCCCGAATCGGGAAGTTTTCGAGTGACTGCGTGGTTGCAGCCTACGCCCGGGATATCTGGGACCTCAGGCCGGTGTGATCAACCTTCCACCAGAACGACGGCCGAGCGGGGCGTGGCGAGATAGCTCTGATTGTTCCTGAGAGGAGTTTCGGCCCCCGGCGTATAGAAATTGCGGGGGGTGGGCCGCGTAGTATCGACGGCGAGAACCCATCGCCCCGAACGTGCCGGTGGTATCGCAAACCGCACGGCTTTGCTGTCTGGATTGAACATGAAATAAAGTTCCGGTCCGCCCTCAGCCCGGACCAGGCAGGCCAGCGCTTTCAGCCGCGGGTCGAACCAATTTGGATCCTTACCGGCAGGATCAAACCAGCGCAACTCCTCCTGAGTATAGTACGCCTCGCGGCGCAGGACCGGGTGGGTCCGACGAAACGCGAGCATGCCGCGCGCGAACTGATAAATGTCCCGGTTCCTGTCCAGCAATGTCCAGTCAACCCAACTGATTTCGTTGTCCTGGCAGTAAGCGTTGTTGTTTCCCCGCTGGGTGCGGCGGAATTCATCGCCCGCAAGAAGCATCGGGATACCGCGGGAGATGGCCAGGGTCAGCAGCATGTTCTTGATCTGGCGGCAACGCACGGCTTCAATCGCCGGATCATTGGTTTCGCCTTCGACACCGTAATTGCTGCTGTAGTTTTCGTTCATCCCGTCGCGGTTGCCCTCGCCGTTGTCCTCGTTGTGCTTTTGTGAATAACTCACGAGGTCATTCAGAGTGAAACCGTCGTGGCAGGTGACGAAATTGATGCTGCACTCAGGCCCCTTGCCTGAGGCGTGATACAAATCGTAACTCCCGGTGATACGACTGGCGAAATAAGGCGCCATGCCATCGTCTCCGCGCCAGTACTTGCGTACGTCATCCCGGTAGCGCCCGTTCCATTCGGCCCAGCGGCGGTACGAGAAGCCTCCCACCTGGTACGCACCCGCCGCGTCCCAGGCTTCAGCAATCAGCTTGGCGTCGCGAAGGATGGGGTCTTCGGCAATCCGCTCCAGCAGAGGAGCGTCCGAGAGAATATTCCCGTGGCGGTCCCGTCCGAGGACTGATGCCAAATCGAAGCGGAAGCCATCGACGTGCATCTCGATGACCCAGTAGCGCAGCGCGTCCAGAATCATGTCACGAACGACCGGGTGCGTGGCATTTATCGTCTGCCCGGTGCCTGAAAAATCGCGGTAGTAGCGCTTGTCTTCTGCAAGCCAGTAATATATGGCATTGTCGATCCCGCGAAAACAGACGGTTGGGCCCATCTCATTGCCCTCGACTGTGTGATTGAAAACCACGTCAAGGATGACCTCGATACCCGCCTGATGAAAGGTCCGGACCATTTCCTTGAATTCGAGGACCTGCGCGCCCTTTTCGCGAATGCTGGCATATGAGGACTTGACGGCAAAAAAGTTTATCGGATCGTATCCCCAGTAGTTCCTGAGCCTCTTGCCTGTGTGGGGATTAATGCGCGGCATATGATATTCGTTGAATTCCTGCACGGGCATCAGTTCGACAGCGGTCACGCCAAGGTCTTTCAGATACGGGATCTTTTCCGTAAGACCCTTGTAGGTTCCAGGCGCCGCAACTCCAGCGCTGGGATGAATAGTAAAACCGCGAACGTGGAGTTCGTAGATAACCGTCGATTCCGAGGGAAGGCGGAGCGGCTGGTCATCCTGCCAATCGAAGTCGGGGTGCGAGACGACGGACTTCGGAGCAGTGGCGGCGTTGTCCGCTGTCGAGTACGAGAGGTCGCGGAGGGGCGACGACGGATCGTAGCCGAGGGCCGTCAGGAAGCTGCGGCCGGGAACGGGGGCAATTGCGGTAGCGCATGCGTCAACCACAAGCTTGTCCGGATTAAAGCGATGCCCTTCGTGGGGGGCATAAGGCCCGGCGAAACGATATCCGTAAAGCTGCCCCGGCATTATTCCTTCCAGCCAGACATGCCAGACGTCACCGGTTTTGTTGCGAACCGGATTCAGGAGTATGGACCGGGTCGGCATGCCGTCCTCCGGCCGCTCGAAAAGGTCCAGCCTTACGCCGGTGGCGTGGCGGCTGAAGATGGCAAAGTTTACGCCGTTGGCCCGAAAGGTTGCGCCCAAAGGGAACGGAACTCCCGAGCGCACCGATTGGACTTCACAGAGGCTCAGGAGGCGTTCCAACTCGGCGAGTTCTTCCGCGCTGGGCACGTTCCTCCGCCCGGTAGCAGACTCAGGCGGTTCTTCCGTATCTCGAGAAACGATGGGTTCGGATGAAGTGGGATCGTTCGGCATGGAAAATGGATACCTTCTGCTCAGTCAGAAGTATAACAATCCGGCCCAGATCGCGGCAATCTGTGTAAGCCGCTCCTCACGGCAAACGCCCGGCGCCAATGACCAGTGGCTGCACGCCGTGCGTTGTGCCACTATTGCCTTGAAACTGCAGAGACTGTCAACCTCTTACGTTCACATTGTCGGCCGGGAGACTGCCGTCGAGCCCTTCACCCGCACTGTTACGATCTCATGTGGCTTAATGCTGAACGCAAACCCGTGGGGATCGGTGACAGCAAGCTGCCGCCGGTTGGCTTCCATGGCGTTGCAGAGCCACGCCGATTGGATGTTAACCAGCGGAGTGGTTACGTGGACCCTGCCAGGCTGCCCGCTGACGTTCAGAAAACGCATGATCGTCCCGGCGCCGTCTTCGGCCTGTTTCCATGTTTCGAGGAGCACGTCGGGATTGTTGACGGTAAGGAAGCTGTCTTCGGTGCCCTTCAATGGACGAGGCGTATTGAGGGCTTTGTCCTGCGGAATGATTTCGTCGGATTCGAGCGGAGTTATTTCTTCCCATCCGAGCCGGCTCAGAAAAGGCGGGTCAAAAGTCTTTTCGCTGGTCATAATGTAGCGGAAAGTGAAAACACCGCCCTGGCCCCCGCGGTAATTCGTGTCCCAGTAATTGTTCATAACATAGGAGAAAATTGTTCCATTCCGCTTTCCAAAAGTTGTCGGCCAGTTTCCCCGGTTGATGTCGCCGAAAGTGACCAGTGAGGCATCAAGCGGAAGAATCGCAACGGAGACGCCGCCTCCATCGACTTCGGCCCAATGCTGGACCGAAAACCACTCCAGCCCCGCGCCCGGAAGCATGTCTTTGGCCGGGTTGACGTTGCCATTCTGGATTTCGTAGTGGAATGTCGGGTTCGAGACTGCAAATGGAAAAGCGAAATACACTCCCTCCTTGGTGAACACTTCTTTCTTCTGGACGCGGTTGATAAACTCGATCTTCTTCTGATTGTCAAAGAGAAGGACAGAGGTTTCAATTTGCGGCGTGTTGACCGCCGAACTGACCATGCGCGCTTCTGTTCCAAAGGGGGTCTTGATAACTGATACCAGATGGCCGTTCGCCGCCAGATGCGGCGTTAATTCCGGAAAGGGGGATACGCTTCTGAACTGGATCAGGCGGTTCGGCAACTGATCCCCACCAGTGACATAGACGTACTGGTTAAAGCGACAGGCACTCGATGTGTTGACGAGTTCTCTGTTCAGTTGTTTATCGAATATGCTCTGCACAGCGCCGGTTTGGGGGTCGAGTTCGACCCTGTAATAAGGGCTTTCAAGCGTGGTTGTTGTTGCCGTGTGAGGTTTCTGCAAGCTGGTTGCTGTTTCCTTCAGCGCGTAAGCTTTGTAACCCATGGCAGGTACATCCGTTGCCATGAAGCGAATGCGCCGGTAGTCCCTGCCAGCCAAGAGTTCCTCGCCGGACACCGGCTGGTTTGTCGTCAGATCGACGAGTTCGCGGCCCTTTGGCAGATCAAATTCCACGAGCCCGCTGCGCGACCAGTTCAGAGGGTTGAAAACCAGCAGTGTGCCATGCGGGTCGGAAATGGAGTCAGCGATCGATCCCAAACTGCGCCGCAGTACATTTTCAATCAACAGGTGCGCGCGCGTTGCTCGGGAATCCTTTACAGCAAGCTGCCGGACGGACTCTTCGCTTTGTGGGTTGGTAACGCTCTGCGCTGAGGTCCACGTATGTTCATCCATAAGGACCATGTTTCTCCACATCCGCCGGAGCTTGGCCTGATCAGGCGCGACTCGCGAATCCACAAGAGAACTGATCGTCGAGAACTTTTCCGCCGAGAGCGCGCGGCTCTCATTTTCCCTTTCGATGGCTGCGAAAGAAGCGTCTGAGGCGATCCCGTCTTCCCAGTAAGGGCCGCCGTCGCCGCTGATTGTGGGAATCCCTCCGCCGAACTGCTTCGAGATGTAGTCCATGGCTTCTGCGAAGCCGGAATATTCAAGCTTCGGGTAAGCATAGATGCGGTCCCACGCCGCGGCGAGTTCTGCCTGCTGGGGATAAAGGTCCTGATTCTCCGGCTGCGTTCCGTAAAGGATCACAGCATCGGATTTGTATCCCGGATGTTCATACATCTGAAGAAAAACCGGAAGCGAGTCGTGGCCGGCTGCGACCTGCGGCGGCATTCCGAAAAGGGTCAGAACCTGATGGTAATGGCGTGAGTACCACAGCAAAACCTTCGAGCCGTCCGGCCCCTGCCACCAGAAAGGAGAGTTTTCATTCAGGCGGCCCAGCAGAAGAATCGGCCCGCGGTAGTTGTCGCTGGCGGCGACGAAGTACTTCAGTCCTGCCGCTGCCAGGATGGATGCGTACGACCACGAATACGAAGGGACATCGGTGATGGAAGCGTAGTCGAACGGAGTATTGTGCTCCCGGCTGAAGCGATAGCTGGGATAAAGTGAGCGAATCAGCGTTTCTGCAGTAGGAAAGCCGGTCAGCAGGCTGGCATATTGCGCCGGAATGAAGATATTTTTAGCGGCAATCATTTTCTCAAGTTTCGTTCTTTCCGCCGGAGTGCGGCCGTCGAGAAACTGCTGAATTTCCCAGTAGCCATCTACGCTGTAGCGAAAGTCAGGATGCTTCCTGATCAATTCCATCGCTTCGTCGAGCACGCGCGCGTGGACTTCCGCCACTTTTGCCTGGTAGTCCGTGTAGCCGATGTCCAAGTGCTCATTGGGGACAACGAAGAATGTCCACTTCTTTCCGGGAGTTAATTCCTGTGAAAAGGTTCGGCTGCGGCCATTGACGGTTACCGTTGCCATGCCCTGTGCCCCCGCTGAAAATTCAGGAACAGCAAACTCCGCACGATATTCGCCGAAGGAGCGATGGGTTGGCAGGTCTTCTGTAAATGAGCTTCCTCCCAAATGCAGCTTTATGTTTCCGCGTCGGGGCCGTTGATTACAGCGGACGTACACATCCACCATCTCCCGCATCTGGCCGTCCTGGTCGCGGTAAAAGATCGTCGGATCGATTGTTGCGCTAAGACGACTTCCATTGAAGTGCCCTGAGGGCTGCTGGTCCAGTTCGATCGCGTCGTAAACGACTCCCGAATCGCCGGTGGGCGCGCCGTCGGTTGTCGGCTGATCACCGGGAGTGGGTTCATCGACAGCCGTAAGGACGATGTGGTTTGTTCCCTGAACAAGGAAATCGGCAGGAAGCTCGAAAGTAATGGTATCGGTGGAATATTCGGGGAAGAACGCGCCCGTAGTGTCGCCATTGCTGTAATCCAGCTTCGGGTGCTGATAAAAGCGCCCTGTGTGCCCGTTGATCGCCACATCCAGGGCCGAGATTCGAGGATGCTCCACGAGTAGCGCGATCTTCATTCTGTAAACGCCCGCAGGCCTTGCTGCGAGGCTGAAGTCGATTTCGGCGGGATGGGGCTTATGGCCGAAGAAGCCGTTGGCGGAACCCGGCTGAAATGCAAACCAGTCTTTCGCCGGTTCGCTTTTGCCGATGAGGTAAACACTTTGGGAGAATGGCAACGCTCCGGAGTGAAATTCGGCTGAAGACTTGTCGAACACGCCGATCTGCCACACTGGTTGCCACCCGCCATCCGGTTTGGAGACTTGAGCAGTTGCGCGAACAGTGCTCAGTCCCATCAGAATGATTATGATGGCGATGATTCTTATCGATTCACTCGCCCGAAATGAAATCATAGTTTCCTCCTGCAATCGCCCGATTACTTCGGCGCTGGCCCTCACGGTCTCCCGCCACAAGCTGCGAATTCATGACTTGAATGCACCTGTTCCGGATTCCTGAAATTCCATTCCACCCACCGGCACGAGCAGTCCGCCCTCAACCATCACCGCCGATCCCGTCATGAACGAAGCCAAATCGCTGGCCAGGAACACAATGACGTGCGCAACTTCTTCCGGCTTTCCCATCGTGCCCCGCAGATGCACACGGTTGCACGCGTCAATGACCCTTTGAGGATTGCTGTCCAGATTGGCAGCCCAGCGCAGCATCGGAGTGTCGATGGCGCCGGGAAGTACGCAATTGGCACGGATGTTCTGCTTTGCGTAGTCGAGCGCGATGCATCTCGTCAGGCCAAGGAGGCCGTGCTTGCTGACGACATAATGGACCGAATTCCGCTGTGCTGCCACAGATTGCACGGATCCGGTCATGACGATCGAGCCGCCACCGCGCTTGATCATTTCCGGGATGACGTACTTCGACATCAGAAATGCGCCCTTCAGGTTCACGTTTAACACTTCATCCCATTCTTCTTCGGAGGCCGTGGTTGCGGTCCCGTAACGCTGAATGCCCGCGTTGTTCACAAGAATATCGACTCCGCCGAACGCGGAAACAACGTTGGGGATAAAGCTCTCAACTTCTGCTCGCCGGGCCACGTCAACCTGGAAAAACGCGGCTTTTCCCCCTTTGCGCCTCAACTCTTCGGTCGTTTCCTCGCCCGCGCTGCCGTTTCGATCTACGACTGCCACGGCGGCGTTGTTCTCAATGAATTCCTGCGCACAGGCCTTTCCGATTCCTGAGGCAGCGCCTGTAACAATTGCGACCTTGCCTTTAAAGTCCCACATCGCGTGCTCCTTTATGACTTCACGATTTGAACAGGGCAGGATAATATCATTTTTGGTATAAAACCCGGGGAAACGAATATGGCATATTGATTCCTGCTTTTCACCCCTGAGAGAGGCGCGAAAAGCGGGGCAAGTCTGCTAACATGGGTAATCCTGGCTTCGGATAACGGTGAGCGCCGCATTTAGAGACAAATCGAGAAAAGGAGAAGTAAACGATGCCTGATACGGAAGGAAAGGGTGAGGCCAAAAACTTTTATCCAGAGATACCGCCGAAGCGCGAGGCGTTCTACGTGAAGGGTGCCGGGGCGCTCGACTGGGGTATGCAAAACCGGTTGTCGCGCATCTTTAATCCGGCATCGGGCCGGACGGTGATGTTGGCCATAGATCACGGATATTTCCAGGGGCCGACGACGGGACTCGAACGCGTGGACCTGAACATCGTTCCGCTGCTGCCGTATGCAAACGCGCTGATGCTGACACGCGGGATCCTGCGTTCAACGATTCCGCCGTCTTTTGGGGGCGGCGTGGTACTGCGGGCAAGCGGTGGGCCAAGCATCCTCAAGGAACTTTCAAACGAACAGATTGCTGTCGATATCGACGATTGTATTCGCCTGAACGTCGATGCGATGGCGGTGCAGGTGTTCGTCGGTAGCGAATACGAATCGCAAACGGTGCACAACCTGACCCGGCTTGTGGATGCCGGCAACCGCTATGGCATTGTCACACTGGGCGTAACGGCGGTCGGAAAGGAATTGACGCGCGATGCGCGCTACCTGCGTTTGGCCTGCCGGATCTGTGCGGAACTGGGAGCGCAGGTGGTCAAAACTTATTACGTTCCCGAAGGATTTGAAACCGTGACTGCTTCGTGCCCCGTGCCGGTGGTGATGGCCGGCGGGAAGAAAATTGGAGAACTGGATGCGCTGCGCATGGCTTATAACGCCATATCCGAAGGTGCTGCGGGTGTGGACATGGGAAGGAACATTTTCCAATCCGAGGCGCCGGCAGCGATGATCCAGGCGGTTGGGAAAGTCGTGCACGAATTGATGAAACCGGAGCAGGCATACGATTATTACCAAACGCTTCGGCATGAAATGAAGGGCGTCGAGGCGCCGGCGGGACGATAAAGGGAGCCTGAATGGCTGTAGCAAGCAGCCTGAAAACACTGCGCGAACTGGCGCCGGTGCTGAGCGTCGGCATTCTGACGGCGGACCTGCTTTCGCTTGGTTCGGAACTTCGCTTGCTTGAAGAGGAGGGCGCGAAGCTCGTTCATATTGATGTGATGGACGGAGTTTACTGCCCTCGGATGACAGCCGGTCCGCCACTGATCAAGGCGTTGAAGACCCCACTGCTCAAGGACGTTCACCTGATGATCGCCGAGCCGCTGGGAAAGGTGCAGGAGTATGTTGAAGCAGGCGCCGACATTGTGACTATTCATCCCGATGCCTCGGCGCATCCGCACCGTGTTTTGCAGGAAGTCGGCGCGATGCAGAACGTTAACGATCCCGAGCGGGGGATTATTCGCGGGGTGGCGCTTAATCCAGGAATGCCACTCGAGGTCCTGGATCCGTTGCTGGACGAGCTTGACATGGTGCATTTGTTGGGAGTGAACCCGGGTTGGGGCGGGCAGCATTTTGCTCCTTCCACATTCAGGCGGATCGACCGGGTACGGGAGATGGTCAGGCGATCAGGCCGTGAGATTCTGGTGTGTATCGATGGGGGCATTACTAAAAATAACATCGCGGAGATTGCGCGAACCGGCGCAGACATCATCGTTGCCGGAAGCGCGATTTTTGATGGTAAATCTCCGCGCGAAAACCTGCGGTTCATGCTGTCAGCCGTAGAGACAGCCAGAAGTTCAACGCGTTGAGGGCGGGTAAGCGTTTTGAAGAGCCGGTGGAGTGAAGCGGAAGCGAAGAAATCTGTATCAGAGTACGGCGCTGATTACGGCGAGGACCTGGCACTGCGGATTTACTCGAGCCGTCTGATCGGACTGGAGCCCGACATCGTTCTGCACGGCGGCGGGAACACTTCCGTCAAAGGGACATGGCCGAACGTCTGGGGTGATCGCATTCCGGCGATTTACGTGAAGGCTTCCGGGTGCGATCTCGCCAAAATCACCCCGGGAGATTACGCGCCGCTTGACCTCGAATATCTGCGCCGCTTGCGCACGCTTGAGAGCCTCTCTGACGACCGGATGGCGAATGAGTTTCGTACGCACGTGCTGGACTGCCACGCTCCAAGTCCATCGATTGAGACCCTCGCGCACGCCTTTCTGCCCGCGAAATACGTCGATCACACGCATGCGGATGCTATCCTCGCACTCACTAACCAGGTGCGTGGCGAAGAATGGGTAAGGGAAGCGTTGGGCGATAATGTCATTGTTCTGCCTTACGTGCGCCCCGGTTTCGAACTGGCAAAGGAAGCCATTAAGGCACTGGAAACTACTCCCATCGCCATTGGGATGGTTTGGATGCTTCACGGACTTGTGACGTGGGGCGAGACGGCGCAGGAGTCCTACGAGCGGACAATTCAGTTGGTGGACGCCGCCGAAAAATACCTGGTGCGCAAAGCGGCGCGCACACTCACAATCCAGGTCCGGACGCCGGCTGAGGTTGCCGCTGCACGCCTTGAACAAGTGGCCCCCATTGTTCGCGGCCTGCTGGCCCAGCCTACAGGCGATGAAAATCGGCCTTGGCGGCGAACAATCCTTGCTGCCCTCACGAGCCGTGAGGTCCTGGAATTTGTCGATTCAGCCGAAGGGAAGCGATTGGCACTCACGCCCCCGCTCACCTCCGATCATCTTATTCGCACCAAGAGTTTGCCGCTGTGGGTGGATAATCCTGACTTCAGCGATCTGGAGAAACTGCGCGGCCAGATGGCCAAAGCTATCGCGGAGTACGTCGCGGCCTACGACACCTACTTTGAAAGGCACTCTGCAGGGCTGGCTCCGGGCGTGGCGCGACGTGATCCCTATCCATGTGTAATTTTGATTCCAGGCCTGGGTGCCGTTTGTTCGGGGAAAAACGCGCGAGCCAGCCGGATTGCCAAAGACATTACGGAACATTCGCTGGCGGTCAAGCGCAAAGTTGCAGCGATGGGCGAGTACAAAGGGCTTGATGAGTGTCACATCTTCAATATGGAATACCACATGCTTCAGGAGGCCAAGCTGACCAACAGCCACGAGCTACCGCTGGGACGTCAGGTGGCCCTGATTACGGGAGCGGCCGGCGCTATCGGGTCTGCGATTGCGGAAGCTCTCCTGGGCGCGGGCTGCCACGTAGCGCTCACGGACCTTCCGGGACCTAACCTTGACATGCTGGTGGAAGAACTCAAGGTCGAATTTGAGGACCAGGTGATCGGAGAGGCGATGGACGTAACCGACGCCGATTCTGTACGGCAGGCTTTTGGAACGGCCATCCGGCAGTGGGGCGGCGTGGATTTGGTCATCGTGAACGCCGGTGTAGCGCACGCGGCTTCGCTTGCTGATCTGAATGTGGACGATTTCCGCAGGCTCGAGCGTGTGAACGTCGAGGGAACATTAACAGTGCTTTCCGAGGCTGCCCGCCACTTCAGATTGCAGGGGACAGGGGGTGACATCATCCTCATCTCGACAAAGAATGTCTTTTCTCCTGGAGCGGGATTTGGCGCGTACAGCGCCACCAAGGCCGCCGCACATCAACTGGCGCGGATTGCCAGCCTCGAACTTGCACCGCTGGGAGTGAGGGTTAACATGGTGGCTCCCGATGCTGTATTCTCACACGGCAAGCGCAAGTCCGGACTTTGGGCCGCAGTAGGACCGGAACGCATGCGGGCTCGCGGCCTGGATGAGAAGGGCCTGGAAGAATATTACCGGCAGCGCAACCTTCTGAAGGTCCGCGTGACGGGAGAGG
This sequence comes from Terriglobia bacterium, assembly GCA_035652895.1. Classification (GTDB taxonomy): domain Bacteria; phylum Acidobacteriota; class Terriglobia; order UBA7540; family UBA7540; genus SCRD01. The sequence continues at coordinate 188,536 of DASRCX010000072.1, forward strand.
ACGTCGCACGCGCGGTCATGTTTTTTGCCACGCGCCAAACGCCGACTACAGGTGCTACAATTCCGGTGGACGGCGGCCTTCCCGACGCCACGCCTCGCTGACGACAACAAGTCCTGCACTGTTTCGTGTTCCCCCGCACACGCCTCGCTTCGTCCAATGCAGAATCCGCTGCAATTCTGAAACTTCGTTGGCGAATTGCATCGCATCCATGTCTATCCGTACTCTATGCATGCGGCCATCTGCTTCCGAAAGGTACAGTAACGGCTCGGTTCAAGCATGTGCATACCCATGCTTCGAATTTCCCTGTGGTAATATTCTGTAGGTGCTTCGGGCGTGTAGCTCAGCAGGATAGAGCATCGGATTTCTAATCCGAGGGTCGGGGGTTCGAATCCCTCCACGCCTGCCATGCTTTCAAACCGTTCATTTTAGGGACGGCCCTTGCCAACGATCTTCCTCTGCTTTGCCTCTGAATTTAATCGACAGACGTTACTCTTCCGCTTCCTTCGTTGACCAGTTTTTAAAGGGGCGCGAGACTCTTGCCTCCTGATATCAATCAGCGGGTTTCGCTTAACGAGGGGCGTGTATAATTCTACGCGGCCCGGGGGGCGGACCTGAGGCGCAATCAGAATTAACCGCTGGCGAATTTTCCTAGGAGGCTCAGAAGTGAAGAAAGCCAAACAATCACTCTCACCAGAAGACCGCACGTCAGCGGGGAACTGTGAAACAGCCAGCCTCGCCCGGCGCGAAGCACTCAGATCGCTGATCGCCGGCATTGCCGCGGCACCGTTGTTGGCGGACGGTGTATTGCACGCGCAGCAGGGCGGACACCCGGCCCACAGGATTTTTCGTGCCCGCACCACTCGCGAGCAGTTGTTTGACAGCGGCTGGCGCTTCTACCGCGGTGACGTTTCCGGAGCAGAGAGCACAGAGTTCGATGACAGCGCGTGGAGGCAAATCGATCTTCCCCACGATTGGAGCGTTGAACATTTACCGACAATCCCGCAAGAAGACGGCCAGGGCGCGGTCTGGGGCGGCATCGACGTGCCGCTCCGAGTTGGCCCTTTTGACATGTACTTGAGCGAAGGCAAGCGCTCGACGGGCTGGTTTGTAGGCGGCACAGGTTGGTATCGAAAGCGTTTTTCGATCGAAGGTCTGCACAGCGACAGTCAGGCCGAGATCTTGTTCGAAGGCATATATATGAACAGCGACGTCTGGCTGAACGGTCACCACCTCGGTTTCCATCCTTATGGCTACACGAGCTTCGCTTATGACCTGACGACCTGGTTGAATCGCCAGGGTGAGAACGTCATAGCCGTGCGAGTGCGGAACGAAGGGCAAAACAGCCGATGGTATCCGGGTTCTGGGATCTATCGCCATGTCTGGCTCACTTTGACGGGGCTGGTGCGGGTGCCGCTGTGGGGTATTTATGTCGTCACGCCGGAAGTTTCACCTCAGGCGGCGACTGTGAAAGTCTCGGTAAAAGTGGAAAACCGCGAAAAGGCTTCACGTCAAGTGACGGTCAGAGTTCGGCTCCGGGATCCAAAGGGTCACGAGGTGCGAAGCCACGAATCGTCAAAGCAGATTGCTGGAGGAGGCACGGAGGAGGTAACGCAGGCGATCCCCGTGTCATCGCCCGCGTTATGGTCGCTTGACCGGCCCAACCTCTATCGCGCTGAAGTCGAACTGATTTCTGACGGGCAGGCATTGGACAGCACGGGAACTTCTTTCGGTATTCGCAGGATCGAAGCGGATGCCGAACACGGGCTGCGTATAAATGGCGAAGTTGTTAAGCTGCGGGGCGGCTGTATGCATCACGACAACGGGCTTCTTGGATCAGCCGCCATTGACCGCGCTGAAGAACGCCGGGTGGAGTTAATGAAGGCGCACGGCTTCAATGCCATCCGTTGCGCTCATAATCCGCCTTCGCCGAGGTTCCTGGACGCGTGTGATCGCCTGGGCATGGCCGTTATCGATGAGGCATTTGACCAGTGGTCGGTCCAGAAGAACCCGCAGGATTACCATCTTTATTTCAAGGACTGGTGGCGGCGCGATATCAGTTCCATGGTGCTTCGCGACCGCAACCACCCAAGCGTTATTTTCTGGAGCATCGGCAATGAAATTCCGGAGCGCGCGAAACCGGAAGGCGTTGCAGAGGCCAAAGAGATCGTTGAAGAGATCAAAAGACTTGACGATACCAGACTGATTACCGCGGCCGTAAACCCTTACTATGAAGCAGGCGGTCTCCATCCGTGGTCGGATACGGACCCCGCATTCAAGTACCTCGACGTCGGCGGCTACAACTATCAGTGGAACCAGTATGAAAACGACCACGAGCGCCTTCCTCAGCGGGTGATGATGGGGACGGAGTCCTTTCCATTGCAGGCGTTCGAAAACTGGCAGATGGTCCAGAAACACCCGTACGTTGTCGGAGACTTTGTTTGGACGGGCATGGACTATCTGGGCGAGGCCGGCATTGGCAATGCTCAATTGAACTCGCCCTCACCCCGATTTCAGGTTCCTGCACCTAAAGGCGACATTGGAGGCTTGCCCCTTGCCAGTTTTGCGCTGATTTTCGCCGACTACCCATGGTTCAACGCATATTGTGGCGATATTGATCTTACCGGGGAGGCAAAACCGCAGCTCTTTTACAGGCGCGTCGTGTGGGGACTCAGCAACCTGGAGTTGGCCGTTCAACGCCCGATACCGCCGGGGCGGGAACAACTTGTCAGCGCCTGGGGCTGGCCGGATGAATTGAAAAGCTGGACCTGGCCCGGACACGAGGGTGAACGCCTCACGGTGCGAGTGTATTCAAAAGGTGATCAGGCGCGCCTGCTGCTGAACGGTCGCGAGATCGGGATCAAGCCCGTTTCGGCGGAAACCAGATACAAGGCGGAGTTCGAGGTGCCTTATTCGCCCGGCGAACTGAAAGCGGTCTCTTTCAAAGACGGAAAAGGCATTGCAGAAACCAGCTTGAAAACCGCGGGCAGGCCCGCAAAACTTCGACTCAGCACGGACCGTCAGACCTTACGGCCTGATCGCAATGACCTCGCTTACGTAACGCTCGAAGTGCTGGATGAAACTGGAACTCTCGTGCCGGACGCTGCGGCTCCCGTCAGCTTTGAGATCACAGGGGCGGGAGAGTTGGCGGCGACGGGCACGGCCAATCCCAAAGACGTCCGTAGTTTCCGCCAGCCGCAACTGGTCACGTATCATGGAAAGTGCCTCGCTATTGTCAGACCGACGGGCCCTTCCGGAGGCATTGCGCTGATGGCGAAATCAGCAGGACTCGCATCCGCCAGAATTGCCCTGAAAGTTGGCTGAGATCGCGGAATCAGCGGGGCTTCGTCAACCCTTTTGATTTTCATTTCACTAAGAACGAACCGAATTCCCAAGACGGTCGCTGATAGGTCTGGTTCTGTATCCCGAGGACCCCGGCAATCCGTCGTGACAGGCGCAAACATTGGAACGATCATTAGCTACGGGAAGGATTTTCGTCAGACGAGGTTTGTTGCGGAACACCGGAATCTGGCGATAATTGAACGAAAGAAGTTCCTTGACCCGCAGTTGGTACGGGCATGCGATCCCGCCGGAAGATGCATAGAAATTCCCAGCGTGGAACATAAACCGTCGCTTTCGGAAGGATTTTGGGCAACTACCCTGAAAGTGGCGAAGCGATTTTTGGGGGCGGTGTGATGGCTGCCTCCTTACCGAACATTACAGGGGCGCGGATGTTGGTCTTGTCGCTACCGGCGACTGTCACTGCGGGATGGCAGGATTGGAGGCGGCGATTTGCTGTTTCAGAGCAAGGCTTTCGCTATTTTCGACTTGCGTGCAGCCATGAGCACTTCGCGCAGCCGCCTGCCGACGATGAGGTCCTCTCCCGGCTGCAAGCTCATCGAAACAATCTCGAGGCGGTTTTCCTCGCGAGGATCCAAAAAGTCCTTTTGCAGGCGGGCGAGTACGCCGCTTGGATTGCTGGCGGTCAAGACTTCAATTCGCGGTTTACCATCGCGCAACTGCTTGGCGCAATCCTCGACGCTGAAGTTCCAGGCCTGCTGGTCCCACAGAACCCTCAGAGTGGGATAGCGGTTGCCATCTTGAGGAATATAGATATTGGTTGTGACACCCGGCACGGTTTCCACAAGTTTCGCAATCCGCTGGACGCGCGCATTCCACTGCCGGTAGAGCGAGTCCGTGTCCATTTTCAGCCAGGCTTCTACGGCCGCAAGACATCCCATGATCTCCTCTTTCCCGACTTTCATGGGACGGCAGACGGCGCCTTCCCAAGGATTCGTGTTGGCCAGCGCGGCTTCGATCAAATCCTTGCGCCCGAGCAAAAGGCCGGAGCATTGCGGACCCAGCAATCCTTTGCCGCCGCTGAACGTGTAAAGATCGCAGCCCATTTTGGCATAGAGCCGGAGGTTCGAAATGGGTGGTATGCCGGCAGCGTCATCGAGAAGCAGTGGCACTCCCGCTCGCTTCGTGATCGCGAGCGCTTTTTCCAGCCGGTCGCCGATGACGGTGGTGTACACCATCGCCGTCTTGTCATTGATTGAATTTTGCAACTCTTCAAGCGAATTGGCGATGACCAGCTTGCCGCCTGCCAGCCGGATGGCGCTGTCGAAAGCATTCCTCCCGCCGAACATAATCACCTGGTCTTTCATTCCGGTTGTGTCGGGCAGTTGCCAGATCTTCTGGGGATCGGTCCCGGCAATGCATCCGGCGGTCGCTGATGCCATGGCCCCTGCGGCGCCGGATGTGACCATTCCGGATTCTGCGCCCGAGAGTTCAGCCAGGCGCCGGCCGACCGCGTGCTGGAGTTCGATGATATCGACAAAATGTTTTGCAGCTTCCAACTGGGCTTCCTTCACTTCCGGAAGTTCAAGGCTGGCGCTGAGGTAGGTCCACGTTCCGCGCCCGTTGATCAGAGTACGGACTCCAAGGCCCTCGTAGGTTGGTATGCGTCTTCCGGCCACTTTGTTGATGCCCGCCCGCGCCTTCCCGAACATGTCTTGAGCGGCGATCTGTCCAAGCAAAGGCAGGGCCGCCACCCATTTCAGGAATGCCCGCCTGTCCGAAGATAATTCTGGCATCATCTCGTTGACCTCCATCGTTTGTTGGGATCGACTCGCGCTGCCCCGGCTTAGCAGCGTGTTCAATATGCGCTTACTATAACATCCTGATGGTTATCCAGGGCCTGATTTTGGCGGTAGAGGGAAGATGCTTATCGCAGGGAAGTGAGGAGGTCATCTTCAATGGCCTGCTTGTCTTCGGCGGTGAGTTTCTTGCCGTCGATCGTGAGATAAAACACGTCGATAGCCCGGTGCCCCTGGGTGTCAATCGCAGCAACCTCGATATTACAATGATGGTCTGCAAGGACGGAACCGATCTGATACAACAAACCCGGCCGGTCCCGAGTGATGAGCTCGAGGAGCGTGCTATTCGAGGATGAAGTTTCATCAAAGCGAATCCGGGTGGCAATTATGGGCCCAGTCCCGGAACGCTTTTCCGGCCGTACTCGGCCTCGCATCAGTTCGTCAAGGCTTTTCTGTCCGGAGAGGACATCACGGATCGTTTGCCTCAGGCGGTCCTGTTCAGGAGGGTTGAGGTCGAGCGTATGGAAAAGATCGACGAAGCGGAAAATGTCCAGCACGATGCCTGCGCTGTTTGCAAATGCGTCAGCCGCCACAATATTCATGCCCCAGGCCGTCAATGCGCCTGTCAGCGATGCAAACAACCGAGGCCGGTCCATCGTGACAACGAGAAGCTCCCAATAATGCCCGCGGTTTCGCAACAGCGTTTCAACCGGGCTCTCTGCAAGTCTATCTGCCAGACGACAGTGCTCGACAATTTCTTCCGGCGAATGGACCCGAAGGTAACGCCTCGGAAAGCCCTCCAAGAAGGCTTCAACGCCTCGGGGCAAATCACTTTCTTCGAAGAAAGCGGCGCCCGGTTTGTCCAGAACGCTTTCAACTGCTGCCGGAATGCGGTCGCTGTCGAGGGTCCGAGCAAGCGCATTTGACGTGGCCACATACAGCGTCCAGAGCATTTCCGCTTTCCACGGAGTCAACGCTTCGGGATTGACCGACTTGATATCGGCGTACGTCAGCAGCGTGAGCATCCTGAGGCGATCGTGACTCCCGACGATTTCCATCAGGCGGCGAACCGTTCCGGGATCGAAAATGTCGCGGTGCTGAAATGAGACCGACATTTCAAGGTGGTTGCGGATGAGAAAACGGATGAGATGGCGATCTTCCTTTTTAACAGGAAGACGGTTGAAAACCTGCTCGACGGCCTGAAGACTCCCATCGATGTGGTTCTCGACGGCCATTCCTTTGCCGATGTCGTGGAAGAGCAGCGAAAAGACCAGCAAGTGGGTCTCTTCAAGTTCGGAAAGTATCTCGCCAAATTTGCGTTCCCACTCGGTCTCGGCCTTCCTCAGCGCCAGGAGGTTCTGGATGGTCATCAGGGAGTGCTCATCGACCGTGTAGCGATGATAGAAATCCCTGATCACCAGCGCGTCGATAGCACGAAACTCGGGGAAGAACTCTTCAAGCCATCCCAGCCTGTGCATCGCCCGCAGCGCATCGATGGCATGCGGCAATGACAGAATTCGGCAAAAGTGCGGCCAGAAATCCGAATAATTCTCCACGTCGCCCATTCCGGTCTGGAGTGCGTGCTCCGCCCATTGCTCTGCTTCGCGACTCAGTTCCAGCCCATGTCGTGCGACGAATTCAAAAAGACGCATCAGATAAGCAACGTCACGGGCTTCCGCCGGGAGTTTCAGAAAGATTTTTCCGCGCACGACGGAAAAATCCATGTTGGACACGCGAGATCTCCAATCACGGTACTTGTTGTAGAGTTCCAGCCGCCCGGGTTGCGCTTCCTCCATCATTTCATTGGCCAGCCGCATGATTGTGCGGGCGTGCCTGAAATACGCTCGCATCCAGTCAGCCGCAGCAACTTTCCTTCCGTAACTGACTCCGATGCCCTGACCGGCGGCCTTCTCCTGAAGCTCATAGCTCAACCGGTTGTCATCGCGCTGCTGGTGATAGTGGAGAAAGCAGCGGGTGGCTGCAAGAAACTGCCACGCCTGGCTGGCCCCTTCCTTGGATCGTTGAGGAAACATGTCCGTGGCGGCCTTCCACCGCCCGCTTGATTCAAGTTCGGAGATGACGCTGAGCCAGCGGATGACATGCAAGTCGCGGAACCCCCCTGGCGCTTCCTTGATGTTGGGCTCCAGATGGAAAATGGTGTCCCAGTGCTTCTGGTGGCGTTGGCGGGTGATCTCGATCAAGTCGGCAAGGAGGGTTTTGCCATCCCTGCCCATCAGCCGGGGAATCCGGCTATTGCGAAGTTCGTCAAACAGTAGGTCCGACCCGGCGACGTGGCGAAGATCCACGAGCGCGACGTTGAATTCCAGGTTGTCCCTGTGGAGGACGCTGCAATCGTCGAGCGTTCTGCATGTTTGCGAGGCGCGCAGGCGCAGGTCCCACAGAGTACGTACGATCCGGCCGATCGATTCACGGAGCGCGGCCAGTGTTGACGACTTGCTGGAAACAAACAGGAGGTCAATATCGGAAAACGGGAAAAGTTCCCGCCTCCCATATCCGCCGAGCGCAATAATGCAAAGATCGTCCGTTTCGCCGCCCAATAGCGAAATGCACTCCTGGTAAAGCTGCTGGATGATCCGATCGACTGCGCTGGCGCGCATGCGCGCGGCGGAAACCCCATCGCCGTCTGCTTCAAACTGTGCGCGGATGCGATCAAATTCGGCAGCGCAGACATCCTGCAACAGAGGCCTATAGGGCGACAACGCCATAGATTGAGATTATAGAGATTTGCGTTTTGCAGGCCAATTAATTGAACTTATGCGTTGCATAAATGGAGAGGCAGGTTCGGCCGGACTGGCGCTTGATTCACAGCGGCCATTCAAATTTTGCGGTGCGCGGAATCATTCACGCCACAACTCGGTGCGGTCGCCGCCGGCTTTTTTTGCCTCGATCAGAGCAGTGTCTGCCGCGGAAATGAGTTGATGGGCCTGGTGGTCGTTTCCGCCTATGGCGATCCCGACACTGATCGTTACGCGGAAGTCGCTTTCGAACGTCTTAATCATGCTACGGCACACGGTGTTTCGGATCCGGCTGGCCTGGCTCAATGCGCCGCAGGCGTCGCAGGACGGCGAGACGATTACGAGTTGTTCGTCCCCGTAGCGTCCCATGGAGTCATAAAGCCGGATTGAACTTCGGATCCTCCGCGCCTGTTCACGGAGGACGGTGTCTCCCGCAAGGTGTCCGTGCCTGCGGTTGATCTGCTGGAGTTGATCAACTTCAACCATGAGGACCGCGAGAGGCGAGCCGTGACGCCTGGAGCGATGAATCTCGCGGTGAAGGATTTCCAGGATAGAAGACCGGTTCCACAACCCGGTCAGCGGATCGCGGGCCGTCTCGATTCTGATGGCTTCACGCGCGGCCTCAAGATCGTCTTCCAGCTCAATGATCCGCCTTGCAGCCCGCAACCGGGCTTTCAGTTCCTGCGCTGCATACGGTTTTGCCAGATAATCATCGGCTACAGATTCAAACTTTCCGTTAGCATCTTCGTTCGCCTGTTTTGCCGTCAGCAACAGAACATAGGTAGACAAGCGGGCCTCATGCTGCCTGATCTTCCTGCAAACCTGGATCCCATCCATGCCCGGCATCATCCAGTCGAGAATGGCAATCCGCGGAGGCGAACCGCTCTGAAGCACGTGCCAGGCTTCTTCGCCATCGGAGGTGACGATTACGCCATATCCCCATTTCTTGAGGAGAATTTCCAGGAGGCGGCGGCTTACCGGCTCATCATCGGCGATCAGGACGTTCATCCGTCCACCTTGCTCTTATGGTTCTTGATTTCACTTAGCACGCGCGCAATCTCCCTCTCGAGAGTGTGAAAAGTCTCTTCGGCATGCGCCAGTTCTTTGTGGCGGGCCAGGGTTTCCAGGGCGGATGCCGCCTCCACGGCAGAATCAGCGCCGAAATTGGCAAGAGACCCCTTGAGCGTATGCGCGGTCCGCTCAATGCCGGCAGCGTCCTTCTTTTCAACGGCCGCACTCAGCCTGGCCACGACGGCGGGAGCCTCACCCGCGAAGAGTTCGAGCAAGTCGCGAAGAAGTTCCGGATCGCCTTCCACCTGGGCCAGCGCTCGCTTCCAGTCGACCGCTGTCTTCGATGTCAACAGCTCGAGATCAGGCAGGGCGTTTTCGCCCGCGGCGAGGGTCTCTTCTATTGTCCTGACCAGTTCGCGAGCCTTCACCGGCTTGGCAACATAGCCGTCCATGCCGGCCTCCAGGAAGCGTGCCCGGTCGCCTTTCATGGCGTGGGCTGTCATCGCAATGATCGGGAGATGCCTTGAATTACCTTTTTCGAGCGCCCTGATTGCGGCCGTTGCTTCAAGCCCGCCCATCTCGGGCATTTGCACGTCCATCAGGACAACATCAAAGCCTCCGTTCTCTGAAGCCTGGACGGCTTCCAGAGCTTCTCGCCCATTCTGGACCGTTGTCACCTGGTAGCCGGACCTCTTGAGGAGGCGCTCGGCAAGCCGACGGTTAACAAGGTCATCTTCGGCCAGAAGAACGCGAACGGGCCGTTTGCTTTCGCGCAGAGTGTGCTGGGTAATAAGCGCGGCGTCTATTGCCCCCCGGCGGTGCGGTGACAGAGCCAGGTGAATGGCGTGGAGAAGGTCACGTTCTTTGATCGGCTTGTGGAGGTATGCGGCGATACCCAGCGCCCGGCAGCGCGAAGCGTCGCCCCTGCGGCCGGCGGAGGTCAACATCATGATGGCAGCCCCTGCAAGGCGTGGGTCAGCCTTTATTCTTTCGGCCAGCGTGAAGCCATCCATGTCCGGCATGCATGCGTCGATGAGAACGAGGGGGAACGGTTTCTCTGCGGCCTTCGCCCGCTCCATCGCGGACAGGGCTGTCAACCCGCCATCGGCCATCGCGGGTTTCATTCCCCAATTCGAGAGGATCTCTTCGAGGATCCGCCGGTTCGTGGCGTTGTCATCAACGACGAGGGCCGCGACATCTTTCAGGTCTATCGCTTCGGATGGTTTTTCGGCCAGGGTCCCCGATATGCCGTGGCCGAATTTAACAGTAAAGTGGAACCGGCTGCCTTTTCCCACTTCGCTTTCCACCCAGACACGCCCGCCCATCAGTTCCGCAAGCTGAACGGAGATGGCGAGGCCCAGTCCGGTGCCACCGTAACGGCGCGTAGCTGAACTGTCCGCCTGGGTGAAGGGAGCAAAGATCATCTGTTGTTTGTCAGGAGGTATGCCGATTCCCGTGTCCGCCACAGTGAAGTGCAGCAGAAGACCATCATCGACTTCGGGTTCCTTTGTCACGTCGAGCACGACCTCACCGCGGTCGGTAAACTTGATAGCATTGCCGGCGAGGTTAACGACAATCTGGCGAAGACGCGTTGGATCACCCACGATCCTGTAGGGAACATCAGGGGCAACATGGAGAGCCAGTTCCAGACCTTTCTGGTGAGCGCGCAGGGCGAGGCTTCGGAGGGTGTCGCCCAGGGAGTCGCGCAGATCGAATTCGATCGGATTAAGGTCCAGCCGTCCGGCTTCTATCTTCGAAAAATCCAGGATGTCGTTGATGATCGTGAGAAGGGTTTCTCCTGACGACTTTACCATTGTCAGGTATTCGCGCTGCTCATCGGTGAGGTCTGTTCCCAGGGCGAGTTCCGTCATGCCGATGATTCCGTTCAGAGGCGTCCTGATTTCATGGCTCATGTTGGCCAGGAATTCGCTTTTTGCCCGGCTGGCCGCTTCCGCAGCCTCGTGCGCCCTTTGACGGTCGAGTTCCGCGCGTTTCTGGGCTGTAATGTCGCGCACAAGCCCGACGTAGCACAGCACTTCGCACGCATCGCCCATGATGGGGAAGGCAGACAATTCGACGTCCAGCATCTGCCCTGATCGGGTTTTGAATGCTAATTCGCGCCGGAAGGAACTTGGAACAGGATGTGCCGTCCGGGCCTCGGCGAACTGTGCCTCGCCCATGATGGCTGCCGGGCTTATTTCCCTGAGTTCGTCATCAGAATAGCCAAGGAGCTTTCGGTGGGCTTCGTTCTGCTCGATAAATCGAAAACCGGGATTCAATATGGCCACGGCTTCGGTGGACCGCAGGAAGACTTCTCGATAGAGCTTCAATCCTTCCTCAATGTGTTTCCGTTCTGTGATGTCCGTGCTGATGCCGTCAAGCCGTACAATCTTGCCTTCAGAATTTCGAATGGCGCGCGAACGGTCATGGATCCATCGGATCTCTCCATCCGGCCGGATAATTCTGAACTCCTGATCAATTGACCCGATCTCAATCAATTGATTGACCGATGCTTTTACTCGTTCCCGATCGTCTGGATGAATGGCTTTCAACCAAAGGTTCGAATCCTCATAGAACTCGCCGACCTTGCGGCCATAAACGGTTTCCGTTGCAGGGTTCAGATAGAGGACGCGATGGTCTTCGGGTGCGACCGACCAGACAACATCACGAAGTGAGCCGAGAATGCTGTTCAGGCGCTCTTCGCTCTCGCGGAGAGCTTCCTCTGCTCGCCTTTGATCGGTGACATCTACCGTTATGACTGCGATATCGCTTCCTTCCTTCTCGAGTGAGGGAATAGGGAAATATGAAGAAATCAAGTGCCGCACGATCCCCGGCGCGCCAGCCATTTCTCCCTCGTGAGCAAAGTTGACGACAGGCATTCCACTCCGCAACACTTGGTGCATCGCCGGTTCGATGATGGGTGCCAGTTGAGGGACGATCTCTCCAAGCGCCTTCCCCGTGACCTCTTCCGGTTGCAACCCGGCCAGGTGCGCCAGCGTTTCGTTGATTTTGAGGAACCGGAGATTATGATCTAGGATCGCCAGACCCGCCGGAGCAGAAGAGAAGAATGACGCCAGCCGCTTTTCCCGAAGTTGAAGCTTTTGCTCCATGAGGATTCGTTCGGAAATATTGCGGCCAATCCCCTGCACAGCAACGGGCTTTCCATCTTCGTAAATCAAGCGGCTGCTGATTTCCAGAGGGACCCTGCGCCCGTCCTTAGTGACAATTTCCACGCAGTACGTTGTGGGTCTGCCGTCCTCGAGTTTCTGTCGTAGCATTTGTCTGGCTACTTCCTGGAATTCTTTCGCCGCGTAAGCGATGATGTCGTTCCCATAAGCTTCATCACGGCAGTAGCCCGTAAGCTCTTCAGCGGCCCGATTGATGGAAGTCAGCTTTCCCTCGAGGTCTGTGGTGAAGATGATATCGTTGGCGTTCTCGAAGAGTTCCTCATATCTCTTCTTCAGCGCCACTTCGCGGCGCGCCCACTCCTGGAGCAGCATCTTCTGTGTGCGGACGCGTCTGCGCAGGATTTCAGCCATAAAGACCACAGCGGTTATCAGAACAGCAATGGCGCCGAAAAGGCAGTCCCCCACTTTTGCGTTCCATTGGTAGGCCGCCAGCGCATAGTGGACGCCGCCCTCGGCTGCGGATACAACGAAAACAGGGAAGGACCGGGCTTGCGCTTTCGTGGCGCTGTGGACACAAACTCCCGAGCTTCGCGTCATTGCCCATAATGGAAGCGTCCATAAACAAGGCGCGGCGGCGCCCGCAAGTGAAACTGTCATCGCCACCACCACTGCCCACTGCCGACTCGAAAAGCGGCAATGATCATGCGGTGGGAGCCTGCCGAAACATTGTGGTGTGGGGTTCTTCATTAGCCGCCGGCTAGAGCTGCGATTTCATCAGCTTTTCATAGCAGTCGGGACAAATCCCGTGGCTGAATTCCGCCTCGGTGTGTTCGCTGATGTACGCTTCAACCTGTTGCCAGTAATTACTGTCATTGCGAATTTTCTTGCAGTACATGCAAATCGGCAGCAATCCGCGAAGCTGCTTGACCTGCCCTAAGGCGGTTTCGAGATCACGGACGCGCTCCGCAAGCCGAAATTGCAATTCCAGCACGCGGATGCCAACCCGAACGCGCGCCCGCAGTTCGGAATGATGAAAGGGCTTTGTGACATAATCGTTGGCCCCTGCTTCAAGACCCGCAACAATATCGACGGAGTCATTCCTTGCCGTAAGCAGGATGAGATAGGGTGGCGTCGGCGACGGCACAGAGCGAGCGCGTCGGCAAAGAGTTGGGCCGTCAATTCCTGGCATCATCCAGTCAAGAATTGCCATTGGCGGGGCTTCGGGCCCTGTCAGCAGCTTCCAGGCATCCGTCCCGTCCTTTGCCGGAATGACATCGTGGCCCCACTTTTGAAGCGCTCTTTGCAGGACCCGAAGAGACACCGGATCATCGTCCGCCACAAGGATTTGCAGCCTTCCACGGTTCGTCTCGGGCTCTTTATTCAGTCCGGCCACGTAACTCTCGACACGTTTTCAGTTTTGCTGGATTTTCTGGAGCGCCTGGGACAACTCTTCCAGCGTATAAGGTTTGGCCAGAAACTCAGGACCGCCGGCTTCGATCGCTTCCCGCCTTACGCCGCCGGAACTATATCCCGACGAAAGGATCACCCTGACCCGTGGGTTGATGTGTCGCAGCCGCGCGTAGGCCTCCAGACCGCTCATGCCGGGCATGATCAGGTCCAGCAGCACGCAACTGATCTCCTCCGATTGCCGGGAATAGATTTCGCACGCCCTGCTTCCGCTCTCTGCGGGAACGACGTCGTACCCAAGACGCGTCAGACCTTTTTCCAGAAATTCCAGTACGCGCGGCTCATCATCCACCACGAGTACCCGGCCCCGTCCGGACATCAGTCGGCCAGCCTGCCGATGGACCGTGCGCGGTCGTTCGCCGGGGGCGGTGGGAAGGTACAGCGCGAACTCGCTTCCTTCGCCCGGTTTGCTTGCCACGGATATAAAGCCCTTGGCATCTTTGACGATCCGGTCCACTAACGCCAATCCGAGGCCGAAGCCGCGCCCCGAACTTTTGGTGGTGAAATGAGGGACAAAGAGCTTTTCCAGAATTTCCGCCGGCATCCCTTCGCCGCTGTCACGCACAGCGATCCGCACATAATGGCCAGGCGCGCATCCTGCCTGAAGCCGTGGATCGCCCGGGCCGATCATCTGCGGCTCTGCTATGAGAGTTATGGTGCCACCTTTGGGCATGGCGTCGCGGGCGTTGATGCATAGATTCAGGACCGCACGCACCAGGCGGTTGCGCCCTCCCTCAACCCACGGCAACTGACCACTGATGCGGTGATCGATGCGGATCTTGCGGTCAAAGGTTCGGGAAATGATGCTGACGACTGCTCTGAGAAGTTCTTCGACATCGACATGCTCCCGGATGTTCGCATTGTCTTTTGACACATCGAGAAGTTGCTGCGCGAGTTCGGCCGCGCCCTTGGCGGATTCTTCAATGATCTTCAAAGGCTCGTGCAACGGGTCAGACGAAGACAGGCGGATGCGCGCGAGCGACGCAAAGCCGATAATGACTTCCAGCGCGTTGTTGAAATCATGCGCTACCCCGGCTGCCAGCATGCCCAGAGTTTGAAGCGCCCGGGTTTGGTGAAGCTCATTTTCAAGGCGGCGCTCTTCCGAATCCATTGCGGAACGGGCATCCTCGACGAAAACCAGAAAATGCGAGACCTTCCCGTCATTGCCGGAGATCACATGCGAATCAACAAAACACGCAACGGTATCACCCGATTTTCGCGTCAGGTGGCTGATGAAATCCGAGGGCGCGCGCACACCATGGGGCGCTTCTTCCATCGGACCGGTTTCTTGCCCGAATACCCCACTGCCGACAAACGCCTCGAATTCTCTGCCGGCCAGTTCCTCGGGGCTGGATTGCAGCAGATTGGCCAGCGCCGTGTTGGCGCGCAGTATCCTGCCGTCAAGCCCTACGATCGCCACGCCAAGCCGATCCTGTTCGAAAAGCGCCTCTGTTACCTGCGCGTGTTGCAACCGGTCGAAATCCGTTTTCGATTTAACGTTCAACTTGGCCCCATAGTTTTCCGTCTGGATCGGCAGCGCTGTTTCCGCGTTAAGTGAGTACCGATTTTCTTCAACCGGGCCTTCCGTTGCCCCTTGCGTGGTTGCGGCCACTTCGCCGACAAAATGGGTTTTCTTCGAATGGCGCATGATCTCACTGTTACGCCCAGCTCCGGCAATCGGTTGAAATCTGACGGCTTCCCTTTCGTTTGCTGCCATGTCTCCAGAGGACGCGGCCCGCTGCCAAAGCCCAACATCGGAAAGGACTTCCAACTACTTATCTTTCGGCATTGGCCGCGGAAACTTGAACCCTCCGCTGAGTTGCGTTTATCGCTTCGATGCCTACTTCGAAAGCCTGGAGCGCGGCGTTCTTTCACGACTCAACAAGCGTGGCAACGGTGTTGCTCTGGATTGATTGTGGGCAGCGAACTGGTTTGCACGGCCGGAAAGGGAACAAGGTCCCGCACAAAAAGCAACTCCCCGATGCGCAACGAGGAAAGCGGCACACTCACAGAGAGAAACGGATTTTCAGCTTGTCATCATGAGTGCAGCAAACGGACCGCGTATTCATTTTCAGAGAAATATGGTGAAGCCTGGCTGCGCGCAGCGTGAGAATTTAGCTCTTTTTGTGCGATCTGCAAAGCCGGGCTTCCGCGCAGGCAGGGAAGCAAACCGGGCTGATTTGCCACAACGGATTCAGTTAGAATAGTTGTCTCAGCCAGCAGAAAGATATAAGTCTGGTATTCCGAAGAATTAAATCACGGTCAAGGAGGCTCGGATGGTCTGCACACCTTCCACGATGGTCCCGCTCGGCACCGAAGCTCCGCCGTTTCGTCTGCCGAACGTTGACGGCAGGATCGTATCCATCGAGGACTTCAAGGATGCTCCGGCATTGCTTGTGGTCTTCATATGCAATCATTGCCCGTATGTGAAGCACATCCTTCCGCATTTTGTCGGGCTTGCAAAGGAGTATCAACAGCGCGGCGTCGCCATCGTTGGGATCAATTCGAATGACGTCACAGGTTACCCGGACGATGCTCCCGAGAAGATGGCGGAACTCAGCCGGACCATGGGGTTCACATTTCCGTATCTCTTCGATGAAAGCCAGGAAGTCGCCAAAGCTTACGGCGCGGCCTGCACGCCGGATTTTTATCTCTTCGACCGCACCCGCCGCCTTGTGTATCGCGGGCAGATGGATGACAGCCGCCCGGGCAATGGCCGTCCCGTCACAGGCGCCGATCTGCGCGCAGCCATCGACGCCGTGCTTGCCGGCCGTCAGGTTTCCGGCGACCAGAGACCCAGCGTCGGCTGCAACATCAAATGGAAGCCCGGCAACGAACCGGACTACTTCCGCAATTAATCCGGCCCGCCGGCTGTGAGCAGGTGCGTAGGGGCGTAGCCACGGCACCGGGTCCGAGCCGTGGGCTTTTCGCTCCGCATTTCGTCCATCATCGCCGCGCCGGCAGCCTCAGTTAAGGTGGCAGGTTCGCAGTCGCACTCCAGGACAGGCCCGTGGCATCGACGTGATGCCATCTTTACCAGTTCACTTTGGAGGAATGGAAGGGCGATCGATTTATTGGCTGCTGAACGGCAGCCAGGCGGTTTCGAACGTCTTGAGGTCCTGCACCTGGACGGCGCTGGGTGAAATGGCGAGCACCGAATACGTATCTTCAAACGTGCCGCCCTTGGGGACGAAGTAAATGTTTCCGTTGTCGAAGATGACCGCCTGCAGGCCCGTGTCGGTCTTATCAACGAAGCCAAGGACCTTCAGATGCGCGAACGAGGCCCGGGGAGGCGCTGTTTCCGGATCGGGTGTCGCAATTGCCGGTTGACCCGATCTTACCGCCGACATTCTGACGGGCGGCCTCACGTACTCAAAAGGGTTCCTGAAAAGCGGCCCCAAGCCGTCGCGTGGCCGGAGGTCCACCCGGATTCCCGGTTGCTGCGCATGGACATCGAAAACAGGAAGGCCTGCAAGATCCGCCACCACCCGGACCACAGAAGGGCTTTCGGGCCGCCACTGGCCGACGCGTACTCTCTTCAGCACTGGCGATTCCGCTTCGTAAACGTCTTTGGGCGTGGCTTCGCGCGCGTCCTTCAGGTCAATCACCAGGCGGAACGGGTCAGTAAGCTGAAAGACGCGGTACGGAACGGAGCGCGAACTCGCGATATCGATGGTCGTGTCCCCGTAGAAACTGGGTTTGATCGAAATTCCTGAGACAAGCGCCAGCGAATCCGACTCGCCTGTGCCTGAGACGGTCGGGGTAGGGCTGGTCACAGGAACCAGCTTGTCTCGCCTGGGCAGCATGGGGGCCGTGAGGCTGGCCGAAAGGTCTTTAAACTGATGGACTGGCAGCGCCACTCTGGGCGGTGCGGCTCCCCTGGCGGTCCGCAAGGGGGGCGCTGGCGAGGGGACCGTGCGCCTTGCTTCCACCACATGTGAAGGATGGTCGTTTACGCTCGACCCGGCGCGAGGCTTAAGTTGAATCTGGATGCCGGAAGGCAGCGTCTTCACGCTGAATGACGGGACCGTCTTCAGATCAGCCACGACGCGGACAATTGCAGGAACGCTTTGAAACTGGCCCAAGCGCACCCTTGCAACCACAGAGGATTCGACCGGATAGACAGCTTTTGCGTCAGCTTTCTGTGCGTTCTGCAAGTCCACGACAAAGCGTGAAGGCTTTGAAAGCCGGAGCGTCCGGAAGGTAACAGGCCGCGACACAGCAACGTCAATTACCGTCGCTCCGTCAGGACCATTGCGGATCGATACCCCGCGAACGACAGCCAGAGAACCCGCATTGTCCGAAGCCAACCCGGGCCGCACGTGGAACAGCGGTTCCAGCACCACCAAGGCCAGAATGGCCGCCGCCGCGACTTGTGCCGACTTCCTTCGCATGAGCATCCTGATCGCCAGGCATGCCGCCCCGGCGAACTGATGACGACACACGGAATTCATTTATGATGGAGCCGCGTTTAACTATATCGGCGGGAAATCAGAGTGTCAAGCTTCCGTCGGCGGAGCATCCGAATCCGTCATTTTGAGGCTCGTTTGCGGGCGAAGAATCTCCCTTCTAGCGCTGGCCATCTCCGAATGTACAAAGGGAAGTAAATTTCTTTCCGCGCCCTCTATCATCCGACACAGGGCCGCGCATTGAATGATGACGCCGGCGAGCGGCCAGCTCCGGGCAGGGCCTCGTGTTTGTGCAGGGTGGAATTGTCGAGCAGCGCGGCACGTGAACGTGTGGCGAATTTGTGGTATGGTGGTTGCGCTCCGGGCGGCGAGTTTCCGCCAACTGAGCGTCAGGGCCGCCCGGCCGAGGCCGCAATGAAAAATCACGATGACAAATGCAAACCGCTCCTCACGCGGAGGGAATTCCTTGAAGGCAGCGCCGCGTCCGCAGCCGCGCTAACGCTGATCTCGCGCCCGGGCGAAGCCGGCGGCGTTCCACCGCCGAGCGACCGCATCACGCTGGGGTGCATTGGCGTCGGCGCGCAGGGCACGCGCGTGATGATGGATTTCCTGAAGATCCCCGATGTGCAGGTCGTTGCTGTCTGCGATGTGAACCTCGAATCGAGCGATTATTCCGAGTGGGGCAAAGGTGAAATCGTCGGCAAGCAGCGGCGCCTGCTGAACGATCCTTCCTGGGGCGCTGACTGGAAAGGCCCCACGTGCGGACGTGCTCCGGCCGCTCGCCTCGTGGACGCCTATTACAGCAAGGTGCGCAATTTGCCGAACTATCGCGCCTGCGGAAGTTACAACGATTTCCGCGACATGATCGCGAAGGAACGCGATCTGGACGGCGTTGTCGTTTGCACGCCTGACCACTGGCATGCCTACATTGCCATCTATGCGATGCGCCACGGCAAACACGTTTTCGGACAAAAACCCATGGCGCACACGGTCCACGAATGCGCCCTGATGGCGAAGGTTGCGCGCGAGACGGGCCGCGCTACGCAGGTGGCCGTGATGAATGAGGCTTCGGACGCAACGCGGCTGCTGACGGAATGGATCGCGGCGGGAGTAATCGGCCAGGTGCGCGAAGTGCACAACTGGTCGCAGCGGCCGTACTGGCCGCAGGGCATCGAGCGCCCGAAGGAAGTTGAACCCGTGCCGGAGGGTCTCGACTGGGACCTGTGGCTTGGCCCTGCACCCGAGCGGCCGTTCAATCACGCATATCTGCCGTTCGTGTGGCGTGGCTGGAACGATTTCGGCGAAGGCTCAATTGGCGACATGGCGAATTACAGTTTCGACACGCTGTTCCGCGTTCTCGACCTGACGGCGCCCACCAGCGTGGAAGGGAGTTCTACTCCGCTCTTTCCAGAGACCTTTCCGCTCGGTGAGCTTGTACACTGGGAATTCCCAGCGCGTCAGGGACGCGCTCCGGTGACGATCCACTGGTACGACGCACACCTGCGTCCCCCGCGGCCGGCGGAACTGCTGCCCGGCGAACTGATGAGCGATCCAGGAGATGGAGAAGGAATGCTCTTCGTGGGCGATGAAGGAAAGATCCTGTGCAGCTTTGAAGGCCAGCACCCGCGCCTGATTCCCACGAGCCGCATGAAAAGCTTCACGCCGCCGCCCGACAATCTGCCGAAATCCCCCGGCGCCTACCGCGAGTGGCTTGACGCCATCCGGGGCGGGCCGGCCCCGCGCGCAAACTTTGAATTCGAACAGAACGTGGTCGAGGCCCTATTGCTCGGCTGCATCGCAGTGCGCATGGGAACAAAGCTCGAATGGGACGCCGTGAACAAACGCATCACGCGCCTGGCCGAAGGCAAGCCTGCCGACCTCGAAGCGGCGAACGCTCAGCTTAATCCGCCGCGCCGCGCGCCATGGCAACTGGATTGATTGCGTCGGTTTTGGGCGGCAATTTTACCTCAGCCATTGCAATCCAGAATGTCCAACTCCTGGATTGGAGAATAAAGTCGTCGGAACAGGTTTTCAGCAACTTATTAAGGAGGAGGCATGTCCGTTATATCAAGAAGGGAATTTATGAAGTGCGCCGGTGCGGGCGCAGCCTCGGCCGGATTTCTTTCCGTCATCACTCCAGAACTTCGCGCCAATCCTCTGGGTCTGCCCATTGGCTGCCAGACCTGGCCCGTGCGGCAGATGATTGCCAAGGATTTTCCGGGTACCGTCAAGATGCTGGCTGCGGCCGGGTTTCAATCGATCGAGTTGTGCTCTCCGATCGGCTACGCGCAGATGGGCTTTGCTAACGTTGGAAAGTACTCCGGGGCCGAACTGCGCAGGATTCTGAGTGATGCCGGTGTCACTTGCGTCAGTTCGCATTTCACCATCCAGGAATTGAGAAAGGACCAGGAGCGCAGCCTCGCCTGGGCAAAAGAAGCCGGCCTGACACAGATGATGGTCCCCAGCCTCGACGGCCCGCGCAATCCCACCATGGACGACGTCAAACGCGCCGCTGATGAGTACAATCGCATCGCTGAGCGGACCCACAAGGCCGGTATTCAGCAGGGCCTGCACAATGAGAATTTCGAACTGACGAAGGTTGACGGCCAGCGGACTTATGACCTTCTGTTCAAGCTCCTCGACCCGAAACTGGTCAAGTTTCAGTTCCAGGTCTCGACGATCAGTGAAGGCTACGACGCCGCAGAGTATTTCACCAGATACCCCGGCCGGTTCATCTCAATGCATGTTCAGGGTTGGTCCGCGAAAACGCGGAAAATCGTCCCCGTGGGGCAGGGGACGCTTGACTGGAAGAAGATCTTCGAGGCGGCCAGGACCGGTGGCATCAAGAATTACTTTGTTGAAATGTCACTGCCCATGATGAAAGCCAGCGTGCCCTACCTGCGCAATTTGCAGGTGTGATTTTATGCGCCGGCGGGTCCGGCCTCGCCAGAACATAGTCGCCACTGCCAAGAGTGGGAAATAAACCGCATTCGACAATTTTCCGCGCGTATGCGCACTGGCGTCCTTCCACCCTCGGGTACCGGGGATGGCCACATGCCTGGCTTCTGAGCGAAAAAGCAAAGCGTGAGGGAAAGCTACTTTGTAAGGATTCCTTACATTCTCTTGACAATCTTTTAACTTTGGGTATGCTAGGAACTAAGCTACAGAGTGCATAGCTGCATCAGAACGAGGTCATCTTGATATGGCATTCCAAGTCGGCGAAAAAGTAGTCTATCCCAATCAGGGAGTAGGGATTATCGAACAAATTTCAACACGAAACCTGACCGGCCAGCCCGAGATGTTCTACCTGTTAAAGCTGAATTCCAGCAGCCTTCGCGTGATGGTGCCGATCAGCAATGTTGAAAACGTAGGACTGCGGAAGGTCGTGCGCGGGAAGGAAGTTGACACGATCCTGGAATTTCTGCGCAAAGGGCAATGCAAAACCCAACAGGATTGGAAGGGACGCTTTAAGGAGAACTCCGAGAAGATGCGAAGCGGTTCGTTGCAGCAGGTCGCGGAAGTCTTCAAGAGCCTCCTTTTATTGAGCCAGGGCAAGTCCCTTTCCTTCCGCGAGAAAAAGATGTTCGACCGGGCATGGCAACTGCTCGTTGACGAAATCTCCGTAGCCCGGGGAGTCGCCCGGGAGACGGTTGAAGCAGAACTCGTGCAGTCGCTGGCCCGATTGAACCTGAAAGTCCAACTACCCAGCTGAATTTTATCCCCGTTTTAAACAGTTAATTTGCAGGAAAGGCGTCCTCCCCCAGGCAGCTGGCCGGACGCCTTTTCGATATACGCCTTCTCGATCCCTATCGCTTGCCTCCAAACCCGCCCGGAGCTACCCTAAAAAGGGAGGTCGTGAGTCGATCAGCCCGCTTTGTGCAGGGTAAAGGGAGGTTTTTCGGCAGTGCCCGTAGCACAATATGTGGTAGCTGGGGATTAAAAAAACCCTACCTTTTGTAGTTTTCTCTTGACACGGCCCCACGGGAGGCGGTAAATTCCGCGGAGTGAATTTATCAACTGGTCGGAAACGAAGGTGCCAATCGAGACAAAGTGGGTCTTAAAAGAAGCCGACCTTGTCGGCTGGCTGGACGCAGGCTTGAATATGCCCCCTCCGTGGCCTGAAGGGGCTGTCAGCCTTTGCCCCGTGCAAGCCAGTTGATACCGAAATCAAAGACTTTGGATGGGAGGCTCCGATGCCGGAACGCGAAACTTACTCAATGGAAGCTCAAAACAAGGCTGCAACAAAAACTCCCAAACAGGCGGGACTCAGGGTGAAGCGCCTTTTCACGACGGAAGGTGTGCACCCATTCGACGAGATCGAATGGGAAGTCCGAACTGCGTCTATCCAGAATGAAAAGGGTGAAACGATCTTCGAACAGCGGAACGTCGAAGTCCCCAAGGACTGGTCGATGACGGCCACAAATATCGTGGCTTCGAAATATTTCCACGGCAAACTGGGTACCCCTGAGCGCGAGTCGAGCGTCCGGCAGTTGATCAGCCGCGTAGCGGATACCATAACGCAATGGGGCATCGAAGGTGGTTATTTCCGTTCCGAGGCGGATGCGAATGCTTTCCACGATGAGTTGACTCATATTCTGGTCCGCCAGAAGGCGGCATTCAATTCGCCGGTGTGGTTCAACTGCGGCCTGTGGCACAAATACCAGCGAAGTTCCAAGGGGAGTGGCTGGTATTGGGACCCCGCCACAGGCGGAGTGAAGAAGGATGAGGAAGCATACCGCCATCCTCAGGTGTCTGCCTGCTTCATCAATTCCGTGCAGGACAACCTGGAAAGCATCCTGACGCTGGCCAAGACCGAAGGGATGCTTTTCAAATGGGGGTCGGGAACAGGAACGAACCTGTCGCCTCTGCGTTCCTCTGTCGAGACATTATCGGGAGGCGGCGTGGCCTCAGGGCCCCTGTCTTTCATGAAGGGATATGACGCCTTTGCCGGCGTGATCAAGTCCGGCGGCAAAACACGCCGGGCGGCCAAGATGGTGATCCTGAACATCGACCATCCTGACATCGTTGATTTCATTGAGTGCAAAGCCAAGGAGGAACGTAAAGCCTGGGCGCTGATTGACGCCGGTTACGATTCTTCGATTGATGGCGAAGCTTACAGCTCAGTCTTCTTCCAGAACGCCAACAACAGCGTGCGCGTCACCGATGAATTCATGAGGGCGGTAATTGAGGACAAAGACTGGATCACCCGGAAGGTCACAACCGGCGAGCCGCTGGCGTCCTATCGGGCTCGCGATCTGATGCGCAAAATAGCAGAGTCGGCCTGGCAGTGTGGCGACCCAGGCATGCAGTTCGACACAACAATCAATAAGTGGCATACGTGCAAGGCCTCGGGCCGCATCAACGCCTCCAACCCGTGCAGCGAATATATGTTCCTCGACGACTCAGCCTGCAATCTGGCCTCGCTGAACCTGATGAAGTTTGTGACGCCTGACCTGAAATATGACGTGGAGGCCTTCAAGCAAGCGGTCGAAATCATGATTACGGCGCAGGAAATCCTGGTTGACAATGCGAGCTATCCGACAGAGAAGATCGCGGAGAATTCGCACAACTTCCGTCCGCTGGGGCTGGGCTATGCCAACTTGGGCGCGCTCCTGATGGAGAACGGCCTGCCCTATGATTCCGACGCCGGCCGTGATTTCGCCGCGGCCATCACCGCCTTGATGCACGGCCAGGCATATCTGACCTCTTCGCGCATCGCGGCGGAAATCGGTCCGTTCCCGGCCTACGCTGAGAACCGTGATTCGTTTCTCGAAGTTATTTCCATGCACCGGAACGCGCTCCAGGGGATCAATCCTCGCAACGTGCCGGATCGGCTGATGGAGAGTTGCCGCGAGGTTTGGGACGAGTGCATGTCGAGCGGGGTCAGGCACGGCTACCGCAATGCGCAGGTTACCGTGCTGGCCCCGACGGGAACCATTGGCTTCATGATGGATTGCGACACTACCGGTATCGAGCCGGACCTGGCACTGGTGAAGTACAAGAGATTGGTGGGCGGCGGCCTGATAAAGATCGTCAACAACATCGTTCCCGTGGCATTGCTCAAGCTGGGATACACGGAGCAGCAGGCCGCGGAAATCGTGAATTACATCGACCAGAACGGCACAATCGAGGGCGCGCCGCATTTGAAGCCTGAACATCTGCCGGTTTTCGACTGCTCGCTGAAACCTGCGAAAGGGAAGCGGTCGATCCATTACATGGGGCACATCCGGATGATGGCAGCTGTCCAGCCTTTTATTTCCGGCGCTATTTCCAAAACCGTCAACCTCCCGGAAGAGGCTACCGTTGAGGACATTGAGAAGGCCTATATCGAAGCCTGGCGGCTGGGTCTGAAAGCTATCGCGATTTACCGCAGCGGCTCAAAGCGCGTCCAGCCTTTGAGTACTTCGGACGCGAAGAAAGAAAAGGCCACGGCGACAGGGCCCGTAGGCAAGGCCGAAGAAGTACCGGCAACCGCGCCCGAGGGCAAACCTTTCCGTCACAAACTCCCGGATGAGCGCCGTGCCATCACTCACAAGTTTTCCGTGGGTGGGCATGAAGGCTATCTCACCGTCGGTCTCTACGAAAACGGGCAGCCCGGCGAAATCTTCATCACCATGGCCAAGGAAGGTTCAACCGTCTCGGGCCTGATGGATTGCTTTGCCACTGCGGTTTCGCTGGCGTTGCAATATGGAGTGCCACTGAAGGTCCTTTGTGACAAGTTCAGCCACACGCGCTTCGAACCGAGCGGTTGGACCCCGCATCCGGAGATTCGTTATGCCAAGTCTGTGATGGATTACATATTCCGGTGGCTGGCCTGGAAATTCCTGCCCAGGGACGCGCAGCCTCGGGAAAACGCCAGTCTTGAAAGTGTGAGCGGTACGGAGGGAACGAAGGCCGCCGAACTGGCCCAAAAGTTTTCCCGGGCTGCGGCAGGACCTTCGCCTGCCGTCGGCGCCGGCCAGCCCGGACTGGCCGGCGTAGAAACCACCGCGGATGATGCGCCACCCTGCGCCGATTGCGGGGCCATCATGGTGCGCAGCGGCGCATGCTACCGGTGTATGAATTGCGGGTCAACGAGCGGATGCTCATAACAAGTTGCGGGCAGGGAGCACGGGCCGGATCGACTTGACAATAAGGTCTCGCGGGTTTCCGGCGATGGTTGAATCAGGTCGATCCGGCGGAGGTTTGTACGCTTTGGTCTATGGACGAGCGTGTATTTGAGGGCATCGGGTGCGCGAATCAGTGTAACCGTCCGACCAGACTAAGAATAGTACGCGTCCGGATCTGAGCAGATAACCTCTTGCAAAGGTTCGTGTTGAGGAACATAATGGATTCAGATGGCGGTTGACAATGGAGGTGCTGTCGAGTATAGAATGCTACTCATCCGCGTCGGCAACCTGTATAGTGCGGAAAAGAAAAATTAAAAGACTTACGACCGCAGATGCAGTGACGACCGGCGTGGGCTGCGAACTGCGTCACAGTCGAAAGCGAATGCGGTTGACTGCTGAGTTCGGTCGCTGAATTGTTCATGCTGATTATTGATCGAATGTGGCGGCATTTGTAATATTGCAGGCGGAGGAAGCATGCCACAGAGGTCAGGCGGGTCATCAAAAGGGTTGTCGCTCCAGGCGAGAGAAATTCTCGAAGCGGCGCGAAGCCGCGGCGATGTGTTTCTTCTGCGGAGCGCCGGCACATTCAAATGGGTGGCCTCAGGTTCTCACCACTTCATCGATCACAGGAATCCAGCGGTAACGGCTGCGTATCTTCAGGGTTTCGAGGAGTTGCAAGCCAAAGGGCTGCTCGTGCACGACTCCGGAAACCATTACCGACTGGCGGTAGAGGCCTCGGAATTGGGGAAGTGGCTGAAGCATTAGGACGCAGGACAGCGGAGCTTTCCTGTGGCCATGTTTAGAGGGGAGGCGACGACGAGAAAGGTCGAACTGCTCAATCCGGTACGATGGAGCGAAGACAATTTTCGATTTCCTTCGTAATTCGAACCCCGGGAAGTACCCAAGAGGGCTGCTTGAAAGGCGAAGCAGCCCTTTCTCATTTTTGGAGGTGACATGGACGTAAACGAGGCCCTGCGCGCCATCTGTAGTACGGGCGAAGGCTACTGCTGGTATTGTGACCGTAAACTTCCTGAAGAGGAGGAAGCAATCAGCACGGGATGGGACGTAAGGCGCATTGAAGGTGAACGCGTTGCAAGCATCATCCTTGTCTGCCCGTCCTGCGGGAAGCTTAAGTCCCAAGTGGGTGACGAAGCGGTGCTTCGTGATTTGGTTCTGAAAACCGCCCGTCTAATCTGCTGAGTCCGGCCGACGCATCGCCCGCGCAGCGGAGCGGGGCGGGGAGAGAGTTCGGATCGGTACCCTTGCAGTTCACGGAGGCAAAGGGAGTGAAGTTGGCCCTGGGGTTTGAAAGTGTTAATTTCAACCGGCCGCGGGCCCCTCTTGTGGCCCGTCATTCAGCACAGGACGTGGGGACCTCACATTTTCAAGATTGCCATGGCGGGAAAGAGAATTAAAGAATATTTCGTTCGAGAAGCGCGGGCGCTTGTAGAGCGCTCATCCCGTGACCGTGAGGGATTTTCTGAATACTTTGCTCACCGCGAACCGCGCGACGAGGAAATCCTGGGGTTAATCTCCGTAACCGTCCTGTTGAGCGGTAAGTATCATCTCGCCGACCGCTACCCTACACCTGCTGAGGCCCTTGCTGCGCTTTCGACTGCCGACCGCAGAGAGATTTGTCAGGAATTCCGCCGCCATCTGCAAGCCTGTCAGCGTCAGCTCCTGCTGGTCTAATGCCGTTGTTGCCTCTGAGGTTTATTGCTGCCGTAATCTCTCGCTTGCCCGGTGCGCATTTTTGGCGATCGATCCTGCGAAAAAGATGCGGGCCCTTGTCGGTACACTCAACACTAATGAGTATCGGGTCAGCACCCGGAACGTATCGCGTTGACCAGTCGCTCCCTGGCGATACAGTGCGTGAAAACTCGAAACTTTTCGGAAATTTCACGCCTCGCCAAAATAAATTCACTCGCCAACCCGCGTTCACACATCACAATGACTTAACAAGGGCCGAGCCGGGAAAGCAGTAAAATCCAGTGGTAAGAGACAGACCTGCCGCTGGCTTCATATGGTGGTTACCGGACCACGCGTCGAAGAGAACCTATGGACCGTTTGAAGGGTGCTGTTCACTCTGCGTTAGAACGGGCGGAATTGGCCAATGTCTTTTTATGTGGCCCGGGAAACAAAGTGAAAAGGGAGGCTGACATGCTGAGTTTCGTTTGGATGTGCTTGATTGGTCTTGTGGTGGGAGCGCTTGCAAAACTGATCATGCCGGGGAAAGACCCAGGGGGAATTTTCATTACGATGCTACTGGGCATCGCGGGCTCGCTCGTAGCCGGATTTCTCGGTCGGGCTGTCGGCTGGTACGCTGCGGGAGAAGGCGCCGGGTTCTTGATGTCTGTGCTTGGTGCGGTCCTCATTCTGGCCGTTTATCGTTTCCTCAAACGGCGCACTGTCTAATACGATCTGGGCGATTGTCCGGTTGAGCGCAAGAGGGAGCATACCCTGCGGGACCTGTGCTGCACTCCCGAGGAGACGGCCACCTGGTTTCGATCGATTTTGCAAAACACTTCAGCATAAAATGGAAAACCGTCCAGCCGGACTCTGAGGTTCCTATGCCGATTATCCTCTTGACAAGCTCGATTGCTGTGCTACGATACAGTTGCTCGTACAGCTAAGAGTTTTCGCAAGGAGGTATGGAAGCATTCCCGGGCTCTTCCTTGCGCTTCATCTTCCCAAATCCGCAGGCGCTGATATTCATCCGGAAGAGACTGGTCCTGCCACACGTTCGTACTGGAATTCTTCAAGGTGCTCGCGTAATCAGTTCTCCTCAAAACGATGTCTCAATCTGAATCTCGTTGTGGTTAATGTTACGGAATTGAGATAACAAATTTAAGGCTGCTCACAGAAGGCTCCGAGGTGTTGTTCCCCCCGCGAAGCGTAACGACGGTTGCGGGGGTGGACATGCAAGAACAAAACACGCCCCGGTGGGAAATTTCAAAAACCGGGGAGATGGCGGAGGGTCTTATGACGCACCGTATCAGCGTGTCGAATTACTCAGGGCCGAAGCCGCCTGTGACAAAGGGCAATGTCCTCGTTGTGGATGAGGACCCCGCAGATCTCGTCTATTACCGGAATGTGCTCCAGAGGGCGGGATACGCGGTGGTCACCTGCTCTTCATACGACGAAGCCGTAGCCTGCCTTGACGCGGGCGAGTTTGACCTTGTTGTGCTGAGCCAGGGAAGCTCGGCATTCGAGGGTCGCCGAGTGCTGCAAAGGGCGCTTGCTACAGACCGTGAAAAGCAGGTCCTTGTCGTGGCCCGTACCCTGAACATGAGTTGCTACCTGGAAGCGATGCAGCTTGGGGCGAGGGATTATCTGGAAGAACCCGTGCCTGAGCGGGAATTGGTGCGGGCGGCGGAAACATGCCTGAGTTCCCGCGCTGTCGCAGCGTGAAAATCATCCGGCGATATAGTCCAAAATCGTCATTCCAGCCAGGAATGCTGCGCTCTATTTCGCCTGCCGGTTCCACCAAACGATGGGCTGACTGAAGGAGAATGACACCGGGATTGATGCCGTGGTGGGTCTGCCGTCAAGCTTTGCGGGTTCAAACTTCCACTTTTTGACCGCTTCAATCGCCAGGTTCGTGAAGCCCTTGGCCTCCTGAAGAACCCGTACCTCCGCAATTTCACCGCTTGGGCTGATCGTCACTTTCAGTACGACGGTGCCCCCAGCGACGGTATTGACGGGGTACGTAGGTTCCACCGTCGAGATTACCTGAGGCGGCTCGAAAGCGGGAGGGGTTCCTTGTGTTTTCGCGGACAGTGCTACAGAGACAATCGCAAGGCATAATGCAACACGTAAACCCTTCTTCATGGGTGCACCTCCAGAGCGAAGTTCCTTGTGGTTCTATTTTACCCCCTTCGGAACAAGGAGCGTCGCGTGGTCGCGTCAAGCCCGAACGCTTAAATGGCCTCTATACTGCTGGATACACCCAGCATTGATCCATCTTTTCCCTCAAATCCACGAGCGCAATAACATCGACGCAAGCGTTCAGGCAAGTCAGGCGGCGTGCAAAGTCAGGAACCCGGGATCGTTGAGGGTTAGGCGCCTTGGACAAGCGGCGTCTTCCGGTTCGGCGGGCTGATCTGGATGACGTTGCTGTCAAGGATCGTAACATGGTGGCCGGGCGGCGTGAGGGATTTCAAAACGTATGGCCACAGGGTCGGCATGTAACTGTGAGTGATGCGATTGTCGGGAACGTAAAGAAGAACTCGCCATGGCTACGTTCACCCGACACTGGATAGTGAATATTGCAATGTTACCGGCGAGCCCAGAAGCGACATCCTGCCACCGCAAATCCTACTGCTGCAATCCAGACAAAGTCAAAAAGGATTGCCCGAACGCGCGCTCACTCCGAACTGACCTGGATATTCTTGTATGGAAAAGCGCGCAGGCCGGCCGCGATCTGATTGCCTCGCGTAAGCCTTGGAGGAGGAGCAAGCCACGTCTGCCCAACACTCAGCCCGTCAAGGTTTGCAGCACGCTCGAGAAAACCCCGCGCATAGAGGGCAACCGCTTCAACACCTGCGGCGTACTGGTAATTCGGTCTCTGAAGGCTGCCGTTATATGCACCGATAGCCTTGGCAACGTCGCCGTTAGAAAGGTCAAGCAGATGGCGAAGCAGCAGGCCGGCGTACGTTGTGAGCACCTCGGAATCATCCAGGTCAAAGGTGAATTGCTTTGAGGGGCGAAGACGCGGGGGAAGAATGGAATAATCCCGCTTGTCCTTCAAATACAGTTCATGCGCGCGGCGCAGGGTCTCACGCGTAATCTGCCAAACGCCCATGGCGTAATCGCTGACCAGCACGCGGCCGCGGGCGCGCTTCAAGACCAAGTCGCCCCTTTGCGGGCGGCGTTTCCAGACGGCGTGGTCCAGATCCCCGCGCACGTTCATATAGTCGTTCTCCATGGCGCCGATGCCAAGAAAAATATCAAGCGGCAAGTTGTAAAAACGGGTGACGTCGAGGATGTCTGCAGCCAGTTGTTCTGCCTGGGGATAAGAGAGTGTTGTTGGGACAGGTTCGATGTGTTCCCGGACGCGGCGATCAGTCCTGGACTTGAAAACAAGGAAGCTCGCCAGCGGAGCAAGAAGTTTCGAACGCGGCAACGACGCCAGTTGCGGAACGTGCCCGGGATTATAACTCCCCTCGAACACGGCCGTTTCGAGCCGCTTGCGGGCCAAACCCTCAAATGTGACCGGGAGGAGTTTATAACCGGGAATGTAGCCTTGGAGTTCGAGTTGGTCCAGGTACGGAACATCAACGAGGACATTATTCTCAGGCACCAGGAAAATCTGATAGCGCAGCCCGTCCTCGAAGTTTTTCGAAGTCAGCAGGACGCGCGACCTTCCAAGACCGGCGTGCGTTTGGAGATACTCAAAATGGAGATAAGCCGCGAGCTCCGAACGGAACCCGGGACCCGAGACGTCAGCGAGCAGAGCATCTGCACGGAGTTGCACAGCCAGCCGGCCATCGATCACTCGGATGACCGGCAGGCACTGAGGCAAAGGATCATTAAAAGTGCGCGGCCACGTGAGGTATGCGATCCACGCCGACAGGCCGAGCAGCATTCCCGCCCCGGTGGCCATCAAAAATATGCAAGTGCGTTTTGATCGCATCTCGCCCACCTGCTCTGACACTATCATAGTGCCCGTGGACGAGGACGCTGCATTTTCTGGAGCAGTGTCAGCGGCCGCGAATTTCCGCTCCTCACGGCCGAACGCCCAGCTTGCGCAGGAGTGCCATCATCGGGCACCAGTTAGTGAACGCAGATTGGAACAGGTTCAATCCCACAAAGGCCGTGAATACGTACCACCATTCGCTGACAAAATGGCCAAGCAGCACACTGACGATGACGAAAAATCCAGCAATCATTCGCAGCCAACGATTCAGGTCCATATGGGCCTCCTTTCCTGATTAACCCTGAGTCTCCGTCCTTTTTACGGGTACTACCAGCACCGAAACGTGGCTATGGCGCATGACTCTTTCGGTTGTCGTGCCCAGGGTTGTAAATTCGAGAAGCGGTCGGTGCTGTGCCCCGATGACTATGATATCAGCCGAATGTTCCCGCGCCATGAGGAGGATTTGTTCGGAGGCGTCTCCACGGCGGACCACTTCAGACACGTCACAGCGGCCCCGCACTTCCGGAGGCACCCACTCACAGATGCGTTCGTGCACCTCCTCCAACTTCACATCCTCGTGGTCTGTTGCATGGACCACCCAAAGCCTGGCGCCGAATTGGTTGGCAATCTCCGAAGAGAGTTCCAGACATTGCAACGACAGTCCGGAAAAGTTCACTGGGCACAGAATGTTTTCGACTGACGGCCGACCTTCTAATTCCTCCGCCGTCTTGACAATCAGGACCGGGCACAGCGAGGCGCGAACAACATCTTCGGCGACGGAACCCAGGCGGAGCCGCGCCATTCCTGTCCTGCCGTGGCTTCCCATCACAATCATTTCTGCTTTCAATTCGCTGGCGCGGTCCAGAATACGCTGTGCGGGATGGCCCTCCACGATTGAAACGTTGTAAGTCGCCACTCCGTCGAGCGTTCGCTTTGCCGCTCTCTCCAGTTCTTCCCTCAGTGCCTTTTTTCCTTCCTGGTTCTGGCGGGTCAACTCGTGGATCTGTGCTTCGGTGAAATAGCGTGGCGGCTCCCACCAATCGACATAGAGGACATCCACTCGCGCGTCAAATGTGCTTGCGAAAAGCCCGGCCCACTGGAGAATTCGTTCAGAAACCGGACTTAAATCCACAGCGCACAAAATCTTCTTGGGTTTAAAAATGGTCATTCTGTGCCTCCGGCCAGCCCTGCACCGCCCTGCTCAGTGTGCTTCTTGTGCGCGGTCATGTAATACAGAACGGGGACCGCCACCTGCGAAAGCAGCGTGGAAGCGACGGCGCCGGCAATTAATGAAATGGCCAGTCCTCGAAAGATAGGATCGGACAATATCACAAATGCGCCGACTACTACCGCTGCGGCCGTCAGAAGAATTGGCCGGAAGCGGACTGCCCCTGCATCAACAACCGCCTCTTCCAGCGGCATCCCCTGAGCCAGGCGAAGTTCCACAAAGTCAACCACCAGAATGGAATTTCGAACAATGATTCCTGCCAGTGCGATGAAGCCGATGATCGAGGTTGCAGTGAAAAACGCTCCCATAATCGCATGGGCCGGCAGGATGCCGACCAGCGTCAATGGGATGGGCGCCATGATCACCAAAGGCACGAGGAATGATTGGAACCACCCCACAACGATCCCGTAGATCAGGATCAGCGCCACCAGAAACGCAAAGCCCAGGTCGCGGAAGACCTCATAGGTGATCTGCCATTCACCGTCCCACTTCATCGAATAATGGTTGGTCAGGAAGGGTTGACGGGTCAGGTAACGCTCAATGCTTGTGCCGTCAGGCGCTTTGATTTTATCCAATTCTTTGGCCAGCCGGATCATTGCATAGACCGGACTCTCTTCCTGGCCGGCTACATCGCCGGTGACATAAACCACCGGCTTGAGGTTTTTGTGATAGATCGTCTGCTCAATCGTCTCTTCTTTGACGGTAGTCAATTCACTGAGGGGAACCAATTGGCCGTTCCGGGAAATTACTCGAATTTCTCCAAGACTGGCAGCGCTGGACCTTTCCGCGCGGGGTACACGGAGAAGAATATTGACGTCTTCGCGTTCATCGGGAAGGTGTGCGATACCCACCACATCTCCGTGAAGCGCCAAGTGCAGCGTCTGGGCGATCTGCTCCGTTGAAATCTCATTCAGCGCGGCTTTCTGCTTGTCCACAACAAAGCGAAGCTTGCGCTGAGGTGCCTCCACGCTCCAGTCCACGTCAACGACACCCGGAGTTTTTTTGAAATCCGCCAAGACCTGCCGGGCGACGTCTATCTGCCCGGTATAGCTTGGACCATACACCTCCGCCACCAGCGTTGCCATCACAGGAGGCCCGGGCGGTATTTCTGCAACTTTCAGCTTTGCCCCGTATTTTGCGCCAATCGGGTCAATATCGAGGCGTACGCGCTTGGCGATTTCGTGGCTCTGTGCGGACCGCTCACCTTTCGGAAGAAGGTCAACATAGACCTCCGCCTTGTTCGGCCCCTGCCGCAGAAAGTAGTGACGGACCAATCCGTTAAAATCGTAAGGAGCGGCAACGCCGACGTATTCCACGTAATTGACCACTTCCGGTTCTGCGGCGATCCTGCGCGCGATCTGCTGCGTCACTAGCGCCGTCTGCTCGAGCGTCGTCCCCTCGGGCATATCGATAATCACCTGGAACTCGCTCTTGTTGTCAAAAGGAAGCATTTTCACCAGCACAATTTTCGCAAGCGGCATGAGCATGACCACGAGAAGCAGTAGAACGACTCCGCCCAGGAAGTAAAGACGCTTCTTGCGTTCCTGGATCAGCGGAGTCACGGCTCTTCGGTAGATTCGCTGTGTACGGTCTGGCCCCGCGCCTTCCTCGCTATGGGAGCTGGATTTCCCCAGGACGCGCAGTGCGGCCCAGGGCGAGACAACAAACGCCACAAGCAGCGAAAAAATCATCGCCATGGACGCGCCAATCGGAATCGGTCGCATGTACGGGCCCATCAGGCCCCTGACAAAGGCCATGGGAAAGACCGCCGCGATCACGGTGAATGTAGCCAGAATGGTCGGGTTGCCGACTTCATCTACGGCCTCCACGGCCACTTCGGCAAGCGGCCGGCCTTTGTTTTGCGGCAGATGAAAATGCCGTG
This sequence comes from Terriglobia bacterium, assembly GCA_035652895.1. Classification (GTDB taxonomy): domain Bacteria; phylum Acidobacteriota; class Terriglobia; order UBA7540; family UBA7540; genus SCRD01. The sequence goes on from DASRCX010000072.1 coordinate 222,260, forward strand.
CGATATTCTCGACAACGACAATGGCGTCGTCTACAAGGATGCCGATGGAGAAGATCAGGGCAAACAGCGTAACGCGATTCAGTGTGTAGCCGTAAATGTAGAAAACAAAGAGGGCGAGCGCAAGGGTCACCGGCACGGCAGCCAATACCACGACGGAGGGTCGCCAACCCAGCGCGAACGCGATGAGGAGCGTCACGGAAAGCGTTGCAATCAGAAGATGTTCCAGCAGTTCGTTGGACTTTTCCTCCGCCGAGCGACCGTAATCGCGTGTGACGGTGACGTGAACATCCTGGGGAATCACATTGCCCTTCAGCTCATTGACCATCTTCAGCACTGCTTCCGCCGTAGTCACGGCGTTCGTGCCTTTGAGCTTGGACACCGAGAGCGTGACGGCGGGGAACTCGCCGATGGGACTGCGCTCCCGGGTCTGCGCACCCTTTCCGTAGCCGAACAGCACGTAGTCCGAATGCTCAGCGGGGCCGTCCTCGATTGTGGCAACATCGCGAAGATAGACTGGATGGCCTTTTGATACGCCGATGACGACTTTGCCCACGTCGTCTGCGGTGCGGAGAAAGTCTCCTGTTTCCACCTGGTATTCGCGGTTGCCTGAAGCGAATTCACCAGATTGAAGCTGCTGGTTGGTCATGCTCAGGATGGGAACGATTGCCGCCGGGGCCACGCCATGCGCCGCCATGCGCTCCGGACTCAGCATCACGCGGATTTCACGCCGCTGGCCGCCGAGAATCTGAGTGACAGAAACATTCTGGATGGTTTGCACCTTCCGCTGGACTTCTGCAGCAACACGCCGAAGCTGGTAGTCGTCGTAGCGGCCGCTCCAGAACGTCAGAGCCAGTATCGGCACGTCGTAAATCGTGCGGGGTTTGATCAGGGGCTTGGTGGCGCCAGGAGGAATCAGGTCGAAATTGGAATAGAGCTTGTTGTAGAGCTTGACGATCGAGTCTTCTTCGTTTTCTCCCACCTTGAAGCGAACGATCACCATGCTCTGGCCGGGATAGGACATCGAATAAACGTATTCAACCCCGGGGATTTCCCAGATCAGCCGCTCCATGGGCGTCGTAACGCGCTTCTCGACTTCCTTCGCGCTGGCGCCAGGCATTCCTACGAAGACGTCCATCATTGGGACCACGATCTGCGGATCCTCTTCACGCGGTGTTTCGTAGACGGCGAACATTCCCGTGAGAACGGCAAAGATCATCAGGAGCGGCGTGATTTTCGAATTAATGAAGTACCGCGCGACGCGGCCGGCAACGCCAATTTCGCTCTTGTTCATGTGGTTTGGACCCGTATTCCATCACTGATCTGACTGGTTTTTGAAATCGCAACACGGTCGCCATCGTCAAGTCCGGAAAGGACCTCCAGTTGGTCCCCAAAGGCCCTTCCGGTCTTAACCAGACGATAGTGCGCGATGCCTTCCGGACTGATCACAAATACGCCTTCCAGTTCGCCTCGCTGAATCAGAGCGCTGGCTGGAACGAGCAGTCGATTTTCGGTCCCGATCGCAAGATCTACTGACCCGTACTGGCCCGACTGACATTGGCAGTTCGGCGGCAACTCAACTTTGGCCACAAACGTTCGGGTGGAAGGATCTGCTGCGGGAACAACTTCGACAATGCGGCCGTCGGTCTGTTGAGAACCAATCGTCACCGGTACCTTCTCGCCGATGCGGACCTGACCGCGAAACCTCTCCGGGACACTGGCTTCCAGACGAAAACGGCCGGTGCTTTCGACCGTGATGATGGGGGTGCCCGGCATCACGAGCGTGCCTTCGTCAACCGCCTTCACTGTCACCACGCCGTCGATCGGCGAAACAATGCGCGAATAGCTGAGGAACGTCGCCGCCGATGCGTGCTGTGCCTGGGCCTGCTGTCGGCGGGCTTCCATCTGCTTCAGCTTTGCCTGCATCGCCATTTCGTTAGCCACAGCAGCCTTATAACGCGTCTCCGCATTGTCATATTCCTGTTGTGTCACGGATTTCTTGGCCAGCAGCGCCTGGTAACGTTTGAATGTGGATTCGGCGAATTTACGATCGGCCTGCGCCGCCTGAAGGGCCTGCTGGACTTCTGCGAGTCCCTGGGAGCTTTCTTCGATGCCGGCTTCGGCGGCTTGAAGCTGGGCCTGCTGAACGCGCGAATCAATGACAGCAAGCACTTGTCCGCGGCTTACATGGTCGCCTTCCTTGACGGATATCCTCCTGACTGTTCCACTGATTTCAGCCCCGATGACGCTTGTGATTTCTGGTTTGACCGTTCCCACTGCTTCGTAATATTCAGGAACCGACTGAAAATGAACTGCTACAACATTAACTCCGCTGATCGTCGTCGGCGCCGGCCCCTGAGCCTGCTTCTCTCCGCCGCAGGCCGCTAGAAGCAGGGCGACACTGACCGCCAGGAATGATTGGATTTTATTTTGTATTTTCATGGTTGATACCACTCCTCGACTGATCGAGAGCAACTATTGCGTGACCGCCGGCGAGTTCGGGCCCAACTCACCCGTTGCCAGTTCAAGAGCGGCGAATGCCAGACGATAGTCGTAGATTGCATTCAAATGGTTGTTCTCCGCCGAAGTCTGCATGGTCTCCGCCCGAAGAACATCCATGATGGTGGCCAGGCCGGCATCGTAACGGTTGCGCAGGATCCGCAGACTCTCTTCCGCCTGCGCGGCCGAATCCCGGGAAACGTCCACGCGCTGGCGCGCCGCGTTCAGATTCAGATAGGCTTCGCGAACCTGCAGGCGGACGGCCGATTCCATTTGGGAGCGCATCGCCTCGGCCCGCCTCTTGTACGCCTTGGACTCCGCGATCTGTGCGCGCCGCGCCCCGCCATTGAATATGTCGAAAGTCAGCGTTGCGCCTGCAACCCAGTTGTTTCCTCCACGTGACGCAAAGGTCTGGTTGTCCACCTCCCACGAGCCCATCATGTCAATGCGGGGAAGGAACTCCTTCTGTGCGAGTGAGACCGCGTTTCCCGCCCGCTCCGCCTGGAGTTCGGCTTCGCGATAATCCGGACGCTGCTTGAGCGCCTGTTGTTGGAGTTCAGGAAGGTCTCCGACAGTGACCTTGACCTCAGTAAGCTTGCCTTCGGGCCGGGTCGGCGCATCTTCCGGCACACCCATTGCCACATTCAGCGCTGCCTGAGCGATGGCCACCCCGTTCTGGGCGCGGATCAGGTCTTCTTTTGCCTGGGCCAGTTGCGCCTGAGCGCTGAGAACATCGGAGGCAACGGCCAGACCTTGCTGCTCCCTTGCGCGTGCGCGGTCCAGATCGGCCTGCGTCATGGCGACGGCAGCCTGTGCTACCCGGACGCGTTCCTGCGCAAGCAATTCGTTCAGGTAGGCATTGATGACATCGAACACCACGCTTTGCTCTGTGCGATTGGCGCTCTCGCGAACGCCTTTCGCCTGAATCCTGGCGTCCTCGACCCTTTTGGCGGTGCGGCCAAAATCGTAAAGCGGCATTGAAGCAGAAAACTGCGTACGAAAGTTGTCGAGCGGGGGAGGCACGTTAAGGAAATCGAGAGCGAAATTTGCCGCCGTGAATCGACGCTGCGTCAGCAGGGTGCCGAAAACATACACCGGATTATTCCCACGCGTAAATCCTTCAGAGAAATTCACGTGAGGGAAATATCCCGCCTTAGCCGTGTCGATAGCATGCTGGGCCGCCTCAGCATAAGCCGTTGCTGCATGTGCGGTCGGATTGTTCTTCAGGGCTATTTGCACAGCCTGAGCCAGGCTCAGCGGTCCGCCGGATACTGTGGCGCTCGTTTGTGCTTTGAGGGAAGCCACCGCCAACCAATCCGCCAGGATTAGCAAGAGGACCGCAGTGATTCTCGCGCGGGTCCGCGTGAGTCGACGCAAACGGTTCGAAAGTTTGGGAAGTCGCATGATCATATTCTCTAAGGTCACTCGGTCGAGCACTGTGATACTCATCACACAGCCTTTTGCAACTGTTTATGAACGTATCGTCCGGGGGAACCGGCGCTACGTCCCGGCCTGGAACACGTGCGAGCGGTCAAGGCGCCTCAAGAGCGCGTTGTCCTGTTGCATTTGTTCCAACAGGATTTCGCGGATCAACGCGCATGCCCTGGTCATTTTGGGATTGGCAAGGCGGTAAATCACGCTGTTGCCAGCCTTGCGTGATTCCAGGACGCGCCGCTGTTTCATAAGATTGAGGTGCTGCGAAAGGTTGCCCACCGTGATCCCCAGGCGCGATGCCAGGTCAGTGACCGTCATTTCGCGGTCATGCAGAATGTCGATGATCTGGAGCCGCGTCGGATGAGAAAGCACCTTGCAAAAGTCGGCGTGGCGACGGTAAAGGGCCCTCTCAACCTGGTCCGAACGATTTTGTCGCCGTGCCATCGGTCTCTCCTTCAGTATTATAGATATTTCTATAATACTGTTCTTCCGTTGTCAAGGGCCTTTTGCCAAAGATCCTCCAACGGCTTTTCCGGCGGCTTGCGGAACCGGCCGCATTGAGCGGCCCTGACCGCACGAGCTTTTCTGGAAGTGCATTTTTCTGCGTGTCAAGATTCCGCCCATGATCGGTGGTCAGCATTTCAACTTTCTTTCAGACTCAATAAGCAATAGAGCATGAATAGGTCAGGAGCAGAACCCCTCCCGGGTTTTCTGGTTCGGTGGAAAGCCCATCCATGTGGAGAAACAGCGAGCAGAGGAAAACGAGAATTCCGTGGTATTATTTGAGGAGTCGCAGGGAGGGGCAGAAGGCCAACGGTCCCGCTAGGGTTGGCCCATGATTCGCGAAGGACGGAGAATGAACATGGCACATCGAATTCCGCCGCCGGCTGTAATTGTAATTGCTTTTCTCACCTTTGCAGGGTTGGCTCAAGGGCAGGAAAAGAAATATGTCCCGTACACGGGCGGGTCGAGTTCGGGCGCGAGCACAAACGCAACTGCTCCGACGCCGCAGGACAATAGTCAGCAGCAGGCTTACGGAAGCCAGGGACAAGGCCAAAACGGGAATCCAAACCAGGGCATGGCTGGCTCCCCGGCACAACAGAACCCAAATCAGAATGGGAGTAAGCAGGGGCAGGGGAATGAAGAAGCAGCGCCTCCGAAACCGCGCTATCTGACCTACACGGTGAAGCAGAAGTCGCTTGAAGAACAGGCAAAATCTGGCAAGACAGCATCTGTGGATTTCAAGTCCGTTCCGGCAGGAGCGGCAGTGACGGTTGACGGGTATTTTGTAGGCAACACGCCAATCACAACACAGATTCCGCTGGGCAAACATTTGGTTTCCGTTACGAAATGGGGCTACGAATCGTGGCAGCAGGAGTTGAATGTTTCTGAAGGCAAAGCACTTAGCCTGAACCCCACGTTACACAAAGATTGGTAGATTTGAACCTGGATAACCAAAGCAGGCGCATACAACCCGGACCGCGGGCGTGGTTAGGTGCAGTATAAAGAGTCGAAATGTAACGGATTCGCTCTCCAGACAAGTCCTTGGGGCAAAGTTTGTAGCGTGGGGATTTACGAGCGTTTGCTTGCGAGGGCACAGATCCATGCGGATTGGGATTCCTCTGACGAACACATTGCCAACCGCACGATAAGTTTTTTAGCGGCAGCGTTTTCCCCTGATCGGCGGCCAGAAAAATTTCCCATTTGTTAAGTACTCATTTCTCGTCTTTAAAGCTCATGCTCGAAACCCGCTAGCCGCAATTGATTGATCCACTGGCACTTTACGCAAAATCGATCTTGGAACTGAACGTGCCTAGCCTCCCAGGTGAGAAGTCTGCGAGCGCTAATTAAAATCCAACTTACGTGCGGCATTGCCTGACAGCATTTCGGAGGAGGGTTTATGACTCCAGTCAAAGACCGATGGACTGCCGAATACAAGAGGATGTTTGATGACGTTGAGATAAATCCGCCTGAAGAGTGGGAAGTCGAACCGACCAGCGACATTCCCGTCTATCATAAGCGCCGCAGTGCAGCCTTGTGGACGGCCTTGGCGGTTCTGGCTGTTGCGCTGGCTGTTGTGGCTTTGTATGGTTATACCGTGATGAGCAACCAGAATTCTCAACTGGCGTGGCTGCCCAGCCTTGCCGAATCCATTTCGGCGATTCGAACCAGAACCAGCGGGCTGGAAACCAACATTAAGGAGTGGGGTGTGAAGCAGGATAAGCTTGCTGTTCAGGTTCAAAAGCTTGACAACGGGTGGGAAGCCCGCCTGAATCAGGTTCGGCAGCATGCCGCTGCACTCGTCGCGAGCACCTATCAAAAAGAGCGCGAGGAACTGAACCAGAGGATGGCCGTGCTCAATTCCCAAATTGCTGAGATGGCGACGCAGCAGCACGCAGACCAGGTTCGAATGGCGAGGCTTGAGCAGGAACTGGCCAGTACGCGTCAGGAACTAGCCGCAGCCAGAGAGCAGAACGCACGTGAATTTGCAGACGTGAGAGAGCAGCAGATATCCAGTCAGCGTGAGTTGGCATCCATCAATAACACGCTTTCGACAGACCAGGTGAATTTTGAGGCAAGGAAAGACCGTGATGAGGAAATTGTCCCGGGCGTTACGCTGCACCTGACACGCACCGACATATCGCACCAGAAGTTCGGAGCCTGGATCTGGCTGGCAGAAAACGGCCGCAGGATCTGGGTGCGGCGTCAGGCGATCGAAGCTCCGGTGGTGTTCTACCCGAAGGCCGGCGGCGAGGCCTATGAACTGGTTGTTACGCGTGTGAGCCAGAAGGATGTAGCTGGATACATGCTGGTCCCAAGCACTGTGACTTCCCAGTCGGCAGATGTAGCATCAAACAGCCAGCCGATCACATGCCCCGGCGAAGACAGCTTCTAAAACAAGAGAGCAGCCGCACAGGACCACAAAGAGTGTCTGCGGCTTTCGAGTACCAGGGGACCGCACCTCCGCTTTCGTGTAATCCCACGGAACAGTCCGATGGACCGTTTAGAACGCAAAAAGCGACTGTGGCAGGGAAATCAGCTGACCCGTATCGCGGTCCTGTTGGCCTTCCTGCTGCTCAGCGCAGTCCCTTCCATGGGCTATTCGGTGCTGGGCCACGAAGCTCTGATTGACTCAGCCTGGCAGCCGTACATTGTTCCCTTACTTCTAAGCCGTTATCCGAACGCCACGCCGGCGCAGCTTCGGAAGGCCCATGCATACGCTTACGGCGGATGTGTAATTCAGGATATGGGCTACTATCCGTTAGGCAACAAGTTCTTCAGTGAACTTACCCATTACGTTCGCACCGGCGATTTCGTCGCCGCCCTTCTCCGCGATTCAAGAAATATCAATGAATATGCGTTCGCGCTCGGCGCGCTCTCTCATTATGTGGCAGACAACACAGGGCACCCGTTGGCTGTAAATATCTCCGTTCCGGAAATGTATCCGAGGCTGCGGGCGAAATACGGGGACAATGTGACGTACGAAGAGAGTCCCACGGCACACGTCATGACAGAATTTTCCTTCGACGTGGTCCAAATCACGGGTGCCGGGTATCTTCCCCGGACGTACCATAATTTCATCGGATTCAAAGTGCCTAAAGGCCTGCTGAACCGCGCGTTTCAGGATACGTATGGGCTGAAGCTCGGCGGAGTTTTCTTTTCCGAGGACGTTTCCATCTGGTTTTACAAGCTGAGCGCAAGCGAGATTATTCCTGATATCGGAGAAATCTTATGGCGGCGAAGAAGAAAGAAACTTTATCGCGTTGACCCGCAGATCGTGACTGCACGATTTGCTTACCACCTGTCCAAGGAAAATTACCAGAGGCCGTATCAAAGGTATGGGCGATTTCACCGCTTGGAACCATGGAGGTGGCGTTGGAAGGCGGCTTCGAGGCAGGCTAACGTCCTGCTTGTCTCGCGCGTCTTCGTCCTGACTCTTGAGATACTGCCGAAAATCGGGCCATTACGGACCCTCAGGTTCAAGCCGCCAACCGTTGAAGTCCAGGACCGCTTCATCAGAGGGTTTGATGTCACGGTTGCGCGTTTTGAGGGTGATCTTTCGGATTTGAGAAATCACGATGTGATGCTGAACAACAGGAACCTCGATACCGGAGAACCCCCGGCCGCGGGTCGCTATTTCCTCGCGGATGAGACATACGCAAGGCTTTTGGACGACATATCGAGGCGCCATTTTCGCACAATAGCGCCTGGACTCCGCCAAGACATTCTTGCCTTTTACAACAACCTTGATGCACCGATCGCCACAAAGAGCCATCCGAAGAAATGGAAAAGGGCGCTAAGAGAACTGAATGCTCTGAAATCGGTGACTGTGCAAAGGGAAACTGCTCTGCATTGACAGCAGACCTCCGGGTCGATACCGCAACTGGCGACGCCGGTCTCATTATCTGGTCGTCGCTGTACATGCGGACTGTTCCCACTGCGACAGACTCCAGTTCTCGCCAAACCAGAAGAAATACAGGTAGCTCAGGTCGGTGAAGTAAAAAGTGCCGTTTTGGAAATGGTTTGCCCGGCTTGCATAAACCGAATTGGCAAGCAGGCTCGACTTTACAGTGCGTTCGGTAAGATTGATCCATCAAGTTACCTTACTATTGTGGGTGCAAAGGTTCTGCAGCGTAAACGGCATCGTAGCTGATTTCATGTATTATGTCCGCCTCAATATTTGCTGAAGCAAAGGTTCGCAGGGTTTGGTAAGGACCGGAAATTCGGTGGGGAGTAGACGCATTCGCGTTTAACTCTCAAACCCGGCAAATCCTAAGGCGATGGCCGAGTGTTGCTCTCCACTGACGTGAGTCTGGTCAAAACCGCGGCGATTGAATTCCGAGAATTGGGCCGTGGAAATTACCGGGAGAAATTCCCTCATTCCGGAAAATTGTTCCTTCCGGAAGAAATTAGAAAAAAGTAACACGATGGATAACTGCGAGCACCGCAAAGAGTTATGGTTGAGTGGCGGAACGGCACACAAGTTGCTTAGAGTCATGATGCGGGTTGCTTATACATCGAGATGTGAAGAGTGCGAATCCCGGGACTTTTTGAGGAACGGATCGCGATCCTGTGGGTTTTAAAAGACACTCGGCGTATCGCGCGTTTCGTGCAGTTACATTCACACCCGCATCGTTGGCGCCGTGCACAGAAATTAATCGGTGCGAAGGCAACCAGGGAACGCTGATCGCGAATCGTATGGGATATTTCGTGATGAAGAGAAGAGACCCAATGGCTGTTGTCAGGTTCACAGCAGGCTCCCGGAAACAGAATGGCGAATCACGGGAGACTTTCATGCAACAATCGTCCCGCAACCTGGCATGCGCAATAGGGTCTTATCGAAAGCAAAACAAAGATCGTATTTGTGCCGATAAAGCGAATGTCTGCATGACTTACGAATGAGGTTTATCGACCAGGTGGGTGCGTGGAAACCGGCAGTTTCCGCGCACCCGAAGCCATAACGACCAACGCGATGAAACGGAGAGTACGTCATGGCCTTAGTCAAGTCTAGCACACTACTTTTTCACCCACAATTTCACTCGTCGTTTCGCAATCCGATCAACCTGCGACAGAAATCGTGGATCAGCAACAGCCCTCCATGAGGGGGCTGCAGCCCTTCTATTCAATTTGGGCGGCTTCTCGCTTTAATCAGAGCCCGTATGAAAAGGGCCACACGAAATGCCGCCAAGCCAAGTCTGCATAAGGCTGCTGCGAAGATTAACAATAAAGTTCTGCTTTGCGCTTGGGAGCAAGGGGTATGGGTCCAACGAGAATCATCGCACTCACAGTCGTCTTTGTGCTGTTTGCATTTGTGACAGCGGAAGGCGTTTACGCAAGCCAGAAAAACCGACAGAACAGCGCGTCTGCCGACCCGATCGACCAGGTACTAAGCCGAGGTGTCGATAAGATTCCTGCGACCACAAATTCCGAAGCACCCCAACTGCAGCGTCGTAATCCGCGCTATGAAGTCGAAAGCGGCGACGTTATGGAAATTGACTTTCCTTATACGCCGGACTTCAACCAGACTGTGACCGTAAATCCCGATGGCTATATCACTCTGCGTGATGCAGGTGGGATCCATGTCGAGGGTGAGACCTTGCCTCAGATCGAGGCCCATATCAAGAAGGCCTACGAGAAAATTCTGCACGACCCTGAAGTTTCCATAACCCTGAAGCAATTTGAGAACCCATACTTTCTCGCGCTCGGTCAGGTCAATCATCCAGGAAAGTATGAATTGCGCGGGACCATGACGGTGGCGGAGGCTGTCGCAATGGCAGGCGGATTTACGGACAAAGGAAGGCGCAACGACATCATTCTGTTTCGCCGCGTTTCAGACAACTGGGTCTCCGCGACAAAAGTCAACTTGAAGCATATGCTGACTTCGAAGAACCTCAGCGAAGACCTTCAGTTGCATCCTGGTGATATGATCTATGTTCCACAGAACAGACTGTCGAAGGTCAAGCCTTTTATACCACTTCCCACGCTGAGTTATTACCTTCGCTAAGGAGATTGAAGAAAGAGGAGTTTTGCGATGGAACAGCAGAGCATAGCTCCGTACGTCAAGAATGCCGTCTACGTGCAGCGCGCTCCCAACACAGTTCGCGAAGTGGTTGCCGTTCTTTTTCGGAACAGGCGAGTCGTGCTGGTGTCATTCCTGGCGACCTTCGTGGGAGTTGTCATAGCAATTGTGCTGTTTGGGATCAAGTACCAGGCGGAGACGGAGATCCTGGTGAAACACCAACGAGGAGATGACGTCATTTCGGCAAACAACAATCAGCCTCTTCCCACGAGTGACGACAATGCCAGAATGCGTGAAATCAATACCGAAGTGGCGCTGCTGCAAAGCAATGATCTGCTGGAACAGGTTGTTAAAGAATGCGGCCTCGATACATCCCCTCGCCATTTTTGGAGCCGTTGGATCCCCTCTTGGGGCGGAGAAGGGTCGCAGACGGCGAGGGCGGTGCATCGCCTCCAGAAGCACCTTCAGATCAATCCGTTGCCGGATTCGAACGTGATCCAGGTCCAATATACGTCGCGCCATCCTGAGGAGGCCGCTCGCGTCTTGAACACTCTTGACAAGCTTTACATTGCCAAGCACGTTGCTGTTTACCGCCCTGAAGGCGCCCTCAGCTTCTTCCAGAAGCAGACGGACCATTACCGGCAAGAACTTCAGGATGCGGAGGCGCAGTTAGCTGCATTTAACACTCAACAGGACTCCCCTGCGCCCGATATGGAGAAGAGCCTGGTTCTTAAGCAGGCAAGCGATTTTGACAGCCAGCTTCAACAGACCAGGGCTGATATTCAAAGTACCGAGAACCGAATTCGGGCGATTGAAGCAGAACTGGCAAAAACTCCTCCGCGGATTCCGACGCAGCACACCACGGCCGAGAATCCTGAACTCATGGCCAACCTGAAGACAACCTTGCAGAACCTTGAAATCCAAAGGACGGACCTTTTGTCAAAGTATCAGCCCACGTATCGGCCGGTGCAAGAAATTGAGAAGCAGATTGCACAGGTAAAGGCCACCATCGCCGAGGCTGAAAAAGCCCCGATGCAGCAAGTCACGACGGACCAGAACCAGACCTACCAGATGCTGCTATCGGAACTGGCCCAGGCAAAAGCGAAGCTGGCGGCGCTCCGCGCGCAGGCTGCGGCCATGGCCCCAGTCGTGCAGACGTATTCCCATCAGGCGATTTTGCTTGACCAGAAGCAAATTAAGCAGCAGGACCTGCTTCGAAATGTGAAGACCGCGGAGCAGAGTTACCTGCTGTATCTGCAAAAGAGCCAGCAGGCTCAGATTTCCGACGCGTTGGACAGCAAGCGGATTTTGAATGTGGCGATCGCCGAAAGCGCCGCGGTTCCTGCGCTTCCAGTAAATTCGCCTTCGGTCCTCATTCTGGCTGGCGGTATTCTGGCGCTGATTGTCAGCATGGGTTCGGCTTTTGGAGCAGACTATTTGAATCCTTCGTTCCGGACTCCGGATGAAGTCATCAGGTATCTTGATGTGCCGGTGCTCGCCGCTTTGCCGGTGAACGGAAAGGCTCCGAGATTTGCTATGGCCGGCGGTGGCAGCGTCGGCTGCCTGAAGCCGCCATCGGCTGACGAGGGCGACGAACACAGACAGTTCTCTAACGAAAACGAGAATTAGTGAGTTCGAAATGTTCCTCCGATTTTACGGATTACGTGAACAGCCCTTCGGTATGACGCCCGATTATCGATTCCTGTATTTGGGTGCTTCGCATCGGGAGGCCCTTGCGTCTTTGATCTACGGGATCGAGACGGGGCGGGGGTTCGTGGGTCTAATTGCCGAGCCGGGGATGGGAAAGACAACAGTTCTGTTCCAGTTCATGGAACGGTTGCGGAACTCCGCCCGCACAGCCTTCCTTTTCCAGACCCAGGGGAACACGCGTGAATTTCTTTCCAACCTCGTCGCGGACCTCGGTCTTGACCCTGCCGGGCAGGACGTGGGCGCACTCCAAAGGCAATTGAACGAAATTCTGATTCAGGAAGCACAAATGGGACGGCAGTTCGTCCTGGTGATTGACGAGGCTCAGAATCTCGATGACTCCGTGCTTGAGTCTGTAAGAATGCTTTCTAACTTCGAGACGCCTCGGAGCAAACTGATCCAGATAGTTCTGGCCGGACAACCGGCGCTTGCGGATAAGCTGGCGCGACCTGAGTTCGAACAACTGAGGCAGCGCGTCTCAATCCTCTGTCGGTTGGAGCCGTTCAGCAGGGAAGAGGTCGCCGATTATATTCGCCATCGGCTGGAGACGGCCGGTTACAACGGCGGACCGCTGTTCACGCCGGAAGCGCTGGCAATGATTGCGGAACGAAGCGAAGGAATCCCGCGCAACATTAATAACTTGTGCTTCCATGCTCTTTCCCTCGGTTATGCCAAAGGGCAGAAACGGATCGATAGCGAGATCATCCGTGAGGTCTTATTTGACCTGAAACTTGACACCCTGAGGGCCAACCGTCCGAACGAGCAGGTTCAGAAGCCTGCAATTCAGGCACCCGCCGCTGCGCCAGGGCTGGAAGACGTTACCCTTAACAATCAGCCGCGCCGTGACACGGGCCGAGTGCTCTTCCGATCAACTGGCCACTTTCCACTGCCGGAAAGAAAGGCTGGCACACGCGGAAGACGGTACGCAAGAAACGGAAGCCCTGCCTGGCTTACGTGGGCTGTCGCATTGCTCACCCTGGTTTTGGCGGGCGAAGTGTTCTGGGCCTATCTTCCATCAGGTTCTCCCCGCCAGCCTGGCAATGAAAGCATTGCAGCTGGAACTCTACAGTCAGCCAGAGCCGCCAACAAGAGCGACCAGGCGGATTCGAATAGACCTCGCAATTCGGCCGGTTCGGGCGCCACGGTGCTCAATTCTGATGCAGATGTGAATGCAACTGCCGATCCACAAGCCGCGAGTTCGATGGACCCGGAGAAAGTAGACGGAACTGCCCGGGGAGAACCTGTGGCTGCGCCGTCTTCCGGCGAAGAATCCGATCCTTCCGCCGAAGGCGCCGTGACGTCGCCATCTGCGGCTTCAATACCCGTTGCTGGCAGGATCAGCGGGCGGGGTCGCGAAACCGGGTTGGCAGACGGTTCACAGGCGTCAGAACGGGTCCCTAAAGGAAAGCTCGTCATCCAATCGAATATTCCGGGGAGTGCCATAACGGTAAACGGCCGGAGTGGCCCCGGCTGGTACACGCCACGAATATTTAATCTGCCTGCTGGAACGTATCGCATTTCCGTGTCACAGGATGGTTATTCGACATGGTTCAGGGATGTGCAGGTAACTCCGGGCAATGAGAAATGGATCAATGCCAATTTGCATCCGCCGCAAGGCGTTATCGTGATCGACACAGACCCGCCTGGAATGCAAGTGTTCATTGATGGCAGGTCTTATGGTCCGAGTGAAGTCGAGGCTTCACTGAATCCTGGTTCACATACGTACAGAGTCATTCCGCCAGGAGGCAGGCAACCGTTGGAAGGACGTTTTGTCCTGAAGCCTGGCGACATTGTCACACGAAAGATTCGGTGGCTGCCGTCCACGGGCCAGCCGAGCACGACAACCAGTTCTGATGCCAGCAGGCCAGGAGACGGTGGCAAGAGGCCGGACGGGGGGAAACACTCGTGAGCAGGAATTTTGAGCTTTTGGAGCGGGCATCCAAGGATTTTGAATCTTTCAGCTCATTCAGTCTGCCCGACCAGCGGATTCCCAGGGCAGAGCGGGTTTCGCCACCGCCTGACGCATCTTCGCTGTCGCGCGAAGAATTGATCAAGCTCGTCCAGCGGATTTTCCTGTTAGACCACGGCGGAAGAAAGATGGTGGTTTTCACCGCTGTTGAGGAAGGCACCGGTTGCACCTCAATCTGCGCCGGCGCTGCAGAGTCCATCGCTGCTCAGGTGGACGCTCCGGTCTGCGTGGTGGACGCCAACCTGCGCCGGCCTGCGCTTCATCTCTGCTTTGGCACTGAAAGCCTGCGAGGTCTGACGGACTCCGTGTTCAAGCCGGGTCCAATTCGGCAGTTCGTCCAGAAATTGCCGGGACGCAACCTGTGGCTGCTCCCCTGCGGATCGATGGCCTCGCAACTGAGCTCAGTGATGAAGGCAGAGCACTTGCAGGCAAGGATCAACGAACTTCGCCAGGAATTTGCCTATGTTCTGATTGATACTCCTCCGGTCAGCGAGCATACAGATGCAATTCTGCTCGGCCGACTTGCCGACGGGGCGGTCTTAGTTCTTGAGTCAAACGCCACTCGAAGAGAAGTGGCACGGATCGCCAAAGAAGATCTTGAAGCTGCACATGTGCGCGTTTTGGGCGCTGTGCTCAATAAGCGCACGTTTCCAATTCCCCAGTTTCTATACGACAGGCTTTAGGAAACTGGGCCAACCCGCGAACCACGCGGGAAAGCACACGAAGGGGCAAACCGGAGAGTTTGTGTCAGCGGGGTCCTGGAATGGGACTCAAGGGGCGGAGCTATGCAATTGTCACTCGAGGCAAACGTCTTGAACTCAACATCCGCTTTTGCAGCGGATAGGCCGGAGCTCCTTTCATGGTTTGCCGTTCACACGCGCTCAAAGTGCGAGAAGAAGGTGGCGGTCCAGCTTTGTGAGAAGCAAATCAATTGCTTTTTGCCAACTGTAAAAGAGGTCCATCATTGGAGTGACCGCCGTAAAGTCATAGACCAGCCCCTATTCCCTGGCTATGTTTTTGTCCGAATTCCCGCCGAGGACGAGGCTCGAATCTCTGTCCTCAGAACCAACGGAGTTGCGGGGTTTGTCGGTATCCAGGGACAGGCGATCCCCATTCCGGACTCCGAAATTGAGAATATCCAGCTTTTGCTCTCCAGCCGCGTTCCATTTGAACCCTATCCGTTTCTGCGGGTCGGACAGAAGGTCAGAATCCGCGGCGGATGTCTTGATGGAGTCGAAGGCATTCTGATCGCCAAAAACTCGGACCGAAGCGTAGTGATCTCCGTCAATCTGATTCAGCGATCATTGGCGGTCCGCGTTAGTGGTTTCGATCTGGAGCCCGTATGATGCTGCTTTCCTCTCTGCCTATCACGGCATTCCCAGTCCTTCCGCCTTATTTAATGTAAGTAAATAAGCTGGAAGATGCTTTTCCCGTTCAATCCACTGAAACCTTGCGACCAGCAGCCCGTTATTAAGCCATGAGTAGTGCACGCAGGCAAATGCTGTTGAGTGCGGTCAAGTTCTTTGACCTGCTCGTGATGATTGCCGCTTTCTTGCTGGCGGCCGTGCCGGTCTTGTACGAAAGTGGGCTTCCGCTTTCGGAGTTCTTTTCGATGCGGATCAAAGTGCAGAATTTTATCCTTTTCACGGGATTGCTCTGCATCTGGCACATTATTTTCGCGTCGTTCGGTCTTTATGAATCCAGGCGCTTGCTTTCCGCACGGACGGATGCGCTGGATACACTGAAAGCAACTTCTCTTTGCACATTTGCGTTGGCTGCCGCGGCGATGTTGTTCCACATTCGGTTGGTTGACTCGGCTTTTCTCGTGGTGATTTGGGGGGCCAGCAGCGCGCTTGTTATGACCAGCCGGCTGTTTCTGCGCTTGTTTCTCCAGTTCATTCGTTCGAGAGGGCATAATGCGCGCCAGGTGTTGATTGTTGGAACAAATCCGCGCGCAGTTGAATTCGCCGCAAAGATCGAGTCCAGGCCTGAACTCGGCTACCGCGTAATAGGCTTTGTGGATGACGACTGGCATGGACTGAGGGCTTTTCGTGAATCCGGGCGCCGATTAGTGTGTGGTCTCGGTGGTCTTGCCGATTTCGTGCGAAACAACGTGGTTGATGAAATTGTTATTGCACTGCCTCTCCGTTCTTTCTACAGCCACGCTTCGCAGATCGCTGTTCTATGCGAGAAGCAGGGCATCGTCATGCGATTTCTTCCCAGGATTTTCAATCTTCGAAAGGCCCGATCCATCGCGGAAGACCTGGCGGGAGACCATTTGGTAACTCTCTACACAGGTCCGCTGGACGGATGGCCTGTATTTATAAAACGCACACTGGATATATTGATCTCATCGTTTTCCCTAATTCTGCTCTCGCCGATCCTATTAATAACAGCTGTCTTGATCAAACTCACCTCACCCGGCCCGGTGATTTTTCGGCAGGAACGGATCGGGCTTAATAAGCGCAGGTTCTGGATGTACAAGTTCCGTACGATGGTGCCCGACGCTGAAAAGAGATTGGCCGAACTTGAAAAATTCAATGAGGTCAGCGGGCCCGTTTTCAAGATTAGGAATGACCCGCGTATTACGCCTATCGGACGGTTTCTCCGGGCGACAAGTATTGATGAGTTGCCGCAGCTCTTCAATGTTCTTAAAGGTGACATGAGCCTCGTGGGACCCCGGCCTTTGCCGCTGCGCGACTACCGCGGATTTTCTGAAGACTGGCACCGCCGGAGATTCAGCGTCCGGCCCGGAATAACTTGCCTTTGGCAGGTGAACGGGCGAAGTTCCATCCCCTTCGAAAAATGGATGGAATTGGATATGCAGTACATCGATGAATGGTCATTATGGCTTGACCTCAAAATTCTTGCCGGCACGATTCCTGCCGTTCTGAAAGGCTCCGGCGCGGCCTGATGTATTCCCCAAAGGCAGGGGCCGGCACATTCCTTGCTTAGATCAGAGTTTCGAACAGGGGTGCAGTCTGTATGATGGCGCTTCCATGGAACAGTCCTTTGCTTTTTCCTAAATGGGTATGGGTAACTATGGGAAGTCTAGCCAATTTCGGGCTACGCAGTGGCGTTGATAGCAAACACCGACAGTTCGTGGACGAATTCTTTCGGGTCCACTCGACCTACTGGAGGGACGTCTATCAGGCGGACACCTTGAGCGCTCTCATTTACAGGGAACGGCAGGCGGTAGTGCTGAGGATGATAGACAGTCTGCAAATTCCCGAAGGAGCGCGCCTGTTAGATATCGGCTGCGGCGCTGGTCTGACTGCGGTCGCTTTGGCTCGGCGTAAATTCATGGTAACCGCAGCCGACTCAGTGGAAGACATGCTTGATCTCACGAGCCAGGCGGCAGCGGAGGCGGGAGTCAGCCAAAGTGTCAAGCCGTGTCTGGCTGATGTGTGTGAACTGAGATTTCCTTCCGACTCCTTCGATGCAGTTGTGGCCATGGGCGTACTGCCTTGGGTGGACTGTCCTCAGAATGCAATCTCAGAGATTCATCGCGTTCTCCGTCCCGGTGGACACGTTGTCATGACCGCGGACAACAGTTGGTGCCTTAATCAGATATTGGACCCGCTATGCTTTCCCGGCCTTCGGCCCTTGCGATGGAGGATTGGAGAAATGCTGGAGAAGCTGAAGGTACGGCGTCCTTCGCGGCCGCGGCTGCACCGGCATTCCATAAAGTATATCAATGGCCTGATTCGTCAGGTCGGATTTCACATACTTGCGTCGAAAACATTAGGCTTCGGCCCCTTCACTTTTTTCAAACAGGAACTCTTCCCGGAATCGATCAGCATCAAGATTCATCTGCAACTTCAGAACCTGGCGGACTATAAGGTCCGGCGGCTTGGGTCGCTCGGCACAGAGTATGTTGTCCTGGCGCGAAAGAATTAAGCTGACCGAAGCAAATGACCGAACAAGATCAGACGAAATGCACATACGGGGGTGAGAAATATGAATTCACGGGAGAAAGACCACACCGCCAAATACTTGAAGCTCCTCGGAGTGCCAGCACTTCCACCGCTAACGAGCCCGTTTGATCCGGGGTACGACCCAGGGACTCTTGAGAGCCATCTCGCACAGAGTTCACACCTGTTTTCAGTCCTCAAGATTTCCATGGCTTGCTGGATGGTCGCGCGTGAAAGCGCCACTCGAGAAAAGATTGCCGCAGCCAAGCGGTACAAGGTCCCAACAGTGACAGGCGGTGGCCCATTTGAAATTGCTGTTGCTCAGGGAGTGCTTCCCGAGTACCTCGACCTGTGCGCAGACATCGGGGTGAATCGCATTGAGTGTGGCGAAGGATTCACTGAGATGTCTCTTCCGCCGAGAGAGGTGATCCGCATGGCCGCATTGCGGGGGCTCGACGTCCAATTTGAACTTGGGAAGAAGCACACGGGCCCGTTTGCGGAGAGCACTGTCGAGGAGCTGATCGACCAGGGTCGGCGATGGCTCGACAGCGGCGCCCTCCAGCTTGTTGTCGAGGCTCGTGAGAGCGCGCGTGGCGTGGGGTTGTTTGATCAGGCAGGGAATTTTAACCCCAGGCTTGCAGACCGGTTTGCGTCGGCGTTCGGCCTTCATCACGTGATGTTTGAAGCGCCGAACAAGCCCAGCCAGTTTGCGTTGTTGAACCATTTCGGACGCGAAGTCCACCTTTGCAATGTGAGGCTGGAAGAGGTCCTTCGCGTGGAGATTTATCGTCGGGGGCTCCACTCCGACGCGTTTGAGCAGGAAAAACTCCGGCCGGCGCCAAGAGTTCGATCTGCGGCAGCCGGATAATGAGAGGCGCGAGTGCAAAGACAGGTGATCATTGATTGTTTTCCGGAGAGCGTGCGGAAATACCGTCGCGGTTACGCGATCGTCGCGGTTGACGTGATCCGCGCCACTACGTCGGCTGTCACGGTCGCTGCGAGGGGAGGCCGTTGTATTCCTGTGGCCTCCGTTGATGCTGCATTGCGAATGAGGCAAAGGCTGCGAAACGCTCTGCTCGCTGGAGAAATCGGAGGAGAAACCGCCCCGGGCTTTGAGATCAATAACAGTCCTGCACAGCTTGACGCACACGACCTGCGTGACCGCCCGGTGATTCTCCTTTCGTCATCGGGCACTCGCCTCATCTGTGAAGCAAAGGGGAGCGATATCGTCCATCTCGCCTGCTTCAGGAATTACGCGTGGGTGGCACGCTATCTTGAAGGCTGGCATTCATGTGTGGCGGTGATTGGCGCGGGAAGCCGCGGCGAGTTTCGAGAAGAAGACCAGATGTGCTGCACATGGATTGCGAGAGATCTTTTAGAAACGGGGTATGAGCCTGGTGACCTCCAAACTATCGATATCATTAAGCGCTGGAGACGTACAGGCCCGGAAGCGGCACGAAATGGCAAAAGCGCGGACTACCTGCGACGAAGCGGGCAAATGGAAGATCTCGAATTCATAATGTCTCACATTAACGACCTTCGGAGCGCCTATGTAATGCAAGGCGATGAAGTCGTCGAGTGGAACGAAGCCGAAGCTGCGGCAACTTTCCAGGGCAACAACGGTACTTACCGATCTTCCGGGGCATTTCCTCGATGTTGAAACTGCGCGATGCTTCTACTCCCGTTGTTGTTCTAAGGTCCGATAGCCACGGCGGCCTGAACATCATGCGGAGCTTGGGCCGGCTGAGTGTACCGGTCTATAACGTTGATCCGAACCGATGGGCCCCGGCAAACTGGTCGAGGTATTGCCGAAGAAGGTTTTTCTGGGACATCGAGCATCGTCCGGCGGAAGAGTCTCTGGATTTCCTGCATGAGGTTCGTCGGAAGATCGGTCGGCCGTGCGTCTTAATCCCCACAACCGACCGGACGGCCAAGTTTGTTGCAGACAATTCGGCAGAGCTTGCAGGAGATTTCATTTTTCCGCGAGTGTCGGCACAACTCGTTCATTTGCTTGCGAGCAAGCAGGCGATGTTTTATCTCGCGCTCAGTCACAACATCCCGACTCCAGCGGCTGCATTCCCGGAGTCAAGAACGGATGTGGAGAACTTCCTTGAACGTGGCCGATTCCCGATCATGCTCAAAGGGATTGACGGTCAGCGGCTGTGGGACCGGACGGGCAAGAAAATGTTTATTGTTCAGTCCTCTGAGGAACTGCTGAAACTCTACGATGCGGTCGAAGACCCTGAAAATCCAAACCTGATGTTGCAGGAATATATTCCGGGCGGCGATGACACAGTGTGGATGTTCAACGGATATTTCGACGCGCGTTCTGAATGCTTGGCTGGTTTTACAGGAAAAAAAATCCGGCAATGTCCCATTCACAAGGGATCCACGAGCCTTGGCATCTGCCTGCAGAATTCGACCGTCGATGAAACAACCAGGCGATTCATGAAGGCCATCGGCTACTACGGGCCGCTCGATATTGGATATCGTTACGACGCTCGCGACGGTCAGTATAAGGTTCTCGATATTAATCCCCGAATCGGAGCAACCTTTCGCCTTTTTGTCGGCGAAAACGGCATGGACGTTGCCCGTGCGATGTATCTTGATCTAACGGGCCAGGAAGTTGTTTCGATGCCGGCAAAGGAAGGTCGCAAGTGGATTGTTGAAGACCTCGATCTGGTGTCCAGCTTCCGCTATTGCCGTGAAGGGACATTGAGTTTTAGTGACTGGGTACGCTCTTTTCGCGGAATTGAGGAAGCGGCCTTCATGTGCAAGGATGATCCCCTGCCTGTTACCGCGATGATAGTCTCGCGCTTTGGTGAGTTCATCAGACGTTTGTTGAGAGCAGGGCTTGAAAGATTCCGCGGGATCGGGAGCGGCGCGCGCAGGCCGTCTCATCAACGGCTGAAGAGAGGGACATCCCCTAAGGAGCCAGCCTTTGACTTGATCAACCGGAGGACAGAAGCTTGAGCGCTACTTTGGGACATTATCCCGCCAAGCAACGTTACTGGGGAGCGGTCGCAAGAGACTATAACCGATGGCGTCTTTCTTCGCCATTGCGCCGCTATATCTGGGAGCGCGAATTCCGCGTGCTGGAAAGGATAGCGCGCGAACAGTTATGTCCGCATTCGACAATCCTCGACGCTCCCACAGGCACAGGGCGTATTGTTCCCCTGTTCAGGAGCCTGGGTCATAAAGTTACGGGTGTTGACATTTCCCTGGATATGCTCAGGATGCAGTTTTCCCAGTTGGGAAATTTGAGCTGTGGCCTGGTCCGAGGCGATTGCGAGGTTCTCCCGTTCGCTGACGGGGCCTTCGACTACGTCATTTCTCTGCGCTTCATGGGGCACGTGCCTCCGGAGGTGAGATCAAGGGTCCTCCAGGAGTTTAAGCGTGTGGCACGCAAGGGACTCATTGTGGCATTTCCTGTTGTGCAATCCATTACGAAACTGAAATTCAAGCTTGGCAATCTTCGTTACCGCCTCGTGAACGGTAAGCCGAGATGCTGGTGGCCGGCGACACCAAGCTCATTGCCGAGCGAGTTAAACACCGCTGGTCTCAGGGTGGCGAACGAACTCAAATTGCTTGGCCCATTCTCGCAAATTGTCTTCTTGCATTTGACGGCGGTGGAACCTCGACATGCTTCGGCACACGCTTTTGGCCATCCGGCCCACATGGCGTCGGTGTGAAAATTCCTTCCAAGTACATTTGAAATTTCCGGCAGTAGCCGACAATCGATTTACATCGATGGCGGACACAGTTATCAATACTTCGTTGGAGGGTACCTCGGTAGAACGTGTGGTTGCATGCCCACCGTTAATCCGCGAAAGAAAAGCAATGTGGTCAGGTGTTCGGCTGTGGTCTTTTCGCGGATTGCTAGCACTTCTCGACCAGGGATTAATTTCAGGAGCGAATTTTCTGGTGGGGATCTTATTGGCGCGCCACTTGGCGCCTGACCGATATGGCGCGTACGCTATGGCGTTCGAGGTCTTCCTCTTTCTGTCTGTTGCGTACGGCGCTTTGGTCCTGGAACCTCTCAGTGTTTTTGGCTCCTCGGTTTACAAAGATTCTAACCGGGAGTATCTCGGGATTTTGCTCCGGATTCACAGTGTGATTGCAGCAGTTGTTTTTCTGGGGCTTGGTGTTTGTGCGCTGGTGCTGCAATGGATCGAGCCGAGTTCGAATATGGTTTCGGCCCTGGTCGGTGTGGGCGTCGCCACGCCCTGTGTACTGTTGTTCTGGCTCGCACGCAGAGGCTTTTACGTGAGGCTGTCTCCCCGGCACGCTGCGGCGGGGGCATTCGTTTATTCAGTTGTAGTTGTTGGTGGTCTGGTCGTCGTTGATCATCTGGGCCACTTATCACCGCTTGCTGCTTTTTTGTTGATGGCTGTCGGCGCCGCGGTCACTGCTCCAATGATGCTGGCCCGTTTGGGCCTTACATTGAAGCTGAAGTCAGGCGCGTACGAGATCTGCGAAGTCATCCGCCGGCACTGGGGATATGGGCGGTGGGCTTTGGGGAGTGCCGTGGCGATCTGGTTTTCCGGGGCTATTTATTATCCGATCCTTGGAGCTTTTCATGGGCTGGCAGAGGCTGGCAATCTCAAGGCACTGATGAACTTCTCTTCTCCGATCGGACAAGCCTTCGCGGCGATGTCATTGCTTTCGCTGCCCTACGCTGCGCGCATTCATCACCATGACAATTTGAGGGACCGGAGCCATCTGTCTGCGAGACTCGCTATCATCTACGGTGGAGGGACCATTTTTTACTGGGTCATCATCGTCATTTTTCGCGAACCAATCGTGCATCATCTTTACGCCGGGCATTACGCGGACATCACTAGCCTGGTGCCGTGGCTTGCCTTGGGCTCCGTGCTCCGGATTTCGGCGACTTCTCAGGCCGTGATTCTGCGGGCCATGCATTCGCCTTCCCTCGTCTTTGTTGCTTACGCTGCTGCCAGCGCAGTTGCCGTGTTGCTTGGTGTCCCTTGCACCTGGGCGTTCGGTCTTGCAGGAAGCGTCATTACGCTTGTGCTGTCGAGCGCTGTAGCGTTCGTCGTGGCGTCCGCGTTGGTGCATCGAAACTCTTTGGGCCTAAAGCAGTCTTCAAATCCACCGGTGTCGGTGTCTGGCTCTTAAATCAGGTATCAATGAAACCCATAACCCTTTTACAGCATCGAGGGCCAACTGACCCTGCCACAGACGTGTTTGAAACACGCGTGGCCTGGATCGCCCCATCTCTTGACCGGGGTTGGCGCTGGCAGGCATTCCTAAAGGAATTTTCCGCTGTTTGCCCGAAAACCGTCGTGTTCACCGGTCAGTGGCCGGGATTCACCCCTGGGTTCGAGGGCGCCTTTAATATCCACCCCCTGAAGGGCTTCCGGCGTGTGAACCTCAGGGAAAGTCAGATGGGATACCCAAACGGCTTTATGTGGGTGTCTCCCCGAGCGTTGCTTGATTTGCTTCATTTCCATCCGGACGTCATTCTGTCCAACGGTTTCCACCTCTGCACACTCTACGCGTTGCTGGTCAAAGCTATCTCCGGGGCTCGACTGATTCTTTTATGGCAAGGCGTTTCTCCCGAGACCGGTGGTGGCAAAGGCTCGCTCCGTTTGAAACTGCGGCAATTTCTGAGCAGGTATTTCGACCTCGCGATCTGCAATACGCAAAGCGGCGTGGATTACCTTCAACGCCTTGTCGGCATGCCGAGGGAGAAAGTCGTCCGGTTTATCGGTGAGGTTGCGGACCGCTCTTCGTTCCCTTCCTTGAACGGGCGACGGAAATTCGAGGCCCCTCCGAAGCGTCCCAGGTTTCTGTTTGTCGGAAGGATTATTCGCGCGAAGGGCGTGGATCGGCTTCTCCAGGCATGCGCCTTGCTGGCTAAAGACGGCATCACTGAGTTTTCGGTCGTGCTTGTCGGCAAGGGCCCGCATCAGGATGAATTTGTGGAACTCGCGTACAAATGCGGTGTTGCGGATTATGTCCGCTGGGAAGGCTTTGTCCCCTACGAAAGGCTGGGCGCGTACTACGAGGCGTGCGACGTGTTTGTCCTTCCGTCGCTGGAGGACACTTGGGGAGTAGTCGCACTGGAAGCAATGGCTTTCGGGAAACCGGTCCTGTGTTCATGTTTTGCGGGGTCCAGCGAGTTGGTCGAGCATGGAGTCAGCGGGTTTGTCTTTGACCCGGACAAACCAGAAGAACTTGCAGAGTATATGAGATCGTTTATTGAGTGCCCGCAACTTATTACAAGGCAGGGAACAGCCGCCAAAGCGACTATGGAACGTTTCACTCCCCGCCGCGCAGCCGCTACGCTGGCACAGATCATTCATCAGACATTAAAGGCTGAAGCGTTCGTCGAAACATGCGACTTTGATGCCCACGACGCATGATTTCAATTGAGAAAATTCGGCCCCTGCGCGCCCGCTGGACGTCCGGTGCAAACGAAGATAGCGCAAAGGTCATGTTCCGTTTCGATATCGAAAGACCGGACGACGTGAAAGAAAGGGTTGCATGTGCGCTCTCAGTTGGAAGCAACGGTCTGACGATAGGCCGAATCGGGCACAGCCCATCTGGGCTCGCGGCGCGTTGCACCGGTGAATGGAAAGGCAGGCGGTTCTTCGCGAAAATCCTTTTGGCGGATCCTTACCCGATCCCCGACCGTTTTAATGTTCCGTGGGAATCCTCCTCCACTTCTGTTGCTCCCGTCCGTCAGGTTTCGGAACAGATCGAAGTGGAATGGGAGATGACCCGGAAGATGCGCGCCCTTGCAGGAGGCAACTTCGTGCCGGAGCCATTAGGGATGTCAATCCCTGCACGGACTATCGTTTGGGAAGAGGCCTGCGGGGTACGGCTTGATCGTGCCGTCAAGTGGTCCCGTTGGAAGAGGTCGTTTGCAGAGCAGGGTATCCATGCGATGCTTCAAGCCGGCACGTGGCTGAGAAGAGTGCACGATGCGTCTGATGCGGGGACTGAAGCGGTTGATATGAGCGTCATAATCAGTCGTGCCAGCAAATTTGCGCGAGAGAATCGCCCGAACATCTCAGACTACGAGCGTGCTGTGCCTAAAGTCCTGGAAGCGGCGGTGTCGGAGATCGGCTCCGTTTTTTGCGTTCCTGTTGCATTTACCCATGGCGACTTCTGCCTTTCGAACCTCATCAGCGAAAGCGCCAATCGCCGTGTGGTCATAATAGACTTCGAATTGTGCAGAGTCCGTCCCGTATATCATGATCTCTTCGCTTTGCTTTCTGAACTCTATTCGCAATTTCTCAATCCGCTTGTTCCCAAGAGTGTCATCCAGTCTTGGGAGAAAGCATTCTGGGAAGGGTATGGCCCGGCTTCCACGGAAATAAAGGCATTTGCCAGGGCTCTGGCACTGGCCCGGATTTTTTACCATGATCTCTATCGCCTCCTGACGCGTCGGCAGCGCAAGGGATGGATCGCGGGACTGAATGCGCAACTGTACAGGATGTTGCTCGAGCCGATCGTCCTGACGCGGCGTCTCGATCTTCCGCCCGAGATTTGTCCGTTATGATTCAGGAATTCTCTGAGGACGTCCACACAGGATGTGCCGGCGCAGGTGCCCGGACCTCCCGCAAAGAACTCCCCGAAATGAACGAGATAACTCTACCCATGGAAGCGCGACTGCGAGCGCAAACAATGGCGTTGGAAGAGACCGCACAGGAGCCGATCGATGGAGGATCCATTTTCGTTTCGATGGTTGTGCCGAATCATACTGCTTCCGAAGCTGTCGAAGACGTTCAGCGCATGGCCGCAGGCGCAGGCATTGCGCTTGGCGGGAAGTTGATTGGCCGGTGCATTGCTCTTGTGGGCAACGTGGTTTTGGCCCACATACTCGGACCGGCCACGTTCGGGCTCTACGCCATCGGATGGACCATCACGAAGATTGCTACGGTGCTCACACCGCTCGGACTCGATTCGGGTGTGATACGCTTTGCATCGCCTGACCTTGGTCAAAACCATGGCAGGGTTAAGGGCGCCATTACACAATCGTTGCGAATCTCCCTCGTTTCCGGCCTCACACTGGGCGCGGTGTTCTACCTTCTTGCGCCGTGGGTTGGAGAAAACGTTTTCCATCGGCAATCGTTGATCCCGGTATTTCGATGCTTCGCTTTCGCGTTCCCGCTGGTTACCTGCTTGAAAGTTGCCGCCGCCACGACACGAGTGTCACAGAGGATGAAGTTTTCCGTCTTTACTGAGGATGCAGGGCAGCCTGCAGCGGCGCTGCTGCTGATCCTGATATTCTATCTGCTTGGATGGAAGCTTGGCGGCGCACTGGCGGCTTTTGACCTCTCGTTCGGAATCGCTCTGATCCTGGCGGTTCACTATATCCGAAAGCTCTTCCCTGAAGTTTCATTGAAGAGCGTCAAGCCGGACATGGGCGGGAGAGAACTTCTATTTTTCTCGCTACCGACGTCGCTTTCGCTGATGTTTGGAATTCTTCTTCTCTGGGTTGACAGGCTGTTCGTCGGCTACTATTGTTCCCCCGCAGAAGCCGGAGTTTACCACGCGGCGTCTCAGCTTTCAGTTGCGCTGGCCGTGATCCTCAGCGCCTTCGGGGCGATTGTCAATCCGATGATCGCAAGGCTTTATCACCAGGGAAAAAAACAGCGGCTCGAAGAGCTTTATCGGATCAGCACGAAATGGTCGTTCTATGTGAGTCTTCCGGCGTTCCTGGTGATGTGTTTTGTTCCGCGCCAAACTGTATCATTCATTTTCGGTAAGCCTTATGCGATGGGCTGGATCGTACTGCCCATCCTCGGCGTGGGGCAACTCATAAATTCCGGCACCGGGGCCGTGGGAGGATTGCTCGTGATGACCGGGCATCAGAATGCGCTTTCGGTCCTCAGCGGTGTTACATTCTGCGCGAACGTTTTGCTTGCTGTTGTCCTCGTTCCTCGCTTTGGGGTGGCAGGTGCTGCCGTGGGTACGGCTCTGACGATTGCGCTTCTTTGCCTGGTATCCATTTACATGGCCCGAAGGTTCCTGGGTCTTTGGCCTTATGACGGGCGTTACTGGAAAGGCGTGATGGCGACCGGTGTAGCCTCTGCCGGGCTTCTGCTTCTTCGTCTGCTGCCGATCTCTTCACCCGCCCTGCTTTTGGCCGCCGCAATTGTGGTCTCGGGCTCTTTGTTCAGTGGCGTTTTGCTTGGTCTTGGGCTGGACGCCGAAGATAGGGAATTCCTGCACATGATGTTTTCGCGATTGGCCAGCGGTAGGCGCTCGCCGGTGGCATGATTGGTGATATTGCTCCATTATCTCGCGCGCCGGTAAAAGTTAGGGGAGATTGCCCGTGAATGTCCTGATTGTGGGTCATGCGTGCAGCCCCCGCCGGGGCTCTGAACTCGCCTTCACCTGGAACTGGGCATGGCATATGAGCCAACGATACCGGGTTTGGGTGCTGACTCATCCTCAAGAACGACGTTACATTGATGCTTATCTTGCCGAGCATCCCAATCCAAATCTCCATTTTTTATGGGTCAACGTGCCTCGCTGGTTCGACACTTGGAACCCGGCCGCTGACAAGCGCGTCAGCCCTTTGCATTACGTTCTTTGGCAGCGCGTAGCATTGCGTCGCGCAAGGCAACTCCACAGGGAAGTCGGATTTGATATTGTGCACCACGTCAGTTGGGGAACGGTCAGTGACCCGCCCTTGCTTTGGCGGCTGCCCGTACCCTTTATCTGGGGTCCAGTTGGAGGAGGGCAGATATCACCTCCGGCTTTCAGGGAATACTTAGGAACGGCTGCCAAAGCGGAACGCCTTCGTGATTTGAGAATCCGGCTGGTACGCCGCCGTCCGGTCCTTAAGAAGGCAGCGCGTAAGTCGGCGATGATTTTTGCCACGAACCGCGAAACGGCATCGATACTCAAGCAAGCCGGAGCAATTGATGTGAAACTGTTCCTTGACACCGGGATCCGGGAGGACTTCTTGCCGGCAGATGTTCCGCACCGCACGCCGAATGCGCAGTTCAAACTTCTTTGGGTCGGCCGTCTGCTCCCACGGAAGTGTCTTCCATTGGCTCTTGAGGCGCTTGCGCAACTCAAGGATGTTCCTATCAGGCTGTTGGTTGCCGGGAAGGGGGAGATGAAAGAATCGTGGAAAAACATCGCCTCGAGGCTTGGCATTTCCGACCGTGTTGAATTTCTGGGCGAAGTCCCTTACAACCAGATGCCCGCACTTTACCTTTCTGCTGATGCGTTTATCTTCACGAGCATTCGAGATGCATTCGGTTCTCAGGTGCTTGAAGCTATGGCCTCAGGATTGCCGATCATCGCCCTGAACCATCAGGGTGTGGGGGCGTTCGTTCAGGACAGCGCGGGTATTAAAGTCCCGGTGACGTTTCCGCGCGAAACAGTTACGAAGTTGGCCCAGGCGATTCGCATGATTGCCAGTTCCGCCGAGTTGAGGAACCGCATGGGCCGTGCAGCGTGGGAATTCGCACGAACACAGACGTGGTCGCAACGGGCACTTGTGATGGCCCGCTACTACGAAGAGGTTGCAGGTCGGCGCCGCAATGATTCAGTAACTGGTCTTGCCGAAGCGAAGCACGCGATCGCGGTTCAGAGCTGAGCAATATTCTATTGAGCGCGGTTAAAAACAGAATGCCTGCCGGACTCAGTTCGAACTATTCTCGGTGCGGAGGAGGCGGTAGATCAGGGCGCAGCACAATATGGATGGCCGTCCCCTTTGTCATTCTCGGTTTCCTTGTCGTGACGCTTATCACTTTACTGGCCTCTCGTCACGGCCTCGGCCTGGCAATAGTTGCGGTGGTGGCTGCTCCCCCGATGTTGATTGTCCTGGCCGCCGGACTTCGGAAAGCAATGGTCCTCTTTCGTGGTCTTGCGGCGCACCTGCGATGGTGGCATGTGCTGTGGATGCTGATTTTCGCAAGCGCTCTGGTATTCCGAGTGCGAGGCGCAAACCAGATCGAGGAAAGTCCCGTCGATGCCTGGGCGCTCTACCGCATTGCCTTGGAAGCGATAGTTACTCTGTCATTGCTCGTCAGGCTGGCGCTTCGGCGGACGGAGTGGTTTGGTTCGATGTTCCGTGGATTTACAGGGGTCCTTGCCGCTTTTGGCCTGATTGAGCTGGCTTCGACAGCATGGTCGGTGTTTCCTGCCTGGACGCTTTACAAATCATGCGAATACCTCTTGGACGTTGCGCTTCTGGCCGCTGTAGTTGCGACACTCAAATCTGTAGAAGATTACAGACACTTTTTTAACTGGACCTGGACGCTTTATGGCCTGCTTCTAATTTCGGTGTGGCTGGGAGTTCTGCTATGGCCAGAGCAGGCCCTGTACCCGAACGGGAAGAACGTAGGGGTTGGAATGCTGGGAGTCCGGCTTGCAGGTGTCCTCCCCGCGGTGAGTTCGAATGACGTTGGAACTTTTGCGGCCATTTTGGCGCTCATTGCGCTGTGCCGGCTCCTTCCTCTGGATCGCAAAAAGTCGGATCGAACCTGGTATATCCTGCTGTTGACCGCAGCGATGGCAACGATGGTCCTGTCGCAGACGCGATCGGCCATCGCGGGTTTTCTGCTCGGATTGTTTCTCCTGCTTCTGTTTTCGAAGCGCCTCGGCCTTAGCGCATTTCTAACATTCGTCGTTGCGCCTGTTCTTGTGGCGAGCAGTGTTGGCGGTCTGATCTGGTCGTTCCTCGAGCGCGGACAGGACGTACAGCAACTCGAAACTCTCAGCAGCCGCGTCGACTGGTGGTCGTTTGCCTGGCAGAAATTTCTGGAAAGGCCGCTGATGGGCTACGGTGCCTATGCGGGAGGGCGGTTCGCCGTCATGGCCCAGCTTGGGAACAGTACGACTTCCACGATGCACAGCGATTACCTCGAAATGATTGTGGGAACAGGCATCTGGGGCCTGATTCCATTTCTGGTTGCACTCATCGGGACCTGGTGGTTTCTGACGAGGTACCTTCGGCATTCGACCGCTGTCTCCCAGGACCAACAACTCACCTATGAGGCTGTTGCTGTGCTCGGCCTGCTGACCCTCCGGTCAATTGTCATGACCATGCTGACGTGGCACCCGCCGCTGGATTATTTCGTAATTTTGGGCTATGCCGAGTTTCTGCGGAGAAGACGCCTGCGAGCAGCGCCACTCCCCGTGCATGTCATCAGAGACGAAGTTTCAGATTATGAAGCTGTCGCTTCAGGAGCGTGAAATGAAAGAACGGAAAGTGCACTCCAGGCCTTCAGCCTGGACGGCAGCAAGAAGCCTTGCGCCTGGCATGTGTGTTGCTCTGTTCGGCACGGCATTTCTTATGCGGACTGTCAGTATGCGATCATTCCCCGATAATGTTGTTGTCCGGCCCGGCGATAACCTTCAGGCGCTGGTTGAAAACCATCCTGCAGGGACGACCTTTGAAATAACACCCGGCGTTTACCGGCTCCAATCGATTCGCCCGAAAGATGGTGACACCTTCAACGGCGATCCGGGCGCAGACCTCACCGGTGCGCAGACATTGGATGGTTTTATTCAGCAAGGCCGCTACTGGGTGGTTAACGTGAGCGTCCGTGCGCAAAGTTCTTATCGGGGCGAATGCGATCAGCAGCACCCCGCCTGCACATTCCCTGAGGATCTGTTTGTGGACGATGTGCCGCTCGAGCGCGTGGCCCGCCTTTCAGGCGTGTCCGGAGGCAAGTGGTACCTGGATTACGATGGCGGCAAGGTTTATCTGGGTTCTGACCCGACGGGGCACAAAGTGGAAATCAGTCTGGTTCCATACGCCTTCCACGGAGCGGCTAAAAACGTGACCATCGAAAACCTGACTATCGAAAAGTATGCGGACGTTGCGGGTGACGGGGCCATCCAGGGCAAATCCGAAGGCAACGCGGCGAGCGATGGATGGATGGTCAGAAACAACGTCATCAAGCTGAACCATGGCATGGGAATTCGCCTGGGCAACCAGATGCAGGTGCTGAGTAACAAGATCCTCAACAACGGACAAATGGGCCTTGGCGGCTCCGGGGCAAACATTCTGGTTGCCGGGAATGAAATTGCCTATAACAACTATGCCGGCTACAAGTACGGATGGGAAGCCGGTGGCACGAAATTCACGTTTACGCGAGGGCTCGTGGTTCGCGACAATTTCGTCCACGACAACAACGGTCCCGGGCTTTGGACTGACATCGAAAATCAGGACACGCTCTACGAACACAACAGGACGACGGCAAACAAAGAAGCCGGCATCCTGCATGAGATCAGTTACCATGCGATCATTCGCGACAATACGGTCGAGAACGACGGCTACGCCGCGCCAGGACAGACATCTCCGTGGTTCGGCGGAGGAATCGTGATTACGGCGTCACAAGATGTTGAAGTATATGGAAACACCGTGACCGATTGCATGAATGGAATCATCGGCCTGCAACCCGATAGAAAAAGGCAGGCGGGGGGTGGATACTTCCTTCGGAACCTTTATGTACACAATAATATTGTCACGCAGAAAACAGGGATAGCGGCCGGAATTATGAAGTCTTCGTCGTTCGATGATTCCGTCTTTACTTCCTGGAACAATCGTTTTACGGACAACACATTCCATCTGGGATCACAAAGCGGCAAGTACTTCGAGTGGATGGATGCGGCGCAAACGCTGAGCGCGTGGCTGGGGCTAAGCGAGCGTCATCCAGCGTCCAAGAACTGAGCGGACAGATATATCGATAAGGGACCTCCGTGAGTTGAATCTTCTTTGAACACTTAAAGGGGCATAGCCCCGTTGCGCCTGTGGGGGCTAGGGCATGATGACAACAGACAATACGACTTCGCCTCAATTCAGGGTCTCGCCTGCCGAGACTGAAAGTTTGTTGCCGCGTATCGTAACGACCAGTTGGGACGATGGTGACGCTTGTGACCTGAAGCTCGCTGAATTGCTCCATGCACGCAAGCTGCCGGCCACGTTTTACATTCCGATCACGGGGCATCATGGCGCCCGCTCTTTGGGCCGCAACGAGATGAGGGCGCTCAAGAGCGAGGGATTTGAGATTGGGGGCCACGGTTTTTCGCACCTGATCCTGCCCCACTGCACGAAAGAAATGATGGTGCGCGAAGTGATCACCAGCAAACAAGAACTGGAAGATATCCTGGGGAGCGAGGTGCGCATGTTTGCGTACCCCTGCGGCCGCTACAGCAGCCTGGCGATCCGGTACGTCAGGAAGGCAGGATTTGCGGGCGCCCGGACGACGGAAATGTTTGCCCAGGGTTTCAACTACGATCCTTACAGGATGCCCACAACGATTCACGTCTTTCCTCACTCCAAATCGGATTACATCCGCAACACGGCGCGGGCCGTGAACATCGGAAAGGCCTGGCGTTATCTGACGGAATTGTGGCAGGCAAAGAACTGGGTGGACCTTGCCAAGTTGCTGTTTGATTCCGTGATCGAGGAAGGCGGCGTATTTCATCTCTATGGCCACTCATGGGAAATCGATGAACTCGAGCTCTGGGATGATCTTGCGGAGGTCCTCGACTACGTATCCAGTCGTGAAGACGTTCTCTACCTGACAAATGGCAGCATTCTGGCTTACAGCACTGCCAGGCCTTCCTTTGACCTCGAAGCTCACTGCGCATTAGAAGGATGAAAGTCCTCCTGGTTCATAACGAATACCAGCAACCGGGCGGCGAGGACGCTGTTTTCCGCCTGGAGCGCGATCTGCTCAAGAGTTTCGGACACAACGTCGTGAGTTACGTCCGCACAAACCATGAAATCAGCCGGCACTCTGAGATCGGCCGAATATCACTGCTGAAGCAAACGATCTGGGCGGAAGATTCGCGCAGGGGCATCGCGGCAATTCTCACCGAAGTACGGCCGGACGTCGTTCACGTGCACAATACCTTCACGCGCATCTCGCCGTCGATTTACGCCGAGTGCAGGAGATTTGAAGTGCCGGTGGTCCAGACGCTCCACAATTTCCGACTCCTATGTCCCGCGGCAACGTTCTATCGAAGCGGCAGTGTGTGTGAAGACTGCCTGAACGGAGGCCTTTGGAACAGTGTGTTCCACGGCTGTTACCGGAAGTCACGTTCAGCAACCGCAGCAGTGGCCGCTATGCTCATGATGCATCGGCGGTTGCATACCTGGGACAGCGGCATCAGCCGATTTATCGCGCTGACAGAATTTGCGCGAAAGAAATTCATCTGCGGCGGATTTGCCCCGGAAAGCATCACAGTCAAGCCCAACTTCGTTGCGCCTGATCCCCACACTGGTGACGGAAACAGGGAATACGCCCTCTTTGTAGGCCGCTTGTCCGAAGAGAAGGGTCTGCGCACGCTGCTGCGCGCCTGGACACAACTCAGGAATACAGTACCCCTCCGCATTGTGGGCGATGGGCCGATGGGTTTCGAACTGAAAAACTATTCTGTGGCAAATGCTCTTGATTCCGTTCGCTTTGAGGGCCGGGTGGACCATAGTGAGACCCAGGAAATCATGAAAAGCGCCCGCTTCCTTATACTGCCCAGCGAATGCTATGAGAACTTTCCGATGACCATCGTCGAGGCCTTCGCCTCCGGAACGCCTGTGATTTGTTCACGGCTGGGAGCAATGCAGGAAATTGTCGAACATCATGTTACTGGTCTTCACTTTGAACCAGGCAACTCCGAAAGTCTTGCGGAATGCGCTGCGTGGGCGTGGACGCATCCTGCACAAATGCGGGCCATGGGCACAGTGGCCCGCAGAGAATATGAGCTGAAATACACGGCGGAAAGAAACTACTCACTGCTGATGGAAATCTACCAACGGGCGATTCGGAAACCTGAATTGTCTGGTATTCCAGACGGCATGCCCGAAAGCATTGCATCCGCCATCCAATCCTAACTCGCACCATTCATTACCTTGGCCGTTCCTTTTACAACCCAGAAGCATCGTGAATCGCCCTTCTTTCGCGTCCTCGGCGTACCCGTCAACGCGATTCAGATTCCGGGCGCGATCGCGGTTATGGAGGAGTGGATCCAGAGGCGGGAAACCACACACTACGTAGCGGTCACCGGGATGCACGGCGTTGTCGAGGCGCTGCATCAGCCGACTTTCAAGACCATCCTTGAGGAGGCGGACCTTGTTGTTCCGGACGGCATGCCGCTGGTGTGGATGGGTCGCCGGCAGGGCTTCAACATGCCTCGTCGCGTCTACGGCCCTGAACTGATGGAAACATTTTTCAGAGTGACCCAAAAGCGCTACAGCCACTTCTTCTATGGTGGAGCGCCGGGCGTTGCAGACGAGCTTGCAAAAAGGATGCGGGAACTCTACGGAATCATGATCGCGGGCACGTGGACTCCGCCCTTCCGTGAACTGACCTTTGAGGAGCAGGAAGAAGTGTCACGCATGATCCAATCAGCCTCGCCGGATGTGCTCTGGGTGGGACTGAGCACGCCGAAACAGGAGAAGTGGATGTGGAATTTCCGCGACCGGGTAAGCGTGCCGGTCATGGTTGGAGTTGGAGCTGCGTTTGATTTCCATACTGGCCGGGTCAGGCAGGCCCCACGCTGGATGCGCGAGCACGGGCTTGAATGGCTTTTCCGGCTGGCTTCAGAACCGCGTCGCCTGTGGCGGCGCTACCTCATCTACGGATCGCAGTTTGTCTGGAACGTCAATCTCGAAATCCTCAAACTCAGGAAATTCAGTTAGCCACAAGGAGGCAGAAAATGGATTGGAAAAATCGTAAAGTCCTGGTAACGGGAGGAGCTTCGTTCATCGGCTCGACCTTGGTAGATGCCTTGGTGTCGAAAGGCGCCAGCGTCCGGGTGGTCGATGATTTGAGCAGTGGTAAGCTCGAGAATATCGCCAACCATGTAATGAGCCATCGGATCGATTTTATGGAGAACGACCTCCGCGAGCCGGGCGTCGCTGAGAATGCAGTGAAGGGAATGGAAATTGTATTCCACCTCGCCGCGGACCACGGCGGCCGCGGCTATGTGGACCTGCATCAGGCAGCATGCGCTGCGAACCTGATGCTGGATGGAGTGGTTTTCCGCGCCTGCCTGAAAGAGCATGTTGACAAAGTGGTGTATGCTTCATCTGGATGTGTTTACCCCAATCATATCCAGACCGATCCAAAACAGGTCCTCTATCTCACGGAAGATATGGTCGGGCCTCCCTATGACGCAGACAACATGTATGGATGGGCCAAGCTGATGGCGGAGATGACCCTGCGCGCGTATGCTCGGGAGTATGGATTGAAAGCCGCATCCTGCCGGTATTTCACAGTCTATGGGCCGCGAGGCGTGGAAAATCACGCGGTAATTGCCATGATTGCACGCGCCTTTGTCCGCCAGGACCCCTTTGTCGTCTGGGGAACCGGCGAGCAGATTCGCAATTGGACCTACATCGATGATATTGTCAGCGGGACAATTCTTGCCGCTGAGAAAATCGACGACGGGACGGCCGTCAACCTGGGAACCATGGAGCGCATTCGGGTGATCGATGCGGCCAAGGAAATCCTCAGGTACATGGGCCACAAGGCAAAGATCGAAACGCATCCGGAGATGCCGACAGGGCCCTACAATCGCGTCGCAGACAATTCACTGGCCAAGCAACTGCTTGGCTGGGAACCCAAGGTCATGTTCATGGAAGGACTGCATCGCACCATCGATTGGTACATTACCGCCAGAGAGCAGGAACAGGTTGCTTCAACACTCGAGACAATGCTGACTGAGCGGTAATATTGGCGAGGAAATGATGCAGGGCAGGGGGCCAAAGCCGGTCACCTGCCCTGGCCCACGACAGAACCACGCTCTATTTTCCCCGCCTCGATTGTCCGCTTCCGCCCCCATCCACTGCGCTAATGCGCAGCACTCCTCACTTTTCCTTACCAGCACTGTCCCCGCCACGTTTTCAGCATAAGATCTTATTGACATCAGTAATTAGCAGAACGCTACTGCTTATCTTTTTCTGCATGCAGGGTTCGCGTTAATGCGAATTCTCGGCTGGCATCGGCTTTTCGGCCGAGCTTGTCGTATGCTTGTCCCAGAAGATAATGCGCTGTGTAGTTGTTGGGGTCCATCTTCAGCGCATGCTCAAGAAAGCGGGCTGCAAGGGCCGGATCGCCCTTTCGCAATTCGACCCTTCCTAACAGGATGTATGGGCCGGTGAAGTTGGGATCGATCCATATGGATTTCTCAAGCGCTTGCTCGGCCTGGATCAGTTCGCCCAGACGGCTGTAGGCGTCGCCCATGCGCCAGTACGCCAGCCATTGAACGGGATTAACCTGGAGTTCTTTCTGGAATTCCTGGAGCGCCGGTCGCACATGCGACTGTGACAGCCAGGCTTCGCCCAGGAGCAGATGGGCCATGGGCAGCTTCGGGTCGAGGGCAACGGCCTTCTGGAGTTCCGGAATCGCCTCGTCCGCCATGTCTTCGCGGATCATCATTTGTGCCGCTATCAGATGGCCCTGAGCGCTCTCGGAAGGGACGCCGTACATTCTGGCGAACACCGCACGTGCCTCTGAAAACTGGTGCGCCTGCAAGTAAGCGCCGCCCAATATGTCCAATGCGACGGGCAACGGGTGGGTTACCCTGGGTACGGATTGTTTAAGCAACTCGAGTGCTGCATCAGATTTTCCCTCCATGAAATAGCACAGGCCCAGCAGTTCCGCGGCCTCGGCGTCCTCAGGGTCCTGTTTCAGCGCGAGTTCCAGGTGCGGGATGGCCTTGTCGTAGGCGTGTAGTTCGTAATTGATTCGGCCCAGGCGCGTTTCGACTCCCGATGGTTCTGGCTGTCGGGCTGCCAGTTGGGTTAGCAGAGAAGCGGCAGCGGAAAAGTTTCCGTGGATGATTTCCTGATCCGCTGTTTGAAGCTCCGGTGGCGTTCGTGTATCCGTTTGCTGCGACAATGCAGGCGATGCGACCACAAGAGTAAGAAAAACAACCGTCAGGAAGCGCAACCATGCTGAAATTACGTGCTGTTGCTGGTGTGCTGCCATGTTCGACATCTTATCACCGGCTGGCGTATCCGATTGAGGAAGAAGATCGCTCGAACCGCGCATGTACCTGTTCCGGGCGAGCCGGGCGTGAAGAGGGAGTTGCGAATAGAAAACGGATGAGGACTTCCGCCGGGGCTTTCCGCGGTGGGGAGCGGAAGGTGAGCGTTGTCCTTCCGCTCCCAGCGGTTTTAGCTACCAGTCTAATCTGAGAGCAAACTCCAACGCTCTCATGGGGGTTGTATTGGCGACGCCGGGATTGTAAGTGCTGAAGATCCGGCCGGCGGTCGGCGAATCGACTGTGCCATCCGGCATTCCAAGGTTGACGTGATTGAACGCGTTGAAAACGTCCATGCGGAATTGCGATGTCAGTCTCTCGGTTATGCGGAAGTCCTTTTCTACCGCAACATCAGCGTCAAAGAAGTGAGGACCGGTCAGACAATCCCAGCACGCGTTTCCAAGGATCCCGGGCATTGCGGGGCGTTGCCAGGGGCCTGCAGTCTGTCCCGGAGCCAGATTAACGACTCCGGCGGTCTTAAACCATTCGTATTGAGTCCGGTTGGAAAGAACAGCGCTGCCAACCTGATTGGGGAAGCAGACACCGACATCATTGTCTGAACCACAACTGGAGTAACCGGCGCTGAAGGGAAGGCCGCTTTGTAATGCCCATGTCCCGTTGATTTGCCAGCCGCCGACCAGGTAGTCCAGCGGGCCCGCGGCATTTTTGAGGAACCTCCTGCCATGCCCGAACGGCAACTGGAACAGATTTTGGATGCTCATGGTATCTGCGCGTTGCCAGAAGCATGGGCCGTAAGCGATTCTCTGGTTGATGTTCACATACGGGCCTCCTTCATCAAAGCATCGGCCCCAGGTGTAACTTCCGGTTACGCCGAAGCCACCCGAAAAGCGACGCTGGACGATAGCCTGCAGAGACTCATAATTGTTCGAGACATCGTTACCATACCACTGGATACCCTGGGACCAGGCATGAGACAGCGCATCCGTCTGCGACAAGCCACTTTGCAGAAGGTAGTTGTATGTAGCCATAAAGTAAGGTTGTCTGGCGTTGGTGCAAGGCGCCGGGCACCCCGGCAAACTGGCCGTGCTGTAACCTACGATGGTTGGGCCGTTAATGTTATAGTTGGGACCGCCACCGGCAAAAGTGTGGTGGCCGAGTGCACCCACCCATCCAAGCTGCACGCTGGTGTTCCGGCCGAGTTGGTGCTGAAGTGTAACATTCCAACTATCCACGGTCGGCAGGCGCATCTTGAGGGGAAGCACGTGCGGCGACGCAATCTGGGCCGGATAAAGCGGCCTTCCAGTAATCCCTTTGGGCTGTGTGTTCAGGATAGTTGTGGGATCAAGCGCAGGGGGCCCCTGACTGAAATTGAACACATCCAGGAACGGTTGCGAGGGGCTAAGCGCCTGCTGGGCCAGGACGGGAATGTTTTGCGTGACTGTGTGTCCGAAAACAGACCCAAAAAGCCCCACGTCAAAGTCTCGCCCGTAACCGAGCCTCAACACCGTCTTTGGCGTAACCTGATAGGCTATGCCCGCAACTGGCCCGAAGCCTGTGAAGGTGTTCCGAATGTTGCCGTTGAGTCCAATACCGGGTGTGCCGGCGATCATGGTTTCAAAAGTTGTTGGATTGACCCACGCTCCGTCACCCACCTCCGTCACCGTTTGAGGGAAGATAATGTCCCAGCGCGTACCGAGCGTCACAGTCAGCTTTCGCGTGGCGTGCCAGGTGTCTTGAACATAGGAATAGAAGCGGTTCTGGCGTTCGGCGGCGTTGGTCGTATTGCTCACGTACCGCTGAAAGAAGTCCACTCCTCCCAGCATAAAGTCAGCCAGCCCCAATCCTCCACCGTTTGGGCCCTGTGTCAGGTTGGTGTTAAAGCTGAGTTCACCGGCGCGATGGGAATCACTTGGTACACGAAGGTTCCAGGCATGTCGCCAATCCGCACCGAACTTGAAAGTATGGTTGCCGTGGATGATCGTCCAGTTGTTGACAAATTGTGCCTGCATCTCCTGTTCGGTCAGCGGACAGTTGCAGCCGTTGACACCGAGTCCATAGCCGAATTGAAACCCTCCGGCCTGGTTTATGAAGAAAGCCGGCATGCCGGAAGTAACCGTGTTGGTATTCAGACCGGGTATCCCCGCATCAGTAGCCGGACTCGTCCCGAGTCCATTCGGGCTGACGCTGACCGCATATCGGAAGAAGCCAAATCGGAAATCGGTAAGCGTGGTCGGTGAAACGGTGTAATCGAACCCTGAAGCGATGCTTTGCGTGAGTACGCTCGAGATGCCCGCGAACCGCGAAGAGGTAATGTTGACACCTCCGGCTTCGCTGCCAAACGCGCCGGGGGCCTGCTGAAAATAGCTCTGAGCACTGTAACGGCCGAAGAAGTGCAGGTTGTCCGTCATATAGTCGTCGATCCGGACGTCCCCGTTGTCACTGTTGAACATAAGCAAACCCGAGGCAGCGAAATTGGGGGCACCGGGGGCCGCACCTGAAACGTTGGGCAAAGGAATGTATTTGTTCAGGAGTGCGGTTGCCTGCGGCGAAATCATGCTTTGGGGGATGCAATTCAATGTGGAGCCGCAGGCAAACTGCGTCCGCTGGGAAGGAGGAAGAATGGCGCCTCCCGTTCCATACGGGTCATAGATATTCGTGCCGAGGTCACTCAGGTCTCCCTGACGTTCTGCGAGCGTTGGTACCCGAACAAGCACAGAACCACCATTCCGTTGTCGTGAACCCTGGTAGTCGCCAAAAAAGAATATCTTGTCCTTCTTTATGGGGCCGCCGAGGGAACCTCCAAACTGGCTCCAAATAGTATGAGGGATGAACTTGCCCGTCACCGAATTGGGGACCGCCTGGCTGAAGGGGTCGCGCGCCTGGAAAGCATCAGTCCTTCGGAAACCAAAGGCGCTGCCATGGATCTGGTTGCTGCCGGATTTGGTCTGGGCGATCATGACTCCGGCGTCGGCCTGGGCAAACTCTGCATCCGCATCCGTGGTAATCATTTTCATTTCACTCAGCGAATCGAGGTTCGGGTTGATTACCTGAATGCCCAGGATCACGTCGTGATTGTCAGTGCCGTCAAGCTGAAAGTCCGTCCCGCCAAATTCCTGGCCATTCATTTCAATCTGGATAGTGCCTTGCGGATTCTCGCTTGCCGCATGCTGCCACGGGAGTTGCGAAGCGCCCGGCTGGAAAAGCTCGAAATAGGAAGCGTTGCGATTGAATAACGGGAGCGACTGCACGTAGTGGGTGCTGTAGGAAAGGCCGACGTTGGTTTTTTCCGTCTGAAGCAGCGGTACCCCGCCAACAACGTTTACGGTCTGGCTGACCTCGCCGAGGGCGAGCTTAACATTCACTGTGGTCACAGCATCGACGCTGACCTGCACATCCTGCTGGACAAAAGTATTGAAGCCCTTGGCCTCGACCTTTACGTTATAGGTTCCCACGATCAGATGGCTGATCTGGTAAAAACCTGACTGGTTTGTCGTAACAGTGAAGTTAACTCCCTGGTTTACATTGGTTATGGTGACCTGGGCATTGGGGATGGCTGCTCCGGAGGGGTCTGTCACGTTGCCAGCAATGCCGCCATAGACTGCCTGGGCATGAACTGGTACGTTTACCGCCCAAACAGCAATCATTAGAGGCGCCGCAGCCATGAGAAGCTTCCAAAGAAGATTCACTCTCATTACTTTCATGAATTCCTTTCCTCCAGCCTGGAATGTTGATCTGCTAACATACGGCTAACCAAACCGGAACCAGTACGTCTGCTTTCGGACGATGTTTTTGCCTGATACCAGGTCACGGCAAACTGCACAATGCACTCTCCTCCAACTAAGTGCATTGCGCGGCCATGGGAGCGTTCAGAGAGCACTCCACAGTGTGTGAATGCCGGTTCTATGGCGACGAACAGTGCTCGCCAACCCCACGTCACTCAGTCACCTGGGCGATTGGAGACAGCCATTGCAACTGAGAACGACAGTTCTCACGCAGACTCTCCGAACCTCAAAGCTCAGGTAACGCCTCTTTCACGTGCTCCGATGTGCCGGCTGACTTGGCCCTCAAAACGACAAGGCTACGTGTGCATTGACACTTTCTTCGTGTGCGCTCAAACAGGAACGAGAGCTACCCCTGCCTGTAGTTAGCCCCAAGACCCGACTGCCCTGAAGAAACTATTGACCCTGAAATGTTCATGCTAAAATGAACACCTGCACAAGTTAGCTTAGGTTATGTAACGGATAAACAGTCTGTAAGTAGTTCAGATTCTTTTGATTACGTCGGGCCATGGTCAAACAGGTTAAGAGGTGCGGCCATGACGGAATTTGATTCTTCAGGGGACAATCCTTCTTCGTGTTCGATTACTCCCGCGGAGATGCGCCTTCAACTCGAAAAGGTGCTCCGCTCCCGGGCCTTGAGTTCATCGGCCATCCTTCGCAAGCTTCTGAAATATGTGGCCGATAAGGCTATCGAAGGGAATTCCAGTGAAATCAAAGAATATGTAATCGGGCGTGAGGTCCTGGGACGCCGTGCGGATTTTGACCCCAGAATAGACACGTCTGTCCGGGTTGACGCGCATCGATTGCGCGAGAAATTGAGGGAATACTACCGTCATGAAGGGGCGGAGGATGAAATCTATCTCGAGCTTCCGAAGGGGTGTTATGTGCCTCGCTTTTCTCGCCGGAATGTCCGCGGTCACCGCTTTGACGCCTTACCGCAACGTGGTTCCGGAAAGCAGAAATTGGAATCTATAGAATCGCCCGACACAGCAGGCTCGGGGAACCCATCGGATTCTTTCTCTTCTGCTCCGCGTCGGAGCCGGGGCAAGCTGGCAAACCGACGAAGAGTCCTTCTGGCTGCTGCGGCCGTCATTCTCCTTACAGGCATGGGTCTCCTGTTAGAACGGAACGTGGTTATGGACATGACCGTCAGCAGGGCAGGTTCTGCAGTTGATGGTGCGGGGTCGGGGGGCGACGGCACCCTTCGCGATTTCTGGTCCTCTTTTCTCGAGGACAAGAACGCTCCTATTGTTACGTTTTCCAACGCAGTCTTTTTGGCGACGCGGACTTCCGACCTGCTTCGATTGAAAGCCGAAGGCGTTGATGCGATGGGGGCAGCAGCAACGCCGGGGCTGGCGCGGAGGCTCGTGGCGAAT
Organism: Terriglobia bacterium; assembly: GCA_035652895.1. Classification (GTDB taxonomy): domain Bacteria; phylum Acidobacteriota; class Terriglobia; order UBA7540; family UBA7540; genus SCRD01. Next base: position 264,409 of record DASRCX010000072.1, read on the forward strand.
CCTTCCCTCCTTTCGCATGCTGGAAATGTCTGGTTCGAAGATGTCTATACAGGGACGGGCGAAGTGATGGCAGTCTATTACCTCACGCAGATGTTTGACCATTTTCACCGGTCCATTCAGGTCGAACGCAGCCGCCTCGTTTCGATTGACGATCTGAGGATGCACGATGTTGTATTCCTCGGCTCGACCAGGGAGGATTCTTTGCTGGGCGGCTTGCCGGCAACCGAAGATTTCTATTTCGAATGGCCTTCAAAATCCACAGGGGTATGGGATGGGAAGATCGTGGATTTGCATCCGCACCCCGGGCAGCCTTCCGCCTACGAAGTTGAACGCGATCCCAAGACCGGAGTTGTGCAGGCTGACTATGCTCTGATCAGCGTTCTTCCGGGGCTTGCCCCAGGAAGGAAGGTGATTGTTCTCGGCGGATTGACAACCCTTGGGACCCAGGGAGCGACAGCGCTTGCCACGTCATCGACAGGTGTTCGTGAGGTCTTAATGCAGTTGGGTCTTAAAAGTGCAGCCGCCCTCGACCGCCGTGCTCCTTATTTTCAGGCTGTGCTTAAAGTCAGTGTCATGAAAGGTGAAGTCCTCAGCACTCATTGCGTCGCTGCGCGTATTATTCGATCGGGTTCCTCCGCCTCTGCTCAAGCCGGGTCTTGAGTGCGCAGCCCAACCGACGATCTTGTATTCGAGGAAGTCTGCAGGAAGCCTCGTTCAGTTACCCGAAGACGGTCTTGTAAAACGGGCATGTGAACAAAATGTGAATCAGGCCGCGTTGTAACTATCAGGAATTCGGCTGCTGGTCCCTCCTTAATTTCCTGTGATGCACCCGATAGGTTTCCAAACTAAAATGTCCCACTTGGGGCAGGAATCAGGAATGACCCGGCGCGATATCCTTAGAGCCATGGCAGGGCTGGCCGGCACACCCCTCTGGGGGCCTCTCGTCACCGCACAAACTGTAAAGGGAAGTGTGGCTTACGCCCAAGTGTCACAGCCAGTGCCAACGCCGGGTTTGCCTTCCGGCATTTCCTTTAAAGACGTAGCGCGTCCTGCGGGAATCAAGCATCAAACGATTTTTGGCAGCGAGGTCCGCGACCCTTACCTCCTCGAATCGACCGGCTGCGGAGTGGCATTCTTCGATTACGACAACGATGGATGGCTGGATGTTTTCTTCGTGAACGGGTCTCGCGTCGAAGGATTTCCAAAAGGGCAGGAGCCCACCAACCGCCTCTACAAGAACAATCGCGACGGCACCTTCACCGATGTTACCGAAAAGGCTGGATTGGTCCACACAGGCTGGGGCCAGGGCTGCTGCATCGGTGATTATGACAACGACGGGTTTGATGATCTTTTCGTAACCTATTGGGGCAAGAACGTCCTCTATCACAACAACGGCGACGGCACATTTACGGATGTTTCTGCAAAGGCCGGCGTAGCGGGAGACCGAGTGCGTTGGGGAACGGGCTGCGCTTTTCTGGACTATGACCTTGACGGCCGGCTGGACTTATTTGTAGCGAATTACGTGGACATCCCCGATCTCAAATCATGGCCGCTGCCGAATTCCGGCCCTTGTCTCTACAAAGGTACGCTGGTTGCCTGCGGTCCTACGGGGCTTCCGGGCGCAAAGAACATTCTTTATCACAATAATGGCGATGGAACATTCACGGACGTCTCAGAAAAGGCGGGAATCCTTAAAGCCAACGGTACTTACGGCCTTGGCGTCCTGGTAGCGGATTTCGATAACGATGGCTGGCCCGACATTTATGTCGCAAATGATTCCCAGCCGAGCGCCCTCTACAAGAACAATCACGATGGAACTTTCACCGACGTTGGAATCATGGCGGGATGCGCCTACAGCCAGGATGGGCAACCGCAGGCCGGCATGGGACCGACGGCTGGCGATTATGATTGCGATGGCTGGCTTGACATTTTCAGGACCGATTTTTCCGAGGACACTCCGTCCCTTTACCATAACCTTGGAAAGTCCGCGCCGGGCTTTGACTATGTGATGTTCGACAACGTGACCTTTCCCGCCGGGCTTGGTATCAATACCCGCTACATGGGCTGGGGCTGCGGCTTCTTTGATCTGGACAATGACGGCTGGCAGGACATCTTTGTTGCGAACGGCCACATCTATCCTGAGATCGAGAGGCTGCACATTGACATTCATTACAAGCAACCCAAAAACGTTTACTACAACCTGCGTAACGGAAGGTTCGCGGACATTTCGAACAAGCTTGGCGAGGCGGTCCTGCGGCCCGTATCTGCGCGCGGCTGTGCGTTTGGCGATTTTGATAATGATGGGGACGTCGACGTCGCGATAAATACCGTGAATGATTCGCCTGAGCTTCTTCGCTGCGATTCTCCGGGCCCTGCACAGGCGGGAAATCATTGGCTGAAAGTCAAGCTGATTGGAACGCGGTCAAACCGCAGCGCGATCGGCGCCCGCGTAACGTGTATCACGGGCGATCATCGGCAGATCGACGAAGTCCGCAGCGGCGGCAGTTGGGCGTCGCAGAATGATCTCCGCATCCATTTTGGGATTGGGGGGACGGCACACGTGGATAAACTTGAAATTCGCTGGCCCAGCGGCGTCGTCGATTCGATGGAGGGAATTGAAGCCGACCGCATTATTACAGTCGAGGAAGGAAAAGGAATTGCCGACAGTATTAATGCCTCGGCTCACGGAGCGAAACGGCGATGAGACTGAGCATTCAAAGGCCCTTCCTCCAAAGACTGGTTGTTTCCGCCTTCATTCTTCTTTCCCTAGTGGTGGCGCGCGGCATAGGGAAGGCCTTGCCCATACCGAGCGGTCAGAATGCAGGAGAGCGTGAATACCAGCAAGGACTCCAGGCGATGCGCAATAACGATGCGGCGGCGGCGATCCGCAGTTTCCGCCGGGCCCTCATTTCATTGCCCAAGTCCCCGGAGGTCCATTACTCTTTGGGCTCTGCTTACTTGAAGAGCGGTGACGTTGATAGGGCTGTTATCGAGTTCCGCAAAGCGATCGCGCTGAAACCGGATTACGCTGAGGCCTATTTCAACATGGCTGTCGCACTCGAGCGCAGGAATGATCTGAACGGCGCCCGTACTTTCTATCAATATGCCGTGAAGCTGCGGCCCCAGTGGGCGGAGGCGCACGACGGCCTGGGATTTGTGCTTGCGCACAATGGAGATTACTCAGGGGCCAAATCGGAATTTGAAACAGCGATCAAATTGAAACCGGAACTTGCCGACGCTCATTTCCATCTCGGCACAACCTTATGGCTGCTCAAGCAGTATCCGGAAGCCCTCGAAGAGTTGAAGAAGTCGGTGACTCTCAATCCCTCAAGTGCTTCGGCCCATTATTACCTTGGGCTTGCGGAGCAGCAGCAGGGCCATTTGGATGATGCTTTCCAGCAGTTCCGGGACGCGGCCAAATTGAATCCTCCCTCGGCCGATTTACTAAGCCGGCTTGGTGAAGCGTTTGAGCAACTGAACGACCTGGAGGATGCAATAACTGAGTTTCGGAAAGCCGTGGCGCTTGAACCGCAGTCGGCGCAGGCCCACAACAACCTGGGATTGGCTCTGGTTCGCGAGGGCAATGCAGATGATGCAATTCCTCAATTCGAAGCCGCCGTGCAAGACGATCCCAAGTTCTATGTCGCGCGGAACAACCTGGGGCTGGCGTATCTTCAAAAAGCCCTTTGGGACAAGGCAGAGAGCGTATTCCGCACGCTGATTCAGCTTAATCCCGATGACGCCGAAGCCTATTACAACCTCGGAGTCGCGCTGAAGCAGGAGGAACATTTTGACAGTGCGATTGAAAGCTTGAATAAGGCAGCGCAATTGGCCTCTGGGCTTCCTGAACCACACTATCTGCTCGGTGTCATTTTCTGGCAGCAGGGGAAGCTGCGCCAGGCTGAAAGCGAACTGGAGACTGCCATCCGCATTCAACCGGATTATGCCCGCGCCCATTCTATTCTTGGATCCGTGCTGAGGCAGGAAGGCAATCTCGATGCAGCCCTCAAGGAACTTCAAACAGCAATCACGCTGGATCCCACCTACGGCGGCTCTCATCAGGAACTGGGAATGGTGTGGAGGCAGAAGGGGAACCTGGCGGAAGCTCAGAAGGAATTTCAGAAAGCATCGGATTTGAACAAGGCTAAGGTGAATCGTCTGGCGGCGACCATCGCGACGAACCGCGGCGAACAGGACCTCCGCAATGGGAACCTCGAAGCGGCCATTCAGCAATTCAGGTCCGCTGTCAAGCAGTCGCCCGACTTCGCGCGAGCGCATTACGAACTCGCCCGCGCCCTTCTCGCCAAAGGGGATCGCTCGGGAGCAGATGCAGAATTTTCAAAAGCGCATCAACTCGATCCACGACTCCAGGCACCCTCCGAATGAAATCATTCTCGCTGCCAAACCCTTCTTTTATTTCAGCGCCCATGCCGCTTCGATGTGCTCTTTTTCGATTCTCATTTGAGCGGGCTCAGTGCCGTTGGGTCGAGCCCCTTATCGGCTTCTTCCAGGATGTGCTCGCCCAGCAGGTCCCAGCTCACAAAGTGTCCGCCTGCGAGTGGTGTTCCATCGTCAGGGTTGTAGCATTCGTTCATGCCACCGCTCGTCCGGAGGTCTTGGACAAGCAGTTCCTGCGTTTTCTCGGCGAGTTCCCGGGCCTGCTTCGTGTAGCCATAATTCATGAGACCGTGCATGATCAGGTAATTCGAAATGATCCACACCGGCCCGCGCCAGTAACCATGGTGAGGATCGTAAAGCGGCTCGTCCGGCGACAGCGTGCGAATTCCATAACGCGCCCAGAATTCATGAGGGTTCAGGATGTGATTTTCGATCATCTGGCGGGCCTGACCCTGGGTTGCGACTCCCGCCCAGAGCGGCACGAAGTTCGTCCATGTCAGAATATGGATTAGTTTGCCGGTCCGTGCGTCGATGTTCAGGAATGTTCCCTCGCTTTCGGACCACATCTCGTCGCGAATGTTCGCTCTTAGTGCATCCGCTTTGGACGCATACATGGCAGCGTCTTCGGAGTTGCCAAGCTTGCTTGCCAGCAATGACATCGCGCGATATTCCCTGTAGATATAACACTGAAGGTCTACGCCTTCTGTTACCTGGGCGGGTTTGTCCGTTACAGCTGGATTGTTGTCCACTCCGCTTTCCACGCCGTTAAACCAGACGAAGAAACCGTCCGGAGCGCGGCGCGTGTTTTCCCAGAACTGAAGAGTTTCCGCGAGCTTCTGGTACCAGGGTCGGAGCCATTCAACGTTCCCGGTAGTGAGCGAAGCACGATACGCAGCTTGCGCCAGAAAAGGCTTGCACATTTCGGGCAGTGCCCAGAGGCTATCCGGTGCGATTTCGCGCGGAACATAGCCGGTCTCATTCGCGTTCTCACCTACAAAGCTGAGGAAGTCCTTGACCGAGTTCGCCAGGGATTCACCGTCGCCATCGTAGCTGAGCGCGACACCCATGAAATAACTGTCCCAGTCGAAGAGTTGGAAGTAAGGGCCGCTTGGAACAAGGTAGGGATATTTCAGCAGACCCTTGGGCGGCTTCACAATTCCTTCTTTGACTTTATATTTTTGAAACAGCCGCGAGATTTCAGTTTCGCTCCGAGCCGAAGCTGTTGCAAGTCCGACAGCGAAAAAAACCCACAACAACAGAAGATATTGCCGCGAACGATGGGACTTATACACAAGGACCTCCATAGGCGTTCCGGTTGGAATGTTACGGGCCATCATTGTGACTGCACCTTTCGTAAGCGCCCTGCTCTGAATCAGTAACGTTATCCTTTCTCTGAACGTTGCTTGGCGTCGCAACATTTGTCTGTAACTGATCTTGGGTAAATCCGCTGTCTATTTCCATTTGCAACTGTCTCTGAAGCCTAACTCCTACAATATACACCCTCCAGCCAATTAGATAGCAATAACCAATATTGAAATGACAGCAGCTTCTCCAGATTCTATTTCTATTTTCAATAACATTGCAGCCGTCGCTGAAAAAGCCTTGCTAAGCGGACTTGCTTCTGTAAAAACAGCTGCTTTTTGCAACCTTCGCCCAGGGTCAGTCATCTAAGTTGTATGCGTCGGGAACTTTTGGGTCGGAACGGAGCGTAAGCCGGGCCAGGCTGTGTGTGGTTTCTCAGCGAGGAATACTTCATGACAGCCTGAAGTGACGGCACTGGAAAGCCATAGAAGAAGCTGATTACACCATGACGGTGAGGAAGATGAATACTTCAAAAGCTTCTTGCTCAAAATCTTCACACCGGTGTGTCCGAATCAAAAAGTCGGGCGTCACCGTTAGCCGCCAAATGCGACAGCTGACATCACGTTGCACGACGGGTGCCTGCAGTTGTCGGTACATGCTATGGCCGATATGACCGTATTAGGTATGTCGCACAAAAGCATGAGCACAATATAAAACAACAAACTAGCGACATATAAACTATCTGCTATTTGCGTTCGGGAAAAGGTCTGTCTACCCGAAGGAGGTATGGAGTGAACGTGAAAATGCAGCTTCGAGTATTTCCATTAGTGGTCACATGTCTCGCGTGCCTTGTCTCTGCGCAACTGGCATTTGGTCAGGCCGCGACGACAGGAAACATTATCGGGACTGTGACGGATCCGACAGGTGCCGCAGTTCCGGGCGTGGAAGTCACCGCAACCAATGTCGCAACCGGGATCACGACGTCGGCAGAGACCAGCGAGTCCGGCAATTACTCGATCATGCGGCTACTCCCGGGAACCTACACAGTAACCTTTACTAAGGAAGGTTTTCAAACCGCCGTCCAGCACAACGTGACGGTGGCTGTGGGGACATCTACAACTGTGAATATGGGTTTGCAACTCGGGGCCGTAACACAAAAAGTGGAAGTCACGGCTGCTCCCGCGTTGGTGGACACAACGAATGCCGAAGTCACTACACGGCTAAGCTCAAACCTCATCCAGAGTATTCCGATTTCCGGCCGCAACTTTACGCAGTTTGAGTTGCTTTTGCCGGGCACCGTGAAAAACAACTTTCAGCACCCCGTCAACGAAAATCCTGGCAATGACATCCTGGTGAACACGAACGGCCAGGAATACAGTGCCAATAACTTTATGATTAACGGGATGTCCAATAATGACGTTGTTTTGGGCATTTCCCTGATCAATCCTCCGCTGGACTCCATTCAGGAAGTCAAAGTAACAACTTCCAATTACGACGCTGAATTCAGCCAGGCGGGCGGATCTGTAATTCAAGTGCAGACCAAGAGTGGCAGCAACGAATTCCACGGGTCTGCTTTTGAGTATCTCCAGAACAATGTTTTCCAGGCGCGTGATCCCTTTACACAGGGGCTTCGCGCTCCCGGCGAACCTGCACCGCCACACCGCGGGATTCCTGAATTGCGGTTCAACCAGTTCGGCGGGTCGATCGCTGGCCCCGTCGTGAAGGACAAGCTCTTCTTCTTTGGCGATGCCCAACTCAATCGTGAAAATCTGGGCGGGTCGGTGCTCACGCGGGTGCCAACAGCCGCTGAACGGAATGGCAATCTGAGCGATCTTGGTGTGAGAATTTACGACCCTGCAACGGGGAATCCCGACGGCAGCGGCCGCACGCTGTTTCCGAACGCAAGCATTCCGCAAGACAGGATCTCTCCGCAGGCTACGGCGTTGCTTAACTTTTTGCCCCTGCCGAATGTTCCGGGTGCGACGGGAGCAGAACCCAACTACGCCGTCTCAGGCGTCAATAACTTTGACACTAATCAGTTTGATATTCGCATTGACCACTACGTGAATAACAAACTGAATTACTTTGGGACTTTCAGCTACGCCGGCGTGACGGTTATTTCGCCCGGAGCATTCGGGTTGTATGGTGGACCTCAAATCTCGCCGACCGGCGTCAACATGTACCAGGGACAATCCAACAGCCTGCTGTTGAACGGCACCCTGGGCATCAATTACGTTTTCAGTCCTACGCTGCTGGGCGACTTTCGGTTCGGGGCCAACCGTTACCGAATCAATGAATTTCCACTGGATATCAACCAAAATCTCGCGCAGCAGGTTGGGATTCCTGGGATCAATCTCCCGACGCTTGCGGGCAGTGGAGGATTGCCGGACTTTAACATCAACGGCACCGGGGCGTTCATTATGGGTTACCGGTGCAATTGCCCTCTGGATGAAATCGAAAATGTTTTCCAGTGGGTTACGGACTGGACGAAGACGTCCGGCAATCACATGATCAAGTGGGGAGCGGAAGTACAAGCCGCCCAGAACCTGCGCCTTCCGAGTGACAACCACCGTGCAGGTGTTTACAACTTCAACCCCAGCGTGACGGCTTCGGCGAACGACACCAGCGCCGGCAGCGGGCTTGCCAGCTTCCTCCTGGGCGATCCGAGCAGTTTCCAGCGGTTTGCACAAGTCTCGACAAACCAGCAGGACCGCCAGAAACGGATGTTCTACTATCTCCAGGACACTTGGCGCGCCACTCGGAAGCTGACGCTGAGCTACGGAGTGCGTTGGGACACCTGGTTCCCTGACACCTCGCTGCACGCGGGCCAGGGCGGCCGGTATGAAATTTCGAACAACCTCGTTTTCATACCGGGCATCGGCGGGAACTCCATCAGCGCGAACGGACAGACTCAATGGACGAACTTCAGCCCCCGTTTCGCCATTGCCTACGCCCTGCGACCCAACACGGTGATCCGTACAGGTTGGGGCCGCAGCTACTTCCAGGGAACATTCGGCTGGACCTTCAACAATCTGGCGGCGGACATTTACCCCTCGATTGTGAACCAAAACCTCGCCGGTCCCTCGGAGTTCTTCCCTGTTCAATTCCCCGACTTTAATGTTGTGTCTGCAAATCCATCCATCGGTACGGCTCCGCCGTTCCCGGATTTCCCTGTGATTCCTTCAACGGGCGTTATTCCGCTGCCTGACGGAATCAGCACCCCCTATATCCCTTCCAACCAGAAGATTCCCTATGTTGATTCCTACAACTTCACTATCGAACATCAACTTCCGGGCGACATTTCTGTGGAGGTTGGCTACGTAGGGAATTTGGGCAGGAACCTGAACTCAGGCTGGAACATGAACTCGGCGATTCCAGGGCCGGGTCCTCTCAATCCGCGCCGACCCTACTACAACCTGTTTGGAATCACGCAAACCATCTTCGACAAGTGCGATTGCTCAAGCAGCAACTACAACTCTTTCCAGGCGCAGGTTCAGAAGAGGTTCTCGAAGAATTATTCCTTCCTCGTCAACTACACCTGGCAAAAGGCCCTTGATTATGGAGAGTTCGGAACGCCGACCGACCAGTACAACACGATGCTCGATTACGGGCCGGCGTCGTTCAACCGTTCAAACGTCCTTACCATCGGGCATTCGTACTTCCTGCCCTTTGGCAAAGGTCAGCGCTTTGCTTCCAACGTCCATGGAGTGATGGACCAACTTATTTCCGGCTGGGAGTGGAGCGGGTTCACCACGTGGGAAGCCGGCATGCCTTTCAATGCCACGCTGGCCAGCAACGCTTCATTGAATTCCGACATGAGCACGCGGCCGAACCAGATCGGCGACCCACTCTCCGGAACACCCCATAACAGGAACCAATGGTTCAACCCGGCGGCGTTTGTGGTTCCAGGTCCGTTCCTGTTCGGGAATGCCGGACGAAACGCCATTACCGGGCCGAACCTGTTTTCAGCGGATTGGTCGCTCTCCAAGACCTTCAGCATCACCGAGCGTGTGAAGGCGAAGTTCCGTTGGGATGTCTTCAACGCGTTCAATAACACCAACCTGGCCAACCCGAGCAACACCAATATCGACACTCCAACGGCCGGGATTATCACAGACGTCCAAGCCCCTATGCGCAATATGCAATTCGGCTTGCACGTGACCTGGTAAAATCCGGACCATTTCGGAAGGGGGCCTTGCCCAGGCGAGGTCCCCTTTACGATAATCCGTTGGACCAGGAGGCTTGCAGGATGGGGTGGGGTGAAGTGTCCCGAAAGTTGCAGTACACTCCTGGCCGCAGGCGAACTGCGCAAGCCTCGTTTCTGCTGGTTTTCATCCTCGCATCTTTTTGGACCGGAAAGGCACTCTCCGGAACATCCCGCAAATCCGGCGAGGGGGTTGAATTACAGGATTCCTTCCAGTTCTCAACCCACTCTTATTCAAACTATCTTCCGACCCTGGTGGGAAATGGCTACCTTTCCACATCAACGCCGTGGAACGGTGCGTCCGCATCTGAGGCGACTTTGGCGGGCCTTTATGACCACCTCGAACAGAATTCTTACACGTATCAGGCATTGATCCCTTCATGGAACCGTTTTGATTATTGGAACGGTTCTCACTGGCTTGACAGCATTTCTCCCGCCACAGTTCATTTAGAGGGCTATTTACAAACGCTGGACACGCGCCGCGGACTGCTGACCACTCGCTTCGATTGGGTGGATGGCGTTCACGTGACACATGTGAAAATCGTGGAATTTGTGAGCCGCCAGGAATCTCACCTTGGTGTGGTCCAGGTCCAACTGACGCCGGATTATGGAGTCACCGTCGGACCGGTCACGTTTTCTTTTTCCCTGGGCGGAGAAAAAATGCCGCCATTCGTCTGGGAAGGCGCAGAACTGCCGGGCCCAGTTCCGATTCGCAGAGTACGCCCTGACGGCGATCTCCACGGGTTTATGGCGGATTGCGAAACCCGCGACGGGAAGACACAAGTAGCCGAAGCCGTAAGGGTAGCTCTCCCTTCAACCTTGCCGCCCATGAACCAGGTCAATCTGGGTTTTTCACCGAGCCTTGCATCACCTGCTTTGAATGTGAAATTCATTGCCCAGGCAGGGAAGACGTATACGTTCACAAAGTTCGTTGCCGTCTTTTCTTCGCTCGATTCTCAGTCGCCAGCTTCGCAGGCGCAAGCACTGGCCCGTCAAGCCGAGGCGTTGGGATTCGACAAAGTTCTTCAACAGCATGAATCGGATTGGGAGAAGCTTTGGACGACGGACATTCTGATTCGAGGAGATGTCGAGGCGCAAAGGGCAGTCCATGCCGCGATGTATTATCTGTTTTCTGATCTAAGGGCCGGCGCCGACGCGAGCGTTCCGGCTATGGCCCTGCCTTCGCGCGCCTATCTGGGGCGCATCTGGTGGGACGCTGACACGTGGATCTTCCCGGCCGCGCTGGCGCTTCATCCACACCTTGCACGCTCGATCATCGACTACCGGGGAAAACGGCTGGCTGCCGCTGAACAAAATGCCCGAGAACGGGGCTTTCGAGGCGCGCTTTTTCCCATGGAGTCGGCGCACTCAGGCGAGGAAGCCGCTCCCGAGTGGAGCAGCGAGATTCATGTGACGGGCGATGTGGCGCTGGCGCAGTGGCGGTATTATCAGGCTACCGGTGACACGGCGTGGCTTCGCAGCCACGGCTACCCTGTTATTAAAGAAGTCGCTGATTTCTGGGCCAGCCGCGCCACTTACGATCAACAACAGCACGATTATCAAATCCTTCATGTGACTGGGCCGAACGAAGCCATCACTGATGTAAACAATGACGCCTACACGAACGCCATTGCGCAACGCACAATGCAGGTGGCGATTGAGGCTGCCCGATTGCTGGGCGAGACTCCAGACCCGGAATGGATGCACGTTGCCAGTGGTCTCGTCATTCCTTACGATGAACAGCGACAAGTCCACATGGAGCACTCCGGCGATGAGCAGGGCATGTATGCACATGCGCTCATTCTGCTTACGTATCCGCTGGGTATGGCGTTCTCCACAACCGTTGCGCGGAATGATCTGAGCGCGTGCCTGAAGAATTTCGGCAAGCCGGGTTACGAGGTGGGAATGCTGGGAAACTTTTATTCGATTGTCGCGTCGCAGTTGGGCCAGCGTGATCTGGCCTATAAATTGTTTCTCTCGATGGTCCGTTCGTACGCGCAACCGCCATTCGATGCCATGACTGAAACGCCGAGCAACGGGCGCGCTGTGTTCCTGACGGCAGAAGGAGCTTTTCTTCAGCAGATCATTTTCGGTTTCACCGGCCTTCGCTGGACAGACGGAGGCTTGAAGCCCGTTCACCCCCCACTCCTGCCACCCACCTGGCAGTCGCTGGAACTTCGGGGAATTAAATCACGAGGAAATGCTTACAACATCCGAGTGACCTCTGCAAATAGATTAGTGATGACACAGATCCGCCAATGACCAAAAAGCGTGTCCGCAGTCCTGGATCGAACCGACCATGGGCAACGAGACTGACGTGTACGGTCACGCTTGAGCGTTGCGACACACTGGGTTTGAAAGAACGGTGTTTGGGAATAAACTGGAAGTTTGTGACGGAGATTCGAGGGAACAGAGTCATTAAGAAACCGCAAACCAACCGCGCTCGCCGCGGAAGAGGCTCGCCGGTTGCACCATACCGATTCAGATCGATGGCAAAGGCATTGATCGCCACGGTAGTATTCTTTGGACTTCTAGCGGTGGCTCAACAGACGCCCGCTGCAGAAACGGATAATCCACGTCAACTGTTCGAAGAGGCGTATAAGGCACAGCAGCAGGGAAATGCTGCGTTGGCGGTGCGCAAATACCAGGAATTACTCCGCACCCATCCGGAGGTCGTGTCAGCGCGCGCCAATTTGGCCGCGGCTTTAGTTTCTCTTGGCCGCTTTGACGACGCCATCGCCCAGTATGAAGAGGCGCTCAAACAATTACCCGGAAACCCGGACCTGCGTTTCAGCCTGGCGCTGGCGTACTACAGGAAGGGCGATTACACGGAGGCCGGCCGGCGCTTTGCATCGCTGAACTGGGATGATCCCAAAAACCTCCGCGTGGCGACGCTTCTGGCCGATTGTGATTTGCGCCTGGGGCGCAACGAGCAGGCCGTCGAATTGCTCACGCCCCTCGAAAAGAAGCAGCCTGACAACCTTGATATCGCGTGGGTGCTGGGAAGGGCGCTGATTGGTGCCGGCCACACGAGAGAAGGTTTGGAGCGAGTTCAGAAATTTGCTGATGCAACACACAACGTCGAGGCCTATCAGCTTGCCGCCAACCTTTATCTTGGATTGACGTACTTCGACAAGGCCCGAAGCGACGCCGAAGCCGTGATTCGTCTGAACCCGCGGATGCCTCAGGCGTACGTCGTGCTTGGTATGGTGGAAGACTATTCCGGGGATGAGGAACACGCGGAGCAGCAATTCAGAAAGGCTTTAACTATTGACCCCAACGATCTTCAGGCGCGGCTGCAGCTTGCATCAGTTCTGTACAACCAGCGGAAGCTTGCTGAGGCGAGAGAGCAATTAACTCGCGCCCTCGCGTTGGATCCCAAATCTGCAAGCGCGCACTACCTGCTGGCGCGCGTCGAACGCACGCAGGGAAATCTTCAGGCGGCGGTCGAACAGCTGAAGACCGCCGCGCAGGAGAACCCCAAGTGGCTCGCTCCACATGTGGATCTTGTTGCGCTCTATTACGCGCTGAAGCAGCCCGCCGAAGGCGCTCGGGAAAAGAAGATTGTTGATGATCTTATGACCCGGGAACGGCAGCAGAAAGACGCAACGCGTGTCATCCTTCCTCGCGTTCCAGCACCTTGATGGTGCGGCCGGCCGGGACATCACGCAGCCGCTGAATTATGCCCGAAGGCCAGTGGATTTCAATGACCTGCGCTTTTGATTCGCTCCCCAATCCAAAATGCACCGGCCCGTGGCTTGATGAAGCATAGCCCACGCTTGTGGTCATATGGTTGTACTGCGCGCCTGCTCTGGTCACCACCTTGATTCTTGCTCCGATTCCGTCCCGATTGCTCCTGGTTCCTTCAAGCTCCACGGCCAGCCAGTGGTTGTCATTTTCAGTCCGGTTCATCCAAAGCTCTGCGGGCTGGAGCAACGCACTGACGACAACGTCGATCTTGCCATCACCGTCGAAGTCGGCAAAGGCGCAGCCGCGGTGCCGTCTGGGCGGTGCTGCATCGAATCCTGCCTCTGTTGTCAAAGCCTGCCATTTGCCGCTGGCTCCCAGATTGCGGAAGACGGTGTTAGGCTGCGCCACTTCTGTTCCGGGTTTGGGGAAAGCTTCCACATGCCCGCGCGATACGAACAAGTCTTTCCATCCATCGTTGTCAAAATCGAATAATCCGGGGCCATAACCGCTCATGCGCAGGCTCAGTTCACGCATTCCACTCTGGTCTGTGACTTCATCAAACCCTTTTCCGCTCCTGTTCTGGAACAGAGGGAATGTCTGATTATTCAGTGCGACGGTCACAATGTCCGGATAGCCATCGTTGTTAAAGTCGCGGAAGTCTACGCCCATTCCCGAAATAAAACTCCCGTCTTCCACAAGTCCCACGCCTTCCTCGAGCGCCACTTCTTCGAATTTTGTTCCGGTGTTGTGATAAAGGTAGTTGTAATACATGTCGTTTGTAATGAAGAGGTCCTGACGTCCGTCCAGATTGTAATCCGCCACACCGACTCCCATACCTTTTCCCACATGGGTACGAATGCCCCATTCCTCTGAAACATCGCGGAATTTCCCGTTGCCCAGGTTCAAATACAATTGGGACGGCTGACCCTTGTAAAAGGTTGGCATGCAGTAATCGTATTTATCTCCGAACCCGCAAAGATGTTCCGTGGCGATGTCCCATTGCAGATAGTTCAGGACGAACAGGTCCAGCAGGCCGTCATTGTTGACGTCAACCCACGCCGCAGCCACAGACCAGAGAGGGCCGAATTCCGGGTCATTCCAGCCAGCGAGTCCCGCCTTGGCCGTAACATCCGTGAAAGTGCCATCGCCGTTGTTGTGGTAAAGAGCCCTGCCGTGAACGCCGGCGACAAAGAGGTCCGGGAACCCGTCATTGTCATAATCACCGACGGCAACTCCGTTGTCGTAACCTGTTCCCGCCAGTCCGGCCTTTTCCGTAACATCCGTAAAAACTCCGTTGCCGTCATTGCGGAATAATCGGTTCGAGTACTTTGGCGAATCTTTTTCCAGCGTCTTGATGTTCGCCCCATTAGTGAAAAAGATGTCGGGGCGGCCATCTTTGTTGTAATCGAAGACGGCAACGCCGCCGATCATTGTTGCAGGAACGTGCGGCGCATTCAGAGTCTCATCCGTTTCGAGCTGAAAGGGAAGAGTCTGCAATGAAAAGCGGATGGGAGGAGCGGGACCCGCCGCGCCTTTCAACAATGAGCCCGCGATCTGAGGGGGAAGGAGCGAGGCCCCAAGGAGCGTCAGCGCGCGACGCCTTGTCATGGACAGCTCTCGCTCATTTTGAAGGGGCCCAGAAATCATGTAACCCAACAGATTACTATCCGCCAGGATTAACAGCAACCTCTGCTATTCTTCAAAAAAAGGGGGATGACTTCGTCATCCCCCTTCTCTTTTCTGCCCAACTCCTGGGATCAGAAAGTATATTTCAGGGCCAGTTCGATCGTTCGGTTTCCGACGGTGTAGGCAGGTTTGCCAGTTGTGTTCGCGTTCGTGTTGCCGCCGCCGGGTGTTGAGAACGCCAGGTTGATGTCATTGGTCAGGTTGAACTGTGGCAGAGGGTGATTCAGGAAGTTGAACGCTGTGATACGGAACTGCAGCCCCTGCCTTTCCGTGATCTTAAAGTTCTTGTAAAGGCCCAAGTCGCTGTTGAAGAAACCAGGTCCGGTAATTGTGGGCCAGACGAGCGGGCCGTTCGTTCCGATGATCGAAGCGCCTCCGGTTGAGGGAATCGAAGGCGATCTGAAGCAGTCCGGGTTGAAATACTGACCAGAAGAAAGGTTTTTGCTGGGATCGCAAACAAGGATCGGAACAAGCTTGATTCCGTCAGTTCCGAGGATGCTCCCATTGCTGATTCCTGCAGGGAACGAGGCGTTAAGATTTCCGCCCGTCAAAGGTTGAAGCGGAGGGCCGGTCTGAAACTGGGTGTCACCAGAAAGCTGCCAGCCGTTTACCGCCCCTCTTACAAAGCGGTTTGCACCCTTTAATCCAGGCAGATCGATCACGTACGCGGCGTTGAAGATGTGGAACCGATTAAACGCCAGGACGCCATAGTTGCTGGCCAGATTGAAAGCGTCGAGTGACGCTCCTGCACCCTGGCCATTGTCATTGTTTCCGTCGCGGATCCCCAAGGCGTGCGACCACGTGTAGTTGAGGTTGAATACGACCGGGCCGGCCTGCTTCATCCACTGAACCATAAACGCGTTATAGTTCGAGTAACTGCCGTGGTGGAACAGGTACAGACCGCTGTAGTCATACGGACGGAAATCCGGCATAGCGCCGCCCGGAGGCCCGCCTGTGATATGGGTGGCGTCGGGCGTTCCTTGCCAGAAGAAGATGTCCCCACCATAGGAGCAGTTGACCTGCGGCTGCGGGTTTTTAAATCCATAGCAGTTCGGCAATCCGTTTGTAGGTGCTGGGTCCGGCTGGAATTCCGCGCCCATGGGAACGAAGTTGATGTTGGCCAGTGCAATACCTCCACCGCCATTGGCACTGATCAGCAGATCGCGGCTGCGGTTGCCCTGATACTGGATTTCGAGAGTTGAATGCCAGGGCATTGCCTGGTCAATCATAAAGTTCCAGGTTTGGGTGTACGGGGCTTTGTTGTCACCCAACATCAAACCCGCAAAGGTGGTCGTATTACGCGCAGGTCCTGCCGCTGCTGCACAATTGTTTGTGAGGGTTTCGAGGTTGTTGAATGTGCAATTGCTGGCGAAGGGCACTGTCCCCAGCGGGGCGGACAGAATGCCATTCTCCGTCACGTCGTTGTAGGCCACCTGTGATCGATAGACGCCGAATCCGCCGCGAAGGACCGTCTTGCCATTTCCAAACAGGTCGTAAGCAACGCCGACGCGCGGATCGGGAAAGAACCCGTGTGTCGTCCAGCCGGAGAGTGGAATGCTGCTGTTGCTGCTGTGCCACGAGAAGCCTGTCAGCGGATTGGAACTGGTGGGATCGTAGGCCGAAGGGTCCCACACCATCAGGCCCTTCGGGTTGGAACTGAAAGGATACCACTGACCCATGCGCTCGAAGCGGACGCCGAAGTTGAGCGTCATTCTCCGCATGATTTTCCACGAATCCTGGCCATAGAAGTCGAACTCGTTGTATTTCACATAATCGGTCGGATTGTTGCTCACCGTGCTGAAGCTCTGCGCATGGCCCAATAGCATGTCAGAGTAATAATTGAAGCTGGTGTTGGTTGCGTAGTTGTCGAAGTCCCAACTTCCTGCCGTCCCGCCGCCGCAGCAGTTTTCTGTCTGGACATTGGCGTAGGAAGCCCAGAAGAAGCCGAACTTCATCGTATGCTTTCCCTTGATCCAGGTGAGGTTGTCGCTGACATCGGGAGTATAGCTGTCCTTCCCGAAGTCGCCTTTACCATGCCAACTGGCGCCGAACGAGGGAACGCTGAAGCCGGCACCGGGCGTTGCACTCGCCACGTTCCCGCCTGGCCCGCTCTCAATGCCGCAGCACCAGGTGACGATGTTCGGCACCTGTGGAACGCTGTTTGTCTGAGTGAAGCCTTGCGGCAACTGAACGTTGTAGCCATACGTCGCTGGATTCGCTGCCTGCGGATTTTTCAACTGGATTGGATTGATGAAGTAGGCATACCCGAACGTCGCTTCGTTGACGAGCGTTGGGCTTAACGTGCTGGTTGCACCAACGCTCCACGCCTTGCTAAGTTGCGCTGCTGGCATCTGCGACGGGTACGGGACCGCAGCGGGGGACCACCACCACACACCGATATTGTTGATGTCGGTTTCCGGCTGGCGCGTGTAAGAAACAAAAGCGTGCAGCTTCTGTGTTATGTTCACGTCGCCACGAACATTCAAGTTGTCACTGATAATGGGCGGGTTATCGAGGAATTCTGCGTTGTAGGGGTTTCCCGGCGTTGGGCTGATGCTCTTAAGTCCCGGTGAACTGGCCAGCATCTTCATCAAAGCCAGACCATTCGGGTCAATCAAGCTTTGGTCGGTGATCATGGCGCCAGATGCCGCTGTATTCTTTCCTGCCGCAGCGTTCGCATCAACGACGCTCGGCGGGATTGGATTGCCGCTCGAATCGTAGAGTGTAATCTGGCCATTATCTACGGCACTCTTGCAGAAATTTCCGAAGTTCCACGCTGAGGAGTCGGCGCAGGGGACCGCTCCTGCGAAGCCGGTGTAGTTCTGTAATGCGCTGGCGCTGAAATCCCCGTTCATCATGGCCGGCGTTGGCAGCATGTATTTGTGGAGCGTGCCTGCCTGCTCCTGTTTCATATGCTCAAAACCGAAAAAGAAAAATGCTTTGTCATGGTTTTTGTTGAAATTCGTCCATGGCAACAGGATAGGACCGCCCACGTTGAAGCCAGGATACCAGTAATGGTCAATGGGCTTCGCAAGCCCGCTGGCCTTGAGGAAGGAATTCTCGGAATTCAGGCTTCCATTCCGAGTATAAACGTATGCGGAGCCATGGAACTGAGAAGTGCCTGTTTTTCCGGTTGCAGTGAAGGTAACAGGGCCATGCGCGTATTCGGCATCAAATGACGAATTTTTGATGGTCACTTCCTGCGTCATGTCCTGGTTGACGTTGGCGATCTGCGTGCCCTGGTTCCCGGCATCGGTAATCACTGAGCCGTTCATAACCATCTGCATCCCGCCATTGGGCGAAGTGCCGCTGCCCGAAAACGCCCCGATTGGGCCGTTATTAATCTGCGTCACCGCGCTGTTCCATTCTGTATTGTTGAGACCGGAGTTGATGGCCATCCCGGGCATCAGTTTGATGAGTTCAGCCGCGTCGCGTCCTTGGATGGAAAGCTGGCTGACCATGCGGTTGTTCAAAGTGGTGCTGCTCGCTCCCGTTGTAAGGGGAACCATTGGCACGGCTGGGGCCTCAACTGTGACGGTCTGCCTTGTTCCTGCCACGCGGAGAACAATGTTCGGCACGGCTGCGCTTTCGTTGGCATGGAGCACGATGCCCTTTTGCTCCCAAGTGTCAAAACCAGAGGCGGAAACGTCAAGCTTATAGGTTCCAGGCATCAGCGCCGTGAAACCAAATAAGCCGGACGAATTAGATTGGGCAGTTTGTGTAACGTTGGTCGCCTCATTTGTCAGAACAACCGTTGCGCCTGGAACAACTGCGCCAGTTGTGTCTCGGACAGTCCCGCTCAAAGAGGACGTGATTGTTTGGCTGAACCCCGTTAATGGTGAAAGAACAACAAGCAACGTAGACAGAACAAAAAGCAGGGTCGGATGCCTGGGCGTGGGCTTCGTCGGCAGATGCCACGAGTCCAGACACTTCAACTCATGCATATGGGTAACCTCCCTTTACACGCGTTAACCCTGACCCGGACGCTGGATTTTTACCCGACGAAAATCAGTGATGGTCACACGTGGCGATTGAGATGTGTGCCCTGAAGAGTTACTAGCGGTTCATAGGTCGATACTTGTCACCTGCTGTGGGAAGTGGAGGGATTTGTGAAGACGGTCCGTTCCCTGCGCTGCCATTGATTCCGATCCGACTGTCTTCAGCACTTGGAAAATTCGAGAGTCGTAGGTTCCCTGACAGTTCGGAAAACAGAATCTGGCGTCCACGTCATTTGTTTTTATCCCAGCACTAATTGATCGTCAAGACCCAGTTTGCGCATTTGCCGGGTCATTTTGCGTCAGGCGATCATTTCTGCCTGCAACATGATTTCGTCAACAACTGCTTTTGGGCTCAATACTTCCGCTCAACGATGAGGGTTGACGCTTGCGAACCTGTCCGGTAGAGTTTCCGCATTAATCTTAATTCTGCAGGCGGTGCAAACCGATGGCTGGGAAATTGGACCGAAGAGAATTTCTGAAAACAAGCGGCATCATGACTGCAGGAACATTCGTTTCGAACGGCGTGAAAGTTCATGCCATGGCCGAAGAGAAGGGCGAGCCTGCGAAGCCCGTCGCGGCCAACGATCATCTCCAGATTGCTCTGATCGGGGCCGGCGGTCAGGGGCAGTACGACACGCGGATCGCTGCGCAGTTCCCTGGTGTGAAAGTAATGGCCGCAGCAGATTGTTACGACGGCCGTCTGACTCATGCCAAGGAACTCTGGGGCTCTGACATACAAACTACGCGCGACTACGCGGAAATCCTTGCTCGGAAGGACATCGACGCCGTGATCATCGCCACGCCGGACCACTGGCACATGCGGGCGGCCGTCGATGCCATGAACTCCGGCAAAGATGTTTACCTCGAAAAGCCCATGATTCATCTTTATTCGGATGGGCCGAAGATCATTGACACTGCGAAACGCACGGGCAGGACCATCCAGATCGGCAGCCAGCGGGTCAGTTCGATGATTTACCGCAAGGCCAAGGAGTTACTCGCATCAGGCTCAATTGGAGAACTCAACATGGTCACCGCATGGTGGGACCGGAACTCCTCCATCGGTGCCTGGAATTATTCAATTCCTCTCGATGCGTCACCGGAGACGTGCGACTGGCCGCGATTCCTGGGCACGGCGCCGAAAATTCCATGGAACCCGGAGCATTTCTTCCAATGGCGGAAGTGGAAAGCGTATGGCTCCGGTGTCGCCGGCGATCTGTTCGTCCACCTTTTCAGCGGCACGCATTTCGTTGTTGGCGTTAATGGCCCCACGCGTGCGGTGGCCACGGGCGGGCTCCGCTACTGGCGCGACGGTCGCGACGTACCGGACGTGCTGATCGGGATATTCGATTACCCCGAGGGATTTAACCTGACCCTTCGCGTGAACTTTGTCGATGGCGGGTCGGAAAGCGAAGGGCTGATCTTTACAGGTTCGGAAGGGACGATGACGATCAGCGAAGGCGGAGTCAGCCTTTCGCGCGTCCCGCGCTCAAAGGAGCCGGGATACAGCATCAGAAGTTTTTCGAACGCAATGCAAAAGGAATTTCTGGCCGCTTACCGGAAGAAGTATCCGATTGAGCATCCCTCCGGCGAAATCCCGCTGGGCGAAGAGAGATACGTAGCTCCGGAAGGATACAACGACAGCTACGACCACTTGAAGAATTTCTTTGACTCCGTGCGGAGCCGGCGACCGGTTGTCGAGGATGCCGTATTCGGATTTCGCGCCGCGGGCGCCGCGTTGTTAAGCAACCTCAGCTATGAACGGCAAAAAGTTGTCCGGTGGGACCCCGCAGCAATGAAAGTTCTGGACTGAGCCGAAATTTCGTTGTCACTGACGGAACCCGGCCGCAGCAATCTTTACTGGCCTGGTGGAGTATGGCCGATGAATTTGTCAGCCCATTTCAGGAAGTACTTCATGTTGGGCGCGTCGGTGTGCCCTCCA
The DNA here is from genome assembly GCA_035652895.1 of Terriglobia bacterium. Taxonomy (GTDB): domain Bacteria; phylum Acidobacteriota; class Terriglobia; order UBA7540; family UBA7540; genus SCRD01. The sequence goes on from DASRCX010000072.1 coordinate 285,626, forward strand.
TCATGCTGGCGCCAGGCAAGCTGTCCGTCGAGCAAACCGTCATTGACCGGCGGCATCTTTGCCGTGTGGTAGTCCCCGGAAACATCGAGGCCGCGCGCGCCAAGGATTTCGAAAACCGGGCTTGCGGCAACTGCGGCCATAAAACTCCCCTGATGATCCAGCCACTGCGCATCCCCTTTCGCGGGCACGCCATAGCTGATGAATGTCAGGCGCGGCGCGCACAGTGCAATGAGTTCATTGGAATCAACAGGCAAGTCCCCGGCGTTCTTGCTTCCGAAAACCGCTTCGGACGCTCCGTATTTCAGAAAGTTGCCCGCCATCCAATGATATTCGCCCACGCCTGTAAGGTTCTCCACGGCTTCACCGAAATTCCGGCGGAAGGGTGTGGCCCCGCCTTTCCCTGAGGAGCCCACAAGGACCATTGCAAATCGCTGGTCGAAGGCCATCGTTACGAGTGCCGCCTTGCCGTATCGCGAGACGCCTTCGATGCCCACATGCTTTGCGTCTACAGCCGGGTCTGTTTCCAGATAGTCGAGGCCACGGCTTGCGCCCCAGGCCCAGGCGCGCAATGCGCCCCATTGGTCCGGCTTGCGCGGTTGGCCCTGGTTGCAGAGACCGATAATTCCCCGCGTCAGTCCGGCGCCGTTGTCGGCTTGAATACTAAGAGGGTCGATCGTGGCGAAGCCCCATTTATCGGCGATGAGTTGCCATTTTCTCGGCGGGTTACCATCCACATCAAAACGCGGGAACTGGAATGGCGGCCGCCGAACAAGCTGAAATGCCGGGTGCTCTCCAAAAACTTTTGCGAGCGAAGGGTCCTCTTTGGCGAGCAAGGCCTTCATAGCCGCGTTGATACGGTCAAAGTCTGCGTCTGACGGTTCGTTGGGTGCAGGGAATCCGCTCGGGCCGAACATCATCAAAACCGGCACAGGCTTCCTGGCGTCGGCAGGCGTTACCAGCGTCATGCGGATATCAACGCTGATCAACGGATAAGATGAATTGTCCACGTGACCGATAAGTTCTTTGGCGATGACCGGCCGTCCGCCGATGATCTCCTTGTCGGTAGCCTTCACAGACCATGTCACCTTCGGCACGTTTTGCGGAATGCGCCCGTAAACCTCGCGTTCGAACGCCTCCACGATTTCAGGACGGCGCTTGCGCCACCAGACTTCCGGCGAGGTGACTTTCTGGCCGTCCTTGAGCGTAAGGGCGTCCGGCAGGTTCGGAAAAGGGTTGGCCTTCGATTCGTCGTAATTTGCGGTTTTGGGCGACGGCGCCGGGCGGATCTCTTTGATTCCCAACTGGTCCATCATGTTCTGATGGTCCTGCTCCGAAGTGAAGGTCAAGGGTTGCGGTAAATTCCGGCGAGCCTCGCCAGGAACTGTCTGGGCATAAAAAGGAGGACAAAAGAGAATTAGTGAGCAAACCGCTAAAACAAATCCTGCGCTGCCTGTAAGGGACATGTTTTTCATTGCGGCCTCCAGATGTTCATGCCTTCACTTCGCAAAGAGTGAAAGCGGAATAGCATTGGCCATCGCGCGGTAGCCGGCGGGCGAAGGATGTAAATGGTCGCCGGAGTCGTATGCCGGAAGAAGGTGGTGCGGATGCTTCGGATCGCACATCACCTTGGCAAAATCGATCACGCCGTCAAAATGTCCGGGAGTGCGTATCCACCGATTTACGGCGTCCCAATCTGCTTCTGTGAGAGCGCCTGGCTTATAAAATGTCGAGTCACCAAAAGGCAGCAGGGTCCCGCCGTAAACGAGAATTCCATGAGCATGAGCGCGAAGCACGATCTGTTGATATGCGCCAATGATCTTGTGCACCAGTGATTCATGGTCGGACTTCAATTGATTTCCGCTGCGACCGAACATCCCGATATCATTTATTCCCTCGAGGACGATCAGGTAGCGGACTCCCGGCTGAGCGAGCACGTCGCGATCGAACCGGGCCAGCGCGTTCGGCCCAAGGCCGTCAAGCAGCAGCCGGTTCCCGCCAATGCCCTGATTGAGGACGCTCAGGTGACGGGCGGGCATTTCACGAAGCAGACGGCGTGCAAGGTCGTCTGGCCAGCGGTCGTTTCCGTTGGTGGTCGCACCGTGCCCGTCAGTGATCGAATCTCCCAGCGTGACAACGGCCGCCGCGCCGGGTGGTGCGATCATGTCCACGCCGGCGATGTTAAACCAATGGTCGAATGTCTTTGCGCCGGGGAAGTCGGCGTCTGACACATGATTGCCGTGCACGAGGTAGGATGTTGCGCGCGAGCCGGGATGGCTTGTTTCCTGCTGAGGCGGCTCACTGAGGTAGAACGTGATGGCCAGGTCCGCTTCAGGCGCAACGGGAAAATCCACAGGATCGGAAATATATTCAGCTCCGGCGGGAACCGTTACGGCGTGGTGCCCGGCGAAGGTGAGGGCGCGGTCGGTCCTAATGTCAATTCTCGATAATGCAGGCGATATTGCTCGCGCGATATGCACGGAATCGAATCGCAAGGGCGCTGTGCCAAATGCATTTGATAGATGCACGCGCAGCACTTTCCCGCCGATCGTGAGATGCACGATCTGCCTTACAGTGGCGTCGCGCAAATCATCAGGTGCAAGAGCGTTGTGCGGTTCTGGTATTTGTTCAGATGTGGCCCACGTGCCCACCCAGTTCGAATGCTGCGGCAGATTCTGAGCCACAACCAACCGTGAAGCACATAAAAGCGCCAAAAGGGCAAAGAGCATTTTTGCGCGCGACATTATAGGATTCCCCCCCACTTGAGCCTTAGGCTTTCTTTAGGTCTTCATGTCGAGCCCCCGAAGGAGTGGGAATTATACATCCAGACGCGCTGCTGGCAGCTGGCATGTTCATTTGCCGTGGGACGGTTCGGCGCCCAAAATAACGGACAACTCTGCAGTGAGTCCGGACGTGCATTTTCCCTCAAAAGAGTCATCGCCTCTGACCAGACTTAATCGTGAGGACATGCCCAGTTCCTGAAGCAGTTTTTAAATCCGGGGATGTGGCTCTACTGACGATGGTAAGAGAGTTCTAAGAAAGTTCTGTCGTTAGCACGTGAAGATGTCCGGTTTTTATAGCACATAATCTGTCCGGTTTTGGTTTTTCTTTGCCGCTAGCCGAAGGAGCCCGTAGGGCGACTGAGGTTAGCGGCAAGGCGGCCCTTCTGAGCCGCCGGTTTCGGG
>DASRCX010000073.1:0-11552 GCA_035652895.1 Terriglobia bacterium
CGCGCCGTGCGCCGTTTTTGATTCCTCCCTAGGCCTCAAGGTGACCATCCTCATGGCTCAGTGGCAGACGTAAAAGCTCCTGTGCATGCGTTGCCATTTGGTTGGCTTTCGGGACCTTTCACTCGCCGCTCGAGCCTGTAACAGGTCTGTCCAGCATTACGATCTCCTTCTGAACGGGATTAACAGGGCGGTTCACTCGAACCGGCGGGTCAACGGGATTCCGGGGAGACGGTTTGGGAACCGCGGTCGATCGTACCACTTCAGGAGGCTATGCCACGAGGCACCGCGCATTACCTGTCAGTCCCATTTGCCGGTCAAATGCCCCCTGCGCATCCTTTTCTTACGCTCCGGTGTATAGATGCCTCGCCGCAGTTAATTTAATTTTTACTCCGCGGCTTGCCAGTGAGCTGTATCACGGCCGCACGTGATCCCTATCACTGATTAGAAAATACTCATGGTCCAGCCTCTTCTGTGGACCATTTGAAGAATGGGCGTATTCCCGAGGCCGTTCTATCACGACTCGGAGGATCCACCATGACGGCCGCCTTCGCACAAATACAAGTTCGCTCCGGCGAAGTGAATGTGAATGTGATTTCGGTCTTTGAGAACTATCTTCGGCTTCGCAACGTGACCGACAAAAAGTTCTATTTTCGGATTCGGGCGAGTCCCGTGAGGGTCGCGAAAATCATTCCGTTTGTTGTGGCGTTTCTCATTGGAGGGTTTCTTGTCGAGCCGCCCGAGCAGGCTGGATTGATGTCCGATGCCGGACCGCTTTTTGAATGGGTCCTGTGCAGTTTCCTGCTGATAAGCTTAGCCGCCCCCCAGCTCAATGCGGCCAGGCATCCCGTTCCACTGGACGAGAAGACCAACGCCGCTACTTGCTCTCAGTGCCATGCCGACAAGACAAAAGGAGAAGTCGTGCACCCCGCAATGGCGGGAGGTTGTCTCGTATGCCACGAGGTGCGAGTCTCCGGCAAAATCACTTGGGTCAAGCTGACCACAGGCACGTCCCTTTCGCTTTGCCTCACTTGCCATCCTGATAAGAACGCTGAGCAAATCAAAGGTAAGGTCCATCCGCCTGCAATTCACGGGTGCGTGGTCTGCCACGATCCACACACTTCGAATTACAAGTACTTGTTGGTTAAACCTGCCTCCGGAGCTACAAAAGCTGAAAATCTTTGCCTCAGTTGCCACGACACCGGAGTTGCCGTTCCAAAAGACGGCAGTCGCCATCCTGCCCTCGATGTGGGATGCGAGGCGTGTCACAGTATCCACAAATCCGGCGACCCGATGCAGCGAGTCTTCGCGTATCACTTGAGCAAGGACGCACCAGAACTCTGCTGGACCTGCCACAACTCGAATGATCCGGCGCTGGCCAAAGCACACCAAAACCAGCCATTTGGCAAGGCGGACTGCCTCCAATGCCATGACCCACACCAGTCGGCCAGGCCCTTTTTGGCGCAGGAATTTCTTCACCCGCCTTATGCCGCAATGAGCTGCGGGATGTGCCACATGCCTCCCAAAGAAGGGAAGGTGGTGTTGACAGCACAGGATGTCAACTCCTTATGCGCCACGTGTCATGCGGACAAACCCAAAGAAATCCAGACTGCCAAAGTGCCGCACCCTGGCGCCCAGGGTGAGTGCACAGTCTGCCACAACCCTCACGCGGGGACATCACCGGCATTTCTCGAACCCAACCCTGTTGCGGTCTGCCTGACCTGTCATTCCGACCTGGCGGACCAGGGCAAGAAAGCGTACGTGCACAAGCCGGCTTTCGGGCAGAGCTGTGCCATCTGCCATGAACCTCACGGGGGAGCAAACCCCAATCTGTTGCGGCTGAGCGATGTCAATTCGCTGTGTCTCGAATGCCACGGGCCTAATGCCAGACCGCAACCGGTAAACGGCACCGACCAGGTGGCTATTTTCGACGGCAAGGTAGTTCTCCCCAAAGGCTTCTTCAGGCAGGTCCCGATCTTGCCCCTGAACGGCGGCCGTGGCCACCCGATCGCCAACCATCCGATTTCAGGTCCAACGAAGCTCAATGGCAAGACCGTGCAGATGAACTGCCTGAGTTGTCACCAACCGCATGCTTCTTCAAACCCTGGCCTGCTGGTCAACGACCAGGAACCCAGCATGGCATTCTGCAACATGTGCCATACGCAGGGAATGCTGGCATTGCCTAAAAAGGACTAAGAAGGAGAAGGACTAAGATGCATCGTGTCCAGTCCAATTCGAGAGTTGCCCGGAAACGTTGGGTGATTCTGGCCCTGGCCGTCGCTACGGTGGTGAGCGGGATCCCGTCGCAGTCAAAGACGAAGAAAAACAAGCGATCAGGTGAACAGATTGCTGGGCCGCCCACTGTAACATTTGATGCTTCGAAGATTGTCTGGCCCAGTCCACCGGAGATCCCCCGCGTTAAGTTCCAGGGGATTCTGCTGGGTCAAAAAATCGATTGGGCTGCATTGAAGACACCTGCCAAGCCTCATCGGTCGTGGATGGATCGCCTCGCCGGGATCCAGCCGGATCAGCAGATCAGAAATTTCCAACAGAAAATCGGCTTTCAGCTAATGCGTCCGTACGGCGTTGCTGTGGATTCTGACGGGAATATATACGTTGCCGACCAGGGAGTTGGGGCCATCTTCATTTTTCCGGAATCTTTGACGGGGCCCGTGCATTTAATCAAGAACCGCATCGACGCACCCCTGCCAATGATTTGCGGCCTGGCCATAGACGACGACGGAAGGATTTTTGTTACTGACGACAAGCTGCACCACGTGCTCGTGCTTGACAAGCAGCATCAGCCGATCGCGGAGTTTGGCGCGGGTGTCCTGATCTCCCCCGCCGGAATCGCCATCGACAAAGAAAACCGCCTGCTGTACGTGGTGGATACGCAACAGGACCAGGTGCTGGTGTTTGACGCAGACAGTTACAAGCTCCTCCGGCGGATCGGCACCGCAGGGAAGAACCACACCCTGACCAGTCCGGGCAATTTTTCCCTTCCGGTCGGTGTCGCGGTGGACAAAGACGGCAACGTTTACGTGACAGACACATTGAATGACCGCGTCGAAATTTTCGATGCCGACGGGAATTTCATCAGCCAGTTCGGAACTCCCGGCGATGGTCCGGGTCATTTCGCGCGGCCCAAGGGAATTGCGATCGACAGCGATGGCCATATCTGGGTGACTGATGAAGTCCAGAGCCGCGTGCAGGTTTTCAACAAAAAGGGACAACTGCTGATCTTCCTCGGGGAACTGGGCTGGTATCCCGGGCAATTTCAGGCTCTCTATGGGATCGCGAGCGACCCTCGGGATAACCGCATTATCACAACCGAGCAGTTCCCAGGACGGGTCCAGGTATTTCGCTATGTGACAGACGCAGAAGCGGCTGCCTTGAGGGAAAAACAGGAGAAAACCCAGGGGTCCGGCGCTAAACCAACGGGTTCAAGCGAAGACTCCAATAAGGACGCTGGCCAGCACATCGCGGCCGCCAAGAATTCAGCGGCTAACTAGGGTGGACTCCACCATGGGAGCCGGGCCGTGCGCTCCCAAGGCCGGTGCTAAGACCCGTCGCCAAAAGTTTTGCCCGCCTCCGGCGGGCGAAAACGCGGCTTCCGCATTGCGCACGCCGCGTGGAATTAAATGCTCCTTAAGGAGGTTCCAAGACCCAAATGAGAAGATTTCTTCTCTTGATCTCGGCGCTCCTGGCTGCGGCCGCATTCGCCTCAGCCCAGGTTACGTCGCCGACGCAGGACGTTCTCGGAGCGCACAACGTGTACGGTCGTGGTTGTATCGCCTGCCATGCGCCGCACAGTGGCGCTGCCGCGAACGGCGCACCTACCAGCCCTAACAGCGGTAATCTTGCGCTGTGGGGCCAGAACCTTACGCCGCTCTACGGTCAAACCCTTATCTTCGGGAACATGGGAGCCAGGGGTACTCAACCACAATTTACTTTCCCTGTTACGATCCCAAACTATGGCACAACCCCGATTACTGTCGGGAGCAACACGATCCAACCCACCGATTTGTCCTCCGGAGTTAGTGCAGGGGACGGCATCTTCGTCATCGCCGCTTGCCTGAGCTGTCACGATGGCAACATTGCAGCCACCGGCATGATGAAGGGCACAACTTATGAAACCGTAACGATCAACGGAGCAACTTTCAACCCTCCGACGTTGCTCGGGAATGACACAACGACGCCGGGAAATTACCTGAACGACCATCCGGTGGGTCCGGTGGCGGTCGTCGGCTGTGGCGGTAAGTATAACTGGGATTGCACCGTCAACGCCGACGGCTCGATCAGCTTCAATGGACCCGCTTCGAGTGCTTTCCTCAATGACTATTTTGATGTCACGCAGTATGGGCCCATAGCCAATCTGGTCAAGGTGCCTGGAACGCAGAGCTCCACCAACCCGGGAACCTACACCAGCAATTCGTGGGTCACCTGCACAACCTGCCACGATCAGCACGACATGCTCTATTTCAACGCTGGACCCACCATCGGGATCAAGCCGACGCATTTCTTCGTGCGCGGCTGGTATAATCCCGGCAACACCACGACCAGCAACAGCGCAGCGCAATTCTGCCGTAGCTGCCACGGCGGTGAATCGAACGAAATGCACGGTCAGTACGTGGCAACTCAGTAGATGTCATGAATACGGGGGAGGCGTGTTTTCCTCCCCCGGTTGTTCCGCCAGGCCGCCGGTCCGTGCTGGATCGTCACAAGCCGCCTGACAGCCACTTGGCAAAGGAAGGCTGACATGAAAGGACAAAAGGCAGTCGTCGGAGTGCAGCTTCTTCTTCTAGTGTTGGCGGCTGTGTCGTTAGTTTGGGCCCAAAAGCTAGTCCCTTCCCACGCGGCCGGTAACCGCGGCGGAGTTTTCGCGGAAAGCACCCCGATCATACCGGTGGGCCGGCCGGTGGCAAGGGTGAACGGTGTTGTTCTCACCGACCGCGACCTGCTGCGTGAGATGTATATGATTTTTCCTTACGCGCGCCAGCACAATGGATCGTTTCCAAAACTCATGGAACCGGAGATCCGCCGTGGCGCCCTGAAAATGATCGAGTTTGAAGAGTTGGTCTACCAAGAGGCGCTTCGTCGCAGGATGACAATTGCACCCGCGCGCCTCGACAAGGCGGAGAAGGAATTCCAAGGGCAATTTCCAAGTCCGGCAATGTATCAGTACTTCCTGAAAAACGAGTGCCAGGGTTCAGAGAAGGTTCTGCGGGTGAAAATTCGGCGATCTTTGCTGATTGATGACCTTCTGAAGATTGATGTTACGGACAGGTCCGGAGTTTCGATCGCAGAGGCGAGGGCGTGGTATGACAAACACCCGGAACAGTTTCATGTTCCAGAATCCTATGCCGTCCAGACAATTTCCGCAATGGCCCCGCCCAAGGCAACTCCCCAGCAGTTGAAAGAGGCCCGACAGCGCGCCGAAGACTACTTGCGTCAGGCAAAAGCAACCAAGACCTATCAGGAATTTGGCTTGCTGGCGGAAAAGGTCTCAGAAGATGACTACCGGGTAATGATGGGAGACCATCGCCTAGTAGCGGCAAAAGAATTACCTCCTCAGATCTTGGACACCGTGCGGAAAATGCGACCCGGACAAGTGAGCGGCATTATTCAGATTGACCGGGTCTTCACGATCGTCAGGCTGAATAAGTATGTTCCTGCGCATATCAGAAAGTTCGATGAGGTAAAAGACGCTTTGACGATGCAATTGCAACGGGAAAAAGTTGAGCAGTTGCGCGCGGCACTGAATCGCAAACTCCGCAAGGGCGCAAAGATTGAGGAGTACTGAAAAGAGCAGCAGGCGCCGGGCCCGATTTTCCTCGGTGGTCCGTTCTTAGCGCGATGGATTTTTATGCAAGGGAAGCAGGACTTCTGGAGGTTGTTCAGGCTGCAATTCACCGCGGTGGTTGCGGTTGTTCTGGCGTCGGCTGCGCGCGCAGTACCGCAGGTCACTGTCGGCGACGCCAGCCTGAATCTGACCGGCAACATCAGTGGGGGATACTCCGGCAGCTATTCGAATTTTGGCCCTTCCAGCCATGGGATAGGCTTCGGCGGAACCGGCAACCTTTCCGGCTCTTATTACAATCCGCAGTTTCTCTCTTTCAGCGTAGCCCCGTTTTACAATCAGTCGCGAAACAACTCCAACTATCAGTCGATTACTGACAGTTCCGGTGTAACAGCGAGCACAACCATTTTTGGCGGGAGCAGGTATCCGGGTTTTTTAAATTACAGCTATGTGTACAACAGCGAGAACGATTTTCTTCTGCCCGGGATAGCAAATTATAAAACTAACGGGAACTCCCAAACATTCGGGGTAGGCTGGTCCGGCAGTCCAACGGACACGCTTGGATTTTCCGTTGGATATCAGCAGGCGACCAACAACTCTACCGTTTACGGCACCCCCAACGAGATCAATTCCGATTTCCACTCTATTTTCGGCACGTTGCGTTACAGCATAGCGGGCTTTCGACTGGGAGGAGGCATACATCATTCAAACGGGAATTACTTCTTCCCCCTGAGTTTGGCAGGGCAGATTGGCCAGACGAACCAGGTGGGAACCACAACTTACAACTTTGACTTGTCGCGCAATGTGGGCTGGAACGGCTCGACCTGGTTTAACTACTCGAGGTACAGCACGACTTACAACACAGTGGGGACGAGAGATTCGGCAACCGACAACATACTGACGGGAGGTGTTTCACTGCGACCAGCGAAAAAGCTGAGCTTGAGCTTCGGCGCCGATTATGATGACAACCTGGCGGCAACGTTGCTCCGCCCGGAAAACAACCTGGGCGTTGTCCTCAACCCGGCGCTGCCTGCGGAGACCTCTCATTCCTGGGGAGTGTACGGCGAAGCACAATATGAACTTATCAAGGAACTCCACTTCACGGGCGACATTGTGCATCGGCAGCAGTTGTTTCTCGGAGAATCCTTCGGCTCGACGGCCTATAGTGGAGGCGTGAGTTTCGGGCGGGAGCTGTTCGGAGGGCGCTTCTCCGAAAATACAATTGCAACAAAGAGCGATCTTGGCAATACCGGTGGCTCACTCGTGGGTCTGCTGAACAACGCCATTTATACTCGCCGGGTCGGTGCATGGAATCTGAATGGCTCTTTTTCCTATTCGCGGAGCATCGAGACACTGCTGCTCGGTTACACCACCTCCGGGTTCAGCTATTCAACCTCCGCAGGACGGCGTCTTGGAAGGCTATACTGGACCGGGACCGCGGCGGGTTCCAAGAGCATGCTCTCCGAGCAGCAAGGCCCGACCACATATACTCAAAGTTACTCCACAGGTATCTCATACAGCTGGCTGGGCTTAAGTGGCAGCTACTCAAAATCAAGTGGCCTCGGTCTCATTACCAGCCAGGGAATTACAACATTGCCGACCGGTCTGCCCCCATCGCTTGTTCCATCGCCCATCCATTATGGAGGCCGAACGTATTCGGTTGGAGTCGGTGGAACTCCCATCCGTGGGCTGATTTTCACCGGCACGTTCGCGTCCACCACGAGCAACACCGCGACCGGGTTAATCTCTTCAAATAATCACACTGAAGAGGCTTTCACATACTTGCAATACAAATTTCGCAAAGTATTCTTCACAGCTGGCTACAGCCGATTGTTGCAGGGTTTTAGTGCAAGCACTCTGGCTCCGGCTGTGGTGAACACTTATTATGTCGGACTATCGCGATGGTTCAATTTCTTCTGATCCATACCGCCCGTGCTAGTAAAAGCGAAACAAGAAGCTCGATCGCTTCTGGTTTCCACCAGGGTTGGTGCCTTTGTGCTCTGGCCATGAGTCTGCTTTTCGTCTCCAGCAGTCTGGCACGTGAGAAGTCCCCAAAGCCCGTCATGGTTCCCGAACTAATCCTGACGGGCGGAAGAAAGCTCATTTACAAAGGAAGCATCAGTTCACAGAAGCAAGTCCGGGCACGCCGCGGGTTCTGGAACCGACTGTTGGATGTCGTCGCTGGCGAACCGACCTTTCACGACCTGATCGTACCCTATGACGTGGTCACCGATTCACGCGGCCGCATTATTGTGACAGATCCTGGGGCAAGCGGAATCGACATTTTTGACTTTGTCCGGCACCGCTTCAAATTTGTTTCGCGACAAAAACACAGGGACCCCATGATCTCCCCACAATGCGTGGCGGTGGATGCCGCAGACAACATTTACGTGACAGATTCCTATTCCGGAAAGATTTTCGTTTTCGACCCCAATGGCGATTTCCGCCGTGTCATCGGGAGCCTCAGGGGCGGTGAAGGTTATTTCAAACGGCCTACAGGCATTGCTGTCGATTCACAAGAGCAGCGCATTTACGTGACGGACACGCTTCGACATCGTATTTACGTGCTGGATATGGAAGGTCACATTTTGCAGGAAATCGGCCACCGCGGCACCGGCCCTGGTGAATTTAACTATCCGACGGAGTTGCGACTTCAGGACAAAGATTTGATCGTGGTCGATGCCATGAACTTCCGAGTGCAGGTGCTGAATCGCTCATCCGGTAAGTTTGAATACGCCATCGGAGGCAGTGTCAACGGTCAGGCGCAGCTGTTTCGTCCAAAGGGAATTGGTGTGGACTCTGAAGGACACCTGTACGTCGTCGAGGGCTTGAGCGATATGGTGCAGGTATTCAACCGCCAAGGGCAGCTTCTTTATTACTTTGGCCGGCCCGGAGATGGCTTGGGCGAATTTCAATTGCCCACAGGGTTGTTTATTGATCGCGAAGACTTTGTGTATGTGGTTGATTCCTATGATCGCCGCATAGAGGTCTTTCAGTACTTTGGCGCGGAAAGGGGATGACAAGAATTAGCCCAAAGTGTCGGATAGAAACAACAGAACGCCCTTTCTCATGGGCTTTGGTTCTGGGGCTTGCGGTCATGGCATGGCTCCTAGTAACACTGCTTGCCCAGGACGGAATTGTGCTGGCGCAGGATGTGCTTGGAATGCATGATCTTTCTCCGGCGGGCACGTCGCCGATTAAAGGAGGGCTTTACGGATCGTGCTACTATTGCCACGCCCCGCACTCTGGGCTGAATGGCACGGGCGGCGTAACTCAGACTCCGCTGTGGGACCAGAAACTTTCCAGCGTTCAGACCTACACTCTCTATAGCGCCACGACCAACCCAACGAACGGGTCACTTGTTCCCGGATCGAACAGTACGCTTTGCCTCAGTTGCCATGATGGAACCGTCGGAGGGTCAACAGGCATCTCGCCCGGACATTTGGTCCCCTACGGAACTCTTTCGATGACCGGCAATTGGTACCCGGGGGATATGCTGGGAACTGACCTTTCCACGACGCATCCGTTTAACTTTGTCCTGCCCCTGGTTTCAGCCCCGAATTTGTTGCCGTCATTAGTTGGCTCCTCACCGTCTACCGCCAATCCCGCTGTACAGCTTTTTGATGGAAACGTCGAGTGCGGCAGTTGCCACAATCCACACGTGCAAAATACTGATCCGGCTGGGTACTTCTTGGTAGTTGACAATTCGAATGGGGCCCTATGCCTGGCCTGCCATTCCACAGTTCCGACAGGCTCAGGAATGGGCATGGTCAGTCTGCGGATGATCAGAACGACGAAGGAGACATCCCGTTCTAACTCCACAGCGGAAAGCAATTTCAATTCACTGGCCGGTTGGCAAACAAGCATTCACGCCGTCGCGGGGAACAAGGTGGCTCCACAAATCGTCCGCGATAGGAACTTCGAGGCCTTAACCCGCATGGCGACGATCTTGAGGACGCAGTCCCTTGGACCCTACGCGACCGTAGCTCAAAACGCCTGCTCCTCGTGCCACATCATGCATAATGCTTCAGAGAAGGACACGCTGCTGCGCGGGGTCGGTGATCAAACGTGCTTGACTTGCCACGATGGCAGTGCCAACGTGTCCCCTTCTCTACCCAATATCCTTGTCGAAATGACGCCGCCGAAATATGGACATGCCTTTTCGTTTGGAGATAATCCCCATCGCCCGGATGAACCTGTCCTCTTAAACCAAGGGATTCACGTCACCTGCGTCGATTGTCACAATCCGCACGCTGACCAGCAGGTGAACACTTTTCCACCCGCACCAAGGGTCCGTGCATCTGAGGCCGGTGTTCCGGGAATCGCCGAGGACGGCAAAAACGTGGTTGCCCCTGCTGTGGATCAATATCAGATCTGTTTGCGTTGCCACGGGACGAGCACAGGAAAGAAAACTGACATCAATTTTGGCTACCTGCCGCGGCGTACGGTCTCCGACGCCGATCCATTGAATGTCATCCCGCAATTTAACTCACTCGCTGTTTCGAGTCACCCTGTGTTTCATGATCGTCGCAGCACGTTGCCTCAGCCCAGCCTGCGAGCATACATGCTGAATCTTGACGGTAGAACTGCCGGACGTCCAATGGGAAACCGAATCCTGTGCACCGATTGCCACAACAGCGATGACGATCGAGAATTCGGCGGTCAGGGACCCAACGGACCGCATGGTTCCATTTTTCCGCATATTTTGGAGCGCCGGTACGAGATGAGCCAAGCCCCTGCTCCAGGGGGACTCATCACAAACCTGTTTCCGAACCCGAGCTTGAGTGCGGCGGGAGGGCAGGCCGGCGGCCCATATGCGCTGTGCGCAAAATGCCACGACCTTAGCCGAATTATCAGTGACGAGAGTTGGAATGGGCATTTGCAGCATGTCGTGCAAGACGGATTTTCATGTTCTGTGTGCCACACAGCCCACGGAGTACCATCGCAGTCGGGAAGCATTTCAGGCGATCGTCTGGTAGACTTTGACGCCAACGTTGTGGCACCGAACGGCGCAGTTCCGATTTCTTACAATCGAGCTACGAATTCCTGCAGCCTGGTTTGTCACGGTCACGCACACCAACTTCAGTCAGCTTCAAGCATAGTCAAAATCGGTAGATGAAAGCTCGCCGAGTAGCGTCATTATTCCATAGAAGACCGATGAAAAATGGGCCTAATTAAGAAAAAACGATTGATGGGGCGGTGATTTTGCGCGACCGGGTACCGCCCTACTTCGTTGTTAACGACCCTTTCGGCGAGGGCACGGTGCCTTTGCCGCACTGGGAGAGGCATTCCGCCCTGGACTTCACGCCGTCGCTCCGATCAAGTTTCGAATTCTCACCAGATTGCAGGCTGCCGATGTCCGGGTAAACATCCAGGCCACACGGTTTCTGCCTCGATGCCTCACCTTCCGCATCAGGCCGACCGTCTTCATCCGGCCGAAGATTTCTTCCACGCGTTTCCGCCTCCGCTGCCTCGAGGCATAGCCGGCGTGGATGGTCGTGCGAGCCTTAATCGCGCTCGCGCGGTTCTGGTTGTTCTGCGCCACGTGCGGAGTGGCGCCGCAAGCCCCGCCCCCGGACTGGGAGTATTTTGAAAGTTGTGTCTATATGACAGTCGTCGCCGGCGCTGTGGGAATGGGGAAATCCAGCGCTTTTGGCTGGATTTCCAAGCACGGTGGGAAGAGGGGGCAACTCGCTTTTTGAGTTTTCCACGCTTTCCACCGTGCGCCATTTCCACAGCGGGAGAGATCCCGAGC
>DASRCX010000074.1:0-35864 GCA_035652895.1 Terriglobia bacterium
CACACAGTACAGGCTAAGTCAAGCCCCTCTTCAGGAATGCGAAAATAGGAAGGGATCAAAAGAAAGGAATGCTCGCGGTCGCCAAAGCTTAATTCCTAGCTTCTTCCCACACCGCCCCATCGCTCATTCCGAAACGGCTGCTATTTTACGGCCTGTTCCTGCCCTTGAGTGGCGTGCGGTGGCGGGCCGTCGCAAACGTGTGCCGACGTGGTCCTGCAAATCCTCTCGCCGATTCCGCCCAGTGCGGTGTACCCTTCAATAGAATGCGAATTCGATCCCGGCATCCTCGTCGTAATTGTGGGAAGCCGGAAGCCTGTGCACGATGGGGGCATGGTCCGCCTCAAGCTCCGGAGGATTGATCCAGGTTCGTGGCCTCTTCGCGCGGCCTGTTCTCCGTGGGCAGTCGTTCCGCACGATTAACGCAGGATCTTTCAGGCCGGCTGGAGTGGAGAATCAGACAAAAATCCCGGGGAGGTAGATGACGATGATTTCACGTTTACACACGCAGACATTGGCAGTTGTTATTTTGACCGGCATGTTTACAGCGAAGCCGGCCTCCGCCCAGACTCACGCGACTTCCACCGGAACTGACCAGCAGGCGCTGAGCCTGACGGTTTACAACTCCAATGTGGCGCTGGTCCGCGATGTCCGCAGTCTCCGGCTTCCCGCAGGCAGCGTGGAACTCCGCTTTGAAGATGTTCCTTCCCAGATCGACCCCGCAACAGTGCGAATCGCCTCGCTCACAAGCCCCGGCCGTTTGACCGTGCTCGAGCAGGATTACCGCTACGATCTCCTCAGCCCGCAGAAGCTGTTACACGATTTCGTAGGGAAGCAGATCACGCTGGTCCGCGAGATCATGGATAACAATTCAACGCGGGAGGTGCAGATCAGGGCCACGCTGATCTCCGACAACAACGGCCTGATCTGGCAGGTGGGCGATCAAATCATGACCGGCATCCCCACGGACCATTACATCTTCCCCGACCTGCCGCCCGGCCTTTACAACAAGCCCACGCTGGTGTGGCTGCTCGACAATCGGCAAGCGGGAGAGCAGAAACTTGAAACCGATTACATAACGAAGTCCGTCAACTGGACCGCCGATTACGTCCTGACGCTTCCGGCCGATGGTATGCCTGCTGATCTAAGGTCATGGGTTTCAGTCACAAACAACGGCGGCGTCGGGTTCCGCAACGCACAACTTCAACTGGTCGCCGGCCAGTTGCACCAGGCGATGCAAGCGCCGCACCCATTGGTCCGTATGGAGATGGGGGCGGCAAAAGCCATGGTCACAGGAATTTCAGAAGAAGGACTTTCTGAATATCACCTGTACACGATTGAGCGGCGAGTGACCCTGCCGGACAACAGCAGCAAGCAGATTGCATTGATCAGCGCGCAAGGCATCAAAGTGGACAGGACATACGAAATCAACGGCCAGCCGTCCTATTATTTCAGCCCGTATCAAGGCGGAGAAACCGCGAAGGAGCCTGTCGAGGCACACCTCAAGTTCAAGAACTCAGAATCAAATTCGCTTGGCACGCCTCTGCCAGCGGGAATCGTTCGAGTCTATCAGGCCGACTCAGAAGGCCGGATACAGTTTGTGGGCGAGGATCGGATCAATCACACGCCGAAGGACGAAACGGTGAATCTCAACATTGGGAACGCGTTTGACGTAACAGCGGAAAGAAAACAAACCGACTTTCAAACCCTCGGTCAGAACTTTTATGAATCAGCGTTTCAGATCACCATCCGCAACCACAAGGGACAGCCAATAACCGTGGAGGTCAACGAACCTTTCAGCGGCGACTGGAACATTCTGAACTCGACCTTCAAGTATGATAAGACCTCGGCCTTTTCCGCACGGTTCACTGTGGCTGTTCCGGCAGACGGCCAATCGATACTGAATTATCGCGTGCGTGTCCGGCGGTAAGATGATGAAGGCGATCGCCGTCAATTTATTGCGCCCCGAGGCCAACGCATGTCATCCACAGGCTCTCGCGTGTGGCCTTGAACGCATCACGCCTGTCAAGCTGAACGCAGCCAAGGACCTTTGCATTTCATTCGTCCATTTTTTCGGTGCGTGCTCCGTGCCGGATGGGACGGGACGCGGCGGGGAAAGCGGGGCCCCAATCACAATTGAATGGGAAATCCGTACACAAAGCGTGGAACCATGTTAAAAATCCGCATTCGCCCTGCGAGAATTTCCGATGCCGTTCAACTCGCTGACCTTTCAGGCCAGTTGGGCTATCCATCGTCAGCCGAAGACATCCGGCGCCGCCTTCGCGCGATCCTTCGCGATCCTGAGCACGCCGTCTGGGTGGCGGAAATTGATGGTGCGACCATCGCCGGCTGGACGCATGTCTTCGTCAAACGCTTGCTTGAGAGCGACCGCGACGTGGAAATCGGGGGCCTTGTGGTCAATGAGAGGTTCCGCGGCCGCGGAATCGGAAAGACTCTGGTGAAGCGTGCTGAGCAATGGGCCAAATCAAAGCGCCTGAAGTCCGTTTATGTGCGTTCGAACGTTATTCGCGAAAGCGCCCACGCTTTTTATCAGGGCCTCGGATACAAAATCATCAAGACGCAGTATGCTTTTCGCAAGTCTCTCGTTTAATCCGCCTGCACCGGAGATTCATAGCTGCGGGAAAGGCGGCATACCTGTTACAGAATCAGCATGCAGTCGCCGTAGCTGTAGAAACGATACCGTTCTTCGATGGCATGACGGTAGGCACGGAATATCAGGTCGCGCCCGGCAAACGCCGAGACGAGCATCAGCAGGGTGGATTTCGGCAAGTGGAAATTGGTCAGCAGGCCGCGTACGACCTGGAATCGATATCCCGGAACGATAAACAGGTCCGTCTCACCGCGCGCGGGAACAATCTTTCCATGATTTGCAATGGCCACCGCTTCGAGCGTTCGCACGCTTGTCGTTCCCACGGCGATCACGCGGCGGCCTTCTTCCATCGCCTTGCTGATGATTGCAGCCGCGGCTTCTGAAATTTCATATTGCTCGGACCCCATTTTGTGGTTTTCAATACGCTCGGTCAGCACGGGCCGAAACGTTCCAGGGCCCACGTGCAGGGTGATTTCGCAGGTTTGGATTTTTCTCTCGTTTAATGCGTCGAAGATGCGGGGAGTAAAATGAAACCCCGCCGTGGGCGCTGCAACCGCGCCGCGAACTTTGGCATAGACCGTCTGGTAAGCATCACGGTCGTTCGCTTCGTCCGGACGCTCGACGTAGGGCGGCAGCGGCACATGTCCCAGACGGTCGATGGCGCTGGCGACGCTTCCGTCGCGAGCACGCAACAGGACCCTGCGCACTCCCAGTTCGCCGCGCCCCAGCACTTCCGCCTCAAGTTCACCCTCGCCGAACACGAGGACCTCGCCCGTGCGTATCTTCCTCCCGGGATGGACCAGTCCCTGCCAGATATCGCCCGATTCATTTCGCGTCAGCAGCAGTTCGACCTCACCGGTCAGAAATTGGCGTGCCGCGGGATTGTGCCTGCCGATGGCCTGGGCCTTCACGCCGCGCCGCCGCCCCAGCAGACGCGCCGGGAAAACCATCGTATTGTTGAGCACGAGGAGATCGCCCGGCTGGAGAATCTCCGGCAGGCGGCGAAACGTGCAGTCCGTGAAGGATTGTGCAGCACGGTCGAGCACCATCATTCGCGAGGCGTCGCGCTCTTTCAAAGGCCGCTGCGCGATCAATTCCTTCGGCAATTCGTAGTTGAATTCTTCAAGCAGCATCCCAGAGTTATTTTACGCTAACGCACAAAGGACGTTTTTCGGCCACGCATCGCGTGGGAGAGGCGGCTTTACATGACACAATGGCGAGGGAAACCCGCCGTCGCACACGGTTGGCGGGTTGGTGATAACGAATTTTATGTTTGTCATCCTGGGCGCAGCGAACAGCCCCAGTATTCACTTTCCGCGAAATTCGAAGATACTTCGCTTTGCTCAACATGATAGTTTGGCTTCTTTCAACAACCTGATAAAAGCATGATGTCTGCGACCAGGGCTGGCCGATCGAGGAAGCGGGGCACATCCTGCGCCGCCCCTTTGATCCGACGGCGCGATTTGATGCGGTGTGATAAATTCACTTCATGTCTTCAGTAAGCATTACGGTTTCCCCGCGCGGAGTTGAAAGAATTTTCTCCGGCCACCCGTGGGTTTACCGGAGTGACATCACAGTTCCCGCAGAGGTCGAAGCGGGAAGCATCGTAAGTCTTGAAGACCGGCGGAAGCGTTTCCTGGGCCAGGCGCTTTACAGCAGCCAATCGCAAATCGCGCTGCGCCTTCTGACGCGCGAGAAGCGCCCGTTTGACCGCACGTTTCTGGCGGAGCGTATCCAGGCTGCCGAAGCGTATCGGCGCGTCGTTGTGCAGGATTCTGAGGCCTATCGCCTGGTCGCCGCCGAGGGCGACCTGCTGCCGTCGCTGGTGATCGACCGCTATGGCGAATACTTCGTTGTCCAGACCCTGAGCCAGGGCATGGAGAAGCTCAAGCCGGTTATTGTGGAAATACTTCAGGAACAGTTTGCCCCTCGGGCCATCATCGAGCGAAATGACGCTGCCGTGCGCGCACTCGAGGGGCTCGAACAGGTAAAGGGCATGCTGGCGGGCGAGCCCGTAAAGGAAGCCATCGTGACGATGAACGGACTCCGCTTTTCTTTCGATCTTATCGAAGGCCAAAAAACAGGCGGCTTCCTCGACCAGCGCGAAAATCAGAGGGCTGCACGGGAATATGCATTTGGACGGGCGCTCGATTGCTTCACTTACGCTGGCGGGTTCGCGCTGACCCTCAGCGCCCGGTGCGAATCCGTTCTCGCCATCGATTCTTCAGCAGACGCGCTGCGCATGGCCCGCCGCAATGCAGAGCTGAACAATGCCGTCAATATCGAATGGAAAGAAGCCAATTGTTTTGATTTTCTCAAGGCCGCAGACCAGTCCGGGGAGCGTTTTGACATGGTAGTGCTTGACCCGCCGGCTTTCGCCCGGCAGCGATCAAGCCTCGAATCCGCCCTGCGCGGCTACAAGGAACTCAACCTGCGCGCGCTGAAAATTCTGAATCCCGGCGGGTATCTTATCACGTGCAGTTGCTCGTATCATGTGGCGGAATCGGAATTTCTTCAGGCGGTCGCGGCCGCGGCAGTGGACGCCCACCGCACCGTTACGGTAGTCGAGCGCCGCACCCAGTCGCGCGACCATCCCATCCTGCTGACGGTCCCCGAAACGCATTACCTGAAGTGCATGGTCCTGCGTGCAATGTAAGGAAGGCCCATGAATCGCTCCTGCCCGTTGAGTTCGAGTAGAATACATGCTGTGAATCGACTTCCAGCGCACGCTGCATTCCTGCTTTTCATGCTGCTTTGCGCGCTTCCCTGCCGCGCGCAGGACCTTAAACTCCTGATTTCGGTTGAGCAGCAGAACATCGTTGCTCCAGGTCCGGTTCGCGCCACACTTCACTTCCACAATTCCGGCAAGCAGACCTTGTGGCTCTACCAGCCCATCCGCAACGGCACCGCAGAGGCACAAGACCTGCCTTACGGAATGCCGGCAGGCGCACAAGGCGCACGGAACCCCTATGGCGGATCGGCGATCGAAGTCCATCTCGAGCCGTCGAGCACGCGGGAACCAACTGCGGAGAGTGTCGCAGGCGAAGGTTCCGTTATCCTTCCTGACGGTCTGCCGTTCCCAAGGCTGGTGCGGCTGGCACCGAATCAGGATTTTGAGCAGAAAGTCAGGCTCCGAGCGGAGCCCGCCCAAACAAAATCCAACGGCGGCAAACAGCCCGTGTGGGGGCCATACAGCTTTTCCGTGACTTATTCGGCGGATTATTCGAATGCAGAGGCGCTGGCGCGCGACATCAACGCGCAGTTGTGGCACGGCAACGTCAGCAGCAACACCATTACGCTCAATCTCCAGCCACCCGTTGCGCAGGGCTCGATCGAAGGCTCTGTAATTGACGCCGGAGGACGCCCCTTCAGCGACCTCCTGGTCACGCTCAGCGACGAAAACCAGGACGCCCTCAACCAGACCTATACGGACGACAACGGCAGGTTTTCTTTTACGCATGTTGCGCCGGGACGCTTTTGGCTGACGGTGCGGCAGCCCGGCTCAGAGTACGATACATCGGTCTTCCGGCAGGTCGAAATCGGTGGGAACGGTCAGCCGACGAATGTGCAGATCATGATGCTCCCGGTCGAGCCGGACAAGCCGGACCGCGTATTGCACAAGCCTGTTCTGTTCAATATTGTGGATGAACAGGGCCGACCGCTTGCAAACGCTCGCCTGATTATCCTGCATTCCTCCGGAAGCGTGCTGGAAAACCGAAAGGCCCAGACGGGCGAGGATGGCTTCGCGGCGATCAGTTTGATTCCCGGTTCAAATATCCTGACAATTCGGATGGAAGGGTGCAAGGACGTTGAACGCCCGATCGACGTGGCACGAGGTCCCGGCGTGGACGGGTTTAAATTCGATTTTGAGTGCGCGAAGAAGTAAGGGCCTTACTTCCGAAGAGATTCATACGCCCGAGGCATCAACCAACGGTGGGTCTCGTCCGTGAAATGCAGCGTTATCATTCCAACAAGGCGGCGCGCCGGCCCACTGCGAGAGACTCTGGACTCGCTGGCCGGGCAGACGGAACACGACTTTGAGGTTATCGTGGTCGTGGACGGCGAGGACCCGGATACCCGCGCGCTCGCAGACGCGTACAACGCCGCCTATGCCCTGCGCTGGATTTTTCAGCCGGATCACAAGGGCCAGGCTTCGGCGCGCAACACCGGAGCAACGGCGGCGGAGTCGGAAATACTGGTTTTCCTTGACGACGACACACGACCCGTCCCGGAGTGGCTCTACCATCATCTCAAGCATCACCGCGCGAATGGTGGAGCGTACGAAATTGGTGTACTGGGAAAAATCGTTGACCAGTATGCTGGTCCGCCCCGCTCGCGAACGGAGCAGTACCTTCGCGAGATGCGCGGACCCGCGCTCGCCCATTTCGAATCGTGCCTCAGAAATCAGTCTATTGAGTTCGGTAAGGTCGCGGCCTTCGGGCTGAACACCTCTATTCTCCGCAAGACGTTCTTCGCAGTGGGCGGATTCGATCCCAAACTGAATTTTCTGGATGAAGATACCGACCTCGGCGCGCGGCTTTACGATTACGGCATAAAGTTCGTGCCGGAGCCGGAGGCCGTCGTTTATCACCACGACACGAAAGATACCGTGGCGCACCATTACGCCATCGCGCGCTCCGCCGGCGTGGTGGATCTCTACCGGCGCCGCGAAAAGAAACAGTACAACTGGCGGCTCCAGTTGCTCGCTCAGATGCACGGCCCGGGCATTCTGAGGAAGCTGACACATCGCGTGGCATGGTACGCTCCGTGGACTTTTCAACGGGCTGGAGCGCTGGCAAGGAAGGTGACCGACCTGACCGGCTCGCGGCTGAGCTTTCGATTGTGGTATCGCTCAGCCGCAGCGGATTACTGGAAAGGCATACGTGAAGCGGGCGAAACAATCGAATCGCTGCGCCAACTCTATCCCTCGCACACCCCGGTCCTGATGTTCCACAGCGTTTCTGCGCCTGAAGAGATACGACTCAGGTCGCATATCATTTCGCCGGAGAAATTCCGGCGGTTCATCGAACGGATGAAAACGACGGGTTATGAATCAGCCGGTTTGACAGAGTGGAATGAGCGCGCGGCAGCGGGCCGCCGCGTCATCCTGACTTTTGATGATGCCTACAAGGACTTCCTTCAGAACGCCTTCCCCGTTCTGGACCGTTTGGGGTTCAAGGCCATCGTGTTTGTTGTGGTTGACCGCATCGGCAAGACGAATGATTGGGACGAAGCGAGAGGCTTCCCGAAAAGGCACCTGCTTTCAGCCGCCGAAATCCGCGAACTACACCGTTGCGGAATTCAATTCGGGTCGCACACGCTCACGCACGCGTGGCTCACAAATCTTCCAGACCGGGAACTCGACCGTGAAGTGCGCGATTCCAGGAGCAAGCTCGAAGACCTGCTGGGCGCCGAGGTGAGTTGCTTTGCGTACCCTTGGGGAATTGCAGACATGCGCGTGCGCGCCGCCGTGGCCAGGGCCGGTTATAAAGCCGCAGTCACGGCCGAGGAAGGCCTGAACTGGTCGGATGATCCGCTCTGCCTCAAAAGGATAAACGTCGCCGAGGTTGACACGCTGCCGGAATTCGCGCTCAAGCTCGCAACCGGCAAAGACTTTCGCCAGCGGCTCAAGCGCAAACTGATTTCCAGGAACCTTTATCAGGATGGCGGACTCCGGGCCGGGCCGGAACGGCAAGCTCTGGCAGCACATCAGCTTTCAGATGCAGAGCGTTAAAGATTGCTGAAAAAGCCCAATGGTCATGCTGAGTCAGGCGGACCATCCCCGTATTGCTCCGAAAATAAATACCGGGATCGTTCGCTGCGCTCGCGTTGACAAGTGTAAAATCCGTTTTTCTGCAATTTGCTGACCAGCATTAAGGCGTATTTTCGGCGCCATGGCGCATCAGGATACGAGTTTGAACACACCGGTGCAGGAAGCGACATTCACGGTCGCCTTGACCACTTACAATTACGCTCGCCTGCTTCCCGACGCACTGAAAACGCTCGCGGCACAAACGTTCAAGGATTTCGAACTGCTCGTGGTTGATGACGGGTCAACCGACAACACGGAAGAAGTCGTGGAACGTTTTCGCCCGCAATTCTGCAATTTCCGCTATCTGAAAAAGCCCCACGCCGGCCCTGCCGACACCAGAAATGTCGCCGTCCAAAACGCCCGCGGCACCCACATCGCCTTTCTCGACGCCGATGATCTGTGGTCCCCGCGCTATCTTCAGACCGTTCGCGACAGGTTCGCCAGAAGCCCGCAAGCCGACCTGGCGCTTTCGAACGGCCTGCGCATTCGCGACGACGGCACCGTTCTCCACGCCGTTTTCCCGCAGGAAATCGAGGTTTGCGAGGGCACGGTGAATTCTGCGAAGGACCTTTTCTCCCTCTGCACTCACTTCCTTCCATCGGGAATGGTCATTCGAAAATCGCTCTACGACCGCGTTGGAGCGTTCGACACCCGCTTCGATCAGGGGCGTCGGCTGGGAGACGACGTTGACTGGTTTATCCGCGCTGTCACGAACGGCGCTTATTTCCTCCCCATCAACCGGAAACTTTTTCTTTATCGGTTCCACGGAGCGAACCTGACGACCCGCCCGGCGGATTTTCTTGAACCATGGCTGAAGATTTATTCCGAGCAATTAAAATGCGGCAATCCCGACCCGGCGTATGAAGCTGCAGCCAGAAGCTTCACACGCAACTACGTCCTGCGGCTTGTTGCGCATTGCCCGCCTGCGGAAGGTCGCTCAATGATTGCGCGCACTCTTCAAACTCTCGATGGCGACCTGGTTCTCCGCTGCGTTTATTTCTCCACCTATTTCGGACTGAACTGGGCGCTAAGGCCGCTGAAATATGCCAAACGCATGATGCGGGAACGCCGTGTCGCACAGCGGATTGATCTGGCCGCGCCGCCTGAAATC
This sequence comes from Terriglobia bacterium, assembly GCA_035652895.1. Taxonomy (GTDB): domain Bacteria; phylum Acidobacteriota; class Terriglobia; order UBA7540; family UBA7540; genus SCRD01. The sequence goes on from DASRCX010000074.1 coordinate 9,532, forward strand.
ATCTTTCAGGGCCTCTGAGACGCGGCAGGGTCTCCTCTGACGCATGTGGCCCGGGCAATGCACACGGGTCCGGATCGTTCGGCTCGGCTCTGATGACACAACTTGTATGAAGATTTCCGTTGTCGTATGCACTTACAACTACGGGCACCTGTTGCCCGACGCTTTACGGTCCGTTGCCGCCCAGACCTGCGACGACTTCGAACTCCTTGTCGTCGATGATGGCTCAACCGACAACACCCGCGAAGTTGTGGAAAGCTTTCGCCCGCATTTCCACCATTTCCGCTATCTTCAAAGACGGCACGCTGGTCCAGCCGATGCCAGAAACGCCGGTGTCCAGGCCGCGACGGGGACGCACATCGCTTTCCTGGATGCAGACGACCTCTGGTCTCCCGATTACCTCCGCTCAATTCAGGAAGCCTTTGGTTCCTGCCCACAGGCCGACCTCGCATTCTGTGAAGGAATCGTCATTCGCAGCGACAGCGGCGTCATCAATGAGGCAAGATTCCACCGGGAACTTCCCTCCCTCTGCGGGCCGGTGCATTCGCCGCGCGAACTGTTCGCGCTCATTCAGTCTTTTTCGCCTTCCGGCATGATTTTCTCCAAGGGGCTTTACGACCGCATCGGCCCGTTTGACGTGCGGTCCTTTGGGTGGTTCAGCGAAGACATCGACTGGACGTTTCGTGCCTTGCTGTCCGGCGCATTCTGCGCTTGCGTCAAGCGCCGGCTTTATCTTTACCGCCGGCACCGGGACAATCTGACCAACGAGGCTGCCAGGGCATTCCGTGCATGGCTCGACATCTACTCGGAGACGCTGGCTGAAGGCCGTCGGGACCCGCAGATCGAAACTCTGGCGCGGAGCACTATTCGCTCACATTCAGTGCGGTTTCTTCCAACGTGCTCAACTGCTGAAGGAAGAGAATTGCTCCGGCGTGGCGTCACGGTTCTGGGCGGAGACCCCTTTCTGAGGGCTGTCTGGTGCGGCACGTTCCTGGGGCTGGCTGACTGTCTGAAGGTCCTTAAAGGAATAAAGCAGGTTTTGCATCGATGGTTCCGAAGGAAACCGGCGATCAAGCTGAGTTTACAACCACGAGACCTTTTTGAAGCGCTCGAATCACATCTGCGGCGTTCACAGCGATAGGGAAACCCCCGGCGGTCTGAAAGGGCGCGCTTTCAAGCTTGATCGTTTACGCCCGAGTCAATTAGAATCGCGTAATCTGCAAAGCGCCTGGTCGGGAACTGCGGTATTCCCCGGCAGGCGGGAACAGCCCCTTTGCAGAGCAACCCGATGGACCTGTTGGATCAAGAGCGGAGTTTCTACTTCCCGGCAGCCTTCCTGGTTGCAGGTCTCATTTTCCTTTATGTGAGCCTGTTTTATCCCGGTCTCATTCCCGCTTACTTTACCGGAGGTGACTCGCCCACCTACCTTCTCAATGCCGCCCGCATGCTGCAGGGCGAAGTCATTTACCGCGACTTTTTCCAGTTCACGCCGCCTGCCACGGAAACGTTCTTCTTTGTCCTGTTCAAAATATTCGGCGTGCATGCATGGATTCCCAACCTCGTCCTGATTGTGATCGGGCTTTCCATTGCGTGGCTGATGATCGTGATCTCCAGGACCGTCATTTCCGGCAAGGCGGCCTATCTTCCGGCCGCGCTTTTTCTTGTGGTTCCTTTCCGCAGCCGCCTTGACGCCTCGCACCACTGGTTCAGCATGCTGTTTGCGATGGCGGCCCTCGCCGTGCTGGTTAAAGAAATCTCCGCGTTGCGCCTCGTGGGCGCGGGCGCTCTTTGCGGAATTGCCCTGTGCTTTACGCAGTCCACCGGATTGCCGGCCATCATCGCCCTGGCGCTGTTTATTCTGTGGGCCGCGGTCACGGGCGAGTTGAGCTGGCTCAATTTCCGCCGCGCCCAGCTCTACATCTGGTCTTCATTTCTTATTGTGGTACTGCTCTTCAATGCCTACTTCGTCATCCGCGCGGGCATTGGAACCTTCTTTCATGACACGGTGGTGTTCGGCATCCGATACTGGCATTACGACTTCTGGAATACTTTTGGCGTTTACGCAACTGACATGCCGTCTTACCACCCGTGGTACCGGCTGCCCGCACTCGCCATATGGTTTTCCGTCTATCTGCTGACGCCGCTGATTTATATCCTTTTCTTCGTTCGCTACTGGGATGAAAAAGACGAGCGCACTTTGGAGCCTTGGGACCGCCTGGTCCTGATCGCCATCTTTGGCACTATGCTGTTTCTCGGGATCGCGCCGGCTCCCTCCTGGCTCCGGCTGTGTGTCGTTGCGCCACCGGGAATCATCCTTTTTGTCTGGTTCCTCAGTTCTCCCGGGCGCACTCTGAAGCTTCGAACGACGGCAGCGTGGATTATCGTCGTTGTTCTGGCCATTGGCGAATGCGCAGACCGCTGGACAGGATGGCGCCAGCAGATGGACCTGCCAGCCGGCCGCGTGGTGGTGTTCAACCGCACTTTGGCGGATGAGCTCAAATTTCTGCGAGACCACACCCGGCCCGGCGACTACTTCTTCGGAGATCCACAATTCAATTATCTGCTCGAACTGCGCAATCCTTCGCCTGTTGCTTACGTAACCCCGTCTGACTACACGCGCCCGGAGCAGGTACAGCAGATTATTCAGTCCCTTGAGAAATACCCTGTGAAATATGTTTACTGGTCCTCCGTTTTCGACATGCCGCCCCCGGTTGCGCACACCCGAAATAACCTGACTCCGCTGCGGGACTATCTGCTGGCCGGCTATCATATTGCCAGGGATTTTGAAGGCGATGATTGCGACCGCAGTTTCTGGGTAAAAGGCAGCGCCCCGATCGAATTGCCTCCGCTGACGCCGTCTCCTGGCGAGTCCGGAGAACCGCCCAATGCCGGAAATCCTCAAGGTCCGCAATCGGCTCCTCTTGACACGCCCGCCAGGCTTCCATAGACTCGCTGCGTCTTTGTTGCCTGGACCTTATTGCCGCTTTCTGTTTCGATGTCAGGCGCAAATGTGGACTCCGCGCGTCTGACCGTGCGGCCGATCAATCGTCGGCGAGGCATATTTGGCTTTCAGTTGGCTGGACCTGATCGTCGTCATCATTTACCTCGTTGCCGTCACGTTGCTGGGGGCGCGGTTCGGCAAGCGCCAGCGGACGCTGCACGATTATTTCCTCGGCGGGCGGCAGCTTCCGTGGTGGGCCATCGCGCTTTCCGTCGTCTCTGCTGAAACCAGCATCCTTACCATCATCAGCACGCCAGGAATCGCCTACGCCTCGGATATGGCGTTTCTTCAGCTTGTCTTTGGCTACCTTGTGGCGAGAGTCGTTGTGGCTTTTGCCCTGATCCCGAAGTATTTTGCCGGCGAACTCTACACGGCCTACCAGTTAATCGAGCGCCGCTTTGGCCGCGAGTTGAAGGTCTTCACAGCCGGGTTGTTCCTCGGCAGCCGGGCGCTCGCGGAAGGCGTGCGTGTCTTCGCCATCTCGATCATGATTGAAGTGATTTTCAGGACCGGTGTGCTGACTGCGGTGCTGGTTATTACCGCGCTCACGCTATTCTACACTTTCGAAGGCGGTCTGACCGCCGTGATCTGGACCGACGTCACGCAGCTTTCAATTTACATCGCCGGGACCGTGATCGCGCTCCTGCTGGCCGTTCACAAAGTTCCGGGCGGCTGGCCGGAGGTGGCGCATCTGGCAGAAATCTCAGGCCACAAATTCACTGTCTTCAACTTCCACTTCAACTGGCATCAGCCGTATCTCTTCTGGTCCGGCGTGATCGGCGGAACCTTTCTCACCAGCGCCAGCCACGGCACGGACCAGCTGATTGTGCAGCGGCTGCTCGCCGCAAAAAACAAGCGTCAGAGCCAGTCGGCGCTTCTCGCCAGCGGCCTCGTGATCCTTTTCCAGTTCGCGTTGTTTCTCGTGGTGGGGATCGTTCTGTTCGCGTTTTATCATTTTCACCCGCCTGCGCAACCCTTCAGCCGCCCGGACAAAATCTATCCAACGTTTGTCGTCACCCAACTGCCCGCAGGCCTTGCCGGCCTGCTCGCCGCCGCGATCATTGCAGCGGCTATGGCAAACCTGAGCGCTGCCTTCAATTCTCTGGCTTCGAGTTCCGTGGTGGATTTTTACAGGCCTTTTTTCCGTCCCGATGCGGACCAGAAGCATTACCTCCGCGTCTCGCGCGGGATGACGCTCCTCTGGGGAGCCGTGCTGATGATCATCGCGGTTATTTCGCAATATTTACACGAGAGCGTCCTGGTGCTCGCGCTGACCATCGCCTCGATCCCTTACGGAGCGATGCTCGGTATCTTCCTGCTTGGCGTTCTGACGAGACGCGCAACCTCCCGGGGCGCGCTCACCGGCGCCGTGCTGGGTCTGGCCGCTCTCATCTTCATTGTTGTTGGCAACTCGCTCGGGTTCGTCCAAATCGCGTGGACCTGGTACGTCGTGATTGGAACACTCGTCACGTTCTCTTGCGGGTGGATTGCCAGCATCGCCATGCCCGGTTACCAAAATCCGCAGCAGCGCGCCTGATGCGCCGCTGACTTTCGCACCTTGACGAAGGGCGAGCGCACCCGTTACGCTCATCGAGACAGGAAGAAATGACTCGACTGCTGACGCACTATTCGAACCGAATGATCCCCGCACCAGGAAAATCATGGACGTGCCATGCGCTACCGTCATCGACGTTCGTCATTTTTGGCCGTCATTCTGACGGCTGTTATCGGGTACGCCTATTACGCTTTCTCGGACCGGAAAAACCCTGCGCCTGCCACCGCTGGCCCGCCGGTTGCAGTTTCTTCGGGGTCGTCCATCCAGGGACCTTATTTTTCCGATCGCGACCGCGTGGCGGACCGCATCATGGCTGCCATCAATCAGACTCGCCGCTCGCTGGACATCGCCGTTTACAGCCTGACGGAACCGGATATTGCGGCAACTATCCAGGCAGCCTGGCGGCGCGGAGTGAAGGTACGGATGGTTACGGATGAGGGCCAATCATTCGACCGGCATTCGGAAATCCGCTACCTCAGGCGGCTGGGCGTGCCGGTACGGCTCAGCGGCGGATTCAGAGGACAACGCTCGCTGATGCACGACAAGTTCGCGATTTTCGATGGAATTCTGGTTGAAACCGGAAGCTTCAACTGGACGACAAGTGCGGCGAATTACAACTTCGAAAACGCCATCCTGATTCGCGATCCCGAAGTCGCCGCGCGCTACGAACGGGAATTTGAACACATCTGGGCGCAGGCCCGGTAACCGTGTGGCACCGGCTCTATGTAATCGCCTGTGCCGGGCTATATCGACGAACTCCGATCGTCATGGCGCCGTGGTGAGCGACGATCTGCAATCGCCACACGCCGTGACGGCCCACGGCCGCCGGAACTGCGGAAATCGAAGGATCGCTTACTTCTTCTTCAGCGCCGGAAGGATGTATTTGGTAATCAGGTCGTTGTATTGCTGGCCGATCTGGTCCGTAATCGGTGACGGGGCCAGCGGCCCGCCGTCGGTTGACTTCAGGAAGAGATCTCCTGTGCCGCCCAGCGGTCCCGGGTCAATCTTTTCAAACTCCTTAATGTCGGCTTCGCCGAAATCGTAAATCTGCTTCGCATCATAGGTTTTCAACTGGTCTGGTGTCAGCTTGCTTACGCCGCGCACATAAATCTGAAGCCGCCCAAAGAAACGGTTCTTATCATAATCGACGCGCACCACGCGCTGGATCTGGCTCGAAGGGTCCTGCGGGTCCGGGTAAACACCCGCCAGCAGGTAGAAGTCGGTCAGCTTCCCACCGTAGGAATCATCCAGCAACTGGTACAGTTGGTAAGTGGGATCATCCGGGCTGACGGCCTTCTGTTTGCGCTTCGCCCACGCCGATGGATTGGCCAGGGTGACCAGTCCCGCGGCTGCCAGTATGACGGCCAGGCACTTTCGTTTTCTCACTTTTCCCTCCCCCGTCCGACAGTTGAACCGGTGAAGTCCCGCGCGGACGACTTCCAAACTGGGAAAAGCATACCACGGTTTGCTGTGCGGTCAAGCGCGACACCGCGCACCCGGCGCCGTCTGTAATGGTCCGCCGAATGATGCAGGAGCGAAACGAACAGACCCAAGCTCCAGACCCCAAAGGCAAAGATTTTTCTTGACAGCACGATACTAGTATGCTAGGCTAGGCTGTGAGGGGGAGGCCGGCTTGCGGCGGGTGCCAGGGGAAAAGGGAGTCCATGTTGCCGGAACAAGGCGGTCTGGGCCGCGGCACATCAACCTGCAAGATGTGTAGCCATTCGTGCCCCGAAGAAAAGAGTAAATGGGACAGAAAAATGCAATTTTACAAAAACGAACCGGAGAAGTTGTTGAAAACAAAGGGTCGGCTCTCCAAAATGGGACAAAACGAACCGGGGAACGAACCGAACAAGTGCTTTGGAATCAGTGGCTGTGGAAAAACGAACCGGAGAAGGAAACTGGTTATCTTATTGAAAATAAATAATGCCTTGGAAAGAATGAAGCACAGGAAATACCTGAGAATACCCGGTCCTTTTTCTGTCCTGAATGGCTACACAGGTTGCCACGCGAACGGCCCGAGGCCCTTCCATTACGGGTAGATCAGATACTTCGCGCGCATCTTTTCAAATTGGATGAGCGGTTCCTGCCACAGGTATTCAATCCTTTCGGGATCGAGGTTGTTCCGAATGTCATCCACCACCCATCGCGCTCCGATCAGGGGCAGCGTCTTGTCCAGTTCGAAGTCTTTGGGGAAAAGTTGGTGCAGCGCCGACGCCAGTTCCACGCCCAACTCCGCGGGATCAAGCGCCTGTCGGTCCACGAGGAAAATCTGAACACCATGACAAACTTTGCCGGCGTACTTGCTGCTTTGCGGCGTAAAATCCACGGGCATGAAGCGGACCCCCTGAATGTCGCGCGAGTTCAGGTAAACCGCCAGCCATTTGCCGTTGATCCACGGCGCGCCCAGCAATTCGAACGGTGTATCGGTCCCCCGCCCGACGCTGACATTCGATCCCTCAACCATGGCAACGCCCGGATAGAGCACCGCTTCGGTCAGCGAGCGCAGGTTGGGCGAAGGGTTGCGCCACTGGAGCCCGGTCTCGTCATACCAGTCGGTGCGCTGCCAGCCCTGCATCTGGATGACATGCAGATCGACGCCCAGATGCTCCTCGGCGTTGTACATCCGGGCCAGTTCGCCGACCGTCATCCCATAGCGGATGGGCAACGGGAAATAGCCGACGAAAGATCTCAAGTCCGAATCCAGAATCGGGCCCTGCACGATCGAGCCGCCGAGCGGGTCCGGGCGGTCGAGCACGTAGAAGGCAAGATGGTGTTTCGCCGCTTCTTCCATGCAGTAACCAAGCGTCGTGATGAACGTGTAGAAGCGCACGCCGGCCGCCTGAATGTCATAAACCATTGCGTCGAGACCTTCGAGCATCTCAGGCGTTGGCCGGCGCGTTTCACCATAAAGACTGTAAACGGGCAGGCCGGTGGCGGGGTCTTTTGTGGAAGCTACCTCGGTGTCCGCTGTGCCCCACAGCCCGTGCTCGGGGCTGAAGATCGCCTTAAGCTGCACGCCCGGGGCTTGATGAAGCAGATCAATGGTGCGCCGGCCATCGGAATCAACACCCGTCTCATTGGTAATCAGCCCCACGCGCAGGCCCTTCAGCGGCGCGAAGTTTTCCTTCTCCAGAACGTCAATGCCTGTCCGCACATCGCCGTTGCGCAGTCCGCTGACGCGGTAACTTCGCATCAACTCGTAGTAGCCCGTCAGGGATTTGCGCGAATTCAGCACCTCGCTCTCGGAGGCAGGGCCAAGGGCCGCCGCTATGGCCGTATCCACCTGCGACCGCAATGCCACCACGTCGCCCGTACCGTTCGGGTGGACGCGGTTGGTCAGAAAGACGACGTAAGTGCGCGTCACCGGATCGATCCAGATCGACGGGCCGGTAAAACCGGTGTGGCCAAAGGAGCCGACCGGGAAAAGTTCGCCGCGGTTCGACGCAAAAGGCGAATCGATGTCCCAGCCGAGCCCGCGGACGGCCATTTTGTCAGGAGGAGACTGCGGGGTGGTCATTTTCTCGACGGCGAGTTGGCTCAGAATCCTTACCCCGTGATACGTGCCGCCGTTCAGCAGCATCTGGCAGAAAATCGAAAGGTCGCGTGCGTCGGAAAACAAGCCGGCGTGCCCCGCCACTCCACCCATCCTTTGGGCCGTGGGGTCGTGGACGGTACCCCAGAGGATCGGGCCGGTAGTGCCATTGATGTGCTGGGTGGGCGCAATTCGGTAGCGCAACGATTGTGGAGGAACGAACATCGTGCTGCTCATCCCGAGCGGCTTGAAAATGTGCCGCTCGCAATAAACGTTGAGCGGCTCACCGCTGATGCGGCGGACGAGTTCCCCGAGCGTTTCGAAATTGATGTCGCTGTAAATGAATCGTGTTCCGGGCGGCACGATTGGAGTAGTATCAACGATCATCTGCATCGCCGTGTCATAGCCCGTCCAGTCGTAGCTCAGGTCAAGGTCGGGCGGCAGTCCGGAATAGTGCGTCATCAACTCCCGCACGGTAATGTCCTGCTTGCCGTTGGCCGCAAACTCCGGCCAGTATTCAGCGACGGGATCGTCAAGGCGAATCTTCCCTTCCTCGAAAAGTTGCATGATGGCCGTGGTGGTCGCGACAATCTTGGTGCACGAGGCCATATCGAAGATGGTGTCCATGCGCATCGGAAGCCTGCTCGGGACCAGTCGCCGATAGCCGATGGCGCGGCGATAGACGATTGTGCCGTTATGCCCCACTTCAATCACCGCGCCGGGCAGTTTGCCCTGCTTCATGGCTTTTTCAATCTCCTGTGGCAGTTGGCGAAGCCGCCCGGCGATAGGATTAATATTGCCAGCAGGAGTGTGGCGCCGCGCCGGGGCGGCATGGGCTCCGGCGGCTGCCAAAACAAAAACGGCGGGAAGAATCCAAGTTCTCAGTGGTCGGATCATCAGTGCGTTTTCCTTTCGCGGATTTATTTATAAGAGCAGGCCATTTTGCTATAGACTCATGGGTTTGTGTCAAACAAAGTTTGGATGCATGAACGTGGCGCATCGTAGAATAAACAATCTGCCACCAGAGCGTGTTACGGAAAGGACGAACCCCGCAGCAAACTCCCTGGACACCCGAACAGCGCGGGAGATTCTCGTTCTTATGAACCGCGAGGACCGGAAGGTCCCCGCTGCAGTGGCCAAGGCCATTCCACAGATTGCCCGCGCGGTTGATCTGGCGGTGGCGGCGATCACCAAAGGAGGGCGGCTGATTTATCTGGGAGCAGGGACGAGCGGCCGGCTCGGAGTACTTGACGCTTCGGAATGCCGGCCGACATTCGGCACGGATCGAATCCTGGCCGTGCTGGCCGGCGGCCCGAAGGCCATGTTCAAGTCTGTGGAAGGCGCGGAAGACGATCGCGCCGCTGCTCGAAAGGACCTTCGTCGCATCAGGCTGAATGACAAAGACGTTCTGGTGGGAATTGCTGCAAGCGGCCGCACGCCTTACACGCTGGAAGGGCTGCGTTACGCCAGGCAAAAGGGTGCGGCAACCGTTGCCGTCACCGCGAATCCCGGTTCGCCCATGCGCGAATTTGCGGACGTCGAAATCGCCGTCAACGTGGGGCCGGAAATTATTGCGGGTTCAACCCGCCTGAAAGCAGGCACAGCGCAGAAACTTATTCTCAACATGCTTTCGACCGCCACGATGGTCCGGCTGGGAAGAGTTTTTTCCGGATTGATGGTCCACATGGAAATGACGAATGAGAAGCTGCGAGAACGCGGCCGCTCGATCATTGTCAAGGCGACGGGAGCGGACCCTGCGACGGCCGCGCGTGCGCTTGCCGCTTCCAAATGGAACCTGCCCGCAGCGATCCTGTTGATCTTGAAAAATATCTCGAAAGCGCAAGCGCTTCGGATTCTCAAACAGCGTCCGAACACGGCACAAGTGCTGCGGCAGGCGCAGTTAGAATATCTGAAGGGAAATTCTGGAGGAATTCGAAGGCACGTATTCAGAGGAACGCGATGAAAGACGTCAAGGCCATTTTCGCCGGGACGATATACACACCATCGGAGGAAATCCGCGATGGTGTCATCCTGGTGGAGGGACACCGCATCGCCAGGGTGGGCCCCCGGGACCAGGTAAAGGTCCCTGCGGGTGCGACTGCAATCGATTATCAGGACCGCACGGTCGTTCCCGGGTTTATCGACATTCACATCCATGGCGCCGTCGGGCATGATCTGATGGAGGCCACGCCTGAAGCGGTTTCAGCCATAGGGAAGTACCTGGCGCGACACGGAACAACTTCCTACGCGGCGACCACAGTGGCCGCCAGTCTTGAAAGGACATTGAACGCCGCGAAAAGCCTCGGTGAAATCATCAAGACCTCCAACGTTGCTCGCGTCGGCTCCGACAAGGTCACCGGCGCACAGCCTGTGGGCATCCATCTCGAAGGCCCTTTTCTGAACGTTAAGCGGCGCGGCGCGCACCCGGCGTCGCAGATCCAAAAGCCTTCCACCCAATTGCTGGAGAAAATGCTGGAGGCCGCAGGCGGCACAGCCTGCATTCTGACGCTTGCCCCGGAACTCGAAGGGGCCCTCGAGGTTCTGGAGTTCGCGCGCAGCCGCGGATTGCAGGTCGGCATCGGGCACTCGAACGCAACGTACGAGGAGGCAAAAAGCGCCATCGACGCGGGCGCCACTCATGCCGTGCATTGCTTCAACGCCATGCGCCCGTTTATGCATCGTGACGCGGGAATCATTGGGGCGGTCCTGACAGATGACCGCGTGAGCGCGGAACTGATCTGTGACGGCATCCATGTTGAGCCGGCTGCGATCCGCCTGCTGGTAAGGGCCAAAGGCATTGGGCGGGTTATTCTGGTAAGCGACAGCCTGAGCGGAGCAGGAATGCCCGATGGAAACTACCGCCTGGGCAATTTTACCGTGCACGTCGCCGGCGGCGTGTGCCGCACGGTGGAGGGAAATCTCGCGGGAAGCACGATCATGCTGGATGCCGCACTTCGCAATCTCTCAGCCTACACAGGGCTCAGCTACAGGGAGTGCCTGCCGTGTGTGACCACAAATCCCGCCAGGACCCTGGGCCTTGAGAATCAGAAAGGCATGATCGCTCCTCGCGCAGATGCCGATCTGGCCGTGCTGGACCAGCAGTTTTATGTCACGCAGACTTATGTCCGGGGCCGGCCCGTGCTGTAGGTCATCGGCACCGCCGGGCACCGAAAGGAAACATGGATAAATTCCTGATTACCGGAGGCCGTCCGCTCGAAGGCCGCGTGCTTATCAGCGGCGCGAAGAATGCCGCGCTCCCCGCCATGGCCGCGGCTCTTCTCACGCCGGAGCGCGTCGTTCTGCGGAATGTGCCGCGCGTCCGCGATATCGGCACCATGCGCAGCCTGCTCGACGAACTGGGCGTCGATTCGTCCGTGACGCACGAGGACCACGGCAACAGGGTCGAAATTGAATCGCGCAGGCTGCTGAACCCCATGGCACCTTACGAGCTTGTCAAGCAGATGCGGGCCTCGATCCTTGTTCTCGGGCCGCTTGTGGCGCGTTTTGGACATGCACGCGTTTCCCTGCCCGGCGGTTGTGCCATCGGAGCGCGCCCTGTCAATCTTCACATCAAAGGGCTTGAGAAACTTGGCGCATCGATTCAGATTGAGCATGGATACATCGAAGCCCGCGCCGAGAGGCTCGCCGGCACTGTCTTCACCTTTGACGTGGTTTCCGTGACGGGAACCGAAAACCTGATGATGGCGGCCGCTCTTGCAGAAGGCGAAACGGTGCTGGAGAACGCGGCAAGGGAGCCGGAAGTGGTCAATCTGGCCGAATTATTGGTCAAGATGGGCGCGCAAATCACCGGCGCCGGCGGCGATACGATTCGCATCCGCGGAGTCAGCAAACTCCACGGCGCGGAACATACGATCATTCCCGACCGCATCGAGGCCGGCACGTTCCTCGTTGCCGCCCTTATCACCGGCGGTCATCTCATACTCGATCAAGCCAACCCTTCACACCTGACGGCCGTCATTAACAAACTTACTGAAGCGGGGGCGCAGATCCGCGAGCCGGCTCCCGACCAACTGGAGGTTACGGCAGGACCGTCCATCCGCTCCGTTGATGTGACAACAAAAGAATATCCCGGCTTCGCCACGGACATGCAGGCGCAGTATATGGCATTGATGACTCAGGCCGAAGGTTCTGCCGTCATTACCGAAACGATCTTCGAAAACCGTTTCCTGCACGCGCTGGAACTGATGCGCATGGGCGCAGATATTTCAGTCAATGGCAGGCGCGCCGTGGTTCGCGGCAAGACCCCACTCAGCGGGGCCAAGGTGCAGGCTTCCGATTTGCGCGCCAGCGCTTCACTGGTGCTTGCCGGGCTGGCCGCACAGGGTGAGACCTTCATCGATCGCGTGTATCACATCGACCGCGGCTACGAGCGGATCGAAGAGAAACTTTGTTCTGTGGGAGCAAAGATCCAGCGTGTCTTCGACTGATCCCCACTCCAAACTTCCGGGGAAACCCTTCCTTGCCGACAAAATCACTCAGGCAAAGGGTGTAATCCGCGCGCGCCATCGGCTGAGCGGAAATCTGCTAACGCGCCTTTGCCAGGCCCAGATCGTGTTTCAGCCGCGCGAGCCGTCGATCAGCGCTCGCAAGCTGCCTGGCTACCTGGACGGGTGCCGTCCCGCCAATTACATTCTTCTTTTGAACGGACAATTCCGGAGACACAGCAACCATGGCAATCGACTTGTTCCATGCCGGGATAAAGCGGCGGGCTTCTTCCTCGGTCACATCCGCAAAGCTCTTGTTCCGGTCCACGCAGTATTTCACGAGCTTACCGACCTGTTCATGCGCCTGGGCGAAAGGGATTCCCTGGTGAACCAGCGCATCGGCTACCTCCGTAGCGGTAAGAAAACCCTGGGCCGTCGCAGCCTTCATTCTGTCGGGATGAACTCGCAGGCTCTCCACCACGCGGCCGGCAAGGACCAGGCAGTCGGATGCCGTATCCACAGCGTCGAAAAGCGTCTTCTTGTCTTCCTGCAGATCGCGGTCATAGGCAAGCGGCAGGCCCTTCAGCAGCATCAGCATGCTCGCGAGCCCACCCGCCACCCGCGCCGCCTTCCCGCGGACCAATTCCAGAGCGTCCGCGTTCTTTTTCTGCGGCATCAGGCTGCTGCCGGTTGCGTAAGCATCATCAAGTTCAACAAAGCCAAACGGCGGCGTCGAATAGATAATCAGGTCCTCGGCGAGGCGGCTGAGATGAACCAGAACGAGCGAGCATGCAAACAGCACGTCGCAGACAAAATCGCGGTCGGAAGTGACGTCCAGACTGTTGCGGGCCGCGCGAGCGAACCCAAGCTCGCGCGCCAGGCGGAGGCGGTCAATGGGATAGGCCGTCCCGGCAAGCGCGCCCGCACCCATCGGGAGTTCATCGGCGCGCCGGTAACATTCCTGAAGGCGGGAGACGTCGCGCATCAGCATCTCAAAGTAGGCAAGAAGATAGTGAGCAAACAGCACCGGCTGCGCGGGCTGCAGGTGAGTGTATCCGGGCAAGATCGCCGACTTGTGCAAGCGCGCCTGACGCAGAAGCGAATCGAGCAGCGTGGCTGCGTCGTTTTGAAGTTTGCGAACCGCGTCCTTCACGTACAACCGGGTTTCCGTTGCAACAAGATCGTTCCGGCTGCGCCCGGTGCGCAACTTGCCGGCGATCGCGCCGATTTCTTTCTCGAGACGCGCTTCGACCCAGCTATGAACATCTTCGCTTTCTTCGTTCACCGCCCAGTGCGGATTGCGTTTGACGTATCGGCCTATGGCTTCCAGTCCCCGGGTGAGCGCGGAAACTTCGCTGCGAGTCAGGACGCGGACCCGCCCGAGTTCGCGCACATAGGCCAGGTTCACACGCAGGTCGTACCCGATCAGGCGCTGATCAACCGAAAACGACTCCGAGAATTTCTCGAAAAGCGGATCGCGCCGTCCCTCGAAGCGCCCGCCCCAGAGCTTCATTTGCTGCTCCCGGACCGGCGTTGCGAGGCGCCCTTCCCGGCCTGTACCGTCAGCGCTGCCAGCTTGATGGGAAGCCCCAGGATATTGATGAATCCCTCGGCGTCCTTCTGATTGTAATCGGCGCCCATCGTGAAGGCCGCGATGCTGGGGTTGTAAAGCGAGTAGGGCGAACGACGGTCAAGGACGCGCACGTTCCCCTTGTAGAGCCCCAGAGTAACCTCGCCGGTAACGTTCTTCTGAGTGGCATCGACAAAGCTCTGAAGCGCCTCGCGCAGCGGCGTGAACCACTGTCCGTAATAGACGAGTTCAGCGTAGCGGAGCGCAACTCCCTGTTTGTAATGGAACGTCTCGCGGTCAAGGCAGAGCGCTTCAAGCTCATGATGCGCGGCATGCAGCACTTCACCGGCGGGCGTCTCGTATGCGCCATGAGACTTGATTCCAACCAGCCTGTTTTCCACCAGGTCAGTGCGTCCGACGCCGTTTTGCCCAGCAATCCTGTTGAGCTTTTCAAGCAGTTGGACGGGCCCCAGCTTCCTGCCATTCAGCGAAACTGGCACTCCCGATTCAAAGCCGATCGTGACCTTCTCCTCCCGGTTCGGAGCGCGCTTCGGGCTGACCGTCAGTTTCCACGCGTCCTCCGGAGGTTCGCCCAGCACGGTTTCGAGCGGGCCGCCCTCATGGCTCAGGTGCCACAGGTTCTGGTCGCGGCTGTAAAGGTCTTTCTTCGTGACGGGCACCGGCACATTGTGGCGCTTTGCGTATTCCAGAGCGTCTTCGCGCGAAACAATCGACCACTCACGCCAGGGCGCAATCACGCGAAGATGCGGCGCCAGCGCTTTAAACGTCAGCTCAAATCGCACCTGATCATTGCCTTTCCCCGTGCAGCCGTGCGCGAGTGCGTCGGCCCCTGTCTGAAGCGCGATCTCCACCTGCCGCTTGGCCAGAATCGGGCGGGCGAGCGAAGTTCCCAGAAGATATTTGCCCTCATAAATTGCGCCTGCCTGAAGGGCCTTCCAGAGATACTCCGTGATGAATTCTTCCTTCAGGTCTTCGACGAAAACACGTGAGGCGCCGCTCTTGAGCGCTTTGGCCCGCAGCGCCTTGTAATCATCGCCCTGTCCCACGTCTCCGACCATGGCGATGACTTCGCAGCCATAGTTCTCCCGCAGCCACGGAATGATGATCGAAGTATCAAGTCCTCCCGAATATGCAAGAACAACCTTCTTCACTTTCTGTGACGAGTCTCCAGGCAAAGTCATTTTTTCCTTTCTATAAGGTCATGCCGGACGCGGCACAACGGGACCGCGCGGTCCCGTTTGACGGAGATAACAACTTTTCTCAGGTCTCAACCAGTTCAAGGATTTTCTTTCGAATGTGTGAGGCCTGCTGCGGGCTGCCCGTCGCAATGAATATCGTGTCGTCGCCCGCCACAGTTCCCACAACCTCAGGCCACTGCTCGGCATCCAGTGCCACTGCGACCGAGTGGGCATTCCCCGGGTGGGTCTTGATCACCACCAGGCTCGATGCCTTGCGAACGTCCCGCAGAAATTCCTTCAGGATGATCGGCAGCGCCGGCTGTGGCGGATTTATCGCATCAGAGGCTCCGGGCATCCGGTAGCCTTCCCGTGTCTTGATCAACCCCAACTCTTCGATGTCGCGCGAAACGGTGGCCTGCGTCACCTGAATGCCGCGGCGCGCAAGCTTCTCGCACAACTCTGCCTGGGTAGCCACCGGCTCCCGCTTCAGCAAATCCAGGATCTGAGTGCGGCGGTAGAGCTTGTCCATGCAAATTTATGCAATCGATTTATAAATACTCTAGATGGCGGATTTTCGCAAGCAAAACAAACACGTTGTCAATCAGGCAAGCGTTCAGCTATCATATTTGTGCGGGGTGGAGCAGTCTGGTAGCTCGTTGGGCTCATAACCCAAAGGTCGCTGGTTCAAATCCAGCCCCCGCAACCAAAAACCTTCCTTTTCTTACTCGACTTCTCGTTCAAATCAAAGCAGAAGATCATTCTCCGTCTCGGCGCGGCTGCTGAAGGCGCGAGTGTTCAGCACCAGCAATCGCAATCTCCCGCTTAATGTGCCCTGCTTTTGCGGATGTAATGGAGTGAACGAAATGCCGCTCCAGCGATCGCGGCGGCCAACACTATGGCCATTCTTGCCGCCAGGCATTCCAGTTCACGCGCCGTTGGAATTGCCTGGCCAGCAACCCTCGATTATTCAGGTTTCTTGGATGTAAAGGAAAGATGCGCCTGTTATTTCAGTGCGCGAAAAAGCGGGGCGAAGGCGGGAAAGCTGAGGAATTAAAAAGCGGGGGAAACACCAATACCGGCATACACGGGTGCTGATTGATCGGAAAACCGGATGATCGTGCGGTTACATTTTTGAGTTGCTGTGGGCACGCGCCGTTCCAGTCACGCGGGAAACTTCGACTTTGCCGTGCGCTGTTGTCTCGGCTGCCGCGCGTCCGGAATCAGCCATCGGAAAGAACGCTGATGTTCAGGGACCCGGCTGCACGGGGGAAACGGGGACCGGACCGCCGCCGGACGTGCCTTCCACGATGGCCCAGGCCACAAAGCCCACCTCCGCAGCGATTCCCAGCGCCAGAAGAACTGCCGGACTGATTTTAATAATGCGCTTGATGTGGCGTCTGCCTTGTCCCTGCGGATCAGGCGCCGGAGCGCGCGGGTCAGCAGTGGTGATCACGATCGTCTTACCCTTGGCGACTTCCTGCGTGGTTCCGGCCTTCTCCACCTGGAGAGTTCCGTCCCGTGCCGTCACTCCAAGCAGTCCATCAACCAGCGAGAGCTGCGCCAAAGTATTTGAGCCCGCGGCCGGAGACACGGTCACGACTCCTGCTTTGACGCGGAATGTCCCGCCGGCTTGCGGGTGATAAAGCGACAAATTTCCCTGTTCGAGGGAGACGGTCACGGCGTCCTCTTCGCGCTGGAATGAGGCCTGTGTCTCGCGCCCGAGGACCATGCGATTACCTTCATTCAGGGCCACCACGGCAAGCCCATCCTTGACTTCCAGGCTGTCGCCGCTGAGGAGTGCCGTGTGAGGCAGCGGCGTCTGGCCGTCCAGGATTGCATCCTTGCTCCCCAAAAGCGCGCCGACGGGCAGTGAACCGGCGACCGCCATGTCCAGGGCCATTCCCACAGTCAAGAAAAGGAAAAACGCTGAACTCAGTTCTCTTCTGCTCATCATGATTTTCCTCCATAAGAGGGAGATAACTGATGTACACATATTACATTTATCTCTAGTAACCGCTGTAATAATACTTTATGACAACACAGCATCATCCGGCTTCAAAGAACCGTTTGAAGCAGAGCTTTAAGGCTCGAGTTTTATAATGTCCGCTGCTCCAAGCGGAAGAGAGAAGCTTACGAGGTCTCCCTGCGTGTGGAAAGGAATCGTTCCGCGCGTTACGCTTTCGACCTTACGGATTTTGAACGCCGGGTGGGCCGTCACTTGTATTGAACGCAAATCGGCGCCCGTCCAATTGAGGAGCGTAATCGCAGCTCCGGTTGAGGACACCAGCATGGGGGTCTCAACATACGAAGCATTAACCTCAACCGGCGGTCTGACTTCCGCGATACGCACCGGTGTCAGTACAAGATTGCGGAGAAAATCTTCCTGGGAGCTGATTTGCAGATTCAAATGGGGGCCAATGGCAAGCCGCCCGTACGAAAGGCCGGGGTAAAACGAGAAGTATATGATCTTCCCTTTCCCTGCCCGGCTTTGCATCACAGCAGGCACGTTATCGGTAAAGAAGGTAACCGTCCTGCCTTTGGACGGCTGGCCAGCCCGTTTGCCAAAAACAGGTGCGTTTCCAATCATGCCTGTTTCATTGAGCACAAGCGCATTCGGAATATAGGTCCGCTCGACCGGTGTGCAACCCGCCAGCGAAGCAAGAATGTTCGCGGGTTCGTCGTAGCGGTCGCCCTGCCCTGCGCCGGGAACCATTGCCAGCGTACCTCCGTTTTCTACCCATTGTGCAATCGCCTGCTGGCCTTTAGCCGGGATGTCAGGTTCTGTGATGTAAAGGACCTTGTACTTGTTCAGGGTCCCATCCGTCAGGCCGTCTTCGCTGACGAAGTCCACGGGAACATTGCTCATCTGGAGCGCAAGGTATTCATCAAATTCCTCGGCCATGTAATCCAGATTGGAGCTGTTCAGGTTGTTGCCCGTAGCACCAAGCACTCTGCTGCTATGAGGAATGTGACTCCCATCCCAGACTTCAGCGCTGCGTGGCGCCGCATTGAATGACCCGCGCCCGGAGTTGGAAGAGAGGGACATCTCCCAGTGTGAGCGCCTGCGGGCGCTGGGCACGCACGGGTGCCCCGCAGCACAAGACCGCAGGAATCGCTGCGAGTAGAACAAGTTCGAAGCGTCTGCCCATATCGTCCGTTGCCCGCAGTTTGCGGTGAAGTGGATTTAGAAAGCCTCGCAGGTTTCTGAAAATGCCAAATTGTCGTGCTGAGCGAAACGAAGCACCTCTTTATTTCTCTGAAAACAACTGCTGAGGTCGTTCGCTGCGGTGGTCGCTCCGCGCAGAGGACGGTGACATGCGCGGCGTGCTGAAACGGCAGCGCCGCCTCATATCCGGCGGACGGCAAGCCCAAGCGCCCGCGCCCGCTCCTCCGGGATCTTGGGGCTGGACACCAGTACTTCGCTCACCGTGTACTTGCCCATGACTCGTGCAAGATCGCTGGGCCGGTAGATTGAAATTCCGTGAAGCCGCCTTCCGATCTTGGTCCCGTCATCGTCCAGGAACCCCACTGGAAAATACCGGCCGTTGCCGAGCATCTCCCGCACCAGAAGATCGCCCCGCGCACCGGCGCCGTAAATCAGCACGGGAGTCGCCGCCTCATTCCGCCGCGCATGGGTGCGAAGCCACGTTGCGAACAGCCGCAGTGCGATGCGGCTGCCGGCAACCAGCAGCAGAAGCAACATTGTGTTCAGGATCAGCAAAGCGATCGAAAGCCGCGGATTGGACTGCATCAGCAGGACGGCCGAAGCCGCGCCGGCGCCCGCGAGCACCACGCAGCGGACAATGACGATCACGTCTTCAATCCCAACGTAGCGCCACAAGCCGCGATAGAGCCCGCCGCCGAGAAAAAGCGTGGTTTCAACGCCGAGCACGACCGGCGCGAAACGCTCGAAGAAATACATCTGGTCTGGAGGAATAGCTCCTCCGAAACGCAGCAGGAACGCTCCGTAATACGCCAGCGTCATCAGCACGAGGTCAAAGAGCATCTCCATGATTCTCCGTTTGTAGGAGAACTCCACGAGAAACGTAAGCAGGTTGCCCTGCGGCTTATCGCTCTCGTCATAGACGCGGACCATCCCCAGATGAAGGACGAAGAAGAGCACCGCCAGGGCGAAACACGGAACCACAAAATAGAGTACTTCTTCGTGCAAATAGCGGAGTTCGAAAGCGATCCCTCCCGACAATGCGGTAAGGCCATACAGCAGCAGCACCGCGCGCCGCTCGGAAAGTCCGACGGCGACAAGCCGGTGCGAAACGTGGTCCTTGCCGCCCTGCGAAACCGGCCGGCCGCGAAGGATGCGCGTAATGGTCACGAGCGTCGTGTCAGCAATCGGCACCAGCATGATCAGCACGGGGGTCATCAGAACAGCCGCCAATCCGCGCGATCTTCCCCAGTTGTTCAGCAGCGCCATCCCGCCCAGCATGAATCCCAGAAAAAGTGACCCGCAGTCTCCCATAAAAATCGAGGCGGGATGAAAGTTGAAGACCAGGAATCCTGCAATCGCCGCCGCCAGCAGGAGCGGGACCATCGCTGCGGCCGTCTGCATGTTCACCAGAAAATACAACGCCTGGAAGATGCACGCCAACGCCGCCACGCCTCCCGCCAGCCCGTCCATGTTGTCCAGCAGATTGACGGCGTTCGTAATGCCCACCATCCAGAACAGCGTGATCACATCGTTCAGGATTCTGTACGGCGTCCAGGGCAGCACCAGCCCCGCTATCGGCAACACGGAAGCCGCCGCCACCTGGAGCACCAGCTTGACATGCGGCCTCAGCGTGCGCAGATCATCCACGAGCCCGACCGCAAACAGAAACGCCGCCGCTCCCACAAGCGGCCACAGGCCGTCAACGCGCGGACGGAGCGCCAGCAGCCCGGCACCAAACGCCACAAAGATTCCCACGCCTCCGAGCAGCGCCGTGGGTTTGCGGTTCCAACGATCGGTGCGCGGCATTGCAACAATGCCTCGTCGCCGGGCGAACGCCCGCACTGAACCGGTGGCGGAAACAGACGCCGCCATCACAGCGGTAGTTATCTCAATCGTCGATTTCAGCGTCTCAATGCTGACCAAAGGAAAGGGCCTGCACCGTTTTGAGGGTGAGCGCTGGCATCGTACGCCGGCGGCTTCCTACAGCACGCCAGGCGTTTGGAAAGCCATTTTTCGGGCTGCCTGTTCCGCAGGAGCCGAAAATGCCGTGGCCGTCTGGCGTTCGCTTGCGAGCCGGAATTGCATATAGGCGATGACGTCCTTCAGGATCTGGTCCAGGTTGTACTTGGGAGCAAAGCCGGTAATCGCGCGCAGCTTCGATATATCGGGAACACGGCGAAACATGTCCTCAAAGCCCTCCTCGTAAGCCTCGTTGTAGGGAATAAATACAATCTTCGACTGCGAACCCGTAGCCGCCTTAACCTTTTCCGCGAGGCCAAGGATGGAAATTTCTTCCGGGCTGCCGATGTTGTAAACTTCGCCCACTGAATCGGTGATGGGCATCAGGGCCATCAGTGCATCGACGGCGTCAGACACATGCAGGAAGCAGCGGCTCTGGGTCCCGTCTCCAAAGATCGTGATGTCTTCATTCAGGAGCGCCTGCCGCACAAAATTCGGTACCACCATGCCGTAGCGGCCCGTCTGTCGCGGCCCCACCGTATTGAACAGCCGGACCACCGTGGTCGGCACGTGTTTTTCCTTCCAGTAGGCCAGCGCCAGAAATTCATCCAGCGCCTTCGAGCAGGCATAGCTCCAGCGGCCCTTGCTTGACGGGCCCATCAGCAGGTCATCATCTTCGCGGAATGGCACTCGCGTGCGCTTGCCGTACACTTCCGACGTCGAAGTGATCAGCACGCGCTTCTTCTTTTTTGCGGCCAAACTCAGGACAAGTTCGGTCGTGCGGACGTTGGTTTCAATCGTGCGCACGGGACTTTCCACAATCAGCCGCACGCCGACGGCCGCCGCCAGATGGAAGATCACGTCGCATTCGTCCACCAGTTCCGCAGTCAACTGACGGTTCTCGACGCTGTCCAGGAAATACTCGAACCGTTCGTGCGCCTTCAGATGGCGGATGTTGTCGATGGACCCGGTTGAAAGATCATCTATCACAAAAACATAATCGTCACGTGCCAGATATCGCTCAGCAAGATGCGAGCCGATAAATCCTGCCCCGCCTGTTATCAGAACTTTCATTGGATTTCTCCTTTCGCCCTGACGTGATGTCCATTTCCGTTTCCGAGCACGGACAGATAAACTTTCTCGATTTCATCCACCAGCCGTTCCTTGGAAAAGTTCGCGCGCGCAAAGTCGGACGCTGCACGGCCCATTCGCTCTCGGCGCAGCGGATCAGCGGCCAGCCATTCGAGTGACTTCGCGAAAGTCTCCGGCGTGCGGCGAGTCACCAGGATGCCGTTTTCAAAGATGGAGTATCCATCGCAGCGTTCGGGATTGCCCGCCATAAGGTCGGCAACGCCCCCAACGTCCGGCAGGACCACCGGGCATCCCGCAGCCATGGCCTCGATGGCTGCAACAGGCGTGCCTTCGTTTTTCGAAGTCAGCACCAGGATGTCCGTCTCACGGTAAACGGAGCGCATGTCCCGCTGCCAGCCGGCCAGACGCAGCCGTTCGCCGAGATTCAATCGGTTTCTTTCAGCTTCAACCTGCGCTCGGAGTTCCCCGTCGCCAACCATCACGAATGAACCCATCGGGTTCCTTCCGGCACAGAGCGCGGCAATCTTCGGAAACATCAACGGGTCCTTCACGGCCGTCAAACGCCCGACCCAGGTGACCACGACGCCGCGGACCCTGCCGTTTCCGTTCAGGCGCGTTCGGGCGACTTCCAGAAATCCGCTCAGATCAAAGCCCAGCCGCACAGTAGCAATCCTGGCCTCAGGCGCAACCTTGAAGCGGCAAGCGAGGTCCTGCCGCTGCCGGGGACTGATGGCGATAATCCGCCGGGTGCCACGCGCCAGCAGGCGTTCAATCAGAAGATACGCAGCCGTTTTCCGGCGTGAGAAATAGCCCTCAAAAACATTTCCGTGGTACGTGTGCACGCAGGGAATGCCTGAAGCCATCGCGGCCAGCCGGCCCAGTGCGCCGGCCTTCGCCGTGTGCGTGTGAAGGATGTCCGGCCGCTCGCGTTTGAGCCAGCGGTAGAGGCTCCAGAACGCCTTGAGATCGGAAACAATCGAGACCTCGCGCGAGAGCGAGGGCACGCGAATCGGCTTCACGCCCAGTTCTTCGGCAAGATACTCCATGCTGCCTTCCGACTCCGGCACGCTGCCCACTAAGAGGCTCGTCGTATGGCCGGCCTCGGCCAGTTCACGCGTCAAAAGGATGGCCTGGATCGCCGGCCCGCCAATGTTGAGCCGCGCAATCACCCGGGCGATCTTCATGCTGTCGCAATGAATTCAGAAACGCGAGGGGCGGAATTCGTGCACCGTGTGATGAGATTGATGTTTACTTCCGCCAAGGGCCCTTGAGCACGGCGGCTTGCCGTCGCCTCTCCTCGAGCCAAGTCCGGCCGCCGCATGTTTCGGTCACTACTTACAATCATGCTTGCACCCGCAAAGCAGAATGTTCACGCACTCCAAGGCCACGGAATTCATAATTCAGCGAACTCAGGATGCACGGCATTGGTAACTGAAGCGAAGATCCCGTAAACGCGCGGCGCCTGGACTTCTGCGGAATACCAGGCCTCCACGGTTCTGCGGCCGGCAATTCCCAGCCGCCGACGGAGTTCTTCGGAATTGATCAGCATCGTCAGCTTTTCAACCCAATCCTCCTCCGTCGAGGCCAGCAATCCGTTTTCGCCATCGCGAATAAGCTGCGCGTTCATGCCCACGGGTGAACACACGGCCGGGACTCCTACCGCCATATACTGGAGCGCCTTGCAGCCACACTTACCACGCGCCCAGGCGTCGTCGGGAGCGGGCATGAGGCCTGCCCACGCTCCATGGAGGTCCAGGGCCTCCGTGTCTGCACTCCACGGCAAATTTTCGACATCGATTCCGGGCAGAGAGATGCCCTGCGCCCCAATGACGCGGAGCGTGAAGTCGTGCCGCTTGCGGAGCCGGACCAGCGCACCCATCACATTTTCGAGATAACGGAGGGTGGTCGTGCTCCCTGTCCACACCAGCCGCGGCCGGGGCGTTTCCCATCGCGGCTGCGGCGGCCTGTATTTTTCCGTATCAATCGTCGTGGGTACGACGGTCACGCGGGGATTAAAGCGCCGGGCGTAATCGGCCAGATATTCGTTGCCCGCCATCACGTGCGCCGCCATCCTGCATGCCGTCGCGGCCTTGCCCGGGAATTTGAGGAAGGCGAAGGCCCGGTTGGCGTCGCTCGCGTTGGGGAGAAAGATGGCGTCATCGAAATCGAAAACGTAGGGGACGTTCTCGATCTTCAGCCAGCGCTCGAACAGGGCCGGCCCGAGCAGCGCCGTCTCCCGCAGAACGTATACGAGGTCAAATTCCCTTACATGCCGGAGGCACCGCGCCCGCTTGATGAACGCTTCAAAGATCAGGCCCGCCTTCGTCCCTGCTTTTCCAGGCTGGTAGAGAATCGCTGCCAGTTCCGGCGATATAAACGGCTCAAATTCAATCTGCACCCCCATCGCCTTCAGCTTCGGCGCCCACTGCTCAATCCGAAACCGCTGAGCCGGACTCATGTTGAGAGGTTTCGTAACAAGCGCCAGGACGCGGACGGAGCGTTCCAACCTTCTTTTGTAGGACTTATTCTCTCCTGCAATTGCGGAATCGGCACCCACAGGCTCAGCGGAAACATCCTGTTGGCTGTTCATTTCGTTCCAGTCAGATTAAGAATGGCTCGTCCTCTCCGGGTTCCGAACAGCAGCGCCAGCAGGACGATGATGGGCAACACTTCGAGCCGCTCGCGCACGGCCATGCCAAGGTTGGAATAAGCGCCGAACCCATAGAGCGAAGCCCAACAAAACAGGTACACCAGCGCCCACGAAACCACAGGGTCCCGCAGGCTGCGGAAACTCCAATGGCGAACCGCAGAAATGACCAGGACCAGCAGCACGGAACCTTCGAGCGCCGCCGCCGCTGCAAAGGGATTACGAGCGTCCCAGGGCAAGGGCCTGAAAAGCGCGGTGAAAACACCCCACGGCCAGAAGAGAATCATGGACCCAAAGGAATGAAACCCCTGGAACTGCTGGCCGCTGCCTCCATAGGCCAGGCCACCCAAAATGGTGTTGGCTTCCGGAAGAGCACTCGAAAGGCCCTCGGCCAGGAACTGCTGCTGAAACAGCGAATAGGCATAAACCATGCCCGCGGCGCCACCGGCAAAGCTCAGGATTCGCTGGAGCGGATGGCGCAGGCGGGGCGCAACCACAAACAGGAGCGGAGCAACCATGATTACGCCGTACCATTCCCGAATGAACATGGCGATCAAGACGCCGGCAGCAAGCGCAAACCCGTAGCGCATCCGCGAGGTACGAAGCCAGCCGACAGCGCCAAGAGTGTAAAGGCCGGCGCCCAGGAAAATCACCGGGTCTTTCCCCAGGATCGATGACCAGAACAGCACGGAAGGCGTGAACCCCACAATATAGAGCAGCCACGGTTGCCGCCGGCCCAGGAAGTGGCAGGCGGCGCGGTAGAAGCAGAAGCATCCCCAAAACCCGATGAATGAGCAGACGACCTTCATCGCGTGGTAGCTTGGACCGGTGATATAGGCAAGCAGCGCGGAGAAATGCAGCATCGTTTCCGACCCGTTTCCCAGAACGGGAAGAAGCGAGCCGTGGGTTCCCCAGACGCCCCACCAGAAATACCAGTATGCGTCCAGTCCGTAATGCCATTCGTAAATCAGCATCACGCCGAGATCGACGGCTGTTTTCGCAAGCCACACATGAAGCAGGGGCCCATGCTCCTCCACAGGCAGGACGCAGACCAGGGCGCCAAGCCCCAGCGCCCAGATCCACCCGCGCACGTAATCGCCGATGATGTCCGGCTGGGGAATGTTCCGCCCAAAAATCTCCATGTGGGCCACCAGCCAGACGACCGCAAGGCTCGTAACAATCCCCGCCAGGAGGAGTGCTCCAGCATGTAATTCATTTTTTAATGTTTCTGTCCGGATATTATCCACTTGAGGAATTACTTTTATGCAGAGTGCGCGGATGGCTGCACGCAAGACTGTTGGCCAATGAATTGCGGAGCGCGGCGGCGATCCTGCAGCCATGCCTGAAACATCAGCAGCGCCCACACCCGATAGTGGTTCGATTGTTTTCGCACGAGGAAATCCGACCAGCCCTGCTGGACGGCGGCGGCATCGAGCAGGTCCTGCCGGCGCACCGCGTCAACACCCAGCAGGCTTTCAGCCCAATCCCGGAGGGGCCCGCGCAGCCACGCTGAGAGCGGAATGGCAAAGCCGGCTTTCGGCCTTTCAACGAGCGCTCGAGGAACGTGCTTATAGAGCACCTGGCGGAGCAGCCACTTCGTCCTTTGGCCGCGGATTTTCATCTCAAGCGGCAGGGCCGCAGCCAAGTGGACGACATTGTCATCGAGAAGCGGCACGCGGGCTTCGAGGCTCACGGCCATGCTGGCGCGATCGACTTTGGTGAGAATGTCGTCAGGAAGATAGGTGAGAATATCGAGGTACATCAGATTGCTGACGGGACTGCCGTTTCGCGGTATGGTGCAGCCGGCCGCGAGCGGATGGGGTAGTCCGTTGCCCCGAAATTGCGTATGGCACAGGCGCCAGTAGATCTCCTCGAGCGAAGATGTCCCGAGCGCCTTTGCGGCCTTTAAAGCCTTGTCGGCGGCAAGACCGTCCCATCCGGACCGCCGCATTGCCATCACTGACGACGTCAACACCCCGGCCAGAGCGCCCCTGGCCACCCGGGGCACAAGCCTGACGGCATGCCAGATCTTCGGCGCATAAAGATAGCGGTTATAGCCACCGAAAAGTTCATCTCCGCCGTCTCCGGATAACGCCACGGTCACCTTCGAGCGGGCGAGCCGGGAGACGAGGAACGTCGGAATCTGTGAAGAGTCCGCAAAAGGTTC
>DASRCX010000075.1:0-21301 GCA_035652895.1 Terriglobia bacterium
GCCCGAAACTGCACCTTCGGGTTCTCCTTCGACAGCACCTTCGTGATCGCCGCCGTCAGCGTCGTCTTCCCGTGATCAATGTGCCCGATCGTCCCGATGTTCATGTGCGGCTTCGACCGGTCAAATTTTTCCTTCGCCATACCCTATCGCCTCATTGTTGAAATTCGAAAAACACAGGTTCCACCCTGGTGATATTCACCCTACTTCTCCACTGCACGCCCTTGAACTCGGGCCACGACTTCTTCTGAAATCGACGCCGGAGTCGGCTCATATCGCGCAAAATGCATGGAGTACGAGGCGCGACCCTGCGTGCGCGAACGTAGGTCCGTCGCGTACCCAAACATTTCCGCCAGGGGCACTGTGGCCCGGATAATCTGCGTCGATCCCCGCCTTTCCATGCCTTCGATACGGCCTCTGCGGGAGTTCAGGTCGCCAAGGACATCGCCCATATATTCTTCGGGGACGACGACCTCGACTCTCATCACCGGCTCCAGCAGAACCGGACGGGCCTTCCTCGCCGCTTCCTTGAATCCCATCGAGCCTGCAATCTTAAAAGCCATTTCCGAAGAGTCCACTTCGTGATACGACCCGTCGACCAGCTTGACCTGGACGCCGGTCATCTCGTATCCAGCAAGGACGCCGCCTTCCATCGCCTCGCGAACTCCGCTATAAACCGCGGGGATGAATTCCTTAGGCACAACGCCGCTCACAATCTCGTCAAGAAACAGCAACTGAAGGTCTGCGTCGAAGCGGTTGGTTGGCTTTTTCTTTGTCAGTTCGGCAGTAGCCGCGGGATCAAGATGAGGCAGCGGCTCGACCTGAAGGACCACATGTCCGTACTGACCACGGCCTCCCGTCTGCCGAACGTATTTCCCTTCCGCCTCACTCGGCTTGGTAATGGTTTCACGATAAGCTACCTGCGGGCGGCCGACGTTTGCGCCGACCTTGAACTCGCGCATCATGCGGTCCACGAGGATTTCCAGGTGAAGCTCGCCCATGCCCGAAATCAGCGTTTCGCCGGTGTCGGGATCGGTATGCACGTGGAACGTAGGATCTTCCTGCATTAACTTCGAAAGAGCGACCGAAAGCTTTTCCTGGTCGGCCTTGGTCTTGGGCTCGATAGCGACTGAAATCACGGGCGCCGGAAACTCCATTGCCTCAAAGACCACGGGTGACGATTCATCGCACACGGTATCGCCCGTTGAAACACTCTTCAGGCCCACCGCCGCCGCAATATCGCCCGCACGGACTTCGCTGATCTCCTCGCGCTTGTTGGCGTGCATCTTAAGCAGCCGCCCTATACGTTCCCTGCGGTCGCGCCGGGGATTGTAAACGCTGTCGCCGCTCTTAAGCACCCCGGAATAGACCCGCATAAACGCAAGCTGGCCGACAAAAGGATCCGTCATGATCTTGAAGACGAGCGCGGAAAAAGGCTCATCATCCGACGCCCGCCGGACGACTTTCTCTTCTTCATTTTGAGGATTAACGCCTTCTATCGGAGGGATATCGACCGGGGAGGGAAGGTAGGCAACAACAGCATCCAGCAAAGGCTGCACGCCCTTGTTCTTAAACGCCGCACCGCAAAGGACGGGCACGGCTTTCAAACTGATCGTGGCGCGCCGGATGGCGGCCTGTAATTCCTCGACCGAAATTTCTTCCCCGTGAACATATTTCTCAAGAATCTGATCGTCCGCCTCACCGAGTGATTCAATCAACTCTTCCCGTCGTCGTCGCGACACATCGGCGAGGTGCGAAGGGACCTCAACAATTTCAAATGCGGCCCCCAGGGTCTCATCCTTCCAGAGGTATGCCTTCATCTCGATCAGATCAATCACACCCTGGAAATTATCTTCTGACCCGATCGGCCACTGGATGACAACCGGGTTTGCATTCAGTTTGGTGCGCAGTTGCTGGATGCAGGATTCATAGTCGGCGCCGACACGGTCCATCTTGTTCACAAAGACGATTCGCGGAACGCGGTACTTGTCCGCCTGCCGCCAGACCGCCTCGGTCTGAGGCTCGACGCCCTCAACGGCCCCTAAAATGGCAATCGCTCCATCGAGGACCCGGAGCGACCTTTCAACTTCAACGGTAAAGTCCACGTGTCCCGGAGTGTCAATGATATTGACCCGATGGTCCTTCCAGAAACAGGTGGTGGCGGCCGAGGTGATGGTGATTCCGCGCTCCTGTTCCTGCTCCATCCAGTCCATGACGGCGGTGCCTTCGTGGACCTCACCCATTTTGTGAGTGATCCCCGTATAGTATAGGATCCGCTCGGTCGTGGTGGTCTTACCGGCATCGATGTGGGCCATGATGCCGATGTTCCGAATTTTCTCTAACGGTACTAACCTTGGCATAAATCTATTGTGCGACAAAACACCCCGCTTCTCCCGCTTCCCACGGGAGAAGGCCGCATGCTTTCACAATCCAGTTGGCAATGAGGGTCGCTGGATACGACCCACCAAGCGGATCGCGGCTCGAGGCCGAACCACATCCCGCTAAGTCCGTGTTGACCCTGTTGATCAGGGGTTACCAGCGGTAGTGAGCAAAGGCCTTGTTGGCCTCCGCCATGCGGTGCGTATCATCACGTTTCTTAACAGCGCCACCGCGGTTGTTCGATGCATCCAGAAGTTCCCCGGTAAGCTTTTCCACCATTGATTTCTCGCTGCGTGCCCGCGCATAAGTAATGATCCAGCGCACGCTCAGCGAAGTCTGGCGGTTGCGATTCACTTCGACCGGCACCTGATAGTTCGCGCCGCCCACGCGGCGGCTCTTGACTTCCAGGGCCGGCTTCACATTGTCCAACGCCTTCTTGAAAACCTTAAGAGGATCGTCATTCGTCTTCTGCCTGATCAGCTCAAAAGCGTCATAGACAATCTTCTGTGCCGTGGACTTCTTGCCTTCGTACATCACGCAGTTCACAAACTTCTGCACCAGCGGACTGCCATAAACCGGGTCCGGCTTTATTTCTCTTTGCTCGACGTAGCCTTTACGCGGCATATTTCTTATCCAACTCCTTATGCATCCCCCGGGACCTCAAATCCGTCTTCAGCGAGGGAATGCTCAGGAAGCCTTGGGGCGTTTTGCGCCGTACTTCGACCGTCCCTGACGTCGGTCCGCAACACCCGCAGAATCCAGCGTGCCGCGGATCACATGATAGCGCACGCCGGGAAGGTCCTTGACGCGGCCGCCCCGTATGAGGACGATCGAGTGCTCCTGGAGGTTGTGACCCACACCAGGGATATAAGTTGTCACCTCAAACCCGTTCGTCAGGCGAACGCGAGCGACCTTTCGCAAGGCCGAGTTCGGCTTTTTCGGGGTCTGGGTGTAAACGCGGATGCACACACCCCGCTTCTGTGGCGAACCCTGGAGCGCCGGGCTCGAAGTCTTATACCTCTCCATCCTTCGTCCTCGGCGAACCAATTGATTGAATGTGGGCATCCTTCAAACTCCGCGTGGCAGGGTCGTTACGACCTTCTCGACCCCCCCACACCTTAAGTCAAGTCAGGTTGTGACCAAACCTTTTAAGTCTAACACGAGACGGCACATCGGTGTCAAGGCTTCAAGCACAAAAACAACTAGTGGCCGCCCAAAATCTCCGCTTCTTTGCTCTTTCCCTGCTCTTCAAGTTTCTTGACATACTCATCCGTCAATTTCTGGATGGCTTCAAGTCCCCGCCTCTCGTCGTCCTCTGATATCTTCTTGTCCTTGAGCAGCCGTTTCAGTTCCTCGTTTGCGTCGCGGCGGATGTTTCTTACGGCTGTCCGATGGTTCTCAACGACTTTGTGGACGTGCTTCACGAGTTCTTTACGTCGCTCTTCTGTGAGCGGCGGAATTGGGACCCGCAAAATCTTTCCATCATTCACCGGATTCAGTCCGAGATCAGAAGTCCGAATCGCTTTTTCAATCACCGGCAGCAGGGTCGGGTCCCACGGCTGAACCGTTACCAGGTTCGGTTCCGGTGTTCCGAGCGTTGCGACCTGATTCAGAGGCGTTGGCACTCCGTAATATTCCACCCGCAGATGGTCAAAAATTCCCACGGAGGCTCTGCCGGTGCGGAGCGTTGACAATTCCTGCCGCAAGTCGTCCAAGGCCTTCACCATTCGCGCTTTCGCGCTTGCTGTCGTTTCATTGATCATGGAAGGGTCCTCTTCACCCGCTGTTTATGCCGTCACAAGAGAACCAACCTGCTCGCCTGTCACCACGCGCTTCAGATTCCCGGGCACGGTCAGGTTGAAAATAACAATCGGCAGATGATTATCCATGCAAAGCGAGATCGCCGTGGTGTCCATCACCGCAAGCCCGCGCGAAAGGACATCGAGATAATTGATCCTGCTGATCATTCTCGCATCTGCCACTTTCGCCGGGTCCGCATCGTAAACGCCGTTCACCTTTGTCGCCTTGAGGATTACGTCGGCCTTGATCTCCATGGCCCGAAGCGCCGCGGCGGTATCCGTTGAAAAGTATGGGTTGCCCGTACCAGCCGCAAGCACCACGACCCGGCCCTTTTCAAGGTGTCGGATAGCCCGGCGGCGTATGAACGGCTCTGCAATCTCGCGGATTTCCAGTGCCGTCATGACCCTCGTGACCGCGCCCGCCTTTTCGAGCGCATCCTGAAGCGCCAGCGCGTTAATGATGGTCGCCAGCATTCCCATGTTGTCGGCGACCACACGGTCAATCCCGTGTTGCGAGGCCGCCACGCCGCGAATGAAGTTCCCTCCTCCTATAACGACGGCAACCTGGACGCCCATCTCCTGGATCTCATGCACCTCGGAAGCGATACGCGAAGCCACGGCAGGATCGATTCCAAAGCCGCGCTCCCCCATGAGCGCTTCGCCGCTCAGCTTCAGGAGAATACGTCGAAAGACAGGCTCACTCATCGTTTAAAGGCGCTCTTTCCCCGCCGAGTTGGGCGCGGTTCCTATTCCGAAGCAGGTTCCGCTCCTGCCCCAGTGGATTCAGCCGATTCACCCACCTTGAAGCGGGAGTACCTTCGGACAACAATGTTTTCCCCGAACTTGGCGATCCGGGAGGCGATCAACTCACCGACAGTAACATTTCCGGTGCCGTCCTTGATGAAGTGCTGCTCATAAAGACAGTTTTCTTCATAAAACTTCCGAAGCTTCCCTTCAACGATTCGCTCCACCACCTCCGGGGGCTTGCCGCTTCCCGCCGTCTGCGCGCGAAGAACTTCGCGCTCGCGCTCAAGGATTTCCGGCGTCACGTCTTCGCGCCGGATAAATTTGGGATCCGTGGCGCAAACCTGCATTGCCAGGTCATGGACCAACTGCTGGAACTCCGCATTGCGGGCCACGAAATCAGACTCGCAGTTGACTTCGATGATCACGCCGATCTTACCCCCGGCATGAATGTAGCTGCCGATAAGACCTTCCGTTGCGGTCCGGCCCGCTTTCTTGGCGGCAACAGCCTGGCCGCGCTTTCGCAAAACCGTGAAAGCCTGATCCAAGTCGCCGCCCGCTTCATCCAGGGCCTTCTTGCATTCCATCATGGGCGCGCCGCTTATCTCGCGCAGCTTCTTGACCGTATCCAGTGAAACCGCCATTCTACCTTGTCACCCCCAGACACGAAAAAGGTAGGCAGCAAAACCTGACCTGCCTACCGATTCAACGCGTCATCAGTTTAAATTCCTATTTGCTATCGAGGCCAAGCAGATCCGATTCACCTTCTTCACCACCATGGCGCCCCCGGGGCTTGCCGGCAAACTTCTGCCGCTTCTTCGGCTTGGAGCGCATTTCGGAATCGTCCTCTTCTCCAGTGATGCCACGGGCGACGCCCTGCCCCGCCTCCTGCTCTTCCAGCCTCAGATACTTCTCGTAATCTTCCTCGCCGATATCGAAGGTCCCTTCCACTTCTTCGGCAACCAGTTCCCTGGCCTCAATGGATTCCGCTTCACGCCGGGCTTCAAGCTCCTCAGCAGCCCTCTC
Organism: Terriglobia bacterium; assembly: GCA_035652895.1. Taxonomy (GTDB): domain Bacteria; phylum Acidobacteriota; class Terriglobia; order UBA7540; family UBA7540; genus SCRD01. The sequence goes on from DASRCX010000075.1 coordinate 5,946, forward strand.
GGCCGCAAGCTTCTCTTCCTCCATTTGCTTCTCGAGCGCCTGCTGGCGACCCTCGAGGATGGCATCCGCGACGCGTGATGTAAAAAGCCGGATCGCCCGCAATGCGTCATCATTGCCTGGGATCACATAATCGACAAGGTCAGGGTCGCAATTCGTGTCAACAACGGCGACAACCGGAATGCCGAGCTTCCGGGCCTCCAAAACCGCAATCTGTTCCTTGTTCGAATCGATCACAAACAAAGCGTCCGGCAGCCCCGGCATGTCCTTAATGCCGGCAAGGTTCTGTTCCAGATGTTTGCGCTCGCGCTCCAGTCGCTGAACTTCCTTTTTGGTCAGCAGGTCATACCTTCCGTCCCGGCTCATCTCCTCCAGTTCGCGCAACCGTTGGATCGACCGTTGGACCGTGGTGTAATTCGTCAGCAATCCTCCAAGCCAGCGGTGGTTGATGTAGAACATCTGGCAGCGCTGGGCCTCTTCGGCAATGGCCTCCTGCGCCTGGCGCTTGGTCCCTACGAACAGGATGATCTTACCCTCCCGAGCGAGGTCTGCGAGAAACTTCGTGGCCTCCTTAAACTGCTTGAGGGTCTTCTGAAGATCAATAATGTAAATGCCGTTCCGCTCCCCATAGATGTACTCCTTCATCTTGGGGTTCCATCGGCGGGTCTGGTGGCCAAAGTGTACTCCAGCCTCCAGAAATTCCTTCATCGTGATATTCGACAAATCTCCTCCAACACTGGAAAATCAGGGGCCCTCAAGTGCTCGGGTTTTTCAGTCGCGCGCGAGAGCCAACTGCCAACCTGTTTCTATTTTAGCGCTTCGAGAACTGGAACCGCTTGCGTGCGCCCTTCTGGCCGTATTTCTTCCTTTCTTTGGCGCGCGGGTCGCGTGTGAGGAAATCACTCTGTCGCAAACGGGGACGCAATTCAGGATCGAAGAGAACTAAAGCCCGGGAAATACCCAGCCTGGCGGCTCCCGCCTGGCTATGAATTCCACCACCCTGAGCATTTACCATGATATCAAACTTGCCGTCTGTTTCCGTGAAAACTAGAGGCTGGCGAACTTCCGATCGCAATACCTCGGATGGAAAATATTCCTCAATGGGACGGCGATTCACGAGAATCTTCCCCGTGCCGGGTTGAAGCCTCACACGCGCCACGGAGGTCTTTCTTCGTCCAGTACCCCAGTATTGATTTAATTCAGCCACACCTACTCCTTACGAACGGTTCAAGATGTCCAATCCTTTTACTAAATTGTCAGGCGGGCCGGCACAGGATTCTGTGCCTGATGCGGATGATTCGGCCCTGCATAAACTCTCAGCCTTGTTGCCAGCCGGCTTCCCAGGCGCGACTTGGGCAGCATCCCTAAAACCGCTTCGCGCACGACCTGCTCTGGCCGCGTTTCCAGCAACCGCTGCGCGGAAATCTCCCGCAGGCCTCCTGGATACCCTGTGTAGTGCCTGTAAACCTTCTGCTGAAGCTTTCGCCCCGTCAAACGCACCTTTTCGGCGTTAATAACGATAATCCCTTCGCGATGGTCCGAATGAGGAGTCCAGTCCGGAGAGTCCTTCCCGATAAGGATGCGTGCCGCGCGCGCGGCCAGCCTGCCGAGGACGGCACCGTCAGCATCGACAACGTGCCACCGTATTTTACCGCGTTCCTTCTTCTGAAAATGCGTTTCCAAAGTCCCTTACGCCTCTGATTTCATATAGCTGAACCCTTTCATCTTCACTCAGCCCGCGGCCTTTTGTCAACAACCTCTTGTGCCAAATGGGTTTGTTGTACGGACCGCTGCAAGCATATCGCAGTGTGATATACTTGGCGTATGGGGCATCTGCATTCGTCGCAGAATTCAGGCACGCCTGGCAGGTTGCAGGCTTTGCGCCAGCTCGCGGAATTCCGTTACCAGCTTCGAAAATTCCTGCGCTTCAGCGAAAAGGCCGCCCGATCAAACGGCCTGACGCCCCAGCAACACCAGCTTCTTCTCGGCGTTGCGGGTTTCACGGGTCGGGGGTGGGCCACCATCACGGAACTTGCGGAATTTCTTCAGGAGCGCCACAACGCGGTTGTGGGGCTTGTGCAGCGGGCCGAACGCCGAGGGCTGGTCCGGAAGGACCATGGGACGGGCGACCAACGTGTCGTGCGAGTTTATCTGTTGCCCAAAGGAGAAAAACTCCTGGCCCGCCTGACCGAACTTCACCAGCGCGAGGTCCAGCGGTTCCGGATCGGAGTCCTCAATCCAACCGAACCTGATTCTTTAGCGGAGGGAAAGCGTTCGACGAAGACCTCGCGCCAGAAAGACGATCGCATCGCTGGTGAAAAAAGCCGAGCCCGTTAACGGGCCTCAGGAGGCAGTTTCCACCGCCAATTAACGACCATGCCTGAGCAGATAAAGCAGAAGAAAGTTCACCGCGAACTCCTGCATAAATATGCATCGATCATCCGCCAGGATCTTGCCGCAACGTATTCCCGTGACCTTCACAAATGGCTGATCGTCGGCCCAATTATCGGGGTCGCGGCAGGTCTTGTCACTACATGTATTGCCATCATCATTCTCAACAAGGTCTGGCCACCCTTATTACACCGCTTTCTGCTGCATCATTGGCAAATCATCCCGATCATGCTGATTGGGTTCGTAGCTACGGGGCTGATCATGCAATACCTGACGCCCGACCCCAATGAGCACTCCACCGAAGAAATCATCCGCTCTTACCATCATCATCATGGCGATGTGAATATGCGGCCCTTCATCCCCAAACTTCTGGCCGCGGTAACGACAGTCGGCTTCGGTGGCAGCGCGGCATTGGAAGGGCCAAGCATCTACGGAGGCGGCGCGCTGGGGTCCTGGCTGTGGGCGAAGCTGCGCCGCGTCGGTCTGGAGCCCCGCGACCGGCGCATCATGCTGATCAGTGGTGCCGCGGCAGGCATGGCTGCCGTCTTCCGTGCGCCGTTGACGGGGCTGGTTTTCGCGCTCGAAATGCCTTACAAAGATGATCTGGCGCACGAAGCGCTTGTGCCTTCGCTTATCGCCTCTGTTGTTTCCTACGTCACTCTGATTTCGTTTCTGGGATCTGGAACGCTTTTCGACTTTCCAAGCGGCAGTTCATTTTCTCGAAACGATCTGGTGTGGTCTGCGGTTCTGGGGGCCGTCTGTGGTTTGATTGCGATGGCCTTTGACATTGCCTTCCGGCGCTTTCGCACGTTCATGGTTCGATGCCCCGTTCCTCACTGGATAAAACTTGCCGCCGGAGGTCTGCTGACGGCCCTCTGCGGTCTCGTATTCATCTCCGCATATCCGGGCACGCTGATTCCGCTCGGTCCGAATTACGAAGCTGTGGGAAATATCCTGACGCACCCGCACAATCCTCTGGAGTTGATCAACTTCGGAATCCTTAAGCTCGTCGCCACTCTGGCTTCTCTGGGAGTGGGTGGAGTCAGCGCCATGTTCGTACCGCTCTTTTTGACAGGCGGAGCATTCGGAAAAGCGTTCGCCATGATCATCGCACATAACCCGGGGTCTGACCTCTTTGCGGCTGTGGGGATGGCCGCTTTTATTGCCGGCGGCTACAAGACTCCGTTGACTGCAGTCGTGTTTGTCGCTGAAGCCACGGGCGGTCATGCATACATCATTCCCACACTGATTGGTGCGGCAGTAGCCTATGCAGTTTCAGGCGAGGCCTCGGCATCCGGCGATCAACGGCTGCATGAAGGTCTTCGCATCCAGGAACTGGGCCGCATCCCGGTCCGTGAAGTGATGCAGGAGAATGTCATGTCGCTCCAGGCATCGTCATCGGTTCAGGCACTTGCAGAAGCAGGGCAAAACCGCTCCCATCATACCGTCTTTCCTGTTTATGAGGGCGATCGGCTTTTGGGTACGGCTGCCATTTGGTCGCTCGCCAAAATTGACCCGCGCCTGTGGCCGGAAACCCCTATCCGCAGCATCGTTGAGAAGCAGGCGGCGAGAATTCCAAGCGACTGTGATGTGATGGAAGCCCTTCGACTGCTGAGAAGGCAGGGTGGGCAACACATCCTTCTGGTTACTTCGCCTGAAGGCCGGTTAGAGGGAATTATAACCAAGGCCGACATCCTCGCGGCCCTGGAGGCCCGCCTGCTCCACGCTCCCCCAGCGGAGGACACGCTTCCGGATGTCAGCCTGTCGAAACTGTGAAAGCTCTGCACGCCGGCAATTAACAGAAAAGATCAGGCCAGGAACCGGAAATCTTTGACCACGGCATCCTGACGGCGTATCTTCTTTCTTTGGGCGTCATCTTTCCAGGTTCGATGGGGTGCCGCCCATCTGGAACCGTCCTGTCACAGGCTGAACATGAGCAACTCGCAATGGATCGTCGAAGCGCTTCTGCCGGGAAGCTGGCGCAACGCCAGTTCCGTCCTTTTGTCAAACGGGAATCGCCATTTGATTGTGGACACCGGCATGCCGCACGAGGCCCATCAGTTGGTCCAGGCGTTGGAACGCCGCGGCCTGAAGACATCCGACATCGAAGCCGTAATCAACACGCACTTTCACATTGACCACGTTCTGAACAATTCGCTCTTTGCCAAAAGCATCATTTACGGGACGCAGGAATCGCACGACTGGTGTTGCTCACTTTACTCCGACCTCTTTAACGATCAGCAGTGGGAGAAGCTGATCCTGAAATACTATCCGGAAACGCCTGAGTACGACCATGCCGCCGGTTATATGCATCAGCTTCGAAAACTCACGCTGCGCTGGTGGGACCGGAAGCGATTGGGCTCGGCCTCGAAGTATCGCTGGCTTGAGTCACATTCGCCGCCGGACGGGCTGATGCTCTTCCCGACTTCAGGCCATGTTCCGGGACACGTTTCGGTGATCGTTCCGGGACCGGAATTCAACACCGTCGTGGCCGGAGACGCCTGCCTGTGCCGGGCGGAAGACGCCCGCGTTCTGACCATGATCCCCCGCGACCGCCGGCAATCTCAGCGGGACCGCCAATCCGTGCTCAAGCTCGGCAGAAGGATTATCCCCGGCCATGACGTTGAGTTCATGCATGAAGGGAATCAGGCGGGGACGTTACTTCCCAGTGGAAGTACGGTTCGCAGATAGTCATCCAGCGCAGCCTGCCACGGCCGCGGCAGATTAAAACCAGCCTCAGCAAGCGCGCGCATTTCCATCACGGCATACTTTAACCGCTTGGCCGGACGGCCCATTTGGCCTGACGGGATTCCAATCAGATGGCGCAGGTCAAGGCCTGCCTTCTCCGCCGCGTATTTTGCAAGTTCATAACGAGTACAGATTCCACTGTTTGCAAGATGAAAAAGACCACAGCGCCCGCTCTCCACGACTTCCAGAATCTTTTGGGCGCCATCCAAAGTGTAGAGCGCACCGCCTGTCTGGTCTGAGGTCACCACATAATCTTCCCCCGCTTTCATTTTTCGCAGCCCCTTATCAATAAAGTTCGCTCTTCCCGGCCCGAAAAGCACGGCCACGCGGAAAATCCAATACCGTGGCAGCGTTGCGACTATCTTTTCGCCGCGCAGTTTGGTGCGCCCGTAAACAGTGGGCGGATTGGGCAAATCCGTTTCACGATAAGGCGTCTGCTTCTCACCATCAAACACCGCGTCGCTTGAAATATAGGCCACTGCGGCGCCGATCTCCCGCGCGGCTTCCACCACGTGACGCGTGCCGTGCACGTTGACAAGATAGGCCAGGGGCGGGTCTTCCTCACAAACATCGGGGCTGGGAATCGCAGCCGCGTGGACCACAACCTCCGGACAAAGCCTCTGAAAGGCTGAACGCACTTCCTCGTATTTTGTAATGTCCGCTTCCCCGCGCCCCATTGGGAAAGCTGCATGCCGCCTGCCGAAAACCTGCACGAGGGCGTGACCAAACAAACCTGCGGCTCCGGTAATAGCCACGTTCATAGTATTTATAAATCAACTGCGTATAGATGGAGCAACAACTCTCCGGTTAAGATGGGGGTTAACGGCTTCCCGGCTGCGAAGCCAGATGGTCCACGTACTTCCGAAGTTCTCTTACAATGGCTTGTGCTATCTGGTCTCCCGAAAATCCGCCGGCGCGGATTTTGACGTCGCTCGCCGGCGGCAGGTCTTCGTCGCGCTTTGGCTTCCGGTCGATGATCTCCGCCTGCCAGAGCAACTGTCCCGTGACCCAGTCCGTAACAGTCACAGTAAACATTACGGGCTCGTGGTTTTTCTTCTTCACTTCCCTGGGCTGGGGGATGCCGTTGCGCATCTGATATTCCGTTCGCGTTTCTGGTGCGTAGGCCCTCATCGTGAGGTCGACGCCCTCGGGGTCCTGGGTCGGCTTATAGCGGCCCCACGCCTTAAGGTCGTTAATAACCCAGGCATCGATACTGCCGGGCATCCGACCGACAAACATCAGCTTCCCGCCGATCAACTCGTTCTGCTTTCCGGTGTGTGCCTGCTGCCCGAGGGCCGGGGCCGCCAGAAGGCACAGACAAAGCAGGCTGTATCGCACGGCTATCATTGTCACTTTCCTCACGCTTTTTCCAGGTGCATCAGAGCACGCCATCTAATATGATACAGCACGTGCCCGAAAACCCTGAGCCGTCCGGGAGTTCACAAACCCGGCATGCGGCGAAACGAATCACGCCGACGAGCAACGGGGCATCGAAAGCTGATTTCTTTGCACGACTGAAGACGATTGGCGGTCGCGCGCCAAGTGCAGGGGACTGGCAACTCGCAAATTCCAAGGAGTCATCGATGAACAACCTTTCCCAACGGTTTCTGCATTTGATGTTGGCTGTGGTTTTCACGGCCGCACCCGCAGCCTTCGCCCAGAGCCAGAAAGGGAGCCCTTCGGTGCAGGTGCACAGCAGGGTGAAAAGCAACCTGCATCAACAGGAACTGCAAAATCAACGGCAGCGGCTGAAGGAAAGCCGCGGAAGCATTCATGCTGAAGCTCGCCGTGCAGGACGCCACGATCTGGTGCAGAAATACGGGCGACATAAGATGAAAAAAATTCAGCACCACGCGAGTCTCCACAGCGCCAACCTGCGCCTTGCCCGCAAAGAAAACAAGGCCCATCGTGAGGCCCGTCAAAAACCTCGAGCGAACTGACCGCCGAAACCGGAACTTCCGGTGCGATTTACCAATTCACTCGTAAGTGATAAGGACAGCCTTCAAGGGTCCAACGTCTTTTCACGAAATGTGCTGCAAAGTATCGAGGACCTCGTCCAAATCGGGCAATTGACGCAACTCGTAAACCTTCGACCACGCAATTTTGCCGTCCTTATCCACGACAAAGATCGCCCGGTCGTTCACGAAGGGAATTTCATGTTTGGACGGAGGGAAAATTCCGTAGGCCTGTGCGGTGGCGGCGTAAGGCCAACGGTCCGCAGCCAGCGGATATTTCAGCCCTCCCAGGGATTTCTGGAAGGCGATGTGGGAGAAAACGGAATCGGTATTGACGCCCACGACCTGGGCGTTTAACCCGGCAAACTCGGCGAGATTCGCCTGAAATGCCGAGAGTTCGTTCTGTCAAACCGGAGTAAAGTCCAAAGCGTAAAAAGCGATGACCACGTTCTTGCCCCTGTGGTCAGAGAGTTTGAAGTCCTGCTGCGTGTCGCCCGTCGCTGCTTTAAGATTGAAGTCCGGAGCCGCGTCACCTGCTTTCAGTGCCATGCCAACCTCCTCATGAAAATCCGGCGGCGCGCGAAGCCGTCTGCCAAAAGACCACGTATCGAGGCAAACGTCCGCGCGCCGGCGCTTGTGCTTCCAGTCTCAAACCCATCTTAAGGGATGAGGAACTTCGACGTATAGGGCGAATTCCGTGAGAACCCTGTCCCCTGCCGTCGGAAGTGCCCCGAAGGTCCTTCCCCAAGAAACTCGGAGAACCACGCCTCATGCTCGACCTCTTCGTGAAGAATGGCAAGCGACAGGTCGTAGGTCCGATGGTCTTTTCCGGCCGTCATGTTGCAAATGGCGTTATACCCGCCGATGGCGCATCGCTCGGCCCTCACGAGGATTTCGAGCATCGCCTTGATGTCTCTCGGGTCCTTGGGCAGGTGGGCCGGCGGGCAGGCCGACATGTCATGGAAGGCCTTCATGTCGTCAGGAATCTGACCTCCCAGTTCGTAGATGCGCGGGACCAATGCTTCAAAGTGGTTGCGGTCTTCAATGCGGGCGTCTTCGGTGATTTCCTTCAGACCCTCGCCATCCAGGCCGATCAGGTTCACCCGCAGGATGGTGTAATAGTAATAGGTTGTCAGTTCGGCGGAGGCGTTCCGGACAAGCAGGTCAAGCAGTTTGTCCACATCAACGCCGGCCTTCTGGACTACCTCTCGTGCTACACGCGCCATGCTGTTACCCTCCTTTTGCTTTCGCCAGATCGAGGTCCCGGGGAGTCACATCGCTCCTCAGGAGCGTTTGCCAGCCTGTTGCGGGCTGGGTCCGCCTGCTTTCTCGATCTGTCTGTAATTTCCGCTACCCTCCCAGTCTGGGTTGTTCCGAAGCATAGTTCAAATATATAATTCCTATGAAATTCATAGGCTCCACGTATGGAACTCCATCAGCTCCGTTACTTCCAGGCAGTGGCGCGTTTCCGATCTTTTACGCGGGCGGCGGAGCACGAACACGTCTCCCAGCCGTCGCTCAGCCAGCAGATCCGCAAGCTCGAAGATGAACTGGGGGCGCGCCTGTTCGATCGCCTCGGTCGCCGCATCCGCCTGACGGCCTTCGGCGAGCGTTTCCAGGAACACACTGCGCGCATCCTGAACAGCATCGAAGACGCACGCCATGACGTAAAGGCCATGCTCGGCTTGCGCAGCGGCCGGGCTTTTATAGGAGTCATTCCGACCGTCGCACCCTACGTCCTGCCGCAGGCCTTGCGCCGCTGCTCGAACTCGTTTCCAGATGTCACCATCGACGTCGTAGAGGACCTCACCCATGGTCTGCTGAAGAGGCTCGGCGAGGGCGAACTCGATCTTGCCCTGCTCAGCCTTCCCATCGATTCGCCGGAGTTCGTCGCCGAACCGCTGCTGCGTGAACGCATGCTGCTGGCAGTCCCGAAGCATCACCGGCTGTGGCGAAGTCGCCGACGCATCACACTCGATCAGGTTGCGCAGGAACCTTTCCTCCTGCTGAAAGACGGCCATTGCTTCCGCGATGACGTGCTGCAGGTCTGCAAGCGCGCACAGTTGAATCCCCGCGTTGTTTTCGAGGGCGGACAATTTGATACCCTGATGGCGATGGTCGCCGCCGGGGCCGGCGTCACGCTGTTGCCGGAAATGGCCGGCCGCCGGTATCGCAATCGGGAGGACGCCGGGCTCGTGGAGTTTGCTCCTCCGCAACCTTCAAGGACGATCGGCATCGTGCGCGCCAAAGGCAAGTTCCTGACCCCTGCGGCAAAGGTGTTTATCGATACGCTCCGTCAGGTGGTCCACGATGACGGAGAGCGGAGCGCACCGGGAAAAGTCGATGCCGAAAAGGCTACAAATGTGTGACATCGAACGCGAAGGGTCGGTTTTTGCCGATTCTGTATTTTCAATAACTTAGCCAGCTTCGCTTTCCAGGACTCTCCGGTTCGTTTTTCCTGCCGGCTTTTATTTTCAATAACTTCTCCGCTTCGTTTTTCGGTTCGTTTTGTCCCATTTTGGAGGGCCTGTCCTTTGTTTTCAACGACTTCTCCGGTTCGTTTTTGCAAAAAACGGTTTTTCTGTCCCATTTTTCCCCTGCTCTACTCTCTCAGAAGGACTAGCTGACTGCACCATGAAAACCCGCCCTCCTGCCTGCGTCGCATTTTGGGTATAAAGACAACTGTTCGCTGGCCCTTCGCCCTGCATGCATAACATTTAAACTGCCCGACAGTTTCCCGTCCGGAAGGCGGCAACCCGCGAGAGCCCTCTGCCTTGGGGCCGGGACCCCTCCGCGACTGGACTAGCAATGTAGCATACTTGAAGGCCGCTGTCAAGGGAAAAAGGCAGCCGCGAGGTGGGATCTCTAAAGCCCGCCTTGGAGTGGGAATCTCATCGGTTGGCGCGCATCGCATTTTGGACGCTGTCCGGGATTTTGAGCCTATAGCCTATTGAAGTCATCACGGGTAATACCCGTAAAGGCGAGGCAACGCCCAATGTGGTTCGTGATGACGACGATCAAAAGCGGAGGGTGGCGTTAGCTTAATACCGTGCAAATCCTCCAGCCGTCATGCTCGTCACTCCTCCAGAAAATCCATTTCACTGTGGCATCCGGCCGAATGCCGCAACCTCTCGGCGGGTGAGGGGGCGCCACTTGCCGACTTCGAGTCCTTCGAGCGTTAGCGGGCCGATGCGCGTGCGGACGAGCTTCAGCACCTTGAAGCCGACGGCCTCGACCATGCGGCGCACTTCACGGTTCTTGCCTTCGGTCAGCACAATCTCGAGCCAGGTGTATTTACCGCGGTCTTCAAGTCTCCGGACGCTTTTGGGCCGGGCCCAATCGCCGCGTTTCATTTCGACCCCACGGGCAAGCTGCGCGATCACGTCGTCGCTCATAAGTCCGTTGACCTTTGCTATGTAGGTCTTCTCGACCTGCGATTCCGGGCTCATCACGGCGTGGCCGAATTCGGTATCGTTGGTAAGCAGCAGCAGCCCGGAAGTGTCCTTGTCCAGACGGCCGACCGGCGCCACCCATCGGCCGCTCTCGCCCAGCAGGTCGTAGATCGTTTTGCGGCCGTCAGGATCGCCGTGGCTGGTGATGACCCCCTTGGGCTTATAGAGCAGCAGATAGGTCCGCTCTGCGGGGCGCAGCCGCCTGCCGTCGAGCTCAATGCGGTCGCGCTGCGGCCAGACCCAGCGGTCCGGGTTCAGTTCGACTTTGCCGTTCACCTTCAGCCGCCCGTCGCGGATGAACTCACGGGCGGCGGTGCGCGAGGCTATCCCGAAGCGTGAAAGCACGCGGTCAAGCGTCATGGCGGACTTCGAGGCCATGACTCATCGTAAATCGTTCGGCGCGCAACCGGCTAGTCGGCAGTGCCGCCACAAACCAGGGTAATTCAAAAATCATGCGGGATTTCAAGGCATGGGTGGAATACAGACAGATTCGGCGGCGGTGGTAAACTTGCTACTCATTGCAGTGTGCCTGGAAACTGGAACATGGAGAGAAGGATTATGACCAACAGCGAAATGATGCGGCGGTTGGAAAAACTGGAGCGGGATAACCGGCGGCTGAAGCGCCTGGGCGCTTTGGCTCTGGCGACCATGCTGGCTGCGGTTATCGTTTATGCAGTCTCTTGCTCTTCGGGTGGAACGGGAGTCGGCATTAAATCCAGCGCTGAGCGCGTCGCCGCACGGGAGTTCGATCTGGTGGATGAGAACGGGCATATACGCGCTCAGATGGTTGTGAATTGCGCGGCGGAAACAAACTGCCGGCCCGAAATTCAATTGCTGGACCGGGATGGAAAGCCTGCCACATCCATCGGCGCGGGCACACTATCCATCTCGGGCGAAAGGGGACAGGCAACGCTGCTCGGCGATCATCTGCAATTCAGCATTGCGTCTTCAAAGGGCCAGCCCCAGGTTACAGCGGAAATCGGCAGTGGGTCGGGCGGCGGCGGGTTGCTTTCACTTGCCGGCAACAGCAGAAGCAACATAACAATTAACGCAAATTCTCCCGGCATCGAGATTCAGGATTCCCAGGGATATGTGATGGACCTTGGGAGCGCTGCATTAACCACCGTCAACACGGGCCGAACGACCCCGACCACGGCCGATTCGATTGTTATGTTCGGCAACGACAAGAGCCATCATCTCATCTGGCGCGCGCCGTGATCGTCAAGCGGGCCGATGCCTCGAAAGACGGTCCGGTTTGCGATCGCGCACTAACTGCAAGGCCGCCCCGGTTGCCCGACGCCAGCGGTTTCAGGTCCGCTTAGCTGATAATCAGAGGCCAGCAGAAACCAATCGAATACGCTGTGACAGAAGAGCCCGGATAGATCGCGCCTCAGGATTATTCAACCCCGAATTCGTAAGTTGAAGTGCATTTTCGGGGGTGGAATCGGATCATAGGGCGCTCCGGTCACCCTGCTGGCCGGGGTCGAAAATCCAACTTGCGGGAAGTTGGATTTTCATCGTGTAAGAGTTTGTCAAACAACGGGTTGCGCTTTTCAAGGCCGCCCCAGGCCGAGGACAGATGGAGCACCGTACAACATCCAGCTCGACCCAGAACCGCCCCGCCCAGGAAGACTTGCACCCGCAAGCTGGCGGGCGGATATCCGACCGCGACGGCAATGAAACCGAGAAGAATCGACGTCGCGGAAAACGTCAGCAGGTATGCTGGAGTTTTTATGGTGACGCGGTTCACGGCGCCGTGTTGTAACTCGGCGTTGCGCCTTGCCATGAATCGTACAGATCGCAGGACCCGCGATCCATGCGCCGCCCCGGCGGGAAGGCCGTCCGGCCCGTGGATCTACCCAAAGTTTCGAAAATGCTTCCAGAAGTGCGGATATCCCTCGCGCGGCGGGCCGCAAACGAAGATGTCCGGATGCTGCGTGCTCTCCTCGTTTTTAATCCTAAAACGATTACCGTTATGCCCGGCGAGCCGGCACGAATGGAACAGGCACTCCGCCTGCTTTTGCGACAGCCCGATCACAATCAGTGTACTGGGAGGCGGGTTGCCGTAGCCGCGATACCAGGCCGTATTCGTGCCGCTGATGGCTTGAGGCAATCCATACGCCGGGCCGTAATAATCAATCGCGCCCGTCTCTCCGTAGTTGCCCGTGATGATTGCAAAATCCGCCCGTTCTGAGGGAGTCAGAGAATCCCGGATATGCGCCACCGTACCGACCAGAGTTCTCCAGCCCACTTCTTCACGCAAATCCCCGCTGATTTTGACGGCGATATTGTGTGGAGAATTCAAGGGCAGAATCGGCAGCAACATCGCTCCTGCCATCACTCCGCCTGCAGCAATCGCGGTGAAAGTTACCCCTTTGAAAGCGAGGCTCCAGCCTATCGAAAGCCAACGCGCGGCACGTTCCCACAAAATGGCGCCCGCCGCGAAGAGCATGGGATAGACCGCGCCCGCGTAATAGCCGCGCCCCCCGGCGAAAAACAGAATCGCTACCGGGACCGCCCAGAACCAGCCCATCAGGCGGTAGCGCTTGCCGTCACGGGCCGCAAAGAAGTAGAAGACTCCGGCAATCCACAATGGCGCTAGGAAGAGATTGGTGTTGATCAGGAACTGATCGCGAAGAAATCCCCTGGCCCGGCCTTCGGCGACGTCTCTCGCGTGAATGTGGTGCAGGAATCTGATGGTGACGAAATCTTGATGGATTTGCCAAAGCAGGTTGGGCAGGAAAATCAGGAGAGAAAGCGCAGCGCCATACCAGAGCCAGCGGCTCTTCAAATAACGGCGCGCCGGCGTGAGCAAAACGCCCACGGCAATCCCCGCGATGTAAAACGGCACCGTATATTTCGTCATCATCCCCAGGCCGAGGGCCGCGCCGACGCCGAGCCACCAGCGCGGATCTTCCGACTTCAGCAGGCGAATGAGGAAGAAGGCGGTGAGCACGCACCAAAGCAAGTCGAACGAGGTGTACTGAAACTCGGTAGCCTCGAACATCGGGAGCGGCGACACGGCTACAGCGAGCGCGGCGACAATTTGCGTCAGCCGCCGGCCTCCGAGGTCGCGCACCATCCAACCCGTGAGAATCAGGACCAGGCCCTGCGCCAGCACGGAAAACATGCGCAGGCCAATCAGCCAGTGGCCAAACAGAATGAGAGCAATGCGCTCAACAAACGGCGTGAACGGAGGGTAAGGTACGAAGCCCCAGGCAAGATGCCGCGCGTCGTCAAGAACCTGCAACTCGTCACGATGGACTCCGTATCCGCCATTCGTGGCAATATGGACCGCCATCACAGCCAGCGCGACTGCAACGAGCGCCAGAAGATCCCCGCGCTTTGAGCTGAGTGTTTCGAGTTGAGCTGGATCTTGCCGCGTCTCAGACATCGTCGCTCCCACATGCGAATGGGCGATTCATTATAAGTCATTCCCGGTTGACCCTGGGGAGAGGGTCATTCCGGCCATCCGCTCACATCCTTTTGTGTTTCGAAGCAGGCAAGGGGCGTAGTGCTCGCTGCTGACCCAACGCTCCTCGAAGAGCGCGGCAATCACAGTGTCACTGACCCTTTCGGCGGGGTTGGAGCAAGCTTCCTGTTTCTTGCAACTGTCGTTACGGCTGCCTTCGATTCATCGAGATTTCAATGGACTCGACCTTTCTCCGCGCCGGTGGAGACCTTGGCCCTTATCCTATGGGCAGGCATGACGGGGCTTCAAATCTGGGCGATGGCCGTTAACCTCCTTCTTCTCAAACGTCATGCGGATTCAGGTCGAGCGCGACGAGAATTCCAAGTTGGTCCTTCAACATATCCTTCAGCTTATCCAGCCTGCTTCAGTTCCTCCAAATCGCCGAATTAGATTTTTCCACTGACTGAGACAATTAACTGTTAGAGTTGCCTATGAAAACTCCCCTGGGCAATTCGAATCAATCACTCGACCATGCGGCACATGTTCAGAAGAACCTTGGCGTCCTTGTTTATTGCCGAAGGCGTGGACGTAAAAACCGTGCAAGAATCGTTTCGGCATTCAACCAGCAAAATCACCCTGGATTTGTATGCGCAAGCGGTGACCTCGAACAAACTCGCTGCGCAACAGAAGTTGATCGAGACGATCATTCCCAAAGAACAGCAACCCACCCTCTTAGCCGGGCGCAATTCCTACAAGCCATTTCAAAACCCCTGATTCATTCGGATTACCCATTGATTCCAAATGGGCTGGAACGGGTTTTGAAACCGCTTGCAGGAGAAAATCTCTTATTGTTCCTTTCTGTTCCGACGGCGGCGACTGTGCTTTTCAGTAAGTTGTTGAAAGGAATGGTGCCGCGGGACGGAGTTGAACCGCCGACGCCAGCCTTTTCAGGGCTGCGCTCTACCACCTGAGCTACCGCGGCAAGTAACAAACATTATCGGGCGGATTCGCTGTTCTGTCAAGAAACTGTGGCTGTGAGGCGCAGGTCGAGATTGAGTGAGCGCGTTGCTCGGCACGAGAGGCGAACGCAGTGTTCGATAAAGAAAGGCAATCCGCCTGGAGACGAACTCCAGCAGTTTCTCAAGGTCGGCGACATGTGCACCAAACTTGGAACCGCAAGCCTTGCCTATCCGAGCAGATCATTTTTTCCGCGTCAATGGCTCGCGTTCCGGGAGCACTCAGACCAACCAAGCCAGGGGCGCAGCCGTTTCGGAATGAGCGATGGGGCGGTGTGGGAAGAAGCTAGGAATTAAGCTTTGGCGACCGCGAGCATTCCTTTCTTTTGATCCCTTCCTATTTTCGCATTCCTGAAGAGGGGCTTGACTTAGCCTGTACTGTGTG
>DASRCX010000076.1:0-7879 GCA_035652895.1 Terriglobia bacterium
CGCGCATACCATCGGCTCGAAATTCCTGCGTCTCGACGAAAATATTTTCGCCTGGCAATACGACCCTACGCTAATTGGCACCACCGTCCACTTCAAGTTCACCAGCTTCAACCTGGTGGGGGCGCGCGAGCAGTCACTTGCGGGCGTAACAGACTACACCCTGACGCTTACCGGAACCGGACCCGGACTGCTGACTCCCGCGCATGCGACCTACAGACCACTGTTGGACCCGCTCACGGGACATGACGCGGGATCAAGTGCCACGATCAATGTCGCGGCCTTTTCTATGCGAGTCAGTGGCATGCCTGACATCGCGGTTAACTCTGGCGCCGTAACCGGCCTTAGCTACGACACGCTGTACTATGTCTACTACGACGACCCGAGCTTCCTCGGTGGCACGGTGACCTATCACGCCACAGGAACAAAGGAAACCGCCCTCAACGGCGCAGGCAGGTTTTTCGTCGGCTCGATTACCACTCCTGTCGCTGGCGGCGTGGATACGGTTGGCAACGACGACGGTGGCAGCGGCGCCCAATCTGGCATGGTGACGGTTCTGCCTATGTCAGTCGCCACCGTTTCCACAATCGGAAATGGCTCCGTAGCAAATCCCAATAACGCAATCGACGGCGATCAGTCAACTTATGCCTCGCTGACGGTCTCAGGAGATGGGAACCAGAACGTGGCGCAACTGACACTTTCGGCCCCAGCCGGAGTTCTGCGCAGGCCGATCACCGTAAATGTTATGGTGATACTAGAGTTCGTAAGCAACTCGCTATCTCCCCAGGGCCTCGTGAATAATCTCTTGGTCACTGCATTGCCAACAAGCAACACCCTGCTGGCCTCGAATGGTCCGGTAGCCATAACAAAGCTTGGTGCTGGACTCCCTGTAAGTACAAGTCCTGCAAGGATTGGAATACAGATACTTCTTGGAACGCAATGGCGCGTCCTGCCCAGCGGATTTGCGACCTCCGGCTCCGCAGAGGTTCGCGTTCACGAAGCATGGGTCGAGGTCAGGGAATGAAGCTCACGGTCCAACTCGGAGAATACGAGGTTACCGTCGACATTCAGCGCAACGGTCACAAGCACGATGAACTCGACTTCATTGCCGCGTGTGGTGACAAGACCGTCACCGGTCGCATGACCGTCACTGGCGGACATGAAAAGACGCGCGAGCAGCTCGATAAGGACATCCGCGATTTCGCCAACCGGCTGGCCCTCGAAGTCGCAGAGGACGTGCACATTCACCGGCTCACTTCGAGCATCCTGGAGCACTAGCCCTGGGACGCTACATTCTGCAAGTCGACAAGGAGAAAGCTATGAGCTTCAGCCAAGGAGTCGATAAACTTGAAAGCGTTGTATACCTGCCATTCGTGCTGCGCGTCGTGGGCATCGGCATTCTCGCAGTCACCATCTGGAAAGGCGTACACGGATTCTTCCCCACCGCTGGTATCCTGACGGGCGGCGCCATGCTGCTCGTCGGTGGCATGTTTAACAAAATATATAAGTAACGATGCTTGACAACATCTCGGAAGCCAACCTCGAGGGCGTGCACCCGGAACTCGTGCGCCGCATCCGCCAGCTGGCGGACAAGTGCGAAGCGAACGGCATCGCGATTCGCGTCACGCAGGGAGTGCGCACCTGGGGCGCCCAGGACGCGCTCTACGCGCAAGGCCGCACACTCCCAGGCAAGATTGTCACTAACGCGCCCGGCGGACATTCCATGCACAACTTCGGACTGGCAGTCGACATTGTTCCTGGTATGGACGGCTTCCCCGCATTCACACCCGATTGGGACGCGATGGATGTGCGCTGGAAGAACGTCCTGTCGCTCGCCAAGACCTGCGGACTGGCAGAGGGCGCGGAATGGCGGACGTTCCCGGATCGTCCGCATCTCTACATGGAAGAGTGCCCGGCGAATCCCGATGATAATATGCGCTACGCGTTCCGAGAAGGCGGCATGCAGGCCGTGTGGCGCGAACTGAAGCTCCCGGAGGAATCATGAGAGTCGCGCAAATGCTGCTTGCGGCGATGCTGCTTCAGGGATGCGCGACGACGCGAAGGCTAACGGTGCGTTTCGAGTCATGCCGCGTTCCCCGGGCCGAGGTGCGCCGCATCTGCGACAAGTGGATGAGCGGTCCGCAAGTCCATCTGGAGCGTTGGGGCGACGGCCTTGTGTGCGTCGAGGATTTCACTGGCGGCCATGCGTACGCCGTGGCGGTGCCTGATACGCAAATTCATTGCGAGCCAAATTGACCATCCGCGCGAAAGCCGAAGCCGTTGTCGCCATCATTGTTCTGATTGGCATCGCGCTCGGTTTTCGGGACTGGCTTTCCGAGCACGACGCCAGACTGAAGGCCGAGGCCGACTCTAAAGCCTCGCAGCAAGTCGTGGCCGCAAATCAGCAGCAAATTGCGTCGCTAGCTGCGGCCATCCAGCAGGTGAGGGAAGACAACGCGAAACAAGTCGCCGCCCTAAGTCAGAGTATCGCCGCATTGAAGACGCCTGCCGATCAGATGGCGTGGATCATCGCGCAACTGAAGACCTCGCAGCCGATCAGTGTAAATGTGCCGAAGGATCCGACTCAGGCTGCGACCGCGACCGTGCCGCAGTCCGACATACCACAGATACTCGACCAGGTCCGGGCATGCGAGCAATGCAAGCTCGATCTCGCCGCGAAGACGCAGGAACTGACCTACGCGCAGGAGCAGACTCGCAGGCTCGCAGATTCGCTAAAGGCGATGACGGCGGATCGCGACGAGTGGAAAGCGACGGCGCAAGGCGGCACGAGGTGGCAGAGATTCGCGCGCGCCGCAAGATGGTTTGTCCTTGGCGCCGCCGCTGGCGCAATCGCCGCGCGTCACTGATCCTCTTTCCGCGGCCAAAAGGCCACGCCTTGTAGCCGTAGGTTGCGGCGTAGAGAATCTGACCCGTGCGGTAGTGACGAAACCACGTCACAAACGCGCCCGAGCCAGTTTTCTTGCCGCCCTTCGGCTTGGCTTTCGCCTTTCCCTTTCCGTTGGGTGAGTTGCCTGGAAAACAAACACCCAACTGAAGTGAGATCAGAGGCCCCAAGAACTACGTCGATTTTTTCCCGAGTGGTTTGTTCTACAGTGTCGTGAGGCTTGACAGGCGGGAAGGGTCTGCGTAATCTGCTAGCAGATCGATCTTCGCCCGTGCTACTTCACGGGCACTGCCCTACGGCGAAACGTAAATTTCACCGTAGGGCAGAATTATTTTCGGTTTTTTCTTCGGTGATATCAGATGGTTGACCTTAGGCGGGATAAGGTAAACTAGTTTGCACCTTATGACTTCCGTGGCCTGCCGCGCTTACCCCCGGTAGCGCGTCTCAGGCGATACCATGCGGCTTGCCGCGAGATGCCTTCGCGCTCGGCGAGCGCGTCCACTTCAGACGGTGGTCGGCCTGGAGGATTTGACTCGGGATTGCGGGTATATTTGCGCTTGCGCATTATTTCGCAGACCAATTTCCGCCATGCACTTCCAGATGACAACCACGACACAACCAAACGACAGTCAGCGGTTTCGAGTAATCCTCGTGATGCGCATCTGCCTTCAGCGCCCCACAACGTGAGCATGGCTTTCTTTCTATCTTGCCATCATGGACAGCGGTATATAGTCGCTGCCTCGCCAGCAACTTAGGGCGATGGGGACCATACCGCATCTTTCGCATCCTCTTGGCTTCGCGCTGCAACACTTCGGGTTTCCGACGATGCTCTGCAAAATAGTTTGGATGCTGTGCACGAAATCGTGCGTTCTTTATCTTCGTGCAGTCTTTGCAGCGGTAGTGCTGGTCTCGCTTGGAGGCAGCACTGGCTTCAAATTGCTTTCCGCACTGAGAACAAATATTCATATCAAGAAAACCGGGCGATTCACGTACACCCGGTCCGAGGCTGCCAGCCTCACGCTCCGCGCCATGCGGAGATGCACTGCACGGAGGTCAGCCCATATTCTCGCGGCCCAAATAGAGCCGGTTGCCGTCCATGTCCTCGACCCATGCCCAAGCGCCATCAGACAGGCAATCAGAGATGCTTTCTTGGGCGTCCAGCGTGTCGAGCGCCGCTTGCAAACTCTCGGTCTCCATCGTGCCACTCACTGCGTCCGTCTTGTACGTGATTTTCATGGCTTTTTTCTCCTGCCAGTTGGCTTGTCGGCCTTGCCACCGACTCTGGCGTTTACGCCCCGCCCAAGGCGGGGTGGCTCACGCGATGCACTGCACGGAGATTACGCCCAGACCATACTGAGCCAGTCGGCCACGTATTCCCGGACAGCCTTCATCGTGCGCGGCCCGTCATAGATTTCGGTTGTGCCGCTGTCGGAGACCCTGATTCCCTCTGCGGTCACGCGTGCAGTGAGGCGGTCATCGTTGTGGCTGGTGCCGCCTGTGTACCATGTGTCCGGGGTGTATCCGAGATGCTGGATGCACACCTCCTGACTCACTCGCTCGATTGCCTTGGCCGTCTCTGTGCGTGTCATCGATTTTCTCCTGCCAGTTGGCTTTGGGGATGGCCCCCTACTGGCAAGACTAGAGTCTCACAGGTCCAATAGTTTGTCAAGTATTATTTTGGGGCAGGGCAAAGATTTTTGAAGAAAAGGCGAAAGTGCACCACTGCGACCCTAAACCAAGCAGTATCAACAAATTTACAGAATAGAAGCTTCCCAAGCTTCGGACGTGGGTTCGATTCCCATCGCCCGCTCCAGAAAAACCGCTAAATGATTCAATAGCTTACGGTTTACCGCCTGCGCTCGCCGCACGCTTCACGTCCGCCACTTCGCCTTGCATTTGCCCATTCTGGGCCTCTCTAGGCCCATCTGTCATGCAGAACTGCACCACTTTTTCTTCGGCCGTTGGTACCGTGAGACTTCCTATCAGGCGGGCACCTCTCTCGCGCAGCTCTCTTACGTACGGGGAGTAGTGTCTTTCGGCGGTGGCTGTCGTGATGCCGAGGAGCTTGGCGACGTCGTATAAGCTCGCGCCTTGCGCCAGCAGGCGCACAGCAAACGTGTCGCGGAAGCGGTGCGGATGACCATTGGCGATACCGCATCGCTGGCAGACCCTGCGGATCGAGGCGTCTAGACTCTGGGCGGGTTTGCCTCGTCGAGTCGAGAAGACATAAGGGGACGCCTGTTGTGCCAGCGTGCGCGACGCCAGATGCTCTTCGAGCGCGGCCTTCAGTTCAGGATGAATCGCCATCGAAACCGTCTTGCCGCGCTTGCGAGTCTTCACCACCATCCAGCCATTTTGGAGGTCCAGAGCGGCCAGAGGCAGGCGACGCACGTCCGAGATTCGCAGGCCCGTGAACAGGAACGCGAGGATTGTGGCGCGCAATTGTGGCCACATCCTGACGTAGCGCTCATCCAGAATCCTGCCGATCTCTTCGTCGCTAAAAGGCATTGTCTTACCACCCGTTGTGTTCAATCGCTTGTAACGGACAGGGTTGGCGGCCATATACCCGCACTCGACGGCGTATGCAAAGATGAGGTGCAGGATGCGCAGGTCGGCCTTGAGAGTCTCTTGCCCAACCGCGACCTGACGTTTGGGGTGCTTGTCGGTTCCGCGTTCGCGTACGTATTCCGCGATGGTCGCAGGCTGAATCTGGCTCAGGTCCTTTATGAAATTGGCGCTGGCGAAGCGGTCGAAGCGCGCGAGCACGAAGGAATATTTTTCGAGCGTGCTGTGGCTTCCCGCCTCCGCCCGGCTCTTCACCTGCGGGGTGATCCAGCGCAGGAACTCATCGCAGTAGTCCTTCCACGCGATTTTTCGCAGTCGGCCGCCGCTGAGCAGCTGAAGCTCGATATCCCTCTTCAAGTCCTCGGCGGTGGTTCTGTCGCCGGTGCGAAGACTCTGGTGGATTCTTCGCCCGTTGACCTGTCCCACCGCATACCAGATGCGCCCGCGGCGCTCGAGAGAGATCACCGCAGACAGTCCATTCTCCGCATCGCTTCTTCTGTCAACACGGGCTACCTCACGACCAGGCGAATGCACGTCTGTGGGACGACGTCGTACCCCGACCGGAAATAAGACTCCAGGCGTGCCACGTGAAGGCCGCGCTCAACACTGGCCCCGGCCTTCAGCGCGGCGATGATTTCCGATTTTTTTCTGCACCAACGGTCCCGCGCCTCGCTGAACTCTCTGCTTAGGAGTAGCAGCTCCTCGAGGTCGGCCTGGTAAATAACGCGCGTATATCTGTTGTGGCTATGACGCCTTAGCACGACGATGTTTCGGTTCTTGCTTTGCTCCTGGGCTGGCGTGTTGTCCATAGACCCCCCTCGATATCTCGGCAGCTTTTTCGGCGAGACTGCGGCGACCGGAAGGGGACGGTTCCGTGGCAATGTCTTCGCTTTGCAGCAAGGCTGTAAGGCTGCCAGTCTTCTGCAATCGCTTCTCGGCATACTCGAGCAGCAGTGCGCAAAACTCGCTGAAGGAATTGCGCCGCTCGCGCACCTGCCAGGACTTCAGGCGATCACGAAGAGAAGGCGAAACGACGACGCCTATCATTGGAGCCTTTTCGGCCATACCGAAGTAGAAAAATCCAAAAAATAATGCTTGACAAGATTAATCGGATTAATCTATATAATCCTCCATGATCGAACCACACATGAAACCGGAGCAGGTGCGTGAGCTGCTCATCTCATACCGGGCGGAAAAGAACCTGACGCTTCGTCAACTGGCAACCAAGATCGGCGGTGTGACCTTCCAGACGCTGGGCAATATCGAGCGTGGCGCGACGTGGCCGCGCCGAACCACCCTCCTGAAAATCGAGCGCTTCCTCCGCAGAGCAGGCGTCGCGACCACGAAGGAGGCCGCATGAATGCAGCACAGATCCGCCGGCACCAAGCCATCGCCATAAGAAAATCCCGACAGAAAGAGCTTGGCCTGGCCATGCGTGTGGCAATTGCTGGCGACGTTGGCATTTGGGAGATCGCGGCGCAGTTGGAGGCTCTCAACGAAACCTTGCGTCGGCAATCGGTAAGAGACCGGCGAAAGGGGCGAAAGCGATGAGCTTGGAGCGCAGGTATTCGCTGAGGGAGGCGGCGGGGTTGGTGGGACTGAAGTCCAGCACGCTTCGCCGCTACCTGGTGCTGGCCGGATTCGTTTTTCCGCGTTTGCGTCACGGCAGCCCGCTCCTTCTGACAGAGGCTCAGATCGAAGCTGCGCTGCGGGCGCAGAGCATTCAGTTTTCGCCTGCTGCGCGGCCCAAACCAATGGGACTGCGGCAGTAGGAGTATCGGTACGAAGGCGAGGCGAACATGTGCAGCGCATGCAGCGGCGATTACGAGGACCCTGAGATGACGACGGACGACGAAGGTCCAATGGGCGAGACGGATTCCGGGCGGTCTGAGCATGTGCACGTTTCTCCGCGTTGGGACAACACGTTTTGCGCCTACGACGACAGATTCGATATTGACTGGGACGGTGAGCGATTTGTTGCACGAGGTCCTATCGGCGAAGGCGACACTGAGCAGGAAGCGATTGAGGACCTGTTGCAGCAAGAGAGGTTCGCATGATTTCCGTCGCCCAGGAAGACCATCCGTATCTGCTTGAGTGGCTTGGGCAGGCTCAGCGCTATGGCGGTGGTTTTCTTTCCAGTTTTGCCCATGCGGCGATGGTAGCGGACAACGAAAATTATCCGCTCGCATGTACGAGAAATATCAGCGGTACCAACCATCGGAAGCCGTGCAGCGCGAACTTGCCATTGCCGTAGCCGATTTCGAGGAGCAGAACGGGATAAGAATGCGACGCACTCAAACTCGTTCGTTTGGATTTTGGCCTGTATCGGAAACTGCAAACCATACTGAATCCGCAGGCTGCGACAGGCACGAGCCAGGCGAGGAAGGCTGAGGAGGATTGAGATGACGAAAT
>DASRCX010000077.1:0-244687 GCA_035652895.1 Terriglobia bacterium
CACACAGTACAGGCTAAGTCAAGCCCCTCTTCAGGAATGCGAAAATAGGAAGGGATCAAAAGAAAGGAATGCTCGCGGTCGCCAAAGCTTAATTCCTAGCTTCTTCCCACACCGCCCCATCGCTCATTCCGAAACGGCTGACGCTCCGTGCTCTCTCGCTATTTCGAGGGTTTGAGTGATTTCAGATATGCCACAACGGCTTCAGCGTCGTTCCGCGACAGGCGATACAACGGCATGGGCGGAGCGGCAGGTTTGCCGTCGCGCCTGATACCCGTCATCAGGAATCGCACGGCTTCGCTATGTGTCCATCCGTTCAAACCTGCAATCGGAGGCGCCACCGGCATCCAGCCGGGGACGGCCTGGACTGGCTGGAAAAGAAGAGGCGCGCCTTGCAGTTCGCGTCCCGAAATTTCCCGCCCCTGCTGATCATGAGGCGAATGGCAATCTCCGCACATAGCCACGTTCGTCACCAGATATTTGCCGCGCGCGACCAGCTTCGACTGATCTGACGCGCTCCGGCCCTGAGCCACTGCCATCGATGCCGTGAAGAACGCCGCAGCACACACAGCAGAAAATCTCTCCATCTTTATTTTCCCCCTCGATGTGGAAAAGATCTGTTCCGACGATAATAAACTTCAAGCCTGACCGTCAGGAACAAACTCAGCTTCGCTCTCTTACAAATTTCGGGCCAAGCCATAACAGCGCCACAGCGTCAATCAGGAAGTGCGCAACCATGGATGGGTAGAGTGATCCCAGCCGGACCACCGGCCACGCCAGCAGCGCTCCCAGCAGGCCCGCCCGCGCCATTCCGTTCGCGCCCTGATAAGAATGCGCCAGGCCAAAGGCCACCGAGGAGATCACGATTCCCCACCCCGCCGAATGAGCCCACGCCGAAGCCTCCGCCAGCAGAAAACCGCGGTAAAGGAACTCCTCGCAGAGGCCCGCCGTGGGTGCCAGGCCGAGCACGGCCCACAGCTTTTCCCTGTGGTTCTCCGGCATCAGCATCCGCACCATTTCCGGTTCCTTTGGCCACCAGCCGCGACGCTCGAGCACGAGGATTCCCAGCAGGCCGGCCACCGACACGGCAACGAGCATCACGACCCATTCCCAGAGAGTTGCCCATCGGGCCGGCGCAATTCCTACAGCACCCCAATCCGGCCATGCAACGAACGCCACCAGCACGCCGGTGCCCGCCAGGACCCATTGGGAAACGATGGCGGAAAAGTAGAGCGCCGTCTTTGGAATGCCCTGCACCTGCTCGGGACGCGCCGTCCGCCACGAAAGCAGCGGAACGCCGGCCATCAGGAAGAGCGAAAAGACAAGCCGGAGTGAGGTTGCAAGCATCCGATGGTTCCTTTGGTATGCGAAACTGGAGCGCGGGCCAGTGTCTCATCCGCCGGGCGCCGCGTCAAGAAGCGAGAGCCGCCGGCAGTCACCCGAAAAACGAATGCGCCAGTCAATAGGCTATCCCGCTAGATTCTCCGTGCGGGGCCAATGGGCTTTGCAGTGCCTCTTGGGTCGTGGGGATCCGCAAGGTTTCCTTCTGTGGAGCATCGCAGGCATCTTTGGACTGTCCCTTATTTTCAACAAGTTGGAAATATGTGTTTTTCGGTCTGTTCCAGTTTGTTTTTTACACAGGCACTGATTTTAAATGACTTCTCCGGTTCGTTTTTCGGTTCGTTTTGTCCCATTTTGGAATGCCGATCCTTTGTTTTCAATAACTTCTCCGGTTCGTTTTTGCAAAATCAATATTTTTTGTCCCATTTTCCCGGGCCTCACGTTGGAACAACCGCCCTCCGAATACATCCAGCGTGAATTTTGCGCCTGGCTGATCTGGCTTTCGCCATCATAATCTTCCTGCCCTTTCCCTGCCTGCAGCAAGACACGAGACAACAGGAGTAATATACCAGACTAGCCGACCGTTGTCAAGCTTTATTTCGCAGGGATGCCTGCCCGGCGAAATTACTTGAAAAGGTTAGAGCAGCGATCGCAGACCGCCGCTGCCACGCGGCGACTCAGCGCGGCGTTTCCACGGGCGGACGAAGCAGGTAGGCGCCCAGCACGGCACCGCAGCGCTCGCGGAAGACTTCGACGGGAAGGTTGTCCGCGTCCATCAGCCACTGGAGGCAGTAGCCGTCCACCAGTGCGCGGATGGTTGCGGCAGCGTCATCCGGCCGCACGCGGCGGAATTCCTGGAGCTTGATACCCTCGCTGATGATGTGGGCGTCGCGCTTTCGGCATTTGAGGAAGAAATCATGAAACAGCTTCCGGAAGCGTTCCGACCGCGCGCCGAGGGTGACGTAATCGAACAGCACCAGGTAGAGCTTGCGGTTGACTTCGGCGCTGTGGAACAGAAGTTCGAGTTCTGCTGCAAGGCGCTCGCGGGGGGATTCCTGGCTTGAGGCCACCTGGTCGAGGCTGTGAGTCAGTTCGCTGAGCAGCCATTCAAGCACAGCGTAGAAAAGGTCTTCCTTGGTGCGGAAATAATGGAGCGCGCCCCCCTTGCTGGAATTCGCCCGCGCCACAACGGAGTCAATAGTGGTGGCGTGCAGGCCCTTTTCGAGGATCTCGGCATAACCCGCCTTGATCAGGGCCTCGCGGCGGCGTGCAGTAAGCTCAAGATCGACTCGACGCGGGCTCATTGGACGTCCTTTCTCAGTTCAGGAGGAGACTATAGAATGTAAGATATACTGAATTGGGCGTCAATGTTATCAGAGAACTCGCGTGTCGGATACGTAAAACGCCGGCCCTGAACGAAAGAAGCTGCGGGGCGCGGTAAATGATGAATTCTGAATCGTGGAAGAGATGTAGCGCCATGAAAGGCTTATTCGCGGTCGCTGCGTCTGCGATTAAGCCGCTGGGGGAGATCTAAAACCCGCCCCTGGCCCGCCGCGCGTGTGCTGAAAGCCCGGTTCCATGAAGCAACCCATATCGCAATCGGAAGAAAATCTTTTCGGGCTCGACCGGACAGAGCTTGAAGAACTTGCGGTGGCGTGCGGAGAGCCGCGCTTTCGCGGCAAGCAACTCTTCCGTCATCTCTACGCTCAGCGCGTTCGCGATTTTGCCGGTTGCACTGATCTGCCGCTCCGCTTTCGCGAGATGCTCAGTTCGTGCCGGCGGATTGAATATCCCGCCGTCGAAGCAGCGGTCATGTCGCGCGACGGCGCCGTGCGCTATCTCTTATCGCTCGAAGATGGCGAGAAAATTGAAACCGTCTATATGCCGATGGAAAACCGCGTAACGCTCTGCCTTTCAAGCCAGGTAGGCTGCGCGGTAGGTTGCCGGTTCTGCTTTACAGCGCTCTTGGGCGCTAAGCGCAACCTGACCGCCGGTGAAATCGTTGGTCAGGTGGCCGCCGTGCTTGACGCGCAGAAGGTCCCCGAAGGCGTTCCGGTAAATCTCGTTTTCATGGGCATGGGCGAGCCGATGCTGAACCTGCCCGAAGTAATGAAAGCGGTCCGGATTCTTTCCGACCCGAACGGGTTCGCGCTCCCGCTTCGCCGCATGACAGTTTCGACTGCGGGCATTGTCCCTCAGATCCGCAAATTTGCCCAGGAGCCGGCGCGGCCCAGGCTGGCTGTTTCCCTCAACGCCTCATCCGACGAGCAGCGGACGGCGTTGATGCCGATCAATCGGAAGTACCCCCTGAGTGAATTGCTCGGAGCGTGCCGCGAGTTTCCGCTGCGTCCGCGCGAGTATATCACTTTTGAGTACGTCCTTCTCGATGGCATCAACGATTCCGACGATGACGCGCGGCGCGTGGCGGCGCTGGTGAAAGGCATCAAGTGCAAGGTGAATCTGATTCCTTTCAACAGCGGAGCGGAACTTCCCTATCGGCCGTCACCGATGCCGCGCGTGCTGGCATTCCAGGAAATTTTGCGGCAACAAGGCGTTCCCGCCTACATCCGCATTTCCCGCGGGCAGGACGTGATGGCCGCCTGCGGTCAGTTGCGCCTGGGTGCGGTCGAAAGGTCCATCGTACCGACTGAGGCCACGTTGTAGCTCGATCCCGCTCTTAAGCCGGCGGCTGCATCCCGATAACGGTGATCATCCGCCCGGCAAGCGCGCCTTCCTTGCGGTAAGAATAAAACAGGTCTGTACGGCAGGCCGTGCAGTAGTCCGCCACGTAAATCTGTTTGGAAGGGACTCCCGCCTGTTCGAGTTGGTACGACACCGCGGCGGCGAGATTGAGATGAACCTTCGCCAGCGCCTGCTCCGACTGGTGCCCCGGAGGCGACTGGAGCGCGAAGAGAGTCTGATAACGCTGTGCCATCCTCGTTTCCTCCGGCGTCGCGGGAAGGCGGAGAAGGAATTCTTCTCCGGCGGGAAATGCGCCAATGAATGCATCCGCCACTTCCGGACCGACTTCATAGCAGCATCCGCGGATCGACGGACCGATCGCCGCCACAAGGTCTTCTGGATGGGAGTGAAATGTTCTTCGCATTTCGCCCACGGCTTTTTCAACGATCCTGGACAAAGCGCCGCGCCATCCGGCGTGCACGGCGGCGACGGTGCGACGCTGACGGTCAACCAGAAGCACCGGCACACAATCCGCCGTGCGGACGGAAAGCAGAATTCCGGGCTGGTCGGTGATCAGCCCGTCGCCCGCGGGCGGGTGCGGTAAAGCCTCGCGGCCGGATCGAATATTCCCCGCTGGTTCATACCGAAGCCGGCCGCGGGCGGAATCACGCGATACGCAGTAAATCAGCGCGGAATGAGTCTGATGGATGGCGGCGAGGGCAAATCGCTCTGCTCCGAGCGCTTTGAGGAATTGTTGAGTTTCAGTGCCTGATGCTGCCGGGCCGTTGGTCCAATCATTCCCGGGAGCCCTTCCGCGCGCACGCGGAGCCAGTGCGCCGCCGCGGCGCGTGCCAAAGGCGTGAACGAGCCACGGGATGCTGCGAAGCGCGCCGGACTCAATCCATTCGAGGCCGCTGGAGGAAACCAGGTTGAAATTTCTGTTTGCCAAGGTCTGAATATAGCACGCCGCGTTCGGCGGTTTGAATTCGGCGGGATCTCCTGTTAAGGTTAGAAAAGGATGACTGTTGGCACTGGCATTGACATCGCCGAAACAGAGCGAATCGCCCAGGCTCTGGAACGGCATGGCGACCGGTTCGCGCGAAAGGTCTTCACTCCTGCCGAAATCGCTTACTGCGAGAAATTCAAGAACCGGGCGGAACGCTATGCTGCCCGCTTTGCCGCGAAAGAAGCGGCCTTCAAGGCGCTGGGCACCGGATGGGCGCGAGGGGTCCGCTGGCTTGATGTGGAAATCGCCCATCAGGACAGCGGAAAGCCCGAACTTCTGCTCAGCGGCCGGGCGCGCGAAGTGGCGGAGCAGCTTGGCGTTACGCACGCGGTTATGTCCATCTCGCACGCTAACCGATACGTCGTGGCGCAGGTGATCCTTGAGTCGAATACCTAGTTCGGTCACGGCATGCCTTTGGAACATGGCCGGCTGCTGGTTCCTGCTTGCTTTTTCACTTGCCGGCTCGAATGTCCGCAGCGGAAAACAAGCGCCCCTGACGCAACGCGTCCACACTTTGAGCAGCCAGGAGGCGGCCAATCTCCTGATCCACGTTGCGAAGCCGTCTTACCCGGCCATTGCCAAAGTGAATTTTATCCAGGGACCCGTCGAACTGGCGATCACGGTGAACGACATGGGGCGCGTCATCACGGCCCACGTGGTGGAAGGCGAGCCGCTCCTTGCCGTGGCGGCTATTGATGCCGTCCGGAAATGGGTTTATAAGCCATACGTTTCATCGGAAGGTCCTGCTCCATTCAGCACCAACGTCGTCGTAAATTTCACTCTACGTTCTACGAAATTTCGCTCACGGACGCCGCAAAACGCGGAGAAGGATTTGGAAAGACAAATCCAGCCGCCGGAAGCAATCTCTCCCGTACAGAGTGATCCGGCTGGCAGCGGTGTCCAGTTAAAAGTGCTGGTGGACCAGAAGGGAGAAGTGGTGGACGCGAGTTCCGGCGGAATTGAGGGACCTGAGATTGATCAGGCACGGAAGAACCTCGAGTCCTGGAAGTTTCGACCGGCACGTTGGGGAGCAATTCCCGTTCCCTGGTATATCACGGTTAAAGTACCGGTCGGCCGCACCACGATCGAAGACGATGCAAATCGAAAGGCCCCTTAAGTTTGCAAACAAACCTGCGCGCAAACCGGGGGCGGATAAAAAGTCCCGATGAGTGCACGCTCAAGAATCACAGCGGCGATATTCCTTGCATGGACGGCGGTGCTTCTGCTGAATGTCTCGGCCTGGGGACGGAGGCATGAAAAGCCCCCGTTTCGGTACGTCGCGGGCACGGAAGCCATGCCCGAGGGCTGCGGCGGGAAGCTGGAGCTTACCGAGTCGGCGATGGTGTTTGAGTGCCCGGAAGGCTCGCTCAGCGTTCCCTACAGGTCTGTCACACAAATGGAATATCTGCCACAGGTCAGCAAGAAGATTCGAAAGATGAAGTTGCCCTGGACGATCAAGCCCACATCCGCGCGAAACAAAAATGAAGGTTTTTTTACGGTGCTTTACTCAGACCAGGGCCGCACGCACGCCATCATCCTCGAGACCCGCCCCGACACCATGCGCCCGTATCTCGCGGAACTCAACCTGAGGACCGGACAGATTATCGAGAACCGGCAGGACTGATCCCCCGAGCAACCCACCCTTTACTGCTTTGGCCCTTCGTAGAAATATCCCCTGCGCGTACGAACATTCACACCGTCTTTGCGGACTTTAACTTCGAGCCGGTGGAAGCCCCTCTGCGAGAGGTCGTCAGGGACGTAAGCCAGAAGATACTGGCTGTGGATGTCTGCGGATATCTCGCTCAGATGGACTTGCAGCGCCCTCTCGGACCACTGGCCGTAGAAGACGCCGCCGGTGTAGCGGGCGTAGGATTCAACGTCATTCGCGTGGAACTTCGACTCAACGCCGCGCACGGCAGCGTGAACAGCGCCGGTTGCAGGAACCATCACGCCGGACCTCTGCATGGAAGAACTGGGCGTGGAAGGGGTCCCGGGCGTGGGCGGGATGGCGACGCTCGAATTTTCAGGCGTCGTCGGGGCGTTCATGGGCTGCAGATCGCGGGAAAGATACGATTTTGTCAGGCTCAGCCCAATGCCGTAAATTTCGACTTCTGAGGCCGCAGCGCGCCGGATGACTTCGTCGCTTGAGGTTTCGCTCCCCGAGTCATATCCGCTGGAAAACACGATGATCACTCGCCGTTCCCCCTGTGGACGGTGCGCCAGCAGATTCATCGCCTGAACCAGCGCATCGTTAAGACGGGCCTTGGGACCGTCCGTTGAAAGAGCTTCAAGAGTCTTGTCAAGGTCGGCCTCCGAGTTCGAAAAGCCCTGGGCCACGTTGATCGTTGAACCAAAGGTGATGACGGCGGCCCGACCATTGGGGCCCAGCATCAACTGCGAGAAAATCGGACCAAGCATTTTCAGTTCCTTCAGAAGCGGCCCGACGGCTTCATTGTCCTGGATCACGATGACAGCGGCAATTTCGTGCGGCTCGCGGGCGAAGCCGGTGATCCTCTGCGGCTTGCCGTTGTCGAAAATCTGGAAATCTTTCTGTTCAAGGTCGTAAACAAATTCGCCGGTCACCTTGTCCGTGACCGTGACAGGCGCCGTGACCAGGTTGGATTGGATCCTGATTCCCGGAGGCGTCTGCGTGCTGCCGGCGGTTGCAGACGTATCGGCTTTGGCGGGGGCATCTGCCGCCGGCGGGTTCGACGCCCGGCCCTTTGCATTTTGCGGAAACGCTGGGGCCGCGGCCATCAAGCCGGCCACGAAGGCGCCTATGATCAACGAGATGAATCTGTACACGAAGCTTTCCCTCCGGCCCATTCGATCCACGTCCCTCTCTGAACTATGATGTGTGCAAACGTTGGAGGGTTACACCCCTCCTGTCTTTCTTTGCAACAACCTGGCGGGACAAATCATTCCACGAGCCGCTGGCGCAGCGCCTCATAGAGAACGATGCCCGTGGCCACGGAAACATTCAGAGATTCGATACGGCCTCGCAAAGGAATCCGCGCAAGCTGGTCACAGGCTTCGCTGACCAGCCTGTGCAGCCCGCGGCCTTCACCGCCCATCACCAGCGCGCAGGGGACCTTATAATCGAGCTCGAGGTAAGTCTTCTCTGCCCCGGCGTCAAATCCATAAACCCACAATCCCGCCTTCTTGATTTCTTCGAGTGCGCGGACAACGTTCTTGACCCGTGCGACGCGGGCGTGCTCGAGCGCCCCGGCTGCCGTGCGCGCTACGGCCGGCGACAATCCCGCCGCACGGCGTTCAGCAATGACAACGCCATTGGCGCCCGCTCCCACAGAGGTCCTCACAATCGCGCCAAGATTAGCAGGGTCTTCCACGCCATCGAGCACCACCAGCAACGCCGGGCTTTGGCATGCAAGCAGTGTGTCCAGGTTCTGATAAGCCTTCGCCGAGCATACAGCCACAACATCCTGATGACGGGCGGTCTGCGCCAGGCGTTCGAGTGCGGGCTTCGGAGCAAACCGGACAGGGACGCCCAGCCGCCGGCATTCGTTCACGATTTCTTGCAGGCGCGCACCGCCCGCGCCCTCGCGGACCATCACGTGATCAATAGGCCGCGAGCCGATCGCTTCCTTCACAGCATTGATGCCGTAAAGGACATCAAATTTGTCAGCATTCCTCACGCTGTGCATCAGGTTCCTGGCGGCCTTTTGCTGCGGTGCGGTGGGCCCCGAGTCTCCGCAGGGCCGCGACGGAGTCGTCACCCGCACGGGAACAGGTGCGCCGCATCTGAGAATTCGCGCAGGCGCTCGGCGACACTCTTAACCGGCGGATCGAGGTCCAGCCGCGAGCCCAGCTCGAAAATCGGAATCAATTTCTCCATTTCCGGGCCGGATTCAGCACCGGTTAATGCCACGCGCGCCGGATGGAACAACTCCCTTCCCTTTAGTCCGGTCTCGCGCTGGACCTCTTTGAGGATTTCGCGAAACCGGGCGTAAGTGAGTTCCCTTTCTTCAAGTATTTTGGAAGTCACTCGCTTCAGCACCTCTCGCGAAGGCGATCCTTCGTCTGTCACCGCGCCGCCGAGCAGGTCCGCAGCCTTACGCGCGTCGTATTCAAAAATAAGCCGGACAACATCCGGAAGCTGGCCGAGATAATCAATCTTGCTGATCGCGGACTCGATGACGAGTTCAAGCCATGCCTTTACGGGCGGAGTGACAGGTTTACGCAATAACCCCGCCTCAACAAGAAAAGGTGCAGCCAGTTCCGCCAGCTTTGGGAGGGGCGTTTGTTTCAGATAGTGGCGGTTCAGCCAGTTCAGTTTCTCCTGATCAAACACCGCGGGGCTTTTAATGATGTGGTCCAGAGAAAACTGCTCAATCAATTCCTGCGTGCTCAGGATTTCGGTCTTACCATCCGCGGAAGACCAGCCCAGCAGCGTCAGGTAATTGCGCAGGGCTTCGGGCAGAATGCCCATCCTGCGAAAACTCTCAAGCGACGTTGCCCCGTGGCGCTTTGAGAGCCGCGAACGGTCGCCTCCGAGGATCGTCGAAAGGTGAGCAAAAGCCGGAGGCTCCCAGCCGAAAGCATGATAGACCGCAAGCTGGCGCGGCGTGTTTGAAATGTGATCATCGCCGCGAATTACGTGAGTGATCTTCATCAGATGGTCGTCCACGACCACCGCGAAGTTGTACGCCGGTACGCCCCCTGAGCGCACCAGAATGGGATCGCCGATCACCTCACCGGCAAAACTTGTCTCGCCGTGCACGAGGTCCTTCCACGCAAACGCGCATTCGGTGATTTTCAGGCGAATCGCGGCAGGCTCCCCATCACGCACTCGGACGGCTGCTTCTTCTTTCGGGATTTTGCGGCAGCGGCCGGAATACCGCGGCTGAAGACCGGCATTCAGCGCCTGCTGACGTTCCTCCTCTAGCTGTTCAGGTGAACAGAAACAGTAATAGCCATTTCCGTTTTCGATAAGCTGCAAGGCATGCTGCCGGTACAAATCCTGCCGCTGCGACTGGCGGTAAGGGCCGTAGGGACCGCCAACATCCGGACCTTCGTCCCAGTCGAGACCGAACCATTTCAAGTCTTCCAGCAACTGCACCTCATAGCGCGCTTCGGAGCGTTCGACGTCCGTGTCCTCGATACGAAGGACAAAGACTCCTCCATGATGGCGCGCAAAAAGCCAGTTGAATAAAGCGGTGCGTGCATTGCCCACGTGGACGTAACCGGTGGGGCTGGGCGCAAATCGTACTCGGATTCTGTCTTTTTCCATTTGATCGAAGCCTTCTCTCGAAAACTAACACACGCGCGTCATGGTGTACAGGCCGCCGGTGTTTGCCGCCTCCCGGTTAAAACCCTCCGATTATCAATGACTTGTTACAACCGGCCCTGATCGCTGCGCACGGATGTTTACTAAGTGTTATATGACCGAAGGGTACGGATTGACAACTCCTCAACCTTGCTTCATTGTAATTGTACCGCAAGCAACTGGCTGTTACTGGGGGGACAGCGTGCAGAAAGGGAATTCGCACCATTTCTCGAAACGGGCAGAGTTCAAGTTTCCACTTTGCGCAACTCTGTTGACGGAGTCCGAAGAGGCCAAAACCCGCCATCCGGCAGTTGTCCTGGCTCTATCAGAAACGGGTGGAGAGTTCAGTTCGCAGAAGAAGGTCGTTCCCGGCGAAGCAATCGGCGTTATTCTTCACCCGGACCTTCGATACGCAATCCGCGGCCGCGTTACGTGGACGCGCCAGATGCAGAAACACGTGCATACGCGGTTCGGCGTGGCGTTCGAAGATGAAATCCCGGCCACTCTCTGGGATGTTCTCGGGCAGACAACAGCCGCATAAAGGTCCCGCTTCCGGTGGTGAGCCTGTACTGGCGATCCATGATCGTCAAAACGATGGTTGACGCATGGAGCCGGGGACATAGCCGGCGTCCACAGCGCCGTTTTTCGTATTGGACCTGCCAAGTCGTTGAAAAGAGCCAAATTGTCATACCGGACCAGGCGAGGCATCCCCTTGTTTCTCAGAAAATAAATACTGCGATCTTTCGGTGCACTCATGGTGACAAGCGTAAAATCCGTTTTTCAGCAACGGGCTAAAGCCCGGCGCGACCGGTTTGCCCTTTAGGAATGCGGTTGTCCCTTCGATGTTCAAGGTCCTGCCTTTCGAGACATAGCGGCGAATACCCTTTCTGCAACGTGCCACAGGACAATCGAGCGGATATCCAAAAATGTCCGTTCTTATCGGGTTTTGAGGGCCTGCCGCAAATCCGGCATCCACGCAGAGAGGTGATTCAGGCTGGGATGGTGAGTGCGGTCGGCTTCGAGCGGCGTAATCGAGATCTCCTGCTCGAAGATTGCTGCGTAATCGGAATCCGGCTCGACCCGGCGGTGCGGCAGCGTCTCATCCAGCCAATAGTACGGCCTGCCGCGAGGATCTTTCATTTCACAGACAAGGTTCTGACTGATTTTCTGGCTCTGGCGTGTCAGGCGGACGCCACGGACCTCGCCCTGCGGGACATTCACGTTCAGCGCCACACCCTGCGGAAGCCCTTCCCGAAGGATTCGCCCGGCGAGCTCGTACGCGAAATCCGCGGCGGCGCTGAAGTCTTCCGGATTACGCCCCACCAGGGAGATCGCAAATGACGGCACGCCATGCAGCGCCGCTTCCTGCGCCGCAGCGACCGTTCCGGAATAGATCAGGTTCTCGCCCACGTTGCCTCCCGGATTAATGCCGGAAACAACCAGGTGCGGCTTTTCCGGCAGAAGCTCATAAAGCGCAAGAATCACCGCGTCCGTCGGAGTGCCTGCCACCGCGAAATGGTGATCGTCCAGCGTCTTCACGCGAAGCGGCTGGTGCAGGGTAATGGCCTGGCTTGAACCGCTCCGTTCTGCATCGGGCGCCACCACTGTAATGTCGCCGAGAGGTGCCAGAGCGTGTTCCAGAGCGACGAGCCCCGGCGCGCCAATACCGTCATCGTTCGTCAGCAGGATTCGTTTTCTTCCCATGGGTGGTTTCGAACGGCATGGACCAGAAACAGTCCCGCAATGGAGGCAGCAACGATCACATGCGAATCCTTATTATTATACACGACGCATCCCTGCCGGACTGGAGTGCACGGTGCACGATAGCTGCAGAGTCGCGTTGCGTCTGCACGCAACCGGCTCTGCATCGTATGATCGCTGCACTTGACTTGCAAGGGTCGTATGAGTAAGAGTTGCATATCCTTTAGGCTTGAGGTGACACCGATGGCGTGGTTTATCGCACTGTTGTTGATGGTTGCTGCACCGCTCGCTGCCCAGGACAACTCCAGGCTGCACGTGATTGCGTTCGGTGCGCATCCGGATGACTGCGACCTGAAAGCGGGCGGGCTGGCGGCCAAGTACGTCGCTCACGGCGACCTGGTCAAGTTTGTTTCACTCACCAACGGCGACGCCGGGCACCAGTCCGAAGGCGGAGGGCCGTTGGCCAAACGCCGACGCGCGGAAGCCATCGAAGCGGGTCGCCGCATCGGGATCGTTTACGACGTGCTGGACAATCACGACGGCGAGTTGCTGCCCACTCTCGACGTGCGCCGGCAGGTCATCCGCGAAATTCGCGAATGGCACGCGGACATCGTCCTTTCGCCGCGGCCGAATGATTATCACCCTGACCATCGCAACACCGGCGTCGTCGTGCAGGACGCCGCGTATATGGTGACCGTGCCGGACATCGTGACGGACGTTCCCGCACTGCGCAAAAACCCCGTGTTTCTGTATTACTCGGACGACTTCCAGCGACCTCAGCCCTTCCGTCCGGACATCGTTGTCTCCATCGACGATGTTTATGATAAGAAGATTGACATGCTCGACGCTCATGTCTCTCAGGTTTACGAATGGCTGCCGTGGCATGACGGAATCCTGGACCAGGTACCTAAAGACCCCGCCGCCCGCAGGCAGTGGCTGCGGTCCCAATATCCGGACAGTGTCCCCGAAGCATGGAGAGCGTCACTGCAAAAGTGGTATGGCGCGCAGGCCGCTTCCGTCCAACACGCCGAAGCATTTGAGATCACGGAATATGGCAGCCAACCGGACGATACTGAGATTCGCAGATTGTTTCCATTCTTTCCGCGAAACTGAGCGTTGCTCGGCGAGCGCTCAATCAGTTGCGCGTCTGCCTGACTTCTGTTAAAAGAGCTTGAGGGCGCATGGCAATCCGTTTTCAGGAATGAACAAAGGAGGACTCGCGTGTCTGCAATCCGTTCTGCCGAACCGTGGATGCGGTCGGTGCTGCGAATCGTTGTAGGTTTTACTTTTTCGCTTCATGGGTTCCAAAAGCTCTTCGGGCTGCTGGGAGGTCCGGGCGGACACGGCGGGCACGTTCCGCTGTTTTCCCTGATAGGCCTGGCAGGCATTCTGGAATGCTTCGGAGGAGTGCTGCTGGTTCTCGGGTTGTTTACCGTTCCGGTGGCCTTTATCCTGTCGGGTGAAATGGCCGTGGCATATTTCAGAGTCCACTTTCCGAGAGGATTCTTCCCGATCCAGAACGGCGGCGAACTGGCTGTGGTTTACTGCTTTGTTTTTCTGTATCTCTTCATGGCCGGTGGCGGTCCGCTCAGCGCCGATCGTCTGATCCGCAAAAAGAGTTAGGGGTCCCAGCCGGAAAGTCTCCCAAGTCTTCCGAACCCGGGGCGTTCCGCTCTTATCCTCCGCGGGAATCTCGCAGGATTGCCAAGGCAGCATTGCATCGTCGGAGACTCCCGCGCACGGCCAAATATCACCGTCCATCGTGGCCGTTGCAAAAGAGTCATTTTTACTTTCATTAACGTTCACTAATCGACAAACGATACCTTCGGGTCAACGGTACTTTCGTACGATTGCGTCCGTTTCCCTTCCCCGCTATGCTGCACTCATCTGGCCTTCGACCGTGGCGTGCCGCCGATTCATGGGCTGGAAGCTCTCAGGGTCACATTTGCAGGGAGGAAGGAAATGGCCGATTTGGCCCAACGGCTCTGGTGTGAAGACAAAGCACAGGCCCTGACGGAATATGCGCTGGTGTTGATTCTGATTTCGCTGGTGATCATCACTTCGTTGAAAAAGGTTGCCACCGAAGTCCGCGAAGTTTACACAACGACTGCTCGCAAGGTTGCAAGCCCCGGTACGTCCGGGCATGAGAGTGACGGGCGACCCAACGGCTCTTCATTATGGCCCGCTGCCTGGCAGCCCGGCCTGGACGGTCCCACAGAATCCGAAAG
Source organism: Terriglobia bacterium (assembly GCA_035652895.1). Lineage (GTDB taxonomy): Bacteria > Acidobacteriota > Terriglobia > UBA7540 > UBA7540 > SCRD01. The sequence continues at coordinate 14,243 of DASRCX010000077.1, forward strand.
CGGATCGGCTCAAGGTTCCTCCTCCACATCTTTCAAAAGGTCTCTCAGGTGAGCGGAAGTCCCATCGCAGACGTCCTGCGAAGATGCATCATCCCGTGATCGCTTATTGCCGCTTTCTGTGCCCGCGGGATTGCAACATGCACACTGGCCCTGGCAGGTCTCGCGGTGGCGGCCGTATTGGCAGCCGGCGACTTTTCGGCCAGGACCGCTTTCCGCGTGGCTGTCAGCATGTCTGTAACTGCTTCGCGAGCGATGTTACGGACCAGCGGCTTGACAAACCAGGCAATCAGGAACGGGATCTGGCGGGAAAGCGTAATCGATTCCCACTCGATGATAACCCCCTCGGGACGCTGCTGGTATCGCCAGTAGGAATTGATTCGCCACAGATATCCGCCGTCTCGCCCTACGGGATCCAGATACTCGTGCGGCGTGCCGGCGTCCTCGACCTGCTGAATGCGGGTTGCGACGCTGCGGCTCAGCCCGCTGTCATCCCCGAACCGAGTGAAGTGGATCTCATACCACGTATCCAGCGTAACGGTCACAATGGTCTTTTTCTGCAGGCGAAGATAGACGCTGTAATCGTTGTCATCTTTACGGCTGATCAGGCGAGAACGGATAATTTCAGGCTTATAGATATTCTTAAAATTGTCATAATCGCGCAGCACAACGAGCACCTGGTCGACTGTCCGTCCGGGAATCAGCACGTCCCCGACCCAGTGATGGATCATTCCGTCTGGAATGTCCACAGTGTTCCCTTTCGCGTCGCGCGTGCGAACCTGCTGCACGAAAACCTCGCCGCGCTTGAGCGTCGCCATAACCGAGTCGTACTCAGGCTTGGGGAGGTTCTCGATGTAAAGGAAGCCATTGGGATGGCTTTCTTCCAGCTTCATGCGGGACTCAGCAAGGGCCACATACTGATCAAAAGCCTTCACGGTCTTCGGACTTAATTCAACGGCGAAGGATACCGATGGGCCCAATGAACCGAGCCCAACAACCATAAACAAGGTGAAAAACAAGAGGCGCGATAATGCGCTTCCGCGTGGTCGTTTCAATTGCACCGTCCATTCCTCATTTATGAATGTTAGCACGGCCGGATGGCCGGCACCGGAACAGCCGTGAGCAGCGTCAACCCTCAATCAGCAGCCTCCGTCCTGTTAATTGCAAATTTCTCATTCGGAGTGCACAAATAAGACAGCAAACTTCCCGAACTCGCTTGCTGTCTCCTCGTGCAGATCAACGCAAGATCTCGAAAATGCATCGTAAAGTTGAAAATCGAATAGCAGAATTTTGTGATAAACTCCCACCGAACTAAATCTGACGGGGCAAGGGGATATGGCACAAATTAAAAAACCTTCAAAAGTTTATGATGCAGTCATTGTGGGATCAGGAGCGGGCGGCGGCATGGCCGCATACGTTCTCACCAAGGCCGGCGCCAAAGTTTTGATGCTCGAAGCAGGCGGCTGGTATGACACGGCAAAACAATCCAAGATGTTTGAATGGAATTATGACGCGCCGCACCGTGGGGCTGTAAAGCCGAACACGACCTTTGGCTACTTTGACGCCGCTGTGGGCGGGTGGCAGATTCCCGGCGAACCTTATACGAACGCTCCCGGGACTGACTGGACATGGTTCCGCTCGCGGATGCTGGGCGGCCGGACGAATCATTGGGGACGCATCTCGCTGCGTTTCGGGCCTTATGACTTCAAGCCTTACTCACGCGATGGAAAGGGCTATGACTGGCCGATCAGTTATGACGACATCGCGCCGTACTACGACAAGACCGAAGAACTGATCGGTGTTTTCGGTGAAGACAACCACGTGGAAAATGCTCCGGACGGCAGGTTTCTTCCCCCGCCCAAGCCGCGGTGCCATGAGTTGCTGATTCAGAAGGCTTGCCAGAAGCTTGGCATTCCCTGCATCCCGGCGCGGTTGTCCATCATCACGCGGCCGCTCAACGGCCGGCCCGCCTGCCACTACTGTGGACAGTGCGGACGCTCCTGTGCGACATCCTCGAACTTCTCGTCACCGACTGTCCTGCTTCCTCCAGCACTGGCGACCGGAAATCTGGACATTATTTGCAACGCCATGGCGCGTGAAGTCGTCACAGGACCGGACGGCCTGGCCACCGGCGTTTCCTACATCGACAAGACAACGCGCAAGGAAGTTGTGGCGCGAGGAAAGATCATTGTCCTCGCGGCCAGCACCTGCGAGACGACGCGGCTGCTGCTGAATTCGCGCAGTCCGCAGCACCCGAACGGGCTTGCAAACTCGAGCGGGGTCGTGGGCCGCTATCTGATGGACACCGTTGGCGCAGACGGAACCGTAGGGTTCTTCCCTGTTCTGCTCGACCTTCCTCCTCACAACGAGGACGGAGTCGGCGGAATGCATCTTTACATGCCCTGGTGGAACTACGATAAACAGCTTAAGAACCAGTTGCCGTTCGCCCGAGGCTATCACATCGAGTTTGGCGGCGGCCGGGGCATGCCCGGAGCCGGCATCTTCAGCGGCTCAGAGCGCCTGCTCGGAGGTGGATACGGCGTCGAGCTGAAGCGGGGCTGCAGGAAAATTTATGGCGCATTCGTTGGATTTTCCAGCCGTGGTGAAATGATTCCCAATGATGAGAGTTATTGTGAGATCGACAAGGATGTTGTCGATGAATGGGGGATTCCCGTCCTGAAATTCCATTTCAAATGGACGCAGGATGAAATCCTTCAGGCCAAACATGCGCGGGAGACTTTCCGCGAGATTATCGAGACCGCCGGCGGCGAAGTCGTGCACACCTACGGTGAGAAGGAGAATTGGGGAATCTCCCGCGGTGGTGCAATTATCCACGAGGTCGGCACAGCCAGGATGGGTTCTGACCGCAGCACCTCCGCCCTGAACCCGTACTGCCAGGCGTGGGACTGCAAGAACCTGTTCATCACCGATGCGGCGCCGTTCGTCAGCAACGCGGACAAGAACCCGACCCTCACCATCATGGCCCTTGCCTGGCGGACGTCCGAATACATCGTAGATCAGGTTAAGAAGCGCAATATTTGACGTTATTCATTCGGTCTTTAACAGGGGGCGATAAAGATTATGTCTGAAAAGGAAAACAACAAGAGTGAAGGCGCCATCAAACGGCGCGATATGCTGAAGGTTTTTTCCGCCGTGCCGGCGGCCGCCTTGGTTCCGCTTGGGACCACCATGGCGTCGGGGCAGACAACGCGCGCAGGTGCTGAGGCGGCCCAAGCGGGAACGACGTATCAACGAAAGACTTTCAATGAGCACCAGTGGGAGACAATCAGGGTGCTGAGCGATCTGATCATTCCCGCCGACGAGCGCAGCGGCAGCGCCAGCCAGGCCGGCGTGCCGGAATTTATCGATGACTGGCTCAATTTCTGGGACGGCGGCCTCAAGGCCGAAATTCTCGGCGGCCTGACGTGGCTGGACCTCGAAAGCAACCGCAAATTCGGCCGTGACTTTATCGGCTGCACCCCGGCCCAGCAGAAGGAAATGCTCGACCGCATCGCTTATCCGGACAGGGCTGCGCCTGAGGACTCAAACTACGTTGTTTTCTTCAATCACCTGCGCGACCTCGTTGTGGGCGGCTTCTTTTCGAGCAAGGAAGGCGTGAAGGACCTGCCCTATCTTGGCAACAAGATGGTGGCTGAGTGGGATGGCTGCCCGTCCAACGTTCTCGCGCAGATCGAAGAGAACCTGAAGGCAAAGCACGTGGGAATCAGTTTGTCCGGCGAAGCGCAAAGCTCGTAAGGTCCGCAATCCTTCAGCAATCGCGTCGCGCGCTCCCGGCGGACTTTGCCAACTCCCGCTGGAAGGTGCGGCGAAGCTCGCGAACGTAATGGTCCGCCACTCGCGTCGGTTTCGGGATCCGGTACCCGTCGAGGCACCGGCGCACGATCTTCACCGCAGTCGGCAGGGAAATTCGGTGCCCCTGCGTCACGAAAATCGGCTTCGTATTGTCCCGCGTTCGCAGCACGGTCCCCACGCGCTGTCCCCGGAACATCAGCGCTGCCGTCGATCCGGCTTCTGCCGCCGGCTCCCGGGCCTCTCCCACAAGGAGCGACTTCGCACAGCCGATCGTGGGCTTATCGAAAAGCACGCCGATATGACACGCAATGCCGAACAGGCGCGGATGTGCCAGGCCGTGGCCGTCGATGAGCAGGAGGTCGGGTTCTGTCCTCAAACGGGCAAAGGCGGCCGACAGAATCGGCGTCTCGCGAAAAGAGAGCAGACCGGGCACGTAAGGAAATCTCAGCTTGCGGCGCGCCATGCGCCGCTCAACTTCTTCGAGTTGCGGAAAACGATAAACAATGACTCCGGCAAAGGCCACTTGGGTTTCGGGATCAAAGGCTATGTCGGCACCCGCAACATACCGGATGCGATCGAAGCGGTCCTCGAGGACGACGCGGTCGCGAAGCTGTTCCTGGAGCCGCATGGCCTCACGCGGCGTGATGTGCCAGCGAGTTTGAAATGCAGGCTTCATTCTTCTTGCAATCCCTGATGATACTTTAAGATCGGCGGCATCAGGAACCTGCCGAGCGCTTCCAGTTGGCAAGAACCTGAAATGAGGATACACTTAAGCTTTCGAGTCCTTACGGAACGAACGGATTGATTCCGCACGTTTCCTTGCAGCCCTTGGGCTCACTTCCAACACAAAATTCTTGTGGTTTCCCCGATGAAAAGCGGACACTGCCCCGAGACCGACGCATTCCAAATCCTTAAAGCTATCTCCCTGCGCACCAACACCCAGTTAAAGTCGCTGGCGAAAAAGATGGCCACTGATCTTTCTGAAATCAATGGCCGAATCGAAGAATTTCGGCGCGCCGGGCTCGTCACCGCCGCGGGAAGCGGCCGCGTCAGGCTCAATCCGGACTTTGGCTATGTTGTAGGTATTGATATGGGCGCGAGCCATCTCCATTTTGCGCTTGCGGATTTTTCCGGCAAGGTCATCACCGACTCCGTCGAGAAAGTGCGGCCTGAAGACGGCCCTCGGAAAACAATCAACCAGATCAAGAACGGCATTCACCGCCTGATCCCGAAAGAGAAGCGAAACCGGCTTCGCGCCGTGGGTCTCGCGGTGCCAAGCGCCGTTGATCCACGCTCCGGCCTTGTGCTCATGGCGAACAATTTGCCCGGGTGGAAAAACATCAACCTCAAGCGGGAACTGGAAAGGGAATTCCGCCTGCCTGTCCGCATCGAGAACGATGCCAACATGGCCGCCATCGGCGAGCACTGGCGCGGGGTTGCGAGGAACGCCGAAAACTTTGTATTTATTGCGCTCGGAACCGGGATCGGATCCGGGATTTTCATCAACGGGCGACTCTATGTGGGAAGGACGGGGGCAGCCGGTGAACTGCAGTTCCTGAACGTGGACTGGACGAAGTGGAATGAGGATTTCGGCAGCACCGGATATTTTGAAAGCTATGCTTCCGGACAGGGTATCGCTACGCTCGGGAGGAAGCTCATGAAGGCGCGCGCGAATGCCCGGTCTAAAGGGCTGGCAGAGGCCCGCGATGCTTACTTTGTTTTTGAGGCTTATCGCAACGGCAATGCGCAGGCACGAAAGGCGCTGGAGACCATCTTCACCATCCTCGGTGTCGGGATTGCCAATGTCGTTGGCATCCTTGATCCCGATCTCATCGTTCTCGGTGGCGGAGTCAGCCGCGGCGCGCCGGAGTTCATGCTTTCGACGGTCACTCGGGTCGCTCGGAAGATACAGCCCAATTGCCCCCCCATCCTGATCAGCAAGCTTGGTGACCGGGCGCAGACATTCGGCGCAATCTATTCGAGCCTGATGGCTGCCTGCATGGCCGCAACGGGCCAACTCAAATAAGTGGCAGCCCGAAGAAGGCAACATCCCTTATCTGTTCTGACGAAGACCGGGGTGAAGTTGAGGGCTACTGCGGCTGGACAATTCCCTTTTTAACGGCGTAAAGCACGAGTTCTGCAGTGCGATGAAGGCCCAGGGTTTCCATCAGCCGCGCGCGATGGACCGCAACCGTGTTGATGCTGATGTCCAGGAGGGCGGCAATTTCCTTGTTTGACTTTCCCTGGGCGATAAGCTGAAGGACTTCCTTCTCCCTGAGCGTCAGGCGATCGTAAGGGTCCTGGCCCTGCTCCTGCATGGTGCCCGTCTTCAATCCCTCGAGCACAAGATTCGAAACCGCAGGGCTCATGTAAGCTCCGCCCTGTGCCAGCACGGCCACGGCCTGCGGCAGGTCCACTTCAATCGCGTCCTTCAGGATGTAACCTTTGGCCCCGGCATCGATGGCTTTGCGGACGTAGGCAGGGTTCGAGTACATGCTTAGAATCAGGACCTTGGTATCAGGGTTTGCCTTCAGTATCTCTGCCGTGGCTTCAAGTCCACCGATCTCCGGCATCAGCAGGTCCATCACCACGACGTCAGGCTTGAGTTTGGCGCACTGCTCGATGGCGGAGAGACCCGTGTTGGCCTCGCCCACGATGCTGATACGCGGGTCATCCTCGAGCAGCCGGCGGAAGCCCTGCCGCACTAATGCGTGATCGTCAGCCAGGAAAACCCTGATTTTCTTGTCGGTGGATTCGGGCGACATAATTTTTTACCCTACCTTTTCAGCGACACGCGTTTCCGGCGCTCCTCTCAAGGGTATTCGAACGCTAACGACCGTGCCCTTGCCCGGCGCCGACTGTACGTCGAGCGTGCCGTTCAGATGTTCAGCACGTTCCCGCATCCCCATCATCCCAATGCCGTCGTTCGGGGACCGCTCCGCGGGGTTGCCTACCTCAAATCCTACACCATTATCGCGTATTTCCAGGAAGAGTTCATTCTCACGCTCCTCCATTTCCACCCAGGCTTCAGTAGCCCGGGAGTGCCGCGCTACGTTGTTCAAGGCTTCCTGAACAATCCTGTAAACATGGATGGATTCTTCAGGCGGGAAACGTCGGCTGGCCACAGCGCCGCTGAAATGGATTGGAATTCCGGCCTGCCGCGAAAACTGGCGCGTGAACCACTCGAGCGTCTGATCGAGTCCAAAGTCGTCCAGGACGCCGGGACGAAACATCTGCGACTGGTCACGGACCTTTTCGAGTGTCTCTTCCACAATTTGCTTGACGTACTCGAGGTCGGCAATCAAGGCCGGATCGGGGTTCTGCGCTTTCCGGCCTGCGCGGTTCAGCATCACGCCGATGGCTGTGAGGATTTGTCCGAATTCGTCGTGCAGGTCGCGAGCGACCCGCCTCAAAGTCTCTTCCTGCACATCGATCAGCTTCCATGACAATTTGCGCAACTGGCCGGACTGCACATGAAGTTGTTCAGCCAGGTGGTGCAGCTTCGCAAACGTTTTCTTGTTGGCCTCAAGCGTGTAGAGGCCCGTTCCCAGCGCCAGCAGAAAAAGCAGCGCCGTTAACAGCAGAATGTCAGTCTTGACGTTCTCGTACGTGGCGTTGATGCGGTCTGCGGCGTCGGACTGCGCCTGATCATTCAAAACCAGAAGCCTCGAGATGATTTCAGAAATCACCGCCCGTTTGTTCTCAAGCTCCGTTTCAATCAGCCGGCGCGCCTCTTCGGTGTGCCCCTGCCGCGCCAGAGCAAAAATGCCGTCCGCCGTTTTGCCAAAGTCCGCCAGCGCGCTGCGCAACTGAATGCGCTTATCGTGGCTGGCCACGGTGTCCACGGCGAAGCGTCCTTCCAGTCTTGCAGCATCTTCCATGTCATTGCGAAGCCGGGTAAATTCCGGCTCCCAGTCGCGGATCGGGTAGCGGCTCTTTGAGAACACAACGCCTTGCAGTGAAATTGCGAGCAGGTAGGCATCATTCTGCAACCGCGAAAGCTGCAACGAGGCTTTGCGGTTGCGCTGGACCACGTTGACCTGAAAATCCTCCAGCCACCGGATCTGGCGGCTGCTGTAAATCACAAAAATCAGGAAAATTGAGAGGATGACGCAAAGGCCGATCCAGAGTCGCGTGGACGGCGATGGGATCTTCCGCAACTGTTCGTACTGCGGCTCAGGCCCGCTCATAAGGCTTCAAGTCCGGCCCTGGAAAGGAATGTCGTGAATTATGCCCTTGCCTTCCTGAACGATGTAAGTGCGGCCCGCTTCCAGCCGGCCCAGTTCCTGTTTCTCGCCGCTGGGCCATTCGAGCAGCGCCTTTTCAATATAGCGGTGCGGCCCCAGTCCGTACGTCACTCTTGTGTCGGAGCAGGAGAGATAGCTGGAGCCGCTCTTCACAGTCAGCCATCGCTTTCCCTGCGGCGCCCAGATGTGAACGTTGGTCCCGATGCCTGGGCGGTTTGAGCGGACGCCGACCGTCGAGAACCGGATGCTGTGGTTCATCGACTCGTCGTTGCGATAGAGATAAGCGGGGCCATTATTGGTGGTCATGAGCACGTCCAAGTCCCCATCGTTGTCAAAGTCCCCATAAGCGGCACCACGAGCCACTTTCGGCTGGTCAAACGAGTTCCCTACCAGTGCGCTGATATCACGGAACTTACCATTTCCTTCATTATGGAACAAACGCGGCGGCTCTGCATAGGTAATATTGGCCTCCACGCGATTGATCGTTGCATCAATATGGCCATTGGCCACCAGGAGGTCGAGCAGGCTGTCGAGATCAAAATCGAAGAAGAAGCAGCCAAATCCAAGCGTCATCCGCGTCGATTGTCCCACGGCGTTTGATGGCGCCTCATCGATAAAGAATCCATGTCCCTCATTCCGGTAGAGGCCCACCATTTGCTGGGAAAAATTCGTCACCACGAGGCTCGGCAAGCCTGAATTGTCATAATCTGCGGCGTCGGCGCCCATACCGGCTCTTGCCACTCCGTCCTCGCTGAAGGCGACACCCGCGGATACCGCAACTTCGGTGAACGTCCCGTCGTGGTTATTGTGGTAGAGCTTGTTTGGCTGTGTGTCGTTGGCGATAAAAACATCCGGCCAGCCGTCGAGGTCGTAATCGATCATCGTAACGCCGAGCGATTTCGACGTCGGGTCATGCAGTCCGGCCGAGCCGGTCACGTCCTCAAAGGTTCCGTCGCCCCGGTTGTGAAAAAGCCAGCAGGTTGTGCCGGGATAGGCCTCCGGCGTGCAATACGACTTGGTTTTCCCGTCCAGGCTGCAGAAGATGTCCGTCTCGGGAGACCATTTCACATAGTTGGCGACCAGAAGGTCCAGGTGACCATCACGGTCATAATCAAACCACAAGGCCGAAGTGCTCAGACTCGAGTATCCGTCCAGGTGCGCCGAGCGCGTGACGTCCGTAAAGGTTCCGTTGCCATTGTTGTGGAACAGATGGTTCTGCCCGTATGTAGTGACGTAAAAGTCGTCAAACCCGTCATTGTCATAATCGCCCACGGCTACGCCGATGCCGTACATTTCGATATCAAGCCCGGCTTCGCGGGTGACGTCGGTGAACGTCCCGTTGCGGTTGTTGCGGTAGAGCTTCATCGTCGAGCGACGCTGAAAATGCCCCGGCCAGTCTTTTCCGTTGATCAGCAAAATGTCCAGCCAGCCGTCATTGTCATAGTCAAAAAATGCGCAGCCGGAACCTAAGGTCTCCGGCAGATACTTCTGGCCAAAAGCTCCGCTGTTGTGCAAGAAGTCGATTCCCGCCTGGCGGGTGACGTCTGTCAGCTTGTCCGGGAAAGTTCGGTTAGAAGAGTTGCCGTGTATCTCGCGAAGCAGTTCCTCGCGGAAACGCGGCGACTCGTAAAGCAAGCCGCCTGCGCCACCCACGGCCCCGATCCCCACAAGCAGCTTAAGCAGATTCCGACGATTCATCGCGACACGTTCAGGACCCAACCTTTGCGTGATATTCACAATAATGTCGCTTCGACCCCAAGGGCAAGAACTTTCCGCTGCATAGAATTATTAAAACCGTCATTTAGCAAGTTTTCCTCCGCGCGTATAACTTCTTCAGGTTGTGACAGGAGTTTGATTGAGAACCGAACAGCGAAGCCCTGCTGCGGGGTCGGCGGGCTGCGATCACGAGCAAAATGCCGGCACTGCCTTAACTGAAAAAAAGCGGATAGATAATATAAAAAAATAACGACGCGCCTGCAATTCGCCCTTGCATTTGCAAAGCGGTTTTGGATAACGTAAAAGCCCTCGCGTCGAGCCTGGGGCAAAAGGGGCATTACACTTCTCGCATGAATCGTGATCCCAATGGCGGTGGACGCCGTCAACGCCTGAACGCCGTTCTGATCTTCCTGGGGCTGGTGCTGGCTTTCAACTCGGCCTATCTGGCCGCCTATGCCACGCCGGATCTCTTCTATGTTGCGAACGCGCTTCTGCATCCCTTTCTCGGCGGACTGGCTGCAATTCTCTTCATCGTTTATCTCTGGCGACACCGCGAGTACCTGGCAAATTTGTCAGGGACCATTTCCGTCGTTTGCCTGACCATTTCCGCCGGCTTCGGAATGTATCTTTTCTTCGCCGGAATGACGCGGCCGCACAGCCTGGAGCTTTATCTTCATGTCGGGTTTGTCATTGCCGGGCTGTTCTTTCTGCTGGTTCGTTTGCGCCCGCTGAATCACCGCGCTAAAGACTTCTGCTTCAGTCCCAAAGCATGGCGGACCGCCGGCATTGGATTTGTGGCTGCCGTGGTTTTCTACGGCTGCGCTTCCCTGCTACATCATTTCTTCCCGAATCCCGAGTACACAATTAAAAATCCGCCAACGGCCCCAACCAGCATGTACGACGAAGGTGGTGGCAGGAACAGCCTGCTGTGGCCCAGTTCTGCTCAGACCGCCAACGGGGGGACGATTCCCAACCAGTTCTTCATGAACTCAAAGTCCTGCGAACCTTGCCACCACGATATCTACGAGCAGTGGGAGCACTCCATGCACCACTTCTCATCTTTCAACAATCAGTGGTACCGAAAAGCAATCGAATACATGCAGGACACGATCGGGATCAAGCCGTCGATGTGGTGCGCGGGCTGCCACGATCATGCGCTCGCCTTCACGGACATGATGCAGAAATATCCGATCCGGCAGATCGAGTTCACACCCGAAGGCCAGGCCGGCCTGGGCTGCATGTCATGCCACGCCATTGTGCATGTCACGAGCACTATGGGAAACGGCAGCTACATTATAAAGTATCCGCAACTCGACCGCCTGGTGGCGAGCAGGAACCCGCTCATGCGCCGCCTTGCTAACTTTGCGATTCTTCTCGACCCCAAGCCCCATCGCGAGGTCTTTCTGAAGCCTTTTCATCACGAGCGGAAGGACGTGGCGGAGTTCTGTTCAACATGCCACAAGGTCCACTTGGACGTTCCCGTGGACCACTATCGATGGCTCCGCGGCTTCAACGATTACGACAACTGGCAAGGCAGCGGCGTTTCGGGCAACAGCGCGCGGTCTTTCTACTATCCGCCAAAGCCGATGGTCTGCATCGACTGCCACATGCCGATGGTCAAATCTCACGATTTTGGAAACATTGACGGCTATGTGCACTCGCATCGCTTTGTAGCCGCCAATACGGCGGTGCCTGAATCCCACGGCGATACGTCGCAGATAAAGGACGTCGAAAAATTCCTGAAGGGCGCCGTGACGGTGGACATCTTTGCCATCACCGATGAGCCGAAGGGCCAGTCGGAGGAGGCCTCGCGTGCTGCGTTCAGCGGTCCGCAGACATCAACCATGTTTGCGGTTGGCGAAGAATCAGCCCGCGGCCTGGAGGCCTCAATAATCACGGCCGCGCCGCCGGCCAAGATCATGGCGCCGCTCAACCGCGGCGTCGCTTATTTGCGCCGGGGAGAGACAGCGCGCGTTGAAGTCGTTGTGCGAACCAGAAACGTGGGACACTTCTTTCCCGGCGGCACGGTGGATGCCTTCGATTGCTGGGTGGAACTCAAAGGCGTGGATGACAAAGGCCATGTCATTTTCTGGAGCGGCGAGACCGCTGACAATGGGAAAGGCCCAGTGGATCCCGGGGCCCATTTCTACCGTTCACTTTCGCTTGATGAGCACGGACACTGGATCAACAAACGCAACGCCTGGTCCGCCCATGCCACCGTGTACGCGCACCTGATTCCCCCCGGCGCGGCGGACACGGTTCATTTCCGTGTGAAGGTCCCTGAGGACTGCGGGAACAAAATCACATTCACCGCCAAACTGAATTACCGCAAGTTTGACTGGTGGAACACTCAATGGGCGTTTGCAGGCCAGCGTGACCCCTATCAAAAGAACCGCGAGACAACGCCCTACTACGACAACACGCACTGGCTGTTTGACGGGAGCCTTGCAAACGTTTCTGCAAAGGTAAAAAAGATACCCGACGTTCCCATCGTGGTGATGTCCGAGGACAGCGTGACAGTGCCCGTGCTGCCCGCATCCTCGAAACCGTTCGAGCAGAGCATCAGGCTGGTTCCAGACGACCTTTACCGTTGGAACGATTACGGCATCGGCCTCCTGCTTCAGGGGGACCTGAAGGGCGCGGTGCGGGCATTCGAGACCGTCACGAAGATCAACCCCCGATATGCCGACGGTTGGGTGAACGTAGCCCGCGCCCTCGTGCAGGAAGGCAATGTAGACCAGGCCGTTCCTTACCTTAAGACGGCGATGAAACTGAATCCAAAGCTCGCCAGCGCGCATTATTTTATGGGACAGGTTTATCAGACCAGGGGCGACTATTCGAAGGCCTACGCGGAATACAAAATAGCGCACGACATCCATCCCGGCGACCGTGTTGTCAGCGATGACATGGGCCGCATCCTTTTCCTCCAGCGCAAATACAAGGAAGCTGTGAAGCAGTTCCAGTACACGCTGAGCATCGACCCTGAAGACCTGATTGCTCACTACAATCTGATGCTCTGCTATCGAGGTTTGCAGGACAACGCCCAATCTGACCGTGAAGAGGAACTCTATATGCGGTTCAAAGCCGACGAGAGCGCCTCTTCGATCACCGGGCCGTACGAGTTGACCCATCCGGAAGACAATCTGGAAGCGCAACCCATCCACGAGCATGTCTCGATCAACGACGAAACGCCGCAGGGTTTGCAATACTATTGGAATTACGGCCAGCAGTGGGACTGGCTTCCGGGCAAGCTGCAAAAAGAACAGCAGATCGCCCTGGCGCGCTTCAGGAAGGACGGCAGTTACGGTTATCTGGCCGCGATGAAGCGGGACAAGCTCGAGCTCCGCGCTGCGCATAAAACCGTGGCCGGTCGAGACGCGAAAAAGGTTCCCGAACATCAGGCAGCCGCCGAACAAAAACCGCAGGCGCATCCCGCGCACAACATTGTGGCTGAGGTAAGGCCTCCGCACTAAACTGAAAATCTGCGGGCTTCACCGTGTTCAATTTTCAGGCTGTGACACGAGGCTGAATTTATGGAATTTCAGCGATTCAAACCCTCGCAATGAAAGGCATTTGATCAGGAATGACGAACCTATCTTCGCGCCGCGATTTTCTCAAGGACCTGATGTTGATGGCGGGCGCGGCGCAGATCATCGGTACCAAGCGGCTTGCTGCCGCAGCACAAACTCCGTCCAGGCACTACATTAACATCGCGCCGCAGGCGGGCATTCACTTCATCCACAATAACGGGGCCTTCGGCAAAAAGTACTTGCCGGAAACGATGGGCTCGGGCTGCGCTTTCATAGACTACGATAACGATGGAAATCAGGACATTCTGCTGATCAACGGGACCGACTTCCCCGGCCATGTCCGCCGGCAGACGACCATGAAGCTCTACCACAACAACGGGAATGGGACCTTTACGGACGTTACGGCCCGAGCCCGCCTGAACGTCCCGATGTACGGAATGGGCGTGGCGATCGGCGATTACGACAACGACGGCTGGGACGATATCTATGTCACCGCCCTCGGCGAGGCCCATCTGTTTCATAACGAACACAATGGAACGTTCCGCGATGTCACGCGGGAAGCCGGAGTAAACAACACCGGATTTGGTGCCAGCGCCGCATGGTTCGATTACGACAAAGACGGAAAGCTCGACCTCTTTGTTTGCAATTACGTTGACTGGACGGAGAAAACGGACATCTACTGCTCGCTGGACGGCGCGCACAAATCTTACTGCACTCCTGAGGCTTATAAGGGCCAAAGCTGCCGCCTGTTTCATAACCTTGGCGGCGGCCGCTTTGAAGACGTCACGAAGAAAGCCGGCATTTACGATCCCACAGGCAAAAACCTGGGCGTTGCCATCGTTGATTACGACATGGACGGCTGGCCGGACATCGCCGTTTCGGATGACACGCAACCCAACAAGCTTTACCACAACAACCACAACGGTACGTTCACTCAGGATTCCGTCCAGGCCGGGATCGCCTATGACGCGAACGGCGTGGCGCGCGGCGCCATGGGCATTGACGCCTCGGACTTCGACCGTTCAGGGTTTCCAAGCCTCGCCATTGGCAACTTTTCAAACCAGATGCTGGGGCTTTATCACAATGAAAAGCACGATTTCTTTATCGACGTTGCGCCGCAGTCTTCCATCGGCCAGGAGAGCCGCCTTTCGCTGACCTTTGGCCTGTTCTTTTACGACTATAACCTCGACGGGCTCCAGGACCTCTTTGCCGCCAACGGCCACATTGAGCCGGATATTGCGCGTATCCAGGCGCAGGTGACTTACGCAGAACGCCCGCTGCTATTCCAAAATGATGGGAACGGCCGCTTCAATGAAATCGGGCGTCAGGTCGGTTTCACAAGACAGTTTGTAGCCCGTGGCGCGGCATATGGCGACATCGACAATGACGGATATCCCGACGTACTGCTCACCACAAACAACGGGCCGGCGTATCTCTTCAAGAACGTGGGTGAAAACTCCGCCAACGCCATCCGGATAAAAACCGTCGGAACCCGCTCCAACCGCAACGGCATTGGGGCCGTGGTTCGGGTGCGCTGTGGCGGCGCCACCAACTGGCAGACCGTCCATTCGGGTTCGAGCTACTGCTCGCAGAGCGAACTTCCAGTGACTTTCGGCCTTCAAAAGGCAGGGGCTGCGGATGAAGTGCAAATCGAATGGCCCAGCGGCCACCAGGATAAGTTCACAAACCTGAAAGCCAACGCGACATATACCATCCAGGAAGGCGGAAAGATACTCTCAACCCGCCCTTTCAAACGCTGACATGGCAATTATTCAGCCTGCAGTGCCGTATTTTGGAAGGTTTTCGGCGAGGCGATTTGCCTGCTTACTCCTGGCGTGTTACGCCTTCAGCGATCCAGAATTTGCCGGGCTCCAGGCCGGACCGCACGGCGTAATCGTGGGCGAGAAGCTGAATAATTACAATATCCACCAGAGTGCCGAGACCCAGCCGAATGGGCTCAACCTGGATCAGCCGCATGTTAGTCAGGTTCTCAACCGGCCGGTCTGAAATAAGCAGGACCCGCCCCCTATGGGACTGGATGTCGCAGGCCAGCTTCAGCAGGAGCGTGGAAGGCCTCCGAGCGCGTGGCGCCGCCTCGGCGGGCTGGTTGTGCCGGGCAAAGATGATATAGCAATGGGACGGGTTGACGATTTCAATCGGCCCGTGGCGGAATTGCGCGGCTGTGATGGCCTCCGCGGCAAGGCGCGCCACTTCTTTCAGCATCAGGGCTCCCTGATAGGCCGAAGCCATGTCAGCCCCTCTCGACAGAAGCGCCACGTACGGCGGGTTATTGAAAAATTCGAGCGTCGGCAGCATCAGGTCATCATGCCGCTCGAGGATTTTCTCCTGGGCATCCACGGCGTGGAGCAGCGCCTGCGTCAGAGGACGGTGGGCGTCGCCCGCAATTGAAAAGGCCAGATACATCAACACGGCAACGGCACAGGTATAGGTTTTCGTGCTGACCGTTTCCTGAAGCCCAGCCATCATGGGCAGCAGCACTTTGCCTTCCTTGGCAAGCCGGCTGCTTTCCACGTTCGTGACAGCGATGACTTTGATCTTTTTGGGGAGAGCTTCGAGCAGGGCGATGACTTCCACCGTTTCGCCCGACTGCGAAACGGCAACCAACAGGGTGTCCGCCGTCAGCACCTTCAAATGGTGGTGCAAAAGTTCGGCCGCCTCCCACACAATCGCCCGGTAGCCCCTGGCCGTCAGATAAGCCTGCGCCGGATATGCCGCATGGAGCGAAGATCCCATCCCCGTAAAGACCACCAGGGTGTCACGGGAAATTCCCAGTTGTTTGCGGATGTTCAGCGGAATCGCTCCTGTGCTGGCGTAATACTTGCGCACGCCGGAAAGCGCGTCCGGCTGCTGCATGATTTCTTCCAATAATGGGGTCATAGCCATAATTGTTTTCCCGGATCACTACGCGCGGTATCTTGCCGGGCCGAAAATCCCTCTCCGGCGAACTCTTTCACACCTTTAGAGAGTATCGCGCGTACCCGCAGATTCTAACATTACGGGCCTCTGGTTGAAAAACAATCAGCCAACGGGTACTGGTTTGACCGGGGCCGTCCAGCCTCTTCAACGCCTGATTCGGCGGGGCGACCGGAACTCATCGCACCGCGTCCGCACTTGCGTATGGGACTGGACTTTTCACATTTTAAGTTCGATCAGGTTGCTTCCACCTTGGCTGGAATATTCTGGGCGGGGAAAAGTCTTGTGTGCTCGGATTTCCGGAGTGACCGGGGCCGGAGATCATCCGGCCCCGCTGTGTGTTACAGTTGAACTACATTTGCCGCTTGGAGCCCCTTCGGGCCTCGAATCACTTCGAACTCGACGGACGCGCCTTCCTGAAGGCTACGATAGCCGTCACCCTGGATTGCAGAAAAGTGAACGAAAACATCTTCGCCACCTTGCCGCTGGATAAAACCATACCCCTTGCTGGCGTTGAACCACTTTACGGTTCCTTGTTCACGATTGTTACTCACGTTTACTTCTACTCCTTGTTGATAGATCGCGCCGTCAGTTCTGTACTTCACTTCCGGGGCTGAAAACCACAAACAACCGCGAAGGTTCCCTCGCAGCCTTTGAGTATACAACTCGAAAGGGATACAAGAGCGACAAACGCAACTTCATTCTGCCATAACGTAATGATTTTAACAATATTCTTTTTCCATAAAGGGACTTTGCGGAGCGTTAACTTCAACGAAATCTGTCACCTTCCGCCAACCCCATCATTCCGCCAGGCAGGATTCTTCCACAAGGATGGCGTGGACCTCTCTAGGGCCGTGGACGCCGCGAACGAGGACCTGTTCGATGTCAGCCGTGCGGCTGGTGCCGGTAATAAAGACTGCGGAACGGGCCGGGCTGGGCCTTTCAGGATCGCGGGAGACAGGAAGGTTGCGCAGGACCTCATCGAGCGAGGCACGAATCTGGCTGTGCCTGTAAAGCGCAATATGGATCGGCGGGGCCAGAGAGGTTAGCTGGCTCCCCTCGGTAAAGCTGGTGAGAACCAGGCTGCCGGTTTCCGCCAGCGCAAAATCGACTCCTGTGATCCCGGCCGCAGCAGCGAAGCATTTATCCCGGAAATTCCCACTTTCCTCGTCCCCGGCAACATTCGCCGGCCACTGGGACACTGTGATTCCCCAACCCCTCAAAACACTCGCAATTTTCAGCTGTCCGAGGATCGGATTCCGCGAAACCACTACTGACTGGGCATGCTTCGAATCCAGAATTGATCTCAGGATTTCCTCCAGCGACGAGAAGGTCGCTGCGCGGTAGGTGGCGCACCCGAGACCCTTCAATTCCGACTCAAGGCGTTCCGCCAATTCCATGGGCGGGATCACAGGCATGATATTTTCAAGCGGTGGCGGCAAACGGTCGGCCGCATCCTCGTATTCAGACTTATCCTTATTTTTCAGTATGTTACGGATATCATTCAGTATTTCTTCGCGAGTTGACAAAGACTGGCCCCTCTGTTACCGTCAGAATGCTCCCCAACGGCTCGAATTTTAGCATTATTCGCCCCAGAATGCCTTGGAATCGGCTGCAAAACAGGGGCCTTGCGGAATTTTTTATTCCGTGCTAAATTTTGTGCAACCTTCACCCTTTTCAAACCATCTGAAACTCGGAAAGAGAAAAGAAGTAGTGAAGAGACGACTAAGAACAAGGAAGGTTGTAAGATGCCAGCAACTGCAAAAACTAGAAAGAATGAGTACCGGGACTTGCTGTTAAAGAAGCGGCAGGAGCTACTGGCCGGAACCAGGGCAGGTACAGAGGCGCTCGCGGCTGTCCAGTCACCTGACGAAATGGAATTTGCCGTCCAGAGCGTCGAGCAGGACGTCAACGTTACAGCGGCGAGCGTTCGCACCCGCATGCTTCGTCAAATCGACTACGCACTTGAACGCGTCGCAGGCGGAACCTATGGCGAATGCCAGGCCTGCGGTGAAGAAATATCTCCCGCCCGGCTCAAGGCGATTCCCTGGGCAGAGTATTGCCTCAAGTGCGAGGAATTGCGTTCCCGAAACTAGCCCCCTATTTCTCCCCACAGCTTAAGGTCATGAACTTTATGCAGGGGTGGGGGTGTGTCTGGAGGGCGGCCCGGCGCCGCCCTCTTACGCCGGGATGATAGCAAGGGGTGCGTCCCCCCACCGAAGACTTTGCTCAATCGACAGCGCTTCTCGTAAGACCTGACTCTCACCTCGGTGCTGGTGTGGCACACAAGTGTGCCCGGCAGCGTTTGCGCCAAAGTTTCAAATCTCCTCGAATCGCTCTAAGGTATTGCGATGGCCTGACCCTTTGCAGTAAAGTTGCTCTCTTGCCCTTTCCACAGCAGGGACCGTGAGGGGCGTGCGTCGCAGCCGTAATCTACCCGCAGAAAGGACACCCCATGAAGATCACAGCCGTCGAGCCGCTGGTGCTCGGAGCCGCGTGGCGAAACCTTATTTTCATCAAGGTCAAGACCGACGAAGGGCTTGTCGGCATTGGGGAATGCACCTTGCACAATCGCGAAGAAGGCATCCTCGGATACATTCAGGGTGCCGTCCGCCGGCACGTCATCGGTTCCGACCCGTTCAACATCGAGGACCTTTGGTTGCGGATGTACCGGAACGAGTTCTGGAGGAACGGAGCCATAGCCACCACCGTAATGAGCGGAATTGAAATCGCCTGCTGGGACATCGTCGGCAAAGCCTGTGGCCAGCCGGTCTGGAAGATTCTCGGCGGACGCTGCCACGAAAAAATCAAAGCTTACGCCAACGCCTGGTACACCGTGGAGCGAAAGCCTGAGGAATTTGCAAAGCGGGTGAAAGTGGTCCTCGACAAGGGATACAAGGCCCTCAAGGTGGACCCGTTCGGCCCCGGTGAACTTGAGCTTTCGCGCGAAGAGAAGGTCCGCTCGGTGGAACTGGTGGCTGCCATCCGCGAAGCGGTCGGCCCGGACGTTGAAATCTTTGTCGAGATGCACGGGCGATTCAGCGCCGCTACGGCCATCGAGATCGCGCGCATGCTGGAACCCTACAACCCCGGCTGGATCGAGGAGCCCTGCCCGCCGGAAGACATCCCATCGCTCATCAAAGTCGCCGAACATGTCAACGTGCCCGTCGCCACCGGCGAGCGCTATTACACGCGCTACGGCTTCCGCGAAGTGCTCGAGTCCAACGCGCCGGACATCCTCCAGCCCGACGTCATCCACGCGGGCGGCCTGCTGGAAATGAAAAAAATCGCGGCGATGGGTGATGTTCGTTCCATGGTCATGGCGCCGCACAACTCCAACGGTCCGGTCTGTACCGCCGCGAGCGTCCACTTCGATTTCTGCACAACAAATGTCAAAGTGCAGGAATGCTTTGACGATTTCTCCGAGACCTGGGTTGTGGACGCCGTGCCCGGGACTCCTCGGCCCAAAGACGGCTACTTCTACCCTCCGGAAAAACCCGGCCTCGGAGTGGAGTTGAACGAAGACCTCATCAAGGAGCATCCGTACCGCGAAGGCTTCTTCAACATGTGGGAGAAGAACTGGCACATGCGCCAGTTCACGAGCTAATCGAATCGGGGGACATCCATGAAATCCAGCCGTCGCAAGTTCCTGCAATCTGCCCTTGCAGCGCCGGTAGGCCTGACGCTGGGACGGTCCGGGGCAGGCATGTTCAACGCCATGCTGCCGCCTGCGGGTCAGATGTCGTTTCAGAATCCCGACATCATCCGTTATGATGCGCACTGCTTCACCATCAACGGCCGCGACGTGTTCCTTCACGGCGGCTGTTTCCACTACCCTCGATGTCCACAACCCCTGTGGCGCGACCGCCTGCTTAAATTCAAGCGCGCGGGGTTCAACGTAGTGGAAAGCTACATCTTCTGGAACTATCACGAGCCGGAAGAAGGCCGCGCCGATTTCAGCGAACTGGAAAGCTATATCCAGTTGGTCAAAGAGATGGGCTTCTGGCTGATCGCGCGCATCGGACCTTACGCCTGCGCGGAGTGGGACGTCGGCGGGTTCCCCAACTGGGTGACGCTCAAGCAATTTCCCCTCCGCAGCGACAATCCGGAAAGCATCAGCACCTCTCAGCACTGGTATAACCTCATCCTTCCGGTAATTCAAAAGCACCAGATCACCATGGGCGGCCCCATCATCCTGGTGCAAATCGAGAATGAGTACAACTACTGGCAGGGCGTTTCAGACGCTCAGAAGCGCGCCTACATCTCGGCGCTGGCTCAGATGGCGTGGAACGGCGGCATCAACGTTCCTCTCATCACCTGCTGGACGCAGCAGGCGCGCGAGAATAATTATCCGGACATGTCTCGCATCGCCGACTTCTGCAATTTCTACCCGCGCTGGAACATTACGAAGGAAGTCCCGCCCGCGCTCGTCAAACTGCGGCGAGAGGAGCCGTATTCTCCCGAGGGGGTCACGGAATTGCAGGGCGGTTGGTTCAGCAAGTTCGGCGGAAAACTCTCGGTGGACCAGGAAGGCGTGGGGCCGGAACAGCTCAGCCCCCTGACAAAGACCGTAATCGAGCAGGGCGCAACCTTCTATTCGTTCTACATGGGTTTTGGCGGGACGAATTTTGAATGGGCCGCCAAAGACCTGACCACGACTTACGATTACGCCGCGCCCATTCGCGAGCCCGGCGGGCTGTGGGGGAAATACTACGAAGCACGCGCCATCAGCCAGGCCCTTGGGATGTTCGGCGAAATTCTCGCGCGCGCGGAAGCGCAGGACGGCGCGGCCCGGTCAACGGCGCCGGCGGTCAGCGTCACGGAGCGGGTTAACGGCAAGAGCGGATTTCTGTTTGTCCGCGAAAATTCGAATGCCGAGCAGCAATTCAAGTTGACCTTCATGGATCCCGCCAGCCCTTCGCACCGCACAGTCAGCGTGCCTCGCCAGGGCCAGTTGAGCATCGGCGCGCGGGAGATGAAAATGCTGGCCCTCCAGGTGCCAGTGGCGGGAACTACGCTGCGATATTCAACCGCTGAAGTGTTGGCCCACGGGCTGAATCTCGACAAGTATTATCTGGTTCTTTATGACGACCCCGGGCGCCCGGCGGAAATCGCGCTGGCGACAGAAAACGAGCCACAAGTCGAGGGCGACACCACTTACATTTACTGGGACCGCGAATATGACTCCGTCGTTATCGGCGTCCGGTTCGACCAGGATGAAAAGGCCCTGATCGTCAATCGGGACCTGATCGTCTTGCTGGTCCCGCGCGAGCGCGCCCTTCGCACATGGGCCGCGGATTACCCCATCACGGTCTTCGCGGGCGCGGAAGGGAAAAAGCCTGTTTCCATTCCGTTTATTTCGGACGCGTCGCTGCTGGTCGCAAGCGGCTCGCGCGGCAGCCGCGTCTGGGCCGACCTGCAATTTCGTCCCGGCAATCACGAACTGACAGCTCTGCTGCCGCCGGTACCCGCCAAATGCCACGTGGACGGCAGCGAAACAGAGGTTCGTTACACGCGCGCCAACCGCACTGCGCGAGTCAGCTTTACAACTCCCAATGTGCCTTACAAGCCGATCACAATTACGCAGGTGCGGACATGGGTTGAAAAAATCGAGGGTGAACAATCGGGCGAATGGCTCCAATCGCCGCTGCGGCCGATTGAAGAATTCGGCCGTGTTCCCTATGGTTACGTCAAATACCGCTCATCGCCGTTCCATTACAACGGCCAGGGCAAAATGTTCCTTTCCACTTTTGCTGACGACGCGAAAAAAGTTTTCGTGAACGGCAAGCTTGTTCCCGAGGCCTCGAACACAAAGAAGCAGGTTGAATTCGACCTTGCAGCTTACGCGAAGCAGGGCAGCAACACTCTGGAAATTTCCTATGAACTTTTCGGCTCGCCGAATTTTGGCGAAAACATCGGCGAGTTGAAAGGCGTGCAATCGGTTGGAATCGGCGCGAACGCGCAATCCGCTACGCCGGTCGGCACCTGGCAGGTCCAGCGCTTTCCCGCACCGGCGCAAAGCCGCGGAAGGATTGATCCCGAGCATGCCCCGGGCGGCTGGAGCGCCCCTGCCGCCATCGGCGCTGGTGGCAACAGCACGCTCCTCCCGCTGTTCACCTGGTGCCGTGCGGAGTTTGACATGGAGAGCGCCGAGGAGGAATGGTTTGCTCCGTGGAAAGCGACGATTGAGGCGGACCGGGACGCCCTGCTCTACTTGAATGGCCGCTTCGTGGGGCGCTACATGACCATCGGTCCGCAGAAGGATTTTTATCTTCCTGAGACCGACCTCGTCTTTGGTGGGAAAAACGTCCTGACGGTGGTGCTGGCTTATGCCGACCAGCCCGGGCACATTCGCACGCTTCGCATCACCCCATACGAAGAATTCGCAACCCGCCGGACCCGGATCGAATTTGATTGGTAGAGCGGCAACTCTCCGGTTTGATCCCTGGGAGTCTGCCGGAGAATCGCGCGCGCATTCCTATTCCGGCGCACGGCGCATTGTAGAATAATCGAATGACCAGAACACCACAGACGCGCAACCAGCAAGGCAAGCCCTCGGCGCCAAAGTCCGTCGGGCTTGGCATTATCGGTGTGGGCACGGTGGGTACGGGAACGATCAAGGTTTTCCAGGAGCACCGGGCTGAAATCGAGCGTCGGCTTGGTTGCAGGCTTCAGCTCAAGATGGTCTGTTCCCGCAGCATTCATCGGAAAGACCTTTCCTGGATAAAGGACAAAGTCCCACTGACCACCGACTGGAAGGACGTGGTTCGCAATCCCCAGGTGGACATTGTCGTGGAACTGGTCGGCAAACTCCCCACGGCTCGCGCCATCGCCTTTGCCGCCGTCAATGCGGGCAAACATCTGGTGACGGCGAACAAGCAGCTCGTGGCCGAGCACGGAATTGATCTTGTGGGCCGCGCCCTGAGAAAAGGCGTGAGGCTGGGGATCGAAGCCTGCGTTGCCGGCGGGACTCCCATTCTTCACGCTATCCGCGCGGGACTCGCGGGTGAGAGCTTTGCGGCGGTTTACGGCATTCT
Organism: Terriglobia bacterium; assembly: GCA_035652895.1. Lineage (GTDB taxonomy): Bacteria > Acidobacteriota > Terriglobia > UBA7540 > UBA7540 > SCRD01. The sequence continues at coordinate 37,517 of DASRCX010000077.1, forward strand.
GAACGGCACCACAAATTACATCCTGACGGAAATGGAACAGCGCGGGGTCTCCTTCTCCGAGGCGCTCGCCAAAGCGCAGGAACTTGGCTATGCCGAGCCTGATCCCACCTTCGACGTGGAAGGCTTTGATGCGCGTTACAAAATCGCCATTCTCACCATGGTTTGTTTCGGGCAAGCGGTCCCGGTGGAAGATATTCCCGTCGAAGGCATCACCCGGATCGAGCAGGTTGATTTCGCCTATGCTCACCGCTTGAACCGAACGATCCGGCTGATCGCGGCAGCACGCAGGCGACAGGGCGGCACCCTCGAAATCACCGTCCGCCCCATGATGATTCCGCAGTCTTCACAACTGGCCAACGTCTGGGGCAGCACCAATGGCATCCTGCTGATCGGCAACAAGGGCGGCACAACGACCCTGACCGGACGCGGCGCCGGCGGCGAACCTACGGGCGTCGCAGTCCTTTCCGACGTTGTCGAGATTGCCCGCGCCATTGTCTCAGGCGGCTCCGGAAGCACTCCGCTCGGTTACTCGGAATGGCATGAGCGCCCCATCGGCGGCCCCACGCGCGAACTCGTCAGTTTTTATCTTCGCCTCGTCGTGCGCGACCGTCCGGGCATCCTGGCCCGTGTCTGCGCCACCCTCGGGCGGCACCGCATCAACATCGACTCCGTTCTTCAGGAACCCGGAATGCCCAAGGAGCATCTGCCGTTCGTCATGACGCTCGAGCCAACCCTTGAATCCCGCGTGCGGTTTGCCGTCCGCGAGATCGCGCGGTTTCCCTTCCTTGTCCAGCCGCCGCTCGTGCTGCCCTTTGTGGACCTTCCCTGAGAGACGATTCACGAGGCGCGTCCTTCACAACAGCAAGCAACACCTCGATACGGCGCATGCATCTCACTCAAGGCGTCGGGGGCTCTCGCGTTCTCTTCGGCCCTCCTGCGAAGGTCAGACGGGGGGTTTTGTCCCGTTCGCATTCCTATATATCCAGCCTTCCCAGAAACATATTAATTAGTCAGTGATGGGGTTCATAGTTTATTCCCTTTTGACTGTACCGGACGCATCCGGACTTTGCCAGGTAACGCATGCGCCCTTTCCTGCATCTCAAGACATGTGAGGTTCGGGCAATGCTGCAACCCGCTAAAAAGCTGGCCCGAACGCAACTCGTACGGAGGTGATAATATGCGTCGTGGTCTTTCATTTGCAATCGGGACTGCTTTGTTAGCTCTAATGATATTACCTGGCTCAGTATTGTTTGCAGTGCAGTCGTCCCCGAAATCGAGCCTGACCTCAAACACTGCCAACTGGTATTACAGTCAGCAGGCAACAGACATCTTGAACCACATTCAAACCCTTGCCGCCAGGGCAAGGCAGGAACTGGAACCGCTCCAGGTCCAGGAAGTAGACCTTTCGTGGCAAGTCCAGGCGGACATGCTGGACCGGGCAAAGCATGACGTTAACATGATGGGCAATGACCTCCTCCAGCTTGAGAAAATGAAAGGCCAATTGGAGCCCTGGCAGGAGAACCTGATCAGCAGAATCACTCCAATGGTCCACGAAATGGTCTATCAACTGGACGAGGCCATCGCACAGATAAATCAATATCAGGACCCTGTGCGTCTCAGTCTGACGGAGTACCCGCAGAACGTCGCCCTGTTCTGCAAGAATGCTGGCGATATCACGGGGACTGTAGGCACGTTCAATCAGTACGTACATGCTGAGCAGGAGATGGCTGCTCTTCAACGGAAAATTGCTCCTGCCCGATCCTGAGGTAACTTACAGAGCGGTCCCGAAGAAAGGCCCCGCTGCATGCGGGGCTTTTTCTTTTCGTCAAGCTTGCTTCTCGTTTCTGTATCGTCCCTGCGGGCTTATTGCGCCACCTGAAACTCGAATACCGTATCCGGCGTGACCTTGCTTCCTGCGGGCGGGTCTTGCAGGAGGATCGTCCCGGCCGAAGCGCCCGGGGATTGAATGGAAACTATCCTGATGTTCTGGAATCCCGCCTGCTGCAACTCCGCCTGGACCACTCCCACAAACTTTCCTCTGAAGTCAGGACAAAGATATGCGGGAGGCTGCGGTCCCATGGAGACAAGGAAATTGACGGCGGGACTTTGTAAATCGGTCGTGGCGGGCGGCGGGTCCTGTGCAACCACCTGGTTCGGTTCCCCCTGCGGCCAATAGAGGCCCGCAACATCGCCGATGGTTAACCCCCGCTCGACGGCGGTAATCTGCGCGGCGCGGATGCTGCGTCCGATCAGGTCCGGAACGCTCACTTTTGGGGGGCCAAGGCTCAGCAGGACATGGACCATCTGCTGAGCCTTGATGCTGGTCCCAGCCGCGGGCATCTGCGTCACCACAGCGTCGGCAGGGATCTTGTCGCTGTAAAGCCTGTCCTCGACGTTCAACTGGAGGCCCAGCGCGCCTGCAACGCGCTGCGCCTGCTCGATCGGCATCCCGACCAGATTGGGCAGGGTCTCCTGCCGCCCGTGGATGGTCAGGCGGATTGTGGTGATCGCGGACAGCACCGCGACAGACATGAGGACCGCAGCCAGAAAAAACAGGCGCAGCAGGGTCCGAAGCTTCGCTCGAACATCCATTTCCCTTCCTTAACTATGGCGAACACCCATGGAATTATCAAGGGCGGGTTCATGCTCCCGATGCACGGGATTCTCCCTTGCCGGGTTCCGTGGCCGCCGCATGGGCGTGATTGGGCGCAGGTTCAACATGGACCAGCACATCCGCCACCCAATCGAGTTCCCTGCGGATGGCGAACCGCACTTCGGTGGCGATGTCGTGCGATTCCCTCACGGTAAGATTCGGGTCCACTTCGAGGTGCAAGTCCACGTAGTATTGCAGACCCACGTTCCGCGCATAGCATTTCTCCACGCCGACGGCCCCCGGCACCTTCAGGCTCACTTCGCGAATCGTGGACATCATTTCGTCGTCCGGCATCTCGTCCGTCAGCAGCGATGTGGTTTCCTTCGCAACCCGCAGGCCCGTGAAGATCACAAACAGCCCCACTGCAAAACCTCCGTAATGGTCTGCAACCAGGAAGCGGTCCGGATCGAGCAGCGTCAGACCAAGCGCGGTAAGGGCTGTCAGCGCGGAAAGGATGTCCACAAAATCGTTCCAGGCATCGGCCGTGATCGCTGAACTGCGAATTTTCTTGCCAAAGTGGAACTTGACCGCTGACATCACCCCCTTGGCAACCATCGAGGCCGCAAGCGCCCATATTCCGTAAAAAGCAGGCGGCTCATGGACCTGTTGTATGCCATGCAGCGAGTGGTAGCAGATGCCAATCCCCGCTGCAAAAAGGACCATGCCCACGCCAAGCCCTGTGAGCGTTTCATAACGCCCGTGGCCGTAAGGATGTTCCTCGTCCGCCGGGCGGGCTGCGATGAAAAAGCCAAAAAAGACCGCTGCAGACGCCACCACGTCACCCGCAGACTCGAAACCGTCCGCCAGCACCGAGGCGGACCGTCCCAGGATGCCCACGGTGATCTTCAGCGCCGCAAGCGCACCGCTGACTGCGATGCTCGCCAACGCCACGCGTTTCCCGATCCTGATCTTGGCAGAACTTTTCACCCGCAGGTCCCCGCACTCACTTGCCGACCGATTTCTGTAAAGGCAGATTTACCCCGCCACACGCTGAAACGTGCCCGTGTGTTTAGCTGCGGCCGGCGATTCACAGCGAGGCATCTCCGTCCCCATCCGGCGGCACGAAGCCGGCGCTGCCAGATTTGGTGGTCTTCCCCCTCACAGCTTTTTCAGCCCCGCATCTTACCGCACAGACGGCGCACCGCGCCACCTTTTGCGCGCTCCAGACCATCCAACGAGGGCGTGGGACAATCAGTCCGGACAGCCGGCAAGGGCTGAAGGCCGAACACTGACAGCTTGTCCATGACCACGGGCAGTCGCTCTCACAAACCTCTTGACATAGGCTACAGACTTATGCTATGGTTTCTCCGTGGACTGGCGGAAAGGCTTGCCGCCAGTCCAGCGGTGCGCGGGAACAGAGAAGCGTCGATGGAGAGGGGCGAAATGCGCGGCAAGCATGGCCAGCAAGGTAGCTTTTCGCGGCCTTCGAAAAGGTCCGGATGGGACAGAAAAACCGATTTTTGCAAAAACGAACCGGAGAAGTTGTTGAAAACAAAGGATCGGCATCTCAAAATGGGACAAAACGAACCGGAGAACGAAGCGGAGAAGTGCTTTGAAATCGGCGCCTGTTAAAAAACGAACCGGAACAGATCTGAAAGTGGACCCGGCCATCTTGTTGAAAATACGCAGGGGCGCGGAGACGGCCTTTGACCCGGAAGGACCCGTACTGCCACGGAGAGCCTGCCTGAATGTAGCCTATGCGTCCGGTGATTTCTGCACTCGCATGGCACGAGTGCGCCGCCGCTTGCATCGAGAGAAAATCAAAATTCAAGGCAACAATCAGATGACCACTGGATCATGATGACCCGCCCCTGTTTCGAACTCGAAGTCATGGGCCGGAAGGTGCAACTCGGCGAGCGGACGCTGATCATGGGCGTGCTGAACACAACGCCGGACTCCTTCTCCGACGGGGGCCTCTATCTCGCCCCGGATGCGGCCATTGCCCGGGGAATTGAGATGGCACGCGCCGGCGCCGACTGGATCGATGTGGGCGGAGAATCGACTCGCCCGGGGTCGCACCCGGTTTCCGCCGAAGAGGAATGCGCGCGCGTCCTTCCCGTCATCCAGGGGCTTCAGCAAAAGCTGCGGTCAATCCCGATTTCGATTGACACTACCAAAGCGGTGGTTGCCGAGCGCGCGATCGAGGCAGGCGCCGCGATTGTGAACGACATCAGCGGATTGCGGTTCGACGCGCGCATTGCGGCCGTGGCGAGGGATGCCGGTGCGCCGCTGATTTTGATGCACATTCGCGGGCGGCCGGCAGACATGCAGCAGAGGCCGTTCGCGCGCTCGATCTGGCGTTCGATTGAAGAGGGACTGGCGCGTTCCATTCAGCGCGCGCTTGCCGCGGGCGTCACCCGCTCAAAACTGATTCTCGACCCCGGCCTCGGCTTCGGCAAAACGCGCGCACAGAACTTTGAAATTCTGGCGCATCTTGAAAGGCTCCAGCGCTTCCGGCTGCCGGTGCTTGTCGGCAGTTCGAGAAAGTCCTTCGTGCGGGCTATTGTCAGGGGCGAGGGCCTTCAGACTCCGCCGTCGCGAAGGCGGAACGGGAAGTCACCGCAGCAAGCCAGTGCCCTGCCGAATTCGTCCTTGCAATTTGGGGACGCAGCCGCTGTGGCGGCAGCCATCCTTCATGGCGCGCATGTCGTCCGCGTGCACGACGTGGAGCAGATCGTCCCGGCCGTGCGGATTGCGGACGCCATTACACTCGCTGCCCGGCGCCGCAACAGGTGAAGAAGCTGATTATTCTGGAGAGCGTTTTGGGCGGTTGTCGGAAAATCGCGGGATGCGCCGGCATAGCAACTCCGGTACGTGTAAAGCCGGCGTCATCGGCCGGGCGGCGGCTGGAATTCCAGGCCAAAGGGTTCGCGCAGGCCCGTTTGGACCGCGCGGAAAGCCTCGGGGAACTGCCCGGCGGTAAGAGAGGCGGCACGGTACTGCGCGAGCGCCTTGTTGCGGTTCCCTTCGACATCGTCCAGCCGGCCGAGGTAGATATGCGACCACGTCACAATGCGAAGGTCGTGCGCAACGCTCAGAGTTTCTTCGAAGTATTTGCGGGCAAGGTCCGGCTTGCGCGTGTTGGCCGCCGCCACGGCCAGGCCGAACAGGGCCCGCTCATTCTTCGGGTCCTTGCTGAGAACCTGCTGGAACACGGCCTTTGCACCTTCGTAATCGCCGGTATAAATGTCGTTGTCGCCCCGGTCGAGCAGGCGCTCGGTCTCGGTGATATCCGGGTTCGTATGAGAGGGCTTGGGCGGTTCAGTAAATTGCACCTTCGCCAGCGCCAGGCCTTCGCGCGCAGGATCAATGCCCCGGATCATCTGCTCGTAATAGACGCTCATCGACGCCTCCTGCTTCTCGTATTCTTGCAGGGCGTCATAGAAATAAGGGACGAGAATGAGGCCGGAGGATGTCAACTGCTGGACCTGCTTCGTGGCTTCCGCAGGCTGCAACTTGTCCATGCGAAGTTCAACGGCGCGGATCAGGCATTCGGTGACCAGCAACGAAAAGTCCGACTTGAAATCGCTGTCGAGCGCCGGCGCCTTCCGTGCCACAGCTTCCAGCGATATCGCCCGATGGATTTCCGGCCCGTACTTGACGGCCAGCGGGTCCAGCAGAAAGTGGAGGTACTGATGGCGGATGTCATCGATCCTGAGCCTCTTCGATGGCGTGATCACCAGATAGTAATTCGCGCCGTAGATGCGGGCCTGCACCTGATTAGGAGCACCGAGAAGGTCCAGATAAATCGTATAAGTCCGACCCAGATATGCTCCGGCAGGAAAGCGAAGATAAGCGTCGGTCAGCTCGATCGCCCGGCGAACAGGGGCGCTGTAACGCTCGACCGCGGAGTGATAATCGACCGAAGCCCGGGCCCAGAGGTCCGCCACATCGGCCTGCTGATAAAACGTCTTGAGCAGGGGCACCAGGCCGGCAACGTTCTTCGCGTCAGGCGGAAGGTCGGTTGGAGCAACCGTAAAATTAAAGTCGGGAGGCGGCCCCAACAGCAATGCCAGAGAGATGTATTGGCCCAGGTTCCGGCCGGGATCACCGGCGATCCGATGGGCCTCATAAAACTTTTGGATGTCGGCCCTGACGGGAATCTGTTTCCTGGCAAGCTCGGCCCGCAGGCCGTCGCGCGTCCGGCTGCCGGTATCGGCGCCGAGTCCGGCGTCATAACCTGCGTCATTGAGAGCGGCGAGCACGCAAAAGAGCTGCTCATTCGGCTCAACAAGCACGTTCCCCTGCTGCGCCTTCGAGGGCAACGGCATGAGCGTCAGGGAAAGAAGCAGAAGGGTTGCCTTCCGGCACCAGCGCGGAAGGCAGATATCCTTCGCGTGCGTTCCAGGAGTTGTGAAGCTGTTAAACAGGGGATTCCGGCAGGTTGACAAGCGGGCTAACCTCGGACCGTGATTCTTCGGAATGAGAGGACGACGTCGCCGCTGGTGGGTTGCCCAAAGGAGGTGGCAGGCAGAAACAGGCTGTAATACATCATCTGATCGAGCCTCTGAATCAGGCTGGGGGTTGCCTGGCCGGAAAGGATCGTGTAGGAAGTCGCGCGGCCTTCAGCGTTGACATGCGTCACCAGAACGAGCGGCTGCCCGCTTGTATCATCAAGGTTCACAGGGGCCAGCAGCTGTACGCGAGGAGGAGTCACGAGGTCCAGCGGTACGTCGGGGCCACCGCTCGCCCGCGGGGCCGTCGAGCTGAGCATAAGGCCTATGCAAACAATGGAGACGAGTGCTCCTGTGACAGAGGGGAGCAACAGCGGCTTAAAGATGTTATCCAGACGCACCATGAGGCGCTGGAAAAAGTTGCGGTGAAGCTCCTGCGAAACTCTCACGCGCAATCGCAGAGCAAGCTGCGGCGTAACCTGCTGGCGTGACAAGCTCCGAAGCTCTGCGTGAAGGACCTCATAGCGCTCCAGTTCAGCGGCGCAGGGAACGCAATGGGCGAGATGGTAGCGGACTGAATGGCAAGTCTCTGCCGGGCATACTCCATCGATGTAATCGGAGAAATGTGCGCGAATTTCGGAGCAAGACTCAAAGATCATAAGGACCTGCTCAATCGGGCGGCGAGTTTACGCTTAAGCGTTTCCCGCCCGCGCCGCAAGCGCGACTTGACCGTACCTTCAGCGATACCGAGGACCTCGGCAATTTCTTCGTAGCTGAGTCCCTCGATCTCCCGCAGCACGACAACCGCGCGATAAGGCTCGGCAAGATCAGCCAGTGCACGCTTGACCTCAGCCTGGCATTCCGCCTGTTCGTAAGCGCTGTAGGGGCTTTCGCTGTCACTGCTGCAAATCGCAGGCCTCGAATTCAGGTGGAGCGACTCGTCGTCCATGGAGAAAGGCTCGTGAAAGAGACGCCGCCGCCAGCTTCGGCGATAGTTCGAGGCTTCGTGCACGGCAATGCGATAGATCCACGTCTTCAGGCTGCTTCGTTCATTGAACTGACGGATGCCACGGAGAATTTTGAGAAGGACATTTTGAAGCACATCGGCTGCGTCACCCTGATCGGCAACCATGTGAGAGATCAGGTTGAAGAGAGGGTTCTGATAAACAGCCAGGAGGTATGCAAAAGCCTCCTCCGAGCCCGCTTTCAGCTCCGCCACCAGTGCGGCCTCATCGCTGACAGCCGGGGCCGTTCGATCGAGAGCAACGCCAATTGTTCGGAATGCATCCGCCACAATCCAAAGATAGCAGGTTCAATGCTCAAGGGCAAGACGTACTACGAATTCGAAGTGACATCCGCTTACGAGGTCAGGAAACGCTCGAAAGAGCGAGAGAGCACGACGCGGGGACATCAGAGACTGCATTGTCGCTGCTGCATCGGAGTCTGGCAGAGCCGGGAGCGGCACCGCCTTACTCGATGCCAAGTTCGCGCTTTAACAGGGCGGGATCAAACGGGGAGGAGCTGAAGACTCGCCCTTCAAAATCAAACGTGGGGACCCGTCGCTTGCCGCCATTGACACTCATGACGAACTCAACCGCTTCGGGTGCTTCTTCGATGTTGATCTCTTCAAACTCGACGCCGTGCCGATTCAGGAATTGCTTGGCGCGCCAGCAGTCAGAGCACCACGATGTAGTGTACATGCGTATTTTGCGGCCTCGCCGGTCCAGAGAAGCGACTGCGGTGGCGCAGGTCTGTGAGTGGTCATTTGGAAGCTGCATCGAAGCTCTTCTCCCTCTGTTACAAAAGGCAATAAATCCGGAATCCGCCAAGGCCGCCTGCCGGCGCGAAGAGCTAAAACTCTTCTCAGCGCCGCACCAGACGCGCAGTTTCCAGACGGCAGATGGCCCGCCGCAGGTCCTCGCGCGCGCGTTCGATTTCCGGGTCAGAATCCGTATGGGTTTTCAGAAATTCCTCTGCGCTTTTTCGCTTGTTCTCTGCCCGCTCAACATCGATATCTTCCGCGCGCTCGGCGACTTCCGCCAGAACAATCACACGGTCGGGCAGAACCTCGGCAAATCCCCAATGGATCGCCACGTAGTGCTCGCCGGAATTCTGGGTGTACGTCAGCGTGCCGGGCTTGAGTTCCGTGAGGAGTGCGGCATGGCCGGGGAGGACCCCGATGTAGCCGTCTTTCCCCGGAATCGAGACAGAATCTACTTCTTCCTCTGCGATCCTGCGGTCCGGAGTGACAACCTCCAGTCGAATATAACTTGGAAATGTATTAGGCATACGTTCCATCACCGGCAGGCCGCCGACCCCGAGAGCCGGTTGCGCCGCTTACTCTGCTTTCAGCCTTTCGGCCTTTTCAAGCGCCTCTTCGAGCGTGCCGACCATATAGAAAGCCTGCTCGGGGACATCGTCGTGCTTGCCTTCGACGATCTCCTTGAAGCCGCGGATTGTGTCTTCGAGTTTCACATATCTGCCTTCAAGGCCGGTGAACTGCTGTGCCACAAAAAACGGTTGCGAGAGGAAGCGCTGGATCTTGCGTGCGCGCGCAACGGTCAGCTTGTCTTCTTCCGAAAGCTCGTCCATGCCCAGAATGGCGATGATGTCCTGAAGGTCCTTGTATTTTTGCAGGATGGCCTTCACAGCCCGCGCGACGTTGTAATGCTCCTGGCCCAGGATGCGCGGATCGAGGATGCGCGACGTCGATTCCAGCGGGTCCACGGCGGGATAGATTCCGATTTCCGCCAGTTGCCGCGAAAGCACCGTAGTAGCATCCAGGTGCGAAAAGGCCGTGGCCGGAGCAGGGTCTGTCAGGTCATCCGCGGGCACGTAAATAGCCTGGACCGAAGTGATGGAACCCTTTTTGGTGGAGGTGATGCGCTCCTGAAGTTCGCCCATTTCCGTAGAAAGGTTCGGCTGATAGCCGACGGCGGACGGCATGCGGCCGAGAAGCGCGGAAACCTCAGACCCCGCCTGCGTGAAACGGAAGATATTGTCGATAAAGAGCAGCACGTCCTGCCCGGCTACGTCGCGGAAATACTCTGCCACGGTCAGGCCGGTCAGCCCTACGCGAAGGCGCGCGCCGGGCGGCTCCGTCATCTGGCCGTAAATCAGTGCGGCTTTGGACCTGGAGGGATCGCCGGGATGAATCACGCCGGACTCCGTCATTTCGAGCAGCAGGTCATTGCCTTCGCGGGTGCGCTCGCCGACGCCAGCAAACACGGAAACGCCGCCGTGCTTCATGGCGACGTTGTTAATCAGTTCCATAATGATGACGGTCTTGCCCACGCCGGCGCCGCCGAACAGCCCGGTCTTGCCGCCTTTGAGGTAAGGTTCGAGCAGGTCCACGACCTTGAGGCCCGTCTCGAACATTTCAAAATTCGTGTTCTGGTCTTCGAGCGCGGGTGCGTGGCGATGGATGGGAAACCGGGTTTCCGCCTGAATCGGCCCGAGATTATCCACCGGCTCGCCGATGACGTTCATCACGCGCCCCAGCGTGGCTTTGCCTACGGGCGTTGTGATCGGCTGGCCGGTGTCGATGACCTTCATTCCGCGCACCATGCCGTCCGTGGGCGCCATCGCCACGCACTTGACGCGGCCCTCGCCCAGGTGCTGTTCAACTTCAACAACTACGTTGATGGGCAGCGGAACGTCGAACCCGTCCGACACGACCCGGAGCGCATTGTAAATAGGCGGAAGCTCGGCCTCTTCAAATGCGGCTACAACCACGGGCCCGATAACTTCCACGACTTTCCCCGTTTTTTCCTGCGTCATGATTCTCCCTTTTGTGGACTTCGGTCCATCCATGCGCGGCGAAACACGTCATTGCTTTGCTAATACTCCAACGCCTGTGCGCCGCTCACCACTTCGATGATTTCCTTGGTAATTCCGGCCTGGCGCAGTCGATTCAGCTTCAGCCGCAGCGATTCAATCAGTTCATCAGCGTTATTCGTTGCTGAGTCCATGGCCGTCATGCGCGCTGCGTATTCTGCAGCCTGCGACTCGAGCAACGCGCGGAATACCTGGACTTCAACGTAACGCGGCAGGAGTTGCCTCAGGATTTCCGCCGGCGGCTGCTCGAAAATGTACTCCGCCAGAAACTCGCCTTCGGGTGGAACAAGCGGTTCGATGGGAAGGTATCTTTCAACCTTTACGTTCTGGACCATCATGGATTTGAATTCGTTGTAGATGAAATCGACCGCGTCCACCTCTTCTTTGGTGTAAAGATCAATGATTTTATCAGCCAGTTCCTTCGCGTGAGAAAACTCCAATTGCCGGAAGATGTTCACGTACTCCGCAGTAATCCTGACCGGGCGCTTACGGAAGAAGTCGCGTCCCTTGCGACCCACAGTTACGAGCGACACTTTTTTCCCCGCACGTTCGCGGAGGTAATTCTGAGCGGCACGCATCAGGTTGGCATTGAAGGCCCCGCACAGCCCGCGGTCCGCGGTGACGAGCACCAGGAGGATATTCCGCTCCGGCCTGCGCGCCAGCAGCGGATGACGCTGCTGCTCGAGCCGCGCCGCCGCGCTCTCCAGCAGGGCCATCATCTGGTTCGCATAAGGGCGCGCGTTAAAGATGCGCTCCTGCGCCCGCCGCAATCGCGATGCGGCCACGACTTTCATGGCGCGGGTGATCTGTTTGGTATTCCTGACAGACCCGATGCGCCGACGGATGTCCCTTAACGTCGCCAATTTCCCCGGTCCTCACACTTTGGCGGCTTCACGCTCCGCCTTGAATTTGCTCTTATAGTCTTCAAGCATCTTTTTGATCTCTGCCCGCAGCGCATCGTCCAGTTGTTTCTTCTCGACGATATTTCTGCCGAGCGACGGATAAGATGAATCGAGGAATTCATAAAGGCCGGCTTCAAAGGCGCGGACTTCCTCAACCTCCAGATCATCAAGAAATCCCTGAGTGCCCGCCATAATGGCGACGATTTGCTTTTCGACAGGCAGCGGAGAATACTGGTCCTGCTTCAGAATCTCCGTAAGGCGGCGCCCGCGCCGCAACTGCGCCTGTGTTGCTTTATCGAGGTCGCTGCCGAACTGCTCGAAAGCCGCCAGTTCCCGATACTGGGCCAGGTCCAGCCGCAACGTACCGGCCACCTGTTTCATGGCCTTGATCTGAGCGTTGCCGCCGACGCGCGAAACAGAGAGTCCGACGTTGATGGCGGGGCGAATGCCGCTGTTAAAAAGGTCGGTTTCCAGGTAAATCTGTCCGTCGGTGATGGAAATGACGTTCGTTGGAATGTAGGCGGAGATGTCGCCTGCCTGCGTTTCAATGATCGGGAGCGCGGTCAGCGAGCCCCCGCCGAGTTCCCTGTTCAGCTTCGCCGCCCTTTCGAGCAGCCGGGAATGGAGATAGAAAACGTCACCGGGATATGCTTCGCGCCCGGGAGGACGCCGCAGCAGAAGCGAGATCTCACGGTAAGCAACAGCGTGCTTTGAAAGGTCGTCATAGATCAGGAGCGCGTGCCCACCGCGGTCGCGAAAGTATTCGCCCATGGCGCAACCGGCATATGGGGCCAGATACTGCATCGGCGCGGGGTCGGTCGAACTGGCCTCCACCACGATCGAATACTTCATGGCATCGTATTCTTCGAGGGTCTTCACCACCTGCGCAATGGTTGAGCGCTTCTGGCCGATCGCAACGTAGATGCAGATCACGTCTCCGCCGCGCTGATTCAGAATCGTGTCAATGGCCACCGCAGTCTTACCCGTCTGCCGGTCGCCGATGATCAGTTCGCGCTGGCCGCGCCCGATGGGAATCATGGCGTCGATGGCCTTCAAGCCTGTTTGCAGCGGCTCGCGTACCGGCTGCCGGTCAACCACGCCCGGGGCCAGCCGCTCAAGCGGATTGAATTCTGTTGTGTGCACCGGCCCCTTGCCGTCGGTCGGCCGGCCCAATGGGTCCACGACGCGGCCGATCAGCGCCTCTCCCACGGGCACGGACATGATGCGTTTCGTGCGCTTGACGACATCCCCTTCTTCAATCTTGGTGTAATCTCCGAGCAGCACCGCGCTGACCTGATCCTCTTCGAGGTTCAGCGCCAGGCCCGCTACACCATGCGGAAGATCGAGTAACTCGGTCGCCATCACGTTTTCCAGCCCGTGAATGCGCGCCACGCCGTCGCCAACGGAGATGACGGTTCCCACTTCGCTGAGGCTCACACTCCGGTCAAAATTCTCAATTTGTTCTCGGATAATGTCTGTAATTTCGTCGGGTCTGATTTTTGCCATATCTCTACGCTTTCACTCGCTGTAAAGCCATAAATCGAATTTAAGCGAGTCAGGGGGTATCTGCTTCCATGCTCCCCACATACTCGATTCTATCTGTTTTCAGGTTCTTAGAAGCGCGCGATGCACTCCATCCCCAGGCTGGTGTACCGACCACGGGACCTTTTTCTTGTTGCCATCGGCTGATCGCAGACCCCGTTCCGCCCGGAATGACGCCTCTCCCAGGAAGTCTTTTCAACTCTCCAGCCGGCTAAGGCGCGGTCAACTGCCCGCGAAGCCGTTCCAGGTAGCCCTGGACAGAGCCGTCATAGACCACGCTTCCTACCCGGGCCTGCAATCCTCCTATCAGGTTCGCATCCCGGCGAAATTTCATCTCGACTCTCTTGCCGGTCAATTCAGCAAACCGCGCGCGCAGGGCCTCCTGCTCATCGGGCGTCAGGTCCTCAGCAGAAAGCACCTGCACTTCTACAATTCCAAGACGCTCATTAGCGACTTTTCGGAACGCCTGCAAAACTTCTTCGAGCATCGCCATCCGGTAGTTCATCAGCAGGACCCGAAGAAAATTCGCTACCGTTACGGAGAGCCCCAGCCGCTCGATGACGGCATCCAGCACCTTTCGCTTCTGCTCAGTCGCCACTGTCGGGCTGGTCAGCACCTGGCGCAGTTCGCTGCTCTCCCGCCAGACGGAGGCGAAGTCATCGAGCTCTTTCGACACGGCCCCGAAGTCACCCTGCGGACCCAGAACGTCCGCCAGCGCTCGCGCATACCGGTTAGCTGCCGCCATCGACATAATCGTGCGTCCTTCTGCTCGGCTAGTTGACCTTTGTCCTGGTCCTCAGGTCGGAAAGAAAAAATCCCACAAGCTTCCTGCGATTCTCCCCGTCCAACCGCTGCTGGATTTTGCCGCGAGCCTGCTCGATCGTCTGCTCAACGACAAATTGTTTGAGTTCGAGCTTTGCCGCGTTCGTTGCAGCCGTAATCCGCGCCTTGGCGAACTCCTCGATGCGCCGGGCCTCATCTTCCGCGGCCTGGCGGATTCTCTCCATCTCGAGGGCAATCTCCGTCTCCGCCTGATTCTTGAGGGACCGCACCTCACCCTGTAACCCCGCCAGCTTCGCTTCCGCCTCCGCGAGTTTGGCTTGCGAACGTTCGAGCGCCTGGCGACTTTCTTCGAGGCTCCTTCGAATGTAATCCGAGCGTTCGTCAAAAAACGCCCTGCCGCGTTTCCGGTAAAGGTAGGCAAAGAATCCCGCAAGCAGCAGGAAGTTAATGGTCTCAAACAGAAGTTCGTGGCGGGCGATGAAACCTTCGTTTGTCTCGGCTGGTTCCGTGCCCTGGAAAGCGGCAAGCCTATGCGGGCTGAATACCTGGAGTGCAGCGGCGAAACAGAGCATCAGAAGGAATGCTCGACAGCACCGAATCATGCCTGCAAGCCCCCTTGCCCGCTCTCAATCGCTCGCGGCGCAAACAGCGACTCCGCAACTTCCGCAGCCAGCGCCTCGGCTGCGGCGCGGAGTTGTGCCTTCACCATCGCTGTCTCGTTTTCGAGGCTGGCCTGCGCCTCCTTGACCATTGCTTCCGCCCGGTCTCGCGCCTCCCGAATTCTTCTGTCCCGTTCTTCCAGGCCCTTCCGGCGTGCGTCTTCACGATGCTGATAAATCTCCTGCCGGGCGGCCTGCATGGCTTTCTCGTAATCTCGAAGCTTTGATTCGGCGCGCTCTGCCTGCTCGCGCGCTTCCGTAATGGCCCCGGTGGTGGCTTTTGTCCGGGCATCCAGGGTTTGCGAAAGGGGCTTGAAAAACAGGCGGTTCAGGAACGCCACCAGAAAAAGCACAATGACAATCGTCGGGATCGATTGGACAAGGAGTTGCCCAAGCTGGCTGAATATTTGGCCCATAATTTTCGGTCAGTTCCACAGATTGGAATTTCTGTGATTGTAAAAGATTTAAAATTTAACACGCCCTTCTTTAAGGTGTCAAGAAAACCGAGCCGTTGGGCTACTCATGCCATGCACGGAGTCGGTTCGTCATCGCCGGGCGCCACCTAGAGAGCGAACCTGTTATCCGCAGGCGCAAGGTGCGGAACTTATTTTGCCGGGCCTTATCGGCTAGCCTCGACCGTGGGGTTTTGTAAAGGTTAAATTACGGCTGGTCCTCGCCGAGGCGGGAATTTTGCTCTTCTTTATTTTCAATAAGTTCGCCGGCTTCGACTTCCGGTTCGCTCGGGTTTGTTCTTTTTGTAGACACCTGTTTTCAACGAGTTCTCCGCTTCGTTTTCAGGTTCGTTTTGTCCCATTTTGAATGGTCGCACCTTTATTTTCAATAACTTCTCCGGTTCGTTTTTGCAAAAATGAATTTTCCTGTCCCACTCGCTCCTTCTCATGGTCCAAAAATGGCTACTTATCTTGTCTTTATGAGCACCGCGCCCTGCACCTCAGCCCTTCGGCACCGGGTTTCCGGTTATTCACGCCGCAGGCGCCCCCGGGGCCATCAGGCCCAACAGGCACAATAGCATAATACTGTAGCCTATGTCAAGACGATTCTCATCGGACGGCGACGGGCACGCCGGCTCCGGCGATTGCTCGATGTACGGTCTCCTCATGGCGTAGAATACCGCCATGATGAAATGGCTAGTGATTGGCGTAGGAGACATTACGACAAAGCGCGTGTTGCCGGCAATCGAGGAAGAAGAGCGCAGCGATCTCGTGGGGATTGTCACTCGTAATCCGGCAAAGGCCGAGCCTTACGGCGTTCCGGGATTTACAGACCTGCGCGAGGCCATCTCAAAAACCAGGCCCGACGCGGTCTATGTGGCTTCCCCGGTGTTCATGCACGCCCCGCAGACGATGGTGTCGCTGCGCGAAGGCTGCCACGTGCTGTGTGAAAAACCAATGGCCATGAACTATGCCGAGGCCGAATTGATGGTGGACACAGCCGAAGCCACCGGACGTACGCTGGGCGTCGCATATTACAGGCGGACTTACCCCAAGGTTCACCGCGCCATGGGTCTTATTCAAGAGGGTGCAATTGGGCAGCCGGTGCTCGCCTATGCCTCGTCCCACGGATGGTTCACCGCAGAGAACGATTTCCGTGCCTGGCTTTTGGACCCCGACAAGGCCGGCGGCGGCCCTCTCTACGATATCGCCTCGCACCGGATCGACCTGTTGAATTACATTTTCGGACAGCCGGCTCGCGTACGGGCGCAGCTTTCGAATGCCGTGAACAAGACGCCCGTGGAAGATTCCGCCACCGTCTTGATTGAATACATGAACAACGTGCGCGCCATCGTGGATGTGCGCTGGCACTCGCGCGTGGAGCGGGACGAATTCCGCATCATCGGCACGACGGGCGAACTCGAACTGAGTCCCCTGAACGGTCCGACACTGCTCTCTCCGCAGGGCCGCGAAGAAATCCCAACCCATAAGAACATCCATTTCCCTTGCATCGCAAATTTCGTTGAAGCAGTGCTGGACGGCAAGCCACTGCTCTCCAGCGGCCGGACGGCCCTGTGGACCGACTGGATAACCGAACAGGCCGTAAAAGATAATCACCGGAGATAAAATAAGCATGTAACCAGAATGGCCGGTCCGGGCATAAGCTCGCGAAGTTGCGCCTGAGGGGTCTCTTGCGCAGCGCGGCTGGCAAGTGTCGTCGGCGGAACAAAGTTCCAGCAGCGCGATCGGCAGGGCGCACGTTGGATGGAGCAGCATCAGGCAGGTTGCTGAAAACGGATTTTGCGCTCGTCACCGTGAGCGCAGCGCGGGATTCCGGTATTCATTTTCAGAGAAATTGAGATGCTTCGCTCAACATGACAATTTGGCTTTTTTCAGCAACCTGATAGAGTAGAGGGTTAAGGGTTCTGATCAATTTCCCCGCCGGGCAGGAGACACTCCCAGCGGACCGAAACAATGAAACCGGACAACGCAAATGGGACAGATTCTCGATTCATCCAGGAAGACTGACGTTCTGATTGTCGGCGGAGGAATCATCGGCAGCGCGATTGCGCTTCGTCTGGCGCGGGCCGGGGTCAGCGTCACCGTTATCGACCGCGGCGAACCGTGCTCGGAAGCAAGCGGCGCCGCGGCCGGGATGATCGCTCCGCAAGGCGAAGTGATTGAGCCGCAGTCATTCTCTGAACTTTGCACATCCAGCCGTGACCTCTATCCGGCATTTGTGGAAGAGGTTGAAGAACTGAGTGGGGAGCACGTGAACTACCGGCGCGACGGCGCTCTCCTGGTCGCCATTGACGATCATGAATGCGAAGAACTGGAGCAGATCTACCGAACGCAGATCGCGATGGGTCTGCCGCTCGAGCGGCTCACAAACCACGGCCTGAGCGGACGCCTCGAAGGGCTGGCACCCCGCATCGAACTTGCGCTGTTCATCACCGGAGACCACTGGGTTGACAACCGCCTGCTGACGCGCGCCCTCATCAGGGCCGCCGAACTCTCCGGTGTGCACTTCCATTGGAATTGCACAGCGGCGGGATTCAATATACAAGACAGCCGGGTGGAAAGCGTGCGTGTACGGGAGGCGGGCTCAGCGGGCGAATCCACGTTTTCTGCCGGGAGCTTCGTCCTGGCCGCAGGATGCTGGAGCGGGCAACTGGCGGATGGTCTCGGGGTCGCGCTTCCCATGACCCCGTGCCACGGTGAGATCATCGAATTCGAGACTCCTTCCGATTTGCCGTTTGTGGTCCGCGCGGGAATGCATTACGTTGTTCCGCGGGGGACAAGAACAGTAGTAGCGGGAACAACGGCCAGGTGGGGCAGCTACGAGAAAGCGGTGACGGCTGGCGGCCTGCAGTCCATCATTCAAGGAATCACGCGCATACTCCCTGTGGCGAAGGACTTCAAATTCCGCAGCGCCTGGGCGGGGTTGAGGCCGGACACGAAGGACCATCTGCCCATCCTCGGCTTCGGTGCGCTGCACAACCTGGTCTTTGCAACGGGCCATTTCCGCAACGGGATCCTCCTGGCGCCGATCACGGCAAAGCTGGTCGCGGAACTGCTCCTGACCGGCGCGCCATCTCTTTCCCTGGAGCCATACAGTCCTGCGCGATTTGCCGCTGCACAATGATTCGCGGAGCGGGCAACGCGAGGAGCAGATTGAAGGCCGGGATGAATTCCGGCGCTTCTGGAAACAACCATGGGTGATACTCGAGTCCGGTTTGCACCTTCTCCTACGGGATATCTTCACGTGGGCGGTGCGCGGACAGCGCTTTACAACTGGCTTTTCGCGCGGCATACGGGCGGCGTGTTCATCCTTCGGATTGAGGACACGGACGCCGACCGCTCCAAACCTGAACTGACAACGGCCATTCTGGAGAGCCTCGAATGGCTGGGACTGAACTGGGACGAAGGGCCTTTTCATCAGTCTGATCGTCTCGACCAATACCGCGCGATGGCGGCGGAACTTGTGCGCGCAGGCCATGCGTATCCATGTTTTTGCACGCCCGAAGAAATTCAGGAGAAGAGGGCCCGCGCAAGCGGCGGCCGCCCGTGGAAATACGACGGGACCTGCCGGAACCTGCCCGAAGCGGAACGGCAAAACCGAATGGCTGAAGGCTCGCCGCACGCTGTCCGCTTTCGTGTTCCTGAAGCAGGAGTGACGGATTTTAAAGACGAGGTCTTCGGACAGATCAGAATTGAAAACCAGGAACTCGAAGACTTCGTCCTGCTGCGCTCCGACGGCCAGCCTACATATCACCTGAGCGTAGTTTGCGACGACGTCGAGATGAGGATCACGCATGTGATTCGCGGCGCCGACCATCTTTCAAACACGCCGAAACAGATACTCCTTTACCGGGCGCTCGGCGCGGCGCTGCCCGTGTTTGCACATCTTCCGCTGATTCTCGGACCGGACAAGCAGCGGCTTTCCAAGCGTCATGGCGCAACTTCCGTGGGAGCATACCGCGACCAGGGAATCCTGCCGGAAGCGCTCGTCAACTTCCTGGCTCTGCTGGGATGGACGCCGCCCGGCGGCGAGGAAATTCTCTCGCGCGAGGCGATGGTCCGGCAATTCGATCTTTCTGCCGTCTCAAAATCCAACGCGGTTTTCGACCCTGAAAAACTCGCCTGGATGAACAGCCAGTACCTTCGCGCGCTCAGCCTGGACCGTCTGGTGCCGCTCGTGGAAGCCGAATTGAAATCGGCGGGGATCGAATCCCGAATCATTTCCACGACCGAAAAGCTCCGGGAGACAGTAGCCCTGCTCCAGCCACGCATGCGTACTCTGAAGGATTTCTCACAGGGCGGCCGCGCCTTTTTTACTGACGACTTTGAGTATGCTGAGGAAGCAGAGAGAAAATTCTGGAAAGACCCTTCCCTGCCCGGATTACTCTCTAAGCTGGCGGAGAAGCTGGACAAGCTCGATTGCTTCAGTGCAGAAAAGGCGGAAGCGGCTCTGAGAACCCTTGCCGACGAAGCCGGGGTGAAAGCGGGTCTGCTGATCAACGCCGCGCGAGTGGCACTGACCGGGCAGGCGGTTGCGCCCGGATTGTTTGAGGTCATGAACCTGCTGGGTCGGGAGCGAACAGTGGAAAGGCTTCGACGGGCCAGTCACTATCTGGGCCGCAGAGCGGCGGCGCCATAATCGGGTCCGCCGCCGTCGCAACCCGAGGTCGGCGTCAGGAAGATCCCTCAACCTTTTCGAGCTTTTCGATAATAACAATGGCCACTGCAATGACAGTGGCGGTGACTTCCAGAATGCGCTTGATTTTTTTCAACTTTGACATGCCTTCATCCCGTGAGGGGCAGCCAGACGCTGGGCGGCAGCGTCTCAAATTTCCCCTCCAAACCCATTATCGTCCCTCGCACGCCGCGAGGGAAGACTTCCAGCATCCCAAAGCAGCGGGGCAGCGAAAACCTTTTCTTCCCCGAACTGCCGGGGTTGAAAAACAGCCGGTGACCTATTGTCAGCAGGCATGGACGATGGCTGTGGCCGAAAACAACTACCCGCGTCGCGGCATCAAAACCTTCCAGGAAGCGCGCGGCCCGTTCCGGATTGATCTGCTGGAGGACCGAACCGTCGGCCCATCTTTCCAGTTCGTCCTGCGGGACCACGAGCTGATGCAGAATCTCGATTTGAAGATTCTCGAAGCGCACCGTGAGCGACGGCGGCAAGCCCAGTTCCGGCGGGTCCACGTTCCCTCGGACCGCACGGACGCCGGCAATGCGGCCAAGGTCATCGAGCACAGCACGCGAGCCGACGTCTCCGGCATGCAGGATTGAATCGACGCCGGACAGCAGGGCCGGCAATTGAGGATCAAAGTAGCCGTGAGTGTCTGAAACAAGCCCGATTTTCATAGATGCAACGCGACCTTCGCTCAACAATGTGCGTCGAACTCAAAACATATCACAAACCGCCTCAGGGCAGAACGCAGTTGATGGGAGGAAGCTCGCGACCCATGAGGCCATCCAGGCGGGCCGGAATTATCTTTTAGGTGCACCGGGGTTGACACTCGACGCAGGCGGACAGCACTATGGTGAACATGCGGCGTATCACGCGACGTCGGCACGGATATTGCGTCGTCACGACCGTGAGCGGGTTGAACGTCCGCAGAACCTTATTCACGACCGCTGAGCAGAAAAATGCTGCACAAATTCGTCTATCACAATGACCGACTTGTTCCTATCGATGAGGTCCGGCTCTCTCCCGGGCAGGCGGGACTGCTGAACGGCTGGGGCGTGTTCACAACCATTCGGATTTATGGCGGTCGCTCCTTCGCGTTTGACCACCACTGGCACCGGCTCATGACCGATGCAAACAAGCTGGAAATCCCCATTGGATGGCACGCGGACACCGTCTCGAAGCATCTTGCGACACTAATTGATGCCAACCGAGTTAATAATGGCTGCGCACGAATCTACTTTATCTACAACAAAGTCGGCTACTGGATCAGCGATGAATCCGAACCTGATGTTGACCTGATCCTCTACACGGCCGATCTCCCCAAACGGGAGGGCCCGGTCCGCCTGGCATTGCAACCCCATGGTCGCTATGCGGCAAGCCCGCTCGCGGGAGTCAAAGTGACTTCCTGGCTCCAGAACGTCTGGATGCTGAATCAAGCCGTGAAAAGGGGATTTGACGAGGTCATCCTGCTGAACGAACGGGATGAAGTGGCCGAATGCACGGCCGCAAACATCTTCTGCGTTCGCAACGGAGAGGCCATCACGCCGCCGCTCACAGCGGGATGCCTTCCCGGCGTAACTCGTGCGGTCCTGCTTCAAATCGGCGTCGAAGCCGGCGTGCGCGTTCGGGAGGCAACGATGACAACTCAGGATTTATTTACGGCCGACGAGGTCTTCATCAGCTCAACCACGCGCGAAGTGCAGCCTGTTTCCGAAATTGAAGGCCACAAAATCGGTCAGCCCGGCGGCCTCGTCACAACGAAGCTGGCGGAAGCCTTCTCGCGCTACGTTGCCGAATCCCTGGCAAAAACAGACCCGCGACTTTCAAAATGAGGTGACGGCAAAAAATCTCTTCCGGCTTCCCTGGCTCGAAGAAGCGGCCGCAATTCAACTCCTCTTGCAAGAACGATGACGCTGGGCGATACTTTTTCTTAAAGAGACCAGAAAAGATTTGGGTGTGACCCTGAGTTCCTGTTTTTTCGGGTGCTCCATGGTCATTCGGCAAAAGGACCGCATCCACGTCCCTGACCGCAGCCGTTCCGGCTGGTTCCCTGCCCTGCAAACAGACCGCATTGACCGAAACATACTGTGAGAGGAGGTGCACAATGGCAACTTACGTTGTCCTCAGCAGGTTTTCCCCTGAAGCGTTCCGCGATCCAAAGGATTTCAAAAAATTGGCCGACACGGTTTCATCGAAGATCAAGAGTGAGTGTCCCGGCGTCCACTGGAAGCAGAGTTTTGCCACAATGGGACGCTTTGACGTTGTGGACATTATCGAGTCAGATGATCCCAAGCAGGTCGAAAAAGCCGCCATGCTGATCCGCGCCTACGGACATTCCACGACGGAAACCCTTCCGGCCACGCCTTGGAAGGATTTCCTGGCCATGCTGTAGCGCCGTGTGATCGGCAGATCGCGGCGTTGGAAAGCTGGAGGATTTTCGGCTTGCAGGCGGCACAGACGCCGCGCGGGTTGAGAATTACGCGTTTACTTTTCGTCGATCAGTTTCACAAGCGAGCGCGTGACGGCCGGAGCGGCGTCCGGCCCGATGGAGTTGATTTCCCCGTACCAGCGGTGGGGCCTGTTCAGCAGCCACGGCGGCGCGTTGTCCCATTCGGCCCGTGGAATAATGTATCCGATCTCGTCATTCGCAAGACCGAAGATGAATTGATAGCGGCTCTTCAGGTGCGTGCGAATCGCAGGCTCGAAAGGCGCCTCGGGATAGTCGGCCCCGGGATAGCGCGTGATGCCGCCGTTCACCAGTTCCGGATAAATCTCTCCGGGGACCGTCGCGATCTCAGCCACGACGTGGTTCCTGTCAAGAAGCTGAATGTAATCCACCTCGGTGCGGATGTCGCGCCCTGCCGCATATTTCACCGCTTTGAGGCTGCCGAGTTGCTTCTCGATTGCCGCCGCCTCCGCCGCATTGCCGCCCGCGTATTTTTCAATGAGTTCGCTGAGAAAAGCGACGGGCCTATGCTCGGTCGCCATGTCAGGTTTGCCGTCGGTATAGAGGGGTCGTGAATAACCAAAGACCCCCATGCCTTCGTCGAGCCGGAACAGTTGATTGCTCAGAGGAATATCGAAAGTTGACTGCCTGATGATGATCGAATCAACGCTGACGGCGCGCCCTTCGTTGCGCAGGGCCCGCACGGCCATTTCGCCGACCATGTTTCCCACCAGTTCAGCTTTCCTCCAGGTAGCGTCTTTTGCGACCTCGCCGGTTTCGGGATCGAGGAGCGAGACCTGATCGCCAAGCGTCGAGAGCAGCCCGCCGATGGAACCGTTCATGAACACCGTTGTACCGCCCCCGTGCTGCTCGACGTAGTGGCATAACCAGTGAGGATAGTCCGCGGTGATCAGAGTGTTCCCGCTGTCCAGTGTTTCAGGATGGTCGCTCCAGTTGATGAGCGTGGCGATTGTCTTGCCGGTTGTCGCGGAATCGAGGCGCATCACGAAAAGATAGGGGTCCTTGACATAGGGCGGCCGGCTGTCATCCTGCAACAGCGCCAGCAAAGGCGAATCATTGCGGGCGAGCGTCATGCGCGCTTCCTGCATGTTCCTGACGGCCGCCACTGCCGTTTCGGCGATGCGGTCAACAACTGAGTCGAGATACTTCAGGTCCACGCCCGATCGGAGCGGCCCGGGCCCCCAAAGGCCCAGGGTATCCGGCCCCTCGTGGTCGTGTGTCGAGGCGACGATCACCTGGGTGACATCGGGAAGCCGGGCGCTCACCTTCTCGCGCACGCGCAATACATCCTGATGAAAAAGACCGATCAGGTCGGCAGCGCAGATCACGAGTGTCTTATCACCGGCACCCAGCGCCAGACATCGCGCGTAGAGATTGTCATGAACCCCGCTCGCCACGCGATTGAAGCCAAACCCGGCCATGTAAACCGTTCCCGCATGTACGTCAGGCGTGATCACAGTCTTTGCCGCGCCGGCTCGCAGGGCAAACGTCCTGCCGCTGGTTAGCAACCCCGCAAGAAATGTCAGCACGACGATTGGTTTTACTCGTTTGTGCAAATTCATGGGTAACCGCCTCCCCGATCTGCTGCAGTTGCAAATCCGTGTTTAGCACCTTCCACACGATACTTCAATGGGATTTGCCGCCTCCATCGATGCGGCATCGCGTTTATTCTTGCCTCCGGGGTTCTATCCGTGCTGCTACAGCGTACAACTCAGCGCTCTGATGTGTTTCTGCAACGGGTACTTTAAATGGGTGGACTGTTGTCCGGCTTCGCGGCGGGCAGGAGTACAATCAGCGTTTTCCGTGGTCACCCGCTTCCATAAGCTTGATCATAATGGAGCCGGAAGAATCGGTCGCTCAACACGAAAGGATGGCGCGCCTGGAGGGACTCGAACCCCCGGCCTACAGATTCGAAGTCTGCCGCTCTATCCAACTGAGCTACAGGCGCGTTTTTCAGAACCAAGCGGTTGGCGCGATTGGACAGGGTACAGACCTTCAGTTCGCGTCCACTCGCGTTCATTAAGTTTACCGCATTGTTGCCGCCGAAGACAGCTTCTTCATCAACCCAGGAATCGCAGTTGATTGGGATTGAGAACTGCGGAACAATCGTTCACCCTTGCGGGAGGCGTGCTGCGGCCGTTATCGGTGAGAGTTCTCATCTTCTCCAGAAATATGAGAACGCGGTCTCGAACCTCGAGGCTCAAATGCATCAGGAGCCCCGCCGTTACGAGGGCTTTTTCAATCCTGGCCGCGCCTGTCAGCAGCGGGAAAGTGACAGGGAAGCTGTAACATTCCCGAAACGCGCCTCACTTCCGGCTTCCAATAGTTATGAGTTCCGTTTGAACCATAGACTCGTTCTGGGAATGTCGACGAGATTACGGATCCGGCCCCCGCTGTTCCCGACAATGCGGGACGCCTCCGTGACGTGGAAATTCAACTCTTCCGTTCTGAAGCCACTGCGGGCAACGCTACTGGTCCCGCCCGGATGAAAATGGGAGATACGGGGATGCAGCGCCTGCCATCGCCATCAGTCCAACAGCCTCCGTACCTGTAAAACAATACAAGAATGCTACGTCTTCTCTGCGTTTCGGAAGGCCACGTCGCCAATCACAGGAAGTTTGTACCGCTCGCCGTTATAGGCCTTGGACATCATCAAGACGGCCAGCGCCAACAGGCACAGAGCGAAGATGATCCACGCGATCGAACTGACCAGCCAGCCGAGGATGGGGATCAGCCCCACGATCGCAGTCAATATGGAGAGGGCAAAACCCACCGCGATGGCCACAACACCCAGCAGCAATGACTGGTACGCATGGAAACGCACAAACTTGTCTTTGTTGTACGGCCCCGCAATCAGAAAGAAGATGCTCGCCACCGGCCACAGCAAATAGCACAACAATCCGGCTACATTTGCGGCAATTCCCGGGAAATTCAAGCCGGACCCCGAGGCAGGCGGCGTGCCAGCGCCGGTCGATGAGCCACATGAACTGCAGAAAACCGCATCGCTGCTCAGAATTGCCCCACATTTTGCGCACGTAGCCATGGATGATCTCCCGAATATTCCGCCGTAAAACCACCAGGATCAGGCGCGCTGGAAGACGGGCCCGCCGACTCAAACGCAACGGAGGTTCGCGCTCCAGAATAGATTTATACTTAACACAGTCTGGAATTCGAGACAATGAGAAGTCCCGGCACGCTGGAACCATGCTGGGATTATGGCAACGATTACAGAACTGTTTCGCCTGAATTGATGGAATGGCACGCCTGCAGGTAGAAGTGAAACGCGATGAAGCGCGTGCCCCGCCTGGCAACCTCCGGACACCTCATGCTTCGGGTCTGGGTTGGCCGGCGCGCGTGTGCTTCGGTTGCTGCTTGGCTTGTGGCTGGTGGCCAGAGCGACCATCAGCTTCTTCTGTAGCGAAAAACTTGTCAATGACCAGCCAGGTCAGTAATGCAACCGGGAAGTACGTTGCCACGATAAAAGCCAGAAGCTCAACTATTCGATTCATTCCGGGAGTCACCAAAAACATTAAGCACCTTCTTCCCGCCGAATTACCCTGGCCGGAGTCGCCTCGCCCGAGAGGATGCCTTCAAACCACCCATCCATCTCACCACTCTCGAAGACGCAGCGCCATAGGACAGAAGTACCAATATCAGCAAACCGTGGGGACAGCTTCATATGTGATTTGTTATTGAATACTTTAATAACAGCGCGATCGGGTTTAACCTGCCTTCTGCTGCGAACTCAAGCCACGCACCTTATGTGTCGTTATCGCTGGAGCCGCCTTCCAAGCCTTCCATCGGCAAAAATCGGGATTTCATGACCGAATAGACCGCTGACCGGAACGAAAAGTCAACAGGATGATCCATGTTTTCTTCCGCAGGCGCGGGTCGTCACGGTGCTTTGCTGTTCGGAGGGCTGCGAAGGCCCGGTGACTAACTCGCAGCAACTTCCTGCACGGCGGGCGGGCGGCGTGAAAAGAGTTCTTCGATCAGATCACGGTAGCGATCTTCCACTACGTTGCGTTTGACTTTTAGCGTGGCCGAAAGCTCTCCTGAAGCGATAGTGAGTTCCTTAGGGAGCAGAGCGATCTGGCGGATACGCTCGTGCGGCGGCAGGTGTTGGCAGGCTTGATCGACCTGCTGCTGCATGAAGGCCCGGATATTGTCATTCTTAACAAGGTCGTCGCGATTGGCGAAAGCTATTCCCTGTTCTCGGGCATAACCCTCTAAAGCTGCGAAGTTGGGCACAATCAGGGCGCCGACGAATTTTCTGGAATCACCCAGCACGACAAGCTGGGCAACGTAACGGTGGCCCTGAAAAAGGTTTTCCAGCTTTTCGGGCGAGACATATTTACCGCCGGAAGTCTTGAAGAGGTTTTTCTTGCGCCCGGTGATCGAGAGGAAGCCTTCCCCGTCGATCATGCCGAGATCGCCGGTATGAAACCAGCCGTCGGCAAAAGCTTCTCCGTTGCGTTCATCCTGGTGGTAATAGCCCGGTGTCACATTCGGTCCTCGGACCAGGATTTCGCGGCCTGTTCTCCCTCTGCTGTTCTCGACCTCTTCACTGAGTTTCACCTCGACTCCGGGAATCACGCGGCCCACCGTACCAAGCTTAACCGCGCCCGGATAATTGACAGCAATCACGGGCGAAGTTTCCGTCAACCCGTATCCTTCATAAATCGGGATGCCGATGGCAAAGAAAAATTCTGCCAGTTCTTTGCTCAGCGGGGCCGCGCCGGAAATCAGCAGCCGCAGGCGCCCACCCATTTGCGAGCGGATCTTGGAATAAACGAGCTTCCCTGCAATCGCGTGCAATACTGTCAATCCGAGAGGCGCCGCACGATTTTCCAGCTTGTAAGGAAACCACGCCCGACCCGTGCGGAGGGCCCAGGCGAAGAGCCGTTGCTTGGAGGGCGGCAAATGCCGTACTTCCTCCATGATCTTTTCCTGGATTTTTTCTACCAAACGTGGCACAACCGCCATCAGTGTTGGGCGGACTTCGCGCAGGTTCTGAGGCAACGAATCGTAGTTCTCCGCGTAGGCGATGGAAACGCCCTGGGCAAGATAATAGAAGTCAATCATCCGCTCAAAAATGTGGGCGAGCGGAAGAAATGACATACCGGTGTCCCCGCTGTGAAAGTCAAAGAGACGGTCGCAGGCATGAATATTAGAGGTGATGTTGGCGTGCGTCAGCACAACGCCCTTGAACGCGCCCGTCGTGCCGGAAGTATAAACGATGGTTGCCACGTGTTCCGGTCGCGTGCGAAGCGCCTGCTCACTGAACGAATCAGTAATGCCGTGCCCTTTTGCATATTGGCTTTCGATAGCTTCCTTCCAGCAAAAGACATCCTGGAATTCCCCCGGATCACAGTCCATTGCAATGACGAACTTCAGGTCGGGCAAGTGGGGTCGGACGGCAAGGACTTTCTTCAGTTGGTCGCGCGTAGAGACAATAACGCCTGTGGACCCGGAATCGCGAAGGATAAACTCGATGTCACCTTCCAGCAGCGTGGAATATAGAGGGACTGTGACCGCCCCGAGCCCCAGGATGGCGTAATCCGTCAGCGCCCATTCCAGGCGGTTTTCTGACAGGAGTGCGACCCGGTCTCCGCGGCTTACGCCCATCCCGGCAAGAAACCTGGCAAACGCCGAGACCTTCAAAAGCACGTCGCGGGAGGAAATCCCGCGGTATTTGCCTTCCACTTTGGTGAGGAAAGCAGCGGGCTTCTGGTGGTTCCCCATCGCCTGGAGAAACAATTCGTTGAGTGTTTTGAACGGCTTAGATTTCATAAGATTTCGTGCCCCTGACGAACCTGTCGCGGCCGGAAGAATTCTAGCACAGACCCGCAGCCCTCCGATTTGTAACCCACTTGGCTGGAAGACCGATCCTGGTCAAAATAAGAATTGACGGAAGTGCAGATACAGTTCATCCTGAGGTTTTGTGCCAGCGGTCCGCTCGATACGGTTCGCCACACTCTTAACTATGAAAGACGGCTTCCTTCTTAAGATATCCCTTGTTGCAATCCTGATCAGCAGTCCGTTGCCAGCACGAGTGCGGACGACTGAAAGTCGCCCGGAGCACGAAGTCCTCATCCTCGCCTACCACCGCTTCAACACATTTCGCGCTGACAGCATGACAGTAACGCTCCCGGTGTTCAAGTTTCAGCTCCAGTACTTGACCCAAAATGGCTATCACTTCATCCCGCTTTCCCGCTACGTCGCGTATCGACTCGGGAAAGCCCCCCCGCCTCCGCCTCGGTCCGTGATCGTCACGATGGATGACGGTAACGAGACTGTGTATAAGTATGCGCTCCCGCTTGTGGAACAGTACCGCATTCCGGTGACGTTGTTCATCTACCCATCGGCTATTTCCAACGCATCTTATGCAATGACGTGGGCGCAATTGCGCGCGCTCAAAGCCACCGGGCTTTTTGACATTGAGTCCCACACGTACTGGCATCCCAATTTCAAAATCGAAAAGAGGCGTTTGACGCCAATTCAATACGAAAAGTTCGTGGATACCCAGCTTCTGCGCTCACGAGAAGTCCTGGATAAAAAGCTCGGAATCAACCTTTCGTTGCTTGCGTGGCCGTTTGGTATTTATGACAACGAACTCATTCAAAAGGCTTCGCGCGATGGATACATCGCAGCCTTTGCCCTTAACGGCAGGCACGCCGGCGACTCTGACAACATCATGGCCCTTTCACGCTATCTGGTTACTGACAGGGACAGAGGGCGACTCTTTGAAGATGTGGTTAAAGGCACACCGGCGCGCCAATGACATATTTTTGATAGGTCTGTGTCATTGCGCCCGGGCCGGACTCTCTTGCGCATGAGGTTTGTCTCCGTGCGGCATAATTTATTGCTTTGCCGCCGGGAATTCCACCTTCGGCACCTGCTGTGCTTCCGCCGTTGCCGCAAAGTATGCATCGTTCCGCTGGAAGCCCGCCCAGCGCGCAAAAATGTTGTTCGGGAACTGCCCGATGTAAGCGTTATAGTCCTGGATTGCATCGTCGTATCTGCGGCGCTCCACGGCAATGCGGTTTTCCGTGCCCGCCAGTTCATCCTGCAGCCTTAGAAAACTTTCGTTGGACCTGAGTTGAGGATAATTCTCCGTCAGGGCCAGCACTTTCGCCAGCGCGCCGTCCAGTTGCTGGTTCGCTGCGATCTTATCCTTGGGCGTCTGGGCGTTCATCAGATTCGCGCGCGCATTGGCCACGGCTGTAAAGACAGTAACTTCCTGCGCGGCGACGCCCTTCACTGTGGCCACAAGATTGGGAATTAGATCGGCCCGCCGCTCGAGCACGACCGAGACCTGGGCCCAGTCCGATTTGATCGCTTCATTTTTCCGCACCATGGTATTTCGCGCGCTGACATACATTCCACCGATAATTACGGCAAGCAGTACAACAACAACCAGCACAATCCAACCTTTCTTCATCGCACTCCTCCAAAAGTACGCGAACCTGCGGATTTGGCTGGCTTCAGGCGCTTAAGCTCCACCGGCCAGCCTGCGGTCCACTTCATCCGTTACGCGCTCGACAAATTCCAGGTACCCACGCAGAGTCTCCCTCGCATTCACATCACGCGCGTTCCGCCTCCCTTCGCGGACGTCGAGCACTGACCAGAAAGCCTCCGGCTTCCCGCCCGTCAATCGCGCGACCTCGGCCACAACCTCGCGTCTTCCTGCCGGCGGACTTTCGCCCAGCGCAATCAAGGCGTGCCGGAACAGTGTGAGAAACGCAGACAAGGAGGCGTCCATCAGGCCCATAATGATCTTATCTTTTCTGGGAGCGAGCAGAATTCCCTGCCGCAGTTTTATCCAGTTTGTCCGCAATTCGCGCTCAACCTGGAGTCGGTGCAGTTGCATGGGCACGGTCAGTTCGTCGAAAAAGTCGTCGCCGTAAATCATCCTGTGATGCAGCTTCATATCGAGCAATTCGATGGCGAAGATGTCCGCCGAGGCCCGCAATTCCTCCATCGTAAAAATCTGCGGGACCGGATGCTTCTTTCTTCGCCACCACACAGCCGCCTCATGCAGCGCTTCAAGGTCGGCCGCCCCAGCGCGTCCAACCAGGCAAAGGACATTCAAATCCGAGTGCAGCTTGTGATATTCACCTCGCGCCGCCGAACCAAAAAGCACCACGGCCTTCAAGTTCGCTCCGGCACCAGCCAGCAGTTTTTCCTTCAACTCCGCCAGCAATTTCTCCATGGTTTTCGCTCCGCGCTACCAGCTTCCGCTCGCTCCGCCGCCAC
Organism: Terriglobia bacterium; assembly: GCA_035652895.1. GTDB lineage: Bacteria > Acidobacteriota > Terriglobia > UBA7540 > UBA7540 > SCRD01. The sequence goes on from DASRCX010000077.1 coordinate 68,164, forward strand.
CAAACGAACCGCCTCCGAATCCCCCAAAACCGCCACCTCCGCCAAATCCGCCTCCGCCCCATGATCCGCCACTCCACCCGCCTCCTCCCATAAACCATGGTCCTCCCCACCACCAGACGCTGTGCGCCCCGCGCCGGCGTCGTCCGCCCAAAAGGCGGGCGATGAATCCGATCAGCGGGAAAAAAACAAGAAAAAGGAAAAGCAGCAGGGGTGCGATAAGGTTCTGGCCCTCTCCAGGCGGAGCCTCCGCTTCGCCTGCTGAAGGACTTTCGGGCGGTTCTGTAAGGGAACTGAGCTTAATGCCGCGGTCCTTGGCAATCACTGAGGCCACTCGCTCTGTCATCAACAAAAGCGCTCCACTGTAATTGCCTTCGCGCAGCAGCGGTTTCGCCTGCCGCCCAAAATCGCCCACCAGTCCGTCGGGCAAAATGGGCTCCAGGCCGTATCCGACTTCAAAACGATATTGACGATCATTCGGCGCGAGAAGAATCATTACGCCCCGGTCTTTTTGCCTGGGCCCAATGCCCCAGCGAGTGGCCAGGTCGATGGAAAAATCTTCGATGGGCTCGCCTTCAAGCGATTTCACTGTAACAACGGCGATCTGTGCCTGGGCTTTCTGGTCCACTTCGCTACAGATCGCATTCAATTTCTGCTGTGTTTCAGGATTGATAACACCTGCAAAGTCGTTAACGTATCCCTGCGGGCGTAAATCCCGGGGCTTCTCCGCGTCTGCCGCCTGTACGAACAACAAGGCAGCAACAAATGCACCCATTGCGACAGCAAACAGGTTAAAGCGACCACGCAGCGGGCGAATGCTCATTTTCATGTTCGACTGCAAATTCAATCCCGGACCGGCGGACCCGCGGGCGATAGCCCTCTTCTGTTTCCATGCTCTGGGGCCGGTAGATCCGTCGATAAGGATCTCCCGCGGATGATTGGCGGGAATTCATCGACAGCTTCCATTATCACCCGACGGCCCGCACGTAGCATAGCCCCTGCCGCTGGTGCCTGCAATTACTCCCAAACTTCTCTTGCATTGGCAGCAATACTTGAGGTTCGTCCAAACACGCGTCTTTTTTGCTTTGGAAAGCACGATCCCAACCCAATATAATCTTGCGCATGGAAACAAACTCGAGTGCCTCAACTGAATGCTGCCGTTTTCTTCTTACCGGGGCCAAAGGCTTTATAGGCTCATGGATTGTCAAAAGGCTTATTGAGCGGGGAAAAACGCCATGGATTTATGATCTTGACCCCAAAGCCCACAGGCTGGAGCAACTGCTTACGGATGAACAAAGGCAAAAGATCCGTTTTATCCAGGGGGACATCACGAATTTTGACGAACTTGACCGCGCCGTCGCAGACAATGGGATTACCCACCTGATCCACCTGGCTGCTTTACAGGTCCCGGCCTGCGCCGCCAATCCACGGTTAGGGGCCATGGTAAATGTCGTTGGGACTATTAACGCGTTTGAAGTGGTGCGCAGGCGGCGTGATCTGGTCAAGCGCATCGTCTACGCAAGTTCAGTGGCCGTGTTCGGCCCTGAGGAATTCTATGGCCGCGCAAAAGTTCCCGAAGGCGCACCGTTGCAGCCCAACACTCATTACGGGGTTTTCAAACAGGCCAACGAGGGGAACGCGCGTGTTTATTATCTGAATGACGGCATTTCGAGCGTCGGCTTGAGGCCCGGCACCGTCTATGGCGTGGGCAGAGATCAGGGAATCACTTCCGGTCCCACGAAGGCCATCAAGGCTTCCATTGTTGGACGTCCCTATACCATCCGCTTCACGGGAGGCTTCGACATGCAGTACGCCAGCGATACAGCGGAGGTATTCCTGCGCTGCGCTGAGGCCCCAATCGAAGGCGCAAAGACTTACACGCTGCGGGGCGCCGTTATCCAGATGGATGCCTTTCTTGCCACCCTGCGTCGCCTTCTGCCACAGTCAAAGGAATTGATCCACGCCGAGGGTAAGCCGATCCCTATTGCTTTCGATTTTGATGACAGCGCCCTGTTGCGCGATATCGGCGACATCCCGCGCACACCTCTCGAAGAAGGTATCCACGAAACCGCAGAGATATTTGATCGCCTCCACATGCAAGGCAAGCTCGATGTCAGCGACCTGGAGGCATGAGGAAAAATGAAAGCAGCCGTTCTGGAAGACGTGGAAAAGCTCGTGGTCCGAGAAGTTCCTGATCCAACTCTCGCACCCAATGAAGTCATGCTGAAAGTCAAAGCGGTGGGCGTGTGCGGCACCGATCTTCACATCTACAAAGGCCACGGCAATTACAATCTGGATGCTCAGGGAAGGCAGATTCCGTTTGCCGAGCAGCCCCAAATTCTTGGGCATGAGTTCAGCGGAGAGGTGTTGGAAGTTGGAAAGGAAGTCACCGATTTGAAGCCGGGTGACCGGGTCCTGTGCGATCAGGGAATTAATTGCGTCAGCCGCCGGCAGAAAGCTCTGTGTGAATACTGTGCCACAGGAGATTCGCACCAGTGTCAATTTTACGGCGAGCATGGAATCACGGGTTTGCAGGGAGCGCTTGCCGAATACATCGCGATGCCGGCGCCCAATTGTCTTCTCTCAAATGGTGTGCCGATGGACTGGGCGGCGTTAGTTGAGCCTGTCGGCTGCGTGCTGCACTCAAGCGAACGCGTCCGACAGGCAAGCGCACGTTATACCTTCGACGGGGATGAACGCATTCGAAACATCCTGATCTGCGGCGCGGGCCCGGCCGGCATCTACTTTCTTCAGTACCTTCGAAATGTTGTGCACTTCGACGGGCTTATCCTGGTGAGCGATCTGCGCGAAATCAACCTGGACCTGGTGCGAAAATTCGGAGGAACGCCCGTAAACGTGGCGCAGCAGGACTTGCGCGAGGCTGTTCAGGAATTGACCCACGGCGAGAAAATCCACTATCTGATCGAAGCTTGTGGAAACAGCATCATCTTTGAGCAGATGCCCAGCCTGATCCGCAAGCAGGCCACAGTGCTGCTTTACGGTCACGGGCATCAGGGACGAGACATCAGCGTGCTCGGAAACATTCTTTTTCTCGAACCTGTCTTCGTTGCGGCCGTAGGTGCCTCCGGCGGGTTTGACCCCGATGGCCGCCCCACGACTTACCGTCGGGCGCGAGAATTAGTCTCCTCAGGAGCAATTCAGGTGGCTCCGCTTGTGACGCACAGGTACACGAGCCTTGAAGAAATTCCCCGTGCCTTTGCGCAGGATTTCCACCGCAAGGATTACATCAAAGGCATTCTGTGCCTCGAGTAACCACAGCCCACCCTCAGCAGACAATCGCAAAGAGCCGATGGCGCAAACAGACTCGGCTTCGATCTTCATATTGGTCGATTACTCACCTTCAGGCGTCGGCGCTTCAGGCGGAATGATTCCAGCCTTCCGGAGGTCGGCCCAGAACACGGCCGGGATGGGCTGGCGGATCAGGCGGAAATTCTCTTCAAGTTCAGCGACCGAGCGAGCTCCGGGAATCACTGACACCACTGCCGGATGGGCCAGCGGAAACTGCAAGGCCGCAGCCTTCATGGGAACCTGGTGGCGCGCGCAGATTTCTTCAACGACCCGCACTTTGTCCAGAATTTCGGGTGGCGCGTCGGCGTAGTTGAACTTGGCGCCGGGACGCGCTCCCGTGGCCAGCACACCGCTGTTGTAAGGCCCGCCGATGATAATGCTGATTCCCTTCTCGACGCAAAGCGGCAGCAGTTCCTTGAGGCCTGTGTGGTCAATCAGCGTGTAGCGCCCTGCCAGCAGAAAACAATCAAAGTTGCCTTCGCGCGCAAACCGGGCCAGCATTTCAGCCTGGTTCATCCCTGCGCCAACGGCCTTGATGCGACCTTCCTTCCGGAGTTGGTCAAGTGCAGGATAGGCGCCTTCGATCGCCTGCTCGAAGTGGTTATCGGGATCATGAATATGCAGGATTTCGACGCGATCAAAGTTCAGACGCTTCAGACTTTCTCTAAATGACCGCATCACACCGTCATAGCTGAAATCAAACACCGGCTTGAATGGCGCCGGATTATCGAATTCGTCCTTCTCGAGCGACCCGGGACCAACCGGTTCCAGCAAGCGACCCACTTTAGTGGCAAGCACTCGGGAATCAGCAGGAACATTGGCAAGCGCCTTCCCCATCCATATTTCGCTTTTTCCGTGCCCATATAGCGGAGCTGTGTCGAAGAAATTAATGCCGATTTCGAGTGCGCGCCGGACAGTGGCGACGGCGTCTTCACCCTGAACGTCCTGAAACAGGCCGCCCAGCGGCGCTCCGCCAAGACCCAGGCGCGTTACCCGCAGTCCCGTCCTCCCAATCTCAACTTTTTCCAAAGGGTCCATGCAAGTCTCCGTATCCTGTCATCAATGCAGGCTATCGATCAAAAGGCTTTTCTCTCGCCATACAAGGCTTCGCAATCTATCACGCCTTTAATCCCCCGGGCAAGCGAAGGCATGGGAGAAAGTGTAAGCGAAAAAGGGCAGCGTGGGTCTGCTCCGATCTTCCATCTGCACGTGACAAGCCTTCCACAGGCCACTGGAACAGGCAAGTGGTGTATAATTGCATTGATGGAAGGCATAATTTTGTTCATCGTTTTTCTGGTCGTCTGGTTTCTTGTCCTGCCCAGGATTCCCGGCGTGTCGCAATTCACGTGATCGGTCCGTCCACCGGCCCGGTCGGGCCAGGACGCCGCCTCGAACAAGAAAGATTGCAGGTAAAAGCTCTCTATGCCAATCTTCGAATACACTTGTCAGAAGTGCAAGAAGACCTTTGAAAAACTCGTGCTCGGCAAGAACCAGCCATCACCCGCATGTCCGCATTGCGGATGGAAGAAGACCACACAGCAGTTTTCCACTTTCGCCACTTCGGGAACTTCGGCCCGGGCTTCGAGCGCCTCGTGCGCGCCCTCGGGCGGTGGCTGAAAACTCTAATGAAGGGCGGTCCGCCCTTCATACCCGGAAAATCCGCCGGTACGCTCTGTCACGCAAACCCAGGTGGAAACACAGGGCGGAACGGTGATCGGCCGCATTGCAGGCGATTGTTCGAGCCAATCGAAAACTTGATACTAAAAAGAAGGGGAATACTTCAGCCAGGCGTCTTTGAGGTCTTTCCCTCGAAAGGCCCACGTGCGCTCGTCAATTTGCTCGACGCCTTCGCGCGCCTGGAAATACTGCACGCCTCGAGTTGTGAACTGGATTCTTGCTTCCACCGGCCCTTCTATGCGATAAGGAGGAATTTCACCAACGCGCTCCATAGCCTTCCGGGCTTTTTCGCGAATCAAGGCACAGGCCGCAGGATGAGGCAGCATGAAGCCTGCCGTCCGGCTGGCGCCTGACTTCACCGCTGCACACTCGGCCTGCGGCACAAGCGCATGAAGTTCCTCGCAGGCTGCCGCGTCGCCTGAAAGCATAATTGCCGGAACGCCAAACGTCCCCGCCAGCATGACTCGCACACCGATTTCACCCACGGGCTTATTGTTGATCCATATGTTTTCGATCCCCAGCGAACTGAATGAGTGGTTCAGAATTCCGTTCATTGCGCCAGCCATCGCATGCTGACCAATGAAAACCATGGCAGCGTAAGAAGGATCAAGTTCCAGCGTCGGGGCCACGGGCTGCCCAGTCAGCAGAAGGGCCTTGGGGTTGATGTCGAGCGCCGAGAGCGACCGGCTGCTGTCATGCCCGTCCCAAACGACTACGCCCGTTGCGCCGCCTGCGAGCAATCCGTCAACGGCCGCGTTGACTTCGCCCGTGAGCAGCTTGCGAGCTTCCTGGAAGCGCGGGCTCTCGAGGGGTTCGCATTGCAGTTCACTGCTGAATACTCCAGATACCCCTTCCATGTCAGTAATGACGAAGACCTTTTTTGGCTTGCCACCCTTCTGGCTTTCTGCATTTAGGACGGCCAGCAAATCGTCTACTTGCCCCTCGGACATCTCAAATCCCTCCTTCGTGTTGTCAAGAGCGTCGGGTCACAGGTTCTCCCCCCGAAATTACGGCAGTTCAGCCGCCCCCGGCAGAGGGGCATTCTACACCTTTGCAGAACACCTTGCTCAACCCGGCTTAAACTCAGGCGCACATGAGTTTTTTACTTGCCTTCTTTAAACATCTGCGGCGTGGCATGATTTTCTCAGTTCTCCCTGCTATCATTCTCCGTGTGGGGCATTTTCGTCGGAAAGAAAACAGCCAATGCACGAGCCGGAAAAATCAGTTCCAATCCGGTACGCAGTTGTGAGATTATATCGGTTTACCCCAATGCGGGGCAGTCACACGTGTTAAACTTCCAATTTTTATTCATCGGCGCCACCGACTATATCCCCGGCGCACCCATCAATGGGCAATAGCACTTCAGACCAGCCATCTCTCAAGAGGCGGACGGTAACGCTGCCGCGCGTCATAGTGGCCACCACGGCCATGCTGACGTTTATCTCATTCTGGCGTGCTGCCGCCATTGTCCTTAATGATCTTGCCTCCTCCGCTTTCTACGCCGGAGGCATTGCCGAACAGGCGATCGGTCCCTCTGCGCCCTGGTTCATTTTGGCCGTCATGCTGTTTGCATATGCCGTGGCCCAGATGTACGTGGAAAGCTGCAGCATGTTTGTGCGCGGCGGCGTGTACCGGGTAGTTAGAGAAGCGATGGGGAGCACGCTGGCCAAGTTTTCGGTTTCGGCACTGATGTTCGATTACATTCTTACCGGGCCAATCAGCGGGGTTTCGGCTGGGCAGTACCTAGTCGGATTCGCCAATGAACTTCTGCACTTGGCACATATTAACGTCACTTTGCCGACAAACTCCACGGCAGCGGTCTTTGCGGCTGCGGTGACGCTTTATTTCTGGTGGCAAAACATCAAGGGCATTGAGGAATCCAGCGAAAAAGCCATCCGGATCATGGAATTCACCACCATCCTGGTGGTCCTGATGATCGGCTGGTGCGGCTACACGCTGTGGATCAGAGGCGGACATCTTCCTCCCGCCCCAATACCTGCCAATCTGCATTTCTCCGTCGAAGCGGAGGGGTGGCTGCGTTCCAGCCGGTTGCCGGAGGTCGTCGGAGTAGTCGGCATTCTTGTGGCTTTTGGTCATTCCGTACTGGCCATGAGCGGACTTGAGACCCTGGCGCAGGTCTATCGGGAAATCGAACATCCCAAGCTGCCGAACCTCAAGAAAACGGCCTTCATTGTGTTCATTTACAGCCTGGTCTTCACCTCGCTGGTTTCCTTTTTCGCCTTCATGATCATCCCGGATGCCCGCACGCGCCTCAGCTACGCCGACAATCTGATCGGCGGCCTGGCAATGAACGTGGCCGGGCCTATGATGCTCCGCCTGCTGTTCCATGGGTTCGTTGTGCTGGTCGGCATCATGATCCTCTCCGGCGCCGTCAACACGGCCATCGTCGGCTCGAATGGAGTGCTCAACCGCGTTTCCGAAGACGGCGTTCTGGCGGACTGGTTCAGGCAGCCGCATCCGCGTTTTGGCACGTCCCACCGGATCATCAATCTGGTCGTGGCCCTGCAACTGCTCACGATTTTCCTCAGCCGTGGCAATGTCATAGTGCTCGGCGAAGCCTACGCCTTTGGGGTCATCTGGAGCTTTGCGATGAAGGGCCTGGGCGTACTTATCCTTCGGTTCACCAAGCCCGGACCGCGCGAATTTCGCGTGCCCTTGAACATTAAGCTCGGAAGAATGGAATTCCCCATAGGACTCGGCCTGATCACTCTGACGCTTTTTTCAGTTGCCATCATCAATCTCTTTACCAAGCAAATCGCCACGATATCCGGCGTCTCCTTCACCCTGCTTTTTTACGCCCTCTTCACGATCTCGGAGAAGATCAGCCAGCACCGGGCAGTCAGCACTGAACTCGACCAATTCAATCTGGAGCCGAGTGAAGAAATTACGGCAAACGTTGTGGGGGCGAGGCCCGGGAACATCCTTGTGCCGGTCCCTGATTACTTCAAGTTGTATCACCTCGCTTCGGTGCTGGAACGAGTTGACATCGAACGCCAGGATGTTGTGGTACTTCACATCCGGGTGCTCTTGCGCGCTGGTTCCGGCGAACATGGGCTGGCGCCGGAGCAATTGTTCACGGTTTTCGAGCAGGAATTATTCACCCGAGCGCTCGCCCTCTCAGAAAAATACGGGAAATCCGTAAAACTGGCTGTGGTCGCAGCAACGGACGTCTGGGACGGAATTCTCCGCGCTGCGCAGAATCTCCAGTCGTCAACCATTGTTCTGGGCTCTTCGACAAAGATGTCTCCGGCCGAAGAAGCGCGCAGGGCGGGTCTGGCCTGGGAAAAACTTTCCAATCCCAAACCACAATTGACGGTGGAAATTTATACGCCACGAGGGCTGGCAGAGGTTTACTACCTCGGCCCCCATGCCCCGCACCTGACTCCCAAAGAAATTGACCTGCTGCACAAGATTTGGCTTGAATGCAGTGCAAGGCTGGAACCAGAAGAAGTCCACCATCACGACATCGTCCACTTCGCTCTCAGTGAGATCGAACGCAAACTGGAAGAAGGACAGGACACCGAAGTGCTGGAACGGCTGAAACAACACCTTGAGGAGACCAAGGCACGCCGCGTTCCGCATCTGTAACAGCCCCACCGCCCGCATCCATTGAAACAATTATCCCCTGCAGCACCCCGACCATTTATAATCACGATGCAATCTTCAAGTGCCACGGGCCGACCTTCAGGGAATTTTGCCTGCGGGGCAACCGGTATCCTTACACTGGCTGTGTCTTATTTGGAAGAACCGGAAAAATCGGCGATGCCGACGCGAACAATGGTGTGATGCGACGGCTTGGCAGCCTCACGCTTGCTGGACCGCGGGCGCTCCTCGGTCCAGACCCCATAGATACGTCCACCATACGCAGCGATGCCGGTATAGTCGCCGATGAAGTCATTGTTGGGATCGAAAGGTTCGCCCATCCAGAGATAATTATCAAATGTCCGTCCGTGATCGGTCGAGCGGGCAAGGACGACAACCGCGTTGCGATTCTCAGAATCGTCGCGCCGGTCGTAAAAGATCAGATTTGCGGCCCCCGTCACAGGGTCCACTGCAAGCCACTGAAAGAATTGGTCGGCCCCGTTGTGGATTGGGTCGGAGTTGACCCGAACCGCAGGCGCCCACGTCCTGCCGTGGTCTGCCGAAGTTGAGCAGAAGACATCGACGTCGCCATTCCGGTAATCACTCCAGGTGACATACAAAAGGCCCGCGCCTTTGCCGCCGCGGGGGTCGATTGAGATAACCGGGAACCCATCGGTCCTGTCCACATTCGTAATGTGGAAATAGGGGGGAGCAATGGGAATAATGCCCCGCGAAGGGGCAAACGTCCGACCGCCGTCACGTGAGTAAGTAAACACCACGTGTGTGCCGTCCGCCCAAACCACATAAAGTGTGCCATCCGGCCCGACCGCTCCAGTGAACCCTTCCACGGCCCCATTATCGTCACGAGGTAATCCGGCTTTGGTGCTGATCCGGATTGGCTTGGACCACGTCACGCCGTCATCGACTGAGCGCGAGAAGAGGATGACGGATTGGGTCAGGGTGAATTGCGTCCATCCAACGTAGAGGTTTCCCGCATAGGGACCCTTTGTGTTGTCGGCAACAATGTAAGGTTTATCTTCAAAAGGGATGCCGGGCTGCGTTGGATGCTCAATCACTGCGGCGGGGTTCTGCCAGGTCCGGCCGCCATCCAGAGAGCGCCGCACAAATATTCCGTTGCGCGTGGCATTATGGCCCCAATACTCCTCCGTTCCCAGCTTGTCAAAAGCAATGTAGCAGAGGAATGCATGGCCCTGATTGTCATATGCCACCGAGACGTCGCCCGAAACAGCATAATTGCGCGGCACGGTATTCGCGGCGATCTGCCAGTTCTCGCCGGCGTCTTCTGAATACGCGACGCGCGCACCCGTCTGGTATGCCAGAACAACTTGCTTCGGATTAAGAGGGTTGACAGCCACCGAGGGCTCGTTGAAGTAACCGCGGCGCTCCGTGATGTCGATAACTTTTGCTCCCGGCGGCGGCGCTAGTTCAGCTTTCTGTGCGCGCGCCACTGCGCAGCAAATCACGAGCAGGCATAACGCCACTGGGTTCAGGATTGAAAGGCCCCGTCGCACCAGCGGCGGCATCTTATGCAATTCATCCGTGAATCGAATCATCGCACTGATAGCCTTCCTCCGTAGTTCCGCTGTCGATGTACGAACTGCTAATGTGCAGCCAGAGGCTTCAGTATCCGGTCCAGAAGGTCAGACCTGCTGGAATCCCGGACAAGGTGCGGGAAGCGCTCGCCGTCATGATAATCAATCGTGCACGTCTTGTAATAGTCGTCGTTCAGAACCAGAAGGCGAAGTGGTTCCTTTGAAGTTGTGCCGGCTTTAATCGCCTGACGGAGCACCTCCGGCGTGAATTGCCGGTTGTTTACGGTTACGACTTTCATTCCCGGAGAAATGCCGGCCTCATAGGCCGGCCTGTTAACGATGGAGTCCTCAACCGTACCGTCGTTTTTCAGCAACAGTCCGATCGAGTATGTCTCATCAATCTCCTCGTGGACTGCCTCTCTGTTTCGCATCAGAGCGGGTTCTTCGCTGGTAAAGACGAGTTTCCAACCGCTCCCTTCGATGCCGCCCAGAGGCGCCTCAGGCGATGTAGAATCCAGCCGTTTGTGGAAAAAATCTGTCCAGTCATAGGGGGCGATCTGGTTCAAGGCATTCACAAGGTCCTGGAATGTGTACGTTTTCAATTCCGGTCCATCGTTTGGACCGCCGTAAAACAACCGGCAGAAATCGTCCAGAGATTTCTTGCCATGGGTCTGCTCGTTAATAATGCTGTTGACCTCAAGCCAGATCAGAACGGATTCATCGTAGAAATCCACGCCTCGCCGCCAATTGACCCACTGGTTTGGTGCGAAGTAAAGAATCTGTGCCGCGTCTGCTGTGTCCATCAGCGGGCGCCATGTCCGCCCCGGCCGTCCGGGACCGTAACGCGCGGCAATTAAGGCCAGGTTCTCGCGGTATTGGTCCGGAGTCCAGAGTCCGCTGCGCTCGGTAAGGAGGTCGCCCAGATACTCCGTCAATCCTTCGTAAACCCAGAGCATGTCAGTCTTCATAGGCTCTTCGTAATACGGAGGGCTCAGGTCTTTCGGGCGGCGGAACTTGCCATTCCACGAATGAACGAATTCATGCGGCAGAAGCATCGCCATGTTAAGCCGCTGTTGAGGGTCGATCAGCGCAAGTTCGCTCGCGCGGCTGTCGTCTGATTCATGATGCTCCAGCCCAAAGTGGGCCACATAATTGCTGAGCGTGAGAAGGAAATGGTAGTCACGATAGTGGCGGGTGCCAAAGAGCTTTCCGGATTCGGCCACCAGGTTTGTGTATTCTTTTTTCAGATCCGGACCCATGTTCAGCGCGGCATCACTGTCGGCCGCAATGTCAATTTCGTGGTGGATGGGTTCTCCTGGAGGCGTCACGTTAATGACACGGTAATACTCCCCGGCGCTGACAGGCGAATCGACCAGGCGGTTCAGCGAGGTCGGCTTGAATTCAATCTGGTTACCGTTCTGGCTTTCCACCGGAAGTGCCGTCCCGAACTTCCATCCCTCAGGAAGCTTCAGGCTCGCTCTGTAAATCAGGTCCTGCGCAAGGCGGCCGGCAGGATAAAGGAGGTTCTGGTTCCAACTGATGACAACAAGTTTGTCTGTCGCGGATGCGCCCGCCGAGAACCCCGATGTGACCTCCGGTTCAACGTAATCAAAAGTGATGTCCAAAGTTTTTGCGCCCGGCGGCACGTCCAAGTGAAAAGTAAACATGTCCAACAGGTCTCGACGCCATGGGACAGCTTTCCCGTTGGCCCTGACTTTCAATCCCACCATATTTGCAATGGGGCCGTCCGGTGCGTGCTCCCCAGGGATCCATTTTGGATAATAAAGAGTCAGCGGGCCGGGGGAAACAGGCATAACCATTTGCGTATGGATGATCTTCTCGGGCGCTTGTGTGGCATCAACTTCCAGGATAATTGGGGACTGGGTCTGAGCCTTCAGTTTTGGAACGCCCATCAACACCGAGGCTAAAAGGACAATAAATATCCGGCTGCGTGACATGGCCATCGTTGCCAACCTCTGTTCGATTAAGATTTGCGGGAACGCCGGCCGCCGGCCCCCTTACTGGCGTGAACCGACCTTCGGAATGCTGGCGCGCCCCTCGTGCAAAACCACAAGGAATGCATGGCGGGATTGTCCCCCCCCCCGAAAAAAGACGATCATAGCGCGGTTTCGCCGCCAAGTCCAAATGTGATGGCGCAAACGATCAATCGGCTCCGGCGAGCCGGCTGCCGGCCGTTGGCATTCGCCGGCGCAATTTCACCCACAACATGGCCCGCGTCGCAAGGCGCTCAGTATGCGTCAGCCCGCGCTACAGTGTGGGTGTCGTTTTCGGACGGGGATTGAAATCGCTGGGCACCTTGTTCTCAATGTGGAGTTGCCTGTCTGTCGTAACAATCCCCAGGGCCTTGCAGCCGTAGCCGGTTTCCTGCGGCAGATGCGTGACCAGTGAATCGGGAATTTCAACGTAAGATGCGGGCAACGGCGCGGCTCTTCCCAGAAGACGCGAGGGACTGAAAGCTTCCGTCAGGTCTGCGACTCCCGACGTGAGCGCGTCTTCCGGCCCAAGGTTGTTCTCGCCGAATTCTTTCTCACCCATCTTCCGTGCGCGCAATTCGTCCGGCAGCAGCGCCAGTGGTGGCAGGTCAAAAACGGTATCAATGAACTTTACTACCGACGCCTGATTTCCCTCCGAATGGGCAACATAATTCGTGCGGGCGTATGGAGAAATAAGAATCAGCGGAACTCGCGGCCCGTCGCTTATCGGTGAACCATCCGGCCCTTTCGCAATGATCGGTGGGGGAACATGGTCATAGTCGCCTTCGGAATCGTCCCACGTGATGATGATCGCGCTGTCTTGCCAGTACGGGCTGCGAGCAATGGCGTTGACGGCCTCGGCCACAAGCGCTTCGCTGATCTCCGCGTCGGAATAACCCGGATGGTCGTCATCGCCCATGAAATTCTTCTGAACGCGCGGATCGGGATCGGCCGGCTTCAGATCAAGCTCATTCTTGTAACCGCCCTTAACAAAGTACACTCCGCCGCCTTTGGGAAGCGTCTTCCGACGGATGGCGTCAAAGAAAGCGCGCAGGCCGTGGAGTTGCTTGCGCATCTCAGGGTTGTTCGCAATGTAACCGAAGTATTGCGGTCCATTGTGGTGAGTCACGTATGCCGCGTGAAGACCGTAAGCGTCCTCCGGCCCGTCGTCCATGTCCACATGGCCAGTGCTGTAACCCTCCTGATACCAGCCGAAAGCTACAGGCGCTCGGCGACGGCCGGCGATGTATGGAATGTCATGGCGAACGTCAGCCAGGTCATGAACGGGATCGCGATCCTGCCGCGTGACGGATTTCGCCCGGCTCTCCTGCATCGTGAGCGGAAGCGTGGCAAAAGTCAGGTTCAATGCGGTTTGGGGTTTTTCACCTTTGTGAAAGTCATGAGCATTGACGGGCATCTTTTCTGCCTTCGGGGTCCTGTCAAGCGGCGATCCCCAGAAGGGGTCGAGGTCATTCATCACGGGCACGCCGGGTGTATGGTCGCCGTTGCCCTGGTAGCCTTCATTCGGATGCAGAGCCCACTGCGTCTGGCCTGTTTGCGCGGCAATGATGGAAATGTTCCCCAGCGTTGAAGGGCCCACCATCTCCTGAAAGATGTGATCGAACAGAACAAAGCGGCTGGCGTAGCGCCAAAGCAAGGGAATCGTATCGCAGTCTTCATAGGCCATTGCCAATTCGCCCATCTGCTTGGCCACGAGGTTCGACTTGCCGGACTTCATGTACTTTTTTTCCTCTGTCAAAGCAAACCGGTCCATTTCAGGCTCGCCGTTTTTGATGTCCATCTTCGCCACGATTGACGAATGTGAATGATCAACATCATCCGTATCCGCCGCATACTCTTTCGGCCCGATGCGGAAAGGGCGGACCGTGCCGGTCGTCCCGTCGGTGTTGATCAGGGGCTGCTCGAATCCGTGGGTCTGTTGCGGGCTGTGGCTGAAGATGCCCTCGGCACCAGGGTATGTTCCAAAATAAGAATCGAAGGACCGGTTTTCCTGATAAATGACAAACACATATTTGACCTTTTGCCGCAGCAGATTCACCAGTTGATTTGGAGACAGTTGCGGCTCCTGCGAAGGAGTAATCAGATACTTCTCGATGGCTTGCTGGTTGGCGTTTGGGCCTGAATTCGGCTTGCCTGTCTGCTTCGTCTGGCACGCGACTATGACAAGCCCGAGCAATGAAATGATCCCCGCACGAGTGGCTGAAGAAAGTGATTGTTGGCTCATGGCGGACATAGTTTAATCTGGAAAGCCGCCGGGAGCCAGTATTGAATTGACGCGCCTTCTTCTGAGATGCGACGGCGGTCCGCTGCGCGCCGGTGCCCAACTCGAAACGCAATTCTGCGTGGTCCATTGGATGGCGACAATTTCGAGACGAATTATTTGCAGTGTTGGAGGCCCCGCTTGTATTGAGCGAAAATGGTCTTTCGTGTTATAAGGAAAAGTGACAATTCGAAAAGATGACCTTCGGGGCAGGGTGAGGGACGACGACAAGCAGGTCTTCCCAATTCCCGATCGGCGGTAAAGCCCGCGAGGAGAACCAGGCGATCTTGGTTGACTGAAGTTCACTGAGGTTTGCAGTGACTCAACAGTTGAAGGTCGGGTTCTTCAGGACTCGGTGAAATTCCGGGGCCGACGGTAAAGTCCGGATGGGAGAGGGTCAGGCGCTTATGTTGTGCGCGGGCGCAGCTTCCTGTGAGGCCGCGGCGGCGCATGAATATCAGCGCCGATAAGCAGCCGCGGGTTTCCCTTTTTGGGGAAATGCCGATCAGCATCCCGTGACTGCTGCCACCCGCCGGAATCCCCTTTCCCCCGAATGAATTTTCAACGTTCAGGTGAGAGCATTAGCTTCCCCAGGACAGTGTGATGTCGTCCTTTTGCTTGAAAGTTGCGCCGCTCCTTTGTGACGTGCGCGAATCCAAAGGAGCGAGGATGAGGTCCCGTGTTCAGCGGTATTGTTGAAACCATCAGCCCTGTTATCAAAGTGAGCAACAGGAGGCAGCAGCGCGTTCTCGCAATCCGCAATCCGCGAGGCTGGACATTGCGGGAAGGCGAAAGCGTGTGCGTCGAGGGCGTCTGCTCAACCGTGCAGAGTTTCAACAAGGACACTTTTCGGGTCGTTTACATGCCGGAGACGCTGCGCAAGACGACGCTTGGCGACTTGCACACTGGGGACAAAGTCAACCTTGAACGCTGCCTGACGCTCCAGAGCCTGATCGGCGGCCACCTTGTGCAGGGACACGTGGACACAACCGCCCGAATCAGGGATATCAGGAGCGAAGGAGAAGCGGCAATTTACACATTTGAAATTCCTGCGCGCTTTTCCCGATACATCGTGCCCAAAGGCTCGATTGCCGTGGACGGCATCAGCCTGACGGTAGTGGACGCAAACCGATCAGCATTTCAGTGTTCGCTGCTCGCTTACACACTCGAGCACACAACCCTCGGAATGAAGCGCGCGGGTGACCGGGTAAATATCGAAGTGGACATCCTGGCTAAGTACGTCGAAAGGTTGTTGAAGAAATGAGATTGCGGAACACTTCGCCAAAGGGCGATGATCAGGCACTTGCGCGCAAGAACGCTTCACCCCTTCGCCTGGCGATCATTCGCGGGGAATACAATCGGGAAATCACACTGAGTCTGGAGAAGAAGTGTCTTGAAACTCTGATTGCCGCCGGCGTGGCGAAAAAAAACATCGACCTCTTCGCTGTCCCGGGATGTTTTGAGATTCCCATCCTTGCGCAGCGGCTGGCGCTGAAAAAGAAATATGACGCATTGATTGCGCTTGGTGCGGTGATTCGCGGGGATACTTACCACTTCGAACTGGTGGTGAACGAATGCGCTCGCGGAGTGATGGATGTCGCTCTGCGACATGACGTTCCCATCATTTTCGAAGTTCTCGCGACTTATAACAAACGCGACGCGCTGCGCCGGGCTGGCAACGACAAATTCAACAAGGGGATTGAAGCTGCGCAGACGGCCTTGTCTCTGCTGGCTGCTCTGAGCAGCGTGAAGGGTTAGAGGGAATTTATGCTTCGCTCAGCCACAGTTGAAGAAGCCTTGCGCGACATCCGTGCCGGCAGGATGGTCATCGTGCGTGACAGCCTGGACCGCGAAAATGAAGCCGATTTCGTCATGGCAGCGGAAAAGGTGACTCCTGCACACGTCAACACGATGATCAAGGAAGGCGGCGGCTTGATCTGTGTTGCCCTTACGCGCGAGCGTGCCCTGAAGCTGGGACTTCCGCCGATGGTCGGCGCGGATGACAATACAACACCTTTCGGGTGCGATTTTACGGTCTCAGTGGATGCGCGCAAAGGTACGACGACAGGGATTTCGGCGCAGGACCGCGCCGCCACCATTCGCCTGATCGCTTCGCCGCGCACACGCTCCTATGACCTGGTGCGTCCCGGCCACATTTTCCCTGTGCGGGCGCGCACTGGCGGCGTTCTCGCGCGCGCAGGTCACACAGAAGCTTCGGTGGACCTTGTGCGCCTGGCTGGATTGCGTCCCGTCGCCGTGATGTGCGAAATTCTGGACGACAAGGGCAAATCCGCCCGCGGCGCCGCCATCGAAAAGATCGCGCGCAGGCGCCACCTGAAAGTCCTCGACATCGAGCGACTCATCGAATATCGTCGCTATCGCGAAAAGCTCGTGGTGCGGGTCGCCAGCGCACAACTCCCCACGGAATTCGGCAACTTTACCGCCCACGTTTACGAATGCCCCTCGCAGAACCGCGAGCATCTGGCCCTGGTAATGGGCAAGATCTCTCCGGACAGGCCCGCGCTCGTCCGCGTGCACTCGCAATGCCTTACCGGCGACACGCTCCATTCGATCCGCTGCGACTGCCGCGAACAGCTTGCCACGGCGATGAAGAAGATTAGAGAAAGAGGTTCCGGAGTGATCGTCTATCTCAACCAGGAAGGGCGCGGGATCGGTCTGGCTAACAAGATTCGCGCCTATGCGCTCCAGGATAAAGGGCTCGATACCGTGCAGGCCAACGAGCGGCTTGGTTTGCCCGCAGACATGCGGGATTACTCTGTTGGAGCCCAGATCCTGCGCGATCTCGGCGTCCGCAAGATTTTCCTGCTGACGAACAATCCGCAGAAAGTTTCCGGAATTCAGCGCCACGGGCTCACGATCCTGCGGCGAGTTCCTCTTGAAATTTCTCCGAACAGGACCAACCGGGCATATCTGAAGGTGAAGAAGGACAAGCTGGGACATCTTCTGAGCAAGGTGCAATGACTGCTCGCGAACGCACTTCCCATCCACCTGAATACTACATGCGCATCGCGCTTGATCTGGCGCGCCGCAGCCCCGCCCTGCCCTATCCCAATCCGTGGGTGGGCTGCGTCATCGTTCGCAACGGTCGCATCGTGGGGAAAGGGCTCCATCACGGTGCGGGAACTCATCATGCCGAAGTCGAAGCCCTGATCGACGCCGGCCCAAAGGCCCGCGGCGCCGCTCTCTACGTCACCCTCGAACCGTGCTGTCACTTCGGGCGCACTCCGCCTTGCACCGATGCCATCCTCAAGGCGGGAATTCGCGAAGTGTTTTACGCCATGAACGATCCCAATCCGCGTGTGGCAGGCAAAGGCGCCCAGCTTCTTCGCAGGCACGGGCTGAAAGTCCACAGGGGGTATTGCGCTCAGGAGGCCGCAGCGATCAACGAGATGTACATCAAATTTCAGACCACCGGCCTGCCGTTTGTGACGGCTAAAGTGGCAACAAGTCTGGATGGGAAGATCGCCACGCGAACGGGCCGGTCGCAATGGATTACAGACGAGGAAGCCCGCCGGCGCGCAAGGCAACTTCGCGCAGAACATCAAGCCGTCCTGGTAGGAATCAATACGGTTCTGAGCGACAATCCGCATCTCGGCCCGCGCGAACCCGGAACGGGCGAGCCGTGGCGGATCGTCCTTGATTCCCGTTTGCGCATTCCGTTGAACAGTCAGATTGTGAAGTCAGGGAAATGCATCGTAGCATGCACGGCCCAGGCCAGCGCCGCCAAAAAGGCCCGGCTTGAGAAGGCGGGCGTCAAGGTGATGAGCTTCAAAGGCAGCCGCGTCCCTCTGCCGCCTTTGCTCAAACAACTGGCGGAAGCAGAAATCATCAGCATACTGGTTGAAGGGGGCGGCGAAGTTCTGGGGAGCTTCTTCGACGAAAGGCTCGTGGACAGAGTCTGCTGGTTCCTCTCCCCGGTAATCCTCGGTTCCACGAAAAGCCGTGTTGCCGTGGCGGGCAACGGCGCGGCCCGTCTTGATCAGGCATTCTGGCTGCGAGACGCCACCATCGAGAAGGCGGGAAACTCCTGGCTGATTCAGGCAAGGCCTTTCGAGGCAGCAAGCAGACCATCCCTGCCGAAGCGAGGCCTGTAACATGGAAATGCTGCGGCGATAATACCGTGCCATTAGCAAAGCGTGGCGAACAGGCAGGCCGGGCATCATTCTTCCGCCCTCGAGGCAACCATCTCTCCCGCCAATGTCCTCGTACCTACTGGAATTCAAAATCATCGGAGGCAGAAGGAGAAATATGACGACCGGAAGCAAGATTCATAAGCTGTTGATATCTGCGACGGGTTTTGTTTTTTTATTTTCAGGCATGGCGCTTGCCAAGGCGAAGCGGATCGATGTGATTTATCAGGCCAGAGTTGGGAAATCACTGACTTTAAAACCCGGTAGCTACCGGATTGATGTTGTGAACAACACAAAGACGCCCGCGGTCAGATTCTTCGATTCCAACGGCAAACTCGTGGGGGAAGTGCCGGCACAAGTGGTAACCAAGTCGCGGAAGACTGATGAAACAATGATTGATTACACCAAAGTGGCCTCAAACGATCACATCATCACCTCGATCAGCCCGGGTGGGTGGAATGAAGTTCTTCGCTTCGAGAATTCCGGGAAACCTGCGACAACTCCCAAGGGATAATTCAACGGCGTCCAGGGGCGATTGATGAATTTCCTCTGAGTCCGTTTCGCGACGACGGGCCGGTACGGGCGGCTCATGAATCGCCCGTACTATCACCCAGATTGTCGAAAATGCCAATGAGGAGTTCGTGTGCGACGTATGCATTCCTGTCATAACGCGGGTTCCCGACTTCATCGGCGCCCACTTCTCGCCACTCATTGCGATCCGGCTTGCGCTTCAGGTAGGCACGTTCGGTAAAGGCGATCCTGCCCTCGTCGATCATGACGTCGAGGAACGGGTTGTAGCCCAGCGGGATCGTGACAACCAGTTTTCCCTTTGAGGCCAGCAGACCACGAAGGCTCTCAAACGCGCGCAGGGCTTTCGTTTCGTCTTTTGGTTCCTCATCAAAGCCGACATGCTCGAGCGTTGAAATGCTGACAATCAGATCATATTTCCCGCCCGGCCTGAAGCTGCACACATCCTCGTTTTGAACGCCCTCGGCCTTCTCGTATTTATCAACGACTTCATGCGAGATCGGGCCATAGTGTGAAAGGACGTTTCCAATCTCGAGGATTCTCCCGCCGTGCGCCTGTTCAATGAAATCGCGGACGATGGGAATTTCAACTGCGCGCTCGTTTCTCCAGGTTGCGTTATAGCGGTGCCAGAAATGGCGATACAACTTCCCTCGGAAACTGAAAGTTGGCGGTAAACTCGTCAGGCGCACAAGCCAGTAACAGATCAGCTTGTTGCGCTGCTTCAGCCGCCGGAAGTAGTCTCGCACACCATTGAACAAGGAAGGGTTCCAACCAGCGCCCATCATCGTCTGCAAACACAACCCTGAGGCTACATGCGCATTCGGTTGATGCCGTCGGAGGCGGCGTTCTTATAGCACTCGGCGAGTGTCGGATAATTGAAGACGGCGTTCACAAAGTAGTCAACCTTGCCGCTGGCAAGCCGGATGCCAACTCCGCCGCCGTGGTCGTTCTCGTAAGGCTCGATGCCCGTCACTTTTTCGCTGAGCCATAGAGTGACGCGATTGTTGCGCAAGTGATAGGCCAGCGAATCAACAATTTCACCATCGACAAATGGCTGTAGCCGGGGTCGCATGTCCATCAGAGTCACTCGAATGCCCAGTTTGGCCGCCTGAATGGCCGCGTGGTGTCCGGCCGGCCCCGAGCCAATCACCAGCATGTCGTAGTCATATTCAGGCATTTCACCCCCGCGATCTTAATCCCTGAACCGTCTCCATTTATGATCCGTGCGGAGGCATGTCCAGTGCCAGACTTTTCCAGAGCGCGTCCACGCGCTTTTTCGTTTCTTCATCCATGACAATTTCATCCGGCCAGGGCCGCGTAAAGCCTTCGCCGGCCCATTTGCGAGTGGCGTCAATTCCCATCTTCGAGCCGAAATTCGGCAACCGCGATGCGTGCTCGAGCTGGTCCACCGGCCCCAGCACAA
Source organism: Terriglobia bacterium (assembly GCA_035652895.1). Classification (GTDB taxonomy): domain Bacteria; phylum Acidobacteriota; class Terriglobia; order UBA7540; family UBA7540; genus SCRD01. The sequence continues at coordinate 88,680 of DASRCX010000077.1, forward strand.
ACTGGATGTCCCGCTCAGGATCAATATGATTCAGGGCCTTCCACGCCACTTCCCTGACGTTGTGGACGTCAACATCGTCATCCACCACGACGATGCATTTGGAAAACATGGCCCCGGGCAGTCCCCAGATGGCATTCATCACTTTGCGCGCGTGGCCGGGATAGCTCTTGCGGATGGAAACGATGATCAGATTGTGGAACACGCCTTCCGGCGGCATGTGCATATCCACAACCTCGGGCATCTGCTGGCGCATCAGCGGCAGGAACAGCCGCTCCACGGCATAGCCCATCCAGTAGTCCTCCATCGGCGGCGGGCCGACAATCGTGGAAACGTAAATCGGTTCTCTGCGACGCGTGATGCAGGTCAGGTGAAACGCCGGGAAGTTGTCCTGAAGCGAGTAGAAGCCTGTGTGGTCGCCGAACGGCCCCTCGACGCGGATGTCATCCAGGTCAACGTAGCCTTCCAGTACGATCTCGGCGTTGGCGGGTACTTCCAAGTCCACTGTTTCGCAGCGCACCAGTTCCACCGGCTTCTGCCGCAGGAAGCCTGCGAACAGAAACTCATCCAGGTCCTCCGGCAACGGTAGAATTCCCGCCAGCATCGTCACCGGGTCGGCCCCGATCGCCACGGCCACGTCCATCCGGCGTCCCTTGCCCTGACGGTCGAGCCAGCGGAAGTGCTCAGCTCCGCCCTTATGGATCTGCCAGTGCATTCCGGTGGTCCGCTCGTCAAAAACCTGCATGCGATAGCAGCCAACGTTACGGCGTCCGCTCCTGGGGCTGCGCGTCACCACCATCGGCCAGGTGATGAACCGTCCGCCATCCCGCGGCCAGCATTTCATGATGGGTAGATCAGCAAGCGTGGCATCTTCGCGCCGGATGACTTCCTTGACCGGGCCGCTCTTCACGGTCTTCGGGAAGAAAGAACCAAGCTCGGCCACCTTGGGCAGCATCTTCACTTTGTCCAATAGCCCCTCAGGCGGCTTCATCGCAAGCAGGTCTTCAATCCGGCGGGCAACGTCTTCAATGGACGAAACTTCGAGCGCCAGTTCCAGCCGTCGCTTTGTGCCGAGCGTGTTGATCAACAGCGGGAGTGAATAAACCTTGGCGTCTTTAGCTGAGCGCGGCTTTTCAAAGAGCAGCGCCGGACCGCCCGCTTTGCTCACCCGATCGGTGATCTCAGTGATCTCGAGATCGACGTCAACTTCAGCAGTGATTCGCTTCAGCTCTTTTTCACGCTCAAGTCGAGCAATGAATTCTCGTAGGTCGTTGTATGCCACAAATCTCCTTGCAACGTAGAGGCGGTTCTATGCCGCCATGCCCCGCCCTAACCGTCTCGCTTTGCGGCGAGAAGGACCCGCCGCTGCAGCCCCTCTGTGGGAGTTTTTTCGGCAAATGGCGCTGTGAACTCGCCACCATCAGACTCCGCTTCAGTTTTTCCGCGTTCCGCTAAACTTTCAAGAATTACAGATTGCGCCCGGCAAATCAAGAAGCACAACTGGCCGTGCGGAAGCGTTGCCATGCTATTCACCGGAGTCCGCCACAGTTTATCGCCGCGATGTCCCTAAGCCCGCATGGTATGAAAGCTTCGAGCGCGCAGTTGACAACCTCTGCCAGTGGAATTGATACTGGTCTTGCGGCGTTGAACGGGAGGTCAACGCGGGCAAATTGGGATTTTTGTTCGTTCCTGTGGAAAGGCCTTCCTTCCAAGGTTAGTTCATGAAGGTTTCCCTGAGGCTTCACACGTCAGACAGGTCCAGACGGCCAACCCGCCAGGTTCTTCTAGGCGCATTTCTCGGCGTTCTTTTTGCATTTCCCATCCAGGGCATGCAGGTTGCTCACAGACGCGCTCACGCCGCAAAGCAGGCAGCAGGTCCGGGCGTAGCGCATAGAACAACTGCTCCTCCGGTGCAGCTATGCGTTGTTGTCCGAAACGTGCGCGGCGAGACCGTTGACAACCTGCGCGCGACCGACTTCCGCCTGTGGGACAACAACCATCCGCAGCGGATCACGGACTTTGCCGCCAACATTGTTCCCGCTCCTGTCGAGAATCTTCAGGTCCCCGGAACCGTGCGCTACACGGCGCTCTACTTCGATGATCTGCATTTTGACTTTACGGACACGATCCGCGTCACAGACAGCGCGTATTCTTTCTTCAAGCACGCGCTCGGGCCACGCAGCAAGATCGGCGTTTTCACTTCCTCGGGCGAGATCACTCTCAACTTTACCGACGACGCCCAAAAGCTGCATCAGACACTGCTGGCCATCCGGCCGCACGTGCCGTCAGCTCGCCAGGCGAAAGCATGCCCGGCCCTTACGGATTTTCAGGCTTACATGCTGCTTTACGACAATGATCCGCTTGCGCTGCGCGTCGCGCTGGACGATCTGAACGCCTGCAACCCCCAAATCGCTCAGGCAGATCCGCCGGGCGGCAGTATGCGGGCCGAAACGCTGCGCCAGATCAGAGAGATTATAGACTCGCGCGCCCGGCAAGTGATTTCAGAAAGCGAGGCGCAATCGCAGAAAATGCTCGCAGGCCTCGACCGCGTCATCACGGCGGTCTCCGCGCTTCCCGATCCGCGTTCGATCATTGTTGCTTCGCCGGGATTTCTGGCCGGGTCCGAATCCAGGCAGGTTGATCTCCTGGCGCGACGCGCGACGCGCCTGCACATCATCATCAACACGCTGGATACGACAGGTCTGATACATCAACTCCCGGCGCCGGCACCGACTCCCAATCGAGAACTGGAGGAAGAGCGAGAGGCGATAGTAGCGGCAAAGAACCAGATGTTGGCCGACCGCGCCTCGATGGCCGCCGACCCGCTTCTGGATCTTGCCACCATGACGGGCGGCAACTTTATCGGCAACAAGGACGACCTCGAGTCCGGATTCAAGGCTGCGGTCCCCCTTCCTGCGGCGTATTACGTTTTGGGATACCATCCCAGCAATTTGAGAGAAGACGGCAGCTTCCACAACGTGCGCGTCAGCGTCGTTCGGCACGGCTTTATGGGAGTGCAGGCGCCGTCCGGCTATTACGCGCCCGGGACACCCGTGGAAATTACGAAGTCCTCCATCCGCGGCAGGCACCATGGCCGCCGCAGGAAATAATCCCCGACATGCGCCGCCTCAATGGTCTCAGTGCCGCTCCTGCCCGGCGTGCGCTGCTTCGCTGGTACCGCAGCCGCTCCCGGGACCTCCCTTGGCGACGATCGACGTCGCCTTACTCGGTGTGGGTTTCGGAGGTGATGCTCCAACAGACCCAGATTGATACTGTTATCCCTTATTACAAGAAATTCCTTGAAGCCTTCCCCACGATCGACCGGCTCGCCCATGCGCCGCTTGAGCGAGTCCTCGAACTCTGGTCGGGGCTGGGATATTACCGGCGAGCGCACAACCTGCATCAGGCAGCGCAGGAAATCATGGAAAAACATGATGGGCGCTTCCCTGCAGACCTCAAGCATGCGCAATCGCTTCCCGGCGTCGGCGATTATACGGCGCGGGCGGTACTGAGCATTGCTTACAATCAACCGTACGCAGTGCTCGATGGCAACGTGGCGCGAGTGATGGCCCGGCTTCTCGCACAGCGCGGCAGCCTGACGCAAACGCGATTTCGCCGGGCTGTTGAAGAAGTCCTCGATTTCCTCCTCTCCCGCCGCAGCCCCGGCGATTTTAACCAGGCATTGATGGAACTCGGCCAGACCGTCTGTCTGCCCCGCTCGCCGCGATGCCTTTCCTGTCCGCTGCGCAGTTGGTGCAAGGCCTTCAAATTGAGAAAACCAGAACAATTCCCCCAGCCCAAGCCGCGACGCCAGTCCGAAAACTTGTGCATGGCGGCGGCGATCCTCCACCACAATCAGCGTGTGCTTTTATGGCGTGGCCTTGGGGATGGGCTTCTTGACGGCCTCTGGAATTTCCCTTCGGCGATGGGCCGCTCAAGCGGCGAGGCGCTCGATTTATTGCGCGAGAAGCTCCGGGAAGCCCTTGGAAGCCCTCCAGCTTTGGCAAGGACCGCGCGGGAACTCAGGCATAACATTACGCACCGTTCGATTCGCGTTCAGGTATATACGGCGGAGTTTAAGAGGAACATGCACGCCGACGGCCTGCGATGGTTCGATCAGCAAACCATCGAGCGGGCAGCCGTTTCTCAGTTGGCGCGGAAGATCGCCCGAGAGGTTGATATTTCCTGGATAAGGGCCCGCCAATCGTAGCCGCAGAAGTTTTTGTCGTCAGTTCGGATTAACGCTCTTCTGCACTGCTTCAATCCGCAGAACCTGCGGCTGACGGGTCACGATCATGTAGGCATTCAGCAGATACTGAGAAATCATTCGCTGCGTGTTGAAGAATGAACCGTTCAGCGCGATCGACAATCGCATGACCTCGGCAAAAGCCGTGGACCGGCCATAAAACATCGGAACAATGGTTAGCTCCAGTTTGTCGTAGAGGGAAGCGATTTCCGACTGATGGTCTTCGATCTGGTCCTTTTCGTGCCCAATGGCCCACCCCGTAGCGCCTTCAACGCATCCTTCCACCCACCAGCCGTCCAGCACGCTGAAACTGGGGACGCCATTCAGGGCGGCCTTCATGCCGCTGGTTCCCGAGGCTTCATAGGGTTTGTGCGGCGTGTTGAGCCAGACATCGACGCCACCGGTCATCAAGCGACCCCAGCGCATGTCGTAATCTTCAATATAAACGATGCGGATGCAGTCCTTGAGCAGGCGCGCGGCTTCGAATACTTTGCGGATCATTGCCTTGCCCTCTTCGTCCCGCGGATGCGCCTTGCCCGCGTAGATTACCTGCAACGGTCCGACGTGAGTAGCGATTGATCTGAGCCGTTCGATTTTCGAAAACAGCAGGTCCGCCCGCTTGTACGAAGTCGCACGCCGGGCGAAGCCAAGAGTCATCGTACCCGGGTTCAACTGAACTCCCGTTGCCTTCTTCACCTCATCGATCAGCGCCCGCTTGGCGCGCGTGTGGGCGTCGCGAATCTCTTCAAGCGGAATGCCCACGGCATATCGGAGATAGAGGTTATCCAATCTCCACTCGGGAATGTGGCGGTCATAGAGTTCCTGAAACGGCGGCGTTGTCCACGTAGCGGCATGCACGCCGTTGGTAATGGCCCGCACCGGATACTTCGGGAACATGCCGTGGGAAATCTCGCCATGCAGCATCCCCACTCCGTTGATGTAATGAGAGAACCTCAAGGCCAGATAAGTCATGTTCAGCGTATCGCCCACGCAGCAGCCGGAGAATTCAAGCATGTCCACATAATCCGGGTCCAGCACGGTGCAGACCAACTGCTTCGGAAACTTGTCATGACCGGCGGGCACCGGAGTATGGGTGGTGAAGATGCAGTGGCGGCGGACGGCGTCGATGTCGTCTTCGCTGAGCTGCCGGCCGGACGTGCGGGTTCGACGCTCCAGAAGCGCGAGCGCCAACAGGGCCGAATGCCCCTCGTTCATGTGGTAGCTTTCGATGCCGGTATAACCCAGCGCCTCCAGCATTTCTACGCCGCCCAGGCCCAGAATGATCTCCTGGCACAGCCGGTAGCGGTCGTCGCCCCCATAGAGAGAGTCCGTCAGCGTCCGGTCCCAATCGCCGTTTTCGGGCAAATCGGTGTCCAGCAGATATACCGCGACGGAACCGCCGTTGAATCCCTTCACAACGTATCGCCAGGCGCGGATCGCTACCCGCCGCCCTTCGATACTGACCCTCACCCGGGGTTCCACAGACTCGAGGACGTCTTCCGGCCGCCACGGATCGGGTTCTTCTGTCTGATGACCCTCGGCGTCAAGATGTTGACGAAAATAGCCCTTACGGTGCACCAGCGTCACAGCCACCATCGGAATGCTGAGGTCGGCCGCGGAGCGCAGGGTGTCACCCGCCAGTACACCCAAACCGCCACTGTAAGTTGGGATTGAGGGCTCCAGCGCGATTTCCATCGAGAAGTAGGCAACTTTCGCCGCATCGTTTTCACTCATGAGAAGCCCTCCTGCGCTTCGATGGGCAGCAGAATCCACTTCATCGAGGTTGGCCAGTGCGGGCAGGCAGTTGGCAGGGTCTGAAGTCGCTCGCCAGCCTTCAAGAATGAACATATCACCGCCGCATACCGTGCGCAACGTGTGCACCTTAACTTCAACTCTCCATTTCCCTTAAACGTCATTACATGGTATTGACCACTCGGCGGAAGGCTGGTACACTAGCCGCACGTCGAGCGTCTAAAGGTTCCCTTTTAGTCTCTCTTAACCCATCGGCGGACGGACATTTAGACGACGACCAGGCTGATATCAAAGGTAGTCCCCTATATAACTCAGGGGCGGCAGAGAGGGAACAATGGACGACAATTCCTCTGCGGTTCTTGAAAAAGACCAACCAGTACTTCTTTCCTTCTCTGACATCCCTCTTTTCGGTCATTTCAACTCAACTGACCTTGAAATTTCAATGACTAAGGATGGAGGAATCTATGAGAAGGGAAAGGCTATCGGCCCTTTGTAAGTTACTCTTAGGAATCGCAGGTATTGCTTTTCTTCATTGCGCCTTAATCCAGTGTGATGACCTGCTTGCTCAAACAACCATCTCAACAGGCAGCATTGTTGGGACCGTCAGTGATCCCAGCGGCGCTGCCATTCCCAATGCCTCTATCGAAATAAGAAACACGAACACAGGGCAGACCGTCCTTGTGAAATCGACCAGTTCAGGAACATACAATTCAGGTGCCTTGCTGCCCGGAACCTACAGCGTCCGAGTTTCGGCGCAGGGGTTCAAGACACTGGCTACCACGGCTACGGTGCTTGTGGGCGTAACCACCACCGTTAACGCATCGCTCCAGATCGGCACTACGACGACAACAGTCGAGGTGGAGGCGGCGCCTGTTCAGGTCGATACGTCGCAGGCTACCGTTCAAGGAGTTGTGACGCCTCAACAAATCCAGGATTTACCGGTCAACGGACGGAATTTCCTCAACCTGGCTGCGGTCGCAGAGCCTGGCGTCCAGATTCAGGATGGTGTCAACTTCGATCCCACAAAGGAGGGGTTTTCTTCCGTTTCCTTCGGAAGTCGCTTTGGAAGGACGGCGCGTGTTGAAGTGGATGGGGTTGACATCAGCGATGAAACCGTAGGGACCGTGACGCAGAACATTCCGGCCAGCGCCATTCAGGAATTCCAGGTGGAACAGTCAACCCTTGATCCATCCACTGAACTGACCTCGTCGGGCGCCGTCAACGTGACGACAAGGTCTGGAACCAATGCTTATCATGGCGAAGGGTTTTTCTTCGGACGCTGGCATAACACTGACGCCAAATTCGCCCCTGCACAGGACATCTTTTTCCGCCGCGCGCAATGGGGCGTAAACGTCGGCGGCCCGATTATCAAAGACAAGGTATTCTTTTTCCTCGATTGGGAGCGGGGTCGCCAGGACCTGTTTAATCCCGTCGTGCTGCCAGCGCCCTTCAGCAGCCTCTCCGGCGGATTCAATTCGCCTTTCCGTGAGCATATGCTGGTTGGGCGGCTGGATTGGCATATTAAATCGAACTGGACAGCGTTCTTCCGAACTTCTTACAACTCCAATCGCGACGTCGCGGCATTTACTCAGAACAGCTACAGCCCCTTTGCCAATGTTGATAGTACACCGGTATATGTCGCCGGGACCGACCTCACCACAGGCAATTGGACGCATAGCATACGTTTCGGCTATACCCACTTCGCCAATTCAATTGCGGATGCCGTTGCCGGCACAAACATCATTAATCCCGCGCCGGGCGTGGAAACAGCATTTGGACCTTCCATATACGGAGTAAACTTCGCTTCCGGCCCGAACCTGCTGGCCCCTCAGGCGACCCGGCAGTACAACACGCAGGCCAAGTATGACGGCAGCCGGATTTATAACTCCCACATCTTCCGCTACGGCTTCAGCGTCAACCACATCCAGGGCGGTGGATACGCCAAATTCTTCGGCCTTGCTCCGGACGTCTGGTTCCCAAGCATGAGCGCCACCCGTCAAGCCCAGGCTGACGCGGGTCCATTTCCTGGAGGGCGAGCCAATCCGCTTAACTACGCAGTCCAATATGTCATCATGGGAAACGGCCAGGGGTTCTTTACGGAAACTCCGGGCGTCGGTTTCCCGGCGGGCGGGCAACATGACAATCGGATTGAATGGTATCTGGCCGACAACTGGAAAGTAAGGCGCAATTTGACTTTGACCTTGGGCGTTCATTACGTCCGCGACACAGGGAGGACAGACTCCGACCTTGGTCCAATCTCGGTTTTGAACCAGTGGGCGCCTGGCTTGGGTGACCGTGTTAACCAGCCGAATCTGAATTTCGGCCCCATCATTGGGATCGCATGGGACCCCACGGGAAGCGGCAAGACCGTGATCCGTGTGGGCGGCGGGATGTACTACGAAAATGCGATCTTTAACAACGTGCTCTTTGACCGCCCTGGACGCCTGCAGAAAGGCCTCTTCTTCGGCGACACATTGGCGTGTCCCAGTGGATCGTTCACACTGCCGGATGGCACTACAGTCACTACAATCAACGGAAAAGATATTGCCACTCAAGTCTGCGGCCAGCCGCTGGGGACGGTAGTGGCGGACATCGCGGCCATGCAAAAAGAGTGGCAGGCAGCCGTTGCTGCTGCTGGCCCGCAGAGCAACGGGAATTACATCGGCACTACCCTGGCGAACGGAGGAGATTCGACCGGCAACAACTTTATAGCTCCTGACTACAAAACCCCCTACTCGATCCAGATGAATGCCGGATTCCAGCATCAGTTTGGTAAGGGCACGGTGGTCAGCGCCGACTACGTCCGCAACGTCGGACTGCACTATCTATTGGGCTACGACGTCAACCACGTTGGCGATGCCCGGTATCTTGACACGGCGGCTGCGATGAACGCCATCAACGCGACCAACGAATCTTTCGGGTGCCCGGATGGTACAGCCGGTATCAACTGCGCTATTGCCGCCGGGGCGTCCATCGTGGATTACGCAGGCAATGGTCTCGATTCCGGAGTCACTTTTAATTCGGGATTCCCCAATTGTGGCTGTGCGTTTCCGGGAATCCACCCGAACCTTGGCGAGAACCAGATGCTGTTCCCGATCGGCCGTTCAGTTTACAACGGGCTGCTGGTTTCCGTACGACAGCAGCTTAATAATCCGCTTCCTGGAATCCGAAACATGTTCCTCAAGGTCAATTATGCCCTTTCGCGCTTCGTGACCATGACCCAGGACCAGGACTTCGTAAACCTGGCCACGGACTTCAGGAATACAGGGCACTACATCGGCCCTGACGCCTTAGACCGCAAACACCAGTTCTCGATTAACAGTGTTCTTAACCTCCCGCGAGGGTTTTTAGTCAGCCTGACAAACACCATCAATTCTCCGCTGGCGGCAACGCTGACAATCCCCTCCACGGGCGGCCCGGGCGACATTTTCCAGACCGACGTTACGGGCGATGGTACTGTAGGCGACGTGCTGCCAGGGACAAATATCGGCTACTTCAATCGCAATCTCGGCAGCGTCAGCGCTGTGAATGCGGCTATTAGTTCTTACAACGCAAAAGACGCCGGCCAACTGACTCCCGCCGGCCAGGCCCTCGTGAACGCCGGCCTTTTCACCAAACAGCAGTTGCAGGCCCTCGGGGCTGTGATGCCGACTCTGCCCCTGGCTCCAAAAGGTCAGGTCATGAACGACTCCTTCATCGATACGGACTTCCGCCTGAGCTGGTCCTACAAGATCGCTGAACGTGTAACGATCCAGCCCAGCGTCTCCGTCTTCAACCTGTTCAACGTTGCGAACTATAACGGCCTCAGCGGATCGCTGGACGGAAGCGCCGGCTCGGTGGACGGAACAACACAGGCCCTCAGAACCAACCTTATTCGCCTGGGTTCAGGGCTTTATGCTTTTGGCGCTCCCCGCATGTTTGAGTGGGGAATGACTTTAGAATTCTAACGCGCTTCTCTACAGCCATCCCACGTCTGGACCGCCATTCTGCAACTCCGGATGGCGGTCCGCGTTGGGACCTCTACGGATTCAGGATCTCCGTCGGAGGCAGGAACCGTCGTACTCCTTCAACAGGGCCTCAACGCCGACCCGGCCGGAAGATGGCGCGGGTTTCTACTGGAGTCCCTCGCTGCGGCTGCGAAGGGGAGGCTAACCACGCTTGTCAGGTGGTCCCCGGTTTGCCCGACATCACTTCCGATCATCGTGGATCAGAACACATTCGCTCATCAAGGTGACGTAACTCATCGTTGACCGGATGAAAGATATCCCCGCCTTTTCTTGCATGATTTCAACTTGCAGGATCCCGCTGAAATTCCTCGCAGCCATCGGCCACACTATTTCACCCTTGTGAGACCCGTCAAATTCATCGGCGGAGGAGGCGGGACATCACCGTCGATTTTCTCCTAGGGGAAATCGGCAGGAAGTGCATGACCGTTTAATTTCCAAATCAATCCACAGACTCAAATCGAAATTGAACAGAATTATAATATTGCCGATAGATAAAAACGCTGATATAGTTTCAAGGTGGTAGTTACTGCAACTCTTTTCGCACCGCGTCTTGGGTATTAATTAAGGAGTAACCCTTCAAGCCATATCTTCCGGCACTTGTCTTAGCTTGCCTTCTTCAACATGACGAAGGTCATTAAGATGGAGGAGAACCCAAGACTGCTTGTGCCATGCTCTCACGCGGGGGAAATCCCTGCGCCGCACGTAAGGCTTTTTCTTACGGCCGATGGCTTGCCGTGTGTGGACTCCGTGGAATGTGGCCGATTTGTTCCAGGAGATTATTTTGCCTACAGGTTCCTTACCGGGTCTGGTGCAACAAAACTCGCTGCGTTCGAAAGCACGGAATATCGCGTTACCGCAGACGTCGCACGGCAAACAGGTCGGGTCTTCACTATCTCATTCCCAGCTTCATGCACGTTGAACCTTGTTGAGGAAAGTACAACCACCGGCTGCAGGAATGGGCCGGAAACCGGAAAGCCCAGAGCAAGAGCCGTGCTGATGGCATCGTTAACTTAACCACTCTCAATGCGAAGGAGGCATAGGCAATGAATTCTCTGAAAAGTCCGAGTCAATCACACCACGTTTTGCGGTGCACTTCCAGCGTCATGGTTCTATTTTCCTTTCTTTGTTTGCTTCTGCTCGCTCCTCGCACGGCATTCAGTGATGTGACCGCAAGAATACAGGGGACTGTCACGGACCCGACGGGCGCAGTGGTTCCTGGGGTCACCGTCACAGTCACAAACGTCGCCACGGGTATCTCCAGAACGGTCACGACCTCCAATGACGGCACTTTTGTCGCTTTAAATCTTCCGGCGCCGGGCGTTTACAACGTCAAGGCCGAGAAAAGCGGTTTTAAGACGTACACTGCGCTCCAGATTCCGCTCTCGTTGAACCAAATTTACGTCCTTAAAATCCAGATGGAACTCGGCGCCGTCACGCAGGAGGTGACCGTAAAGGGAGAGGCGGCACAAGTCCAGACGTCCAGCATGCAACTCGGCGCGACCCTTACAGGGAACGCGATTGTGGATCTTCCATTAAACGGCCGCAACTGGGTGACACTGCAGCAGACGCTGCCCGGCGTCGTGGCTTCGATTGATTTCGCCAGCAACTTTCCAACAGACGGCGCACGTTCGCAGGACAACGGCTACATGATCAATGGAAATGACGCCAACGATCTGCCCCTGAACACGCCGCTGGTAATTCCAAGTCCCGACGCCATTGCTGAAGTCCGCATGATTACGAGTACCATTAATCCGGAGTACGGCCGGAACTCCGGGGCCATTTTGAACGCAGTCACCAAGTCAGGGACAAACGAATTTCATGGTGACGCGTTTGAGTTCTATCGGGACCCTTTCCTGAATGCCCGCAACTTCTTCCTGCCGCAGCACGACCTGTTCCATCAGAACCAATACGGCGGCACCCTCGGCGGTCCGCTATGGAAGAACCACACGTTTTTCTTCTTTTCTTATCAGGGAACCAAGAACCGTGAGCCGATCGCGCCAGGCCGTGGCTTTGCAGGCGGTACGACCACCGTGTTCACGCAAGACCAGCGGAACGGCCTTTTCCCAGACCTGGCAACTTCGACAGGGACCTCCGCTACCCCGCTGGTCGGCGAAGACGGCAATACGTACCCAGCGGGTACGCCCTATTCAACCCTTTTCCCAACCGGCCACATCCCGGCACAGGATATGAGTCCTGTTTCGGTTGGATTAGTCAACAAGTACATGCCTCTTCCGAACTTTGGTTCCACGGAGTTTTCCTGGAACCCCATCGAAACGAACTCTGTCAACCAATATATAACCCGTATCGATCAACACTTTGGCTCAAACGACTCAATGTTCGGCTACTGGTTTATCCAGCCTCTGTCGCGCGTTTCTGACGAATCGTTCTACGGAGGAAGCGTCCCTGGCTTCGGTGAATCGGACAATCAAAAAACCAATAACATGAACCTGAACTGGACCCACATTTTCAGTGGGAATATGCTGAACGAGGCCCGCGTCGGTTATAACCGGCTGAACTACCCGAGCGTTTTTCCAACAAATCCGATCCAGCCTTCGTCCGTGGGGTTCACAGGAATTCATCCTCAACTTGTGAATGGCGCCGGAGTCCCCTGCCTGGACATTACCGGCTATGAATCTCCCACGGCCCAGTGTGCTTTCGGATTCAGCATTGACGGCCCTCAGCCCCGGATAGACCAGACCTTCCAAGTAACGGACAACTTTTCCTGGGTAAAAGGCCGCCACACTCTGAAGTTTGGTTTCGATATGCGCCGTTCGGCCGTGGAGAACCCGTTCGGTTTCATCAACAATGGCTACTTCGGCTTTTTTGCGTCAGGCGCCAACACCACTGGTGACCCCGGGGCAGACTTCCTCCTTGGGCTTCCAGACTTCTACGAGCAAACCAGCGGCGGATTCATCGACGCGCGGACCCAGGCATATTACTCTTACGCGCAGGACGAATGGAAAATCAGACCGAATTTAACGCTCATTTACGGGCTCGGGTGGCAGATTAATACGCCCATTAATGACATTTACAATGGGGGCGTGGCAATCAATGCTTTCAGGGCTGGGCAGCAATCAACTGTGTTCCCTACAGCGCCTGCTGGCCTGCTATTCCCAGGCGATAAGGGAATAACAACTTCCAGCTACCACACACACTATAACGACTTCGGGCCACGGATCGGCTTTGCCTGGAGTCCGGGTTCCTCTGGAAAAACGAGTATTCGCGCGGGATTCGGCGTTTATTACAACCAGGTGGAAGAGGAACTCACACTCCAGAACCTGCTGGCCCCGCCATTTTCGTTGACTAATTTCGGCGTTTCCCTGGCTGCGACAGCAAGCTTGGCCGACCCCTATTCAAGCGCCGACGGAAGCGTTGTGATCCCGAATGCATTCCCGTTTACCCCTCCCAAGCCCGGAGACAAGAATGTGGACTTCAGCCTCTACTACCCGATGTCGCTCAATGTGATCGACCCTAACTTCCAGACGCCGGTTGCGTATAACTACAATTTCAACATTGAACGCCAACTGCCGAGTCAGACGATCCTGACCGTCGCCTACGTCGGTCATCAGGGCCGGCATCTGGAGACGGCCTATGAACTGAACCCGGCAGGCTCGCCCCCGGGCGTTGACCCCGCGTGTGGCGCCCTGTATCCATCCTGCAATGCAAACAATATTGGCGGCTTCTACCCGACCGTGCCTTTCCGGTATGACCCCACGATTTTCGGGTCAATCGGTCAGCAGGCAACCGATGCCACTTCAAATTACAACTCGCTCCAGATTACCGTAAACAAGCACACCACTCACGGCCTATCGTTCCTGGCAACTTACACCTGGTCGCATTCCCTCGATACGACATCGAGCTTCGAGAATGTGGGTGGCTTCGGTGAACCTAATCCGTTTAATCTCCGCGATAATTACGGAGACTCCTCCTACGACGCACGGAACAGGTTTGTAATCAGCTACTCCTACGATGTTCCAAGCATCCGCCGCTTCAGCGCCTTCAGACCAATGCCGAGCCGCTTCACGGATGGCTGGCGGATTGCCGGTGCCACGACGTTCCAGGGCGGGTTCCCGATCGGGCTCGCCGACGGAAGCCACAAATCCTTGATATGCAATGCCGCGGTGAGCTTTTATGGTTGTCCGGATCGCCCGAATGCGATTGCTGCGCCCATCTTGGCCGACCCGCGGACAAGTTCATATGTCAATAAGACGAAGAATCCTGGCAATACGACCGCGATGGATCATTACTTCTTCAACCCGAACAGCTTCACTCCGGAAACTCCCGGCGTCCTCGGCAACGCCGGACGCAATTTCTTCCACGGCCCCGGCATCGTCAACACTGACATCGGCATTTACAAAGACACAAAGATCACCGAGAGCACGAAGGTGGAACTCCGGTTCGAGTTCTTCAACGCATTCAATCATACTCAGTTCAACAACCCAGTCTCTGACATAAACTCAGTGAACTTTGGGCGCGTGCTTTCCGCTCGCGACCCTCGGATTATCCAGTTGGCAGCGAAGTTCTACTTTTAGCCGAGCCAGGTTTCTCAAAAAGAGCGGCGTGGTCCTGATGGAAAGCCCGTGGGGCGCGCCGCTCTTTTCTTATGCATCGACGAGGTGGGCTCGCTGCGGTTGATGGAAGTCGCCTGAGCACTGAGGCGCATGATGGGGCGGCCGCACGATTTTTCTTGACATTTGCATGAGGGTATGCTAGCTTACTAGCCAGTGCCCTGGCGGAAGGAGCGGCCCCGGCCACGATGGACGGACGACCGGTGGCAGGTCCTCTCAAATCCAGGGTGCTCAGCCGCCAAAGGCAAGAGACGTAGCTGGTGACAGCCATTGAAAAGAGCCAAGTGGGACAGAAAACGTTCATTTTGCAAAAACGAAGCGGAGAAGTTGTTGAAAACAAATGCCTGTGGAAAAAACGAACCGGTGAAAAGCAGAAAGCGAAGCTGTACATCTTATTGAAAACAAAGAGCCACTGAAAGGCCGCCCCACAACGGGAACTCTGGAATTCTGAGCATCAACTTCTCTAAATCTAGCCTATCGAAAAGCGGGCACGTCCCTCTCCCGCCCTGAAATCCCATGACCGAAAAACTTCACATCGGCACTTCCGGCTGGCACTACGCGCACTGGCGCGGGCCTTTCTATCCCGCCGACATTCGCGATGAGGAGATGCTTGCCTTCTACGCCCGGCATTTCCGCACCGTCGAAATCAACAACTCTTTCTATCATCTGCCAAGCCGCCAGACCTTCGAGCACTGGCGCGAGCAGTCGCCGCCAGGCTTCATCTTTGCCGTAAAGGCCAGCCGCTACATCACGCATATGAAGAAGCTGCGCGATCCGCAGGCCGCAACCTCAAAGTTCTTCAGTCACGTTGAAGCACTCAAGGAGAAGACCGGTCCCATCCTGTTTCAACTTCCCCCACACTGGCATTGCGATGCCGCCCGGCTGAAGGATTTTCTTGAAACACTGCCGGAAGGCTACCGCTATGCCTTTGAGTTTCGCGACGCCACATGGTTCAACGCCGAAGTAACCGCCCTGCTCCAGCGGCACAATGCCGCCTTCTGTGTTTACGATCTTGCCGGCGAGCAATCACCAAGAGAACTGACGGCGCGTTTCGGATATTTACGGCTCCACGGGCCGGCAGGCGAGAAATACTCCGGGAGGTACACGCGGCCGCAAATGCGCGATTGGCTAAACCTCTGCGCGGAGTGGATCCATAACGGCGCGCGGCATGTCTATATCTATTTCGATAACGATCAGGCCGGCTACGCCGCCCTGAATGCAATGGAGATTCAGGAAATGGCAGGAAAAATGAGCATCTGAAAAGCCGGGGCGGTTGGCGTCCGACATTCGCACGACGGAAAGGGGAGAATCGCCTGCAAAAGCGGATTCAGTAGAACAGGTATTTGCGCCAGCGCTCGTCGGAGCGGCCCAGCATGCGCATGATCTGGCGGCTCGTGTGGAGCGTGAAAGGACGCGGCTGGCGGCGCAATTTCAGGCCGGCTTCTTCCGGCAGGCGATCGCCTTTGCGGCTGTTGCAGGCGTGGCAGCAGGCAACGAGGTTGTCCCAGTCGGTGTGGCCGCCCCTCGAGCGTGGAATGATGTGGTCGAGCGTCAGTTCCGAAGCGGGAAATACCTTGTTGCAGAACTGGCACGTGTAGCGGTCGCGAATCAGGATATTTTTGCGGGAGAGGGGCCGCGATTGATGTGGAATTCGGCGGAACTCAGTCAGGCGGATAACGGAAGGTATTCGGAACGCTGTGCGCGCGGAGTGCAGGAAACTGCCGTTCTCTTCTTCAGTGATGGCGTTGCCCTTCAGGACGAGAACAATCGCGCGCCTGGCCGCCGTAACGTTGATCGGCTCATAGGTCGCGTTCAGAACGAGGACCGGTGCCTGAAGCAGGCGTTCACTTCCATCCTCCATATTCTTTCCCTCTCGGGAGGCAATCCCCTCCTCAGCAAGAAATCATTATGTCCAGTGGCGATTGAATTCGTCAACACCCGCGGATTGCGCTGTGTCGCCGTTGTCCGGGAACTGCGGTGTCGCGCGCGCCAGCGTAAGTGCGATAACTTTTGCCGCTCCGGCTTTTTTGAGGGCGGCTGCGCAGGCCGACAGCGTGGCGCCGGTGGTCATCACATCGTCCACAAGAAGAACGCTGCGGCCGCGAACAGATTCCGGTTTCGCTACAGCGAAAGCACCGCGCACGTTCTCCTTGCGTGCCTGGAATTTCAGTCGGACCTGCGGGGCCGTGGCACGTGTGCGAACCAGGAGGCGGGCGTCAACCACGATTTTCCTTCCGCCCGGATGCTTTTCAATGCGATTCCTCAAGCCTTCGGCCAGCAGGCGCGACTGGTTGAACCCGCGCTCCCTTTCGCGCGAATGAAAGAGCGGCACCGGAACAATCACCGGAGGTTTGGCCGGGTCCATTCCGTCAAGCTTGTTCCAGACATGTTCGAGCAAGGCCCCCAACTTTCTGCCCAGTCGTTCGCGGCGGCGAAATTTCAACTGCAGGATGAGTTGCCGCAGATTCCCGCGGTAGAGGCCAAAGCTGCGAGCAACGTCGAAATCGGGAAGATCGGCACGGCACTCACCACAAAGTACATGGAGGGCATCGGCTGCACGATCAGAAACGATGGGTCCGCCGCAACGCTCACAGGAGGTCCCTTCCCAGGATTCAACACCAGCCCAGCAGTCGCGGCAAACGCCAAGGCTGCTGACGCCTCGGACTTCAGCACCGCAGATCGAGCAACTTGTGGGAAAGACGATGGCCAACAGGCTTTCAGCCAGTTCGTTAATCAAGGAAAGGCGGGGTGAAATGGAAACCGGACTCGGGTTGAAAACAAGCCTCGCTTTCTGTGGCCTGCAACCTGTCAGAGCAGGCCTTTTTCCTGTTTCTCCTGACACTCGATGCAGTGCCGCGCCCATGGGACGGCGTCCAGCCGCTTGCTCTGGACGTCCTGCTGGCACTCCACGCAGAGGCCGTATGTACCTTCGTCGGCGCGCTGAAGGGCTTCCTGGATAAGCTGAAGAATGCGCCGGTTATCGTGGCTTTGATGAAAGAGAAATTCCTTGGTGTACGAATTCGCAGCACGGTCGGCAAGGTCCTGGGTGATTTCAAGGTCCGCTTCGCGGCCGTCCTGCTCCGTCCTCGACACCATGCGTCGGATTTCTTCCTGCTTTGCTAACAGCAGCTTACGGTAATGCTCAACCTTTCGTTTATCCATGGCCCCCTGGTTCAAATTTCGTAGGGTATGCAAATGTCACATTTTATCTTCTGTATTTCAAGAGTGTCAAACAAACCAAACCGCCAACATGACCGCGATCAAGCAACTGCGACCAAACACGTCAGCTTGGATTTTATGGAAAACCACACTCTGAGGCAGGACTGTTTCCGGCAAAACGCATCCGGAAATTTCAGTAGCGCGAGCAAGCCTGTAAGCCGAATTTTGTTTCCCGATTTCCTCGGGACAGCGATCATTCCTCTAGCCCCGCCATTGCTGACGGGATCAAGCGACCTACCCGAGAGTCACCGGCCCGTAGCGGCGGTCCGTAACCACAACTTCTGGATGGCCGGTGTCACCGTCATCACCGATCGCCGCTACTGGGCCTTGCGGAGCGGGCCACTCCTCCTCTCCTATTTGGTCTTGCTCCGTGCGGGGTTTACCCTGCCCTCGTTATCACTACCGAGGCGGTGCGCTCTTACTTTAAGCCCGATCAATCGGGCCGCACCTTTTCACCCTTACCCCGGAAAACCGGGGCGGTATGTTTTCTGTGGTACTTTCCGTGCCGAAGGCGTACGCCCTGATCGCTCAGGGATCCCCCTTCGACCCTCGCTGTTAACGAGCACACTGCCCTTTGGAGTTCGGACTTTCCTCTCCTTCGCTCCTGCTTGCCCGCCTCAAACCCTTGCGGATCCGCTGCGGGCGCTTGTGCGAAGCAGCGATCGCCCGGCTTGCTCGCGCTACTTCTATGTTAATCTGCCTTCGTGGGAGGGTCAAACCACATCGTCGGAATACCGCTGGTCAAGTTCCAGGAACAATTTCATTTCGAGAAACTCCGGAGGACCGCATGACCGGTGAGTCGTGGCGAAACTTCTTCTCAGGAATCTTCGTGGATTTCTGGGAGGAAGCCTTTGACGAATCGCATACGAAGGCTGAGGTGGATTTCATTCAGGGCGAGTTAAATATTCCGCCTGGCGCGGCCATTCTGGATGTGCCCTGCGGCAAAGGGCGCCTCAACACGGATTACATCATCGTTCGAAACGGTCAGGGAGAGACGAACTCCGGTTCGCACCGCATTTACACTTATCGGGAACTCGTCCATCTGCTGCGATCCGTGGGATTCGGTGATATCGAATCCTTCGGGTCTCTGGCACAGGATCCCTTCACAATCAGTTCGATACAACTGATCCTGGTTGCAAAGGTGGCAGGCTGGCAAAACAATGAATTACGATCTGAGGCGTAAGTACCCGTTATTCCCAATCAGCTTCTTGGCTTCGGCAAGCCGGCGTTATGGCAGGCGCATGTACCGCCGAACGATCCGCATCGGAATATCCGTCCTGCTGGCGATACCTCTTGCGGTCCATTCGCTGACGGCGGTTCAGCATACTGCAACTGCGCAACAGGCGCCGCAAGTCACCAACAACGGCGAGAGCCGGCAGCAAACGCTGACAGAGTTGCTGAACCAGGCCGATGAAGTGCTGCATGAAATGAGCCGGCTCACGGGCTTACCCATCAAAGCTCCGGTAAAAAAGAAGGTCGTCAGCCGCGATGAAGTCCGGAAGCTTCTCATCCAGAATCTGCGCACTGATTACACACCCGAAGAAATCCACGTGCAGGAAGCGACGTTGCGGGCCTTCGGCCTGATCTCAAAAGATTTTAACCTGGAAAAACTCCTGGTCAGTTTTTACACGGAGCAGGCCGCCGGCTTTTACGATCCTCGCACGCGCACCATGTATATCGCCGACTGGATTCCGCCAGAGTTGCAGAAGATGGTCCTCGCGCACGAATTGACCCATGCCCTTCAGGACCAGAACTTCAACGTCGAACGCTACATGAAGGCCGTGCAGAAGGACGACGACGCCGAGGCTGCGCGCCAGGCCGTGGTGGAAGGCTATGCGACGGCTGCAATGTTTCAAAGCATGTTTCCGTCAGCGCCCATCGCCAACCTGCCCAACCTTGACAACATCCTCGGCCCCCTCATCCGGCAACAGATGACGGAGTTCCCCGTTTTCTCAAACGCGCCTTACTTTTTCCGGCTGCAAGCACTCTTTCCGTACATTCAGGGCGTAAGCTTCATTGCAAGCGCCCTGCGCCGCGGCGGATGGGAAAGCCTGGGCGAGTTGTTTGCTTCCCCGCCTTCGTCAACACGAGCCATCTTCCAGCCGAATGTGTACTTCAAACACCTGGCGGTGCCGACGATTCAGCTTCCGAGCAAGACTCCGCTGAGTTCCGTCCCCGGGCTGAAAACACTGGATGAAAACTCCATGGGCGAACTCGGAATGGACCAGTTGCTCGGGCAGTTCCTTTCCGAGCAAGCCGCCGACACTGCGATTTCCCAATTCGTAGCCGACCGTTACATTGTTTACGAAGACCCAACTGCGAACCGTTACGCGCTGGTTGCGAGGACGCGCTGGACGAACCCCGAGGCGGCACTCGCTTTCTTCCGCGATTACCACGCAATCCTCGCAAAGAAGTTTCCCGAACTTTCTCCGGATGACCGCTCGGGTGAAGGGCGATACGTTGGGCGCACGGCCGCCGGCGATGTCATTGTGCTGCAAACGGGCGATGAAGTCCGATGGGCGGAAGGAGTTCCGGCGGACAGACTCGATGCCATGATCGAATGGCTGTCGTCCCTTCGGTAACCTCAATTTGACAGGAAATTAAAGGACCCGGACTTGACTGATCTTGCTTCTCGAAGATTGGGGCTTTGCTCGCGATCATCCGCCCAGCAGTTTTCTGAGGCCGGTTTCGTCGATGGTCCTGACCCCGAGCGACCGGGCCTTGTCGAGCTTCGATCCCGGGTCTGCACCGACAACGACGTAGTCGGTTTTCCTGCTGACCGATCCTGTAACGCGCCCGCCGGCTTCTTCAATCATTCGCGTCGCTTCCTCCCGCGAAAGATTGGGCAGCGTCCCCGTCAGCACAAACTGCCTGCCCTCGAGCGGCCCGCCCTTCTTGCGCTTTTTCTGCTCGAACTGCAAGCCCGCTTTGCGCAGTTTCTCAATGACATCCCGGTTGCGCTTTTCGCGAAAGAACTCCACGATGCTCTGGGCGACTTTTGGGCCGATCTCTTCCACCTCATACAGTTCCTCAGCAGTGGCTCTTTCGAGCCTGTCCAGGGAACCGAAATGGTCCGCCAGCAACTGCGCCGTGCGCTCGCCGACAAAGCGAATTCCAATCGCATAGATGACGCGGGCAAGTTCATTGGATTTGCTTTTCTCGATTTCCGACAGCAGGTTCTGCGCCGACTTTGCTCCCATGCGTTCAAGGCTCATGAGCTGTTCCTCAGTAAGGCTGTACAGGTCGGCAACATCATGAACAAGTCCCTGATCCACGAGTTGGTCCACCAGCGATTCTCCAAGGCCGTTGATGTTCATGGCCCGGCGCGAAGCGAAGTGGAGCAGCGACTCCTTCAACTGAGCAGGACAGGCCGAATTGACACAACGGTAGGCCACTTCGCCTTCATCCCGTACCACGTCGCCGCCGCAAACAGGGCAATGCTTTGGCATGCGGAACTCGCGGCCGTCCGGGGCGTGCTTTGTCACTTTCAAAACTTGTGGAATCACCTCACCCGCGCGCTGAACCAGCACGGTATCTCCGATCCTTACCCCCAGGCGATCAATCTCATCCATGTTGTGGAGCGTGGCGTGGCTGACTGTCACGCCCCCGATGTTTACGGGCTCGAGATCGGCCACGGGCGTGAGCGTACCGGTTCGACCGACCTGGACACGGATGTCTTTGACGACTGTGGTTTCCTGCTGTGCAGGATATTTGTACGCAATCGCCCAGCGCGGGGACTTGGCCGTCATACCGAGTTCTTCCCAAAGGGCAATCTCATTCACCTTGACCACAACACCATCAATTTCGTATTCAAGCTTTTCACGCACATGTTCCATTTCCTGAATGTAGGCAATCAGTTCGTCGAAGGACTTCACGAGGTGGCTGTAAGGATTGACTTTGAAGCCCATCTGTTTGAGGGCCCCCAGAACCTCCCACTGTGTCTTGAGCGGCGGGCGGCCGCTCACCAGCAGGTAGTAAATAAACATGTCGAGATTTCGGCTTGCTACGATTCTGGGATCAAGCTGCCGGATCGTGCCTGCCGCGGCGTTCCTTGGATTGGCAAAGAGCGGCTCGCCGTTCTTCTCGCGCTGCTCGTTCGCCTCGCGGAAGGCCTTCCGCGTCATGATGACTTCGCCTCTCACCTCGAATTTTCGGGGCCGGCCTATGACTTCGAGCTTTTTCGAATCGATTTTGAGGGGAACGGACCGGATGGTTTTTACGTTCTGCGTGACGTCCTCGCCCGTTATGCCGTCACCGCGAGTGAGCCCGCGCATCAAGACGCCTTCCTCGTAGGTGAGCGCCATCGACAGACCGTCAAGCTTCAATTCCGCTACGTAGGCCACACGCTCGCGCCCCGAAAGTTCGCGTACCCGCCGGTCGAAGTCCCGCAATTCATCCACGGAGTAAGTGTTGTCGAGACTGAGCATCGGCGCGGAATGCCGCACCTTGGCAAATTCCTCGGCGGGTTTTCCGCCCACGCGCTGAGTGGGAGAATCCGGAGTGATCAATTCCGGGTGTTGCTGCTCCAACTCCTGGAGTTGGCGCATCAGCTCATCAAACTTGGCATCGGATATTTCCGGGTCGTTCAGCACGTAGTAGCGATACTCGTGGTATCGGATCTCATCACGGAGTTTTTCGATCGTCTTTTCGATGTCCGCACTTTTCGGCACGATTGTCTCCCGCGATCCGCAGTTGGATTTACAGTGAAGCTCAGTGGAAATTATAACGCTTGGGAGGGAGGGGTAGAGACGGCCTGTGCTGGACCGTCTCTACCTTTGCGCGTTCGGGGCGGAACGCTGGGGGCTTATGTGCAGAACCTGAATAAGTCGCTATGACTGCTGCCGTCGAAATCGCTCATCGCATCGGCGGGAAGCCCGGTGCGGGCATCCCGTCAGCCAATCAAGTCCTCACGATACAGCGGTGCGCAGGGCAAGGCTATGACTTGCGTCACACTCAGCTTGTGACTTTGGTCACTGCTTCGCAAATAGCTCCGTGGTTGAATGAGATGTTGTTAATTCCGCTTGAAGGGGCACTTTATGGGGCAGCCACTTGATTTCAACAAGACGCCGTTCCTCGTCATCTGGGAGACCACGCAGGCCTGTGATCTCGTCTGCCTTCACTGCCGCGCCTGCGCCCAGCCGCTGCGCTCGCCGCTGGAACTCACAACCGATGAAGGCCGGGATCTCATCGATCAGGTTGCCGAACTCGCCTCTCCCCTGTTTGTCTTGACCGGTGGCGACCCTCTCAAGCGCCCGGACATCTACGATCTGGTCAAGTACGGCACGCACCGGGGCGTGCGCGTATCGATGACCCCGAGTGCAACGCCGCTGCTTACCCGCGAAGCCATCGCGCGATTGCAGCATTGCGGTCTGGCCAGGCTGGCTGTCAGCCTGGACGGATCGACACCTGAAATCCATGACTCCTTCCGTGGAGTTTCCGGATCGTACGCTCGAACCCTCGATGCAGTTCATTGGGCAGGAGAATTCGGGCTGCCCGTGCAGATCAACACAACGATTACGCGGCGCAATCTTGCCGACTTCGAGAATATCGTGGCGTTGTTGAAGACTTTTCAGATGACCCTCTGGAGCGTCTTCTTCCTTGTGCCGACAGGGCGCGGCCACCTCAGTGACCTGATTAGTGCAGAAGAATTCGAAGAGGTGTTCGCCAAGCTTGCCGATGTGTCGCAGAACGTCCCATTCGACATTAAGACCACGGAGGCACAACATTACAGGCGGTATATATTGCAGAAGCGGGCCGAGCAGCGGCGGAGCAATTCCGCTCCAATGGCGGTACCGTTTGGCAAGACTACAAGCGACGGCATCGGACGCGCGCCCCGCGGGCTGAACGATGGCAAAGGCTTTGTCTTCATCTCGCACACGGGCGAAGTCTTTCCAAGCGGGTTCCTGCCACTGTCGGCTGGAAACATCCGGAACCAGTCCCTCGCGGAGATCTACCGAAACGCGCCGCTTTTCAGGCAACTGCGGGATACATCAAACCTGAAGGGCAAATGCGGTGTGTGTGAGTTTCGGGAAATCTGCGGCGGTTCCAGGTCGCGTGCCTACGCGCTCACGGGTGATCCATTTGCTTCGGACCCGTCTTGCATCTATCAGCCGCGCGCTGTGCTTGCCAGGACTTAATGTATGACGCCCGGGGAGTGAGGGTCCTCTCGCTCCGTGGCGCTGGTGGGCGGGGTTTCGGCATGCTCGGCGGGAGGGTCGTCGCTGGTTTTGTCTGGTTCGCTTTTCCGTTCCTTCGACGATGATAACTCGCCAAGGCTGCGCCCTTTCAAAATGCATACCCGCGAGCCTTCTAATTGCAGGATTCCCCGTTGCTCAAACTCAGCGAGTAAACGTGAGACTGTCTCGCGGGAGACGCCGATCATTTGACCGATCTCTTCCTGCGTCAGAGGTAGTTTGAGCTCGGTTCCGCGGTTCGAGGCTTCGCCGCTTTCAGCAGCCCACTGCTCCAGCAGGTCTCCGAGTTTTTCTATGGCCGGCTGCGATCCAGAAGAATAGTGAATCATCGAAAACGCTTCACGAAGTTGATGGCTAAGGACTTCCACGACCGAGATCCAGATTTCCGGGTGACGGTCGAGCAAGGCCAAAAAGTCCTTTCGTGGAACGTACAAGAACTGCGTCGGGCTCAACGTTTCGGCAGTGTATTCGGCGGGTCTCCCGGACATGGTGGCGCTCAGCCCAAGCACCTCTCCGGACTGAACCACACGCAAAATCAGCGTCTTCCCGCCCTTAAGCCCGACAAAAAGCTTAACGCTCCCGTGAAGCAGGACAAAAATGCCTTCCGGCAATTGGCCTTCTTCGAGCAACTTGGCGTGCTTTGGCAGATTCACGACGGATTTGACTGGATCGAGCGCCTGCACGAACTCGGTAAGTGACTTATTCCAAGGCTTCCCGGAGGCAAACAAACCGCTTTTCATTCTTGGAAATGCTGCTGCTTTTCCTGGATTCTTCATAAAATACTCACGTCTATTTAAGAAGAAACAAAAACTCAAAGATGTGACGTAAATCACCCACCGGGGTGACGACATTGCGGAAAGGAGGGCAGACGGGCGGAAGTCCTGATGTTTCGTTGAGGTTCCGTCGCTATCAGTTCTTCGCAAAAGCAGGCCGCATACAGGACGCCCCCACTTTGTGGCTCAAGGATTTCCAACGTGGTCGGGCGAAACTGCCTTACGGTGTTGGGGTTATGGTCAATGCACTCGTTTGGAAGTAGAATTAAGATGCCATGGCGGATACGAAGGCAAATCGAATTGAAACGCTCAAGAGTGTTCCCCTATTTGCTGACCTTACGGAGCGCGAATTGTCTTTGCTGGCAGATCGCGCGCTTTCCCGGGAATATCAGCCTGGCGAAATCATTTTCTCTGAGGGCGATCCTTGCGAGGGCCTGTACGTCGTTCAATCTGGAAACGTGAAGATCTTCAATACCTCCTCGAGTGGACGGGAGCAGGTGCTGCACATCGAAAAGGCTGGAAATTCTCTGGCGGAACTCCCTGTATTTGACGGAGGGAGCTACCCGGCATCCACCAGCGCGATAGGCAAATGCAAGCTGCTCTTCATCAGCAAGAAAGATCTTCGCAAGTTGTGCATGGAGCGGCCTGAGGTCTCACTGAAAGTCCTGAAAGTAGTCAGTTCCCGGCTGCGCCAGCTTGTATCCATTATCGAAGAGCTTTCCTTCACAACGGTTCGAAACCGTCTGGCCTCATGGTTGCTCCAACAGGCAAAAACAAGCGGTCGGCAAACCGCTCAAGGCATCGAATTCAACCTTGCGTTAAGCAATCAGGAACTCGCTTTCCAGATCGGCACCGTGAGGGAACTGGTTTCAAGAAACCTCAGCTACTTCCAATCTGAGGGGATGCTCAAGATCCAGGGAAGAACCGTTATCATCACGAACCTTCCAGCCCTTGAAGCTGAGATCGCGCTCAACAGGTAACGCCCCGAAGGCGAGTGCACGGAAATCTCAACGTCCAAAGCTGCGCTATACCTGGCAGCAGTCTGTCGCGATGACCTCACCCTTCGTTTAGAATTTTCCCCGCAGTCAGAATCACAGCGTGTCCAGCAGTATTTGCGCCGCAAGCAAGCTGGCCGCGCTGCATCTTGACATCAGAATGGTTGGATTGCTAGCCTCGTTTCTGAAAACATTAGACGAACCGGGATGGTTGAGTCCATGAGTACCAGGGTCATCAGACTTTTCGTAAGCACTGCGATGGGTTGCATTCTGGCTGCTGCGATAGCTTCTGCGCAGGTGATCCAGTCACCCGAAGCGCCCGATGCAACCGGCAGGTTGGAGAACGCGATCTCCACGGCCGGCAAATACCAGAACTATATCTATGGCGTCGTAAAGGAAATCGGGAAGGACCAGATCGTGCTGGATAAGACCCGCTTTGGAAACGATCAGGTTTTTAAGCTGGAACGCAAGACTAAGTTTGTGGATAACGGCAAGCCCGGCAAGCTGGCGGAACTGAAAGTCGGCGATATGGTGTGGATCGACGCCAAGATCAAGAATAAGACAGACGAGAAAATCGCCAGGAAAGTGATCAAAGGCGTCGGCCCCAAATCCATTTCTGAGTGAACACTTTCAGGAGTGACCTGGCTTCTGCTTTGACGCTTTCGCGAGCGTTCCAATCAGGCGGAGCGGACACGTGCCACATGACTCGCAATGTCGCGGCCCGTTGCTGCCCCGAAAAACCCTCCTTTGAAAAATGCAACCTTAATCACTAATCCATTGGCAGGGATTTCAATCGCCCGACGTCCCCGCCAGATTTCCCAGGCATGCGCGGTTCTGCGAAACGCCGGAATTGAGGTAACAGTCAAATTCACATCCGGCGTGGGTCATGCTCAGCAGCTTGCGCGGGAGGCCGTCGATCAAGGCCGCGACCTGATTATCGTGTGCGGCGGCGATGGTACCATCAATGAAGTCATCAACGGAATGGCAGGAAGCCAGGTACCGCTTGCAGTGCTGCCTTGTGGAACCGCCAATATCGTGGCCAGGGAGTTGTGCCTGCCCCGGCGAATACAGAACGCCGCACGCCGGCTTGTCTCCTGGCAACCATGTCGGCTCCCGCTAGGCCGGGCGACATGGCAAGAGTCGGGCTTGACACGGCAGCGCTATTTTATAGCTGTCGCAGGCGTTGGATTCGACGCCAGCGTCATCCGTCGGCTCAATCTCAACATGAAGCTTCGCCTGGGTGTTGTGGCATATGCATGGGAAGCGGTACGGCAGGTTGTGCGCTACGACTTTCCGAGCTTTGAATGCTCCGTCAACGGGGCGAAGATTACTGCGACGTTTGCAGTCATTCAGCGGTCCAGCCGATATGCGGGATGGCTGCGACTGGCGCATCCGCACAGCATTGGCGAGCCGGACTTCTCCTGCTGCTTTTTTGGGAGCACGAGCCGGGCTCGATACTTCCGGTATGCGCTGGGTGTCCTCACGCACACCCTCCATCGCTTGCGAGACGTCGCCTTCTTAAGGGGCCATGCCGTACGTTGCACAAACGAAGGAGCGGAATCCGCGGTATATTTTGAGCTTGACGGCGAGATCGCGGGGCGAATTCCGGTGAGCTTTGAAGTGGTTCCAGACGCTTTGACGATACTCGCGCCGCGCGAGTTCGTTCATTGATCATCAACCAGGAGGACATCACCCTGGGCAGCATGACAGGGCCCGAGGCGAAACCCTGCGCTCTGGCTCCGCGCGGCGGATCTGTCATATGGACAACATAACTCACACACTGACCGGCTTGGCCATCAGCCAGGCGGGATTCAACCGTAAGACCCGCTTCGCCACGCTGGCTATCGTGATCGGAGCAAACCTGCCGGATATCGATGCGGTGAGCAGTTTTTGGGGAAGTGTCGCCTACCTGAAATACCATCGCGGCATTACGCACTCAATCATTGGCGTAACAGCGTTGGCATTGTTGCTGGCGGGAGCGATTTATCTGTTCGGACGAAGGGCTGGTCCGCCCAGGAAAGGTCCTCCACTCAACGGTCTGTGGCTCCTCCTGGCCTGCTGGGTTGCAACAGCAAGCCACCTGCTTCTTGATTTTTCGAACGCATATGGAATTCGACCGTTTCTGCCCTTCAGCGGGCGCTGGTATGCATGGGGCATCGAGCCGATCGTCGATTCTCTGCTTTGGCTGCTTCTTCTGGCAGGGCTTGCACTTCCAGCATTGTTCCGGCTGATCAGTGAAGAAGTAGGCGCGCGCAAAACGGGATTTCAAAAGGGAGCGATTTTCTCCCTCTGTGCCATGATCGCTTTGTGGGGATTGAGAGACGTCAGTCACCGACGCGCGCTCAACATGCTTGACGCCCTCCGTTACAGACAGGAGAACCCGCTCCGGCTCGGCGCATTTCCAGGTTTTGGGAGCCCTTTCAGTTGGAGCGGGGTCGTCGAGACCTCGCAGGCTTTCTACGTTCTTCCGGTCAATGTGTTGGACTCAACGCTCGACACGCAGGATGCCCGCATCTTCC
The DNA here is from genome assembly GCA_035652895.1 of Terriglobia bacterium. Taxonomy (GTDB): domain Bacteria; phylum Acidobacteriota; class Terriglobia; order UBA7540; family UBA7540; genus SCRD01. Next base: position 116,950 of record DASRCX010000077.1, read on the forward strand.
ACAAACCCGATCCTTCCCCCGCTCTTAACGCCGCTCTTGCCACTCAAACCGCCAGGGTCTTTATGAGTTTCGCACGGTTTCCATGGTCTGAAGTTATTCCTTCTGATGCCGGCCCAACGGTGCTGATCCGGGACCTTCGCTTCCAACCCGCGGACCTCCGACGGGGCGGATTTGCTGTCCGAATACAACTCGACCAGGATTTGCACGTCCGGTCGCAAGCGTTCAGCTTCACAGGGAAGTTTGGGGGCAATCAACCCTGATTCTGGTTTGAGGGCGCTGTCGCCGGGGTTGAACCCTGAGCCCCTTTGTCTGCCGGGCCTCGCCACGTCCGGTAGCCCAGGGTAACTATCAAAACGAACGCAACAGCCACTAGAGAAATCCAGAGCAGGTTTTCTTTGAAGAATGTTTCCCCGCTGGTGCCGTAGCGAACTCCGACCCAGGCCTCAGCGCCGAACCTGAACGCGCCCGCAAGGAAGAGCGCCAAAGCAAAGCGGAAAGGACTGATCCGGAGTGCGCCTGATCCCAGCAGGATCGGTTTTAGAGGCAAGGGGGGAGGCAGCATCGAGGCAACAAAAACCGTCAGAAAATCATTCCTGATCAGCCACTTCTTTGCGCGCCCGATCTCCTGGTCGGAGGGTTTTCGTTTCAAAAGCCGGGCGCCCGTTCGACCCAGGTAGTAGATCACGAATGAACCCGCGACCGTCCCGATAATGCAGCCGGCGGCATACAACCAGGCATAGCCGGGGTTCCGGCTTGAAAGGTAAATTAGGAGAAAGTCTTTCACGCCCGGCATGGAAAGCCCCGCAGAGTCCAGGGCGGCAATTCCGATAAGCCCCCAGCCTCCATAAATAATCAGCGTGTGTTCCAGCCTATCGGCCAAGGTATGAAGAAATTTCACCCTGTTCGACCTCGTTTAACATGACGACAAGACCATCTGGCAAACCCACCAGCCTGGGTCTCAGTATTCATCGTCTCGTGCTTCCGCGACACACAAACGTCAGTAACGCTCAAATTACACAAGTTCCACCTGCTTTGTCGATCTAAATCGAGCAGGCGTAGCCGATTCCTGCGAGTCGGCCCAGTGGAAATTCGTCCGGCACATTCATGAAGAGTCCTTACTCCGAATGTTCAGGCAACAGTTATCCCTATTATGCCCTCGTCTGAACTCACCATCGCAGCATCACACTGAGGATCGCAGAAAGTGCCTTGCTTGAGAGACGGCCTCTGACACGGGCAAAACTTGCTTGAAACTTTTCATAAAATTGGTGCGTTGTTCGCTTGACATCTCGTAAAACGGTGTGATATTTCTTCCTTGCAGTTTCCAGACAGCATCAGGATGTATTGTTACTTGTTGGCTAGCGCGGTTCACCTGTCGGCTTCCGGCAACGAGCGGAATTAGGCCGGGCGATTGCTGATCTCCAAGTTGAAGACTCTGGCACGATTGGGGTTCTGGCCACCATGAATCTATCTCGCCGTGATCTGCTAAGAACTACCGCAGCATTAGGGCTGAGCGCTCTTTTCGATAGCGCCGGTTCTGAAGTTTTTGCGAGTGAACCTCGAATACAATTTCCGACCCGCCCTCAAGACCGTCTTGCGCTTACGTCATGGCCATTCCGCGCTTACATGGAAAGCCCTGGCAACCGAGACCGCGATCGAAGCAAACCAGGAATGGACATCATTGGGTTTGCTCGAATGGCGATTGAACGGTTCAACATTCACAACATCAATCCGCTTGCCGCTCACTTCCCGTCAACCGAGCCGCGATACCTTGCCTCTCTCCGCGAAGAGATGTCCAAAGCGGGTTCGCGTTTTGTTGATTTGGGACTGGGTGCAGGCAGATTTTATGATCCCGACCCGGCCGTGCGAAAGGCTTCGATTGACAGCAGCAAGCGCTGGATCGACATTGCCGCCGTTCTGGGGTCTCCCAGCGTTCGCCAGCATTTGGGCGGCGGCCGCGGCGTTAAACCAAGCGTGGATAATGCAGCACGGAGTCTGGGTGAACTTGCGGAGTATGCAGCCAGGAAAAGCATAGTTATCAATCTTGAGAACGACAGCCTTATTAACGAAGATCCATTCGTCATTGTTGAGATCATTGAGAAGGCAGGCAATCCCTATCTCCGTGCGCTCCCGGATTTCGGCAACACAATGCTGAAGGGCGATGCAGTATACAATTACAAAGGCGTCGATGCCATGTTCAAGCACGTTTACAACATGGTGCACGTTAAGGACGAAGTTATAAGCGAAAATGGGACGACGTATAAAATCGACCTCGCCAGGTCGTTTGACATTGCGAAAGCACACGGGTATCGTGGCTATTTCTCCATGGAATGGGAAACAAAGGCCGGCGATCCCTTCGAAGGTACCCGAAGATTGGTCGAAGAGACACTGCATTATCTTTCCTAGCGGCTTTCTGATCTGACTCCAATCTTTCAGTTGTTCAGGGCCCACTTTCCCACGAACTGAATCATTCGGAGTCTTTTTCCTGAATTGACATGACTACCGCCCACAAAAATCGTACTCGGGATGCCACCGCAGGAGGAACGCTTGTGAAACGAGTTACCGTTAATTTGACCCTCGCCGCCCTGCTCGTTCTTTCCGTGCAAACTCTCGCCTCTGGCGAAAGTGTCCAGCTCAAGCAGGAAGGGACTCATATTGATATCATGATTGGCGGCAAGCCATTCACCACCTTTTACTTTGACCCCAGCGTTGCCAAGCCGTACTTCATGCCGTTGCGTAGCGCCGACGGAACGATCATCACGCGCGGCTTCCCCATTGGGAACACCGTCCCTCCCGAACACGAGCACGACCCCAACCTTGAGCCCCATCAGCGGCCCATGTACTTCGGCCATGGCAATATCAACGGCATCGACTTTTGGGGAGAAGCGATCTACCCGAAATGGAGTGACGATTCTGTCTTCGGGCGTACAGTGCTCGCGAAGATCGAAGAGATGAAAGGCGGCTCGGATTCCGGAACTCTCCGCGCGCTTTTCCATCTGGTTGACCCGAGCGGGAGAGTCATCGCCGATGAAGTCCAGGCTTATGTCTTTCGTGGTGATGCACAGACACGCACAATCGATTGTGAATTCACTATAGTGGCAAACCACCGCGCGCCCGTTGTGATGGGCGACACCAAGGAAGGAACATTCGCCATCCGCGTAGTCAGGGAGCTTTATTCTCCTCCGGGACACATTGTCAACTCGAATGGTGGCGTGGGCGAAAAACAGGTCTGGGGAAAGCGAGCGGACTGGGTGGACTACTACGGCAAAGTCGGCAATGAGGAAGTGGGAGTGGCCATCTTCGACGGCCCCAGGAGTTTTCGCCATCCGACCTATTGGCACGCCCGCGGTTACGGCCTTTTTGCTGTGAACCCCTTTGGCATTCGGGAATTTACCGGCGATCCCAATAAGGATGGAAGCTGGACGATTGAGCAGGGCAAATCTCTGACGCTTCGTTACCGGGTTTTCATCCACCACGGAGACTACAAACAGGCCCGCGTCGGCGAAGCGTATCAAAAATACGCCTCGGGAGAATAAGGTGTAATATCTCTGCGGACGCTATCGGAAAGCAACGGGAGTTGCAACACGAAGGGAGGCATTCATGTCAAAAGGATCAGAACGATCTGAAATCAGCCGGCGGGATTTCCTCAAAACCAGTGCTGGCACCACAGCCGCAGGAATTGCGACCCTCAGCGGACTGGCAGAAATCCTTCCACCGCGGGTCCTCGGAGCAAACGATCGTGTGCGTGTGGCGGTCATCGGGTTACATGGGCGCGGTAATGACCACATCCATGAGCTGGCAGCCCTGCCCAATGTGGAAATTGCGGCGTTGTGTGACGTCTATGAACCGATTCTCAATCAGCGTCAGGCCCAGGTGGAGAAGATGGGGCGTCCGAGACCTCAGGGGTTTCAGGACGTCCGCAAACTGCTGGATGACAAGTCGATCGACGCCGTCACGATTGCCACTCCCAACCATTGGCATTCGCTGATGGGAATCTGGGCATGCCAGGCAGGCAAAGATGTTTATGTTGAAAAGCCCTGCTCACACAACATGTGGGAGGGCCGCCAACTGGTTCGCGCTGCAAAGAAATACAACCGGATCGTGCAACACGGCACGCAAATCCGCTCATCCGTGGCCATTCGCAACGGAATCGAGAAACTGCACAACGGGTTGATTGGAGATGTATATATGGCGCGAGGCCTGTGCTTCAAGTGGCGGGACACCATCGGCCACGCTCCGCCCAGCGCTGTTCCGCCGGGACTCGATTACAATCTGTGGCAAGGGCCGGCCCCCGAACATGTCTTCACAAAGAACCGCTTCCTTTACAACTGGCACTGGTTCTGGTGGTACGGCAATGGCGATATCGGCAATCAAGGCATCCATCAGATCGACGTAGCTCGGTGGGGACTGGGTCTCAAATTCCCCAACAAGATTTCGGCGATCGGCGGACACTTCATGTTTGACGACGACCAGGAAACCCCTAACACGCTGAACTGTGCATTCGAATACCACATTCCGAACGGCAAGCCCCGAATGCTGGAATTTGAAGTCCGTCACTGGATCACCAACAACGAAGCGGAGATCGGTACGCCGGCCCTCGGAACGCCGCTGCCGAAGCGCGCTGCCAACGCGCCAAAGCTCGGTCCCCTGGCCGGCACACACAACACGGTGGGCGACATCTTCTATGGCTCGAAAGGATATATGGCCATGGGTGATGAAGATGCAGACACCTATAAAACCTGGCTGGGCAAAGACCAGGAGCCGGGACCGACCGAGCATCAGGGCGGCAGCCACTTTGCCAATTTCATTGATTGCGTCCGCAGTCGCCGCGCTCAGGACCTGAACGCACCGATCGAAGAGGGATATATTTCGGCTGCGCTCATGCAGTTGGCCAATGTGTCTTACCGCTTGGGCCGGACTCTCCAGTTCGACCCTGAGACCGAGCAGGTGATCGGCGACGAGGAGGCCAACCACTTATTGCGCGACGGCGACCGCGGCTACCGCGCGCCTTTTGTTGTTCCGGAGGAAGTGTAGAAGGATTCGCCGGTTCAGTGAATGAAGATTGAGGTCTTTGTCGAAATTACGCCGCTTCTGTACTGATTTTCAGGACGCGACTTCCACGGCGGTTTCACGGAGAAAGCGGGCGGATTCTTCGGGCGGGGTAGGGTTGATGTGGAACCCCGTTCCCCACTCGAAACCCGCGATCTTCGTCAACGAGGGCATGATTTCCAGATGCCAGTGGTAGTGCTCATTGGGAGTCTCGGGGATGGGTGAAGTGTGAATAATGTAGTTATAAGCAGGATAATCCAGCACTTTATCCAGCCTCATCAGCATATCCTTCAAGATTACGGCCAATTGTTCGAATTCCTGCTTCTGCGAGTCTTCGAAGGCGGACTGGTGAACCTTCGGAATGATCCAGATTTCAAACGGAAACCTCGGGGCGAACGGGGCTGTCGCAATGAACGCCTGACTGTCGGCGATCACTCGAATGCCGCTTTCCGTCTCCTGCCGGATGATATCGCAGAAAATACAGCGCTCCTTGAAATTGAAGTAAGCTCGCGCTCCATCGGCCTCTTCGCGCACCTGCTTCGGCACAACGGGCAGTGCGATCAGTTGGGAGTGCGTATGTTCCAGTGATGCGCCCGCAGCTTCGCCGTGGTTCTTGAAAATCATGATATATTTGAACCGCTTGTCCTTCTTCAAGTCGAGGATGCGCTCGCGGTACGCCCACAGGACGTCTTCGATCTGGCGCGGCGAAAGCATAGCCAGCGTTTTCTGATGGTCAGGCGTTTCGATGATGACCTCGTGCGCCCCGATGCCATTCATCTTGTCGTACAGCCCCTCGCCCTGGCGGTTCAGAGAACCTTCGATGCCGAGTGCCGGGAATTTGTTGGGGACAACACGCAACGTCCAACCTGGCATGTTTCGCCCGCTCCCGTCGCTGCGGTAGGCGATAATTTCCGGTGGGGTTTTGGACTCGTTCCCGTAGCAGAAAGGACAAAATCCCGTACCGCGAATCTGGACTTTGTCCCTCACGAAGTCCGAAGGCCGCTTGGCGCGCTCCGTAGCGATAATCACCCAGCGGCCGGTAATAGGATCTTTCCTGAGTTCAGGCAATTCGCTACTCCCTATGCACTGTACTTCTTCTTCGTTGCAAGCGACGTCCGAGCCCGCTACTCCTTGAAAGCATCTTTGATCAGCCGGACCTGGTACCCCATCGCAGGGTCCCAAAGCACGCTTGCAATATCAAAGCGGTACGCCGCCGGCCTGCGTGGAAGCCGCCGCATGTATTCCTGAGCACTCCTGACGATCCGCTTTTTCTGTTCATGGCCCACCGCTGTTTCAGGCGGTCCTGCCTCAATTCCGGTCCGTGTCTTCACTTCTATGAATGCCAGCACCGGGCCGTCCCATCCAATCATATCAAGTTCGCCGGAGTGCGAATGGGGCCGCCGGTTCCGCGCCACGATAGTATAGCCCGCGCGGCGCAGGTACCAATATGTTAGCGTCTCACCACGCGCGCCGACTTTCAAGTGCCGAGCGTCATCGCTGCCTTCGGCGGCCTCGCGTCCCAGGCCAGCCGCTCTTGCGCGTCGTCTCTCGCTCCAGATTAACGCGCGGTAAACCAGCCGGGCAATCAAGACCTCGTATCCTCAACCCTGTTTTTCAGCCTCTCCGATCACGTGGTCCAGCACATCCAGAGCAAAATCCGCCTGATGTTTTTCCACAATCAGAGGCGGCATCAGCCGGATGGTGCTTTCTCCGCAACCCAGAACAAGGAGGCCCATTTCAAACGCACGCCGAATTACCTGCTGGCGCATCTCGGGATGTGGCTCCCGGCTTTGCTGGTCTTTAACCAGTTCGATGCCGATCATCAATCCGACGCCACGGACATTTCCGACGCTCCGGTGTTGTGCGGGCCAGTTGTTCAGCCTGTCCAGGATGTACTTGCCCATCTGAGCCGCGTTCTCAATGTACTTCTCTTCAAGCAGGCGAATAGTTTCAAGCGCTGCAGCACAGGCAACCGGGTTTCCTCCGAATGTTGAAGCGTGCGCACCCGGCGGCCAGTTCATGATGTCCGCCCGGGCCACTGTCAAACCCAGCGGCATCCCGGAAGCGATGCCTTTTGCCGTCACCAGAATATCCGGGACCACCCCGGAATGCTCACAGGCCCACATGCGGCCCGTGCGGCCCATACCACTTTGGATTTCGTCAACGATCAAAAGAATCCCGTAGCGCTGGGTCAGCTTGCGAAGTTCCGGAAGGAAATTCGGCGGCGGGACAACGTAGCCACCTTCCCCCTGGATCGGCTCAACTACAACTGCCGCAACCTCTTCGGGGGGAACCGCCGTCTTGAAGAGTCTCTCGATTGCCTCGATGCCGGTGCAATTGCAATTGCCGGCAGCGTGCCCGTTCGGGCAGCGATAAGGATTGGGGTAAGGAACGTGGCTGACACCGGGAAGCAGCGGGCCGAATCCATTCCGCTGCACGGCCTTGCTGGCCGTCAACGAAAGCGACCCGTAGGTACGGCCGTGGAAGCAACCGAGAAAGGCGATAAAGCGGTGCCGCCGAGTGTGGAAACGTGCAAGCTTCATCGCGGCCTCGATGCCTTCGGTGCCGGAATTGGCAAAATGGACGCGCTTGGGGAAATTGCCCGGCGTAATGGACGTGATTTTCTCCGCAAGCTCAACAAGCAGCGGATAATAAAAGTCCGTACCCGACATGTGGATCAGTGTCTCGGCCTGCTGCTGGATGGCCCGCACAACGTCGGGGTGGCAGTGCCCCGTCGAGACTGAGGCAATTCCGGCGCTGAAGTCGAGAAAAATGTTTCCATCAACGTCCTCGACCATCATGCCGCTGCCGCGCCTGGCCACCATTGGGTAATCGCGGCCATAAGACGGCGAAACGAGCCGATGGTCCAACTCGAGAATTCTCCGGGCTTCCGGCCCGGGCAGCGGCATTTTGATTTCAGGCAACCCGCTTCTCATAAAGCTTCCTTACCTGCGTAGTCTAAGCGTGCGATCCATTGCAGCGAACTGTGCTTATCGGCCTTTGGTGTTCCGGGAATTCCGGCGATCACAGATCGCCGCCAAAAACCCGGGTCCGCCACCACTGAATCAAATTCGCTTCCAACGCGTTCCGGCTTTCGTGTCTTCCACCAGCACTCCAGCGCTTTGCAACTCATTGCGGATCTGGTCCGCGAGCTTAAAGTCTCCACGGCGGCGAGCGTCTTCGCGTTGCTTTAGCCGCCGCTCGATTTCCTCATCGCTCAATGCTTCGAGCAGCGCTTTCCCGCCTTCCCCGCCGGCCCCGGCAGTTTCCTTAGCAACTGCCTCCTCGACACCCTTGATCAGCCCGAGCTGATGCAGCTTGGCCTGATCATTATCTTCCAAAACGGCAAAGATTTTGTCCCACCGCGCCAGCGTATCAAGGAAAGCCCCACGGTCTCCATCACAGAATTTTCCCTGGTCCATGGCTGTATTCCCTATGCGGACCATCTCAAAAATGGCGGCCAACGCCTCGGCCGTATTCAGGTTATCTTCGAGCGCAGCCTCAAACTCCTTCCGCGCTTTGACGGCAACCTCTTCCAATTCAGAGCTATTACCCGGCGGGAATGCTTCCTTTGTCAGACGGTATTGAAAATTCCGCAGCCTTTCCACCGACTGCCTCGCCTGGTGCAAACCGTCAAAGGTGAAGTTCAGCAACCTGCGAAACGGCACCGATGCCAGCAAGTAGCGGATTGCCGTTGGCCTGTAACCTTTGGCAATCAGGTCGCGCAAGGTGTACACATTGCCGAGCGACTTGGACATCTTCTGGCCATTCACCACCAGATGTTCGCAGTGCAGCCAGTACCGGACAAACGGCTTGCCGGTTGCGGCCTCGCTCTGTGCTATTTCATTTTCGTGATGCGGAAATGCCAGGTCAACTCCGCCCGAATGGATGTCAAAGGTTTCCCCCAGATATTTCATCGACATCACTGAGCACTCGATGTGCCAGCCTGGCCTTCCGCGGCCCAAAGGCGTCTCCCAGTAAGGCTCCCCTTCTTTCGCCGCTTTCCAAAGGACGAAGTCGCGAACATCGGCCTTGTCGTATTCATCAGCATCCACGCGAGCACCGGCCCGAATGCCGGAGAGATCGATCTTGGAGAGTTTTCCGTAATCGGGAAATTTATCAACGCGGAAGTAATATGAACCGTCGCTCCGGTAGGCGTACCCCCTCTGTTCAAGGGTCTGGACCAGCTTCACCATATCATCAATGTGGTCCGTGGCCCGGACAACGTACTCCGGCCGTTCCAGGTTCAATAGCTGACGGTCAACTTCAAAAGCCTCGATATATTGGTCGGTGTATTCCCGCAGGCTCATCCCGGCAGCTTTGGCATTTCGAATGGTCTTGTCATCCACGTCTGTCAGGTTCATCACCTGAATGACTTCATACCCCTCATATTTCAGAAAACGCCGCAGGATATCCTGAAAAACAAACGTGCGATAGTTCCCAATATGAGCATAGCCATAGACGGTCAGACCGCAGGTGTAAATCCGAACCTTTTTATCTTCTATTGGTTGGAATTCTTCAACCCTGCCTGCCAGCGTGTTGTAGAAGCGCAGAGCCATAGAACTGGTATCATTCGAACGGAGAAACTCAACATTCTATCGGCGTATTCAAACTCCCGTCAAGGAAACCTGCCACCGGGGCGGCCCCTGAGGCTCCAGTGGAAGTTTTAATTCACCAGATGACAGCAAGATGGGACAGGCTTTTTACAGGCAAGGCCACCAAATCCGTTACTGTCGCTGCCCTCCAAAAGGAGATATATCTGGACAGCATCTCTTCGGGCCGAATAACATGCCGGAAAGAACCGCGTCCGCATGGTTTCGCACGGAGCTTCGCTTGAATGAATGCGGCCTTCGGCTGATGTGATTGACCGCGCGATAGTCGGAATGTCATCTTCGATTACACGGCGGTTACTTTGATCCCAACTTTTTCGAGCGCCCGCAAGTCGGTCTTGCTGATTCCGGTATCGGTAATCACCTCGTCGATCGACGTGGGCGGGGCGATCAGGCACAGGCTCCGGCGTCCAAACTTGCTGGAATCGCAAACCATCACAACACGCCGCGCAACATCCACCATGACGCGATTGACTTTTGCCTCCAGAAGGTTCGGTGTCGTCAGGCCATAGCTCACATCAAATCCATCGACTCCGAGAAACAGGATGTCGGCCTGGAGTTGCCGCAAAGTTTCTTCGGCCAGCGGCCCCACCAGAGAAAAGGACCTTTCCCGCAAAATCCCGCCCGTCAGGATCAATTCCATCGGGGTAGGCGCCAATTCTGCGGCGATGTTGACGGCATTTGTGATGATCGTCAGATTCCGATGATGCCGCAACGCCCTGGCCACGGCCGTGGTGGTCGTGCCGGAATCGAGAAGCACAGACTGCCCTTCCTTCACTTCAGCCGCGGCAGCCTCGCCAATTCGGCGCTTCTCATCCTGGTGCAGATTTTCTTTTTCTTTCAGGCTGGGATCAATCAGGGTCCCGCCCCCGGCAGGGAGTCCACCCCCATGCGCACGCTGGATAAGCCCTTCGGTGTGAAGTATCTTCAAGTCGTTCCGAATTGTGACATGGGACGTGTTGAACCGGTCCGCGAGTTCGCGAACCAGTACGCGCCCTTCCCTCGCCACAATATCAACAATCGCCCGTCGCCTTTCTTCGGCAAGCATAATTCTTTTACCCTTTCCCACTTAAGAATACAGCCGCTCTGTTTTTAATGCCTTTCGTAAGGTTTGTCAAAGCTTTTCCTGCGGCCTGAGGTTGGCCCTGTCCTCCGTGGGGGTATTAAGCGCACACCAACGGAACAGGCCCCGGCTCGGCTCCCCATTCCAACGTGTGCCTGCTCACATTCGCCGCGGGAGACCCATCCCTGCCACGAAAGAACCTCACTGCAGTCAAATTAATCCATTCCCTTCAAGGTGTGTAAGCGCCGGCCTGCGGGCACAGCCAATTCGTCAAGAATTTTCGTCCTGCAGTTGGCCAAGCTGCTGGCTGAGGACCGTGCGGACTTTCCTGGCCAGCGAGTCCGGAGAAAAGGGTTTTTGGAGGAAGGCCGTGTTGGGGTCGAGAATGCCGTGGTGGACAATGGCGTCGTCAGTGTAGCCGGAGATATAGAGAACTCTGATCTCCGGGCGGGCCCGCGTCAGACGCCTCGCCAATTGTCGCCCACCCATTTGAGGCATCACAACATCGGCGATCAGCAGATGAATCGGGCCATCGTAGCGCGAGCTTACTCGGAGCGCCTCCTTCCCGTCCGACGCCACTAAAACTTTGTACCCGTGCCGTTCAAGTGTCTCCTTGATCAACAGCCGGAGCGATTGCTCGTCCTCGGCCACGAGAACGGTTTCAGAACCACCCAACTGGCCGGGCTCGATGCGATCCACAGGCAGGGACTCCATCGGACCCAGAACGCTGGGGAAGTATATCTTGAAGGAACTGCCCACACCCGGTTCGCTGTAAACCCAGATGAATCCGCCGCTCTGCTTGACGATTCCGTAAACCGTGGCAAGACCCAGCCCCGTTCCCTTGCCTTGTTCCTTGGTTGTGAAGAACGGCTCAAAGATGTGCTTCTGCGTCTCTCTGTCCATCCCCATACCCGTATCGGTCACGGCAATCATCACGTAATGGCCGGGCAGGCTCGGCCGATGGGCGCGGGCGTACGCTTCATCCAATTCGACGTTCGCGGTCTCGATCGTCAGCCTCCCTCCGTGCGGCATTGCGTCCCGGGCGTTCACGACAAGGTTCATGATGATCTGTTCAACCTGGCCCGGATCGGCCCTCACCATGTCCAGCTTGGGGTACGGCGCGATCACAAATTCGATGTCCTCACCGATCAGCCGATCGATCATCTTGCGCAGATTCTCTATCACGACATTGAGGTCCAGTATGCGCGGGGCAAGGACCTGCTTGCGACTGAAAGCCAGAAGTTGCCGGGTCAGCAGCGCAGCGCGCTCTCCCGCTCTCCTGATCTCCTCAATCTTGCTGCGCTGGTCTTCATTGGCCCCGCAAGCATTCAGCATCAATTCGCAGTAACCAGTGATAATCGTGAGAAGGTTGTTGAAGTCATGCGCGATCCCTCCGGCCAGCCGCCCGACGGCCTCCATTTTCTGCGACTGCCGAAGCTGCTCTTCGAGGCTCTTCCGTTCGGTGACGTCAATCGAAACGCTGCCGACAAAAACGTTCCGCCTGCGGTCATGAAAGGGAAACTTGATGGTCAGCCATTCCCGGGTTTCCTCCTCCCCTGGAAGCGCCGTCTTTTCGTACATTTCGATCGGGTTGCCGGCAGCCAGCACCTGCTTATCCGCCTCAGCAAGTGCTTTGGCAATTTCTTGGGGCCAGATTTCGAAAGGTGTCTTGCCTAGAATTTCCGCCGAATGTCTGCCAACGTATTTTTCGAAAGCGCGGTTAACATAGACATACCGGCCGCCGACGTCCCGCATGAAAGCGACCACCGAGCTATTGTTCATAAAGGCATTAAAGCGCTCCTCGCTTTCGCGGAGAGCGTCTTCAATGCGCTTCTTTTCTGTATTCTCATCGATGAATAGAGCGTAGCCGCATACGTTGCCGGCGTCGTTACGGGTGGCCACGGCCCGCAACTCCACTTCAACCCACGAGCCGGACTGCACGCGACAACGGGCCTCGCCTTGATAGCTTTGCTGCCGCCGGAGCCCTTCCATCACTTTCTGGAACGCCTCCCTGCCGCCTTCCAGGTATCGAGCAGGCGTCTTGCCCAGGATTTCGCTGTCCGGGTAACCCAGCAGATTGCGATGGAACTCGTTCTGCTGAACGATGCGACCCAACGAATCGAGGATTGTGATCCCTTCCCGGGCTCCCGCCAGGACCTGCTGGTAAATCCATGGACCCTTCAGATCGTCGCGCGTTACGCTGTCCTGTTTGCGACCGATTGCCCCGAATGAATTGGTGCGGGTGGCGGCTGCAACGGCGGCAGACTCTCCATCCAGCGGCACGCCAGCACCACTGTGCTGAGAAATGGGCAGATTATGACAAACGGAGGGGAGTTCCTCCCGGTGGCCGGAAGTTTCGAGCAGGAGCTTTTTCTTGTTTGAAGTCCCGCTTCGCATTTTACTCGTTTGGAATTGTGTTCAGACCCGGAATATTAGAATCCGTCCTGATCCTTCTTCGGTTCAACCTGTCTCCGAAAGTTCGATTTGCCGCCCCTCTATTAACTCTAACCTCGATAGGCCCGCCACCTGGCCGATGGCCTTTTAGCCACGAAGCACTTCAGGTGGCCCCAAACGTGTCCGGATCGGCCGGCCTTCCACTCCATCCTTTTCCGGTTGGCGAACGTGGGGCATAATGGTCTCCGCGCGAAATCCACAATAGACTTTATCGGCAACAAGCGGTCAGACTTGAGTACAAGTAGTTACCAGTGCACAGCTTGATAACACGTGCCCTTCACTTCAGCCGCTGAAAGGAGTTCACAGAATAGTGAAATGCGTTAAGCGTTCTCGCGATTCGTTGAAATACACCTTCGACCACCACCACACTCCCGCTCTGGAGGTCGAACAGGGCGAGCCATTCGTCCTTGAAACGGAAGACGCGCCGTCCGGCAGCTATCGAAAGCCTGAGGATGCCGTCCATCTGCTTGACGCCTGGTACCTGAAATCTTCGCCGAGCATGGCCAACCCGGTTACAGGCCCTGTCTTTATTAAGGGAGTTGAGCCGGGCGACACGCTGATCGTCGATGTTGAAAACATTGAGCTGGATGCTCAGAGCGTCACTTACTGGCGCCCCGGCCATAAACCGCTCGGGGATTCGGCCCGATGGAAAGAACTGAGCACGCCGACCATGGCCATCGGCAACCACGAAAAGGACGAAGTCATTCTGAGCGAGGCGGTCACGCTGGAAGATGGCGCGGTTCGCAGGTATCCACTCAATTTACGGTTTCCGCAGGCGCCCTTCATCGGAACTATCGCTGTCGCACCCGAACGGGAGGTCGTAACTCCTGGCCTGAGCCAGGGAAGCTGGGGAGGCAATATGGACGTGCGAGACATACGTCCAGGCGTGCGCGTTCTGATTCCCTGCTACCATACAGGTGCTCTGCTTTACGTGGGCGACGTTCACGCCTGCCAGGGCGACACCGAATTCTATGGGACGGCCTTGGAAACACGCAGCACAGTGACCCTTCGGTGTAACGTCATCAAGGGAGTAAGCCGGCGGTTCGTCCGGATCGAAAAGGAGGAAAGCCTGATCTCGCTCGCCTGCGCAAAGCCTCTGGAAGAAGCCGTCTGGCGCGCCAGCATCCAGTTGATGGAATGGCTGATCGAGGATTTCGGCTGCTCACAACGCGAAGCGTATCTGTTGCTCGGCGTGAATCCCGATTTCCGCGTGAACGTCTATCAGATGGCTCCTATCGCCAACCTGCAGTTCACCGCCGGGGCCGAAATCTTGAAGAGGTCCATACCAGGCTTTCACTGACAGGGTAATTAAACTTAGGAGATCTGGGGTGAGCGACGGGATTCGAACCCGCGACGTCCAGATCCACAGTCTGGCGCTCTACCAGCTGAGCTACGCTCACCACTAGGCGGGTGTACTTTAATTATCTAAACATTGAGGGGCCAAAAGTGTCAACGTAAAGCCTCACAGAGCAAGCGACCTGGTGCATGAGACCGAATAACAATCGGATCACCGGCGCTGTCATAAGATAATCCGCTCATCGCCCTCGCGGCGGGTGACGCGCTCTCGATCCAGATATTCGAGCAGCGGGATGGCGTACTTGCGGCTGAGACCCGTAAGCTCCTTAAAGACGCCCACGTTGATGCGGTTGCTTTTGGATTTCTGGCGTGCCACCAGTTCACGCAGCCGGCCGAGCGCCGCAGAATGGAAAATCAAATCTTCAGCCACTTTCACCAGGACTTTCTCTTTCAGCAGCATCTGAAGGATCTTTTCCGCGCGCGCCCGATCGATTTTGAGCCCGGCCAGCACATCGCTCGCCGCCGGAACTGCCAGGCCGGCGGATTCAAACGCTTGCACAATCTGCTGGCGCGCGGCCGCCTCCTCGGGCGTCAGGGCAATCTCGTGCCCAGCCAACCGTACGGACTCTCCAGTGATGCCGATCTTGCGCTCCGTCTCCAACTGGCGGAGCACGGCGTTAAAGACGGCGGGCGACGGAATGCGCTTCTGTGCGTCACGGACCCTTCCCCGCAGGTCTTCTTTGGCAATACCGCGCATCAGCGGATTGCTGCCATGGAAGCTTTCAAGTTGCCTTACGACTTCTTCGGCCAGATATCTGAAATGCTCTGCATGGATGAAGACGCTTGCGGGCGAGCCAAGAACGACCAGCCGCTTTTTTGCCTGGAGGGCTCTGGAAAGTTCGGCAATGTGGCCCTCCGCGTGACCGGTTCGCGCCGTCAGTATGGAAATGGAGGCTTCTCCCGCCTCGCGCGCCAGCGCTTCCAGCCGCTCTTCTTCGCTTCCCTTCTCCATGATGGAAAGAAATTGGGCGACCCCGGGATCAGCAAGCCTGTGTCGCGAAGGCAGATTATCCAGCACGACTCCACCACCGATCGTCACTACCGGAGAAAACTGCCGGATGATGAAACGGTCGCCCGGAAGATACAATCCAGGCTTCGCCAGCCGCAGTTGCGCGTAGCCTCGCGTTCCCGGACGCAACTCTTTCGCATCGAGCAGAACGACTTCCGCAATTGCCTCCGCTGTTCCAGAATGGAAATGCACACGCGCGCGGTTCCGGACCGGCCGCGCCGAAGGCAGCAGGTCCAATGTGCAATCGAGTCGCGATGTGGCCTGGAAAAGTCCTGGAGCGGCCAGAACCATGCCGCGCTCAATTTCACTGGTTTCAATTCCAACAAGGTTCACCGCAGTCCGCTGCCCGGCGACCGCGACTTCCGCAGGCGCGTTGTGCACCTGGATGCCCCGGACGCGCGCGCGGCGCCCCAGCGGAAAAATCTCAGCATCATCCTCCCTGCGGATTGTTCCCGCGATCAGCGTGCCTGTCACTACCGTCCCGAATCCCTTCATCACAAAGGCGCGATCAATCGGCAATCGGAACGGCAGCCAAAGCGGCCTTTCGCCGATTTCCTGCGCGAGCCGGCGCAATTCATTCCTGATGTCATCCAAACCCTCGCCTGTTTTTGCACTGGCGGCGACGATGGGCGCATCGGCAAGGAAGGAGCCTTTGGTCAGGTCCTGGATTTCCAGCCTGACGAGATCGATCATGTCGCGGTCCACAAGGTCGCATTTAGTGATGACCACGATGCCCTTCTGGATGCCGAGCAACCGGCAGATATCAAAATGCTCGCGCGTCTGGGGCTTAATGGATTCGTCGGCAGCCACCACCAGCAGTACAAGATCAATTCCGCCGATGCCGGCCAGCATGTTCTTGACGAAGCGCTCGTGGCCGGGAACGTCCACAAAACCCACACGCAAATCGCCGCCAAGATCCAGGTGCGCAAAACCGAGGTCAATGGTGATACCGCGGTTCTTCTCTTCTTCCAGCCGGTCAGGATCGATGCCCGTCAAGGCCTGCACGAGAGCGGATTTGCCGTGATCAATGTGGCCTGCAGTCCCAACGATCAAATGTTTCATTGCACAAGAATTATCAGGTATGGCGCCGCTTCTGGCAACCGCCTAAGCCGTCGAGGAATTGAAGGGGAAACAGCTATTTATAATGAGGCAACAAGCCAAAAGGCTGGAAAGCCGCAGAAGCGTCCTGCCTCTGTTCTTCTTCCGGTTTGGTGATGAAGGGAAGCGTGCCACATGTACGCGGTGATCAACGGCATATATTACAAAGACGCATGCGGCGGACCGGCGACTGAAACCCTGGGTGCACCCGTTGTTGCGCTTGGCGAGCGCTCGCCGATCTTTTTTGCCGACGATCAGCCTGATCTTGCGAAGGGCTCTCACCTCAGCCTTTACAACAACGCCTGGGGGACGAATTATATCCACTTGTTTGGCGAAAACACGCTTTATCGGTTCAAACTTCGCGTGTGCTCCTTCGTGCGAAGGGACCGGCCGCACCGCACAAGCTCAATTAATCTTGACGTATTGATTCAAAAGACATATAGCAGATCATTGAAACGATGAGTCTCAGCGCCCATTCGAATCCAGCTTCTGCTTTGTGACCGCATCCGCTGGGTAGTCGCCTACTGCCAGTTGCGCCTGGTGCTCCGCCTTGCTGGCCTGGATTCGCTGGAACTCGGCCATCGCCTTTCTTTGTTCCGCTTCGTCGCCGAGATGCCTGTATGCCTGCGCAAGTTGGAAGTAGGCGATGTCGTCTTCGGGGTTGATCGACAGCGCCTTTTTCAGATGGGTGACTGCCTTCTCCGGCTGTTTCTCATAAATCAGCACGCGGGCCATTCCCACTTGAGCTTCTTCAAAATCCGGATAGTTCTTCAGGGCTTGCGCAAAAAGGTCGTGAGCCCTGCTGAGCTGACCCAGTTGCCGGTAAATCTCTCCGGCTTCGTAAGCTGCGCTGGCATTCGCAGGATCTACCCTGAGTTCCTCCTCAAACTCTTTCAAAGCCTCGGCCTGCGAGTCGGGCTGCTTTGACCGCAGCAGGGCGCGGCCCAGCCGGTAATGGATCCCGGGGTGGTTTGGGTCAATCGCCAGCACGCGTCGATATTCCCTTATGGCCAGGGCATAGTCTCCCTGGCTTTCAAAAAGATCCCCCGAGGCAAGGTGTCTCCACAACGATTCGGGCGCCACTTGCTGAAGCCTTTGCATCGAGAGGTAGGCATAGTTTCCGCACAGGCGCCCGGTCTGATAAAGGACTTCGGGATCGTTCGGGAAAAGGCGGGTAAGTTCGACAGCCACTTCGACGGCCTCGCCGTCACGATGCAGGCCCGTATAAGTCCTCTCAAGATAAAGACCCAGCATTCTTTTTAGAGCAGCACTATGCGTTTCCCGAAACCCTTTGGCCAGATCTGGAAGTGCCAGGTCATACCGGCCGATCTCGGACTGAGACATGGCAAGAAAATACGCGGCATTCTCAAGCCCAGGCTTGAGTTTCAAGGCTTGCTGGAATGCTGCGACCGCCTGTTCGAACTTTCCCTGTTGAAAGCGGGCCAAACCCAGGTTCGAATAGACTTCCGCAACCCCGGGACCCAGGCGGACCAATTCCTCGTAAGCTTTCTCTGCAGCCGAATAGTTTCCGGAAGCCATGGCCGCCTGCGCTTCTTGGGAATAACGCTGAAGCAAAGCCTCCTTCGACTGCTGAGCCATCACTGAACCGCGCAGGAGGAAGAGGACAAGCGTTGGCAAGATGAAGAAGCGTTTGCTGGAACAAACCATTGAGGCCAGTCTACCGCAAAAAAGAAAGGACCGCCAATAGCGGACGTCTTGGCGGTCCTCTTTATTTCCCAAAGTCAGAAGACGATCTTGGCCCCCCACTGCAACTCTCGATTGATGGTACTGGTGCCGGAGATTACGCCGAAAGTGGGAGATGTCAGCGTCGTATTGGGAAGTCCGAAGTTGGGGTGGTTAAAGAGATTGAACGCCTCCATGCGGACCTCAAAATGAACTCGTTCTGTAATCGGAATGGCCTTTTGGATGTTCATATCCACCTGGAATAGTGATGGCCCATTAAAGGTGTTCCGTCCAAGAGCCCCGAAATGCGCCGGCAGAGGCTGGCTGAATGCCTGTGTGTTGAAATATTCGCTGAGCGTCCGTGTTCCTGAGGGGAAAACGTTCGCACCCTGTACAGGATTGCAGCGGTTTCCTGAACCAAAGATGACATCCAGCAGACCAAAGGGGTCACTGCAAAAAATCGAGAAGGGGAACCCGCCCTGATAAGTTACGATTCCTCCTGTCTGCCAGCCGCCCAGGAAGCCGTCAACAACCTTGTTCATGCTGCCTCCAAAGCGCCTGCCGCGGCCGAATGGCAACTCGTAAACGAAGTTCGCAACGAAACGCTGCCCGACGTTGAAATCGGACCGCCCGTAATCAAGTTTCGGGTTGTGGTTGTCCATGAACCCGTTCCATCCTGTAATGGCGTTACCGATGCCGGCAGCGGCGGATTTGTCATCGAGGCTCTTCGACCAGGCATATGACAACTGCGTAACGAGCGATGAAGTACGCCGGGTCAGTTGAACGTTGGCAGAATTGTAACTCGAAATACCCTGAAATTCGCTATCGATGTACACTCCAGTGAAATTCGGGTAGGGCCTGCGAGAAGCTACGGGGCAGTCACCGTTGTTCAAATTAATATAGTTTCCGTTCGAGTCCTGTGCGGCGCAGAAGCTGGGATCGCTCGGAGGAAGCGCCTGCGCGATGTCCGTGCGAGTGAGCAGATGCGTTCCCTTGCTGCCCTGATAGCTGACGTCGAGTACGGTATTTGTGGCGAGCTGTCGTTGAATGCCCAGCGACCATTGCTGGACATAAGGGTTGTGCGGATTCTCCCCCTGTATGACCGCAAGAAATGTGATGTTCGCAGGAGTTACCGGACTGACCGTCGTGAACGCCGGAAACATCTGGTCCGTCAATTTAGGCGCTGTATCCTGGGTTTGCGGTGTGAAGCTGCTCCGGACCTCAAACGGATAGATGTCTCCGGAATCGTCAATTTCCCGGCCTTTAGGAGAATCATAGAAAATCCCGTAACCGCCTCGGACCACCGTCTTTTCGGAGTGGAACGGGCGCCAGGCAAAGCCGAAACGTGGAGCGAAAGGAGTGAGGGGGTTCGTCGTGGGATTTCGGCGACCGCAGTAACGGTAGATGCCATTTCCCGGCGGCGCTACGCCATCGGTTGCAAGCTTCGGATCTGCAAAGCACAGGCCCCCGTTCGGATTTTGGCCATCAAGCCAGAAAAACTTGTTGTGCTCTTCGAATGGAATGGTCCGGAGGTCCCAACGCAGGCCAAAATTCAATGTCAGATTCGACCGGGCCTTCCAACTATCTTCAAAATACGGCGCGAAATACCTCTCGTTATAGTTATTTTGGTTGCCGGAAATGCCAGGCTGGCTGAAGGGGCCGGGCTGGAATATCTGAATGGCCTGGTAATACCCGAGCAGGAAGTCAGCCACGGCGTTTCCAGTACCGCAATACGGCGTCGGGCAGTTGTCTGCTCCGTTGCCGCCGTTGTTGAGAACAAGGTCATTCCGGTAATTATAGGTTCCGCCCAGAAAATCTGCTGCCAAATTGCGCACCTGTATCCAGCGCCGAATATCGAATCCCATTTCGAGCGTGTGGTTTCCGTGGACCCACGAGAAATCGTCGGCGTATTCCCATGTGGGAACATAACTGATCGTGGTGTCATTTGTAGGCCCACCGACACCTCCGAAATTGGAAATGGCGATAGCGCCCGGGGCCGACCGAGCGCAGTTATCCAGATTCTGAAAAATACCCGTAAACCCAAAGGCATCCACGATGGATTGGCTGATAGGTGTTCCACACTGATCCGACTTCGCTTCAAGCCGTCCAACCCTGAAACTGTTAACTGCATGCGACCCCAGGTTGAAAGTCCACCCGATTCCTATGCTCAATTCCTGCTCAATGAAGTTGTTATTCCCGAGCAACGGTGTGAGCGTCCCAAGAGTACTCGTAGTATACGTACTTCCAGTCCAGCGGAACGACACCTTGCCAAGTTTGCCGAGGTCTTGATCGCCTTTGTAGGTTTGCTGATCAAAACCTGTCGGCATAGTTATGTTCGCTCGGTAATTGTTGCCTGCACAGTTTGATGGAGAACAATTGGGGGCAGGGAAAAAGTTTAACTTAAGCGATTCGCTCGCGAGACGTGAAAAGCGGCTGGAGGGAATCTGATTTCCAGAGAAAGGCTGCCCAGTAGTTGGGTCGATTGGCATGCAGGGCTGGTTTAAGAGCAGCGCTGAATTGCACGCCGAACTGCCGAAGGCAGGCAAATTCAAAGACGAAAAATCTCCGTTGATTTCCGCAGGAGTTGGCACAATCCCCTGTGAAATCGCGCCGCGCCGGATCCTCCAGCCTTCGTAATTCGCCAGCCAAAAGGACTTATCGTGTCCGTTATAAATCCTGGGGACAACGACCGGGCCACCGAGCACAAAACCGAACTGATTTTGGCGTAGTTCCGGTTTCTGTGTTGCGAAGAAGCTGGTGGCATCAAGGGCATCGTTCCTGCCAAATTCGAACACAGTTCCGTGAAGCTCGTTCGTGCCGCTCTTGCTGATGATATTAATCTGGCTGGCGCTGAATCCATAGGCCGCCGAATATGCAGGCTTCTGCTCCTTGAACTGCTGGATTGCATCCTGTGAAAGAATGACCGCCGGGTCGCCCAACGTGACGTCTGTATTGACGAGGCCGTCGAGTGTGAAATTCACGGACGATGTGCGGTTGCCATTGATATTGTACCCAGTCCCTTTGCCAATGCGCATCGATCCCGCTTCGGCGCCTGGGGAAGACACGGTTCCCGCGTTGAGTGTCAGGAACTCCGTGAAGTTTCGCCCGTTTAATGGAAGGTTAGAAATCTGCGATTCATCTACAAGGTGCGTTTCTGACGCGGTCACCGTGTCAATGCTTACGGTGTTTGCCTTCACCGTAACGGTCTGTGTTACGCTGCCGACAGCAAGCTTGAAATCAACGTTTGCCGATTCGCCCACGCTGAGCCTGACGTCCGACTGGATACTCGAGCGGAACCCTTCCCTCTCCGCCGTGACCGTGTACATACCCACAGGAAGTGCCGTGACCGTGTATTTGCCGGTGCTGCTGGTCGTGGCGCTCCACGTCATTCCAGTTCCCTGGTTCTTGATGGTAACTTTGACCTGAGGGATAACCGCGCCCGTAGGGTCGGTAACGACACCCGTAATCAAGCCCGTGCCGGTCTGCGCTTGCCCCGCAACCGCCACAACAAAAAGAGAAAACAGAACAATACCCAGGGTAGATGTCAGTTTGCTTTTGTTCATGATCACTCGTCTCCTCTTTGTGATCTTCCCGGTAACCGGAAGCATCGAGTTTTCAAAGTCAAAAGGGTTCCCATGTACCACAACAAATAACAAGAAGAGCGCACTGCTTCCGATTCGAGAGTTATTTTGTTCAGGAGAATGCCCAAGGCCCACAACGACGCGGGGATACTACTCCGGTGGAGAGAGTCCGTCAAGCAAATGGTGCAGGTTGAGCCGTATTTCGCATTGCACAATGCACGTCCATCCCGTTGACGCAGGGCTAAGTACCTCAATACGTGCTCATTAGGAGGAAGATCTCAACGAACAACCGGATCCCGTGGTGATGTCGGGCAAATGAGTTGAGTTTCGCAGAGCGAAATATCGACCCCGATGTCGCAAAGAGACTGCTCGGGATGCTTCCAGGTTGTTTGACTAAAACGGGACGGAAATCTGAAGACCGGGGATGCTGATCGCCCGGTGCGAATCGACAGAAAGTTGCAGAATACGATCCTCGCTATTTCGCCCGGAGGTCAGAGAGCTTGATCAGAAGTGGTCGGCCGCAACAGGCCGTCATAGAACGCGAAAATTCTTGAGTCCCCGTTCGATTTGGAGTAGAAAGGGGTTCTTTACGTTGTACACCGGGGCACCATAGCGCGGCATGCATCAGGACGTTGACAGGTTAAGACAGCATCTTCAATTCACAGGTTCCATTTAAAAGTTACAGAGGAAAATTATGAGCGGAAATGTGGGCGTGGCTATCGGGCTGGTGCTGCTGGGAGGATTTCTGCAAGGCAGTTTTGCGCTGCCGATGAAGCGCATGGGCCGCTGGCGCTGGGAAAACACGTGGCTGGTGTACTCCATTGCAGGCATGTTGATTCTACCTTGGATCATGGTTTTTACGACCGTGCCCCGGTTCACGAATGTGTTGGCGGAGGCGCAGGGGCCCACAATTGCTGAAGTCGTGACTTTTGGGTTCTGCTGGGGGGTAGGCTCCACTCTGTTCGGTCTGGGCATCACCCGAGTAGGCATGGCCCTCACGTTCGCGATTGTCCTCGGCATAACGGCCTCTCTCGGCTCGCTTCTGCCGCTCATTGTGTTCCATCCGAACCAACTCTTCACGCCCCAGGGCTACGCCCTGATTTCCGGGTTGATTATCGTCGTCCTCGGCATTGTCGTCTGTTCACTGGCAGGCCACAGGCGAGAACGGGAACTTTCAAGCCAATCCGCACAGCGCGGCGGAGCGGGCTTCTGGCTGGGACTGGTAATCTGCATCTTCTCAGGAATCTTTTCAGCCATGCTCAACTTCAGCTTTGTGTTTGGCAAAGGCTTGCAGGACGCGTCCCGCATGGCAGGAGCTTCGCCGGCAATGTCGTCCAACCTGATCTGGGCGCTTGCCTTAAGTGCCGGATTCCTGGCTAACGCCGGTTATTGCATCTATCTATTGCAGAAAAACCGTACGTGGAGCGTGTTGAGACAGAAAGACGTCCCAGGAAGCTACTGGCTCGGATCCATATTGATGGGCGCCGTTTGGTTCTTTGGAATCGCGTTTTACGGAATGGGTGCTACGGGCCTCGGCGCGTTGGGGGCCGTACTCGGTTGGCCGCTCTTTATGGCGATGAACATCACTGCGGCAAACGTTTGGGGAGCGCTGACCGGCGAGTGGCGCGGCGCCAGCCGCCGGACGTACGGTATCTCCTGGGCGGGTATCCTGGTACTGTTGATCGCCATTTATGTAATTTCCCACGCCAGCACGCTTTGATTAGAGGAAGTACGCGGCATCATTGAAAGGTCCCGCAATGGGGTATCGCAACTTTCCTCCTGTACTACTAACCGCCAAAATGCTTGCGTCTTCCACAGATTTTCGCACGGCGTGGCATGGGCGTCTCGCCCATGAATACGGCCGTACCACGTTTGGCTGCGGCTCCGACGCGCTGTGCTCTGCTGGCTGAACCTCACGATTCGGGACTGTCCACCTCGCTATGTGCCTTTTGACGACCGCGCGCCCACGATTGCATAAGGCTTCCATTGGAGATTGGACTGGAAAGGGTAGCACGGTTTCCGATGATAATTCGTCAGATGCACGATGTCCTGGTTGACCGCACCATCGGTAAGCGCCATCAGGTTTGGATTAGCGATCCTGGCAATCTCCGGTTCCAGGTATCCTGACTTGACCACCACAATATTAAAGCGTGTCGGCTCTAATCCCAGCGAAGTAAAGTCGCCGATCAGGTGAAACGGGCGACGACGCGCCGTTAACACGACTGAAATTCCCTGGACATCCACGACCGCCTGCCGCTCAAGTGGAATGTCCGTTTTGGCCAGGAAAACCACTTTTGCGGAGGCATGGACGGGCTTGCTCGCTTTCGGGTCGAGCGTGGCCCCGATGCTGATTGGAATAGTTGCTCCGATTCCGGCGCGGTAGCACGCCTCGGTAGCGGGCCGGTCCGCAATGCCCGCAATCACAGCGTTGCGAATATGGTGCGCCAGCAGCGCTGCCAACACGTCGGCCCGGTCACCTGTTCCTCCCGCCGTTGGGTTGTCTCCGGAATCCGCCAAAACCACCGGATGTGTGTGTGAGCTCACAGCTTTTTCAATGCATTCATCAAGAGTTCCGGTAGGCACGCCGAATTTGAATTCTTTTCGTGCTTCCCAATATTGCTGCGCAAGGCCAAGGGCGCTTCTCTTCAGAAAATCCGGTTGGGTCCCTGTAAGTACCGCGCTGGCCGTCGCCTTCGGTTCATCCGCCCAGACATATCCGACGAGCAAAGAAGCATCCAGAACTCCAGGTTGAGCGTTCATGGCCGGCAACTGACCCCATAAATGCTTTGCGGGTTCGTAGCGCGTGCTCGTGCGCTCACCGGGCATCAGCACCGGGATTGGGGCCCAGACCATAGTGGGCCGTATGCGATGTTCGAGACAATAAATAAGCATGTCGCACGCGCGCTTCGTGGTTTCCTCTCTGTCGATATGCGGAGCGGTCCGGTAGGCGGAAAGCATGTCCAGATGATCAATAATGCGGCGGCTCAAGCTGCCATGAAGGTCAAAACTGGCCGTGATCAGGCAATTTGGCCCGACAGCTCCTCGGGCTGCTGCGATCCAGTCTCCGTCAGCATCGAGTTTGCCCTCGACAGACATGGCGCCGTGCATGACCAGGTACAGGCCGTCCAATGGAAGCATCTCTTTTATCCGCTGGAGGAATTCGCCCTTAAGTTTGTCGTAAGTATGGGCCTCAACTGCACCGCCAGGCACGGCCTGCGCCAGAAGCACAGGCTGAAATGGGTACGGATACTTCTTAAGCTGGCTGAAGAATGGCATGTCCGCTAACTGCCGTCCCCGCGCCACCTGGAAGTCTTCCATGCGGGTGAGAATCGGAGTGTAGGTGCTGCACTCGATTTGAATGCCGCCAAATGCCACGCGTTTAGGCCCGGCACTCTGCATTAATTGCACATTCCCCCGCTTCAACCAGGGAGATGCCAGCGCCGCCATCGTCATGTTCTTCAGAAAAGTTCTGCGTCTCATCGTAAGAAGCAATGCTTCCTTTCCCGCTTCAACTCACGGATGGGCGCCCGAGCCCCACCCTCGCTCACGCGATCCCCAATTTCTTCTGCATTTGCTCCAGAGTGATGCCCTTGGTTTCAGGATAAATGAAGAGGACAACGAAGAACTGCAGGACCATCATCGCCGCAAAAAAGACAAACGGATAAGCGCCGGACGACGCGGCCATCAAGGGGAAAATGCCGGAAATAAGTGCGTTCATGAACCAGTGCGAGAAGCTTCCGAGGCTCTGGCCTTTGGCTCTCACACGATTGGGAAAGACTTCCCCAAGGTAAACCCAGATCACGGCACCCTGTGAAAACGCGAAGAAAGCGATGTAGCCCATCAGAAGCCACACGAGCAGGTGCTCATAATGTGTGTTAAAGAAAATTGTAGCTACCCCCGCCAGACACGCAGCGGTGCCGACGGACCCGATCAGCAGCAGCATCTTGCGACCAAGTCTATCGATAACCGACATGGCAAGCACTGTGAAGATCAGATTCGTCGCCCCCACTGCCACGGCCTGGATGTCTCCGGAAACACCGTGGAAACCGGCGCGCGCAAAGATATCGTTCAGGTAATAAAGAATCGCGTTGATTCCTGAAAGCTGATTGAACATGCCTATCGATACCGCCAGAAAGATCGGCAACCGATATTTCCACGAAAACAGCGGCTCCTTCTCGCGCTCGAGGTGCATCGAGTCCAGAATGTCCTGGAGTTCCTGCTCGATATTTTCTTCGCCCACGCTCCTGAGCACTTCGCGCGCCTCTTCGACCCGCCTCTTCTCGACAAGCCATCGCGGGCTTTGGGGGATTCCAAAAAGCATCACAAGAAAGAGGGCTGCCGGAACTGCCGCAACTCCCAGCTTCCATCGCCATTCCGCAGCGCCGAAATGCATCAGCGCGATTATGTAGTTCGAGAAGTACGCGAGCAAGATTCCCAACACAATATTGAACTGGAAGAAGCCCACCAGCCGGCCCCGCCATTTTGCCGGAGCGATCTCCGCGATATACATCGGGCCGAGCACTGATGACCCGCCGATGCCGAGCCCGCCTATAAATCGAAAGAAAACAAGGGGATACCACCCCCATGCAAATGCGCACCCGAGGGCCGAGACCAGATACATCACGGCCAGCATGCGCAGGCTGTTCCGGCGACCGATGCGATCGCCGGGTATTCCGGCGCACATTGCTCCCACAATGGCTCCCCAGAGCGCGATGGAAACGGTCATACCCAGAAGGCCGGGCGTGAGTTGGTAGGTTTCCGTCAAGGCCTGCGTCGTTCCGGCAATCACAGCCGTGTCAAAGCCAAAGAGAAGGCCGCCAAGCGCAGCCACAATTGTGCTCTTGATCAGGAATTTGTTCAGGTTCATATGATTCGGTGTCTCATTTCATCCTATGGTGGAGAACTGTCGTCCCAGATTGACTTCAGGTTCCAAACATCCAGCTTCACGATCTTCGCACTGCCTCCTCTTGAAAACAATCCAATTCCCCGGCTGGCAGCGGATGGAAAAATGAGATCACTGATAACCCGCACGCCGCCGTCGGCGAAGACTTCGACAGAACAGCGGTCAACAAAGATGTGTAATTCAACGGCCTTCCCTGCCTCCAGATCCAGGGGTGCAGCTTGAACGCCCGAAAACTTCGGATCGAAGCCCGTATCACCCGACTTTGTACGATCAACAAACAACAACGACTTTCCGCGGTCGATGCCGATTGCGGTTTGCTCAAATGCTTCCTTCCTCACATCGACTCCAAAGGATTGCGCCTGCTCAGGCTCGATGATGGCATTGATTTCAAGCGTATCGCCGCCCACTTGTTTCGATTGCAGAATGCGGTTTGCCGCATCAACGCTCTGATTTTCAATCGAGAAATGCCGCCCGCGGAGGCTCTTCAACTCTTCTACCGGCTCCTGGATCAGGCGGATTCCCTGCGGAAGACGTCTCAGTTTGAGCGCGCGCGGAATCGACTGAATACCCCTCCAGGGAGATGTAGGAACATGAGCAGCATATTCCCAGTTGCCAAGCCAGCCCATCCAGATGCGGCGGCCGTCGGAAGCCGGAATATCCGAAAAAGATGTTGAGGCATAGAAGTCCTTGCCATAATCGGCCCACAGGGCCGTACGCCCTGAGTTTTCGTCAATGAACTTTGCCCCGTCAAAGCGGCCTACAAAATACTGATTGCCAGAACCGCCGGCAATGCCGCCGGGATTCACGTTGACGCTGAGCACCCATCTGCTCCGCCCCGGTTCATTTTCCACAGGCAACTCAGACAGATCAGGACATTCCCAGACGCCGCCGAGTGCGCCAGCCGGACCAAAGTCGCTTAGAGCAGTCCAATGCCTCAAATCCATCGAGCTGAACAGTCGGATCTTGTGTTGAGTGGGAAGCGCAACAACCATGACCCATTTGCGGCCCGACCCGTACCAGAACACTTTGGGATCACGAAAGTCCGCAAGGTGGAGGTCAATAACGGGATTTCGGGAATACTTTGTCCAGGTGCGGCCGCGGTCATGGCTGTATGCAAGGTTCTGGGTCTGGGTCTTGCCGTTGTAGCCTGTGTATATAGCAACCAGGCACGAGCCATCGCCTGAATCTGAACTCCTGCATAACCGGCTTGAGTCGTGCCAGTCAACGACGGCACTGCCCGAAAAGATCATCACGCCGTCTGCTTCGGGGATCGCAACCGGCAATTGCTTCCAATGAACAAGGTCGCGGCTGACGGAATGTCCCCAACTCATGTGACCCCATTCGTCACCGAAGGGATTGTACTGGAAGAAAAGATGGTACTCGCCTTTGTAATAGACGAGGCCATTGGGATCGTTCATCCAGTTCTTCAGGGGAGTGAAGTGATACTGCGGTCTGAATTGCTGATCGTAGGCGCGGCCCTGTCCAAAAACTGTCACGCCCGAGGCGGCCAGGAACAGCGGTATCAGAACCAATCCGGGATGTTTTCTGATCCTTTGCTGGCCGATCCTTGTCGTACCACGAATGTACCAGCGATCTCGTTTTTCCATTCCGCTCCGCCGTTGCTAACACTGCGTTGGTCAGGCCGGCAACCATTCGTCAACGCCTGTGGCCGACGCTCGCCTTTCTGTGTCCCGACCCGCGAGTATATCTCGGAGGCGAGCAACCACAAATCACGATTCTTCGCCTATGAATCCGTTGGCGCGGAGTATGTCTCAACCTGGAAACGTGAGGCCTTGTAGTCGCTCGCGTGGTACTCAGCGGGGATCGTAATCGAATTGCCGTCGCGCAATTGAAGTTAAGCGGAAAGGATGCGAACCCTGCCAGGTTATAAGGGGGGGGTCGCTGGTGTGCAATTCGGCTTTCTACCCGAGCACGATTGTTCATTCCATTGAAGGCCCTTCCACCCTTTCGTAGATAAACCGGCCAACCGGACTTATAAGACTTTTTGGTGTATTTCAGGTACTTTCCTTAGGAAAGTTACACGACGTTTAGGATTTATCCTCAGTGTAAACCCCTATTGCACTCGTTCTTGTCATCAACCATAATAAAGAGCAAACGAAAATCGCAAAGCGGGAATTGTTGAGCATCTGAACAAGTAAGGGGTCTCGGGAAAAAGGATCCTGCCGCGTAGTTCCCCGAGTCCAGAACTCCGCCAGGAGGCAACAATGGGGATATTGCAGACCGCGCCCCGCAGCACCCGACCCTCATACGACAGCGATCTCCTGATCGCAGCAAAAGCCGGCGATGCGGAAGCTTTTCAGGTTTTGACCCAACGGGCTGCACCCATCATCTTCAGGCGCGCTCTCGAAATCACATCAAACCACCATGACGCAGAAGACGTGTTGCAGGAAACCCTTCTCAAGGGATTCACTCACATTTCACAATTCCGCGGCGAGGCGCAATTGTCCACCTGGCTGGTTCGCATCGGCTTGAACGAAGCGATTATGATGCTCCGAAAGCGCAAGCGTGATGTGCCGCTGGATCCCAATGCAGGCGCGACCGGAAGAGTCGAAGAATCTCCCGTCGCATTTCAAAACCGAAAATCGGAAGCTGACACCCGGATCGTCAGGACGGAAGTCGGGGGATTGCTGAACAAGGCGTTGAACCGGTTGCCTGCAAGGGCCCGGCAGGTACTTTGCTTGCGATACCTCGAGGGCTATTCCATCGAGGAAACGGCCGGGCGGATGAATCTGAGCCGCGGGTCTGTAAAAGCTTACGCTTCGCGCGCACGCGCGAGGCTGCGAACGGAATTGCGTCGGCTGCTGATGCCACGCCGCAAACTTTCCCGTTTGCGCGCGTGAAAGCGCCCTGAACAAATCCTCCAAAAATACTTGTAACAACATCCGCTATCGGGTTTTATAAAGCGACGAAATTCCCTGGTGGGGCGCTATCTTCAGTGTCAGAATTCCCTGCCAGGACAAGGATAGCTGCTTTAATTTTTGATCTTCGATAAAAAACGGGGAAATAAGCTGCCGGTCTATTGCCGGATGATACACTCACCCCTTACTTGGCCCTTCGTTGGGCAGCGCGGTTGCACAGCGGGCAGGTGGAATTTACAGGAAATTGCATTTTTTTGATATGCTGTTGCACATTTCGTGCATCCTTGTGACCGACCTGTGAGTCTAAGCTAATGTAACGCGAGAACGAATCCTCGTTTGGTTGACTGTCCACCAGAGGAGATGGTTGTGTTCAAACCCGGATGGAATGATCAACGGTTACTCCCACTCGCTTTTCGAGAATCCTCATTATCAACGACGACCCCGCGCGTCAAGCGGTTCTGGCACATCAGCACTATTCATTGTTCCACGCATTATCGGGCATGGCAGGCACCGGCGGAATCCTGCCGTCCGGCCATGCTGATTTCAGAGTCCGAAGAATTTAACAAGTTGCTTGTTAACAAGTTCTCCGGGCGCGCGATCGGCACCGGAGAAATGCGTTGACTCTATAACCGAAATGCTTCAGAAGCGATCAGGCTTCTGGGCAAGGAACCAGGTTTGCAACGAGCCGGAAAGGAGCAGAACATGCAGCCAATGGGAGCGCAAAGAAATTTGCCCCAGCCGGGCCAACTCGTTCGACGCCCAAAAGTTCTGCTGGTCGATGAGGACCCGAGGGACCGTGACCGCTATCGCGAGATGCTGCACGACAGCGGGTTTGATGTCAGTACAAGCGCGGATTTTACAGAGGCGGCGCGCCTGCTCGAGCGCGAAAGCTTCGACGGCATTATTGTCAGCCAGGGAGGGCCGGATTTCAAAGGCCGAACGGTTCTGGAGGATTCTGTAGCCAGGGACCGCTACAGGCCCGTTGTCGTTCTTTCACGCTATCATGATGTTGGATGCTACCTTGAAGCGATGCAACTGGGCGCAGTCGATTATCTGGAAAAGCCACTCTCCGCTTATGAAATCGTGCGGGCGTTGACGACTCACCTCCGCTCAAACAACGCAGCAGCTTGACAGGGGCAAAGGAAAACTGATTGTAGACGGCATCACTGCGTCGGGAGGCTACCATCGCCACCTACTTACGCAGTGTTGCCCGTGGTCCGCTTGGAACATTGCTCACACGCAAAGTGACCGAGCTTACGGTCTTATTGTTGACTCCAGCGCTGAACCGGATTTCCTGCCATTCCGGTCTGCTTCCGGATGGCGCGATGAAATTGGCCTGCACTGGATAGAAGTCGTGAGCGACCACAGTATAGACGGCGGCCCCCGATGTCTCTTCCCACCCTTGCGGCATTGCTGCTGTCAGGCTCACCTTCACCGGAGAATCAGTATCATTGCGAATGATGATCGGAACGCTGACGGTCATCCCCGGGCCCACGCCGGCCTCAGGCGGATACAAAGAGGCCAGATGGTCCAACCCGTGCGCCTGCCAGAACCGGCGATAGAAGGCGTAAGGCCCTCCAAGCTGGATCGATACGCCTTCATGAGGTTGCGGCTTGTATCCGGAAGCGGGATGATATGGAACAGGCCCCTCGGTTATTCCTTCAAAAATATCTCCGGTCCGGGAGCCTCCTACCAGCGACTTGCCCAGGATGAAGCGGACCGGGCCCTTGAAGCGATCCACCATGCTCTTGTAAACAGCTTCTCTTCCCTCCGGCCCCGCGTTCTCCTGCGTCTGGTGATAACTCAGTTCTTCCGCACCAAGCTCGTAATATGGAACATGGCGTGACGGGGAAATGGTTGTCGAGGGATAAACAGGACCCTGTCCCTCAATCCAGTCGTGGTGTCTTGCATTCGTAAAGAAGTAGATCTTCTTTGGCTGCCAGGGCCGTAAACCCTCGGTGAGGTTGCCAATCAATTTATAGTCATAAGGAGTTGTTACCTGTTCCGGGAAAACGACCGGGTTGCCAGCGAGATCAAAGGCTTCGTTGGCGATAATGGAAGCAGCCTGGTGGTCCCCGTGGTTCTCACCGTCAGCGTAATCCGGCAGCCAGGTGAGAATCACATCCGGCTCAGTCAGGCGCACGTATCGCACGGCACGCCCAAGGACGGCGCCGTGGTTCCAGGTTTCCAGTGAGATCAAGGGACTCTGGCTGGCTGTGTCCTGCCCGCCAAGAAACCATACATTCATAATCCCAAGCGATGCCAGCGCGCGCCGCGCTTCGATTTTCCTCACCGCGCAAAGCGAATCCGCCTGTTCGTAGCCAACCGTATTACCTCCGGAATTGCCACACGTCCCAAACAGGACGGCAACCCGCTTATGCTGGTCGAAGACGGCGCGTGCCAGGTAGCTCGCGATCAGGCTTTCATCATCCGGGTGTGCAACGATAACCAGGATGTCAGCCTTATACCGGGCGTCCGGCCCGGGGCTTGCCGGCGCTTCCGGCAATTGTGCGAAAGACAAATTTGCAAAGAGGAAAAAACAGAAGAGAAGAAGCCAAATCCTTGTTCCCATCCTATTCACGATCCAAATCCTCCCCTGTTCAGCCTTTCGGAAGCAACCGGTCGGCTGACTTTTTAGTGCTGGCATCATACACCGGACGGTTGAATTTGTCTCTGCGAAATCACAGACCCTCAGCATTTGCACTTTCTGCTGCATTGCCAATCAGTAATGTTGTGCCACGTGGATTTGAAGCCTGATTGACACTCTGAAACGGCCTTTGATACGCTTTAAAATTGCATGCGGTGGTGGCCTGCCCATTACGAAAACGGCTGGCTTGCAAGGCGTCGAAGGAGCAGGAGGGTTACCATGAAGGATTTCTCCCGAGGCGTTGCAGCCTTCTTGATCACAGTTGCCTTGGCGCTGCTCGCAACCTGGACTGCACAATCATTGGCCCAGGACGCGGAGCGGGTGGCCCCCATCCCCAATCTAAGTGAAACGCAGTCAAAGCCATCCGTTCCTAAAGCAGAGAGTTCTATCCCCGCCAACTCTGAAATCAGCGCCGGACCGGATTACCAGATTGGCCCTGAGGATGTTCTTCAGATTACTGTTTTCGGCGTTCCCGACCTCAACGAGACCGTACGGGTGGCCAATGACGGAACGATAGCCCTGCCATTGCTGGGCCGAATTTCCGCATCCGGGCTCACGGCAGATCAACTCCGCGACAAACTCGAAAAAGCGCTGGGCAAGAACCTGCTCCAGAATCCGCAGGTCGGCGTCTTCGTATCACAATTTCAAGCCCGACCGGTATCGATAGTGGGCGCGGTCGAAAAGCCCGGCCTTTATCAGATCACTGGTCCGCGGAACCTTATCGAGATGCTCTCGCTGGCTGGAGGTCTCGCGAAGCGCAGCACCGCTGCCCCCGGCAAGCTCGTCTATGTTACACGGCCCAGTGGGTTCAAAGACCTGAAGGTTGTTCCCGGCATGCGCCAGCTATCGGAAGATAAAATAGCCATCGACTTGAAAGACCTCCTGTACACCCAGGCGAACGGTCTGAATATTCAAATCGAGCCCCACGATATCATCGCTGTTTCCAAGGCGGACGTGATTTACGTCGCTGGCAGTGGCGTCCGCAAACCTGGAGGATTCCTCCTGGAAGACCGCGACTCAGTAACGGTCATCCAGGCACTGGCAATGGCGGAAGGGCTGGCACCGGACGCGGCAAAGCGCCGAGCACGCATCATTCATACGAGACCGGATGGTTCTTATGTCGATATTCCGTTGAATTTGGAGAAAATCATCAATCAAAAGGCCCCAGACCCGCAATTGGCCGCTAACGATATTCTCTACGTTCCCGTCAGCCGAGGCAAAGCCGTTGCAAAAAAGACAGCAGAGACCATCGTTCAGACAGTCAGTGGGTTTGTAATTTTCCATCCCTGAAGCCGACCGCGGCGAACACCTGCGGACTCTCTGCTTTCGCGAAAGCAATAGCTGGGCATTAGTTTTCCTTAAAAACAAGCGTTTCAATCGGACTCCCGGGTTTCAGGTAGTGTTGCCTGCGAAGGAAGCCCACAAGCACCTGTACGAAAACTTCTGCCTGAAGACACGCAAGCCTGTTCCCTAAATCGCTCTTCCATTCTTGACATTTGTTCGAAAGTGGAGACAATCCGAATTCTTCAATCGAGCAGATTTCACTCTTAAGTTACTGCAATATTAATTACTTACTGCCGGCAGGCCAATTTCACAATAAACGGTACGCGACTTGCTATATACTTGAGCGCCGGCGCGGGAGGGGGACCTCGCAGAAGCCGAGAACCGGAACTCGCACAAGGAATGTGGAGATTATAGAGAAATGGCGCAAGAACCAGCGCCAAAGCTCCACCTGTTGTCACACGAACCCCGCCACAAGGCGATAAGGAGTGGTCTTGCCACGCTTTTCAGCAGGGTCCCGGCTTCAAGGGAGCCGTCTGTCTCAGGCCCGAACGGTAACGGAAACAACCATTACACTCCGCAACTCAGTCTCTTATCTCATGAGCCACGCCGCAAGGTTCTGATCGGTGGGCTGGCAACGCTGCTCCGCAGGCACTCGATTCCTGCAATTTCCCCTGCTCAACAGGCCGCAGGGAACGGGCATCGAATTCCCGGGTTTCACCTCCTTTCGCATGAACCGCGACGAAAAGCTATTCGCAGTGGTTTCGCAGCACTTTTTCTGAAGAACCCTCCGCCTCGGCCCCTGATCGTCGGCCGTAATGAAGTGGGAGCCAAGGGCGGTCCGAAATTCACGGCCTTCTTTTCATCATGTCTCCTTCATTTCTCCGTTGTCCTTTTCCTGCTCGAAGTACCTTTCTGGCTGTTGATGCCGCATCAGACGGAAACTATTCAACTTCCACAAATTGTTTATGAGTTCCACGAAATTGTGCTTCCCAAGGACCTGCCTTCTTTGAAGCCGCCCGGGCCGGGCGGAGAACCGGGTAAGGGCACAAGGCCAGATAAGGCCCCGGCACGTGGCAGCACGGCATTCCATCACAGTGTAACGGTAGTTTCGAACCCGCCCAACCCCGACAACAATTTCCAGACGATCATCCAGCCGCACGTCAATCCAGCGCAAAGGATCAACATCAACCTGCGTCTGCCGAACGTGGTGTTGGGAGGGACTATGCCCGTACCGGGCCCTCCGCCGGAGGTTCCGCCGCCTCCAATGAAGCTTTCGGTGCCGACGACACTGAACTCGCTTAACATCCCGAAGACGTCTGTCGTGGCAATGAAACCACCCGACCTGGTGATTCCGGCTTCAGATTCTCCGAATATGCCGGCGATTCCTGCGCCGCCACCCCCGGCTCCGCCACAGCAACAGCCGCCACCCAAGCAACAAAACATTACTGCAATAGCTACTTTGGGGCTTCAGGCCACTTCGAACGGGTCTCAGGCTCAACTCCTTTCGCTTAGCCTGAACCCTGCTCCGCCGTCGGAAAAGTTAAGCATTCCTGCAGGAAACCGTTACGGCGCATTTACGATCTCGCCGGAAGGAAACCATCCCGGGACACCCTCTGGCAGCGCCAATGGAAGCCCGGAAGGCGGTACTGGAGGTCCCGGCAGTGGAGGTGATGCCAGCACAGGAACAGGTTCGGGCCACGCTGGCGGAGGCGGCGGCGGCTCGGCAGGCAACGGATTGACAATTTCAACCAGCGGAAATGCGGGAGCAGCAGGGACAGCAAATGGCGGACGACTCCCTGCAAGCTCGCTGGCAAAATTGATTTATCCAATCCTCCGTCCACCGCCGAAGAACCGTTTCGCAATGGTCGTGACAGCAGGGCCGGTTGGAGGAGGAGGACTCCACATTTTTGGGGTCCTCAAGGGTGGGAAAGTCTATACGATTTTCTTGCCGATGCCGCAGAAAAACTGGATTCTGCAATATTCAATGCTGAACTCTCCGGACGCCCCCAAAAAGCCGCAAACGAACGGGGTCACGCTTCAGATCGATTTCGGAATTGTACCTCCGGCCGTGGAAAAGCGGTTTGATTTTCATCGTCCGCAACTGACGGATGAAGAAAAGAAGAAGATGATCATCCTTCACGGCATCATCGCGGCCGATGGGTCGGTCGAGAACCTGTCGGTCTTTCGCGGAGTTGAAAACGTGGCTGACCAGGCGGCCGTGGCTGCATTTTCCAAATGGAAATTCCAACCTGCCGTACACAACGGGAAACCTGTTCCCGTGGAGATCCTGCTCGGGATCCCGGTAGGTTAGGCCCCGCCGCTTCGCCACATTGTTTTTCCGCTGAATTAAGTCGGGCCGCCCCAGGCTTCCGTGAAGAACCGGACCCAGTTGCCGTGCATCACACCTGCGACATCAGCATCGCTGAATCCCCGTTCTTTCAGTAATTCTGGAATTTTCTGAAGGTCCGCGATGGTTTCAAGGTCGCTGGGGGATTGTTCTCTCCCAAAGCCGCCGTCCAGGTCACTTCCGATTCCGACATGCGAAGCGTTGCCGGCCAACTGGCAGATGTGATCCATGTGGTCGATCACCATTCTGAGCCTGACCTGGCTGTTGTCCGTCTGGCCGGGCACGTAGTCGGGCCACAGCATCCACGAATCCAGAGCCCCGCCAATCACGGCACCGCGACCGATGAGCGCCCGAATCTGTTCATCGGAAAACTGACGGTCGCCAGGAACAAGCGCCCGGCAGTTGTTATGGCTCGCAAGCACCCTGCCCTGGAAGGACTCCATCACCTGCCAGAACCCCGCCTCCGTCAGGTGCGTCACATCGACGATCATGCCCAGTTGCTCAAAGGCTTTCAGCAGTTCAAAGCCTTTGGCCGTCAATCCTCCGGGGCTTGAAGTGCCGCTGCCGTAAACTCCGACGCCGTAGTGAGTCAGGCCAACGACGCGAAGGCCCTCTGCCCACCAATTGGCTGCGTCGTCAGGCGAAAGAATCGGGTCTGCGCCCTCCATGCTCAGAATGTAGCCAATGGCCTGGCGCGAGCCGTTCCGCCACTGTTTCAGATGATTCTCGAGATCGGCCGCGCTTTTCAACATCCGCATGTGCCCTTGTCTCTCCATGATCCTGTAGTACGCCCGCTGACCGTGCCCCATGGCTGAGGCGATTTCCTGGCTGCGATAATCGAGCAAGGGATCATGGACCGATGTGCAGCGTGCAAGCACGGTGGCGAGGCACATCGCCACGTCGCCCCGCCGCATCTCAGGAAAGCAAACCGTATTTCTGCCGCGATGGTAGTCGGTCATTTCGGCTTCCGCTCGCCGGATCGCTTCAATTGGCTGCGTTAAGTCGCGGTTCCAGTTCAGCGCATTCCAGGCCAGGTCGAGATGAGAATCCACAATGATCATTCCGTTCTCCAGTGAACTTATGTTTACAAGGTGGCGCGGTGCTTCGGAATTGCCGATCATTGCAAAGTGAGGCATCTTTATCGGCGGTGTTCTTCGTCACCGGCCTTCCCAGCTTACGAACTTCATTGCAGAATTTCAAAGCCCATCCTTCTCGGCCTGCGAGAAGGGTACGCAAATGACTGAAGAAGGGGCAACCGTTCGTGCTCTGCGCGGTTGACATTGCAAAAGGCGAGGCATATGTTCTTCAAGGCATCCTTTCGGCACTACTCGCTCCAAGAACTGCAAGGCTGCGTGGCCTTTGAATGTTCGTGAACATTCAGCTTGCAGAAGAGATTCCTCATGGGCAGAAATCTATGGACCAAAACAATAACAACAAACACAGCCGCAGAGAATTCCTGAAGGCAGGCGCCGGGGCGCTTGGCGCGCTGCGCATCGCCGGCAATTCGTCCGGAGTAGCCTCCGGCAAGCCCGCTCCATCGGCACGCCGACCCAACTTTGTTTTCTTCCTGGGCGAAGGAGTGCGGGCGGATGAATTCCATTCGACGGGAAACAGGATCATCTCCACGCCTCATCTGGACCGCATTGTTCGCGAGGGCATTACTTTCCGCAATGCATTCGTGACCTATGCTCTCTGTCTGCCATCGCGCGCTTCCATCATGACAGGTCTTTATCCTCACGCAACCGGCGCGATTGACAACCGCAGCCGAATCATTCCCGACGATGTTCCGACCATTGCCGACATGCTGCGCGACGCCGGCTATGAGATCGCGTTTTTCGGCAAGGCTCATATTGAGAACCTCTATAAGCGAGAATGGGACATGTATTTTGGCATTCAGGCTGCCGGTGCGAACTACTATCACCCCGTGATCACGGAGAGCAGCCACGGAGTGGTCCAGCCGGCAAAGCAGTACCACGGATACGTGGATGACATTCTTACCAATCGGGCGCTCGAGTGGCTTGGGCAAAAACATGACAGGCCGTATTGCCTCTTTTTCTGGTTCGTCGCGCCTCATGCACCGTTCTACCGGCCTCGACATTTGCTCGATTTATACAATGGCGTGCGCATTCCAAAGCCTGCTACCTTTGACGACGATCTCAAGGGCTATCCCGGCAAGCCCCTGGCATTTAAGAATGCCGACAACAAGATCGGAACCACCGTTCTTGGAGACGACGATCCGCGCTCGCTCGAAGAACTGGTCAAGGACCACTATGCTGGTGTCCTCAGCAACGACGAAAACGCGGGGAAGATCATGGACGCGATTGAGAAGGCGGGAACCCTCGATGACACTGCAATCATCTTGAGTTCCGATCACGGCTTCTTCCTGGGCGAATGGCGGTTCTATGACAAGCGGTTTATGCATGAGCCGTCGATCCGCGTGCCTCTCTCAATTCGTTATCCGCGCCTGCTCCAAACCGGCGTGGCGCGCGACGAGATGGCGCTGAATATCGACCTTCCCCCAACCATCCTGGAGCTTGCCGGCATCAAACCGCCGGAGTGGTTCCAGGGGCGCAGCCTTGTTCCATTTATGAAAGGGGCTGCACCGTCGGACTGGCGCAAAGACTGGCTGTATGAATACTTCGAATACCCCGGCGCTGAGCAGGTCAAGCCGCACCGCGGCGTGCGCACTGAGCGCTACAAGCTGATTCACTATTTCCTGGCACCGCAGGAATTTGAACTCTATGATCTGCACGAGGACCCGGGCGAGTTGCATAATCTCTACGGCGATCCGCGCTACGCGAAGCTCACCAAAGATCTGATGGATCGCATTGAACAGCTTCGCAAAGAGACAGGCGACGAATATCAATACGAAATGCCCAACACTTATGAATTCGAGCGGCAGAAACTCTGAAGGTTTCCTTGCAGCGAATGGAATTTTCTGCGGGCTTGCATGAAAGACATAAGGCAAAACGCCCGCGAATGTCCTGATGCGTTCCTTCAAGCGTGGATTGCAAGGACCGGGCATGGCCCCAGTTGCAGCACGCGGTGGGTGGTCGAACCAAACAGCGCGAGATCAAGCGCGTTGCGCCCCCGAACTCCTACAACGATAAGGTCGGTCTGCTCCTGCTCTGCCAGCTTGATAATCTCCTCATAGGGCTTTCCCGCACGAACGACCGTTTTGATCTTGCCGCCTGCCCGCGCTTCCTCCGGGACCTTTCCCGCCAGAACGTGATGAATTCGGGCTTCCTCAACTCCGCGCTCCGTCTCGGAAGGCGGATGTTCGAGGACGTGGAGCAACGAAAGTTCGCTCTTGTATTCCATCGCCAGCGAAAGAGCATATTGCAACGCCCGCTCCGAACACTCTGAGAAGTCCGAACAAAACAGGATTTTTCGAAGATGAACGGGCTCTGTTGTATTTCCAGGCGCGACAAAATCGTGCGCCGGCCTGCGCACCGCCAGGACAGGACATTTGGCCCTCCGTAACACTCTTTCAGTGACCGACCCCAACGTCAGCCGCTGGAACCCGCGTCGGCCGTGGGTGCCCATCACAATCATGTCGATCTCATTCTTCCGGGAGAAATCCAGGATCATTTCCGTGACGACTCCTTCTTCCACGGTGACCTTCGCCTGGACGCCTCCGATGGCACGGGCCTTCGCAAATTCGCGCAATTGTTCCTCAGCATGTTCGCGCAATTCGCCGTAAAACTGCGTGACGGAATCCGGGACCGCATACTCCGGATAGCCAATAATCACCGGGCGCACGACGTGCAGCAGATAAAGCTCAACGTTGTAATGGCGCGCGAGGGAAATAGCGTAGTCATAGGCTCTCTCGGAGAAGTCTGAAAAATCTGTCGGGCAAAGGATGCGTTCGATTTTCAACATGGCTCACCTCGGGCCGGAATATTGAAACTCCTCCTTGCTGATCATCCGCTTGTAACCTGGCAAGCAGCGCGCCTCAGATAAATATTGCCCGGACCCTAAACTCATAAGCTGCCAGCCGTGGAAAAGCGGTCAGTGGCATCAATCACAACTCCCAGAAAAGGGCCGCGCCAGGCTTCCTGGACATCTCCGGGGAGCCGGGAGCCAAGCCTTTCCATGCAACGTTTGCCATACAAGGCAAAACGATAACCGCCTTTCCGCCAGGAGGCAGCTCAACGAGCTGAGTCACGTCTCACGGCAGTTCCCCCAGGGTCGCAGGGCCCCATGGTCGTGCCGGGAATTCAGCCGCCCCCTTACCGCGCAGCACGGACGGTCAGCACAGGGCAGTCAGAATCGGCGACTACAGGATAAGCCACGTTGCTGACGTGCTGGCGGGCCAACTCCTCCGGGCTGCGAACGCCCAGGACGATCAGGTCGCTCTTCCTCTCCTTTGCAATCCTCAGGATCGTTTCGGCGGGGTCGCCGCTTTCTACAATGCATTCGGGCTCGCACCAGTGCTCTGCCTCAGTCGGGAATATCTCCATCAGTTCGTCGCGGAAAGCCCGGGCCAGCAATCGCGCGCTCGTTCGGATCGCGGCAGGAACGACATGCAAGACCGTCAACCTGGCGTCATATTCCATCGCGAACGACAGGGCAAACGGCGCGGCTGTAAAAGACTCGGAGGACAAGTCCGTCGGGTACAGCATATGGCGCAGCATGATCTCTTCAGCCGGCCGCCCGGCCGCGCGCGGACCTACCGTCAGAACGGGACACTCGGCGGTCCGCCACACCTCTTCCGCTACGGAACCCAGCAGGAAGCGACGAAGCCCCCGGCGACCGTGCGTCGCCAGGACCAGGAGATCAATCTGATGGTCCTTTACCATCCTGTTTACTTCTTCGGCTACTTCGCCGTGGCCAAGAAGCAGTTCATGCGCAATGCCTTCAAGTCCCTCTGCTTTAGCCAGTTCGGCGAGCCGTTTCTCCGCCGCCTCACTCAAACCTTCCACATAAGGGGCCGCCTCCGGCGAAACCAAAGGATAGGGATGCGGCACCACGACGTGCGCTAGAAAAAGTGTGGATTCATAGCGGCGCGCGAGCGCCACAGCGTGCGGCAGACTGGCCTTCGACGCAGGAGAAAAGTCCGTTGTCCAGAGGATCTTCTTCAGCTTGATGGGCTTTGCTGCGATTGGCTCGTGGGTGGGGACCGCTTTGGTTTTGTCCATAGGTCCTCCTTCAAACTCACGTCTAGTTCCAAGCTAGCAGCCGACTATTGATGACGCTGTGATGGCGGTCACAATGCGGCGTCCGTTCCTGTCCTTCGAAATTTGGCTCGTGCAAAATCGGCCCCCTCTTGCCTGCGTGACCGTCTGGCAACGGCCTGTCTGCGATGATCACTCTGCATGCCGCCCGGCAGGGACCTCCTCCCGCGCCTGAACCAGAAACGGGCGCACGAGACCGTCATAGACGAGTCCCCCCGCAATGCCTCCAACAATGGGCGCAAGGATGTATATCCACCACTCATTGCCTCGCGGTCCCGGGAAGGCAATCGAGCCGTATCCGATCAGGTAGCCAAAGAGCCTGGGTCCGAAATCTCTGGCGGGATTGACAGCGTCCATCGTCAGAGGAGCACCGATTCCCACGATGACCGCCACTGTCAGGCCGATGAACAGTGCCGCCATGTTGCCGCCCGGGGCCGCCGTGTTGCGTGAATCGATCAAAGCGAGGATCGACAGCAGGAGAAGCATGGTAAGGACCGCTTCGACAAGGAACGCGACGCCTCCAGTGACCTTTGCAAAATCGTGTGGCGTAACTCCCACAATGCCCGGATTAGGATAGAAGCAACTGAACACCATCATCAGCTTCTGGCTGCCGGGCTGCCCTATCGTGACGCCGAGCTTGTTTGCCGTCGGTGTCCAGAAGCCGTGCCAGCAATAGAAGAGCGCGAGTGCAGCCGTGAAAGCCCCCAGCACCTGCGACACCACATACGGCGCGATCTTCCGCGCGGGGAATTTCCGGAAGACGGCGAAGCACGCCGTCACAGCAGGATTCAGATGCGCTCCTGACACACCGCCCGAAATATACACGGCCAGCAGCACCGCGAAGCCCCACATCAGCGCTACACCCGTCAGATCATAGGCGTTCGTGAACACTGCCACCGCAACCGCGCCGTCACCAATCAGGATCAGAACAAAGGTGCCAACGAATTCCGCGAGGCATTCACCCAACAGCGTTCCTCGTAGGTTCCGCATATTCGCTCCGCAGTCAAGGCATTGTTATTCGCCAGGAAACCGGCGGCCTCAAGCGCTGAGGGAGACAACTTCTGGACCCTCAACCCTGCTCCGGCAGGCAAATCGAGACTCGATGGATTTTGCCACGCGCAGGGCATTATTCCAAGTGAAAGAAACATGCCCTGGTCGGAGCGGAAGTAATGACGCGGGAAACAGAGCACATGGAACAGCCGACCCCCTCCGTCTTCAAGCACGGAGGGAAGCCCCGAGTCCGCGCCCGAAGCAACAATTTATCGGAAGCTGACGGTCTTGAATACTTCCGCGTTGGCAGCCTTCAGCGGAACAGAAGCAGGGACAACGCGGACCTTTAACTCGAGCGGGACGCTGGTGGGAGCGAGACAGGCATGATCGTTGCAAGCCTGATACATGAACTTGCCGGAAAGCGGATAGGTGCCCGGCTTCGCCGCACGATCAACTTTCAAAATTGACACCACATGCACCTCGCCTTCATAAACAGAAATCGGCGAATCGAGAAAATCAAATTTCATCGGCTTGCCCTGCGGGTAAGTGATGGCCTCAACCTTTAGTACCGGCGAGCCCTGAAACGTAAGCCGGGTGGGAATCAGATAGTCAAGCGACGGCTTGTGGTCGTTGATATGGTAGCCCGGCCGAATTCGCGCTACGACGGCGG
Source organism: Terriglobia bacterium (assembly GCA_035652895.1). Classification (GTDB taxonomy): domain Bacteria; phylum Acidobacteriota; class Terriglobia; order UBA7540; family UBA7540; genus SCRD01. The sequence continues at coordinate 159,747 of DASRCX010000077.1, forward strand.
CTTTCGCCGCCTGCCCCGCGTGGACGGCGTCAGTCGCGAGGAAGACCTGAGCAGACACGACCTGAGGCCCGCCCGAGGCGAACGCCGGACCCGCAACAAGCAGCAGCAATGAAGCGGTCATCAGCCGCACAGCAAAGCTCCTCATTCGCCATGCACGAATTGACAATAAATCAAATTGGTACTTATTGGTTAAAATATAAACCATGAACAAACTAGATCTGGTGTGCTTTCGCAAATTTGTCGTATTCTTTTTTCGCCAGGTTCTTGCTCACCTGGCAGGCCGGGTCCGCCTGCCGGCATTTCAGCACCGTCATGCCGCAGCCGCAGGGACACTTTTCGTCTGAGAGAATCTTTTCAAAATCCTTCAACTGCGCCGCGCTTAATTTGGTAACGTCAATTCCGGGGACCACCGAATTGACCTCCGCCGGGGTTGCGGTTTCAATGTTCTGCGAGGCCGTGTAGCCCACGGCCTTGAAGTTCGAAAGTTCGTGGTCAGGCGATGCCGCCAGCAGTTCTCTGATTTCAGATTCAAAAACGGAAACGTCCGTCAGACCGACGTGCTTGGCGTAAATCCTTCCATCGCGGCCGATCAGGAAACTGGTCGGCAGGCCCAGGATGCCGCCGTAAAGTTCACCGAGCTGGTCCGTGCCCATCGCCACAGGATAATTCATGTGGAACTGCTGGTAGAACTGGCGGACAGGTTCCGGCCCATCGTCCATGGAGATGCCAATCACGGCAAATCCCTGGCTGCCGTATTTCTGCTGGAGTTGCACGAACCCGGGAATCTCAATCCGGCAGGGCCCGCACCACGTGGCCCAGAAATCAAGCAGCACAACTTTTCCTTTATAGTCGGCCAGGTTGATCTTCTCGCCGGAGAGAGCCGTCAGGGAGAATTGCGGTGCCTGCGGGAAGTCGGCGCCGGCCTTCGCAGCCTTCGTCGTGGCCGGAGTAATCCAGTAGCGGTTCACAAAGAACAGCCCAACGGCCACAACAATCGCCAGGATGAAGCCAAGAAGTATTTTGCCTTTCTTCACAAAGTTCTCCCTTCCTTAAAAACTCTTTCTTTCCTACCCTGGTGCTCCGTACGCCGCCTCAATCTGATTTTCGCTCAACAATCCCCTCATTTCGAGTGCAATTGCGCTTTGGCGCTCACATTCCCTGGCGCGCCCGCGGGGCCGGCAGCCTTCCGGCGAGGGCCGTACCAGCGCCAGGCCAGCGCCGCTGCAACCGCCAGCACCAGCAGAGCGATGAATTGTGAAGTCGAAAGAAGATGGTTGAAAACAAAACCGCGGTCCGGATCGCCGCGCAGGAATTCCAACAGGAACCTCTCGACAGCGTAGAGCGACATATAAAGGAGAAAGACTTCGCCGTCGCGCGATTTGTGCCTGTAACGCCACAGCAGAATTCCAAAAATGCAGAGCAGTGTTACCGATTCGGCAATCTGCCACGGAAACAGCGGCACCCCAAGAGGTACGCCCGTCATCTCATGCGCGAAGCTGCTTGTAAAAGTAACGGCCCAGGCGGAATGGCTTGGAACACCGTAATCGCATCCCGCGGAAAAGCATCCCAGCCTGCCAATGCTCTGGCCCAGCGCAATCGCCGGCGCGTACACGTCAAAGACCTTCCAGAACGGAAGCCTGTAAGTCCTGATGTACCAGATGGCAAAAAACGTTGCGGCGATGAACCCGCCGTAAAATACGCCGCCGGCCTCGAGTGTCGAAAGCGAAAAGATCTGACCCGGGTGCTCGCTGTAATATGACCATTCCGTCAGGATCATCAGCACTTTCGCGCCAACGAGCGCAGTGACAATGAGCCACGTGCTGAAGTCAATCAGCCGGCCTGTGTCCAGCCCTTCACGGCGCCCCAGCCGCACGACCGTATACAGCGCCGCGATCAGCGCCGCAGCCAGCAGCACGCCGTAAGTCGGCAGTTGAAACGAGCCTATTTTGAAAAGAATCGGGTGCAAATTTTTATCCTAACCCCGGCATCCCTTACTGGCGTTCAGCACGCAGCCGACCTTACTGTGCAAGCAATCCATGATGTGACAGCCGCCATCCCGCGCGGAACTCACCCGATAATTACAGAGTAAACCGGTTGAGAAAAGAAAGATAGCCCGAGAGCAGCGTCATCTTGTGCGCGGCCATCAAGACTCCAATACAAATCAGCAGCACGCCGGAAGCAACCTCCACTGCGTGCATGTGCCTTCGGAAGCGGCCGTAGAACTTGATGAACTTCCCCACGCCGAAGGCCGTCAGCAGAAACGGGATCGCCAATCCCGCCGAATAAATCGTCAGCAGGAACATACCCTGAAACACTGTGTCCCTGATGGCGGCCAGCGCCAGAATGCCGGTAAGGATTGGTCCGATGCAGGGCGTCCACCCAAAGGCAAAAGCAAATCCCAGAACAAACGATCCCGTCACGCCGCGCTTTGGCGCAAGCGTATTCATTCGCGCCTCGCGGTAGAGAAACGGGATTTTCACCAGGCCTGTCAGGTGCAGTCCAAAGATAACAATGATCGCGCCGGCGACGATATCGAATGTGCCGCGCTGCGAAAGCAGGAATTTCCCCACCGCCGTGGCCGATGCGCCCAGGACGATGAATACAACCGAAAATCCAATGACAAACGCGATCGAATTGCGCAGAATGAGCGCCGTCGCCTTTTCCGTGGTCTCGCCCCGCAGTTCTTCGATTGAAAGTCCTGACAGCATGGAAATGTAGCCGGGAATCAGCGGAAGCACGCACGGCGACAGGAATGATACGACGCCGGCTCCAAATGCGACTGGAATGCTCAGGTTATGCGTCATGGCAGGTCAGTTTCTCTCCGGTTCGCCACCAATTTATTTCGATGCATAAGAGACCGACGCGGTGCACTTTTTTGGCATGCCCATCCGGGTATGAAGCGGCAAAAGAGGCAGGCCCTTGCCTTGCGGCACACACATTTAAAAGTGTATCATACCCCGCCCTGATGTTCGGCGGACCGCCAGGTGCAGTCGTACCCTGCACGGTCCGCAATTCTAATCGCGGAGATTCCCATTTGCTGCGCGCTATTATTTTCGATTTTGACGGCATCATCGTCGATTCCGAGCCGATTATCATGAAACTCACCCGGGAAATGGCGGCCAAGGAAGGTTGGACCGTTTCCGAGGAAGAATATTACCGCGACTATCTCGCACTCGATGACCGCAGAATTGTTGAGCATCTCTACACAAGCCACGGGCGGCCCGTTGATCACCGCCGCGTCGAGGAACTCGTCAACTGGAAGTCGCGCGCCTACGCCAGGATCATCAAAGACGGCCTTCCCGCCATGCCGGGCGCCGTCGATTTCGTGCGCCGCGCCGCCCGCGATTATCCCCTTGCCATCGCCAGCGGCAGCGCGCGAAGCGAGATCGAACATCTTCTCAACAAGCTCAATCTTCGAGACTGCTTCCGGGTCCTCGCCACCGCCGATGACTGCGAGCGGTCAAAGCCTGATCCCGAAGTGTATCTGAAGGCCCTTGCGCGTTTGAACGAGTTGCCCGAATTCAATGGCCGTCCGTTGCTTGCTTCCGAATGCCTCGCCATTGAGGACGCCCCCGGCGGAATTGACGCCGCCCACGCCGCCGGAATCAAGTGCCTGGGACTCGCCCACAGCCACACGGAAGAAAATCTTGGCCACGCCGATTGGGTCTTCCGCGGCTTCGAAAAAGTAGATTTGGCAGCTCTTGCCAAAGAGTTTGTATGATGCCAATTCGAGGCTAGGATCGGGTCAGCGCAGTCGCTGACGGCCCGCGTGGAATGCTGAAACCTTCAACAAACCTGGTTTCTGAATCCCTTTATTTTCAATAAAATAGCCAATCAAGCTTTCGATTTGTGAACCGGTTCGTTTTTAAGCACTCACTCAATCTAAAGGACTTCTCCGGTTCGTTTTTCGGTTCGTTTTGTCCCATTTTGAGTAGCCGATCCTTTGTTTTCAATAATTTCTCCGGTTCGTTTTCTCAAAAATGAATCATTTTGTCCCATCCACTGCCTTTCCAGGGTTTTTCGAGGCTACATTTGGTGGTTTCCCGGCCCGCTGATCCAGCCGGATGCTTCGCTCATTCACTGCGGGAATCCAGTCCTCAGAATCCATGCTCCAAACTCCTGTCGATCATACTTATCGCTGCATTTTCCAACCCGCCTTCCGATCATGCTTGACGGCGCCACGGTTCCGCATGTGTCCGTTCGCCGCCGAGGCATACGCACCGGAAAAGGCTAGCATAGTAGGGCTACATTGTCAAGCGAAAAGTTTCATTGCCGCCGCTACCCTGCAGATAATAAGCGGCTTGCAACTCTTCATCATTTTCATTCCCTCCCTTCGAGAGTGAGCCTCAGCCGTTTCCTGTCTTCCCTTCCCTTGCTCCGTTCATCGCGCCCTTTTTGAATCCGGAAACGACCCGGGGGCAAGATAAACTTGACATCCCTTCACCCAGCGACGTGCTCGAGAGCTATCAATGTGGTTACTAGTTAACACGGTACTTTTCAGGCATTGCAGCAGAGTGCTATAAGCGTCTGTGTGAAGCCTTGGGTGTAAACGCTCACGCTCGCATTTTCCTCCCTCGCTCATGCACCCCGGATCACAGGATCAGGAGAATCAACGTGGACACCTGGAGTGGATTGATTCTGCCGTTTGTGTTTGGTGCAGCTTTTGGGTCCGTCATCGCATTCCTCTACTTAAGGTCCAGGCTCAGGTTTTACAGGGTCATTATCGAAACGCGCCTTGCCGAGGTTAACGCGAGAATCGTCGATGCCCATGCTTCGGCGCGTGAACACGTGCACGTCGCGTGAACTTTCTTGAAGTTCCCGGAACCATCCGGTTCCGGTGGTTGCCGCGGGAGGGGGGAACCAGAGGACGGCACCTGCGCCGTTCGCTGGAGCCGGGCCGCCTGAGTGACAAGGCACTAAGACCGGATTCCTGACAGTCCGTTGCCACTCAGGCGCGCCGGCGCTGGCCGCAGTATTCGACTTCTACGGATGACTGCGATGGGGTAAATTACTCCGGCCCCCAAAGAGTTTAGGTCGCCTGAGCCTCAAGGAGATTCAGATACGTCTCAAACAGCGTAACCCCCGAACTAAGCCGCTGCTGGCAAGGCAGCAACCTGCTCGATAAATTTCTCAATAAGGCCGACACAGTGGGGCGGAACTGCTGCGGCAACGCGCCGCGCCTGAGAAAAGAGCATCCGGTCAGGGACATCGGCCATGCCGTCGAGAGTGTCGGCGATGAACACCCGGGTCAGCCAGTCCCAGGCTTCACCAAAGCCTTCGGCATTCACCCGTTCTTCAAATCCGAGTTCGCTGATGCCGAGGATTTCCTTCCAGCGGGCAAGAACCTGGCGGTGTGTTTCGCTCGGGTCTTCGGAATAGCCCGTCTTATCCAGCGTGGCGGGAGCCGCGCGGTCGCGGCGGGAATTTACATTTGCCAGGACCAGACCGCTCCAGATTTCCGGCAAGCGAACAACGATTGCACGGGGCACTTTCAGTCCGGGGTCGTACGCCGGGCAGGTGCAGGACCGCAGGAGGGCCAGGAGAGCTTCATCCACGAGTTCGCCCCTGAGAGCAGAGGTCAATCCGCCGGCGGCTGCCAATGCTTTCGAACTCGCGGCAAGATATGTCTCCACCGGCCCGACGAGCTTCTTTTCAACCTGACGGCGAAGGAAATCATAACCGCAGAGCATCGTGGCGACGGTGCGGCGCCGGGCCTTGTCGAGGCGCGAAATCCTTCGCCAAAGCGGGTTTGAAAACCTGTCCAGCAGCCACATCGCGGTTATCCATACAACCGGGATGCCAATCCCGCCGCGGCGCAGAAGGGCGATCGAACATTCTGCCCCGGCAAAGCGCTGTGCTTACGGAGCAACCGTGAGCACGGCGGCGGAAGCGTTCGGCAGCGTAAATGTATAATCGCCGTTTTTCCCCTGCACGCTGGTAGTGCTGGGCGTCTCGATATTTCCGTCAGAATCGAACTGCTGCCCGCCGTAACGGACCGCGTCCGCCATGGATTCGAGGCCCGGCGCCTGGAGCATCAGGAGCGTGGCGCTGCCCGTACGCCCGGGCAGATGCACGGTGACCGGCCCTGAAGCCTTTTCATCCTTGTTGATCACAAAGACATGCACCGGCGAGCCCGCTGACGCCGTAGTGGCGAATGCCGAAATATTCGCTGTTGTCCGGGTGGTTGCAGGCAGAAGGCGCTCCCCGGAAGCGTTTTTTGCAAACGCGTACATGGCGTAATAGAGCGGCTGCGCCACATTGCGGTAATGCACTTCTTTGCCGGTCTTCCAACTGAACGTCTGGACGGGATTGTAGGCGCTGCCGCCCGTGCGGTAGCTGAAGTGGAAGTTGATATTCGAGTAGCCGTCGCTCGCAATGTTGAACATGTAATCGAGACCCCAGACGGCTGAAGCGAAGGCATTGCTGACTCCCGCCATGCCGCCGCAGGAGGCCGAATTGGTTTCCGCAAGCGCCAGCGGCAGGTTGTGCTCGCGCGCGACGGCCACAAGCTTTTTGGAGAGTTCGTTGAAGCGCTCCATGCGCTCAGGCGAAAGCAGTTCGGCCACAGTGACGTTGCGCTGGCCGCAGGTGGTTGTGGGATAGTTGTGGACAGTAGCCAGCTTCAAATCCGCGCCGATGCCCTTCAGAATGATGTCAAGATCATCGGGGTTGTTCCACCCGCAGCAGTTGGCCGGAGCAACAAAGCTGTACTGGCGCGCGACGGGATTGGCGCGGAAGGCCTTGATATACGCGCTCGCGTCCTTGACGTAATCAGCGGGCGAATAGGTTTTGGGGCGCGCGGGCGTGCGCGCGAAAAGGCTGGGCTCATTGCCGATTTCAAGTCCGATGATATCGCCGGCGGGAATCTGTTTGGATATCCCTTCGGTGACTTCCCGCAGCGCCCAGCGGGGAGAATTCTGCTTGAGATTCAACCCGATGATCATGCGCCAGCCCGCGGCCTCAACGGCCGTCGAATAGAGCTTGAGCAATCCGGGCGTGATCGGGCCCTGACACCATTGCGGGTGCGGCGCGGACTTCGGGTCCCAGCAGGTGTTGTCCTGGCTGTTGCCGCCAAGGCGCAGCACGCCCGGGCCAAGATTTTTCATCATGGTAAAAAAGCCGATATTGGGAGCGCCCGGTTCGCCCAGCACGTAGGCAAGTTGCGCGTCCGAAGGAACGTCGCTCGGCGGGCGGATGTTGCCGCGCGCCTGTTCCGAGGGCGCGGGCAGGCCCATGCCGGCGGTCGAAACTTCATTGCTGAAGCCGAGAAAATCCCTGGGAATTTCAGCGCCCAGTTGCTGAGTATTGACGCTGACCGTTGCAACGGGCTGCACCTTCGGCCCGCAGGACGAAAGCATGATCAGCGAAGAAACGATTAAGACAATCCAGCCGAACGCCGCAGCGGAATTTCCGACGAATGAGCGCGGCTCCTCTTCGATTCCATCAATTGTGCGCATAAAAAGACCTCCGGTTAATTCAAGGGCAGATAGGCGGACATGCCGCAAGGCACGTACGCAATCGTCCACCTGCCTGGGATTCCACCGAAGCTTGTATCACTTTATGAGAGAGACTTCAACTGTGTGGCAGCGTAAAGTCACAGACCGGGGAGTTACTCTCGCCACGCATAATCAAACCGAAGGGCGGAGCAAAGCTGCATCTACATCGAAAAAAAACGGGGCGCCGCTTTGGACGCCCCGTGAATGATGGAGGGAGGAACAATACAACCGATGAAATGATAATTACCAGATCGCGCGCCAAAGAGACTTTGCCCCGTGCGCCACGGTGTAAGGAGCGCGCTTCGTACCATAGTATATGGCGGCGCCGCCGTTTTTGGCCCCATTCGTCGTGGCCTGCCCGGCGTGGACCAGCGCGTGTTTCACAGCACTTCCGGCACTGCTTGTCGTTTGCCCGGCGGATTCCACTTTGTCCGCCGCAACCTGGCCGCCGGCGACTGTTGCCGATGCTGCCGCCGCCGTGCCTTCAGCAATCATTCTGCCGGCGTAGCGGATGGCACCCGCCTGGGCCCCTGGAGCAGCCCAGGCCATCATCGCGGCAGCCATCGCGCCGATTCCGGCTTTCAGGCAAGCTCGATACACTCGATTCTGCGACATTTTTTCACCTCAATCTGACATTGACCAAACACTTCCAAAGGCACACCGAGCAAACCGGATGCCGATTATATCAGCCGGCCTATCCCAATGCTTCACCCTTTTTATTGCAAACACTTAGAGGCGGTACCACCCCTGCCAAGGCCTCTGAACTGCAGACCGCGACTTGGTATTTTCACCAGCCGCTGTGCAATTCCGGCAGGACCGGCTGAAGCTGACATGGCTTTAATCCGGCCCAGACCCGACGCCTCAAATTTCTCAGATGTTGATTTTGCCGCAGTGGTTGCCGCCACGCCGATTTCGAATCTCGGTGCGCAAATTGACACCCTCAAAACCGGTGTGTTAGGGTGATAATTCAAGTAGCCGGCCCGCGGTGCAACACGCCTTCAGGTTGGGGACGCAATCACAGGCTGACATCATGGCGACAAATGACAGATTTTTCTTTGAGCGCTACGGACTGTCCCAGCGCGACCTGGAACGCTATCTGGCAGAAGCGCTTTCCGCGGGCGGCGACTACGCTGACCTTTATTTCGAACACACCACGTCCACTTCCCTGCTGATCGATGAATCGCTGATAAAATCCGCGCAGGAAGGGATTTCTGTTGGCTGCGGCGTGCGCGTGCTGGCCGGCGAGCAGACCGGCTACGCCTACACTGATGACCTCTCGCCGGAGAAAATCCTGAAAGCTGCACGGACCGCGGCGCGGATCGCCAGCGGACCGGCGAGCGTTTCCACGGTAGGGCTTTCGAGCGTCCAGGTGCCGCAGAATCTTTACCCCGTCGCCCTGCCGTCAACTGACCGCGCCCTTCGTGACAAGCTGGAACTGGTCCGACGTGCCGACATCGCTGCGCGGGCGTACGATCCCAGAATTACGCAGGTCCGGGTGAGCTACGCAGACCAGAGCCGGCACGTGCTGCTGGCGGGTTCAGACGGTCGTATTGTGACGGACTTCCAGCCCCTCGTGCGGCTGAGCGTTTCCGTCATCGCGCAGGAGGGCGACAAACTGCGCTCCGGCACGAACGGCGGCGGCGGGCGCGTTGGTCTGGAATTCTTCGAAGGCGAGCACAGCCCCGAAAAGTTCGCGCGGGAAGCAGCCCGCCAGGCGATTGTCCAGCTTGATGCGCGCGAGGCGCCGGCGGGCGAAATGGAAGTCGTGCTTGGACCCGGCTGGCCCGGTATCCTGCTGCACGAAGCCGTGGGCCACGGGCTTGAGGCCGATTTCAATCGCAAAGGCATTTCCGCGTTCTCAGGCAGAATCGGACAAAAAGTCGCTTCGGAAATCTGCACTGTCGTGGACGACGGCACGATCCCGTCGCGGCGGGGATCGCTGAACGTGGACGACGAAGGCGAGCCCACGCACAGAAATGTTCTGATCGAAAGCGGCACTCTGGTGGGCTACCTTCAGGACAAAGTGAGCGCCGACCAGATGAAATCGACACGCACAGGCAACGGCCGCCGCGAGAGCTACGAGCACATCCCCATGCCCCGCATGACCAACACCTACATGCTGGCCGGACAGGATGATCCCGAAGAGATCATCCGTTCCGTTCGGCGGGGGCTTTACGCCGTCAATTTCGGCGGCGGGCAGGTGGATATCACCAGCGGCAAGTTTGTCTTTTCGGCTTCTGAAGCCTATCTGATCGAAGACGGCAAGATCACAGCACCCGTGCGCGGGGCCACGCTGATCGGTGACGGCCCGACCGTGCTGACCCATGTCACCGCCGTGGGCAATGATCTCGCGCTCGATCCGGGTATCGGGACCTGCGGGAAGGACGGCCAGAGCGTTCCGGTTGGCGTGGGCATCCCGACAATCAAGATCAGCCAATTGACAGTGGGCGGCACGTCGCCGCGAGCAATGCAGTCTTTTACGTAGAAAGACGCCTCACACAAAGACGCGGAGGCGCAGCGGAGCCATCGTCAGACGGATCTCAACGCTTCGCCGCGCGTCACATGCCGCATTCCTGGATGGCGGCATTATAGTTCAGGACCGTTGTGTGGCCGCGCATTAGTTTGAGAAAATTTTTCCGCTGAGTGAGAGAAATCCCCGAGACTTTCATGGCAGAACTGAACGTCGAACAGATTGCACAGGAACTTGTTGAAAAAGCAATGCGCGCCGGCGCCACAGCCGCCGACGTGATGGCGCTGGAAGGCGAAGAATTTTCCACGACGCTGCGCCTGGGGAAAATCGAAAAGCTGAAGGAAGCCGCTTCGAAAGGCCTCGGCTTGCGTGTTTTTATCGGCACGCGGAGCGCGTCGGCATTTTCCAGCGACTTTTCGCCCTCCTCGCTGGACATGCTCGTGACGCGAACGCTTGAGATGGCCCGGGAAACTTCCGAAGACCCGGCGAACGGCCTGCCCGAGCCGGAATTGCTCGGCCGTTATGAAGGCGACTTGCAGCTTTACTGCCCCGACGTCCTTGCGCTGCCTACCGAGGAGCGCATCGCCTGGGCGCGCCGCGCGGAAGAAGCCGCGATGGGCGCAGACCCGCGCATCAGGAACTCTGAAGGTGCCTGGTACGAATCCAACGTCGGCACCAAGGTCTATGCAAGTTCGATGGGTTTTGCAGGCAGCTACCGGGCTTCCTACTGCTCCGTGGCGGTTGTGCCCATCGCCCAGGACGAATCCAAAAACGGCATGGAGCGCGACTACTGGTATTCCGTGGCGCGCAGCGTGGCCGCGCTCGAACCGGCGGAAGCCGTGGGGCGCAAAGCGGCGGAGCGCGCATTGCGTCGGCTTGGCGCGCGAAAAATCCCAACGCGGCACGTGCCGGTGGTCTTTGACGCGGAAACCGCCTCATCGCTGGTCAGCCACATCTTTGCCGCCGTGCGCGGTGATGCGATCTACCGCAAGTCATCGTTCCTTACCGGAAAGCTGGGGCAGAAAGTGGCCGGCGAAAATGTGACTGTCATCGATGACGGCCTGCGCCCCGGCGGGTTCGGGACGCGACCGTTTGACGATGAAGGCATCCCGTCCTCTACGACGACGGTGATCAAAAATGGTGTGCTGGAGAATTACCTGTTGAACACCTACGCCGCACGCAAGCTTGGCCTGAAAACCACGGGGAATGCTTCGCGCGCTCTGGCGGGGGCACCGGCCGTCGGCCCCAAGAATTTCTACCTGACTCCGGGCGCTCACTCGCCTGAAGAAATCATTCGCTCCGTGAAAGATGGGTTTTACGTCACAGAACTGATCGGCTTCGGCGTGAACGTCGTCACCGGAGATTACTCCCGCGGCGCCGCCGGCATGTGGATTGAAAATGGTCAATTAACCTTTCCGGTGCATGAAGTCACGATTGCGGGCACTCTTCAGGACATTCTGAACCACGTCGAAATGATCGGAAATGATCTGGAATTTCGGCGGGCTGTCACTTCTCCCACTCTACTGGTTGGCGGCCTGACCGTGGCCGGCGCATAAAAGCTTCGCCCCGTCTTTTTCCGGCGAACCGAAAGAGGGCATCAAAGAAGCAGCCTGCGAATCGGCGCCGGATCATCGTCCAACCTCCAGCCGGGCAACCAGAGGTTCCGGCAAGCCTGCTTCGCGCATTTTTTCCTGGGTTGCAGCCAGATCATAGGGGGTGCGGTAAAACTCCACGCGCTGTTTTTCGCTGTCGTAGATGGCAAAGGCCGCGCGCCAGTCGCCGTCGCGAGGCTGGCCAACCGAGCCTGGGTTAATGAGATAACGTACATGCGGATCGAGGTTGATGAATACAGGCTCGTCATCCTTTATTGCCGGCAGCACGATAGGTTTCGCAAGGTTTTTCGGCGTCAGCATGAAGCCGCCCTGCTGGTGCGTGTGGCCAAAGAAAATCAGTGGTGCGGTTGTGGAGTTAAAAACTTCATCCGCGCCCAGCCGATCAAAGATGTATTCGTCTTCATCGAAAGGCGAACCGTGGACCAGTTCAAGGCCATCCATCTGCGCGGGGCCGTTTGGGAGGTTGCGAAGAAACTCGAAGTTCCGGTCGGTGAGATGAGTGCGGGTCCAGTCCACGGCCATGCGAGCAAGAAAATTGAAGTCCTCCGCTTCTGTCAGCCCGCAGCACGCCTTATCATGATTTCCGCGCACGATTACGGCGGCAAGCGGTTGAAGGCGGCGGATCACTTCATTCGGATCGGGGCCATAACCAACCAGGTCGCCAAGGCACAGGAGCCTGCCGTATTTGCCCTCTGCCAACTCCAGGGACTTCTCAAGCGCCTCGAGGTTTGAATGGATATCACTCAAAATGAGGTAGCGCAACCCGCCCTCCATCGCACTGAAAGTTTGACATTCCTCTTTGCATCATGACGCGGGTCGCAAAGCGTTGCAACCTTCTTTCGTCTTTTATTGAAGATTACAGTGACTACCTTTCCTGCGCCGCCGGTGTTTCCCCCCGGCGGATGCCGGCACTGAGGACAGCGCCACTGCAGCCGCTGCAGAAGATGTTGTCAATATAATTTGTGAAACTCATCAGTTCCCACACTCGGGCGGCCGAGAAGACTGCGCCGGGGGAAGACGTTTCCGGGTGACCCGTCCCAGACCCGGAATTAGCTGCAAGCCCCGAGCGGGGTGCGACAAAACCATCGCTCATAAAAAGATTGTCATTCGGCCTGATGACGTGTATCTTAGCTGCTGGGGAACCCAATCTCACAATTTCAGCCGAGACGCAAGTCTATGCCGGCAGCCCGGGCAGGAAACGGGGCTGAGGAGGAAGTCTATGGCATCAACACCCCATGCGGCGGAGACGCCTTCGCCCGCCATTGTTTTTGAAACGCTGAACGCATACCAGCGCACGGCCGCACTTCGCACGGCCATTGACTTGGACCTTTTCCGGGGCATTGGCGAGGGGCACCATGATGTTCCCTCACTTGCGAAATTCTGCTCGGCATCTGAACGCGGCATCCGGATTCTGTGTGACTACCTGACCGTCATTGGTTTGCTGAACAAAGAGGGCAACCGCTACTATCACACTCCGTCCAGCGCGCTTTTCCTGGACCCGCGGTCACCGTCGTGCCTGGCCACAACAGCGCGTTTTCTGGGAAATCCAGCATTGTATGAACCATTCCAGCACCTGACAGAGATCGTCCGCAACGGGCGTACCGTGCTGCCCGGCGACGGCTCGGTTGAAGCCGAGAACCCGATCTGGGTGGAATTCGCGCATAGCATGGCGCCCATGATGGCCCCAATGGCCAAGCCGCTCGGTTCAATCGTTCTCGAAGGTCGCGACGGACCAATGCGCGTGCTTGATATCGCGGCGGGCCACGGCCTGTTCGGCATCGAGGTGGCCAAACAAAATCCGAAGGCGCATGTGGTTGCCGTGGACTGGGCGCCGGTGCTTGAAGTCGCGGAGGCTAATGCTCGCAAGGCCGGTGTGGCCGACCGTTATACCAAACTGCCGGGCAGCGCCTTCGAAGTTGAGTTTGGCGGCCCGTATGACGCTGTGCTCCTCACCAATTTCCTCCACCACTTTGACCCGCCCACGAACGTCAAATTGCTGAAGAAAGTGCACGCAGCCATGATTCACGGCGGGCGTCTGGCCGCGCTGGAATTCGTGCCGAACGAAGACCGCGTCTCGCCGCCCATGGCCGCTGCTTTCAGCCTGATGATGCTTTCGAACACACCGGCGGGCGATGCTTACACCTTCCGTGAACTGGAGTCCATGTACCACGAAGCAGGCTTCAGCAACGTGTCCGCGCACCCGGTACCCAGGGCCCCGCACACGATCGTGCTCGGTCACAAGCCATAGCGGAAAACGCTGTCTGCAAGGGATCCTGCAAAGCATAATACTCGGCGCGGCCCGATGCGTTGATTGCGCATCGGGCTGCCCTGCATTTGCGGGACAGTGGCCCTAGCCGCGGGTCCACCTGGTCATGCGGGGCGCAACCTCACATATCGGCACAGGGCCGCCTCCGAATGGAAAGGCGCCACGAACTGCGTGCTGCCTTGCAGCACTTCAAGCGGATGTGTTAACTTCAATAGGTTCAATACATCGCAGGATTTAACGCTGAGCCGGCGAACTCATGATAGGAAGCTACAGAGGTGTATTACCCCGGGTAGCAGAATCGGCTTTTGTGGCCGGGAGCGCAGACATCATTGGCGACGTCGAAATCGGCGATCACGCCAGCATCTGGTTTCAGGTGGTCCTGCGGGGTGATATCGGTCCGATCCGCGTGGGATCGCACAGCAACATTCAGGACGGCTCCGTGCTGCACAGCGTCACGGGAGTGCCGGTCAACGTGGGGGAGTGGGTGACAGTGGGCCACCGCGCCATCCTGCACGGTTGCGTTGTCGAGGACCATTGCCTGATCGGCATGGGCGCTATTGTACTGAACGGCGCCCGCGTGGGTGAAGGGTCGATCATCGCCGCAGGAGCGCTGGTGCTGGAAAACACCGTGATTCCGCCTGGCAGCCTTTACGTCGGCGTGCCTGCGAGGCTGCGGCGAAAGCTCGGAGAGGAGGACCGCGCTTTTATCGACGCCCACGCCGGACATTATCTGGAATACAAGAATATTTATCAGGCCGAAACCGGAAGACAATCCGCTCCGTGAAAATGCACTGGACGGGCGCAACGCCAGGCCCGAAAGCAAATCGGAAAAACCAAGCAGCGTGTCCAACAGGAACGAACTGATCCAATCCGTCAAAGGTACGCGCGACCTTCTGCCCTCAGAAACTCCATTATGGCAGCGGGTAGAGGACGAAGCGCGCAAGGTGTTTGAAGCCTACAACTTCCGCGAAATCCGCACCCCCATCCTCGAACAAACTGCGCTTTTCGCACGCAGCGTCGGCTCCGACACCGACATCGTCACCAAGGAAATGTACACGTTCGAGGACCGCGACAGCGAATCGCTCACGCTGCGCCCCGAGGCGACAGCGTCCGTCGTGCGCGCCTATATCGAGCACCGACTTTACAACGAAGGGGGCATCCACAAGCTCTATTATTTCGGCCCGATGTTCCGGCGCGAGCGCCCGCAGAAGGGGCGTTATCGGCAGTTCTACCAGATCGGCGCGGAAGTGATCGGCTCCGATCATCCCGCCATCGATGCCGAAGTGCTGGAGATGCTCGTGCTCCTGCTTGAGCGGCTGGGTCTGAAGGATTTCCGCCTGCTGCTCAATTCCGTCGGCTGCCCGAAATGCCGGTCTGAATATCTGAAGCTCCTGCGCAAGGCGCTCGATGAAGTCAAGGTCCGCATGTGCGAGGATTGCCGGCGGCGTGCCGTTACGAACCCGCTGCGCGTGCTGGATTGCAAAGTCGAAGCCGACCAGCCGATCATCGAAGGTCTGCCCAGGATCATCGACCACCTGTGCCCGGAATGCCGCCAGCATTTCGATTCCGTCACGCTCGATCTGAAAGCGCGCGGCGTGGCCTATGAAATTGTGCCGCGCCTGGTGCGTGGGCTCGATTATTACACGCGCACGACGTTTGAAATCACCAGCGGCCTGCTGGGCGCGCAGAACGCGCTGCTTGGAGGCGGGCGTTATGACGGCCTGTCGGAAATGCTGGGCGGACCGCCCGCGCCCGGCTTCGGGTTTGCCATCGGCGAGGACCGCCTGGTGCTGACGGTGGAGGCAACTGCCGCGCTAAAGCCGGTTCAGCCGCTTGCCGTGTATGTCGCGTGGATGGGAGAATCCGCAAGGGAGCCGGCCATGCTGGTGGCGCGCGAGCTTCGGCGGCAGAGTATCGGAACGGAAATCAGTTATCATCCGGTCAAGCTGAAAAAAGCCCTGGGTGTGGCCAGCAGGCTCGAGGCGCGCTACACGGTCATCATTGGCGAAAACGAGGTCGCCAGCGGGAATTATCAGATAAAGAATATGCGCACCGGCGAACAGCAAACCGTCGGCGCGGCCCGGACCGTCGAATTTCTGAAAGAAAAATTGCGCGAAAATTCTTTGGCGGAAAGTTATCTGACTGAACAAAAATGACGGAAAGGTAAGAACTCACTTTGGAACTCGATCTACTCGGTGAACGGCGGCGAACGCATTACTGCGGCATTTTGCGCAAGGTGCACACTGGCCGGAAAGTTTTTCTGGCAGGATGGGTGGCGCGGCGGCGCGACCTGGGGAACCTGATCTTTCTCGATCTGCGCGACCACACCGGCGTGGTGCAGGTGGTGGTGAACGCAGAGTCAAGCCCCGAGGCCCACGCCAAGGCTGAACAGGTCCGCACGGAGTACGTGGTCGGTGTGGAAGGCGAAGTCGTGCTCCGCGCCTCAGACACCGTCAATCCGCAGATTGCAACGGGCGAAGTGGAAGTGAAGGCGCAGACGCTCCTGCTGCTGAACGAAGCCAAAACACCGCCTTTCCCGATTGAAGACGAGTCCCGCACGGCCGAAGACACGCGCCTGCGTTACCGCTATCTCGACCTGCGCCGCAGCCGCATGCAGCGCAACATCCGCCTGCGCCATCGGGCCTGCCAGGCGGTGCGTGAGCACTTTGACACCCACGGCTTCATCGAAGTCGAAACGCCGTTTATGACGCGGTCAACGCCGGAAGGCGCGCGTGATTATCTCGTGCCGAGCCGTGTCCGCCCGGGACACTTTTACGCGCTGCCGCAATCGCCGCAACTCTTCAAGCAGTTGCTGATGATTGCCGGCTTCGACCGCTACTTCCAGATTGTCCGCTGCTTCCGCGATGAAGACCTGCGCGCCGACCGCCAGCCGGAATTTACGCAGATCGACGTCGAGATGGCCTTTCCCCAGCGCGACGAACTCTTTGAAATCATTGAAACGCTGATGCAAAAGTTGCTGGCGCTGGTGGACGTAAAAGTAGATATTCCGTTCGCACGCATTGGATACGACGCGGCGATGGAAAAGTACGGATCCGACAAGCCGGACCTGCGCTTCGGTCTTGAATGGATACGGCTGGAACTTCCGGACGGCGGGCTGAAGGCCGTGAAAGGTTTCCAGGTGGCGAAGGCCCTGCGCGTCCCAGGAGCAGCCGACAAAATCTCGCGCAGCCAGTTTGACCGGTATCAGGAAACGCTTCGCCAGCAGGGGGCTTCGAACTCGGCATACGTGACCGTCACCGAATCAGGAATCCAGTCGCGAATGAAAAATGCACTCGGCGATGAGGGGCTCCAGGCGATCGTCACGGCGACAGGAGCGCAGGCCAGGGACATGGTCGTCATTTTGGGTGCGGAATCAGACTCCATCGAGAGCGTGCGCGCACTGAATGAGGCGTCCGGCTGGCTGCGCCTGGAACTCGCAAACAAACTGGAACTGGTCAAATCCGGCCTCTGGAAATTTGCATGGATCGTGGACTTCCCCATGTTCGAGTACGACAGGAACGAAAAACGTTACGCAGCCATGCATCATCCGTTCACGTCGCCGCGCGAAGAAGACCTGGGACGGCTGGAATCCGATCCGGGCGGCGTCAAAGCACTGGCGTACGATCTGGTGCTGAATGGGAGCGAAATCGGCGGCGGGTCGATCCGTATGCACCGGCCCGACATCCAGCGGCGCGTATTCAGAGTGCTGGGGCTGAGTGACGAGAAGGCCCGCGAAAGGTTCGGGTTTTTTATGGACGCGCTCGAGTACGGAGCGCCGCCGCACGGCGGGATTGCGCTCGGTCTGGACCGCATCATCGCTCTGCTGGCCGGCGAGTCGAGCATTCGCGAGGTCATTGCTTTCCCCAAGACAGCCAGCGCTACTGACCTGATGTGCGACGCCCCGGCGCCCGTCGATCCGGAACAACTCGCGGAACTGGGTCTGAAAATCGTAAAGCAATGAATTTCCTCTCGGAGAGGAAACTCGTCTCTCATCCATAGGCTGCCATGTCAACCATTCGCATCCTCCCTGAAGCCGTCGCCAACAAGATTGCCGCAGGGGAAGTTGTTGAGCGGCCGGCTTCTGTCGCCAAGGAACTGGTTGAAAACTCGCTTGACGCAGGCGCGCGAGAGATCGAAGTCCGCGTGGAGAGCGGTGGCAAGCGTCTGATGCGCGTGGTGGACGATGGCTGCGGCATGACCCGCGACGACGCGCTGCTGGCCTTCGAGCGTCACGCGACAAGCAAAATAAAAACCGCAGAAGACCTTGACGAAATCGCCACCCTGGGTTTCCGCGGCGAAGCACTTCCTTCGATTGCCGCCGTTTCGCGTCTGACGCTCGAAACCCGCCACGAATCGGAACCCGTGGGAACGCAACTGGAAATCGCTGGCGGAAAGCTCCGCGACGTTAAGGAGATCGCCCGGCCCCGCGGGACCACGATTGAAGTCCACAATCTGTTTTACAACGTTCCGGCACGCCGCAAATTCCTGAGATCGGAATCCACCGAACTCGGGCACATCGCTTCCATGTTCACACATTACGCACTGGCGCATCCGGATAAGTCCTTCCGGCTCTCTACCGTCTCCAGTGAAATCCTCAATGTTTCTCCCGTTTCGAGCCATCGCGAACGGCTTTACCAGGTGATGGGAAGCCAGATGCTCGAGCAGCTTGTGGAGTTCGGCCCCGTTGAACGCCAGTTGTTGCCCGCAGAAAACCCGGGCCTTGAAGAAAGTGCAGAGAGCGAGCTTGAGGCAACGGAGCCGCCGGTCTTCAGGATCTTTGGCTTCGTTTCGCGTCCGGAGGTCCACCGGCTGAACCGCAATCAGATTTATTTTTTTGTCAGCCGGCGGCTGATCCGCGACCGGCTCGTGCTGCATGCCCTCAATGAGGCCTATCGCAACATCCTTCCCGCGGGGATTTTCCCTGTTGCGCTGATTTTTCTCGACATGCCGCCTGGCGAAGTTGATGTGAACGTTCATCCGTCGAAAGCAGAAGTGCGCTTCCGCCATCCGTCTTTCGTGCATGACCTGATTCGTGATTCTGTCCTTCAGGTGCTGATGGCGGCGCGGCCGGTGGCGGCGTTCCCTGTCCCACGGCAGGCGCAGGCTGACAGCAACACCGGAGACGCGGAAGCGCACAGTGAGAGCGCGACAACCGCCGCTGGCGCGAAGCCCTGGGCGCCGCCGCAAAGCCGGCGTGAGCCGTTTAACGCTTCTACGGCCAGGGCTTTCCAGCTTTCTGCGCCTCGTCCAGCCCCTTCGTCCGGATTTCTTCCGCTGGCTGAAGCAGCTCTTTCCGTTTACGCTCCCCCTGCGCCGATGTCATGTTCCGCGCTCTCCGAAGACTCCACGCCCGCGTCTCTCGCGCCGCGTATGGGCGAGCTTCCGTCCGATCTCTTGCCGCTGGGCCAGGTCCAATCGAGCTTTATCATCGCGACCAATTCGGAAGGGCTGTGGATCATCGACCAGCACGTCGCTCATGAGCGCGTGCTGTTTGAGCAGCACCTGCGCATGCGGCGCGCCA
This sequence comes from Terriglobia bacterium, assembly GCA_035652895.1. Classification (GTDB taxonomy): domain Bacteria; phylum Acidobacteriota; class Terriglobia; order UBA7540; family UBA7540; genus SCRD01. The sequence goes on from DASRCX010000077.1 coordinate 179,113, forward strand.
GCGCCATCGAGGGTCAGCGGCTGCTGATCCCAATTATCGCGGACCTGCGACCCGAGCAGCGCGCAACTTACGCCAGCATTGCTGAGGAACTCACGGCCAATGGATTTGAAGTTGAGCCTTTCGGTGCGGGCAGCATCGCCGTGAAAGCCGCGCCGGCGGACATTCAGGCGGACGATGTGGAAAAACTCGTGTGCGAAATCCTGGACGGCGTGGGGCGTGAATCGCGCGCGCTTTCGCTTGATGAACTGAGGCGCAGCATCGCAGCGACTGTCGCCTGCCATGCGGCGATCAAGGTGAATATGCCGCTCGACCAGGAAAAGATGTCATGGTTGCTGCTCGAGTTGAGCAAGACTGAATGCCCCATGACATGCCCGCACGGCCGGCCGGTCGTGCTGCGGTACGACATGAAGGAAATTCAAAAGGCGTTTAAGAGAATCTAGCCGTTAGCCGACGACTCTCAGCAATCGCTGATAACTTTTCCGAGAGCACGGGAGAGGGAAAGAATTCCGGTGCAGGCCGAATGCCTTTGGCTGTTGCCAGAACGCTGATGGCCGAATACTGATGTCAGACGGCATCGAACCATCATGAACAAACCTCTTGTCATCGCCATTGATGGTCCGGCGGGCGCCGGCAAGAGCACCGTGGCCCAGATGCTTGCCGCCCGTTTGGGACTCGCCTATGTGGACAGTGGAGCGACTTATCGCGCGGCGGCGCTGAAAGTGATCGAATCCGGTGTCGCGCCGGACGATGAAGAAGGCATCGCGCGGGTCGTTGCAGCCGCAGACATCCGCTTCGTTTCCCATGGAACGCAACCGCAGGTTTTTCTCGATGGGAAAGATGTCACCACCAAAATACGAACTCCGGAGGTCACTCAGGCTGCGTCGCGCGTCTCCCGCCTGCCCGCAGTCCGCCAGAAGCTGATTGCGTTGCAGAGATCCATGGTCAGGGAGCCGGGAGTTGTCATGGAGGGACGCGATATCGGCACGGTGGTCTTCCCGGATGCGCCTCTCAAAATCTTCCTTCTGGCTGAGCCTGAAGAACGCGCGCGGCGCAGGGTACGGCAAGATCAGCAGGAAGGACGTCCGGCTTCACTTGAAGAAACACTGGCGGAAATTTCAAGACGCGACCGGCGTGATGCAGAACGGCAGGTTTCGCCCCTGGTCCCCGCCGAAGACGCCGTCATCTTAGACTCCACCCGGCTGACGGCTGAAGAAGTTGTTGAACAGATCCTGGAACTGGTACGGGCGAGGAAGTTGCTCGATCTTCAATAGGTTTCCTGTTCGAGGAAATGCGGCGTGACTTTACCTTCCTCCATTCGACATTGAGGCCAGGAACTCGGCGTTGTTCTTGGTCTTCGAAAGCTTGTCGATGATCAACTCCATTGACTCGACCGGCGACAGCGGGTTCAGCACCTTGCGCAGCACCCAGATACGGTTGAGTTCGTCTTTAGGCACGAGCAACTCTTCCTTCCGCGTGCCGGACTTGTTGATATCGATGGCTGGGAAGACGCGCTTGTCCACGAGCTTGCGGTCGAGGTGAACTTCCATGTTGCCTGTGCCCTTGAATTCTTCAAAGATCACGTCATCCATGCGGCTGCCGGTATCGATCAGTGCGGTTGCGATGATCGTCAGGCTGCCACCTTCCTCGACGTTGCGCGCGGAGCCGAAGAAGCGCTTGGGGCGCTGAAGGGCGTTTGAATCGACGCCGCCGGACAGCACCTTGCCCGAAGGCGGCACGACCGTGTTGTAGGCGCGCGCCAGGCGCGTGATCGAGTCAAGCAGGATCACCACGTCGCGCTTGTGCTCAACCAGCCGCTTGGCCTTTTCGATCACCATTTCCGCCACCTGGACGTGCCGGGCCGCAGGCTCGTCGAACGTCGAGCTGATGACCTCGCCCTCCACGGTCCGCTGCATGTCCGTCACTTCTTCCGGCCGTTCGTCAATCAGCAGAACGATCAGCGTGACTTCGGGATGATTCGCAGTGATCGAATTGGCGATCGTCTGGAGCAGCATCGTCTTGCCCGTGCGCGGCGGAGAGACGATCAGTCCGCGCTGGCCCTTGCCGATGGGCGTCAGCAGATCGAGGACGCGAGCAGAGATGTTGTCCTTCGTCGTCTCGAGCCGCAGCCGCTCCATCGGATAAAGCGGCGTAAGGTTGTCAAAGAAGATCTTGTTGCGCGCTTCATCGGGCGGCTCAAAGTTGATGGCCTCAACCTTGATCAGCGCGAAATAGCGCTCGCCCTCTTTCGGCGGACGGATCTGTCCGGACACGGTATCGCCAGTGCGCAGGTCAAACTTGCGGATCTGCGAAGGCGACACATAGATGTCGTCCGGGCCCGGCAGATAGTTGTAGTCGGGTGCACGCAGGAAGCCGAAGCCGTCAGGCAGACACTCGAGCACTCCTTCAGAAAAAATCAGGCCTGCCTTCTCGGTTTGTGCCTGAAGGATCTTGAAGATCAGTTCCTGCTTGCGCATGCCCGTAGCGCCAACGACCCCAAGGTCTTTGGCCACCTGCGTCAGCGTAGCGATATTCATCTCCTTCAGCTTGGCAATATCGAGGATTTCACTTTCTTTCAACTCCTCGATTTTCTCTTCCTGCACTTCGATGGGTTTTTCTTCTTGTTTTTTGGACGGCATAATACACTCTCAATTTCAATTGAATTCAGGACCTCTGGGCTTTTTGCCCATCAGGCCCGGTCGACCCCTGCTTCTTTGATGCCCCTTGGACGTTCCAGAAATTGAACTGAACAGCTCATTCAGGCAAGTCAGCAGGAATCCAAATGGTACAGACCCTGGCAGCTATTTTGAGACTTTTCAATCCGAAAATTGGCTTGGATCAATTGACGCTAACTCTTGACGCAGCGGGAAAAAACCAGCTTGTGTCCTGAGTGGATGCGATTGTTTTGGACAACATCCGGCCTGCTGTACTTCCATAAACTACGCTCTGCCCCGGCGCCTTCACTATGAACTATGAATCGGTATAACTCCTTGCAGCGGCTGCTTTGAGGAGCCGGCGAGTTGCCCCATTGCAGGCAAATTCCACGGAGACCCGTCAGTTGGTCAAGGACTCGCGGTCGGAATCCAGCGGGGCCTCAAGCGGCCGGGCCCCTTCGGGTTCTGCGGCAATGGCCGAGATTTCCTCGATCTTCCGTTCGAGCGCAAGATCCAGGACCTCGTCCATGGTCTCAACGAACCTGATGGCCATATCCTCCTGAATGTTCTCCGGAATCTCTGAAAGGTCCTTTTCATTGTCCCGTGGCAGGAGCACAGTCCGGTTGCCGGCGCGGTGGGCCGCCAGGATCTTCTCCTTCACGCCGCCGATCGGCAGCACTTTGCCCCGCAGCGTGATTTCGCCGGTCATGGCAATATCACGGTCAACGGGAATCTTCGTAAGGGCGCTGACCATTGCTGTCGCCAGCGTGATACCCGCCGAAGGCCCGTCTTTGGGGATTGACCCTTCGGGAATGTGAATATGAATGTCCACACGGCGATAAAAGTCCGGCGGCAACCCCAGGCGCGAAGCTCTGGAGCGCACATAGCTCAAGGCCGCCTGTGCCGACTCCTGCATCACGTCGCCCAGTTTGCCCGTCAGAGTCAGCTTGCCCTTCCCCGTCATCACCGTGGCTTCGATGTTCAGGATCTGGCCTCCGACTTCGGTCCATGCCAGACCCGTCGCCAGACCCACTTCGTTCTTTTCTTCGGCCTTCGTATCGCGGAACTTGATCACGCCAAGGTATTCCTGCAGGTCTTCAGGCCGGACAAGAATTTTAAGTTCGTGTCCGTCTTGAACCACCTTCCGCGCGACCTTGCGGCTGATGTTGGCGATTTCGCGCTCGAGGTTCCGGACGCCCGCCTCGCGCGTGTAATTGCGAATGATATTGATGATCGCCTCATCTTCAAATTTCAGGTTGTGTTCTTTCAGGCCTGTGGCCTCGCGCTGCTTGGGGACAAGGAAGCGCTTGGCGATTTCCAGCTTTTCCGCTTCCGTATACCCGGAAAGCCGCAGGATTTCCATGCGGTCCTGGAGCGGCTGCGGAATGGTGTGGATCACATTCGCCGTGGTGATGAAGAAAACCTTTGAGAGATCGTATTCGACGTCGAGGTAGTGGTCCGTAAAAGCGTTGTTCTGCTCCGGATCGAGGACTTCCAGGAGCGCCGCTGAAGGGTCGCCGCGAAAGTCCATGCTCATCTTGTCAACTTCATCGAGCAGGAACACCGGGTTGACTGTCCCCGCTTTCTTCATCATCTGGATGATCTGACCGGGCAGCGCGCCGATGTAAGTCCTCCGGTGGCCGCGGATTTCGGCTTCGTCCCGTACTCCGCCAAGCGACAGGCGCACGAATTTTCTTCCTGTAGCGCGGGCAATGGAGCGTCCCAGCGACGTCTTCCCCACTCCCGGAGGGCCGACGAAGCAGAGGATCGAACCCCGCGGCGTCTTTACGAGTTGTCGGACAGCCAGAAATTCCAGGATGCGCTCCTTGATCTTTTCGAGACCGTAATGGTCTTCATTCAGGATTCGTTCCGCCCGGCGGATGTCCCGGATTTCCTTGGATTTCTTTTTCCAGGGTACGGCCAGCAGCCAGTCAAGATAGTTGCGCGAAACGGTTGATTCCGCCGACATGGGAGGCATCAGTTCCAGACGCTTAATTTCAGTCATCGCCTTGTCATAAGCGTCTTTGGTCATGCCTGCGGCTTCGATCTTTTTCTTCAGCTCATCAATTTCGCTCTTCTCGTTGCGGCCGAGTTCCTTCTGGATGGCTTTGATCTTTTCGTTCAGGTAATACTCGCGCTGCGCGCGCTCCATCTGCCGCTTCACGCGCCCCTGGATTGAGCGGTCCACGTTCAGTTTTTCGATTTCGATGTCCAGGATGTCCGCCAAACGCGTCAGACGATCAACGGGATCGAAAAGTTCCAGCAATTCCTGCTTCTCTTCGATGCTGATGCTGAGGTTGGCGGCCACCGTGTCCGTGAATTTACTGATCTCGTCCACCTTGGCGGCGGCAATCATCGTCTCGTAGTTCAGGCTTTGAGAGAGCTTCACATACTGCTCGAAGAGCGAAATCACCCGCTGAACAAGCTGTTCCAGGCTGGGCGTGCTGACAATCCTGAAAGAGACCGTCTTGACGCTGGCGCGAAAATATCCTTCGTCGGTCGTGATCTTCAGGATCTTTCCGCGCTCGCTTCCTTCCACGAGCACCTTGATGTTGCCATCCGGAAGCTTCAGGCTCTGAATGATGTTGGCGATGGTCCCCACCTGGTAGATATCGTTCGGTTTGGGGTCGTCCACCGAGGCGTCGTGCTGCGTAGCGAGAAAAATCTTCTTATCGCCGGCAAGAGCTTCTTCCAGCGCCCGGATGGAGCTTTCGCGTCCCACCACGAATGGCGTCATCATGTACGGGAAAATCACGACGTCCCGGATGGGCATCATGGGGAGTACGCGCGTTTCGCCTTTTTCTCGGCCTGAAAACATAGCAGAATCCATTAACTTGCCTTTTCAAAAAGAGATGGGTCAAAAAGTATCTCGTGCTTCTCGACCATTTCCTCCGTCACCACGAACTCACGGATGGTTCGCTGGCTGGGTAGATGATACATCAAGTCAAGCATCAGGTCTTCAAGGATCATGCGAAGGCCCCGCGCCCCAAGTTTGCGCTGAATGGCCTGTTTTGCGATCGCCCTCAACGCGCCCTCAGTGAATTTCAGCTTGACGTTCTCATATTCGAACAACCGCTGGTACTGGCGAACAAGAGCGTTCTTGGGCTCGGTCAGAATTTCAACCAGCGCCTTCTCATCCAGATCGCTCAGGACGCTGATCACGGGCAGACGTCCCACAAACTCCGGAATCAGCCCGTAGCGGATCAAATCAACCGGCTGGACCTGCTCCAGCATCTCGATATTCCGGCGCCCGGATAGAGGCTCCTGAGCCTCTTCGGAAACGTGGAACCCCAGAGACTTCTTTCCCATGCGCCGTTCAATGATTTTCTCCAGGCCGACAAACGCCCCGCCGCAGATGAAAAGAATGTTCGTCGTGTCGACCGGAGTAAATTCCTGGTGGGGGTGCTTCCGTCCGCCCTGAGGAGGCACATTCGCCACAGTTCCTTCCAGGATTTTGAGCAGCGCCTGCTGAACACCTTCTCCGGAAACGTCGCGCGTGATCGACGGGTTTTCGTCTTTGCGGGAAATCTTATCGATTTCATCGATATAAATGATCCCCTGCTGCGCCCGCTGAACGTCGCCTTGAGCGTTCTGAAGGAGTTTCAGGATGATGTTTTCGACGTCCTCGCCGACGTAGCCGGCCTCGGTCAACGTCGTCGCATCAACTATCGCGAACGGAACTTCCAGCAACCGCGCCAGGGTCTGTGCCAGGAGCGTTTTGCCGGTCCCCGTCGGCCCAATCAGCAGGATGTTGGACTTAGTCAGTTCAACATCATTGCGCACCTTGGCCAGCATGATGCGTTTGTAGTGGTTGTAAACCGCTACAGCCAGTTTTTTCTTTGCTTTGTCCTGGCCAATGACGTACTCATCGAGGAAGCGCTTGACCTCTGCGGGACGCGGCAGCTTGGCTTCAACCGCAGGGACCCGTTCGGCCTGCTCTTCTTCAAGGATTGTATTGCAAATCGCTACGCATTCGTCGCAGATATAAGCTCGTGGATGATCGCCGGGAGATGATATTAACTTTCCTACTGCGTCCTGGGTTTTCTGGCAGAATGAGCAACGAAGAATTTCATCTGAGACCAGTCGTTTCAATTAAGGTCCCCTCCGTTATTTATGCTTTTCGATGATTTCATCGACGATACCGTACTCCTTTGCCTGCTGGGCGTTCATCCAGAAGTCGCGCTCAACGTCGCGCTCGATCTTTTCGAGCGGCTGGCCGGTGTGCTTGGCCATAATCTCGTTCAGTCCCGCCCGGACACGGAGAATTTCACGCGCATGAATATCGATATCGGTCGCCTGGCCGGACAGTCCGCCCATCGTCGGCTGATGGATCAAGACCCTCGAGTTCGGCAGCGCAAAACGCTTCCCGCGTGTCCCGGCTGCCAGCAGCAGCGCAGCGACGCTGGCCGCCTGCCCGATGCAGATCGTGGCCACGTCGGGGCGGATAAACTGCATGGTATCGTAGATGGCCATTCCCGCGGTGACGACGCCACCGGGAGAATTGATATACAGTGACACGTCCTTTTCAGGGTCTTCCGCTTCCAGAAACAGCAACTGCGCCGTCACCAGATTGGCAACGTTATCATCAATGGGGGTTCCGATAAAAATGATATTGTCGCGAAGCAGACGGGAATAAATGTCGTAAGCCCTTTCGCCGCGGTTCGTCTGCTCGACGACCATAGGAATCAATGTCATTGCTGGTCTTTCCATACTTGCTAACTCTCCCTGCCGTTACCCTTTGGCCTGGTCCGAGACTGCTTCGGATTTAGGTTTGATTTTAGCGTTGCGGTAAATGAGGTCAAGGGCCTTCTGATTGCGGAGCCTATTCGTTATTTTAGAAAGCTCATCGTCGCGTGTCAAGCGAGTCTTGACCGCTGCCGGGGCTTCGTGGCGCTCCTGCGCAATTTCCCGGATGATCTCATCGACCTCCTCGTCGGTAACTTCAATCCCCTCGGCCTCTGCTACTTTTTCAAGAATCAGTGAACCACGAACATCCTTCTCTGCTTCGGGCCGACCTTCTTCCCGTAGCTTTTGCCAGTCAATTCGAAGGTTGCGGGGATCGAGCCCCTGCGAAATCAACCGGGTCAGGAACCTCTCCAGCCTCGCGTCCAATTGGGCATCGACGAGCGTTTCAGGAACGGGGAAGCTGTGCGCCGTCACGAGTTGGTTCAGGAGATTCTGCTTGGCTTCCACCTCTGCCTCGTGCTTCTTGCTCGCTGCCAGGTTTTCAGAAACTTTGGCCCTCAACTCCTCGAAAGTTTGGTATTGGCTCACTGACTTTGCGAACTCGTCATTCAACTCGGGAACAACTTTCCGCTTGATGCTCAGAACTTCCACCCGGTACCGGAACGTCTTCCCTGCCAGCGCTTTGGAAGTGTACTCTTCCGGGTAACTCACTTCAAATTCTCGAACGTCTCCGGGCTTAGCGCCACGAAGGTTCTCCGTAAAGGCAGGGGCCACGCCTTCAGCTCCGAGATGCACCATGGCGTCGCTGGCTTCAAGCGGCTTTGCCTGTGAATCAGCCTTGTCCTTTCCCCGGTAGTTTACGGTAACAAGGTCGCCCTCTTCTGCCCCACGGTCCTCTACAGGCTCGAAAGTCGCCGCACGCTCCTGTAAGTCTTTCAACGCCTGCGTCACCTCGGCTTCGCTCACTTCGGTCACGAGTTCTTCAACTTCAAGCCCTTTGTAGTCTTTCAGCTCGAACTCCGGGATGACTTCGAACTTGACAGTACAGGTTAGCGGGCGATCCTCATCAAATTTCAAATCCGCGAAATGCGGTCGCCCGACCACCGAGATCTTCTGTTCCTTGATTGCGCTTTCAAAGTACTTCGGCAGCAGCGTCTGCACAACTTCGTTGCGGATGTCTTCCCTGAAATGCCGGCGAACCAGTGAAGCCGGAGCGTGACCCGGGCGAAACCCAGGGATGCGGGCGACGCGCCGGTACTGTGCCGTCACAGCTTCGGATTCCTGTCTGACAATGTCAGGAGGGATTTCAATTACGAGTTCTTTCTTGCAAGTTTCTGATTCCACGGTTCCTCAGTAGCGGCTGTAAAGGTTGAAAGAGATCGGAGAGGTGGTCCTTTTAAATACTACCTGAAGGGATGGCCCAGCCGAGGGATAATTTCCCCAGCCCCCGGACCCAAATGTCAGTATACCATAAAGTTCCGGGCTGTCAACTAAACTGATTCGAGGAAAATTATCGCCTAACGCTGCCTCTTGATTCCCTACTACCTCCTTTTTAATTTGATGCCAAATCACGCTAAAAGTTTTGCACAACCCCCAGCTAAAGGTGCTGATTATCCTCGGATTAGCGGTACCATTCCTTTCAGTGTTTGGCATCCTCTCCTTACGCCACGCTTTTACGTCCTCATCATAGCTCAGTAGGGGCATTAGCGTTATCGCCTACACTGAAGAGCGCTGGCCCTTGAGGTTTATCGCTGGATTGCCACCCGCTCCTATGGTATCCTTCCGCCGGTTTCTACCCCGCTTTGCAGGATCAATTCAGCAGCGCGGTAACCCGGCAGGCGGGATCTACAGCAGTTTCAATGAGATAATCTGACCAGGAAAGGACGTTTCATCATGTTGGAGGATTCTGTTCTTGGCCCTGTCGTCAGCCGCAGATGTGTTCTTCGAGCATTGGCGGCGTCCCCTGCTCTGCTGGCGGGGGCACCCACTCTTCAAGCCCTGACGGACCTGAGCGGCTACTGGGTCCTGCTTGTTCCCACGGGTGACGGAAACTACCGCAAGACCTTTCTGCACCTGGAACAATCCGGCCACACTGTCACCGGCGAAGTCATGTACGGGGCCCGCAAGCTCGCCTTGAGCAATGGAAGCTTTCAAGACGGCAAGCTGCATTTTGAAGTCGTAATTCACCTCCGGCAGCAAACACGCCAGGTCGCTTATGACGGCCAGATGGCCGGCGGCAAGATTAATATGATGATCAGCTTCCCTGGCAGAAATCCGATAAGCGGTATAGCCGAGCGCACAACACGGGAGGCGACCCTCCCACCGAAGCCTCTCCCTCTACCCGCCCTGCGGGACCTGCCGGACAATGGCCTGGTCAGGACCCCGCCCATGGGCTGGAACAGTTGGAACAAGTTTTCCGGCCGTGTGGATGACAGTATCGTCCGTGCGGCGGCCGACGCCATGGTGGCCTCCGGCATGGCAAAAGTGGGCTACACTTACATCAACATCGATGATACCTGGCAGGGCCAGCGCGATAAAGACGGCAGAATCACGGGCAACCGGAAGTTCCCCGATATGAAGGCGCTTTGCGACTACGTTCATTCGAAGGGTCTCAAAATCGGAATCTATTCCGGCCCGGGTCCCACCACCTGCGCGGGGTATGAGGGCAGTTTTGGGCATGAGGAGCAGGACGCGCAGACCTACGCCGAATGGGGTTTCGATTACCTGAAATACGACTGGTGCAGCGCGGCAGAGATTTACAAAGATGAGGAGATGCGCCCCGTGTATCAGAAAATGGGCGAGGCTTTGCAAAAGACCGGACGCCCCATCGTGTACAGCCTTTGCCAGTATGGGCGCGATGATGTCTGGGGTTGGGGTGCCAAGGTCGGCGGCAATCTGTGGCGGACCACCGGAGACATCAGCGACCGCTGGGAACGGATGGACGAGATCGGTTTCAGCCAGTTCGCCATCCAGCACTACATGAAGCCGGGCCACTGGAACGATCCGGACATGCTCGAAGTAGGGAACGGCGGCATGACCAACGATGAGTACCGGACTCACATGAGTCTGTGGTGCCTGTTGGCCGCTCCGCTCCTGGCCGGAAACGACCTGAGTTCGATGACCGAAGAAACAAGGGAGATTTTGATGAACACCGAAGTGATCGCCATTAACCAGGATCAGGCCGCAAATCCTGCAAAGCTGGTTACACCGCTGGGCAAGCACGTGGTGGCCTACCGCAAGCTTTCCGATGGATCAACCGCTGTAGCTTTTTTCAACCGGGATGACAAGGAGGATGAAATCGGCGTCGAATGGTCTGCCGTGGAAATCGAGGGCAGAAATATCCGGGCTCGCGACCTGTGGAAACACGAAGCCCTCAAGGTCTCCCCCACGCATTATTCCGCAAGGGTCCCGGCGCATGGGGTCGTCATGCTGAGGGTCAAGCCAGGGAGTTGAATCTTCGTCATCTACAGATCAGCATGGATGCGGAACGCAGGGACAAAAACTGGGCCGCGATCGCGGTTGTATCCAGGATTCCAAATGTGCTGAAGATCCACTGAGGTGAACAATCCCCGCCAGAGGTGGAACGTATAATAACCCTCGATGATGTGCTCGGGGCCATAATTAAGTTTGCCGTCGCCCAAAATAAAACCCAGCCCGCCGAGCGCCAGATACTCGCGATGGTCACCTGATATGTAGTTCGTGACCGAGGCCAGGCCGAGCCTGTCGTGTGGCCGTCGCCAACGCCTCCCGCGCAGATCGAAACCGTAGGCAATTGTACGATCCACTTCGGTATAGGCGAACGACTCATTCTGACCGGCGTTCCATCCCCACCGCGCGTAGGACCTCAGATTCTGCGTAAGATTTTGCTCAAGGTTCACCCCAAAGCCGTACTTAATCCGCCCTTGCCGGCGCGTCAGCGTTATGTCCGGCACCGACACTAGCCCATCCCGGTACTGGTCAATGGCCTCTCGGTAGTTACCCATGTCCGCGTGGTTCACAAAGCTGAGCAGGCGGATTGCGCTTTTGCGGCCCGGAAGCAAGTCATGGTCAAGTTCAAACTCCACGTTTTCAGCGCGAGCGCGGGCGATGTCTGCATCGAGGTGAATGCCATTCGCGACCTTGGGCATGAGGGTCTCAGCAAACCGGAGGGCCCACTCACGGTCATCGTACTCCAACATCACGCCGTCCGTGTAACCGCGTGTATTCGCGGCATAGTCGTAAGCACCGTTGTTGTCAACCGTCCAGTTCATAAACTGAAGGTGGTCGTCGCTGCCCACAGCATTGTTGTCGAAAAAATCCACAAGGCTGAATTTCCCGGCAACGATCTCAATGCGGCGGACGGGAAGCTCTCCCCAAAACTCAAGCGGTCCGCGATCGCTCTCAGCCGTATCGTGGCTGAGCGGAATGATATGCCTTACCAGCAGCCGCGCAGCATACGGCGCTGCACCCAGGTCGGGATTCCTGACTACGTCCAGGTTTGTGTATCCGGCAAGGCCGAGTGCGTCACTGATACCGTGCCCTCCCGCACTTTCAACGTCAATGACTATTTCGGTGTCCGGGGCTATTTCCAGGCCCGTGTACAACGTCAAGACGTTGGACACGTCGAACTCCGCCTGGGGCTTCAGGCTGTTCGGCCCGCTGTATGGCGCGCGAAAGGCAGGGTGCCCCTGGCCGATAACATTGATCTGCCCTGAAACCCAGTAGCGGTCTGTTTCGGGATGGTCCAGGAGGGGAATATTCGAATCAGAGTCGGAAGGCGGAATCGACTGCGAAGACGACTGGGCGCACGCGGTTAGAGCAAACGACAATAGACACACGATCAGGCGGACTAAGGCGGTCGGCTTCGTTCGCATAAATGTCTGTCTCCGTCCATACTGATCACGGGTAAGCGCTGGGGAAAAAAGAGGACACGATCAGCATCGCCGTGAGACCAATCATCACGACGCAGGTGAGCCAGGCAATGGCGTTGAACGTGCGGGTGTTCTGATATTGGCCCATCAGGTCTTCGCGGTTTGAAAGGCGAAGCATGAAAATCAGCACAAACGGGAGCATGATGCCGTTCACGACCTGCGACAGCAGGATGATGGGAACCTGCATCTGATCACTTAGAACCAGAACAGCCAGCGCGCCCAATGCAATCAGTGTCGTATAGAGCCAGTAGAACGTCGGCGCTTCCTCAACGCGCTTATTGATCCCTGCTTCAATGCCGAGTCCCTCGCATACGTAGTAGGCTGTAGCGAGCGGAAGAATAGTGGCAGAAAGCAGAGCGGCATTGCACAGGCCAAAGGCAAACAAAGCGCTCGCAAGGCGACCCGCAAGCGGCCTCAGCGCCATCGCAGCGTCGCCCGCATCGGCAATGTTCCGATGCCCACTCACGTATAACGTGGCCGCACAGGCAACAATGATAAAAAAGGCAACAATATCCGTGAGAAAACAACCAATGATCACGTCCCAGCGCGAATAGGTCCAGTCCTTGATTTTTATGCCCTTTTCCACAACAGCAGACTGTAGGTAAAACTGCATCCAAGGAGCGATGGTGGTTCCGATCACCCCAAGAGTCATATAGAGGTAGCCGGAATCGAGTCGAAATGAAGGTCTCACCGTATTGATCATGGCTTGAGACCAGGAAGGACGCGCCAGGAAGGAGGAGATAGGATACGCAACGTAGAAGATGCAGCCTACCAGAAAAACTCTTTCCACGAATCTGTACGTGCCCTTCACCACCAGCGCCCACACCAGAAAGGCACCCAGCGGCACTGCAATGTATCTGCTGACACCAAAAACCGACATCCCTGAGGCCAGCCCGGCAAATTCCGAGACCGTATTGCCCAGGTCCGCCACTAACAAGCAAAACATCAGGAAGAAAGTAGTCCGAAATCCGTATTCCTCACGAATCAGGTCAGCCAGTCCCTTGCCTGTAACTACACCCATGCGGGCAACCATTTCCTGAACCACTATCAGTGCTATGGTCACCGGAATGAGCGTCCACAGCAGTGTGTATCCAAACTTTGCGCCCGCGACAGAATAGGTGTAGATTCCTCCCGGATCATTATCCACATTGGCCGTAATAATCCCCGGGCCGACAACAGCCAGGAAAATGAGCAGCTTAGTGCGAAACCTTTTCAGGCGTACGCGATCCATGGGTAACCTCTGCCGGACATCAGACCCCGACAGAATGCCTTTCTTACATGACTTCGGAATTCCTGCTTGTGCGAAAAGCCCCTCTACCGGCGGCGGACAACCAGGTCAAGAACATCATCAGCCGTCACCAGCCCCACCAAATGGTTCTTGTCATCCACCACCGGAAGGGCAAGAAGGTTATATTTTCTGAACAGGTCGATCACGGCCTTCGCGTCTGTATCCGTCTGTACACTTCGGACCTCTTCCACGGATAGGGCCCGCAGGGGAGTGTTGGCCGGGGCCAGCAGAATTCGCGCCAGCGGCACGGCCCCAACCAGGTGCTCCTCAGCATCAATCAAGTACACCGAATGGATCGATTCGATCGGCCCCTCGAACTGCTTCATGGCTTCAATGACGTTTTCAACAGTTGCTGATCCTTCGAGGGCAATATAATGCGTCGTCATCAGTGCACCGGCCGTGTCCTCCTCAAACCCGAGTAACTCCTTGACCTCCTGGGCGTCCTCCTTTTCCATATCGGCCAGCAGCTTTGCAGAGGTCTCGGGCGGCAGTTCCTGAAGAACGTCGGCGGCCTCGTCGGGCGGCATTTCGTCCACGATATCTGCGGCCTTTTCAACCGGAATGCTCTCCAGCAATTGTGCCTGCATGGCCGTTGGGATCTCAGACATAATCTGCGCCGCCGTCCCGTGATCAAGGGCCTCGATCAGGGAACGCTGCTCATCGCGGCTCAGTTCTTCCAGAATGTCCGCGATATCCGCGGGGTGCAGCCGCGCGAGTCGTTCATAGGAGATACGCAGCTTCAGCCGGCGCGAGGAATCCGGCTCGATCAAATTGACGAATTCCCAAGGGATCGTTCTAGAGGGGAAAAAACCGGAAATCTTGCGGATGGTATGCTTGGATGTCAGCCCCTGCAAGAGCCGCCGTACGGCCGCAGCCATTCCCACGTTGACATCCAGCACGCGCAATTCGATGTGTCCGTCGATGGGCTGGAGGTCAAAATCAACGTCATTCACACGAACTACTTTACGATGGTTCACGTCAATCACCTGCTGGTCGAGCACGTCCTTTCGGACACGCAAGAGTTCGCCCACCGGTTTGTTGCTATGAATTTCCTTGCGGCTCACGGACGTCTGCGCCGAGCGAACAGTGATGGCCTGCATCTGCTCGCGGAGGATGTGGACCTCGGTCTTGTCCAGAGTTCTCACATAGTAGGCTGCCACGCGCATCGCGTTCTGGTTGGGATCGATTCCCAGATCAACGATCCTTCCGATGTAAGCGCCCGTCACGTCATAGACCGGCAGGTTCTCAATTTCAGTAAAGTAGATCATTGCTTCCTCCCGCGAATAGGCATCTCCGCAACGCCCGCGCCGGCATCGGACGAGGCCTGTTGCCCAATGCCGTTTGGAAAATTAAAAACCCCGTGTGAGCCGCAGCTCCCACGGGGCCGAAAAAACCATCCGCGCCGAACTTTCGGCGGGACAACCTCCTGGTCTGAGCTTCAGCTCCACACAACGTACATTCCCCGTCCTCATGAGGACAGCCACCTTAGGCAAAGCCTTAATCCGACTGTGCCTGCTCTACCCGTTGGCGCGTCTCCGCGTTTCCGGGCAGTGGCTTGTGTTTGCGTGGTAACCTCGCCTAACGAGGCCTGCGCTTATTTTTCTTGGACCCGATTGCCTCCTCGCGCTGACAAATATCTCCATTAACTTTCATACAAATAGCTCTGGAGTTTGTCAAGAAAAAAGCCGCACCGTCCGCATTTAGCGGACTTTCAAGCATGCACGAGAATCCGCCCAGCACACAAGTAAGTTTATTTCAGTTGTCCCATAGCGTATTTGATCCCGTTCAGGAGCAGTTCCTGGTACCACTGGCTGTTCCAAACGGCGTCTTCGTGGCCGAGCGCAGTATAGAACACGCGGCCTTTACCGTCGCGCCGCGTCCAGGCGAGCGGCCACCCATAGAAGCGGCGGTGAACGCCAGGCTTGCGCAGGTTCACCGAGTTCGGATCAAGCCGCAGCAGCACATGCGAGGTTTTGTATTGGAAATCGGCGATCTGGTAGATCTCATCATTCACCTGGAACGATTTCCCGAGGAAACTCACGATGGGGTCTGACGGGTCCGCCACGTCCACGGTCACCTGCTGATGCCACGGGTGGTCGTTGAAGTAGCCGCCAATCAGTTCCAGGTAGGGCTCCCACTCATAGAAAGTGTCCGTAGCGCTGTGTACGCCCACAAACCCGTGTCCTGACCGGATGAAATTAATGAAGGCATTCTTCTCAGCCTCGGTCATCGGAAGCTCACCCGTTGTGTAAAACATCACCACATCGTATTTCTTCAGGTTTTCAGGCGTGAACGCTCCAACGTCCTGCGTCACCGTCGTATCAAACAGTCCGGACCGCTCGCCGATTTGCTTTACGATGCCCTCCGACGGGGCCACGCTCGCGTGCTTGTAACCGGCCGAAAGCGTCATGTAAAGCAAATGTCCCTTGCGCGGCTTAGCCAGAGCCTTCTGACTGAAACTGAAAAATCCCGCACCAGTCATCAGAATGCAAGACAACACCAGGATGAAAGAGTTCCGCATCTCGACTCCTCTCGGGAAAATGAATTGTAACTTCAGAAACGAACACACCTCCGCGATCAGGTCCAATCGAATAAAGACAGTTACGCCTTTCCTGCGCGTTGTGCGACAGGCTGGGCGCTCAGCGCCCTGGCAATCTCCTGACAGAACGCCGGAAGGTCCGTGGGCTTCCGCGACGTGATCAGATTACCGTCAACGGCAACTTCCTCATCCACGTATTTCGCACCCGCGTGAATCATGTCATCCTTGATGGCCGTAAAGCAAGTGGCTTTTCGACCCCGGACGACATCCGCCGAGCAGAGCAGCCATCCGCCATGGCAGATCGCCGCCACCACCTTGCCGGCGTTGAACATGTCGCGCACTAGCCTGACCATGCGCTCATCCTGCCGCAGGAAATCCGGCGCCCAACCGCCGGGGATCACTACGGCGTCAAAGTCCGCTGCGCTTACATCCCCGACCGACTTATCCGCGACAATGGGATAGCCTTTCTTGCTTTCGTAAGTCTTGCCGGCTGCTGCACCCACAGCCACAGTTTCCGCACCGTCTTCGCGGAACCGCAGCAGAGGATACCAAACCTCCAGTTCCTGATACTGGTCTGCGACGAGCACAGCAATCTTCTTTCCTTTAAGATACATGATGTCCTCCTTTTCCAAGTGCTTTGCGCCTATGTTAGCAAAGTCACTGGAAGTATTTGTAGCACAGCGCCGCTGTCCTGTTTTGCGGACTGACTTCGAATCCTCCCCAATTGCCGAAATGTCAGACAGGCCTTGCGGATTAAGAACCACCTGACGTGTGATGGCTGCTGCGAAAAACCCGTCCATGCCGTGCAGGTCCGGCCTGGTGCGGAAGTAACCGTTCTCATCGATCAGCGGGCCGAGCTTCGGAAAGCTTTTGACAAGCTCCTCCCGGCCAAGCCTGCGGAAGCCCGCAGCCGATGCCAGAACGCGCTCGACCACGATTTCGTTTTCCTCCGGCTCCAGCGAACACGTGGCATAAACCAGTCTTCCTCCGGGCGCGAGTGCCGCGAGTGCGTTTGCCAGAATCTTCGATTGGATTGCAGCCAGCCTCGGCAGATCTTCCGGCGCAAGTCGCCATTTGATTTCTGGATTACGTGCCAGAGTTCCCGTCCCCGAACAGGGAGCATCCACCAGAATGCGATCAAACTGCCGGTTGAATGGAAGCTGTTCGGTTGCGTCCAGCCGCACAGGCCGCACCGCCTTGGCATTTTGGGTGAGGCGCGGCAAGAGCTTCCGCATTGTTCGCAACCGCCGGGCGCTGGGGTCGCAGGCCACAATCAGCCCCTCACCAACGGCATCCGCCAGCAGGTTCGTCTTCATGCCCGGCGCGGCGCAAACGTCAAGGACCCGGTCTCCCGCACGCACGCCAACCAACTCTGCAACCAGTTGCGATGCCTCATCCTGAACGGCCAGTCCCAATTCTTCAGCGATTCTTGCCGCAGCAGCCTCGCCGGATTCAACAATCAAAGCCTGCCGCGCATATCTGCCCCGACGGACCTTGAATCCCTTCTCTTCTAACTTACCGATGACCTCATCCGGCTCCGGTGTACAGGAAGTAATTCGCAGCGTCGTGGCGGGAACCTGGGTTCCCATCCAGGCAAGCCGGTTGGCAGCTTCGGCGCCGAAGTTCGACTCCCATCGCTCCAGAAGCCACGGCGGAAGCGTCCGGCCGACGGCCGCCGAAAATTCAACGTCATTCAAAACATCTGCGCCGTGTCTCAGCGGGAAGCCGACCGGCTCGCACTTTCGCAGGACCGCATTCACGAGGCCGGCAGCCGACCGCTTGCGCGCGAGCTTCGTGAGTTCAACAGACTCGTTGACAGCGGCAGACTTTGGAATTCTCTCGAGGAAGACAATCTGATAGATGCCCATTCGCAGGGCCGTAATGACTTCACGATCAAGTGATCCGATAGCTTTCCCGGAAAGACGCTCGAGGCGATCATCGATCTCGCCGCGCCACCGGAGCACGCCCATCACGATTTCCGTGGCAAGCGCGCGATCCCGTTCGCTCAGATCTGAAACTTCACTTCGCCGAAGCAGTTCATCGGCGAAGCCTTCACCGGCGTCAATCTTAAGGAGAATCTCAAAGGCAATTTTGCGGGCGGGTGAAACTTTCGCCAAGGCGGCAGACCTCAGGAACCGACCTTTTCACCGGACTGGACGCGGGCGCCGTTCACAAAGTCGCGCGCACCGAGCCGCTTGCGACCTTCAAGCTGAACTTCGTGAAGCACGAGCATCGTACCCGCACCACAGGCCACGGCTAAGCGGCCGCCATCGAGCAAGAGGGTGCCGGGAGCAATGGCCGTTTCTCCTGCCGCTGGAACCGGCTCCGCCCGCCAGATGTGCAACTGCTTGCCGCGAAAGGAAGTATAAGCGCCGGGCCAGGGGACAAGCCCGCGAACGCGCCGGGCGATTTCATCCGCAGGCCGGGTCCAATCGATGAGGCCGTCCTCCTTCTTGAGCCTTGGGGCCAGCGTAGCGAACCGCGAGTCCTGTGGCCGGGGAACAATCTCGCCACGTTCAAGTTTGCGCAACGTTTCCACCATCAGGTCGGCGCCGATCACGCTGAGGCGCTGGCTCAGCGTTTCCGTCGTGTCGTCGTCGTGGATCGGCTCGCGCCGTTCGAGAAGAACCTCACCGGTGTCCATGCCGGCATCGATTTTCATCGTCGTGACGCCCGTCTCCTTTTCTCCCCGGATAATCGCCCAGGCAATCGGTGCGGCACCGCGGTACTTCGGTAGAAGCGAGGCATGCAGATTGATGCAACCATAGGGCGGAAGGTCAATCATCCATTGTGGAACGATTTGGCCATAAGCCACGATCACAATAGCGTCTGGGCGATATTGGGAAATGAAATTCCGTGCCTCTTCGGTCCTCAGCTTTGCAGGCTGATAAATCGGCAGGCCGTGACGGAGCGCCGCTTCCTTAACGGCCGAAGGCTGCACTTTATGGCCGCGGTCGCGCGGCTCGTCCGGATTCGTGATAACCAGTTGAATCGGGAACTTCTCTGCGATCAGCCTTTCGAGCGTGGGAACGGCGAATTGGGGTGTACCGCAAAAAATCAGGTTCATCGCAGGTGTCCGGCGGAAGCAGTCCTTCGCAGGAATTTATTGAGGATTACGAATTATACTGAAAACCTCTACCGTAGCACTGGTCTTCCCATTGCAGGATTCCGGCGCGTGGTACGGGGCCGCTGCAGAGCTTGTTGGCCGTGTAGATTGTAAGGCCCATTAATGCCGGGCCTGAATTTATCCTACCATTCTCCTGCTTTAGCCATTTTCCAAACCTTGCGCTTGATGGACTCCCGCTTGAGCCGCGTCAGGTGATGAATGAAGAGCTTGCCGTTCAGATGGTCCGTCTCATGGCAGAAGGCGCGGGCCAGCAACCCTTCGCCGGTCATGGTGAATTCCTCTCCTTTCAGGTTTTGCGCACGAACCGTGACCCGCAACGGGCGGGGAGTCTTTGCACGGAAATCCGGCAAGCTCAGGCAGCCCTCTTCCTCGGTCTGTTTTCCCTCGACAGCAATAATCTCGGGGTTCGCCAGCACCAGCTTCGCCGACGGGTCCTTGCCGGAAGTGATATCAATCACGCAAATCCTCTTAGGAATGCCAATCTGAGGAGCAGCGAGGCCGACTCCGTTTGCGGCGTACATGGTTTCAAACATGTCGGCAACCAGCTTCTCGAGTTCAGCATTAAACTCCGTCACCGGCTCGGTGCCGGCTTCCAAAACTTTGTTTCCGTACTTTACGATGGGATAGATCATTTTTCGATTCAGTCAAGATCCACTTGGAATTTTCGATCAGCCCGCCCGTTCTGACATCAACAATCCGAAAATAGAGCACGTTGGAATGTGCTTGAACCGGCTCGCTCGGAAAGTCCGCTTTACGGCTTGAGCACGAGCAGTGTAAAACTGTTCGGAACAATCCGCGGCCTCTGAAATCCGTGCTGCTCGCGGGGCCCGGCGGGACGGGGCATGAACCGGGCGGTCACCAGAAATACCGTGTGGGTTTTCGGGTCCAGTTCCATCGTGCGTGCTCCGCGCTCGGTTGGGACGTTCTCCACAACCTTGAACTCCGTGGGCGACTCTTCCTTCACTACCGTCAGCGTGCCCGATCCGTTGGAACTGAAGGCCAGGTCGGTCTGGGGATCAAAGCGGTTAGCATCCACGCCGGCCCCGATCGCGGGCGTTGCGACTACCTTGCCCGTGCTGGCGTTGATCACGGCCATCATTTCGTTATGACACCCGGCAAACAGGATGTTGTGCCTTGCATCAATCGCCAGACCTGACGGCGATTCGCAAGGCGCCATCGGCCAGCGCGATTCGATCTTGAGAGTGTGGGCGTTGATGGCCAGTTCAACGCTCTTGTCTTCCAGGTTGTTGTAAATCATTCCGCGCCCGTTGGGAACGGCAAACTCCGGCTTTCCCCCAAGTGCAATCGTACCGACGACCTTCAGGGTCTTTGCGTCGATGGCAGTTGCATCATCACTTCGGCCATTGAATGTGAAGACCCTCCGTGAAGAGGGATCATATGTGATGCAGTCGGGGTTGTGGCCGGTGACTTTAACCGTGCCAATAGTCTTCAGCGTTTTCAGATCAAAGACCGTCACCTCGTCCGCCTGCCCATCGCTGATAAATCCCCGATTGAGTTCCGGAGCTACAGCGATACCATGAACGCCCGGCGTGTCAGGAATGTCCCCAATCACTTTGTAAGTCTCCGGGTTAATCACCAATACATGCGTACCGTGAGAAACAAACAAGTGCCGATTCAGTGGGTCAAAGCCCAGATAGTCCCAGAACCCCTCGCCACCCAGCACTACTTTCTTAACGAGGTGATAGTTGACTGACGTCGAACCGCTCAGCGGACTTGCTGGACTGGCCACTGCCGAAACCAGAAGTCCACTGACCAAAAGAAGGAAGAAACTCGGGCACTTTCGTATCACGGATTTCATAAGTCCTCCTCTCCTCTTCAGCCGTTTTTCAAGAAGCACCTGAATTCGGGTCAGCGTGCTCACCATGCTGCGCACAGCAATAAACCGCAGCCTTGTTCGGGCGCTCACCCTGGCAAACAGGCGGCCCGTGCATGAGACGGATACGGTGGACCCTCCGTCCACAAAATGAAAAAGAACCGCTCAGCGTAACGCGCACGGCCTAATACCGCCGCACTTGCTCCTGGTATGCCGCGAAATTTCGCCGGGTCTCCTCGAGCGAGTCTCCGCCAAACTTTTCAAGGAAAGCGCGCGCCAGAACCAGCGCGACCATTGCTTCCCCCACAACGCCCGCTGCCGGAACAACGCAAACATCCGAGCGCTCGTAGGCGGCCTTCACTGGCTCCCGCGTTGCAAAATCGACGGACTCAAGCGGCCTGCGCAATGTAGAGATCGGCTTCAGGTAGCCTCGGACGACAATCGGCTCGCCATTCGACATTCCGCCTTCAAGCCCGCCCGCGCGGTTCGATTTCCTTGTAAAACGCCGTTGCTCGCGGTCATAGCCAATTTCATCGTGGACGCCGGAACCGCGCGTCGCAGCGTTTTCGATTCCAGTCCCGATTTCAACCGCCTTGACCGCCTGAATGGACATGACCGCCTGTGCCAGTTGGCCATCAAGCTTCTCGTCCCACTGCACGAAGGAACCAAGCCCGGGTGGAGCGCCTATGGCGATCACTTCGAATGTACCGCCAACGGTGTCGCGCTCCTGGATGGCCTTATCCACTTCAGCCTTCATCCGCGCCTCGACTTCTGGGTCAACGCAGTTGAGGACGATTTCTTCAACTTCGCGCAGTGCCAGGATGCGTTCGAATGGAACATTGTTCTCTGAAAGGGCAACATTCCCCACCGCAACGACGTGGCTGGCAATCTGAATCCCGAATTGCATCAGGAACAGCTTGGCCAGCGAACCAATGGCAACGCGAGCAGCCGTTTCGCGGGCGCTGGCGCGCTCCAGCACGTAACGGGCATCGGGGAAATTGTATTTCAGGCAGCCGGCGAGATCGGCGTGGCCCGGTCGCGGCGACGTTACGGGCCTGTATTTTTCGCGCGTCTCCGGCAGGTCTTCGACGGACATCGATGCCTGCCAGTTCTTCCAGTCGCGGTTTTCGATCAGTATGGCGATGGGCGACCCAATCGTTTCACCATGACGCACGCCCGAGAGAAACTGGGCGGTGTCCGACTCGATTTTCATACGGCCGCCTCGTCCGTATCCGCCCATGCGCCGCTTCAACTCGCGATCGACGTAGGCAAAATCCACCGGCACATGCGCCGGCAATCCCATCAAAATCGCGACAAGCGCCTGTCCGTGTGACTCACCCGCCGTGTAAAATCGAAGCATATTGAATATTGTGGGACTTTCTCCGGCTCTGGCAATTCACCCGCTTAGAGCGTCGTATTCGAAAGGACGCCAATTTGTCCGTGCGTAGAATTGCTCCGAGCTTCTTTCAGGATCTTGCTCGCGTTATCCGTAACAGGTCAGTGTCGGAAAACGTAAAAAATCCTGTAAGCAAAGACTGCTGGAACCGCAGCAAGTCGTGCCCTCTCACGAACTCCAGGCAACCAGAAAACCGGAAGCTAGCAATTTTACCCGAAGCCTGCAAGGTGGTCAAAAATAAGGTGCGTCCGGGGAATCGAGCTTAAGATCCTGTACTGCTGTAGTTCTCCACCCCACGGTTCCAGACGAAGACTGCGAGCATAAAAAACGCTGTCGCCACAAACGGGACCAGATAGAAGTATGTGTTAAATGCCGTTCGCCCCAAAAAACGGGTTGTGGGATAGAACGACGCGAATCCGAAGGGAATAATCCAACTCAGCATGAACTGGATGAAGACATTATAGATCGTCAGCGGATAGCGGCCGAAGGTCAGCATATTAAAGACAGGCGGCACGATGCCGACGCGGTCTTCAAACCAGAACGATACGGCAGTGAGCATCAGGAAGACTGCAAGATAGATCACCGCACCCGAGGCCACCATCAAGATAAACCAAAGATAATTCGCGGCAGGCCACGGAAGGTGCAGTCGCTTCGCCGAGACAGCCACCACGAAGGCGCCCGTAACAACCTCCTGGAGCGATTCCAGTCGGAACTTCTCGAACAGTACCTGGAAAAGAGTGTCCACAGGGCGCAGCAGGATGCGATCAAAGCGGCCCTGAATGATGTAAATGTCGCCGAACTGGTAAAGGTTCCAACTCACGACGTTGAAAAAACCAAGGGGAATCAACGAAAAACCGTAGAGAAAAAGGATTTCATAAAATGACCAGTCCTGGAGCTTCGGTATCTTCGTGAAAAGCACCAGGACAAAACCAAAGCCCAGCACCGTGGCAGCCATCGAAGAAAAGAAGGCGATGAAAAAGTCGGCCTTGTACTCCAGCCGGACTTTGGCGTACTGAGCGAAATATAGAGCGAAGAGGCGAATGTGGCGTTTCATACAGATTTCGCGGTACGCAGATAAAGAATTATGAAGTCTGAATTATATAAATGATGCCATTCACGCTCTATTACCGAGAAATGAAATGGCTTCAGTTATGAATGTCTCCATGTTGCAAAGAGTCCGCATTTACGCTTATTCAGAATTCATAATTGGTTGTCACCCTCCCTGGATCGTAATCTTCCTGGTCGACCACTTCCAGAACAGATGGCCGGTGGCCACAATCGCCGCGACCCAGAAAACCTGCGTGCCAAGCGCCCTCAGAATTCCAAAACCGCTGATTTTGCCCAGGTACAGCAGCACGGGAATGTAACTGATGTATTGGAAAGGCATGAAAGCAAACGCCACCTGGAAAACATGCGGAAAGAATGAAATGGGAATCAGTAATCCGGAAAAAAGCTCCAGCAGAAAGTACTTGGCACGCAGCAGGCCAAGGATTGATTTCAAATGCACGGCAAACGTGCCGACGGCAAAGTTGATACCGGCGACGAGGAAGAAGCTGAGCACTACGCTCAGCAGGAACCCGATGAAGCTTGCGACGCCGGCAGGGCGCCGCAGAGGATAGACCAGAAGCAGGACAATGGCGGTAGGCACGGTAAGCATGGTCAGGCGAAAGACCGATTCGCCGAGCGCCTGTGCGATGTACATCCATTGCGTATTGACCGGCTTGATCAGGTCCATGGCAAGCTTGCCTTCGAGCACCTGCGTGGCCATGTCCTGATCGATGTTGTTGTAATAGAAAGAGCGGATGATCCAGCCGACGGCAATGTAGGTCAGCAACTGGCTGAAGTCAAAACCCTCGATGCTGGCGCTGTGCGTGTAAATGGCTTTCCAGATAAAATAGTAAATAGAAACGTAGATAAAGTAAGTAACAATTCCCGTGTAATAACGAAGGCGATAGGCCATGGTGTTTACAAAGCCTACGCGCAGGAACCCGCCATAGATACGGGCAAGTGTTCCCATTGAGAATTCACCCTGCGGTTGGGCCGGTAGCGTGAGTTCGGTAGTCGCCATTATCCCACCTCGCCCCGTAGATAAATGCGCTTGACTATCTCTTCAATAGGCTCTTCTTCAACCAGGATGTCGCTCACTTCCAGCGTCGTAACAATGTTGCGGATGATCTCGGCGTTTGAGTAGCGTTCGCGGTCGAAACGTATCAGAAAGGTGAGATCGTCAATCTGGTCGCAACGTATGCCGTCCGTGGCAATCCGCGCAACGGCCGTCGCCTGCGAGCGGTCTTTCAGCAGGAATTTCACTTGATTATATTTCGCCAGCCGGTCTTTCATTTCCCGCAGCGCGCCGTCAAAGAGGATTTTGCCTTTGTCGATCACAATGATGCGACTGGATAATTCCTCGATATCAGAAAGGTCGTGCGTGGTCAACAACACCGTGGTCCGCTCGGTGCGGTTAACCTCCTTCAAAAATTCGCGGATGCGGTCCTTGGCGACCACATCCAGGCCGATCGTCGGCTCGTCCAGGAAAAGCAGAGGCGGATTGTGGAGCAGTGAGGCGGCGATGTCGCACCGCATCCGCTCCCCCAGGCTCAGCTTGCGGACGGGAGTATTGAGATAATCCTTGAGGTTGAGAATCTCAGAAAAAACTCCCAACCGTTTCTTGTAATCGGCGTCCGATACTTCGTAGATTTCCTTCAGGAGCTTGAACGATTCCACCACGGCAATGTCCCACCAGAGTTGCGTCCTTTGGCCGAACACCACGCCGATGTGCCTGGTATAACGGCGGCGGTCACGCCAGGGGACAAATCCGTTGGCAACAATGCGGCCGCCGGTGGGGACAAGAATTCCGGTCAACATCTTTACAGTTGTGGACTTCCCTGCCCCATTGGCGCCGATGTAACCCACTACTTCGCCGGGCTCAATCGAGAAACTCACATGGTCCACGGCAGAGACAGTCATCCGTTCGCGCACAAACAGGTTCTGCACAGCGCCCCACACGCCCTCCCGCCGGCGAAAAGAGCGGAACTCCTTGGTCAGGTCCTGGACTTCAATGATCTTTTTCATAGGAAGAGTAAAGCTTCGCGGGGCCGATGACTCCTCAGTGGCACAAAGATATAATTTTAACAATCGCGCTGCGACTGAACAAGGACGCCAAGACAGACATCAGGGGATAAAAGCTCCGGACATGCGGTGTGGCCTGCGACATTCCGCACCTGGTAGTTTAGACTCTTGAGGACGAATAAGGATTCATGGAAGGTGTGACAGCCATGCCAAGACGCGCTCTCGTAGGTGTTGATATTGGGGGGACAAAAACGGCCGTTGTCGTCTCCCTGAAGCCCCCGACAGTTTTGGACAGGATCGAATTCCCCACCAGGGCCGCGAACGGGCCGGAGCCTGCTCTGCGCCTGATCAAGGCAGGAATCCGCGACATGCTTGTGAGGCACAGGTTGAAGGCAGCGGCCATCGGAGTGAGTTGCGGCGGGCCGCTCGATCATATCAAAGGTGTTATCCAGGCACCGCCGAACCTTTCGACCTGGGTGGATGTGCCGATCAAGACTATTCTTGAGAAGGAGTTTGACGTCAAGTGCAACGTCGAAAACGATGCCAATGCGGGCGCTGTGGCGGAGCACCGCTTCGGCGCAGGCCAGGGGTGCCGGAACATGGTTTTCCTCACCATGGGAACCGGGCTGGGCGCCGGAATCATCGCCGATGGGCGGCTCTACCATGGAACCAACGACTTTGCGGGAGAGATCGGGCATGTCCGGCTGACGAGAACCGGCCCGGTGGGATATCACAAGGCAGGTTCTGTCGAAGGATGGGCAAGTGGAGGAGGCATGGCTCAAATCGCTCAAAAAGCAGTTGAAACGGCAATCAAAACACGCGAGCCCAAGCTTCTGGCGAGACAATTCCGGCAGGGGAGGGAAATCACCGCCCGCGACGTGGCCGCGGCGGCGAAAAAGGGGGATACCGTAGCGAGCCGTATCCTCGGCATCACAGCGAGGCGGCTGGGTGAAACGCTGGCAATACTCGTGGACATCCTGAATCCCGAAAAGATCATCATCGGCGGGCTGGCCATGCGCCTTGGCGACGCACTGCTGGAACCGGCCCGCCAAGTCATGCGCCGCGAGGCACTGCCGCAATCCGTCGCTGTGTGTCAGATCGTGCCGGCTGCCTTGGGCGAACGCATTGGCGATGTTGCAGCACTGTGCGTAGCAATGGGCTTTTGATCCACGTGTTTTCGGCCAGAGACGTATCAAGCAGAGCTAAGGTATAATCTGGCAAGTTGGACTCATACTTAAATGCTTGAGCTTACTAGCCATCGTGGTGAACCAGAGGGTCCCGTCAATGCAAAAATAGCAGGCGCAAGGCTGCATGGGCAGTGCCAGGCTTTGCGACTATCATCTCTTAACGGGTCCACGATCGTAATTTGAAGCTCCAGGAGTCTCGCACATGAAAAGATATCGAGCAGGCACGTTGTTGTTTGCAGCCGTGTTGATGCTGGCCCAGGCGCTGGCCGCAGCGGAACTTCGAGTCCCGCACCTTGACTTTACCGACCAGCGTCTTCCGAATGGGTTGAGAGTGATTATTGCCCCGGACCACAGTGCGCCGGTCTTTGCGATCTGCGTCACCTATAACGTAGGGTCCCACAGCGAACGCCCCGGCAGGACGGGGTTTGCGCACCTCTTCGAGCATATGATGTTCCAGGGATCGCAAAACGTGGGCAAGGGCGAACACATGATTCTGATCGAAAACAATGGCGGAGACATGAACGGCACGACCACCGAGGACCGCACGAACTATTTCGAAATGTTACCCAAAAACCAACTTGATCTCGCTCTGTTCCTCGAAAGCGACCGCATGCGTTCTCTGGCTGTGAACGAGGCCAATCTAGACAACCAGCGTAACGCTGTTCAAGAGGAGCGCCGTTTGGGGATTGACAACCAGCCCTATGGCAAGGCCTATCTCGAGATCGACAATCTTTCCTATGACAATTTCGCCTACAAACACTCGGTGATCGGCTCCATGGCGGACCTGAACGCAGCCACTGTGTCCGATGTGCAGAATTTCTTCCGTATTTATTACGCCCCGAACAACGCCGTGCTCACCCTGGTGGGAGATCTTGACCCCGCCGAGGCGCTGGAAAAGGTCAAGAGATATTTCGGTGACATTCCTGCTCAGCCGGCACCTCCCAAACCTGATCTCACCGAGCCCGAGCATTACGGGGAGCGACGGGAAACCATCGAGGACCCGCTGGCACGCCTTCCCATGGTTTTGATCGCCTACCACATCCCGCCGGGGAACACGTCGGACAATTACGCATTCCAGGTGCTCTCCGATATTCTCAGCACGGGCGAAAGCTCGCGCCTCTATCAGCACCTGGTGAAGGAGAAGCAGTTGGCCACCTCCATCCAGACCCAGGCCGACCCGCGAACAGGTCCGAGCCTTTTTTACGTGGTGGCGGTGCCGCGACCCGGCGTAAAACCGGAGGACCTCGAAAGCGCTATCGAGGCGGAGATCGCTGCCGTCCAAAAAGACGGGGTTACAGAGGCCGAAATGGATAAGGCCCGCGCCCAATTTCGGCGACAGCAGATCCAAGCACGACAAACAGCTCTGTTTACGGCCATCCGCATTGGAGAATACACCGTAAAGTTCAATGACCCGAACTTAATCAACACAATCTTTGACAAATTCAATGCCGTTACGTCGGAGCAGGTGAAGGAAGCAGCCAGCAAGTACTTGATTCCCCGGGAACAGGCGGTCGTCATTGACCTGCCGGCCGCCAAGGAAACCACAGCGGCGAGCCGCTAAAGGAGAGTGAACGTGAAAAGGAAACTTCTTGTTCTATCGGTGATTGTACTAACGTTCGGAACCTTGAGCGCTCCTCTTTCAGGACAGGAACCGGCAAGAAGCAAGGAAATCCCTCTCAGCAAGGTCGTGCGGCTTAATCGGGCTCCTGTCAACAAAGAAATTCTGCGGGTCAAACTGCCGCGCCCCCGGGAAATCAAGCTCGACAACGGTCTTGACGTGCTGGTGCTTGAGCGCCACAAGCTGCCAACCGTTGATTTTATGCTCTGGATAAAGACGGGGGCGCTTAACGACCCTCAAGACCTTCCCGGTCTGGCCAAGTTCACGGCAGACATGCTCCGGGAAGGGACAACCCATCGGACGAGTGCGCAGATAGCCCGGGACATTGATGACATCGGAGCAAGCCTGGGGGCCTCGGCAAATTTCGGCCGCGATGTATCGATCGTGACAGCATCGGGACTCGTGGAAAATACCGATCGCATCCTGGAATTGTTGAGCGATGTGGTCATGAACCCGACATTCCCTGATGATGAACTCGACAAATACAAAAAGCGGCAGCTTGCGGACTTGCAGCAGATGCGCTCTGAACCCGGGTTCCTTGCGCGCGAAAGGTTCTTCCATGTACTCTACCGGAACTTTCCGGCCGCAGAGGTCGCCCCCACGGCGGAGTCCGTCAACAAAGTAACTCGGGAAGACCTGTCGAAGTTCCATGAGGACTACTATGCACCGAACAATGCAATCCTTGGCATTGCGGGCGACGTGGAATTTGATTCCATCGTGCCATTGATCAAGAAGTATTTCGGCGGTTGGAAGAACCACTCTGTTAACGAATTGGATCTTCCTCCCCTTCCCTCGCCTCCGTCGGCGAAGGTCGTCCTTATCGACCGTCCCGATTCCGTCCAGACCAACATAGTGGCTGGGGACTACGCTTTAAAGCGTGACGACCCCGCTTACATTCCGTTGGTGGTCACAAACCACATCCTGGGTGGAGGTCCGGCGGCAAGACTGTTCCTCGACCTGCGGGAAGAAAAAGGATATACCTACGGTGCGTACAGCTATTTCCAGTCGGATATTTACCCGGGGCCATGGATCGCTTCCACCGAAGTCCGCACAGCGGTGACAGACGGGTCAATGAGCGCGCTGATGGCAGAATTCAGGAAAATCCGTGATGAGGACGTGCCTGAACAGGAACTGGATGAAGCCCGCCGTTCCATCGTTTCCAGTTTTGCACTTTCGCTCGAACGTCCCTCCACGCTGCTGAACGCTTGGCTGACCGTGGACTACTACAAACTTCCAAAGGATTATTGGGACCGCTACCCGGAAGAGGTTGCAAAAGTGACCCCCGGGGTTGTCCAACAAGTTGCCAGGAAATATATCGATCTCGACCACCTCCAGGTGGTCTGCGTCGGCGACGGGAAACAAATCAAAGAAGTGCTGAAGAAATATGGACCCCTTGAAGTTTACGACACTAACGGCAAGCGAATTGAATAATCGTGGTTCAGCCGTGCATTTGTCGCGTTATTCTCCGAGCACCTTAATCACGACGCGTTTTCGCCGCTGGCCGTCGAACTCGGCGTAATAAACTTGCTGCCAGGGACCGAGGTCCAGGCGTCCCTTCGTGACGGGAACCAGCACCTGGTGGCCGATCAGAAGGTTCTTCAGGTGCGCATCGCCGTTGGTTTCACCCGTCTGATGGTGGCGGTAATCCGGGCGAAACGGGGCTAGCTTTTCAAGCCATTCTTCAATATCGGCAATCAGGCCATCCTCGGCGTCATTAATGTATACTCCGGCCGTGATGTGCATCGCGGAAGCCAGCACAAGACCTTCCTGGATCTGTGCGGCCGCGAGCGCCTTCTCAAGTTCGGGCGTAATATTGATAAATTCCCGCTTCTTTTTCGTGTTGAACCACAGATAGTGTGTATGCGCTTTCATTTTCCTCCTCCCACGGTTTAAGCTTTTTCTCGAAGATCACGTCAGCGTCTGCTGTCCTGAAGAGTACTTTTATAGATGCCTGGTGGCCGGCTGATGCCTTGCGCGGCAAGTTGATCCCTCGAAAAAGCCGGCGAGCAACAGTGGCTGATTGCCAACCCTGCCCAAAAAACGTAAGCTTATTGTAGAATGTTGGTTTATTCTAGTAGCCGTTTGTCTGGAAGGCTGCGAGCGGTTACACCGACCAAGCTCGCGAAACTTGGGGAGCTTAGGAAAACAGCAGGAGGCATATCATGAAATCCGGCAATTCGAGCCGAAGCGCTGTGCATGTCTCAGAGGCGGGCGGAGCGGAAGCTCAACTCATCGAACAGCAGGACCGCGCCCGTCAGAAGGACCCACAGCTCTTGAAGGACCTTCTTGAGAAGATGCTGCTGATCCGGCGCTTTGAAGAGAAAGCCGCGGAGATGTACACGCTTGGGAAAATCGGAGGATTTTGCCACCTGTACATTGGCCAGGAAGCCGTTGCCGTCGGCGCCATCTCCCCACTCGAGCCTCAGGATGCAGTCCTCTGTTCTTACCGCGAACACGGCCACGCGCTGGCCAAGGGGATGGATCCCGGCCCTGTCATGGCGGAACTTTTTGGGAAAAGAACGGGCTGTTCGAAAGGGAAAGGCGGGTCGATGCACATCTTTGACCCCCGTCTGGGTTTTCTGGGCGGGCACGGCATCGTAGGCGGACAGATTCCGTTGGCTGCGGGCGTGGCCTTTGCTCAAAAGTATCTGAACCAGCAAAGGGTCACACTGTGCTTTTTCGGTGAAGCCGCGGTGAATATCGGCTCATTTCATGAATCATTGAACCTTGCTCAGCTATGGAAACTGCCGGTCGTCTTCATTTGCGAGAATAATGAATTCGGCATGGGGACTCCGGTTCTGAAAGCTTCTTCGATACAGGACCTTTCCGAAAGGGCTGTAGCCTATGGCATGGCACGTGCCGCAGTGGACGGGATGGATGTGCTGGCTGTGTACGATGTGGTTTCCGAAGCTATCGATCGCGCTCGCAAGGAAGACCTGCCAACGCTGATAGAAGCCAGAACTTATCGCTTTATGGGCCATTCGATGTCCGACCCCGCCCACGGGACCTATCGAACACGAGAAGAGCTTGCAGAACATCGGCGCCGCGATCCGATCAAGCGCTTCACATCCACTTTGGAATCGCTCGGCATTATCAATCAGGAATACATTGACGATCTTGACGGCAGGATCCGCGAAGTTGTCGATCAGGCCGTTGCGTTTGCAGATTCGAGCCCGGATCCCACACCCGAAGATCTGACAACGGACGTCTATCTTCCTTAACTCGGAGCGAGCAACGGGTTTTTCAACAGTTATTAACCAGCGGCGATCAGAACTGCGCCTTCGCCCGGAGTTGGCGGGCCGGCCGAGCGCCGCAATCAAAGAGGAGCACCGATGGCAGTCATAGCATTCCGGGAGGCGCTGAATCAGGCTATGCGGGAAGAAATGCAGCGCGACGAACGCGTCTTCCTGATGGGCGAAGAAGTGGGCGCCTACAATGGCGCGTATAAGGTAAGCAAAGGCCTGCTTGACGAATTCGGCCCCAAGCGGGTCCTCGACACTCCCATTGCGGAACTTGGCTTTACGGGCCTCGGCGTGGGCGCAGCGATGGCCGGCCTGCGACCTATCGTCGAAATGATGACATTTAATTTCTCCTTGTTGGCGCTTGACCAGATTGTAAACAGCGCCGCCAAAATGCTGTACATGTCGGGCGGCCAGATCGGCGTGCCAATGGTCGTTCGAGGGCCAGGAGGTGCAGGACATCAGCTTGCCGCGCAACACTCGCAGGCACTCGAAGCCTGGTTCTGCCACGTTCCCGGCCTTAAGGTCGTCACGCCCGCGACACCTGCGGACGCGAAGGGCTTGCTCAAGTCGTCGATCCGCGACAACAACACGGTCATTTTTATCGAATCAGAAGTTCTTTACGGACTGAAAGGCGAAGTTCCTGAGGGCGAATACACGATACCGCTGGGTATCGCGGACGTCAAGCGTCCGGGCAACGACGTGACCCTGATTGCGCACGCCAAAATGGTCCATGTAGCGCTCCAGGCTGCCGAAGAACTGGAGAAGGAAGGGATCGATGCCGAGGTTATTGATCCCCGAACCCTTCGGCCACTCGACACCGAAACCATTCTCCAGTCAATACGAAAAACCAATCGGGCCGTTGTCATAGAAGAGGGCTGGCCGTTCTGCGGAATAGGGGCCCAGATTGTGGACACAATTCAGTACAACGCGTTTGATTATCTCGATGCTCCCATTTTGCGCGTAACGGGCGCCGATGTTCCTATGCCCTACGCCAAACCGCTCGAGCATCTTTGCCTGCCGGACAAGGGTCGCGTCATTGACGCCGTTCACCGGGTGACGTACAAGAACTAGCCTGGTCTACATTTTCCAAGGGGTTGCGCATGGCTTCTCGAGTTTTAATGCCCAAGGGCAGCGATACCATGACCGAGGGCAAAGTCCTTAAATGGCTTAAGAAAGAAGGCGAGCAGGTCACCAGCGGAGACGTCCTCGTCGAAATTGAAACCGACAAGGTGGACATGGAAGTCGAATCAATGGCTTCCGGCGTGCTCCGAAAAGTTCTTGTCCAGCCGGGTGAAACCGTGCCCGTTGGCCAAACGCTGGCTGTTATTGCCAAACCGGATGAAGACATTTCATCGCTCGTTTCGGCAAACGGCGGGGCTGCTGCACAAAAGGCACCGGTCGAGCGCAAGGAACCCGCACCTGTCGAACCGGCACAACCTGCTGCTGCGGCCCCGGCTCCGCAGCCTGCCACTCCGGCCCCGGCAGGCGGACGAATATTCGCATCGCCGCTGGCCCGCCGGATGGCACAAGAAGCCGGCCTTGATCTGGCTGTTATCCAAGGCTCCGGCCCCGGAGGGCGGATTATCCGGCGCGACGTGGAATCAGCCACGGCCGCGGGCGTGCCCATGCGCGCTCCCGGCCCGCAACTCGTGCCGCAAGGCCCTGAATACCGCGATGAACCTCTCAGCCAGATGCGCAAGACTATCGCGCAGCGGCTCTCGCAGAGCCTTGGCCCGGTCCCGCACTTCTACCTGACCATCGATGTGGACATAAAAAAGGCCAGGGAGTTGCGCGAATCAGCGAACAAGCTGAACCCTGAATTGAAACTGACTTACAACGACATTATCGTCAAGGCCTGCGCGGTCGCCCTGACGCAGCACCCGGACGTCAACGCCAGCTTCATGGGCAATGCCATCCGCTACCACAATCGTATTAACGTCGGGATCGCTGTCGCCATCGAAGGCGGGGGGCTGATCACTCCCGTAATTCGCGACTGCAACCGTAAGACCCTTCAACAGATTTCGGCCGAGTCAAAAGACCTGATTGCGCGGGCGCGCGCTCGGAAACTGAAGCCTGAGGAATACTCGGGCGGGACCTTCAGCGTCTCAAATCTGGGCATGATGGGCATTGTGGAGTTTTCGGCAGTGATCAACCCGCCTGAGGGCGCCATTTTGGCCGTCGGTTCTGTACAGGAATTGCCCGTGGTTGAAAATGGTCAGATAGCCATCGGCTATCGTTGCCGGATGACCCTTTCATGCGATCATCGCGTGGTTGATGGCGCAACAGGAGCGAGGTTCCTGCAATCGCTCCAGCAAATTCTCGAAAACCCCATTCTCATGGCGCTGTAAACTCCCCGGCCTGCCGCACATCAGGAGGAGATGTTCTGGCCCTCTCCTGCTGGCTGTTCGACAACCTCTGTCTTCACTTCAGCGGCGGCCCGTTTGACAATCTGCCTCGTCTCAAGCGGAAATCCTTTTTCCCGCCATCCGGTCAGGCCGCCCGCGAGCGGTCTCACGCGCGTGAGGCCGCGTCGTCTGAGCATCAGCGCCACACGGGCGCTGGTCGCCTCGTTGGGTCAAGTGCAGAAGAGGACAAGCTCTCTGTCGGTTGGAAGTTCTTTGTAACGCTCTTCAAATTCTTCCGAAGGAAGAAACAGCGCGCCGGGAATGGTGCTGGGGTCGGCTTCGAAATCCATCGAATGCCTCAGGTCGATTACCGTTACTTCCTCTCCCGAATCCATCTTACGTTTTAGCTCTTCCGGGGTGATGCGGCTTATCCGTAGCGATCGCAGAAACCGCTGGCGTTGAACGTATTTCCAGGCGATATACAGCAGCAACCCCACTGCCAGAAGAACCAATAGCCCAATCCCCAAGTGGAGCGCGATCCGCGCGACGTCTTCAAGCTGGTGGCTGAAAATATATCCGAGTCCCACGAAAGCCCCTATGTAAGCCAATGCGCCAACGCCGTCATACAACAGGAACCGCGAAATGCGCATTCCCAGCATGCCCGCGAGGGGTGGAGCTACAACGCTCAGTCCAGGCACAAACTTAGCCGCGACCAACGCCTTCGCGCCGCGACGGGCGAAGAGGTTTTCCGTGTTTCGAACACAGGAATCGGGCTCGAGGGAAATTCGGCAGAGCACATTGAGCACTTTCGACCCCTTGTGGCGCCCAATCTCGTACCAGATGCCGTCGGCGAGCAAAGATCCAACGATTGGGAAAATCAGGGTCCCGGCCAGGCCCAGGTTCCCTGTACCAGCCAGCGCTCCTGCCGCCAGAAGAACAGGAATGGAAGAGACCGGAAAACCGAACTGCTCTGCAAAAACCCATACGGCCAGCACGGCGTATCCGTGATGCAGAATAAAGAGCAGCGTATCACTCATTGGCTGAACCCGGGTCTCTCTCAAACCTCGTCGACACATCCATTGTCGTACAGTTCCAGGCGGAATTTCATTTTGCCTTAATCTTCGGTCATGAGCCTTGCAATACCTGAGATTTCGATGATTCGAACCCGCAAGAGGATACAGACGGTTTTGAACCGTACGTGAACCTTGGAGGAAAATTCAGACTCATGTATTCTGGTTAGCTATGGCGCGGGACACGAAAGAAAGATTCAAAATCGGTCTGGTCCAAATGGCGTGCGGCTCGACTGCAAAAGAAAATGTCCGCCGCGCCATTCAGGGCATTAATCAGGCCGCCCGCATGGGCGCCGCGGTCGTGTGCCTGCCGGAGCTTTTCGCTACGCCATATTTCTGCCAGCGCGAAGACCCGGCTGTCTTCGATCTGGCTGAGCCTGTTCCCGGTCCCGTCACCAGGGCCTTGAGCCAGGCGGCGAAGAAAGCCAATGTCGTTGTCATTGCGCCCATCTTTGAACGGCGCGCGCCCGGTATTTATCACAATAGTGTCGCCGTCATCGACCGCGACGGCACGCTGGCAGGGCTTTATCGCAAAATGCACATCCCTGATGACCCGGGATACTATGAGAAATACTATTTCAGCCCCGGCGACCTGGGATTTCACGCCATCAATACCAGCGTGGGTCCGATTGCGCCGCTGATCTGCTGGGATCAGTGGTACCCGGAAGCCGCGCGGCTGGTGACGCTCGAAGGCGCGTGTGTTATCTTTTATCCCACCGCCATTGGCTGGCATCCTCATGAGAAAGCACGCTACGGCGCCGCCCAGCGCGATGCCTGGAGGACCGTCCAGCGTGGCCACGCCATCGCAAACGGTATCTACGTAGCGGTGGTCAATCG
Source organism: Terriglobia bacterium (assembly GCA_035652895.1). Taxonomy (GTDB): domain Bacteria; phylum Acidobacteriota; class Terriglobia; order UBA7540; family UBA7540; genus SCRD01. The sequence goes on from DASRCX010000077.1 coordinate 214,912, forward strand.
CGTGGGTCATGAAAAACCGTCAAACGGCGCAGGAATCGAGTTCTGGGGTTCGTCGTTTGTAGCCGATCCTCAAGGAGTGGTAATCGCCGAAGCCTCAGCGAACGACGAGGAAGAGATTATCGCCGAAGTAGATCTTGCGCACCTCGAAGACATCCGCAGGAACTGGCCTTTCCTTCGCGACCGGCGCATAGACGCCTACCAGGGAATCGACCAGCGCTTCATCGGAGCGCAAACCGGGAGCCGAAAAATCTGGTGATCGCTACGCCGCGTGCTCTCGGGTATCGCATGCCCGCAGAGTGGGAACCTCACGAAGCCACCTGGATCGGCTGGCCGCATAATCTGAGCGACTGGCCGGGCCGTTTCGCCCCGATTCCCTGGGTTTACAGCGAGATCGTTCGCAAGCTGATTCCTGGCGAAATCGTCCGCACTCTCGTCAATTCAAAGGAGCATGAAGCCCGCGCCCGTCGCGTCCTCCGGCGCGTCGGCGCCGATCTCTCGCGCATCGAATTCTTCCGTTTCCCCACCAATCGCGGATGGACGCGCGATTTCGGACCTGTCTTCCTCAAGAAATCTGGCAGGCGCCATAAGATCGCGATTGTTCGCTTTCGCTTCAATGCCTGGGCGAAATACACCGATTGGCAGAAGGATGACACCGTACCTGTTCGTGCCGCACGCACGCTCAGGATGCCTCTGCTCCACGCCAGAACTGAAAAAGGCGATCTCGTGCTGGAAGGCGGAAGTATTGACGTAAACGGACGCGGGACGCTGCTGACAACCGAAGAATGCCTGCTTGATCCTCAAATCCAGGTACGCAACCCCGGTCTGGGAAAGAGGGAAATAGAAAAGGCCCTGTGCGACAACCTCGGCGTTCATAACATTCTGTGGCTCGGGCGCGGCATCGCGGGTGACGACACGCATGGCCACGTTGATGACATCTGCCGTTTCGTCAACCCGAAAACAGTTGTCCTGTGTCACGAGGCCAATCCCGCGGACCCTAATTACGCGGTGCTTCAGGAAAACCGCGAGCGCCTGGAGGGTATGAAACTCGAAGATGGTTCGAAGATTGAAGTCGTTCCGCTGCCGATGCCCGAACCCCTTGTATTCGACGGCCAGCGTCTTCCGGCAAGCTACGCCAACTTTTATATTGCCAACGCGGCAGTCTTGGTTCCAACCTTCAACGACCCGAAAGATCGCCTGGCGCTCGGGACCCTTGCAGAGTTATTCACAGACCGGCCCGTAGTCGGCATCCACGCTGTCGATCTGGTCTGGGGTCTGGGGACCATTCATTGCCTGACACAGCAACAGCCTGCACCGGATTAGACAGTCGGCTCGGACATCCGACTCTCCCGCCTCAAGCGTATAGTTTGTCTTTCCAGCGGCCAATCCGGGAGCGTCAAAACCCGTACAAAGTACCCTTCATAGCCTCGCCAGACGCTCCTTGATATCTCCCACGAGCTTTCCCATGTCAAGCGGCCTGTAGAGAACCCTCTCAAAACCGCGGCCTTCCAGCCCCTGTGCGGTAGCGCCGTGTCCTGCCAAAATCCAGATCGGTACGGTCTTCGCCCACCGGGAAAGCGTAGAAATGTCTTGGGCCGGATTATCACTCTCAAACAGATCTACGATCAGAAGGGACGGGACCACCTTGCTTGACCAGAGGCGTTTTACGGTGTCATCAATGCTCTCATATCCCTCGGCGTCAAAACCTTCCTCGATCAACTGCGCGCGCAGGAGCGCCCTCGACGTCCAGTCCTTCCCGGCAATGAGTATCACCGACATTGTCTCCACAAGTATAGCTTTCACATGTTCCAACGAATCGAAAATTCACATCGCAGGACGACCCCGAGAATTAGCGATTTGAATTGTGTTAACCTGTGATCGACTGCACCTGGTTCGGCGCCTGGCCCACGCGTTTTGCCTGCGGAAGCGGCAGAAAGGAGGACTATTCCATGCGGATCCTTGTGACGGGCTCGAGTGGGCTGATTGGGTCAGCGCTCGTGCCGTTTTTCACAAGCCAGGGACATCAGGTTGTCCGCCTGGTTCGCCCAGGAAAAGCCGCCGGTACAGAAGCTGTGGTTGTTTGGGACCCCGATGCGGGCAAACTGGAAGCGAGTCTTTTGGAAAACTTCGATGCGGTCGTGCATCTTGCCGGACATAACATCGCTGCAGGTCGTTGGACGGAGGACGTCAAGAAACGCATCCGCGACAGCCGGGTTCGTGGGACGGAGTTGCTGTCGGAATCTCTGGCTTCGCTTCAAACGCCTCCGCGGGTGATGATTTCCGCTTCTGCGGTCGGGTACTACGGCTCGCGTGGTGATGAAGTTCTTACAGAAGAGAGCCTGCCCGGATCCGGCTTCCTCGCGGAAGTCGCTAAGGAATGGGAAGGGGCGACCGGGGCCGCACGCCGGAAAGGAATCCGCGTAGTGAACCTTCGAACGGGCATGGTTCTCAGCGGCAAAGGTGGGGCCTTGAAAGCCATGCTACCTGCCTTCAAGGCGGGGGCCGGTGGCAAACTGGGTGACGGCAAACAGTTTATAAGCTGGATTGCGATTGATGATCTTCTCAGGGTATTTGCCCATGCAATCCTCACGGAGTCCCTCAACGGTCCCGTGAATGCCGTTTCCCCCAACCCAGTGCGGAACGCGGAGTGGACAGAAATTTTCGGGAAGGTCCTGGGGCGTCCAACAATCTTGGCCATGCCGGCGCCGCTCGTTCGCCTAATGTTTGGGGAAATGGCCGACGCGCTTTTGCTTGCAAGCCAGCGCGTCGAGCCGAGGCGTCTTCTGGCAAGCGGATTCGCATTTGAATTTCCCGATCTCGAACCCGCTCTTCGTCATGTGCTAGGAGTTAGCTAGCGTACTACACTAGTTGCGCTCTATTCTTTTCCGTCGCCGAAAGTGCAACTGTTTGGGCCATAAGACTTCCCTCAGGGTGTATACTAATAAAGATATGCCGGGTTTCTGATGCGAGTTAAAGTTCTTTTCTTCGGACTGACACACGACCTGACAGGGCTTCGGGAAGAGCAAGTCGAGTTGGCAGAAGGGGAAAATCTCCAAGCCCTTCGGCGTTTTTACGAAAAACGCTTTCCCAGACTGGAAGAGTTGTCTGGTTCCCTGCTCTTTGCCGTTAACGAGCAGGTTACCGACCCGATGTCCGTTCTCCATGAAGGCGACGAAGTTGCTTTTATGCCGCCAGTAAGTGGAGGAATGGAGGATGGCATTTATCGCATCACGACGGAGAAGATCAACGCCGAAAAGCTTGCCCGGGCTTTACAGACAGCCTCAGACGGTGCTGTGGTTACCTTTGAAGGCGTGGTCAGAAACCATTCGAACGGTCAGCGGACGCTTTATCTGGAATACGAGGCCTACGAGCCCATGGCAGTTCGCAAGATGGAAGAAATCGGCGCCGAAGCCAAATCGAGATTTGGAATTAACTCTGTCGGGATTATTCACCGCATTGGAAGGCTTGAAATCGGAGAGACCAGCGTCGCAATCGTCGTTGCGGCCGCGCACCGGCGGCCCGCTTTTGAAGCCTGTCACTACCTGATTGATCGTCTGAAACAGGTAGTGCCCATTTGGAAGAAGGAATATTTTGAAAATGGCGCGGCCTGGGCTGAAGGCGAAGGGCGCAGGCAGGTGCTGACAGGAGCAAGCGGCTGGAGGGCCGTGACTCAGACAGGCGGCAGGCAGACGCGGGATTTTTGAACAAGGGTACTTTAATCTTATGGAGAGCTATTTAGATATTGCAGTCCAGATCGCCGCTGAGGCCGGGGGCTTGCTTGCGCAACTGTCCAAGCAACCACACGAGATTTCCTACAAGCGAAAATCGGACATTGTCACAGAAGCTGACCGGCGTTCCGAGGCCATGATCATTGACCGGATTCGCCGCCGATTTCCGGACCACGGGGTAGTTGCTGAGGAAAGCGGCGTGAAAAAGACCGCATCAGATTATTGCTGGTACGTCGATCCTCTGGATGGCACGACGAACTTCGCCCACGGCTTTCCTGTTTATTGCGTCACACTGGCGCTCGCTTACCGGGACGAAGTCATAGCAGGCGCGGTTTATGATCCTAACCGCGATGAGATGTTCAAGGCGGAGCGGGGTGCCGGTGCATATCTGAACAACGACCGCATCTCTGTCTCGCAGACCGCCGATCTTGCTGAGAGCCTGTTGGGAACCGGTTTCCCTCCGTTTGCAACCAATCACGATTTGAACCTGCAGTTCTTCTTCAAGCTCACTCATCTTTCGCATGGAATTCGGAGGGCAGGCGCCGCAGCGCTGGACCTTTGTTCGGTGGCCGTGGGCCGGTTTGAAGGCTTCTGGGAACTCAAACTCAATCCGTGGGACAAAGCCGCAGGGGCGCTTCTGGTGATGGAGGCAGGCGGACGTGTCACGGACCTTTCCGGCGGGCCGTTCTCGCTTCATCGCGATGAAATATTCGCTTCAAACGGCTTGATTCATGATTCAATGCTTGAAGTGTTTGCAGAAGTTCTTGAAGGGCGCGGCAAAGTAAAATGCAGCTAACACTGCCGGTGCTCTAGTTGGGGCCGTCAGGGCCCCTGGTTTTTGGCGTCGGGAAATTTTATGAGAACTCATTTCGCATCGAGCCGCAGAGTGCGGCGCCGCGGGCTGATTTCGCTTTCGTTGTCCGCCCCCTTGCAACTCTCTCCTCCACCTGCTTCCCCTGATCCGGAGGTCACCGAGATGGACATTCACATCCGGCGGCTCAACCCGGGGCATGATGGTTTGCGGGTCGTTCACCTCACGGATATTCATCATAGCCTCTACACGCCGCTTGAAGATGTGGAGCGCGCTGTGAAGATGGCAAACCATCTCAATCCCGACCTCATTGCTCTTACAGGAGATTATGTAACTTTTTCTCCCGCGTATATCTGGCCCGTGGCACAAGTGCTGGGCCGGCTGCGCGCGCGGCTGGGGGTTTATGCTGTTCTCGGCAACCATGACTTCCAGGTTGACGCCGACGAGATGACGCGCGCCCTTGAAGCGCACCAGATCCACGTCCTTCGCAACTCACATCATTTGCTGGACTCGGGACATTCGCGCCTCTGGGTTGTAGGTGTGGATGACATGTGGTGGAACGCCGACGACCTCGCAGCCGCCATGCGGTACGTACCGGCCCGCGACCCCAAAATCCTCTTGTGTCACAACCCCCAAGGGGTCCGCATGGCAGCTGAACATCACATCGACCTTGTGCTTTCCGGCCACACCCACGGAGGCCAGGTTCGGCTTCCTGTAGTCGGTGCCCTTTACACACGGTCAAAGCTCGGCAAACGCTTCATCTCAGGGTGGAACAACCTTAACGGGACCCAAATCTATGTCAGCCGAGGGATCGGGAAGGTACTTCTTCCCGTTCGCGTAGGCTGCCCGCCGGAGATTACTCTGCTGCATCTCCGAGCCAGACCCTCAGGAAGACCTTCCAGCGATTGAGGCGTCGCTGACCGCTCTCACCACTTGAACTCATTGGCCGTTTCGCGTGAATCAGGTTTCTAGTCCTGAACGAAATAGAGCGCTGCCTGTCTTCGCTGTAAGTTTGTCGCTTTCAACTGGTTTGTGAAGCTGCGAACCATCAGGCGCAAGCCCGTCCATTTCACCTTGCGCTCTCACCGCTGCCGGGTCCCCCGCTCCATCATGTATATTAAACAGAGGCACGAGTCTCTTGACCTGCATTCTACTATGAGTTCGACAGGTCCGCATCATTTCGAGTTGGAGCAAAAAGAAGCATTCGCCTCCACACCGCCCGCGCGCCTCATGATGTTCCGGTCTCTTTACCACCGGGATTTCTCGATTTTCTGGGCAGGCAACTTTCTTTCAAATATCGGGACTTGGATGCAATATGTTGCGCTGGGTTGGGTCATTCTCCTGATTTCCAACTCGCCATTCCTGCTGGGGCTGAACGCGTTTCTGGCACAGGTTCCGTCGCTTTTTTTCGCTCTGCCGGGCGGAGCGATCGCCGATCGCCTCGATCGCCGCAAGCTCATGCTGATCACGCAGACATCCATGATGCTCCTGGCCTTGCTGCTGGCTGTCCTCACTTCGGTCGGCCGGATTACCATCACCGAAATCCTTGTGATCAGTTTTCTTACCGGCATAGCGTCGGCGCTGAATTACCCTGCGTATCAGGCCATCATTCCTGATCTTATTCCCCGGGACGACCTGATGAATGGGATCGCTCTCAACTCTGCTCAATTCAACATGTCGCGCGCGATTGGCCCAACCATCGCAGGACTGGCTCTTGGCACGCTCGGCGCCGCCGCATGCTTCTATCTGAATTCTGCCAGCTTCCTTGCTCTCATCGTCGGCCTTCTGATGATCAGCATCCCGCCGTTGCAGAAAAACCAGAACCCGGGCTTTCTGAATTCTATGATCGAAGGAATTCGTTACATTAACCGGCACCGCTTCATTCTCGTACTCCTCACCGTACCCTCGTTCCTCAGTCTGTTTGGCTTGCCATTTATCGTCCTGATGCCAGCCGTTGCCCGAAACATGATAGGGGTAGGGGCCTCCGGCCTGGGGTTCCTGATGGGCGGGGCCGGTTTAGGTGCTGTGACTGCAGCACTGCTGATAGCTGCCAGAAGGACGGCAGAACATCGCGGGCGATTGATCCTTACGAGCGCAATGCTGTTTTCATTGGCGTTGATCCTCTTGTCGCGCGCCCACAGCTTCTGGGTTGCGTTTCTGCTGCTGGCCGTCATGGGAGGAACAATTGTAGGCGCTCTTACTCTGGCAAACACCACGCTCCAAATGTCCTCACCACCGCAACTCCGCGGCAGAGTGATGGCCATGTACTATATGGCCATGACAGGGTTGATGCCATTTGGCAGTTTGCAGGCCGGCGCGGTTGCGCAGACAATCAGCACGCGCTTTGCCCTGGGAGTTGGAGGAGTTGTTTGTCTCCTGTATTTCCTGGTCCTGCAAGTTTCGCTCAACAAGCTGTGGCAGGCAGGAAAACTTGCAGAATCCAACGAATCAGCACATTAAACAGGTTTGCGAAAAGGCGACCATGCGCCAAACGAAGGGTTATCGTGCCTTCTGCAAGGCTTCATCAATCAACTGGTAGATATGGTCGGGATTAAGGCCCACGACGGGTACGCCGTTGATAAAAAGCGTGGGCGTACTCATAATACCGAGCTTTTGCCCCTCCCGCATATCAGCCTCAACCCGCGGAAGAGAAGCCTTTGAATCAAGGCACGTCGCCAGCTTCAACCGGTCAAGACCTGCTCGCTGGCCGAAATCCAGTAAAAGGGTCCGGACATTAGCGGCGTCAATCATGCCCTGGCTTTCAAAAATTATGGAGCGATAGCGGAAGAAGTCCGCGGGGTTAAGCTGATAGGCGCACTCGTTGGCGATCGCGGCCGTCAATGCCCAGTCATGGATGGTTACAAGAGGAAATTCCTTGAACACAATCCTGATCTTGTTGCCATACTTGGGGAGCAACTGAGTTTCGATGAACTTCTGCATCTCAGCGCAAGTAGGGCACTCCAAGTCAGCGAACTCCACAATCGTGACGGGAGCATTGCGGGGCCCGACGGTAGGCTGATTCTCCAGGCTAATACTTTGCTGGACTTCCTGCCTCGGATCAGCATTCAGGTTGAAAATGCTGCCGATCACCGTGTAGCGTCCGTCTTTGGTAACAAAAGCAGGCGTCGAAGACTTCCTGGTTCCGTTATCGCCGTAGATAATGGCTTTGTAAAAGCCCTCGTAATCAGACTCCTGAAAGGGTCCGACTGTCAGCTTGACATTCTCGGGCACATGAAACTTCGTTCTGACGAAGCTAACGATCTTCTCATCCGTCGTAGAAGCATTGGCCCTGGGGTCTCGTTGTGCAGTCGTCGAGGCAACAAGAATGTCTCCGATGACCAGATAATGCCAGTCCTTGGTGATCAGGACCGGTTGTGTGGACTTCTTTTGCCCGTCCTGAACAAAAATCGTAGTCTTGTAAAAGTCGGCGTATTCGGAGTCCTGAACCGGCGCAACGATCAACTTAGTGGAATCAGGGATGCCAAACCTTTCGCGTACATATTGGATAATCTTCTGATTCGTAATGGATGCGTTTACAGCGGCGGCGGCGGCTTGCCCCCTCTGCGACGCCACCATGAAAAACAGCAGTGCAGCAGCAAGCAGTCTGATTCCTGCTAACTTGTACGAATGCCGATTAATCAAGCCTTGAAGCTCCTTTCGTAATGCAAGCCCCCATGGTGAACATTGTCTGATTCTAACCGCGCCTACGTTGAAAAATCAATTTGAACGGAACTCTGGGGAATGGTCGGGATTCATGCCGCGCAGCCAACTGGAATGCTACACCTGCAGCACGTCGCCATCGCGCGCGACAAGGCTGTACAGGATGGGGTTCACAAAAAAGCCCAGCAGCAGGGGAGAAATCAGTCCGCCCACGATGACGATTGCGAACGGCCGCTGCGTATCCGATCCGATGCCGTGCGAAAGCGCGGCCGGAAGCAGTCCAAGGCATGCAACAAGCGCAGTCATCATAATGGGCCGCAACCGAAGCAAAGCCGCCTGATAAGTGGCTTCGCGGATGCTCTTACCTTCCAGGCGAAGCTTGTTAATGTATGAATAAAGCACAACCGCCATTTCCGTTGACACGCCCATAAGCACGAGCAATCCAAGGACTGAGGAGACGCTGAACGGCGTGTGAGTTAGTTTCAGTGCAAGCAATGCGCCGACGGGTTCCGTTATCACGACTCCAACTGCAATGGCTACAGGAAACTTGAAGTTTCCATAGAGCGCAAAGAGGATCAGGAAAATCAGCAGGATCGTTAGAGGGGCGATCACGTCAAGCTGCTTCCTGGCCGCGAGGTATTCGCTATATTCCCCGCCCCAGGTCACCCGGTATCCCTCCGGCAAGGAACGAACAATCGGCTCAATAGCACGCTGGCCGGCAGCCACCGCGCCTGCCAGATCGCGGCCTTCCACGCTGTACTGTATCCCGATGTAGCGTGAATTATTCTGCCGGTAGATGAATGCAGCCCCGTTGCCAATCGTTATATCCGCCAGTTCCTTAAGCGGGATTTGCTGGCCGCCCGGCGTGCCGACCAGCAGATTCCCGATGGAGTTCGGGTCTGACCGGAATTGCGGCTCCATTCTGACAACCAGATCAAATAGTTTCTCGCCCTGGATCACTTGCGTAGCGGGTGCTCCACCAATCGCCGCTTCAATTACAGCCTCCACATCAGAAACATTCACACCGTAACGGGCGATTTTTTCCCGGTCGATATGAATCAGGAGACTGGGCTGGCCCAATTCGCGAACAACCACGAGGTCAGCAAAGCCAGGGATCTTTCCAAGAGTTGTCTTGATCTTGAGCGCGGTGTCCTGGAGAACTTGCAGATCGGGACCATAGACCTTGACTGCGAGCGCGCTCTTCAACCCTGTCAAGGCCTCATCCACCGCGTCTTCTGCCGGTTGCGTGAAGTTAAAAATGATGCCCGGGAAACTTATCAGCTTGCTGTTGATGGATTTGATGAGCTGTGCTTTGTTTCTGATCGGCCCGGTCTTCCACGCCTTATCGCTGTAAGGTTTCAGGCCCACATAGAACTCACAGTTAAAAAAACCTGTCGGATCTGTCCCGTCATCAGGGCGTCCGAGTTCTGATCCGACTTCCGTCACCTGTGGATACGACATGAGAATATGGCGGATCTGAGGAGCAATCTTTGCGGCTTCCTGCCAGGAAATCGTGTACGGCATCGTTGCCCTGACCCAAAGCGCGCCTTCATCGAGATGCGGCATAAATTCGCCGCCGATCAACGGAACCAGAAGCAGCGCGCCTCCAAAAATCGCCAGAGCGATCGCCATTGTCAACGCACGGTGATCAAATGCCCAATTGAGGTGCCGCGCGTAGACGCGCTTAATCCATTCGAAAGGCCTGTTAACTTTTTCCCGTACGCCAGACTTGAACCAGTACGAGATGAGTACCGGGACCAGGGTCAGCGAAAGCAGCAACGCACCAACCAGTGCATAGGACATCGTGTCGGCCATGGGGTGAAACAACCGGCCAGAAGCTCCCCTCAGCGCATAAATAGGCAGGTAACCTGCAATGATGACCGCAACCGAGTAGAATACCGGCCGGTCCACGTCACGCGCCGCTGCAAGAATGGCTTCCTTGAGGTTATAACTTTGCCCTGCACGCAAGCCCAGTTCACGGTAGATGTTTTCCATCATGACCACTGTGCCATCGATCAGGATGCCGAAGTCGATTGCGCCGATCGACAGCAAATTGGCTGAAACGCCCTCGAGATGGAGGAAAACGAAGGAGAACAGCAGGCAGAGCGGAATCGTCAGGGCGGTAATAATCGCTGCTCGCACGCTGACGAGGAAAAAGATCAGCACAATAAGGACGAGAATCATTCCGCGCAGCAGATTGTCTTCCACAGTGGAGGTCGTCAAGTCCACCAGGCCGCTACGGTCGTAGAAAGTGTGGATTTTAACATCCTTCGGCAAAACCTGAGTATTCAGATACTTTGTTTCTTTTTCGATTCGCTGCAGGACATACTGGGTCTGCTCGCCGGTCCGCATCATGATGACACCTTCGACAGCATCATCATTGTTCATAAAGCCGAACTCGCCGAGCCTTGGGGCGTGGCCGATCGTCACCTTGCCGACGTCGCGGATAAACACCGGGGCACCCTTATGGCTGGCCACAACAATATTGCCGATGTCATGGGTGTCCCGAATCAAACCGATCCCTCGCACGTAATAAAACTGACCGCCCTGAGAATAGAAACCTCCGCCTGCGTTGGCATTATTGGCGGAAAGGGCCTGGAGGACTTGGGGGACGGTAACGTGATAACTGTAAAGCTGAGCTGGATCCAGTAACACCTGATACTGCATCACGGTTCCGCCGAAACCGGAATCGTCCGCCACGCCCGGGACCGAGCGGTAGGCGTGGTTGAGGACCCAATCCTGGATAGTTTTCAGTTCCTGCGGCGTGCGGTCGGGACTTTGCAGGACGTAGCGGTAAATCAGGTCGCTGGGGCTTGAAAGAGGAGCAAGCCCGGGGGTCACTCCGCTCGGCAACTGGACCTCTGAGAGGCGCCGATAAGCCTCATTCCGGCAAAAGTAATTGTCAGTCCCGAACTGAAAAGACATGATGACGTCCGAAAGGCCGTAAAGCGAAATCGAGCGCATCGTATCCAGGTTTGGGATGCCATTCATCTCGATTTCGATGGGGACTGTAATCAGCCGCTCGACCTCCTCAGCAGCATGTCCGGGCCATTGCGTGATCACTTCAACGAGCGGGGGAGAAAGATCAGGATAGGCATCAATAGGCATTCTTTGAAATGACAACACACCCCCAACAATCAGAAAGCCGACGAGGACAAGAATAAAGAAGCGCTGGTTAAGCGCAAACTGAACGATACGATGGATCATAATCGGTTTAATCCGGAAGTTAGGGAATTCGGCCGGGAGAACAAGCTCTTGTCCTCATTGCGTAAGGGATCTTGCAAATTGAAGGAACAGGCTTCCATTCCCCACTACTTTTTCCCCTTCATTGAGTCCGCTGAGAATTTGCGTCTGGCCGTTTTCGGCGCGGCCGATCGTTACCAGCCGCTGTGAAAACTCGTTTGGCTTTGACTCCACATAAACAAAGGGTTCGTTCACGTCGTTCCTCAGAACCGCATCATCAGGAACCGTCAGCGTCTTGATCTTCCCAGCCTGCACTATGGCAGTGACATACATGTCCTTCCTTAAAATTCCACCTGGATTGCGGGTGACGATGCGTACCTTCAGGGTCCTTGTATCGGGATCGAGTGCCGGGGCTATGTAGGAGATACGCCCGTGAAATGCCCTTGATAACGCGTCCGCCTGCACTGTGACCGGATCACCCAAATGAACGTAAGGGAGATCGTTCTGGTAGACGTTCACCATCACCCACACCGTGCTCATGTTCGAAATCGTAAACACCTGCGTCGAGCCCGCCTGGATCACCTGGCCAGGCTGCACCGTTCGTTCAACCACTTCGCCCGCAATGGGCGAGAGCACAGGAATTTTCGGGCTGGCCGGCGCGTCAACAAGCCGGGCGGGATTGTTAATGCCGAGCACTTGCAGCGCCTGCTCGGAAGCTTGCAGGTCAGCCAGTGCCTGATTGCGGGCTGACTGGGCCTGGAGAAGATCCACTTGTGCGATGGCGTGATGAGCATAGAGGTCCTGGTCACGCTCAAGATTGCTCTGCGCAAGAGTATAGGCGTCACGGGCCTTAAGAAAGTTCGACCGCAACTGGGCAAAGTCGGGACTACTGACATACAGCAACGGTTGACCGGCACGGACGGCTTGACCCGGGTACGCGAGGACCTGCATGACAGGCCCGCTCACCTGCGTAATCACCGGCGTCGTTTGAAAAGCGTTATAATCGACGGACCCGGGAAGCCTGAGAATCACGGGAAAGGTGTGCTGTTCAACCGTAATTATTTGGATGTGCCCCATCTGGTGCTGTGGAATGCTGAACAGCGCCGCCTGTGCAGACCCAGAAGAGCCGTAGGCGGTCATTCGCGCTGCGCTCGGCTCGGAGTTCTTGTGACCGCAGGATAAGAGAATCAGGGAAACACAGATTGCAGCCATGGAAACAAGAATTCGCAATCTGCCATCAGTCATGCTGTTCGGTTTCGGATTCATGGCGATTGTCTCATGCCAGTCGCTTCGTTCAATTGCTCAACGGCCAACATATAGGCCGCCAGCGTTTCCCGGTACGCCAATTCTGTTGAGCGGTAGCTCCGCTCAGCGTCCAGAAAGTCCAGCAAGCTGGCAGCTCCCCTCTGGTAGGCGTATTGGCTGATGTCCAGAGATTCTTTGGACTCTTTCAGATAGCCCGATTGATAAAGTTGAATTATCCGCTCACCCGTCTTAACGGCCTCAAAGGCGGTAGCGACATCCGTCATGACCGCCTGTTGTGTGGCGTCCTTCGCTTCTTCAGCTTGCGTAATGGCCGCATGCGTGCGCGCAATCTCTCCTTGATTCCGGTCGAAGAGAGGAATCTCGATGTTGGCTGAGAAGCTGGCGTCGTTGGCTGCCGCTACGTGGCTGTAACCAGAGGTAAGAGTCAGGTCCCGCTTCCCGTTGGCTTTGGCGAGCATGTATTGGCTTTTAGCAGCCACAACCGCCTGATTGGCAGCACGCAGATCGGGGCGAAGATTCAATGCCTTCGCCTGATAATCTTCCAGGTTGCCCTGGATCGGCGTATACTCCAGCTTTCCAATAACATCGTAGTTCCGCGGAACGGACTCGTAACCCAGCAAATCTCGCAGAGAATCCAGGGCCTGCTGCCGGGCAAGCCTGGCCGACGCCACGTCTTTCTGAAATTCCAGCATCTGGAGCTTGATCTTCAAAAGGTCGCCTTCGCTGATGGCACCCTTCTTATAGCGTTCCTCGCTCAAGTCCAAAGTCTTCTGAAAGCTCGCCATGTTCTGCTGGGCAAACGCCAGGGAAGATTCGGCCAGAAGGACGTTGACAAACTGCTGTGCGACATTAAAGGTCAAGGCACGTTCGTTATCCTGGACTTCTGATTCAACCACTGCAGTGTTGTCTCGAGCATTCTGCATTCGCCACTTTCGTTTGTGCCCTCTCTCGATGGTGTACGAAAACAGAAGATCAAACTCCGTCGCGTTGTTGATGTAGTCGCCGTTTAGCTGGCTGGACGTAAAGAAAGGCAAGAACAGGCCGTTCCAGGTAAGAACGGGATTAGGCCTTATGGAAGCCGTGATCTCGTTCGCCTTGCTTTGAGTCACCTGCGTCCTGGCCGCCAGGAGAGCATGATTGTGTTCGAGCGCCAGATGAATTGCCTGTTGAAGATCAATGTGGACGGCGGGCGGCGGCGGCTGGCCGTCGAGACTGACAGAACCTCCGGCTATTAGAAGGACAGAGATCGCAAACAGCGTCAGCAGGCCCGATTTTACACGCGGCATAAAACTGGACAGGTCATTCATTCGGATCAGTATCCATCAATACAAGAGCATGGATTGGAGACTTCGCGACGCGAGAGACTTTCGCGAGCCTGATATCAGACGAAATCAGGAGAGGATTTTACGCAAGAGGAGGAGCACGCCCATACCACGAAGATGATTGGGCAGATGGAAGAGTGCCTGCAGTGGAGGGGGCAAGGAGCGGCGCAACTGCCAACCAATGAAGTGTCAAATTCCCCAGAGATGGCCGGATGGCGCTGTGGCGCAGAATCTGGCAGGCAGGGCAGTAACCCTGCTCGCCACTGACAGGTCGGGAATGCTGGTTTGGCTTTCCAAGGGTTACCGTTCTCGTTGAGAGATTCAACGAAACGTTTGGCAGAACGTGATGATGCAACACCAGGACAAGCAGCAGGTGCAGTTGCATCGCCGCCAGCAGCCATGTCATGGCCGCTCCGGTCAAACGGCTTTTCGTTAATCTAAACACGGCGCTTCATCCATCATGTTCAGGCATCCTACGCTTACACCTTTCAAGAGGTCCTAATACGTCAATCTATGTTCCGTAGGGACAATTAAAACCTCTCCCTCGCCCTGTAGCGCTGAAAGCTAATGGATGCTCATCGAAGCTGTCAGGTTGTAAATTGGGCCTGAAATTAAGCCCGTTTGCCGCACCATTTACTCAAGGCCACCCACACACCAATGCTTTACCCGTTCGTCACAATAAACTCACACAATACAACACAAGAGCCAGTTGTCAAGAGATATGTTTCCAGATTCCCCTATTTGCCCAACGCAGGCAACTCGGGGAGATTCAATGAGTTGGGTGTTTTTGTCCTAACAACTACACTCATTCGCTCCCGCTTTCTCCTTCCCCGCGTTGCATCTTGGCAGAAATCTCTTTGACTCTCCGAGCAATCTCCGGCAGCCTGCTGAGGTGTGCATACACCCGCTTGAACTCTGCCAGAGGTCGAGCAGGTGTGCCCCACATCACGCTTCCCTTGCGCACGGCCTTTCCTGTCGGAATTCCAGCCTGGGCGCCGATCACAGCCCGGTCTCCAATCCGCACATGGTCCGCAACGCCCACCTGTCCCGCCAGCGTGACGAACTCGCCGATCTCCGCGCTGCCCGAAATTCCGGTCTGCGCGGCGATAATCGAATGGCGTCCAATTCGGACGTTGTGTGCCACCTGGACAAGATTGTCGATTTTGGTCCCCTGGCCGATTCGCGTCGTCCCCAGCGAACCCCGGTCCACCGTCGTATTGGCGCCGATTTCCACATCGTCCTCGATAATCAACCCGCCGAGTTGCGGAAATTTGTAATGACGGCCCTCAGCATACAGGTAACCAAAGCCATCAGACCCCAGGACGGCCCCGGCATGAAGAACAACTCGGTCTCCAATCTTAACGTGCGGATACACTGTCACGCGAGGATAAAGGAGGCAGCGGGATCCGATCTCAACTCCTTCGCCGAGAAACACGCCTGCGCCCAACCGGGTTTCCGCGCCAAGCTTGACCCCGGATTCGATTACTACATAAGGTCCCACGCTTACACCGTGTCCTAGCTGAACGCTCTCTCCGATTACGGCTGTCGGATGAATTCCGGGCTGAACAGGTGGCGGCGGGCAGAGCACTTCACTCACGCGAATAAAGGCCAGACGAGGGTCCTGTACAGCAACAGTCGTCCGTCCCGGTACAGCGGTCCCCGGCCGCACAAAAATGCAACCGGCGTTGGAATGGCCCGCCTTCCGCAGCGCAAGTTCACTGTCGGCGAAAGCAAGATCTTGCTCTGTGGCTTTTTCGATAGCTGCGACTCCCTGAATTTCCCGCTCCCCGTCGCCTTCAACCTCTCCGCCCACAAGGCGCGCAATCTCATTTACCTTCATATGGCCCCCATGTATCTTTCGCGCCATGGCCCTGGAAATCTATGGTCCGATTTTAACAAGTTCAAAAGGGATAAAGAGTCGGTTCGCCAGGTGGGCGTGTCTTCCACCGCCTGTGAACCCAGAGCCATTGATCAGGATAGCGGCGAATGTATTCCTCAATTCGGCGCGTAAAGTTAGCAGTATTCATCACAATTTCCTTCTCAGGGTCCTCACACTTGATCCAATCCAACCGGTCAAACCGGAGCCGGTATTTCTTTAATTTTGAATCCCATATCACAAGTCCCAGAATAACCGGAGCACCGGTCTTGCGCGCAATACGCGCCGGACCTGTAGTTGTAGAGGCTGGCAGGCCGAAAAAATCTACAAAGGTCCCCTCGCCCGGCAGCATATTCTGGTCCATCAGGATGCCCACAGCCTCGTTTCGCTCAAAAGCTCGCAGCGCCTTGCGGGCGAATTCTCGCTTCTCGATTGCCCGCCCGCCGCTGGCGCAGCGATACCGATTGATCATTTCATCGATCAGAGGATTATCCATTTTCCGAACTACAAAGTTGCAGGGATGCCCATAGACTCCGTGCGCAAATGAGCCAAGCTCCCAATTCCCAAAATGGGCTGTAAGGAAAATGATCCCCCGGCCTTTTTTCCTGGCCTCATCGTAATTTTCAAATCCGTCATAGATGATCAGTCGTTCGATATTCTCGCGGTTGAAATGTGGAAAGTGGGCAAAATCGGCGAGCATCCGCCCCAGGTTGCGAAACTCTGCGAAAAGCACTCGCCGACGCTGTTTGTCGGTCCAATCAGGAAAGGCGATTCGCAGGTTGAAAAGGCCCACGCGGCGCAGGCGGGGCCAGAAAGCATAGCTCAGTGCCGCCAGAAACGCGCACACAGCCCTGGCCAGCTTATGGGGAAGCCATCCGAGCAGGGACAAAATAGATCGAGCGGCCCAAAATTCAATCCGATGACGAAATGGTATCCTACGGGATGGAAGAACTTGCTTCAACGGACTCCTCAAAGCCATGGCCCCACAATTGACTTCCGGACCATGGCGTCACTCGCTCCGGCATCATTATTCCCCGATTCCGGAAGAACGCTTCACAGACGGGGTGTCCGTTTTCTAGTCAGATCGCAGCGGCAGATTGTACAGGAAAAAGTTGAGAATCTGGTCCTCGTACTCTTTCCTTTCCGGTCCCGACTCAACGGATGCGTGCGCGTGCGGCAGAACAATCAGACGCTTTGGCTGGGGAGCGTCCTCGTAGAGCCGGCGCGTCGCGACCTCGAGTGCAGGCGCATCATCGGACGCAACAAACAGCTTTGGCTTTCCGGCCAGCTTTGAGAGGCCGGAACGGACGTCAGGAAAATTCGTGCCCGCTGTAAATATGCGGAATTCGGTCCCGGAAATCAGCCTGAAGAGCGCCCCGGCGCCCCCCAGCAAGCGGTCCATCTGCACATCAAACATCTGGCTGGGCTCGCTGTAAACACTATCCACGGCGAGGGCGTCTATTTCAGCGCTACGCTCGCTCGCCGCCAGGGCGGCATAAGCGCCCAGTGAATAACCGTAAAGACCGATGCGGTTCGGGTTGACGTCTGGAAGCCTCCGTACCCTGGAGATTGCCGACTGGAGAATGGCGGCCTCGTGAACACCGAGATCAGAAAAATCGCGCTCGCGCCCGGAAGCATCAAAATTGAAAAGATAAACGTTAAAGTGGTTGGCTTGCAACTCAGTGCCGAGCGAAAGCATCGATGAGCGGTTGGAATCGTATCCGTGACAAAGGATAATGGCAGGAGCACCTTTCAATCCGATAAGCAGCCAACCCTGATGGGCCGCGCCGTCTGGGTCTGTGAAGCTGACATTCTCGTAGTTCGAAAGCAGATAGGAGGCCGGCGTTACGTTCTCAACGGGGTCACGCGCCGTCGTGATGCGATACGCAAGAAAGACTCCGGCGCCAATGAGCACAATCAGGATGCTCGCACAAACAATCAGGCCGCCCCACAATAGTCTGCGGACAACAGTAAAAATTCTACGCGAAAAAGCGGACGGCTTGACTCTTTGTAACCCCATATCACAAGCTTTTGCCAATCTCCGAAGGACCAGTACGCGAAACCGGATGCAAGAAAGCGAATCGTAGCATAGTCGCTCTCGGGGTTTCCAAGAACTTTCGCATGCTCATCGGTCCGCGTTCGGAAAGACAGCAGGGATCCCGTTCTCGCATGGTTTTTACAACCTCGCCACGCCAGGGGCATGAATGTTCCCGGATACACAGACGGAAACAAAGCAGGTCCCAGCCTGGCACCGGCATCCATCACGATTTGGGCTATACTGAATTAGCCTTCGCATCAGGTCATAGAAGGAGCCGGACAAGTTGGGAACCAGGATTGTTGATGTACGGCAATTGCCCGCGTGGCAGTTCCAACCGCTTCTGGAAGCTGAGTCCCGGGCCTGGCTGGAGGACCTGCACTGGAACTACTCTGCTTCGGCGGAAGTCATTGCCGCCTGCCTGGAGGAAAGACGCCTCACCGGATTTGCGCTGGTCGAAGAGGGCCATGTGCGCGGTTACTGCCTTTATTTTCGCGAAGGGCCGAAGGGGTTGATCGGCAGCCTCTTTGTCAGGCTCTCGAACTCCCAGCAAAACGGAATCGATGATCTGCTGGGAGAATCGATAAACGCCCTGGTTCGCTCGCCCGATGTCCTTCGGATTGAGGCTCAACTCCCTCATCTTAGTCTTGACCAGATTGGTCCCTATTTCCGCTCCAGGTCATTCCAGATTTATCTTCGCCAGTTTATGACTTTTCGTTTAGGGACGGCCCCAGCGGAATCCTTGCGCCAGGCCCCGCCTAATGAACCGTCATCAATTCCCAGCGACTTTATTTTTGAACCCTGGCAGCGAAGGTACGACCGTGAAGCAGCGCAACTGCTTCACCAAGTGTACCGGCACCACATCGACGCAGCGGTGAACGACCAGTATTGCACATTAGCAGGCACAACCCGGCTGGTAGAGAGCATTGTTCGGCACAAGGGATGCGGGGAGTATCTGCAACAGGCCTCGATCGCTGCAGTCCACAGGTCAACGGGAAGGCTGGCCGGAATCCTGGGAATCACAGCAGTGCGGGAAAGAACCGCGCATATCCCCCAGATTGCAGTTGCCAGCGGCTATCAGGGAATCGGCCTCGGCAGCATGATGCTCCGGACCGCATTCGAAAAACTGGCCCGAGAACAATTTGCTGAGGTGTCGCTGACGGTCACTGCTCTGAACAGTGGCGCTGTCAGGCTTTATGAACGCCTGGGCTTCAGAACGTTCCGGAAGTTTGGTGCCTACGTCTGGAACCGGACTTGACCTGTCTTCGCAAAATCAATTCGTTTTCGACTTCAGCAGGTCCTGGAGTTCCTCCATGAATTCGCGGACATCTTTGAAGTCAAGATAAACCGACGCGAAGCGAACGTACGCCACCTTGTCCAGTTTTCGCAGCCTGTCCATCACAAGCTCTCCAAGTTCGGAGCTTGGACGTTCCCTGTCCGGCGATTCTGCGACAAAGGCTTCCGCCTCATCGACGATCTCTTCGAGCTTGCTCATGGGAACAGGCCGCTTTTCACAGGCCTTCAAAAGGCCGTTCAGGATTTTCTGCCGATCGAATTTTTCGCGGCTGCCATCCTTCTTGACAACCATGTGAGGAATTTCATCAATTCGCTCATAAGTAGTGAACCTGCGGCCGCACTTCATGCACTCCCGCCTGCGCCGGATAGTGTCCGCCACCTTGCCGGCTCGGGAATCAACAACTTTGTCTTCGGTATGACCACAGAAAGGACAACGCATATGTCAGACTGCGCCCTGCGACTCACCCCGGCTTTTATCTTCAACAACGCAACGAGGGCTCAACTCTCTAATCGACACCCTCGACTGCAGCTTCACGCTGGACTTCCACTTCCTCTGCAATCGCCTCAAGCCGCCTGAAACTGATCCCTTCGTGAACCAGCAGACCCAGGCTTACCAGCAGCACAGGGACTGATATCATAAGCCACAATAAGATAGCAGCTCCAGTGGAAACATCCGCCGAGATGCCAAACACTTCCGTAAGGGCCAGAATAATCCCCACCTGATAGCCACCGCCGATGCCGGGAAACTGCACAACCAGCCCCAGGGATGCGCAAAACATCACAAGAGCTGCCGCCAGCCAAACCAGCGTTCCTACGGCCCCGCCGAGGCTCTTAAGAATCAACCAGAAAATCGTGGCATTCGTGCACCACAGCGCAACCGATAGCCCAATACTCCCGGCGAAGTCACGCATGCTGCGGACAACCTGGAGGCCTTCAGCAAACGAACGGAGAAAATGCTGGATGTGTCGTTGAGCGATTAAAGGAAGAAATCGGGTCCAACGGTGGATACTCTCCATCAGGACCTGGGTCTTTAACCGGAATACCACCAACGCTGCCACAAGAATAACCGTGACGATCAGCATGCCGTCTCCAGCCCTGTGCATGACCGACAGAACGTGTGCTCCGGCCGAATTCATCTCCACTGGAGCAAAGTACAGTACCACCGAAAACAGAAGAACAAGACAAATCGAATCGAAAATACGCTCCATCAGCCACACAGCCACCATGGAAGTTATCGGGAGCGATTCCTTCCTTGCAATATAAGCCGGCCGGACAAATTCTCCCGGACGTCCTACCAAATAGATGGAACTGAATCCCAGCAACTGCCCGGCAAACAAAACCCAAAGCGACCCCTTCTTGATGGGGTGCATCAAAAATTGCCAGCGAAGGGCCCGAATAAGGTAAGTCAGAAAAATGCACGCTACTGCAAGCGCAAGCAACCCTGGCCGTGCGCTCACTAACGAAGCCCAGAGTCGCGCCCAATCAAAGTGGCGCCATTCGGGATTGTGGCGGAGATTATAGATAATCAGGGCCAGGATTGCGGTGCTGATGCCCAGCCAGATCCATCGTCGTAGGCTCTTCTTCACAGGGTATTCATTCCTTGCTCTGCCCGCTAAACTATCGAAAGGCCGATTGTGCGTCAAGCCTCATAGAAAGCAAGGCGGACACTGCCCGCAGAATACAGCACTCATCACCATGCAGTCGACGCAATGCAGAGCTATGCTGTGCCTTCGCCCTGTCAGGCTTATCGGTTCTTGCGGGATTAGCTCCATTCATTCCCGAAGTCGCGACGTGGAAAATTCGGTTTTGGGCGCTAAATCGACCACCAGGAGCCTCCCATCGCTCTCCCATTCCCCGCCTGTCGCCGTCAAACCTGAGCGCGCAGGATTTGAAACGCTTACGAGTTCTTCGGCCAGAACCATCCCCGTCATGCCAAGGTCCGCCCCCACTTTGGCCCTCTCCAGATCGACACGGGGGTCCACAGAATGGGAAATCACGCCTGGCCGGATATCGAAGCCATTATCATGGTCGGCCGCTACCAGCCAGATTTCCCGTCCATCTGGAGCCATCGCGGGCGCCCTCCAGATGCGCAGGTGGTGCCGCATCGTAAATGTATTGAGCATCTTTTCAAATGCCATGTCCTCCGGGCGGCCGTACAGATAAAGCGTGGACATGGGAGCAGCATCGTATCCTTTGCCCTTGATGACAGCTTCAAAAGTCTTCCACAAGGAGTTTGCGTTTTCGTCCTGCGCCACGGTCCAGCCGCATTTCTCAAAAGCTGTTGCGATCTCGTCCTTGTCTCCAATCAGGACTATATTTACCGGCCCCCCTAAATTCCCTTTCCTGCTCACCACGCGCCTGGGCGCCTGCGCCAGCAGTTGCATGATCGATTCTTTCAGATTATCAGGAATTCGATTTCCAAACTCGGCTTTAAATTGGCCTGACACTTTGAGCGGCGCATCCAGAACAACGGACAGTTCTGTACCCACGGGATAGCTGATGGAGGTATCAGGACTTCCAAACCACGTCCCGCCGTTTTGCTCGGTCTGAGGATTAGTGCCCGATTTCTTCTGCATCTTTTCGATGGCCGAATTCAGCAGGGTAACGGGCAATTCGCTCGCCAGCACGCCCTGGATTGTGCCGTCCGAAAGGACTTTCTCTCGGGCGTTGTCTACCTCGTTCACGTGGCAAGCAAGCGAAACAGGGGCCTCCCCCGGCAATTTGAGGGTGTCAAATAGAAGCAAGAGCTTGGCTCGATCGGTCGGGCTTGAACTCGGAATGAGCTTTGCGACGCGGCCGCTGACAATCGCCCCCACCGGAATCGCCACCTCGCCGTTGACCTCAATTGCGCGCTCAGCTTCGGCCTCAACCGCCTCACCCAAATGGGATGATGTCGTGCTGACGGGCGTCTTAAGGCGAAGGTAGATTGAGGTTCCGGCGGGGATGAGGTGGGCGGCCGAGCTTTCGACGACCGTGGGTGGAGCACTCGATGGATGTTGGGCGACGCTTTGAGCAGGCCAAGCAGAAATCAAGGGCATGAGCAGGCAGACGAAGAAAAACACAAGTCCTGTCAACGATCCTGCGAAAAACCCACGTTTTTGACTCAATAGCGGCTCCTTCATCGGCCGGACGACACGTAAATCTGCATCATCAAATTCCTACGCGACAGCAAATCCGGTCCGCTCCGCAGCCCATCCCGACACTTCAAGACAGGATTGTCTCGGCGGCAGATCCATATATATTTTACTGGAGAGAAGCCCGAAGTTCCTGAACGATCTCGCCGGCAACGGCGCGTCCGCGGTCGAGGTCGTCAGGCGGCAAAGAGATTGCCGCAACCTTGGCGTGACCGCCTCCGCCAAATCTTTCACAGATCGTCGCCAAGTTGGCTTCCTTCGGTGTGGGATTCCACGGATTACTTCCAACGGCAATTTTGATACGTTCTTTTGACCGGCTCAAGGCCACGTTATAAACAGAGTCAGGGAAAAGGTAGTACGGGATAAACTTGTTAAAGCCCTCAAATCCCTGGTCAGAAAGGTCGATAAAGGCAACGCCTTTTTCGAGAACGGCGCGGTTCCGGATGATATCAATCGTTTTCAGATGCTGATCGTAAAGCCGCTCAAACGCCTGCCGCATATGAGGAAGCGCAGCAATCTCCTCCAGCGGGCGCGACATCAACTCCGGAATCAGCCGGGCGACGAAGTCGTCAGAAGGCGCGCCTTCAATCACCAACGTGATCCGTGTGGCGGGATCGCGCATCTCGACCGCCGTCTTCGGATCAGGATATTGGGCGCCATCGATGATGTCCGCCCAGTAAACAACTTCGTCAAGGTCCGGAGCCACAAAATTGAATTGAGTGGCTGCAATGTGCGCGATGAATTTTGTGCATGAGCGGAAATTGGGGTCATAAAATTTCTTTCCGCTACGGTCTTTGCGGAAATGTTCAGCGTCAGCGGGCGTCAGGAATGCGCTCTGGTGGTGGTCAAACCACCATGTCAGGCGGGGCGAACTGGAATATTTGAAATCGACGATGGCATTCTCATCGCCATTAAACATGTCTTCGTCGAATAGTTGGCCCGCGCGATGCAGCATTCCCTGATACATAAATTCTGCATGAGGGTCCACGACTTCCCGATAAAAACGGGAAAACACCGCCGCCGAGCAGGCGCCGTCAAAACACCGGTTATGAAAACAAACTCGAACTTTCATAGGTCCCAATCAACGCCTCCGTGCCCCCCACCCGGAATGCGCATGACATTTTGTAGAATTTGCTAAATTGCTCTGCCAAGAGAGAATTGTCAAGAGAAAATCAGCCCTGAGTGAGAGAGGCCGCTATTTCGCCTGTCGAGCGGTTTCCGATCATGTTTGCATTTGACTATCGGTGAAGCGAGAAAACCTGGTCAGCATAAATTCTGCTGAGCCGCAGATCTTCTTCAAGAGGACGGGTAACGACAGTCTGTTTCATATAGGCAAGTTCGACCACGAGCAAGGGTTCAAGATGCTCCCGTTCAATATAAGACGCAATCTGCCGATAGTCGACGTCGCCCTCAGTAAAAGACTCAAGCCACACTTTATCTCGCGAATTCCTGAGGTGCAGACTGGCAACGCGGGAACCTGCCTCACGCAGCAGTGCCATCGGCTCCTGGCCACCCTGATACACCCAATCGATATCGAGACAGATCCACACGTACTTTGGGTCGGTATGATGAAGGTTATATCGCCATTCCCGGGCATGGTCAGCCATTTCGGGCGCATGCGCGTGCGTCCATAAATGGAAGCCGCGCCTCGCAAGCTCGCGGCCCAGCCGATCAAGCATCTTCACCTGGATCACAAGTTCAGCGTCCGTCTTGGGCTGATTATTCAGTTTCGGGTCTGGATTGTTGACGACGGCCCGGCAACCGCGGGTTTTGCACAACGCGGCGATCTCCAGTGCCTGGTTGATCGTCCGCTCCGCAAGGTCCTGCCTGTGCATCGGCCCGCCCACGTACACGGAGGGCATACTAAGACCGTTCGCCTCAACCAGTTCCAGGACTTGGCTTCGAATATCCGGTGTGAAAAATCCCTGGTTTAGCTCGATGTTCTTAAAGCCCGCCCTTCGAGCCAGCGGGAAGATTTCATCGAGAACGTCGGCCAGCCTCTTGTGCCGGCGCTCCGCGTACTGTTGGAAGATATATCCTTCCACGGACAGGCGACTGGATTCTGAGTTGTTTGCAAGAGCGGCCAAGTAAGCAGCGGGTCCAAGCAGAAGAAATTCGCGACGTTTCATAATTTAGACTACCTCTCCAAAGACATCCCTTGCGGGGCCGGCTTTTTCAACAGTTTCGACTGTCCCACCGTTCTCCACATCGCAATACTCGGTATGGTTGCCCCACTGCTTTCGCCGCTTCAATAAATTCCCGCGGATCTGCGGTATTGAATGTGAACATCCCATAATGGCAGGGAATCACATGATGCGCGCCGATCGCCTTGCCCAATTCCGCAGCTTCGCGAGCATTGAGATTGCCAGGCACGCGGCGCTCCGCGGCGCGGCCGTTGATCGGCAACAGCGCAACATCTATGGAAAACTGCCTCAAGCGCTCCACAATGCCCTCATAAAGAAGCGTGTCGCCGCTGTGATAGACGGTCCATGGTCCAAATTGAACGATGTAGCCCAGATAACTGGGGCTTAATTCTTCGTGCGCCGCCGGCACCGCTGTAATTGTGAATTTTCCAACCGAAACGGACTCTCCGTCCCTCAACCCCAGCGGCCGATCTGGATCAATCGTAAGGCGGTCTGCGACGAATTGCCTGTTTGCCTCGGGCACAACTATTTTCATACCGGGATTGGCTCGCAATAATGGGCACAACGTTTCCGCGTCAAGATGGTCGGTGTGATTGTGGCTGGATGTGACAACATCAATAAAATCCAGATGGGATGGGTCCACAATCCTTGCGGTCATTCGAATGTGCGGCTTGTCGGTATTGGCATATTTCCTGGTCAGCGAGTCTGACAAGTACGGATCAAGCAATATGTGCGAGCCTTGCCACTGCAAAAGGAACCCACTCTGCCCAAGCCACCAGAGCCGGAAATTCTCATCCATTGCATTGGCCGAGCGAACGTCGGCCAGAAACTCATGGTCCTGCAAAACAGGTTGGATCATTCAAGCCCCAACTCCGACCGAACAACCTTCACTCCATCCACCAGCGCCCTTAATTTTCTCTTCGCAGCCCAGCGCGCCGTCTGGCTGAGTCCGCAGTCCGGAGCCAGAGAAAGCCGTTCTGCGGGCACATACCTCAGGCAATTACGGACACGCGCGGCAACATCTTCCGATGTCTCGATGTAATAATTCTTCACATCGATAATCCCCACCGCCACGTCCATTCGCTCCGCTATCGCTGAAATCAGCTCCAGTTCTGCAAACTCGCGGCTTGCCATCTCAAGATGCACCTCATCAACGGGCAAATCGAGAAAAGCCGGAAACATCGGCGCGTAAAGCCGCGGGGCAACTGCGCGCCCCTTATAATTCCCAAAACACAAGTGCGTGGAAAGCCGGACGCGGCCCCGCACGCCTTCAACCGTTCGGTGGAAAATATCGCAGAAGCGCATGGGGTCTTCGTGATGCGCATAGCAACTCATCGAAGGCTCATCGACGCAAATCTCCGGGCATCCCGCCTCCACAAGCGCTTGGATCTCGCTCCGAACGATTGGAATGAGCGCCTCGGTAATTGAATACCTGTCGGGGTAGGACTCATTCGGGACCAGCCGGCCACTCAGGGTAAAAGGCCCTGGCACGCTCACTTTGAGAGCCGCACCAGCGGGCGCGATCCGCTTCAGGCGTTCAAAGTCGCGAACGGCTCCGAGTCCTTCCGGGGCCTCGATCTTTCCGGTTATCCTGTGCCTTGGACGCTGATCGTGAGCGGGTGGCCCAAATCTCCGCAGAGGCTCAGCCTCAACAGAAATGCCTTTGATGAAACCGTAAAAGGACAAATTGAAATCAAGCCGCGTTTGCTCACCGTCGGTGATGACATCAAGACCAGCGTCGATCTGGTCCTTGACGGCGACGGATACCGCGTCATCCAGCAATTCAGCCACGTCATCAGGCCCGAATTGGTCCAGATGAGAGGAAGCAAACTCCAGCCATCCTGGAAAAGGATAGCTGCCGACCACCGTGGTGCGAAGGGGGCGTTCTTTCATTTCTCAACCTGTTACCGACCATCCGCCATCAACCGTAACGACCTGGCCGGTTATATGACGCGACCGGTCACTCAGCAGAAAAAGCGCGGCCTCCGCAATGTCCGCAGCTTCAAGAAAGCCGCCGCTCAAAGGCTGTTTGCGCCGGATAAAATCCTGAATTTCCGGGTCACCCTGCGCCCGTGCGCTCATCGGGGTCTTCACGAGTGCCGGTGCAATGACATTCACCCGGATTCCGCACGGCGCATAGCACGCCGCCATGGCCCGGCTCATGGATATGATGGCACCCTTGCTTGCAGCATAGGCATGGGTCGCGAAATGCTGTGGTTCAGGCGAAAAAGCCAGAACGCTGGACATATTGAGAATTGATCCGGCGCGCCCGGCCTCGAGCCAGTGGCGCACAGCGCCGCGGCACATCAGGAAAGTGGGCTTCGCATTGGCCTCAAGGGTCCTGTCCCAACCTTCGATTGTGCATTCGTGGACAGGCCCGTCGCCGAACGTCCTGCCGCTCACTCCGGCAACATTAAAGAGCGCATCGATACGGCCAAAATGCTCAAGACAGGCAGAAAGCACGTTTTCCACAACGGAAGGATGCCTCAGGTCACCCACGTAAAAATGAGAGCCAGCAACTCTGGCGCTCAAATCGCCGCACTGGCTCTCATCAACACCTGCGATAAACACTCGATACCCTTCCCGGCCGGCGAGCAGGGCTGTGGCCTCAGCAATCCCGCTCGAACCGGTGATCAGCAACACTTTGTCCATGCAAACCACTCGTCAGTACCTGACGCGCACCCAGCGCGACGAGCGCATCGACTGGTAGCCCGCATCAAGAACGCAATTGACGATGTACCCGTCTTCATAAGTTTCGCGAGGCGCTGCCTGCTTGCGAACGCATTCCACAAAATGTTTCATTTCGGCCTGATACCCGTAAGCAAAAGCCTCCTCCGGAAGAGGGCGAGTCCAGCCAAAGTCAATTTCAGCCTTCTCGACGACGTACCCTGCGGAGCGGGTCGAAAAACTCGTGACTGGAGTTCCGCGAGTTACGTCTGTGAAAATCGAGCCTTCTGACCCGTGAATCTCATTGCGCAGATCGAGGCCCCCTTTCGTGGTCCAGGAGAGTTCACAATGCCCAATACCGCCGCTCGCAAACTTGAGGACCAGAAGAGCGTTGTCTTCGCCTTTAGTCTTCCTTTGATGGACCAGCCGCGCACCCCACGCCATCACTTCCACAATGGGGTCCTCTTTGCCGAAAAAGTATCGGGCCGCCGCAATGCAGTGACAGCCGAGATCATTCATCGCCCCGCCGCCCGTCTTCTCAATGTCCCAGAAATGGGGACTGTGCGGCCCGCCGTGCGATTCCCGCGAGCGCACCCAAAGTACGCGGCCAATGCCGCCCTGCTCAATGGTCTGCCGCGCCCGAACCACGCATGGCGCAAATACTTCCGTTTCCGCATATCCGTGCATCGCTCCGGAACGTCTGGCGGCGTCAAGCATGGTTTTCGCCTCGGCCCGATTGCGGGCGAGCGGCTTCGTGCAGACCTGGTTCTTTCCCGCGCGCGATAAGGTTAGCGACACAGGAAGGTGCACTTCGTTCGGAAGCGCGATCAAATAAAGGTCAATGTCGTCCCGTGAAATAAGGGCGTCGAGGTTCGTAGTGGATTCCGGAATCGACCACCGCCGTCCGAATTCCCTGGCGCGGCGCGATGTCCGCGAGAAATTCGCCACCACTTCCTGGTGGTTCACATTGGCCAGGCCCTGCATATAAAAATCGGCCACAAAACCCGAGCCCAGCATGGCGATCCTGACATTATTCATACAGGTGACGCAGGCTCCTCCGATAAGCTTCGTAAAATCTCTCCAATTGCTCCTCGGCGCTGGCGTTTCCGACAAACTGGTGGCTGGGAAGCAACTCCGGCTTGACTCCACGTGCAAGCAGGAGGTCAGCGACTTCGCACCTCAGCATATTGATAATCATCGCGCCCGTAACAGTCGAAACCGGCCCCGTCCGCCACTCCAGGCCCGGAAGTTCAAGAACGCAATCGCCAGGGGGACAGTGATTGTCTATAACGACATCCGCGAAATCGACGAGTTTCTTCCCCGAAGAGTGCGCGGGGCTGGACTGATCTGAGTGCTGCCGCGAAACGATTGCGATTACCGGCATTCCGCGTTTTCGAGCGCCCGCCGCCATCTCCACGACGACAGGGCGGATGCCGCTGGTGGAAATGACAATAAAGGCATCGTGCGGTCCGAAGCGGAAGCCTTTCAGGATCTGCTCGGCGTAGCCCTCGTATTTCTCGAGATAAAGCGGAGCGCGGAGGCCGTTGGCCCCGACGATGGCGGCATGATTCGAGAGCGCGAGTTCAACCAGTGCGACGAAGCCCGGGTAACAACCCTGACGCGGCGTCATCTCCTCGCACATCATGCGTGAATGGCCGTTCCCGAACAGGAAAACAAGCCCGCCTTGAGCAATGGATGAGGCGCATATCTCCGCGGCGGCATGGATGGCGGGCATTTCCGCCTCCCGGAGTTCCCGGAGTCTCTGAAGCGCTTTATCGAAATAATTCTCCGCTGCATTCATGGTGTTCACCGCATATATCAGAGGCCCTGCGATCAAGTCAACCGGAAGTGGTCCGAAGTGATGAAAGGCGGCCTCGCAGACGCCGCTTTTTTCCGCGGCTTCTATGTTGACAATGATCCGTCATTCGACTATGAAAGTACCACCATGTCAAGCAGTCGGGAAAGACCATTCTCAGCGTGCGTTTTGGGGCTGGACATCGGCGGAACCGAAGTCAAAGCTGCTCTGGTGAACAGTAAAGGGGGTGTCATTGCAGCGAACCGCTGTCGTACACCGCGCACGCTGGCGGAGCTCCGCCGCTCGCTCAGGCTGCTCATCGCGAAATTCCAGTTGAACGCCAAAGAGGTCGGCGCTGTAGGGATCGGCTGCAAGGGGATTATTGATCCTGAAACAACCGGCGTCCTGGCACTGCCTGGGGACCTGCATTACCTCGAAGGCCGAAAGCTGAGAGAACTCATCGCGCCTCTGGTTCCCATTCCGTGCCCTGTCGTCGCCGACAACGATGCCCGGGTAGCCCTTTTCGGTGAGTACAGGTGGGGAGTGGCGCGAGGACAGAAGAATGCCATTATGCTTACTCTCGGCACAGGCGTCGGAGGCGCAATCCTCGCGGACGGAAAGATTCTTCGTGGAGCCGGCGGCGTGGCCGGTCATCTCGGCCATATCACCGTACTGCCTGACGGGCCGGTCTGCATTTGCGGTAACCGAGGATGCCTCGAAACCCTCTTTTCAGCGCGGGCCATTGAAGCCGAGGCGTTTGCCGCGATCCATCTTGGAGTTAAAACCAGCCTCCTTGACAGCGACTCGCGGCCTCCGAATTGTGATGAAGTCTTTGAATGCGCCCGGCAAGGCGATAAAATCG
>DASRCX010000078.1:0-29595 GCA_035652895.1 Terriglobia bacterium
CGAGGCCCCCAGTCCCAGCCGCCGGACGGCCTCTTCCTTAAACTCCTTCGTGAACTTCCGTCGAGACAATCCCATGACTCAATTCTCCATTGAATGAAAAATGAGTCTTAACCGGTTGTCTCAGTTTAGGGGACAAGTCCAAACCGTGACGATCCCTCCAAGCGTATGGTTCTCGCCGAGCTGGATTCCCATCCCTACGTCGATGAACGGAATACCCCATTCTTCCAGTCGCTCCACGATTAGCCGCTTGCCCGTACCCTTATCGATGCAGACGAACACAAAGCTCTTGTCCTTGAGTAGCTCAATCGTGTGTTCATCGACGATGCAGTCGTGAGGGATAATCCCCTTCCGCATCCGCGAGTACGTGCCCTCGAGGTAATGAACCTTCATCTGCTTTTTGCTCAGGTCATCTAGCGACGCGGCTCCGGGGCTTCTAAACGCATTATGGTTAAGGAAGAAATCGCTGTCGAAAAGATGAATCTCTGCGACGGGCGTCTTGGCAACGAAGTCAAGCACGTAGCCGCCTACTGCGCCTACACCGACGATGGCAATTTTCAATCCTTCTAGCTTGTGATTGGCCGCGACGATGCCAGATTTTGTGGCCGCAGTATCGAGGTATTTGAAGACCGAATCATCCTCTTCGTCAGGCACGACAACAGGATGAGTATAGGCCGTAACAGTGTTATCAATTGCCTGGGCCGGGCTGCAAATGATCGCGATGTACGTTTTGATCTTTTCGTAGTAATCCGCGTATTTGCCGGGCGTCGCCCCGATTGTAGGCTTCCTCGAAATCTGGTGATTGGGGGTGAGCCCCTCGCCCAAGGCTTGGTTTGAGTTTGGGCTGACTCCCGGGAGCGTGGAGCCCTGCTCGTCACAGGGCGGGTCGCCCACGAAAAAAATGACGTGCGACTCCGGAGGAATGGTCGTCTCGCCGGCGAGGTCCAGCACTGATGCAATCGTGCCGCGCTTGATCTCCTTGGCAGCGTTCACATACGGAACGCCGCGGACGAATAGGTGCTTAGACTTGCCGATGGAAATGTCCAAGCCCTCGGCGCGGAGCCTGGAAAGGTCGGGATTAAGATTGACCAGTTTCTGTGACATCGAACTTCATCCCGTTTTGGAGCTGAACGCTCTTACCAGGAGTAAGGCTCCCACCCTGGTTGCCGTGGCTCCAGGTGACCGTGAAGAACGCTGGGGGAACGGGATTGAAGGCCAATGCCACGACTTGTTCGAAGGAGATTGATGGTCCGGGTACCTTTTTTGGTCGCCCATTGACGATGATATTGAACTCGTTTTGATTCATAGCGCTCACAGGTCCTCCTGTACGACTACAATTCCGCGAAGAGTCCACACCGGAGTGGCGACGCTCTCGCGCCACCTGTTTCTTAAATGGAGTTGTGTTTCCCTCCTGTGCTATTTATATCACGTTCGCGCGGTTTCGACAAGTGACTTTTGTTTTGCAATAATGCATCTGGAGGTAACTATTTGCCACGACGGCCATTAGCAAGTCTCGGAGCCCTGGTTCGGGAAAAGCGAGACAAAACGAAACTGCGGGAGGCGGCATCGGAAATTGGGATCAGTCCGGCCACGCTTCTCCGCGTCGAAAGTGGTCGCATCCCGGATGTGGTGACGTTTGGAAAGCTCTGCCACTGGCTCGGAACTGATCCTAGTACTTTCCTTGGCACTGAAGAACGTCCGAAAACATCTGCCCAGCCTGCCGAGCTCGTCAGCATGTCAGCGCATTTCAAGGCTGACCGCACCCCCAAGCCGGAAACGATTCAAGCCCTTGCAAAAATGCTGCTGTTTGCGGCCAACCCAATGATCAAGGAGCCGAAGGATTCGTAAAAATCATGAGCTTCTTGGAGCGAGGGTTCAAAGCCTGGGCTGAACAACTCGCGTTGGGTATCCGCCGAGATATGGGGCTGGCGCCGCACGCACCCCTACCGCCATCATCTCTCGCTCAATACCTAAATGTGGAATTATGGACGCCTCACGACGTCCCGGGTTTGCCCAAGGATGCCCTTGATCAATTGTTGTATCACGACCCTGACGGATGGTCGGCAGTGAGCTGCTTCGTAAATGGCCGAGCCGTGATCATCTACAATCCGCGTCACTCTTCAGGACGGCAAAGCAGTGACCTTGGACATGAGCTCGCACACATCATCCTGGAGCACCAGCCCAGCAAACTCGTGCTTTCGTACGACGGTTCGATTACCATGCGCAGCTTCGACGAGAAGCAGGAAGAGGAAGCTAACTGGCTTGGCTGGTGTCTGCTTCTTCCGAGGCAAGCCCTAGTTCAAGCGATTAAGAGCCGGCTCAAAAAAGCGGAAATTGCGCAGCGCTG
Organism: Terriglobia bacterium; assembly: GCA_035652895.1. Classification (GTDB taxonomy): domain Bacteria; phylum Acidobacteriota; class Terriglobia; order UBA7540; family UBA7540; genus SCRD01. The sequence goes on from DASRCX010000078.1 coordinate 2,345, forward strand.
GGGCGTCAGCGAGCAGCTGGTTGAGTTTCGCATACGAATGACGGGTGTGCGAGTGCAGTACGGGAAGCGGTAATAGTCGGAGTGACTTCGTGAGGACTACGATTACCAAGTCTGATTGGCTCATCTCACTGGCGTGTCCAGCAATGGCTTGGCATGGACTGCGCGCCGATCCGGTCGCTCCCTCAGAAGCCGAACAGTTTCGGATGCAGCAGGGGCAAGAAATCGGCGGGTTGGCACGCAAACTTCACCCCGACGGTGTGATCGTTCCGGCCACTGCCGGGAAGACACCCGCCCAAATGACTCGGGAATGTCTGGCAGACCTACATAAGCAAACATTTTTCGAGGCGACGGTCGCCGTCGGACCCTTCGTGGCTAAAGCCGACATTCTCCGCCGCCACGATAGCGCCTGGCACGTACTAGAAGTGAAATCCCGGTTTTCCGATGGGGAGCGCATTCAAGACCTTGTCAACGACATCGCTTATACCGTCATGGTGTTTCGGCGCGCCGGCTTGAATGTCGATAGAGCATCCCTCGTCTTGTTGTCTCGCGATTTCCGGTTCGGCGACGGACCAGACCGGTTGTTTGAGACCGTGGATGTGACCGCTAACGTGATGAAGCGGGTTTCGGATTTCGAAGTAACGAGCGATGAGACCGCCAGACTTCTTTTTCAAATGACGCCTCCCGCGCCAATCCTGGTCTCCGCATGCCGTGAATGCCCTTTTTTTGACACGAAGTGTCTCGGCGCCGGAATTTCTCATACCGTGTTGGAAATCCCCGGCCTACATCACAAAAAGCTGAAACGCCTCTCGGCGGAGGGTATTATTGACCTGGCGCAGCTCCCGGCTGATCTGGAGTTGAACGAGAACCAGCAGCGCACCGTCAATTCGGCGCTCTCCGGCAAGCCGATTATCGACCACAGGCTGGGGAAGGCATTGGCAACCATCCCCTGGCCCTGCCACTACCTCGATTTCGAGACGGTCTCAACAGTCTTGCCGCTATATAAAGGACACGGCTGCAACCAACAAGTGCTCACGCAATTCAGCGTCCATCGCCGCGAAACCATCGACGGGGAGCCCGAGCATCGAGACTATCTGGCCGATGCCGGGCAAGACTGTCAGCGGGATCTCGCCGAGTCGTTGATTAATGCCCTCGACGGCAAGGGCGCCGTTGTCGTCTACAGCAGCTTCGAAAGAAACCGTATTAAAGCGCTGCGCGACGCTTTCCCCGACCTGGCCGCGCCCTTGAGCATTATCCTCGGCCGCCTCGTCGACCTTCTTTTCTTCATAACGGAGTTTGTGTCCCATCCCGGTTTTGGAGGAAGCTATTCCATCAAGACCGTTCTGCCTGCGCTCGTCCCTGAATTGTCGTACAGAGGCCTTGCAATCCGGGATGGCGATACAGCGATCACGCGATTTGCGCGAATGGCACGTGGGGAAATTCGGGGCGACGATATTGTACCGACCCGTCAGCAGCTTCTGGATTATTGCAAGTTGGATACACTCGCCATGCTCCGTCTGCACGGAGTCCTGCAGGAAATGGCAGTTTCCGCCGCATCCGGAGCCGCAGACTGACTGAAACCGGCCCGCCTTCAATTCATCAGACGTCGTCAGCGGTAACGACCACTTGGAAGTCAACTCCGATGGCTTCGAAATGCTTCTGCCCACAGCGAACCTTATCTGCCTCACTCGTTCGGAGCTTCAGGAAGTCCTTGGTGCCCTTGGTTTCCCTCACCAGATAAATCGCTTGCCCGTCGTGTTTCAAAATCGCCCAATCAGGATTGTATTTGCCGACCGGCGTATCAACCTCGAACCAGGAGGGCAGTTTCACGAAAAGCTTGATGTCCTCGCGCTGATCGAGTTTCCGGGCGAACTCCCTTTCCACCTCGGAGTCATAGACCACGTATTCGTAAAGCGAATGCTGAACCTGCAGAGCGGTGAGATAACTGATTAGCTCCTCGTTCTTGAAAAGCATCATCTCCCACTCGGCGTCAGGCCCATCCCCGTTCATGCGCTCGTACTTGATGCCGTCAACGAGAAGGCGATGAAGTTCGTACTTGAGGATGGCCGCCACCGCGTCCATGAAGCGCTGTGGGTCCGTGAAAAATTCCGCGAGCCTGCCGGATTCTTTCAGGATACGCACCAACGTGGAACGGGTCAGCTCCGTCTCGTTCTGAAGGTAAGCAAGGATATCCGGCGTCGGAAGCAGCGCCGGGGAAACCCGCTCTTCCGCCGCACTCATGGCCGTGGCAGCGATGCCACCACGTTTCACATCGAGCTTACCAATGTTCACGAGGATCTTCGGGGCCTCGATCTTCTCCATTCGCTTCAAGCCTTCAACCGCACGTCGCACCAGGACCTCGGTCTCGAACTCGACGCGATAACTGGTTTTTGGGTTGATCCGCTCCCAAAGCGCTTTGAAGTCGGGGCTGAGCTGCACTTCCTTCCTTAGCCTGTTGGGTCCTTCGTCCTGATCTTTCCGGACGTGGCGCTCGATCTGGTAGGACGCCAGCAAGTCGGTCACCGCCGGCGCTAAATCGGCGTGGCCTTCGGGCAGATCGATTTTGAAACCGGGCTTTTTAGGGTCGAACGCGGCTTGGATGCGTCCGTCGGCGTCCAGCATTTTCTGTTGAACCAAAGCCTCACGTATGATTTCGGCGGCCTCGCGGCCGATCGGCTGCTCCTGCCCATCCACGACGCGAGTGAGCCGGGCCATCGCCGTCAGCGGCACCTTGCCGAATGTCACGCCGCAATCTTCTTCGTACTCGGTCTGGAGGGCACGCGCGAAGTCTTCATAACTCTCGTTGGCCATCACGAGAAGCTTGTTCACGGACTCATCAAACACACGCTGCCCGTTCTGATCGACCGGAAGCCGCAGACCGCGCCCGATCTCCTGGCGCTTTTTCAAGGCGCTGCGCGTTTCATTTAGGGTGCAAATCTGGAAGACGTTAGGATTGTCCCAGCCTTCGCGAAGTGCCGAATGGCTGAAGATGAAGCGCAGCGGCTCGTCCGTCGACAGCAGCCGCTCCTTTTCCTTCATTATGAGGTTATACACCTCGTCGTCGGCCTGGGTATCGCCGCGTGTATCCTTGAAAACGCCCTTCCTGTCCTGCGCGAAATACCCGTTGTGGAGAGTCTCGAACGGCAGTTTGAGCCAATCGAGCTGAGAGTAGCGCACGTCTTTCGCGAATTCAGCAAGCGCCGCTTCAAAGGCCTCGGCGAACCTTCCTTTCACCGCCTGACCGGAACTGTCGTAGTCTCGGTAATTCGCGACGCGGTCGATGAAAAACAGGCTCAGGACCTTGATTCCCCGCTGCCGGACCTGAAGATCCTTTTCAAGATGCTTCTTTATTGTGGTCTTGATCTGCGCGCGCCAGATGTCGTCGCGCATGCCGCCGGACTCTTCGCCAAGACGCAAGACACGGCCGTTATTGAACTGGATGTATTCGTTGCCCGGCTCCGCATTGATCTCGGCGACGACAAAGCCGTTCTCATATGATGCGCGCTCGCCTGAAAGTTCGAACAGGTCGGCGCCATTCTTGACCGTGAAGGATTTTTCTTTGGGCCCCTCGGGCGTCTGCGTGTGAATTCGCAGTTTGGCCTTGATGCCGTTCTTGTAATCAATCTGCTCCACCCGCACGAAAGCGTCGTTTGCACCTCCGTCCGCCCTGGCGTTCGCAACAACGATTTGTTTGACGAGCCGGAGCTCGAACGCCCGGACGGGATCAAGCCGGTAGATAAGGTTGTAGGGATTTCTGTGCGTGGCCGAATACCGCAACGTGCACAGCGGATTCAGTGCCTTGATGGCTTCCTGCGCCTTTTCCGTCGAGTCGACGCTTTGCGGCTCGTCGATGATAACGATCGGCCGTGCCGCCTGGACGAACTCGATGGGCTGCCGTCCAGAAAGCTTGTCGCTCTCTTTATAGATGACATTGCTTTTCTGCTCCTCTTCGGTCCCAGTGAAATTCTTGCGGAAGGCGTCGATGTTGATAATCAGAATCTGAAGTGTGTTGCTAAGCGCAAACTGCCGGAGCCTGTTGACCTTCTTCGCGTCGTAAACGAAGTGCTCGAAGGGCAGGTTGTTGTACAGAGCGCGGAAATGCTCCGCTGTGATCTCGATATTCTTCAAGACACCTTCGCGGATCGCGACGCTCGGAACCACGATGATAAACTTTTGAAAACCGTACCGCCGCGAAAGCTCGAACACGGTGCGCAGGTAGACATACGTCTTCCCCGTTCCGGTCTCCATCTCGACGGAAAAATGCGGGCAAGTTCGCGCCGTGTTGGCGGGACCGTCAAACAGTTCCCATGCCTCCAAAGCGGATGTGGGGTCAGCTATCTCGATGTCATTGCGCGCCTGCACATCACGGACGTTCTTCATCAGCTTATCCGCGGAAAGCAGTATCTGATTTCCGACTCCCAACTCGGTCTGGGCCTGCCCGGCAAAGATCCCGCCCCAGTCGCCCATCTGGATGACCGAGTATTCCGGCGCACCTTGCGGCTGGCCTTCGAAGAGGTCAACAGTGCCCGCGATAGCGTCAAGCTGGTAGCTCTGGTTCGGATCGAATTGCAGCTTCATGAGTGGCTCCGTCAGACCGTCTTGAAGCTGGTAACACCTTTAGTTTTGAACGTTTGGGCCGCGTTTGCTTTTAACTGGTCGTTACCTGCGAAGCCATCGTCAAGGCAAACCACGCGCTCCGGTTTCAAGTCCGCAATTCCCCGGATCAATTCGAGGGTGAGAGCAGTTTCCAGGCAAACGACCAAGGCGCCGCCCGCGACAGAGTGCACGGTTTTTTCCGCAACTTTCTTGGTCTCGACTGGCGTCGTGAGCGGGAACCCGCTCTTGAGGAGGAGTTCATAAAGAAGGTCTGCGGCGGCGCGGCCTTCACGCACATGGTTAACGTGCAAATCGAGCTGCTCTGCGAGGGCATTTGGGTCTTTCGGCGCCTCGGCATTCCAAGTCTTGAAGTTCGACTCCGCCAGTCTGAACACACGGAATCCGCGGGGGGAGGCTTTCTGACCGCCTTTAAGGTCCAGGTTACCGGCATCCTGGCTATCGAACTTTTCCATCACGCGTCGCACGCGCTCTTTACAAATATCCGCAATGGTTTTAAGTGCCTTCTCCGGTTTCGGTAGCGGCTCCGGAAGCTGAACTAGAATAAACTTCCGATTGCCACCATCCTCCGCATTCTGCGCGACGACGGCGTGGCCGGTAGATCCGCTGCCCGCAAAGAAATCGAGGATGATGTCGCCGGAATCGGTTGTGGTGCCTAGTTGAAGCAATTTCCGGAGTAATCGTGTCGGCTTCACTGTATCGAGAACATTGTCGGTGTGTTCAAAGCTTACGTATTCAAGCAATTCTTTCTTGGCTTCTTGTGTGTTACCCACATCCTCATGTTTCCAGAGCGTCTGCGGGACTATGCCTTGCTTCACCTCTGAAAGAAACCGCTTAAGGCGCGGCATATTGTCGCCGCCTTCGCCCCACCAAATGCGCCTGTCTACATCAAGCGCCTTGAACTTGTCTTCATCAACCGCCCAATACCGACCTCTTGGTGGACCTTCTATCACACGACCTGAGGGGCACTTGACACTGTATAAACCTTTACTGTAATAATTCCGTGCGGTTAACTGATCGGACATCCACGGCCCCCGAGGATCGTTGTCTGGATTGGAATATCGCGCATTAGCTTCTTCGGTTCTTGGCAGGGCTGCAGGGCTCCAGTTATCGGCATTCCGGGCGTAAACAACAATGTAATCGTGGTCCTCCGAAAAATGCCGTGCTGTGTTTTTGGGCGCGAACACTTTCTGCCAAATGACCGTTGCAACAAAATTTTCCTCCCCGAACACTTCGGACGCGACCTTCCTCAGATTAGCCACTTCACCATCGTCGATACTAATAAAGATGGCACCGTCATCACGCAGCAGATTCCTCGCAAGATATAGCCGCGGGTACATCATGTTCAGCCATTTGGAGTGGAAGCGACCATCCGCCTCGGTGTTCGTGCCAAACTTCTTGCCTTCCGCGTCGACCTGTCCCGTGTATTCGAGATAGGTTTCAAGGGATTCTGTGTAGTTGTCCGGATAGATGAAGTCGTTGCCTGTATTATAGGGCGGGTCGATATAGATGAGCTTTACCTTGCCGAGATAAGACTTTTGCAGGAGCTTCAGTACTTCGAGATTGTCGCCCTCGATAACAACATGCTCCGCAACGTCAAAATTCACGCTGTCTCCGGCGAAAGGTCGCAGTGTACCCACGGTCGGCGTTTGGATTGTCCGGAAGCAATCGGCCTTGCCTGGCCAGTTTATGCCGTAGCGTTCCTTGCCAACATCTATGGTTTGCCCCAGCGCCAGTTTCAGGCGATCGAAATCGATTTTGCCGCCCTCTGTGCCCGCCTCGGGAAACAAGCGCAAAAGTTCGGCCTGTTTATCCCCCACGAGGTCCTCAGAGCGCAGGTTCAAACGTTCTGGCTGCCCATTGGTGGTAACGTCTGTTTTACTATCGGTCTTTTCGGTTGGGGTCATCGCAAGTCACTCAAATAAGTTGCCATCGAATCATGAAAAGGTCTTCCCGTTCGGTTTTCTGGTTCAGCTTCTGACTGATATCGTCCAGAAGCCCGTCCTTCTTACGCTCCAAGTCGCGGGATGATTCATCAAATTGCTTCCAGGCCTCATTGCGCTTCGCTTCAAGCTGCCGGAGCTGTCGCTGAAGGTCGAGTTTTGTCGGCAGGTTGGGGGCGCTGCGAGCCTCTTTTTTGATTTCCTTGATCTTGGCATCTAAGTCTTCCAAGTCCGCTTTCAGCGACCGGCGCTGATCTTCCGCCCAGCGATCTAGCTTCTCCATTTCGGCATCAAACCAGACGCCGTTCTTCTCTGCGAGGCGAGCGGCGATGCGCTGCATCTCGGCGGCAATCTGGCCATCGCACTTGCCGCGGATCTCGGCATCGCAGGACGCGGCGCCGGTTTCCTCGCCCGGAACATCGAAAAGACGCCGGCACTGACTATGGTCAAGCTCGTCGCCGTTGTCGGTGAAGCCGGCAAAAAGCAGATAATCTTCGGTTTCGAAGGCTGTCAGAGCCGCTCTACTGCAAAGCAACCAGCCTTGTTTTCCCACGAGAGGCTCAACGACGGCGATGCGCTTGCCGCTGTTCCGGTAATCGAACCGGACAGCTTTTGTATCAGTCTGGACATTCCTACAAAGTGCAAGAATTCGTTGTGCGAGGGGGTGGCCGATCCGGTAAGTGTTGGCATCCTCGACCCGCTTGCCCAGCCGGTACGGCCCTGGGTGAATGCGCTCTCCCTCAAAGGGATTGCGCTCCAACACGAACGAGTAGCCGCCATGATCGAAGCGGGCATATGGGCCAAGATAAAACCGCGTGATTTGCCAAAGCCACTCCTCGAAACGGTCGAGATAGTCGCCGCTACTGACACGCACCTTTTCGACCACCTCCTGGTCGAAATTGTTCAGCAACTGTTCGCGCGCTTCCTTCCGCTTATCATCGATCTCGGTTTCGAGGTCTTTCTGAAGCTGGTCGAACTCAAACGAAATCTGCTCTGGCGTGCGGCATTTTTGATAAATGGCAACGATTCGCTTTTCGAAATCTACGCCGGATTCGATGGCGCCGAGCACTTCGTCGCTCGCGCCGAAGACACCGTTGAACAACCGGAACTTCTCATCGAGGAGTTGATAAACCCTGACATCGGCGGCATTGCTCCTATTCAGGAAGTTGACGACGACCACGTCGAACTTCTGGCCGTACCTGTGGCATCGGCCGATCCGCTGCTCGATGCGCTGCGGGTTCCAAGGAAGGTCGTAGTTGACGACCAGATTGCAGAATTGCAAGTTGATGCCCTCGGCAGCCGCCTCGGTGGCGATCATGATGGCCGCCTCATCCCGGAAATATTCTACAAGCGCTGCGCGCTTGTCGGCCGTCGGCGAATTCGTGATGACGTCCGTGCCGGCGTGGCGTTCGAGCCATCGCCGGTAGATGTCTTTGGACTTGGGATCGTTGTTGGAGCCGTTGAACAGGACAACCTTGCCGGCAAATTCCGTCTTATCCAGGATCTGATAGAGGTATTCCTGCGTTCGGCGCGATTCCGTAAAGATCAGGGCCTTCTGCTGAAGGGCCGGTGCCCCCTTGCTTTTCTGCGCCTGCTCTGACGCGGTAAAGCCGCGCCGCAATGCCTTCAGAAGAACTTCGCCTTTGGAGTTCTTGATGATGGATTTTGCCAGGCCGTGGAATTCGCGCAGCATGGCCATTTCCTGCTTCAGTTCGGCTAACTGCCCCGGCGAAAGCTGCTGTGTTTGCGTTGGCGCTTCTTCTTCGTTCTCTTCCTGCTCCCATTCGTCTTCGATCTCCGGAAAGTTCTCCAGATTGTCGGTAACCGTGTCGGCGGGAGCTGGTACTTGCTCAGCCGCGCTCGCGACGGCCTGAAGTCGGCTGGCAAGACCGTCGAGGGTGTCTGAAATCGCGTAGGTCGACGACGCCAGCAGTTTCCTGAGAATCAGCGTCATGAGTTGCCGCTGGCTGGCGGGGAGGGCGTAAAGGGTATCCTTTTGGAGATAATCGGACACCAGATTATAAAGACGCTGCTCCTCAGCGCTGGGAATAAACTCCTGCACGAGCGCGTGCCGGTTCGTGTACTTGATGTATTCGAGCACCTGCTTGCGAAGAGTCCGTTTGCAAACCGGCTGAAGCCTTTGTTTCAACTCAGCGAAATCGCTGTCCTCCGTCAGGCGGGCATATTGTGCCCGGAAACTTTTCAGGTCCCCGAAAGTGAACTCATCGATGATGCTGACCAGACCGTAAAGCTCAAGAAGGGAGTTCTGCAGCGGCGTGGCCGTGAGCAAAGCTTTCTGATAAGGGTAAACGGCTTGCTTAATGGCCTGGCTTATTTTGTTGTTCGGTTTGTATACATTGCGCATCCGGTGCGCTTCGTCAATCACCACCAGGTCCCAGGTTGTTTGCCTGACATGAGGCTCCTTCGAACGCGCGAACTGATACGAGCAAATGACAGCGCTGTCGCACTGAAAGGGATTCAGGTTCCCGGCTCGGATTGCCTCGTTGAAAGTCCGCGTCTCCAGAATGGCTGAGGGCAGGAAGAATTTGTCGGCAAGCTCTTCGCTCCACTGCTTGCGGAGGTTGGCGGGACAGATGATCAGGAGGCGGCGCTTGCGCTCGGCCCATTTTTGGGCAAGCAGGATTCCGGCTTCAATTGTTTTTCCCAGACCGACTTCGTCGGCGAGAATGGCTCCTTTCGAGAGCGGGGAGCGAAAGGCGAAGAGCGCCGCCTCGATTTGATGTGGATTTAGGTCTACCTGGGCGTTGGACAGCGCCGTGGCCAGCTTTTCGACACTGTCCGAGGCACAGCGCTTCGTCAGCTCATGCGCGAAGTATTTCGCATGATAAACGGTCAAGCTTCTCTTCTCCTGCCCCGCTTCCCCCATTGCGCTTGCGGAATCGCCGAAAGACGCTCGAATTCCCATTTGAATTGATTGTGCGTAATTATACAAGCTATGTTCCAATCCGGGCTAACGTTCGTTAAATGAAGGGGATGAGCTCCGGAAGGCGAATTTCGGGAGCACAGGTCGCCATGCTGGCTCGGTTTGGAGTACAAGCGGGGCGAGGTTGGCTTGAGTTTGCTCAACCGGACAAAGGACCTAACAATTTGAGTAGCGGAGCGTGTTGAGAGCGCCGCTGTTCCAAAAATGTTCCAATAACCCGGGATCAAGGCCCAAAAGGGGTTGCGCTTTGAGCGGAAGCAGAACCCCTGATTTGATGTAAAGGCGGTAAAATCAAACGGCTGGGTGGAACCGGTGGAGAACCTGCCGGTTCCTTACAAGCAGGAGGTCCGCGGTTCGAGCCCGCGACCGCCCACCATCCGATCCTTTGATATCAATTCTTGTGATCGGCCCATCTTCCTATCCTCACCAAAAACGCTGAAACGTATGTTGATACTAGCCTGCCGGCGCTGCGCTCCGTATGGTGTCTTCGCACGATCGCCTCGGTAGCAGGGCGCGGGTTTGAATCGGTCTGAAGTGCGGGCGGTCATGAATATCTTTCACACAGACGCGCAGCAGTTCAGCAACGCTCCAGGCTTGCGCCATGCAGCCGCCCGCACGGTGGGGAGCATTTCCATCGAAGACTTCCGGGATTTGACCACAGCCTTCGTCTCCCATGAAGGTTCGCAGCCCAAGCAGCCATAATTCGGCCTGCTTTCTCGCTGCTTGCGAGTGATCGTTTACCCGCAAGTAGGCCCGCACAAACGGGCCAATGAGCCACGGCCAAACCGTTCCCTGGTGATACGCGCTGTCGCGGCTGTGTGGATCTCCTTCGTAGCGGCCGCGGTACGCTGGATCAGTCGGCGCCAGACTCCTCAATCCATACGGGGTCAGCAATTGTCGTTCTGCCACTTGCACAACCGAGCGGGCTCGATCCATCGGTAACATCTGGTGAGTCAGGCTGACTGCGAGAATCTGATTCGGACGGATGGCGCTGTCCCGGTGGGCGCCATCCGCCACATCGAACAGGCAGCCTTGCGATTCGTTCCAAAAGAGCGGAGCGAAAGCACTCCGCGCGCGGTCGGCCATTTCGGCGTACCGGTCTCGGTCTGAATCGTGTCCGTATTTCCCTGCCAGGTCTTCCATCACGCGAAGCGCGTTGTACCACAGCGCCTGGATCTCGACGGGCTTGCCCTGACGCGGGGTCACCACCCAATCGCCGACTTTGGCATCCATCCAGGTCAACTGGACGCCCGGCTCGCCGGCGCGCAGTAAGCCATCGGAATCCACACGAATCCCGTAGCGCGTGCCTCGTTCGTGCCAGGAGATGATTTCCGCCAAGACCGGATAGAGGCTCTCGCGGACGAACTCGTAATCTCCGGTCTTTTCGACCAGGGCGCTGACTGCTTCGAAGAACCAAAGCGCGGCGTCGACCGTATTGTATTCGGGCGCCTCGCCCGCATCTGGAAAACGATTCGGCAGCATGCCCCGATCCACATGCATGGCGAACGCCTGCAGAATCTGGCGAGCAACTTCCGGTCGGTTTGTCGCCAGTGTCAGGCCCGGCAATGCGATCATCGTATCCCGGCCCCAATCGCTGAACCAATGGTAGCCGGCAATGACTGTGCTTCCGTTGCCGCGCTGCACAAGGAACTGGTCCGCCGCCACGACGAGCGACCGGACGAAGTCGTCGTCCACCGGAGCACTTTCGCAGAGGGCCTGCCGGCGTTCCATTTCGCGCTCCCGCAGCGAATCGGCTGTTGATGACGAGCGCTCCTCTGTCGAAGCAATCCAGGCCGGCCGCGCATTCCGATTCAGATCGAATACCAGGACGCATGGATTGAAGAGATCTTCCTGGAAATCCAAGCCCCGGTCCCGCTCCAGGTCATACTCGAAGTTCCGATACCAGTCCCCGCTCGCCCGGATTTCCGCGTCATCGTGCGCGAGAAAAAGCGATGGCAAGCCTGCGTACGGCGTGAATTTGAGCGAGCCCGGCGCAGCCTCGTAAGCGGGGCGGAGCGCTTCATTTGCATGGGTGGTGTTGTGGTAATCGCGAAATGCGATCAGCGGCCGCAGCTCCAACGAGCATTGGGCGGCGCCGGAGCCCCGGACCGCGTATTGCACGACAGTCGTGTTCTCGCCATGCACCAGGAAGATCGATTTCTCCAGCTTCACGTCCTCCACCTCAGATACTGAAAGCCCCGCGGGTGCACCACGCCCGGATAGCGATTGGCCGAGAGTTCATGACGCCGGCCATCGATGATCAGGGCCTCCTCTACCTTCGAAAGCAACACCATGCGGCCGACCGGAGGTTTCGTAGCGGCTACGAGTAGCCCGTGATACCGGCGCGTGTTGATGCCGGACACCGTCGAGGATGCGAAGCCCCCCAGGCCATTGGTTTCGAGCCATTCGCGTTTAGCCGATACGTTGAGGTCGCGGCAGATGGTTTCGTCAAATCGAATCATGGACGCCTCACAGATCCGCGACTTCGCAGAACACCTTGATCGCGCCGTTTGGATGCGTCAGCTTGTCGAACAGCAGGGAATAGTTTTCCAACCCCTTAACGGGATCAGTCAGCAGCCGCGACAGCCACCCGGGATATTCCGCCTCGGCTTGCGCCATATCGCGGACCCCCGCCTCAAAATGCTCGCGCCCGGCATTCACGGTTCCGACCATGACCCTATTTCCCAGCACGAATTACAGATTGATGCGGTCCGCCGGCACTTCGACCCTGCGGTCGCCGCCGGTGACGCTCGAGAGCACCAGGACACCGTTTTTTCCCAGAGCCTGCATGCTTTCGAAAACGATGGGGGAGAAGCCCGTGGCCTCGAAGATGATGTCGAACGGCCCGAACGCAGCCGCGGCTTTAGAAATCGGAGTTTCTCCCGTAACGACATAGCGGGCCCCGATGTCCTCAATCAGCGCAGCATTCCGATTGGGTTTGGGGGTGAGCGCGAAGGTGGATACCTCCAGGCCGCGCATGCGCAGAGCTGCCGTGGCCAAAAGCCCGATGGTTCCCGCGCCCATGACCGCGGCGCGCCGCGGGCGCCACACCTTCAGGCGGCGCTGAATCTCGAACGCCTGCGCGATCCCCTTTTCTACCACGGTGAACGGTTCGAGCAGAACGCCCACTTCTTTCAGGCCTTGCGGAATCTTGACCAGGAAATCCGCGCTTTCGGCGTAATACTCGGCCAAATACCCATGGCGCAAGTTAATGCCGCGCTCGAAGTAGGTGTCATCCGTGGTCATGTCTGGGTTGCCGATTTGATCGTAGATGCTCGATCCGGGACGCCGCACGGTGGCCACCACATAATCGCCCGGGCGGAACTCGGTGACATTCGGACCGACCTCTTCCACACGGCCGAAGCTCTCGTGACCAATGACCAGGAAGTCGAATCCCGCCGGCGCCGCGCCGTATTCGGCGGCATTGATTTCTTTGTCGGTGCCGTCGACGCCGACCCGCAGGACCTTGACGAGCACGCCTCGGCCCGCTGCGATCTCGCTTACCGAGGGCCGGGGCATTTCGGCCAAATGGACGCTTCCGGATTTGCCAGGGATCACGGCGATGGCCTTCATGACAGCACTCCTTCCAGAATCTCCTGCGACGCGACTTCTTCGACGCGCGCCGCAGTCCGATGTTTCGAGGGCTCTCCGCTCTGCTGCATCAATTTGCCGACCAGTCCCGTCCAACCGGTCTGATGGCTCGCGCCGAGCCCCGAGCCGTTGTCCCCATGAAAGTACTCGTAGAACAAGACCAGGTCGCGCCAGTTGGGATCGTCGCGGAATAATGAATTGGCTCCGTGCACGGGCCGCGCGCCGTCCGCATCGCGAAGGAAGATGGCCGTCATGCGGCGGGATAGCTCCGCAGCCACCTCCCACAAATTCATCATCCGCCCAGAGCCAGTGGGACACTCCACCTGAAAGTCATCGCCCAGGTAATGGTGGAACTTCTGCAGCGATTCAACCAGCAGATAGTTGGTGGGGAACCAGATGGGTCCGCGCCAGTTGGAATTGCCGCCGAACAGGCCGGTGGACGATTCGCCGGGCTCGTAATCCACGCGGTGTTCCATGCCGTTCGCGGCAAGAACATAGGGGTGCTCCTTGTGGAATCGCGAGACGGCACGGATGCCAAAGGGCGAGAGGAATTCGTTCTCATCGAGCATGTACCGCAGAACGCTGCGCAGTTGCTCCTGCGTCACAAGAGAAAGCAGCCGGCGCTCCCCTTCGCCGGGAGTCTTCATGCAGGCCACGTTGCTGGTCAGGTCCTTGCGATTCTCGACGAACCACTCCATCCGCCGTTTGAAGCCGGCCAGCTTGTTGACCGCCTTCGGTTCCAGCGTTTCGACGGCGAAGAGCGGGATCAATCCAACCATCGACCGGACCTTCATGGGAATACGCCCATCGTTGGGTAAATGGAGAACGTCGTAATAGAAGCCGTCTTCCTCGTTCCACATTCCTGTGCCGCCGCTGCCCAGGTGGTTGATCGCGTTGGCGATATACAGAAAGTGTTCCCAGAATTTGCTGGCCACGTCTTCGTAGCAGGGATCCTCGCTGGCGAGTTCCATGGCGATGGCCAACAGGTTGAGGCAATACATGGCCATCCAGCCGGTGCCATCGGCCTGCTCGATGAAGCCGCCCGTCGGAAGCGGTGCGCTGCGGTCGAAGACGCCGATGTTGTCGAGGCCCAGGAAGCCGCCCTGGAAGACGTTCTTGCCTTCGCTGTCTTTGCGATTCACCCACCAGGTGAAATTGAGGCAGAGCTTCTGAAAGACCCGCTTGAGAAAATCGCGATCGCCCACGCCCCGGCGTTTCTTATCGATCTTGTAAACGCGCCAGGCCGCCCAGGCATGCACCGGCGGATTCACATCGCCGAACGCCCATTCGTATGCCGGCAGCTGCCCGTTCGGGTGCATGTACCATTCGCGCAGCATCAGCAGAAGCTGCTGCTTGGCGAACTCGGCATCGACTAATGCCAGCGGGACGCAGTGAAACGCCAGGTCCCACGCCGCGTACCAAGGGTATTCCCATTTGTCCGGCATGGAGATCACGTCGGCGTTGTAGAGATGAAGCCACTCGTGGTTGCGGCCGGAGAGCCGTTCGGCCGGCGGCGGCGAGGCCGGATCGCCTTTCAGCCAGTCGCGCACAACATAGTGGTAGAACTGTTTGGACCACAGCATGCCGGCGAAGGATTGCCGCATCACGTTTTTGGCGTCCGGCGAAAGGTGGGCGGGAATCACAGTTGCGTAGAAGTCATCCGCCTCCCGTTTCCGGTCGGCGAAGATCGTGTCAAAGGTGGGGCCAAAGAGGTCGCCTGCTGGATTTCGATCAACCAGTCGCAGGCGGATAGTGGCCGTTTCGCCGGACGCTAAAGTCAATTGGTAGTGTGCCGCTGCCTTGGTGCCCCCCTCCGCGGGATTGACGGCCTGGCTGGCCTTCTGCACGACGCAGTCGTTGATGCAGTCTTTGGCATAGCGCGAAGCGTTGGACACGCCGTACAGGCGCTCGTAATTCGTTTCGTTCTCGGTGAACAGGAGATTCGGCGCGCCTTCGTACGCCAGCCAGCGTGTGCCGAGTTGATGGTGCCAGAGTTCGATTGCCGGAGCTGCTTCCGCGGTTCTGCGCAGCATAGGCCGCCGGGCGTCATTGCCCCACGACCACGTATTCCGAAACCAGATGGTGGGCAGGAGGTGGAGCTGTGCGCGATCGGGACCATGGTTGGTCACGCGAATCCGCACCAGAATGTCTTCGGGGCTGTTCTTGGCATACTCGACGGCCACGTCGAAATACCGGTTCTCGGCGAACACGCCGGTATCCATCAATTCGAATTCGGGACTGCGTTTATCGCGGCGCCGGTTCTCTTCCACCAGGCGCGCATACGGAAACTCGGCCTGCGGATACTTGTACAGGTATTTCATGTACGAGTGGGTAGGCGTGCTGTCGAGATAAAAATACTGCTCCTTCACGTCCTCGCCGTGATTGCCTTCATTGCCCGTGAGGCCGAAGAGACGCTCTTTCAAGATCGGATCGCGGCCGTTCCACATCGCGACCGCAAAGCAGACGTACTGATGCCGGTCGCAGATGCCCGCAATTCCGTCTTCATTCCAGCGGTACGCCCGTGACCGCGCGTGATCGTGCGAGAGCGACTCCCAAGCGTTGCCGTAAGGGCTATAGTCCTCGCGGACCGTGCCCCAGGCGCGTTCAGCCAGGTAAGGTCCCCAACGCTGCCAATGCGCCTTTCGCGTCCGCGCTTCTTCGAGTCTGATCTCTTCGTGTGTCACGCCGAATAAGGCCAGATGCGCGCCAGGATATTCCAACATGCGCGCAAATTCTCAACTAAAAAAAACGCCGGCCCGAAGGCCGGCGCGGGAAGAAGGGTTTGGGGTCGAGTGGACTAGCCGCGAACGGCAGCCAGGAACTGATGCACGGCCGGGGCCAGGGCGTAAGCAATCTGCAGATTCTGCCGCGCGCCCAGGTCTGACACGACATACGCGAGAAACTGATCGGTCTCGAATCCAGCCACGTCATAGTTTTGCGCCGCGGCTTGATAAACAGGCACGCCGGCCGCGTGGTCGGAAATGGGCAGGGCTTGCATGGATTCTCCGGGCTGCCTGCGCGTAATCACCAGAGAGAGCAGGCTCGATCCGTTGGTCAGCGTCAGGTGCACGAACCGCCGTCCTTGAAATCCGCACTGATGCGCCAGAATGATCCGGTATCCCTCCGGGACTCGTGCCTTCACCAGGGGCACCAGTTCTTGATAGGAAGGACCCAGCTTCTGGGCCATTTCATCGACCGAGGGCGGATTCTTCGGATATTTCCGGAAGATGGCGCAATGGATGTGGTCTCCGAGCCCAACCTTCAAGACCGCGGAGAGACTAGTTGAAACTTTTTGGATGAAGGCATCCTGCCCGCGCCGGTCTGCTAAGTCCGGCAGAGCCGGACGGGTCCACCGCGGCAGCTCAAACCAGAGCCCGGCAGCAACCATCAAAACGGCCGCGGCCGCGGAGGCCCATCGTGTCCAGGCGAACGAGCTGTGGCTCTCCTGTCGCAACGCGGCGTGGACGCGTGCCTGCAAATCTTCGGGAACAGTCTGATTCTGCACCGCGCGTTTCAGACGGATCTTCAGGCGCGTGCGCGATTCCACTTCGGCCGCGCAGGCCGGGCACGTTTCCAGGTGCCGCAGCACCTCGTGGTTGGTTTCTACCAGCAGCTCATTATTGATGTACGAATCCATGTACCTGCGGATACGCGCGCACGTGTTTTCCCCAAACTGCACCAGTTTCATGCGGTCCGTCCTTCCAGCTTACCCTTGCCGATTCCGTACGATTGCGCGGTCTGTTCCAGCTGCTCCCGGAGGAGCTTGCGGCCCCGGCTCAAGCGGGACATCACCGTCCCGATCGGCACGCCCAAAATCCCGGAGGCCTCCTTATACGAAAACTCGTCTACGTCCACCAGCAGGACCACGGCGCGAAAGTCCTGGGGAACGCGGTCCAGCGCACTCAAAATCTCTGCGTCCGTCAAATTCTCCGCTAACGGTTCGGGCGATGCCGCCACCTGCTCGAGGATCTCCTCGCTCTCTTTGACCATCCGCACGTTGAACCATTTCCGGCGGTGATGATGGACCACGTGGAACAGAATCTTATAGAGCCAGGCCCGGCAGTTCGTACCCACTTCGAAACGGTCGAACGATTTCCAGGCTTGCAAGAAGACATCCTGCACCACGTCATCGGCCTTGGTGCTGTCAGCCAAAAGACGAGTCGCTGTTCTGTACAGATCGTTCAGATGCGGCAGGGCCGCGTCCTCAAACTGCTGGCGTTTCATCTCCAAACCGTGAATGCCGGCAAGGAGGCTGGATATTCCCGATTCCGAACAATTTGAAGCGCCTCTATTTCAGGCATTTACGAGATCTCCGGAACGTTGAAGACCCGCCCGCGGTGGATCCGATTGGGCAACCGCGGCGTCCGCCAGGCGAATACCAGCGCGCCCGTCAGTAGAGAACTCGTTTTCATCGATGCTGCTCCTTCGTGGAATCAATGCCCCGCGGCCGCCCGGTTTTTGCGTGGCGGCTGCCGGCAGCGACTCGCCACCAGGGCTGGTCCTCCCGCTGCCGCCAGAAGGCTGGCGGCCAGCACCACGCGCGGAGTGCGCACTGGCATAGCCCAGAGCAGCGCCGCGACGCCGAGGATTGCGGCTTGCCCCCAAAGGTTACGAACGCCAAGTCCCCCTTCCGCGGTCGCTCCGATCGCCATCAAGCTAGCGATCACAACGGCGACCGCTCCGCACAGAATCCGAGCCTCTCCCATTCCCAACTCCGCTCCCACCGGGAGCGAGATCGCGCGTTGAAACCCGACCCCTGCGACTCCGATCCCCAGAAACAGCGGGAGGTGCGCATACTGCCAGAGCTCGAATAGGCGTGCCTGCTTCGAGTTCCGAATGTGGCGCTCTTGGGCGCTCTTCGCGACGTCGAAGTACCACCAGCGCACTGCGAAGGCGAAAGCCATTCCTGTGAATGCCGTGGATGCGGCGGCGAAGCTCCAATACTCCTGGCTCTCAATCCCCCGCATCACTGCCGCGACGAACTCGCCGAGCAGGATGATCGTAAACAGCCCGAAGCGTTCCGGAAAGTGTGCCGCGTCTGGAGGAAACCGGCGGCTGTGCTGGGCGGCGAACCAAGGCGTCGCAAAGTCGACCGCCAACGCCACGCCCCAAAGCCAATAGCGCTCGGGAGGCTCGACTACAGCCGAAGCCACCCACAACAGCGCGGCTGTCCCAAAGCCGGCTGCGTACCGCGTGGTCAACTTGCGAGTGGCCGGCAGGCTGCGAGCGCGGAGGTACTGCAGAACTTGCATGATCCGCATCCCGGCATATGCCGCGGCAAAACCAGCCGAAGAGCGGCTGTCCAGCGCTTCTTTCGCGTTGGCCGCCATCACTGCCGCGATGAAGCACTGCCCCAGCAGCAGTAGCCGGTTTACCAGGTCGTCGTGATCGAATCGCGTGCAATAGAGGGTGTGCCCGCTCCATCCCCACCAGATCAAAACAAAGAGGAACGCGTAGCGAAGCAGACCCGCCGGCGAGTAGTCACCGCTCAGCGGCGAACCCACCTCGGCGACGGCGGCCACGAAAACCAGGTCGAAGAACAACTCCAGCCAGGTCACCCGGCGGTGCGGTGTGAAGTCGGAGGCCCAGAGCCTCGGCAGCCCGGTCATCTGCGCAATCGCCATTACTGGCAAAGGCCGGGACGGGTGCAAATTATTCCAGACAGATTATTCAAAAGTGAGACTCAATCGCACCTCAGTAAATGGACCACACACCCGGTGTGGCCAACTCAACCAGGTGCCCGTCCGGATCGCGGAAGTAGAGGCTCGTTCCGCCGCGGCTCCAGTTGACCCGGCTTTCCACGGCAACACCCCTCGCGGTCAGGAACCGCTCCCAAATGTCCACTTCTTCCCGCTCCAACGAAAATGCGAAATGGATGGACCCGCTGCTGCCGTGAGGCGGAATGCGGCCTCCCGGGATGTCGACGGCTTGCGGAGCGGCTTCCCGCTGGAAGAGCAGGAGCACATCTCGGTCCGCTACGCTCAGGGCGCAGAATCGCTCGTTGCGTTCGACGATCTCCAGGCCTAGTAGCCCGCTGTAGAACGCGATGGCGCGCCCAAGGTCTTGCACATCCAGTGCGGTCTCGACAATTCCGGTTAAGCGTGCCACGCTTCTTCCTTTGCGATGGCTGCGGCGAATTGAACGAGACCGGAGCGAATCACGCCCGCGATTTCCTCGTTGGCCAGGATGCCGCTCACATCCGGCTTCTTACCCAGGAGCGGCACCTCGACACAGGCGTCTGCAGCCACCTGAGCCGACATCGTGGTGAGTGTTTCCCGGAGCGAGGCCTGCGCGTGAAACGCACGGGGCGAGGTGTTGATGAGGGCGACTGGCTTGCCTGCGAATTCGCCCGTGCCGACCACCCAGTCCAAAGCATTCTTCAGGCTGCCGGGCACTCCGTGGGCGTACTCCGGGCTGGAGATCAAAACTCCGTCCGCGGCTCGAAGCTGCGCGCGCCAATCCGCTACCGGCGCGAGCGCGTCCTCGCCATCCAGATCGGGATTGAAATGGGGTAGCCCGCTCAGGCCGTCATACAAGATGATCTCTAGGCCCGGAGGGGCCAACCACGCGGCCGCCTGAAGCGCCGCCGTATTGGACGAGTCCGCGCGCAGGCTTCCCGAGATTGCCAGAATTCGCATACTGTGACCATTTTTTAGAGTCCGGTAAAGCGGATATCGATTCAGAGAGCGCGGTAAATCCGGCAGCACTCAGTTCGCCAGATGCCGGAAGCCCGCCGGGTCGGCCCGAAGGATCAACGTTTCGCCGGAACGCAGCACCTCGCCGCTCACTTGCATGGTCTCGCCCACCCAATCGAGCACCTCGTGCTGGAGCGGCCGGCCATCCCTTCCTACCAGCAGGTAAAAGCCATCGGTTGTCACGAAGGCGGGCGGAATACCGCCGCTGATACACCGCGCCGCGCAGTCGCGGTGGACCTTCGTCCGCCCCGGGTTCATGACGCCCAGGTAACACTTGCTATCCACGATCTCCCCGGTCAATGTCACTTCGCCCACGTTGACAAAAGAAGCCGCGGCCGGCCTTCCCTCCACCGCCTGCACCGATCCCGGCACGAGTTCCACCATCGTTTGGCCGTCGCGGTAAATGAGCGATCCCCGCAGATGGACCGTCTTGCCGCCGAACGCGCCCACCTCCGCATCCGCGCCATGCTTACCCGGCGCAACCAGCAGGTAGCGCGAATACTGGTTGCCGGCGGGACGCCCCACCAGCAAGGCGGGGTACGGCTTCACTTCCACTTCTCCGGTGAAATCGCGGTACTCCTGATATTCGAACGTGGACCGTGCGAACGGGCGTTGCGCGAAAACCAGCACCAGCGCGATCGCGGCTGCCAGCACGTTGAGCCCAGCCACGACGCGAAAGATCGTGCGCGCGATGCGCCGAGGCGGCCGCGGGGCATAGCCGACATAAAATTCGCTTTTATCGGATTCGAGCATCGTAGTCTTTCATCGCCGGAGCTTTCAAGCGGGCGGGCTCGACAAAAGTCCCCGGCGGGTTGGCCCGTGGATCAATTTGCACGCGTCCATTCCGCACTCGCACCGGATAGGTAGCCACCTTCTCCGTGAAAGGGGGCGGCGCCGCGCCGTTCTCCGGCTTGTACTGATATCCGTGCCAGGGACAGGTAATGCAGCCATCCACAATGCGGCCTTCACCCAGCGGGCCGTTCTGATGGCGGCAGACGTTCGATACCGCGGAAACCTTCCCCTCGTATCGGAACACCGCGACGCGTTCCCCGCCCGCGCACACAATCTTCGCCCGATTCTCGGGAATGGCGTTCACGGCGCACACGTCCACGTAACCCTCGGAATCGGTCACCGGCAGTGTGTTATCGGTTCGTTCCTCACGCCGCCCGGCCAGGAGGTGCAGGATCAGAACCGCGCCCAACCCTACGGCCAGAACCCCAGCCAGTAGCGGGTCGCGTTCCGATTGCAGCGCGCCGAGCATGACATGGGCCACCAGCAACGCGTACGCCAGGTAGACCGCCATGTGGATCCGCTTCCAGATTGCCGGCGTCAGATTGTTCAGCCAGAAATCATGGCTGGTCGCGGCCATGACAAACAGAATCAGCAGCGCGAAGAACCCAAGGCTCTCAAACGGGAATTGGGAAAAACTGCCGTAGCGCGAATTGCTGACGAATACGCTCACGAGCGGATTCCGGTCGCCGAGCGCATGAAACTGCACGATCGAGAATACTCCGTGCACCAGCGCCAGCAGAAACATGGTGACGCCCAGGTGCCGGCGATTGTAGAGCAGCGGCAGAAAGCGGCGGTTCAGCCGGCATAGCGGGCCGATGCTGAGAATGACATGCAGCAGCAGGATGGCCGCCGTTCCGAATCCGCGGATCAGCAGTGTTTCGGCCGTCGCATTCGGATGGACCAAGGCGCCGATGCCGGCGAACAGCGCCAGATACAGCAGTACGGATCCCACCAGAATCGCGTCGTAAAAGCGTTTCTGCCGGTTCCAACCAATCGCCCGATATTGCACGCTCATGGCATCTCCTGCGGAGTCGGTGCGCTTGCCAGCACTTCCCGATGGGCCAGGCTGTATAACAGAAGATAGCCGCCGCTCGAAGGCACCGGAATCGCGGCCCGGCGGCCCTGGTGCAGGCTGCCGGCCAGTTGGGCTTCGGCAATCGACTTTGTACCTGTCTCAGACCAATAAATCAGCGGGTCCGGCGCATCCACCGCATTTCCCCAAAGCTCCCGGCTGTCCGCCACCATTTCCGTTCCATTCGGCAGCCGGAAGGTGATGCGCTCCGTCATTCGCTCATCCGCTACCGGAGCGGGCCGCAACGCCAGGCCCGCCGCCAGCAGCGACGGAAGAACGGCCGAGAGCGCCAGCCAGATGGATCGATGCGCGCGCCGCAGAGGTCGGGTCATGATTGAGCTCGAATCCACCGGCGGAGCAATACCGGCCACAAAGCCGTAACTCCGGGAAGAAGGATGAGCCGGAAGCCCAGGCCGGCGCCGGCCGCCTGTCCGTCGATCCGCGAGACACCGCGCCAGACAAATGCAGCCGCAAACAGCGCTCCCACGGCCGCGTACCACGTCAAGGCCCGGACAAACAGTTCGGCCGCCATGTCAGGCCTCTTTTCCGTAGACCGGAATCGCCGCGCCGGTGATCTGGCTTGCGGCTTCCGAAGAAAGAAATACCGCCAGATCCGCTACGTGCTCCGGCGGAGCCCACCGCGAAAAATCGGCCGCGGGGTCGGCTTTGCGATTGGCATCCGTGTTCATGGTTCCGGGGAGAATGGCGTTCACCGTAATGCCCCGGTCTTTGTTCTCCAATGCCGCCGATTTGATGAGCGACACCAGCGCGGCTTTGGAAGCACCGTAGGCCGCGATGCCGGCCGCGGGCTCCACCGCCGCTCGGCTGGCAATCGCCACGATGCGGCCGCTCCCCGCCGCGCGCATCGCCGGGATCACGGCTCGCAGAATATGAAAACCGGAGCGGAGGTTGAGATTCATCATACGGTCCCAGGTGGCGTCATCCGTCTCCTCCACCGGCTTTCCTCCGGAAAACCCGCCCATCACGTGCACCAGGACGTCGATTCGCTGGAAGCGCTGCATCACGGAATCCACCAGTTGGCGCGTCGAGGCGGCGTCCGTCAGGTCCGCCGCCATGGCGACAAATCGCGGATTCGCGAAATCGGACGTCCGGATCGACTTCGACGTGCCGATCACGGTGTCCCCCGCCGCCAGGAAGGCTTCTGTCACGAAACTGCCGAGCCCGCCCTTGGCTCCGGTAATCAGAACGATGCGATTCTCTTCCATGGCGATTCCCCTCTCACTCTCCAGAAGACCA
Source organism: Terriglobia bacterium (assembly GCA_035652895.1). GTDB lineage: Bacteria > Acidobacteriota > Terriglobia > UBA7540 > UBA7540 > SCRD01. Next base: position 25,250 of record DASRCX010000078.1, read on the forward strand.
CGCAGTTCGGAATTCCGGATAGAGCGTCAATCCGCCGCAGGCATACAGCGTCTGGCCGGTGATATACGACGCATCCTCGGAAGCCAGAAACGCGAACACCGACGCGATCTCTTCCGGACACGCCGCGCGCCCCATCGGAATATGGCTCTCCACTTCCCCGCGCGCCTTCGGGTCGTCGATCCAGGCCCGGTTGATAGGCGTCACCACGGCGCCGGGGCCCACAGCGTTCACCCGAATGCCGCGGCCGGCGTATTCGAGCGCCAGGGTGCGCGTCATATTTTCCAATCCGCCTTTGCTTACCGAATAGGGCAGGTACTTGGGCTTGGGGATCGTCTCGTGCACGCTCGAGTTGTTCAAAATGACGCCGCCGCCCGGCCGCGACAGAAAATGCCGGATAGCTTCGCGCGCGCAAAGAAACGGCCCGCGTATGTTAACATTCAGAACCCTGTCGAAGTCCGCCATTTCGATCTCCTGGCTCGCTGCGGCCTTCTGAATACCGGCGTTGTTGACCAGCACGTCGAGCCGCCCGAATTCCGAGAGCACGCCTGCAAACATCGCCCGCACCTGGTCCTCATTGCCGACATCCGCCTGTACCAGCAGCTCGCGGCGGTCCGGCCGGCCGGTGGCTGTGTATGCATCGCGCACCATAGTCCGCGTGATTTCCGCCTGTTCCGACCCGCTGCGATAGTTGATCGCCACATTGGCGCCTTCTTCGGCAAAGCGAATCGCGATCGCCCGGCCAATGCCCGACGATGCCCCAGTCACCAGTACATTTTTTCCGTCCAGTTTCTTCATGCCCGCTCCAGTCACTCGTGCAAATCCGTGATCGCGTCCCATTTATTCCGGGAATAACCGGCAATCCCCGAAGGATAAACTGGCATGAAGCTCACTCTTTCTTCTCACAAACTGGCGGCCGCCGCCGTCCTTCTTGTATCCGTGACCGCCGCATTCGCCGACAAAGCCGATCCGGTCTTCCAGGACGGCAGCGGCGTAGCCATTCGCGGCTACGACCCGGTGGCCTACTTCACGGACCAGAAACCTGTAAAAGGCTCGGAGCAATTCACCTTTGCCTGGATGGGCGCCACCTGGCGCTTCGCCACCGCCGCCCATCGCGACCAGTTCGCCGCCAATCCCTCGCAATACGCGCCCCAATACGGCGGCTACTGTTCCTATGCCGTCAGTAAGGGACACACGGCGTCCATCGATCCCGAAGCCTGGCGCATCGTGGACGGCAAGCTGTACCTGAACTACAGCAAGAGCGTGCAACAGAAGTGGGCGCAAGATGTGCCCGGTAACATCCAGAAGGCCAACCAGAACTGGCCGGCACTTCACAAATGACCGCGATAATATCTGTGAGACCACTTATGATTACCCGGTATGTGACGCTGTTCGCCGCGCTGGTTCTGGCTGGAGGATCCGCGGAACCAGCCGGGCCGCGGCGTCCGATCCTGCTGGAATTGTTCACGTCCGAAGGTTGTTCCAGTTGCCCGCCCGCCGACCGTCTTCTGGAAACCTTCGACCGAACTCAGCCGGTTTCCGGAGCCGATCTGATCGTGCTGAGCGAGCACGTCGACTATTGGAACCGGCTGGGCTGGACTGACCCGTACTCGTCTCCCTTGTTCACAGAGCGACAGCAAGAGTATGTGAGGCACTTGCACCTGGAGGGCGCCTACACGCCGCAGCTCGTCATGGATGGACAGGCGGATTTCGTCGGGAGCGACGAGCGTGCGATTCGTGCCGGCATCCTGCGCGCCGAAACACGCCCCAAAGCGGCTGTTTCGGTGCGCGCACAGCATGTCGGGTCCGAGGTGAAGGTCTCCTTGGAGGCAGGCGATCGGATGCGCCCGGCCGAGTTGTATTTGGCGCTCGCCAACGACCCGGCACAGTCGCAGGTGACGCGCGGTGAAAACTCCGGACGTACGCTGGGGCACGTCGCGGTGGTCAGAAATCTCATTCGGGTCGCGAGTCTCCCCGCGCATGGCACGTTCGCCAAAGAGCTGACGCTTCCGTTGAAGAATGAGAATGCCCGGCCCTGGCGGGCGGTGGCGTTCTTGCAGGATTCGGGAACGGGACAGATCCTGGGGGCGGCCGAGGCCCGCCTGTAGCGAATCGCGGGAGCCGTCTGTCCGGGCGGCTCGTGGCTGGACCGGCGGTCCAGTTGAAATCTTCGGAGGATGCGATCGTTCAAAACTAAGCACATCTAGGTTCGTTTGGTATCTCGGGGGTGCGCACGGATGGCATCGCCGGGAGTCGGGACGGCAGGGCTTGGGTGAACACAAGAGGAGAGGATTGTGCGAAAGGGACGCCATCCGGTTTCAGCATACTCCCAGGATCCGCGGAGCCCGATTGAGGGCGCTTTGTTTTCAGAGAGTCGGAGCCGAAAACGCGAGTGACGAATCGGCTTTTCGAAGGACCGGTCACGGATTGCTCGGACACGGACGTAAACGGAAAAGAGCGGTCCAGCGGCCAGCCGCTGCGCCAGCCAGTGCGGGCTGCTGCTACGTCGCGGCGCTGCGGGCTGAAGCTCCGCTGCTGTTGTTGATTGTCGTCGAATTCACTCGCATTCTTGCTATTCTCCATGGTTCGAAGTTCATGAACGCCGCAATGGTCGTCGCCGCCGGCCGGGCGGATTCGGGCAGAAGAACTTTTTGGGCTGGCTTGCGCTAGAGATATTTTGCGCCATTGCGCGTCGCAGGGCAGCGCTGCCGGCTGCGGCCTGTAAGGTTGTGTAGAATGGCTTTTTCGTCTCCGCGTGGTTGAGATGCCTTTAATCAGTTATCGAGTGGCCAAAGCATTGAAATTGATACCGCACCTCTTAGCGGTATTCGGGATAACGGCCGCTCTGGGGCAAACCCCACAGGCTCAGTTGGACAGCGAGCCACGGAGCTTCGAGGTCGCATCGGTTCGGTCCGTTCCTCCCGAGGAGTTGCGCACGGCAGCTGCGAAGGGATTTACGGGGATCATGCCTTGCAGTGGGAGCTTCGAGCTTACGCCCGGGCGCATCCGGATCGTTGCAGTTACAGTGTTCCGTCTCATCGCGACAGCGTATGGCCAGCCCTGCGCTGCTGCCTTGGATCTGAAGTTGATTGCAGGTGGCCCCGACTGGATTCAAAAGACTGCCTTTCACATCCAGGCGACTCTTCCTTCCGGAACGCCCGACTACAGCCTGCAACAATTGCAAAACGGTGAGGCCCCCGTTCTGGAAACGATGCTCCGGAATCTGATGGCGGATCGGTTTCACCTTGCGGTGACGCGTTCTATGAAAGAAGCGTCGATCTACAACATATATTCAGCGAAAGAGGGTCGCGTTAAGCTATCGGTGGACCAAACCCCAACGCAGCTTTCTCTTGTATCGGGATCGCGGGGGAATTTCGATATGGCTTTGGACCGAACGACCGGCATCGTTCGGCTTGTGGCGACGGCGATTCCGATTAGTCGACTCATTGCTCCGATGCAGGGCCGGGATGGCCGGATAGTGTTTGATCGGACGGGTATGACGGGCGTCTACGATATTGCCCCAACAACTATTGACGTGGGACCTTCCGCACCCGGGGTTTCGGTCTGGCCGGAGATCATGCAAGCCTTGGGCTTCAGGATAGAGTCCGCGCGCGGGCCTGTAGAGTTCCTACGGATCGATCGATTGGACCGGCCTTCGGAGAATTGAACGCACGGGGCTGACGCTCTATCCGCGACCTGCCAGCCTCATTCCATCTCAACGTCGCGAAAGATCGATTTTGAACGGACTCTCCGCCGCACAACAAAGCCCTGGGGCGCGCCGGGGGCTTTGTTCCGCTCGCGAATCAGGTGCTTATCGCCTTACCGTAGTGCTGGTTTGAGTATCCAACGGGCCAAACTGATCGATGCCAATGCCCTTGGGGGCGGTCGGGATTACCAGTTTCACCCAGACGGCATCCGGACCCTTGAAATACGAAGTCTCGGTCGCCTGGCGCAGGGCCTCGAGGCTGTCCTGCTGCTTCCCGGAGGTCGCGTTAGCGAAACCCGGCAGCTCGAACACGACCCATGAGTCTTTGGCCATTTCGCTCAAGCTGATCGTAACTTCCGGTCTTTCGGTCTTCACAACAATCTCGGTACCGGCGCGCACCGTGCTCTGATTGGCCGTGATCTGGAAGTCCTTGCCATTGCGGCTCAGGGTAATTGGTTTTTCAGGAGCAGCCGCCCGCCTGGGACCAGCCGCCCGCCCAGGCGCAGCTGACCGCAGAGCAACATCTTTCAGCGCAAGACCAACACCCCTTGTGGGTCCGGGCCTCCTGATGCTGAACTGAACGCGTCCGATATCACCCTTGCACACGGAGGCGTTCCAGGTGGGATGAATCTCGCAGGTGTCG
>DASRCX010000079.1:0-119063 GCA_035652895.1 Terriglobia bacterium
TGGAGCCGGCGAAGGGAATCGAACCCCCGACCTACGGTTTACGAAACCGTTGCTCTACCGACTGAGCTACGCCGGCTGAAAGGCGAACTGCCGTTGGGTGTCTCACCTGCGTTATGCTGTTGCTTCAGGCACAATTGATCCCACTGCTCAGCGTCCACAGTTTCTATCTTCTCATGGCGTTACGCGAAATTCGCGCCGCTGCAACTCACTGCGGGCTTAAACCGCCGGGAACAACCGTCAAGGCAGAAGGCAACCCATTACGTCGGTTTTCCTTTTAATCGTACTTGACGACGGCACAAATATTCAAGAGCGTTCTCAGGATGCGGTCGCTGCCGCAAGTGGTTTTCAAAATATCTCGTCGTTCTGCAGCGATTTGCGACCTGTCGGCGAACCTGGGCAATCCGGCGAATGTGTATGCAGCAGCCAAAACGAGCGCGGAATTTGCTGAAGGCGTTTATGTGGTTCCAGCTTCCGGCAAAACAAAAATGCTCACCCGACAGCAGGGCATCTGATCCCATGGATCTGCGGGTGAGCATCTTTATGAGAGGAGAATAGAATGGCGGACGCGCCCCGCCATCTAAACTCGCATGGAGTGTAATTAAAATCGGGCAGCCGTGTCAAGCGATTTTTCAGGAAATAATTGAATAATAAGTCGCTTATTTACAACATGATACATGGCGTCGACTTTCGCCGAAAATGCTGAGAAATTTTCAAATTTGTCCTAATTTTCGGCTGGTTCTTGCCTAAGTCCCGATGCAGGTTAGGGTTAGTGCTATTTGAGGTTCAGGCGGATGATCGAGCCTTCATACCCCTGGGCCCAATCTGAATTCGGAAACCATTTCGCCGCCAATCGTCGCGAAACGACCAGCAGAATCCCGGCCAAGGCCGCCATTCCAATCAACAGAAGCACAAGCACAATATTGCCGACAATCAGGCGAAGCATCTGTACTACCGTTGTGCTGCCGGGCGGCGGCTGGTCCCAGCTGACCTCCCTCTCGATGGTCAACCGTCCCATCAGATGGTCTGCGACAAGCTTTGAGGGCGCGTCCTGCACGAGGAGAACGAAGCTGCCAGTGATTTTTCCATAAAGCGCATCGGGGCCGCTTTTTTCGTTAATGCCCAGCCGCTGGGTCATCGCTCCAAAACACTCGCGCGCAATCGAATTGGTCGGGTAATCAATGAAGATGAGCGTTAGAGGCCCACCCGCGTGCTCGTATTGCGCCGCCTCCAGTTCAGCGCCTTTCTGGAAGCCCACCAGGTCTGCCGGAAATGAAGGGAGGGCGCGCTGCATGGCTACGGGCCCCAGAACATATTTCAGCGAACCTGGAATGATTCCCTGCGGCGGCAGCGAAGGCGGGAGCAGGGCCATATCGTCTGCCGAAGGCGCCTCGCCGGCGATGGCCATCAGGGCGGAGTGGAAGTCCTCATCGGAGATTTTTGCAGGCCGCATTACGCGGGCAAAAAACGCGCCGCGCGCGAGGAGGGCCTGATCAGGTCCGACCATAACGAGCTTCATTCCCTTTTCGGGCTTCATCAACGTGTTTTGGTAGAAAGTCAGCAGACCGTACGCCGATGACGGATCGGGTGCCTTTTCCACCACGGCCTGCAGGGTCTGATTCTCCCTGCGGTAAGTCCTGATTTCCACACGCGTTACGCCGTACTCGGCATCGACTGCGGGCTCGACTCCAAACTGCCGCACATCGCTCAGCGTTGCGCTCTGCCTGTTCTCCAATTGCCATTTCGGCAGGGTCGCAAGATTCAACATCGTTGCGCGCTGAGAGCCGGCCACGGCGGCGGCTGAAGCAAGCATGGCCCATAACGTAATACTGAGGAGGGTGACGAACTTCATCTACCTAAGCATAGCAGAAAATAAAAGGGGAGATGCGGGGGTTGAAGGCGGCGGAATTAGGAGGCACACTGCCCACTTCGTTGGTCAGCGATATCCGGCATCGCGCGCCGTACGACTAGTGCGTACGCTGCGCTACGCGAACGCTGCCCAGGTTCGAGATGTAGTCTTCGATACCGTTAAAAAGGGCCTTGGCGATCTGCTCGCGATATTCGGGCTGCCGCAAGAGGTGCTCAGATTGAGGGTTCGAGAGGAAGGAAATTTCAGCCAGCACCGATGGCATATTGGCCCCGATCAGGACCACAAACGGGGCCTTTCTCACGCCACGGTTGTGGAGGCCGGGAGAGACCCTCGACATGCGCTTGTAAAGCACCGTCTGGATGTCGCGAGCAAGCTCCTGCGATTCCTCGATCTTGTTGTTGAGCGCAATCTTCTTGATCAGGTTTTGCAGTTGGTGGACGGATTCCTGGGACGTAGCGTTTTCGCGGGCCGCAAGCTGAAGGGCGTCCGGGTCGCTTGTGAAGTTCAGGAAGTAAGTCTCAATTCCGCGCACTTCGCGGTCACTGCTTGCGTTGGCGTGGATTGAAATAAAGAGGTCCGCGCCGTCTTCGTTGGCGATGGCGGTACGCTCTTCAAGCGGGACAAAAGTGTCCGTGCTGCGCGTCATAAAAACTTCGCTGTCGGTGCGCGTTTCAAAGAGCTTTCGCAGGCGCAGGGCAACGTCGAGGACAACGTTCTTTTCCTCGAGGCCCGTGGGCCCGATGGTTCCCGTATCAAATCCTCCGTGGCCCGGATCGATCACGATGCGGGCCACCTTCAGTCCGAGCGCCCGCGTGAGGGTTTGAGAACCGTCGCCTATCGGGGAAGCCGGCCTGGTGGAGATGGGGACCTCCTCGCGCTCCGTGTTATTCGACGCAACTTCTGTTTTCCGCTTCTTCGCAGGCGAAACATTGCGGCCGGATGCGATTTCGGTCTTCGACTTCCCGGTTTCCGCCGTATGAGTGGGAATGGAAGCACTCACGTCGGGTTTTGCCGGCCCGAGGTTTCTGCGTACGGTGGCGGCTTCGAAGGCCGATTTCATTCCCATCCTTTCGGAATCTCCGGATGGGGCCACGGATTCGGCTTTCACGGCCAGTGTTTGGGGTTCAGTGGCGGATGCCGTTCTGTGTGGCGTGTTTTCGGCGATGCGCGTGGAAGGCCCAACTTCTGGTTTTGGAATCACAGCCGCTGGCGTCTTCTCGGAACGGGCTTTCTCTTCTGCCGATGCCTGCGCTTCGTGGTTCATTTCCTTCGCGGCCCCAGCAACCGATGCCTGCTCTTTCTGAGTGCTTTTCGCCGCCAATGTCGTTGTCCCGTGGACGTCGATGATCAGTCTGAATGGGTTCGGCAGCGGGAAGGCGGAATAATCATTAATATTTTTAACATCCAGCACGATGCGCGTAACGTCCGGCTTGAACTGGCCCACGCGAATGTCCCGGAGAAAGGCGCCATTGATAGGGACGCTCTTCTTCAGCAGAGCACGAGTCGCCCGCGTGTTTGGCAGGTCAAAAACGATGCGGTCAGGATTCGACAGGCGCAGCGTGTTGTACTGGAACGGGCCGTTTGCTCCGATGACCACGCGTGTGTAGTTTGGTCCGACCCAGTTATGGATTTCCGTAACCTCAACCGGGCCGCTGGAATTTGGATTGCCCGGTTTGCCTGTGCTCGATTCGGTCCGAGCGCTTTCGGACGTGGATTGCTTCTGCAGAGCTTCTTTCTCAGCAATTTCCTTCAGCAGCTTGCGCGCCTCGCCCGCCCGGGACGAAGACGGATACTTTGCAAGAAATGCCCGGAAAGCATCCGCCGCCTGACTGGATTCGTCAAGCCCCTGCAGATAGACTTTGCCCACGGCAAGTTCTGCATCAACGGCCATGCTGGAACCGGGGTATTGCGAAATCACGTACTGGTAGGACTTGATGGCGGCCTGGTAGTAGCTGGACTCTGAAAACTGCCGGCCCATTTCAGCGTAGAGATCGCCCATGGTTTTCGCTGCGACGGGGGCCTTGACGTAAGCAAAGTCGTAATAATAGACGTTGCGGAATTCTCGGATGACGCGCTCGTAGTCCGCCGCCTTGCGCGAGCGCACGGGCTCGGCTTGAAGCTTCTGCTGAAGCTCGACAGCGCGCGCGTAAGCCTTGCGGGCAAGCTCAGGATGGCGCGTGGCTGCGCTCCCTTCCGCCGGCCACAGGATGCCGGTCGCGACCATCGTGGCGAGCCACAACCCAAACCAACGCAAGGTCGCAGGACTTCTTTTTTCCTGCCTGTCATTCGTAGTGTTTGGTTTATGGATGATTGAGATCACCGTGCTCCTTCGCCCTGCAAATGTGCCTCCTACTCGGCGTTGGTGAAGTGGACCACTCCTTCGGAATCCACGTAGCGAACGATCGGCGGAATTCTCTCCTCCGTCGGCGCTGCTACCGGGCCGAGGTCCGCGTTCTTCGACTGATACAGGCGCGTGATGGCGTGCACGTAATGCTCGGTTTCAGGAATGTCCGGTATGCCTCCGGATCGGATCACCGTCTGCTCGCCGGCATTGTAAGCGGCTAGCGACAGCGGCAGGTTGCCGCCAAAAAGGTGCAGAAGATATTTCAGGTAGCTTACGCCTCCCTGAATGTTTTCCCTGGGATCAAAAGGGTTCTGGACGCCAAACCGCCGCGCGGTGGCTGGAATCAACTGCATCAACCCCATGGCGCCTTTGGACGAAACGGCGGAGGGGTCGTAATTGGACTCCACGCGCACCATGGCGTGAACGAGTTTGGGATCCACCTGATAGCGGCTGGAAACGCGATCGATGATGGAATCAATCTCAGCCGGGCTGGTGAGAAGCCGCCTGCCCTCAAACTCCTGCGGCTCAGAAGCGGACACATTGGCGTTGACGTAAACGCTTTGGCCGTTCTGATCGGTGATCACATCGATCTGAGCCGCGCGAAGGCAAGGCGCGATATGGAGGCAACCAGCGAAGAAAAAGCCGCAGGCGGCAAGAAAGGCAGGCGATTTGGACTTCACACAAACGCGCATAGAGATCCAGCCTCCGGCTTTCCTTGGAGGAACGGAACTCATCCCCTCCCGCTGCCCGACGTGCACTCGCCGGGATTCCATCTCACCCATCTTCCTGCGGGAACGGCCTGGCGCGACCACCCGCCGCCTGGACAGGTGGGGCCGTCCGAAATCGCTTGAATTATAACGTGGTTTTGCCATTGTCAACAAGATAAAAAAGCGGCAGTGAAGCGTGATGTGTAAAGGGTGAAGCGCCCCGTGGGCATGGGCCATCTTTTAAACGCCGGCAGAAAACATGCAGGGGTCGCAATTCATGACCCAGAAGTGCAACGTAATTTGTAATTTCCTCATGGTCCGTTCAATCACCAATTTCTAGAGCATGCTTTCGACGATTCCCGGCACGGCCTTGACGCATTCATCAATCTTCGCCGGGTTTTTGCCGCCCGCTTCGGCCAGGTCCTTGCGTCCGCCGCCCGAGCCTTCCATCAGGGCCGCGGCCTCCCTGACGATTTTCCCCGCATCGAGCCGCGAAGTCAGGTCCTGCGTAACGCCGATGATCAGCGCCGCCTTGCCGTCAGAGACCGCGCCGAGCGCAATCACGCCGCTGCCAAGCCGCGCCCGCAACTGGTCCACCATCTGCCGCATGGCGGGCCGTGAGACGCCCTCTACGCGCGCTGATACCACGCGCACGCCCTTCACCACGCGCGCCTGCTCGATCAGGTCGCTCGCCTGCGCGGCGGCGCGTTTCATCTGTTGAGCTTCGAGTTCCTTGCGGAGTCTTTTCTCGGTATCTGCAAGCTTCTGCGCCGCCTCGACCAGTTCCTCGGGCTTGGCGCGCAGAATTTCGCCCAGCATCGCCAGCACCTCATCGGCTTTCCGCAGGTGCTCGATCACGGCCATGCCTGTGATGGCCTCGATGCGCCGGATGCCGGCCGCTACGCTGCCTTCGCTGACTATCTTGAACAGGCCGATATCGCCCGTGCGGCTGACATGCGTGCCGCCGCAGAGTTCCTTCGAGAAACTCCCGTCGGCAATCGAGAGCACCCGCACCCGGTCGCCGTATTTCTCCCCGAACAACGCCATCGCGCCGGAATTTACGGCGGCGTCGGTTTCCATGATTTCGGTGCGGACTTCTTCGTTCTTCAAGATGTGCTGATTCACGAGGTCTTCGATGTCCTGAAGGTCCCGTTCGTCGAGTTCGGCATAATGAGAAAAATCGAAGCGGAGGCGGTCCGGCGCCACCAGCGACCCGGCCTGTTTCACGTGCGTCCCCAGCGTCGCCCGCAGCGCCGCGTGCAGCAGGTGCGTCGCCGTGTGGTTGCGCCGGATGGCGTCGCGCCGCTCCGCATCAACCACGGCCGTGACCACATCGCCCACGCGAAGCGTATCCCGCGCCACGGCCTTGTGCGCCGTCACGCCGCTCACGGGACGGTAAGTGTCCGTGACGTTCGCCACTTCGTGGTCGCTGTCCGGGGCGAAGAACCGTCCCGTGTCGCCCACCTGGCCGCCCGCTTCCGCGTAAAACGGCGTGTGGTCAAGAATGATTTCGATTTCCTGGCCCGGCTTTGCTTCCGGCACGGACTCGCCCTTCACCACCAGAGCAGCGATTTTGCAATCGGTGGATTTCGTCTGCGCGTAGCCATCAAAAACCGTTTGCAGCTTGTCAGAAAGTTCCTGGTACACGGGCGCCGCCGTCTTTTTCTCTGCGCCTTTCCACGAAGCGCGTGCACGCTCGCGCTGCTTCTCCATTTCGGCTTCATAACCTTCAAGGTCAACCGCCAGGCCGTAGTGCTTCACAATATCCTGAACGAAATCCGGCCGCAGGCCGAAGGTGTCGTGCAGGATGAAAAGGTCTTGCCCGACGATTTTGCCGTTTTGCAGGCGTTCCATGTCGGCTGCTGTGCCGCCCTGCCATCCTTTGCTCTTTCGCCATTCGCCAAAGCGTCGTTTCGATCCGTCGCGGAGCAGGACTGTGGCCTCATCAAGCCGTTCAAGCCCCACGCGCGTCGTCTCAGCGTAGCGCTCCTCCTCAATCCTGATGGCTCTCGCGACGTGATGCGCGGTTTCAGCGAGTTCGGGGTAGGTATCCTTCATCATGTCCACGACATGGCCGGACATTTTATAAAGGAACGGTTCCTTCAGGCCGAGCGTCTGCCCATGGTAGAGCGCGCGGCGCATGATGAGGCGCAGCACATAGCCGCGGCCTTCGTTCGAAGGCAGCACGCCGTCCGAAATCAGAAATGTTGACGCGCGCGCGTGGTCGGCGATGATGCGGAGTGAAACATCGGCGTCGTGGTTTGCGCCGTATTCCACATCAGCCAGCGCCGCGGCCTCTTCGATCAGCGGCCGGAAGAGGTCGGTGTCGAAATTCGAGATTTTCCCCTGCAGCACGGCCGCCATGCGTTCGAGGCCGGCGCCGGTATCGATGGACGGGCGGGGAAGAGGCGTCATGCGGCCCTGCTCGTCGCGGTTGAACTGCATAAAGACCAGGTTCCAGATCTCGATATAGCGTCCGCAATCCTCGGGGCAGGGAAAGGCGCAATCAGCATGACCAAGGTCGCTGGCCGCGGCGCCCATGTCATAATGGATCTCGCTGCAGGGGCCGCAGGGACCGGTTTCGCCCATCTGCCAGAAGTTTTCCTTCTCGCCAAAGCGGAAGATCCGCTCTCGCGGAACGATCTTCGCCCAGAAGTCTTCCGCCTCATCATCGTCGCGGAAGACGGTGATGTAGAGCTTGTCCTTCGGGATCGCAAAGTCTTTTGTTACCAACTCCCACGCCCACGGGATTGCTTCCGCCTTGAAATAATCACCAAAGCTGAAGTTCCCCAGCATCTCGAAGAACGTGTGATGGCGGCGCGTGCGGCCCACTTGTTCCAAATCATTGTGTTTGCCCCCTGCGCGAACGCACTTCTGCGAGGAACAGGCCCGCGTGTAGTCGCGCTTCTCCCGCCCGAGGAAAACGTCCTTGAACTGGTTCATCCCCGCGTTTGTGAACAGCAGCGTCGGGTCGTTGGCCGGCACGAGCGAGGATGATGGCACGACGCGATGCCCCCGCGCTTCAAAAAACTTCAGAAAACGGCTGCGTATTTCGTTCGAGTTCATAGGTAATTCGAGCTCGCCCATTACGAATGACGAGTTACAAAAGCTCCACCAGACCAGGCGTTTTGTCCTGTTTGCAGGATGATGGCCGTGATGATGTTAAATAACCCCCTTCTCTCTTTGATGAGGTGCGCGATCCGCCGGGCTGAAGCGAGTTCGGACTTTTCGAGAAGTGCAAGCCAATACAGACTTTCTTCTGTTTCCTTCCTTGCAGCCTCAGGTTTGCGGACGAAATCGTTGTGACTTTCTGCCGCTTGCGCTTCTTCGATGTTCGCCCCAATCAAGCTTGCAGCGCGCACGTACTGTTTCTCTATGGCCCAGCCTCCGCTATCCTTCTGCTTCCGGAAATGCTGACAGAGTCTGATAGGTCTCAGCGCATATTGCAATGACCCGGCCTGAATATTCTTAGAAGTTTTCCGCTGCCCCATGAGACCTGCGGCATGCAAATCCACCCTCCGCGCCCTTGCCTTTTAATTCGTAATTCCTCACCGCTCCTCTTCTGTTTCCTCCAGGTCAACTTCGCATGAAAGGGGATTAAGTTCCTCTCTTGCTCGTATCGCCTTCATAATATCATCAGCCCGAAAGCCGCGCCGGATGAGGCCCTGGCAAAGTGAGGCCAGTTTCGCTCGGGTCACGGGCTTGCGCAGCGTCCGGATTTTCCTGTCGAGCGTGCGTTCCAGCAGTTCACGTTCGTCCACGGAGGCCAGGGCGTTTTTGAGCGCCTTGTCGATCACGCGGTAGTCCACCCATTTGTTCTTCAGCTCACGGCGAATGCGATGCCGCCCGAAAGCGCGCACGCGCGCAAGGGACGAGGCATAAGCTTCAGCAAACTTAGCATCGTTCAGATAGCCAAGCTCCCGGAGCCGCGCAATGGCGCCCGGAATATCCGATGAGCCGGGGAATTTCCTCTCGAGCGCACGGCGAAGCTCGGCCACCGAGTACGGGCGGCGCGAAAGCATGGCTACGGCCGCATCGAAGGGGCTTTTGGGGGGCGCTTTACCTGGCAAAACGGTCCACCTGAGTCGCTCTTTCCATTTCGTCTCGCGCAGCGTCCGTCGTGGAACGTATTCCCTGAATGCGCAGTTTGAATTCGTCGGGGTTGGACGCGTAGAGCAGAGCTTCGTCCAGCGAGATCAGTCCCTTAGTGTACAGGTCGTAGATCGACTGGTCAAAGGTCTGCATGCCGTACTGCGAGACGCCTGCGGCAATGGCATCGCGAATCAGGCGGGTCTTTTCAGGATTGATGATGCAGTCGCGGATGTATTCCGTCGTGATCAGAATTTCAGCGGCAGGCACACGCCCGACGCCGTCGGATTTGCGCACCAGCCGCTGCGAGATGATGGCCTTGAGTGTAGCGGCCAGCAGCAGGCGCACCTGCTTCTGTTCGGGCGGGGGAAAGACGGCGATCACGCGCTGGATGGTTTCCGTGGCGTCCAGTGTGTGCAGCGTGGAAAGCACCAGATGGCCGGTTTCAGCGGCCAGCAGCGCAGTGTGGATAGTCTCGAGGTCGCGCATCTCGCCCACCAGGATGACGTCCGGGTCCTGGCGGAGGGCGGCGCGGAGTGCCACGCCGAAGCCGGCCGTATCCACTTCCACTTCGCGCTGGTTCACGAATCCCTTCTTGTCGCGGTGCAGGAATTCGATGGGGTCCTCGATCGTGATGATGTGGTCGGTGCGGGTGGAATTGATGCGGTCCACCATGGCGGCGAGCGTCGTCGTCTTGCCGCTTCCGGTGGTGCCCGTCACGAGAATCAGGCCGCGCGTTTCCTGGCAGATTTTATCCACCACGCGCGGCAGCGAAAGCTCCTCGATCGTTCGGATCTTTGTGGGAATCACGCGCAGCACCATGCCCACGTTGCCGCGCTGCTGGAACATGTTGACGCGGAACCGCCCCAGGCCCGCCACGCCGTAGGCCATATCGAGTTCCGTGTTTTCCTTGAATTTCTGCTTTTGGCGATTGGTCATCATGCTGAAGGCCATGTTGACCATGTCCTCGCTTGAGACGCGGGAATACTGCGTCAGCGCGCGCAACTCGCCGTCCACGCGGATGTACGGATAATTCCCGACCTTCAGGTGCAGGTCAGAAGCTTTGTTCTCGCACGCCGTGCGCAGCAGTTCGTCAATATTCACAGCAACGTCCGCCGGGTGATTCGAAAAGTGCGGCGGCTGTGCCCGCTGTTTCCGCGGGGGCGCGGGCGGCAGCACCGACAGAGTTATTCATCGGTTCGGTTGGCGGGGCACTTGAATTTAAGCTGCGCCTGGCGAGGAACGGGGCCTTGCGGAACAGATTATTTCAGCGCCACGGGTTCCGTGAAGGCGCCGTCGCCGGCGGAGCCTTTCGTGCGCGGGTGCGCCTGCCAAACGATCCCGTTCTCACGCTTGAGAAGTTCCATGATGTCCGCCGCGGACGCCGTGTGATAGACCTTGCCAGAGTGCCGATCGCCAGCCCCGGGAAGAGTGCCACAAACAGAAAGAGTCCTCGAAGTCTCACTGCGACCTCCTCAGACCGTGAATTCTGAAAAGCTCAAATATACGCCGGGAAGGGGGGCGCCGCTCAACAGATTTTCTGTAAGGGACGCTTTGCGAGGGAGAGGCACGGGCGAGACGCCCGTGCCACGATGCACAGATTGTCTATCGTGAAGTGGCAACCGGCTGGCCGCAGAAGGTCAGCCAGCCGAACTTGTCTTCTGCGCGGCCTTCCACGATGCTCAGGAAGCGTTCCTGAAGTCGGCGGGTGATGGGGCCGGGCTGGCCTTTGCCCACCACGATGCGGTCCACGGAGCGGACCGGCGTCACTTCGGCCGCGGTGCCGGTGAAGAAAACTTCATCGGCGATGTACAGCATTTCGCGTGCCAGCACCTGTTCGATCACAGGAATCCCGGCTTCCTCGGCAAGCTGAATGACCGAAGCGCGCGTGATGCCCGGCAGCACGGACGATGCGAGCGGCGGAGTATAAATCTTCCCGTTCCTCACAACAAAGATATTTTCGCCACTGCCTTCGCTGATGTTGCCGTTATGGTCGAGAGCAATGCCCTCCACATAGCCGTTGGTGATGGCTTCCATCTTGATCAATTGCGCATTCATGTAATTGGCGGCGGCTTTGGCCATGGCGGGCAGCGTGTTGGGCGCGATGCGGTTCCACGAACTGACGCAGACGTCCACGCCCTGCTTCAGTGCCTCATCGCCCAGGTACTTGCCCCACTTCCATGCAAGCAGATAAATCTCGACTGGATTATTCAGGGGGTTCACGCCCAGCCCGCCGTAGCCGCGGAAAATCAGCGGGCGGATGTAACACGCCTTCACGTTGTTCACGCGGACCAGGTCGATCATGGCCTGGCGAAGCTGCTCGCGCGTAAAGTCCGTCTCAGTGCGATAGATTTTTGCGGAATCCACCAGCCGCCCGACATGCTCATCCAGGCGCAGGATTGCGGGGCCCTGCGGCGTCTCATAACAGCGGATACCTTCAAACAGGCAGGAGCCGTAGCTGACCACATGCGAGGCTACATGGATAGTTGCTTCGCTCCAGGAGATGAACTTTCCGTTGTGCCAGACCTTCTCGTAATAATCCAGGGACATGAAGGGTTCTCCTTTTTCACCCGCCGGCCTTCACCCGGCCGCGGCCGCGCTCCCAACTCGCCAGGCGCGTGCAATCCCCCGTATTATAACGCCATTTGCAGCGCCGTGCGGCGCGAATTGGGCCCCATTGGCCCGCCCTACAACATTTCAAATCTCCAAATCTGAGAGTGGAGATTCGAGACCTGACGATTCACGGCCCTTCGGTACGTATGCTGCCGGGGAATGGCCGATAAATGCGCGCCACGCGCAGCCGTTTTTCTGGAAATCGCTGCAACTGGTAGTGGTTCGGGGCCTTTATTTTGCAGCCATATTCGAAAGCTTCAACTCAACGACCTGAAACCCCGCGTGCGGCAGGCTGACCTTCCACTCGATTTTTCCGTCCGCACTTCGAGCGGCCGGAATCTGCCGGCCGGTCCTTGCGTCCTCGACGCTGAACGCTCCTGCGGAGTGCAATCCCACCGCTGCGGGGTCGAAAGCGACGGTGCCATCGTACGCCTGCGTGTCATTGCAGTTGGCAAGCGTGAGCCAGACGTTCCGGCCTTCCACGGTGGGCACGATTTCAAGCGGATCGTAAGCCGGCGTGACCTCTGCGTAGGGACGCAGGTAGGGAAGCGCCTGCTCCAGCCGCTTCAGTACGGGATGCCTGGTGGAATAGACCCTGAGCGGCGGCAGTGTGCTGATTTCATTGCCCAGGTCCACCACCGCGCGGAACTGATCCAACCGGACGATTCCACGCAGCACCTGCTCATCCGTAATGAAATGTGGCAGGACGCGATAATGCCGCCAGAAGTCGCTCAACTTCTGCGGAAGGTCAGGATAGGGATTCAGGTCCGCGCTCAATGAAATCCGGCGCATAGGCACAATCACGGCCACGGGTTGCTCCGGAGTGCGGCCGCGGATCACCTTGACCAGCGTCGAGCGCCATTCCTTATACGCCTGCCAGCCTTCGGCGATGTAGATGCGCTGCGCCGGCGGCGGGTAAATAAAGAAATCCTCTCCCACTTCATACGGAGCAGCGAGCCCGATGTGGCCCAGCCATTGCGGAATCTCGAGTTCCTGGCCCTTCCGCCACGGCGTCCATTCGTTCAGGAGCGGAACGCCGTAGGACCGGGCCAGGCTGCCGAACAGCAGCGCGAACCCGGTCGTGTCCACATCGTCGAGATTGACAATGGCATGGTACTTTTTGGCGATGCGGAAGAACGTGTCGGGATCGTTCCCTTGCACCGAAGGCCCGATGCCGCCGGAAATGCCGCCGCCCCAGGAATAAAGCAGCGGCGCGTTGGTATGTTGACGAATGAGTCGCGAAAAGGCGTCGAAGGCTTCCTCGACGCTGTATTGGCGGAACCTCTGGTAGAGAGGGAACAGCGAATCGCCGGGCCTCGGCACCGGAACATCGCTCCAGCGCACGAATGACGTATGCCACTGCCGGTTGAGGTCGCCGATGGTTTTGTATTCGTGCGGGAGCCAGCGATAGTAAGCGCGAATGTCCGCCGTGGCGTAGCCGGTGACACCGTGCGATCCCCTGGGCGCGGCGCCCCATTCCGAATCGAGCCAGCCGTAACTGCCATAGACGCCGCCAAATCCGGGGCTGTTTTTAACATGGTCGATCGTGCGGGCCATGTAGTCAAAGTAGGCCCTGCGCGAAGACTCGTCCCACCAGGGCGGCTCCATCGCCGGCACGCCGTCGCTTGCAACGTCGCGTGCAGTGATCCACGGCGGCGGGTTCTTGCCCTGCTTCTGCGCCCACAGGCTTTCCCAGAAGAGCAGGTAGAGCTTCAGATGGGCTTTTGCTGCCTCTGCCATATAGCGGTCCAGCAACTGGAAATCGAACCGGCCCGGCTGCGGCTCGATGTCGGCCCAGTCCATGTTGATCTCCACGCCGTTCATGCCGTCCCGGGCAAGGCGCTCAAAGTCGGCGTCGTCCCAGGGAACTCCCTGCGCCTTCGTAAAGTCGATTTGCGCCCACCAGAAAGGATGGTACCGGCTCGGAATCGCCGCTTCTTTGTGCGGTTCGCCACGAGGGAGCTTCGAGGCACTGAGGGGTGGCGACGCCCAGGTCAGCGCCGTGATGATGGCTGCGAGTATAAAAAAATTGTATCTTCGGGGCATCTTGCACTCTTTTTTGAAAACGGATCAATGCCAGCGGGATGGGCCCAGCCGCCGTTCCCTGCAGGACCGCGCGTCTCCCGCTCAGCATAGTTCTGCTTCTTGTGGTTTCCCTTTTTACGCCAGATCGATCCGCAGTCGCAAGGGTTAAATGCGGGCCCGAACCGTAACGTTTGTACCTGTGATGCGGGCAACCTGACTATTTGGGTTGAACCAGCCGCCGGGCTGTTCGTGGCCGGCGAAACACCACAGGGGTTCACCCCCGCGCTGTGGGGTGTTATGCAAACCAGCTAATAGCCAGGTTGCTATTGCGCGGATTTCGCGAGGTGCTTACCATAGAGTCAAGTGAAGAACTTGTGACAAGTGGGTGTTGGAGGGGGTTGGAATGTGGTTGTCTTTTGGTGTGTTCGCCGTTTCGACGGCGCTGTTCCTTTTCTATGTCCAGACGATCTGTCAGAAGGCCCTTCGCCGGGAGTTCAGCCGTCCCTATTTTCGTGACGTGCTTGACGCCGTTCGTCTGGAATTCCCGCGCCTGTGCGAGGATACGGGCTTGAGCCGGTCATTGGGCTTCAACGACATTCGCCTCGCCCTGCGGTGCGATTTCGTCATGCTGGAGTATTTGCTGAAGCACGCCGATCCGGCCCGCAGACCCTTGCCGGGTCAGGAAAGAATTCTGCTCTTATACTTTCGCTGGCTTCTTTTCTGGCTGCCGGTTCGCCACGCCTTCAGGGTCCGCGAAAAAGAGGCGGTAGCGAAACTGGCCGCCATTCTTCAGCACTTCGCGAACGTTGTGGGTGAGCGGGTGAGCGTCAATCCGCCGCAACTGGTAGAGAACGAGGCCGGATTGTGAAGCCGCCGCCGTACCCAAAGGAGTCCTCCATGGCCGCATTGATGCTGCACCGGAAAATCCTGGTTCTGATCGATGAGTCGCCCATCCGCAACCTTCTGAACCTCGTCAGAGCATTGCAGAGCGAAACCGCTGATGAGGAGTGCGCAAACGCGGTGACCGCCATCTCCAACCGCAAGGGGTTTAACGCGGTCGTGCTTGACCTGCGCTGTTCTAAGCGTCCGGCAGGCGGCGAAGTTCGCGGAATCCACAGGATCCACTTCTCCGTACTGGGCCGGGTCCTGGTAATCACCGCCGAGACCAACGGGCCCAATACCATGGACCTGATCGAGCGGTATCTCGTGAATGGTCTTCCTTCCACTCTCCTCTGGCTGGTCAGCCACCGCTATAAGTCGGCATAGGCAATATTCTGCGTCAGCCTTGTCCGATCTACATAATGCGCGAGTTTTATCAATGAGGGCGGGGGATTCAGGCGGGGAGCAGATTTTCCACCCAATGCGGGCCTTGCACTCGTGAAAATAATCTTTCGATGCCCCGCTACCCTTGCTTACGACCTAATTCGAAATCATTCCAGGCCCATTGTCGCTGGTGTCCCCGCACTTCCCCCGTGGCGCAGGCGCGGCTTTGTCCCTCATGGGTTGCGGGGCAGCGAGGAACCCGATTTCTCCCCATAAGCAGATTTTTCTTGACAAATGGTGGCTACTATGCTAGCCTGTCATCTGGTTTGGCGCTGATGTCAAGCCTTTAATGGGGAACGGGAAGATTGGGAATCAACAGTCCAATTGGATTGCTTATATCCTTGCAACTTATTGAAAGCAAAGGTCAGGAAATTTTCTCCGGGAAAATCGTGGGACAAAAAACATCGATTTTGCAAAAACGAACCGGAGAAGTTATTGAAAACAAAGGATCGGAACTCCAAAATGGGATAAAACGAACCGGAAAACGAACCGGAGAAGTTCTTTAGAATCAGCGCACGTTGAAAAACGAAGCGAATCGATCTGAAAAACGAACCCTGCTAAGTTGTTGAAAATTAAGCACCGCTCATAAACGAACGTCTCGCGGGAGTGGACGCGCACTCGTACTTTTTCCGGACGAAATAAACAGCCCGAAATTCGCCCCTTCGAATGGAGGAAACTTGATGCTTCAGAACCTGGCTTGCCGGCTGAGTATATTCGCGCTCGCCCTCATCACTCTGTTGTTCTTCCCGGCCCCTGCGCTTCGCGCACAGAACCGGCCGGTCGTCGGCTCGGCGAATGTTGCCATTGCCGACCCGCAGGTGCCTGTTCCGCCCACGAAAACCTGCACCGTGCAGCTATTTCCCAAAGAGGATTTCGGGCCTGCGGGCGAAAACACTCGCATGGATTCCGTGCCGCACCCTTTTGATTACGAACCACCCGCTGGTTGCAAGCCCCCGTGGACCAAGGTGGTGCTCGCCGCGGATTTTTCCGTCGACCCGGGCATCCAGTACGACCGCACGGCTTCCATCTGGCTCAACAACGTCAACATCTACTTCGGCACCACTCAGGAACCTTCGCCGCAACTCGGGCCGTCGTGGCGGATCGAACGCGACCTTACCGACTATTCCAGCCTGCTGCGCTCGCCGGGGAAAGGCGATGTGCTGATCAATAATTGGGTGGACGCGCGGCGTGCCAGCGTCATCCACGCAAGCGCGCAGTTGCTTTTTTATCCTGCTGACGCCGGCCATCCCGCGCCGCAGACGCCGGACATGGTCATCGCGCTGAATCCCTCAAACGCCCCGGCGAATCTGCAAACCGGCGACGATCAACTGGCACGCAAGGTTTCATTCCCGCGCAACATGGAGCGCGTTTATATGGACGTCTTCCCGCAAAGCCAGTTCCACGACGAGTTCTGGTACACGTGCCTGCCGGACGAATACATCCAGCAGACGATGGCCTTCGCCATGCGTCGCGGATATAAAGGTGCGCCGAAGCGGCCACGCGCGTGCAGCGGAGGAAGCTATCGTGAAGTCGAAGTGCTTGTGGATGGACAGCCTGCCGGGCTGGCGCCGATTTATCCGTGGGTTTACACCGGCGGAATGGACCCTTATCTGTGGCGGCCAACGCCTGGCGTGCAGACGCTGAATTTTCTGCCCTACCGGCTTGACCTGTCGCCCTTCGCCGGCCTCCTCAGCGACGGCGCCGAACGTTCCGTGGCGGTGCGGGTGCTCGGCTCGAACCATTACTTTTCCGTGGCAGCCGCGCTGCTGGTTTACCGCGATGCGAAGGCGGAACATACGGGCGGCGCCGTCACGCGCAACACGCTTGCGCGAATGTCGCTTCGGCCGAAGGTCACCAGCACGCTCGGCAACAACCCGGACAAGGTTAACGGCGACGTGGTGACAAGTGCTGACCAGAGCTACGTGATCGAAGGCTACGTCAACACGCACGCCGGACGCGTGAGCAACCGCGTTGAGCAAACCATCCGTTTTGGCAATACGCAGAAATTCTCCACCCTGGGTCCGCAGACCAACCGGCACGTCATCGAGCAGACGTGGCACGCCGAAGGCATGAGCAGCAGCGAGGGTGGAGATTCCGGCGGACGAAGTTTTCAGCGTACGCTCGATTATTCGCTGACGGCCGACGTTGTGAGGAAATCGAACGCGGACCACAGCCGCACCAACAACGTGCATCTGCAGCAGAATTACAACAAGAAAATCGAAGAACGCGAGGCCGGCCTGCCGCCTTACCAGGCGAGCGTCCACAATAAGCGCATTGCCGCGGACCAGGTGACGTTCAACTTTAATCAGGGGCGCGTCAGTCTTTCCGGCAGCAGGGACCAGTCGAGCACGCAGACTTTCGCGTTTACCGATTCGCTGGGCGATTGCTACCGCGCGGAACTCAAAGCGGCGGACGGCAAAGTGACGAGCTTTACGCAAGGGGAGGGTTGCAGCGGCCAGCCCATGCGCTGGTACGTCCATCCGCACGGCGCTCCGGACAGTTTCGGCTGGCGCAAAATCGCAGGACACTGACGGCCATCTGCTGACGGAGCCAGGGCCCACTGGATTCAGCTTTTTGGCGCTGTTATTGCCGGCGAAAATCCGAAGGAAGCCTAAGAGGCGGCCCTTTGATTTTGCAATTCCGCGGGGTGAAGTTCAGTGCTGCATTTCCCAAGCTCGATTTCCAACTGCGACTCGACGTGCCGCGCGTAGGGAATAAAGTGGTTTCCAGAGAGGAGCATCGCGAACCCCAGGCTCAGCCTGCGCGGATCGGTGAAGCAGTGCCTGACAAGCCGAAACAGGAATTTCCAGTACGCCGCGCGGTAATCCGAGAGCATGCCCTGGCGGATTATCGAGCGCATGATGATTTTCAGCAGGGTCCCGAGCCTGATCTCCGGCGCCTTCTGAGGGTGGCGCGGTTTCCATTGCTGGAGCGACCGGTAGCAGCGCTCGTAAAACGCCGAAGGTTCATAAAGA
Source organism: Terriglobia bacterium (assembly GCA_035652895.1). Taxonomy (GTDB): domain Bacteria; phylum Acidobacteriota; class Terriglobia; order UBA7540; family UBA7540; genus SCRD01. The sequence continues at coordinate 17,944 of DASRCX010000079.1, forward strand.
GAGGACAGGGTTTGCTTGAATCCCTTCAGGAGGATGGGCAGCGGCAGCCGCGTTTTGAAATTCGGCGGATCGAAATTGCTGGTGGCGGTGGTGTCCATCAGCAGACGACCTTCCCTAAGCATCCGGTCGTAGAGCGGCGTGGTGGGCGGGGCCACCAGAAATCCCGCCATGGCCCACGGGATTGCCGCGCGCTCGATGAATTCGCGCTGCTGCTCAAAGATCTCTTCCGTGTCGGAATCGAACCCGATGATGAATCCCGCCGTCACCCAAAGGCCGCGGTCCTGGATGAAATGGACGCAGTCCAGAGGATCGCGCCGCAGGTTCTGGAATTTCTTCGCTTCGGTCAGGGACTTGGGCGAAGGGCTTTCGATGCCCATGAAGACGAAGAAGAAGTTGGCCTTCACCATGGCTTCGATCAGTTCCGGTTTCTGCGCCAGGTCGATCGATGCTTCGGTGTAAAAAAACATCGGATAGCCGCGCTGCTTTTGCCACTGCTCGAGTTCGCGTGCGAGTTCGAGCGCAAGTTTATGGTTCCCGATGAAATTGTCATCGACGATAAAAACTTCATCGCGCCAACCGAGTTTGTACAGCGCGTCGAGTTCAGCGAGCACCTGCGTGGGCGTTTTCGTGCGCGGCCTTCTTCCATAAATCGTTATGATGTCGCAGAATTCGCACTGGAACGGGCAGCCGCGCGAAAACTGGATGGCCATCGACGCGTACTTTCCGATCTTGAGCAGATCGAACCGTGGTGGCGGCGTCCTGCTGACGTCGGGCTTCTCGCGGATGATGTAGAGCCGTCTGGCAGTGCCGCGCTCGAGGTCCGCGGCGATTTCCGAAAAGGCCTCGTCGGGTTCGCCGACCACAACATGGTCCGCCCAGCGCAGAAGAAGTTCCGGCTCGCTGCTCGCGAACGGCCCGCCGACGATCGTTCGAGTGCCGAGGTCTCGCGCCCGCAGCAGGATTTCGCGCATGTCGTCCTTCTGTACGCGCATGCCGCTGACCATGATGAGGTCGGCCCAGCGGATGTCCTCATCGCGCAACTCTTCGAAGCACCGGTCGAGCAGCCTGAGCTTCCAGTTTTTCGGGCAGAGTGCGGCCACGGTCAGCAGGCCGAGCGGCGGGTGGTTGGCCTCAATGCGGATAAGCTTCAGCACGCCTTCGAAGCTCCAGAAGGACGCGGGGAAACGCGGCCAGATCAGAAGGACCTTGAGGTCCCGGCCAAGCGGGGGAAAGTCCGCTGCGCCGTCCTGCACGTCCGCATTGAGGCACCCGGAGGTCGCCTGAAACTCGGCCGGCTTCAGCATTTCATCGTCTCCAGCGGATTGATGCGCGCAGGCACTACAATAGCACCTCTCAAGTGCATCTGCCAGCCAAATGCCGCGCAAAAAGGTTTTTGATCAGGCAGGGTGGCGGCTCGCCCGGCCAGGCCGAAAGAGTTTCGGCGGAGTGCGATGACGGAAGCCACGGCGCTACGATGCGAGGTTCTTTTCGATGCGCCGGTCGGGAACAAGCCAGATGACGGCGACGACGATATAGCACACGCCGGCAATCCATGTCCTGAAGAAAGCCAGCGGAATGGCTGCTGCATAGATGGCAATGGAAATCTTGCCCTTCACATCGCTGCCGACGGATGTTGCCAGGGTTGAGCTGCGCCCATGAAGTGCGATGAGGGTCCTGGTAAGGATAAAGTAAGCGACTGCCGCCAGAAGCAGAACAATCCCGTAGAGCGCGACAGGCCACGCCGCAAAATGGTTTTCACCCATCCAGCTTGTGGTGAAGGGAACAAGCGACAGCCAGAACAGCAGGTGCAGGTTGGCCCACAACGTGGGGCCGCTGACGTGCTGGGTTGCATGGAGCAGATGGTGATGATTGTTCCAGTAGATGCCGAGGTAAACAAAGCTCAGAACGTAGCTCAGAAATACCGGCACCAGCGGACGCATGGCCGCAAGACTCGTTCCGAGCGGCGATTTCATTTCCAGGACCATGACGGTGATGATCACCGCCAGAACCCCGTCGCTGAAAGCCTCCATGCGCCCTTTGCTCATTCCTTATGTCTCCAGCGAGCACGACCTTTTTACGACCGGCGTCGGCGCTTTTGGAACGCCCGCTGTGCTGTATCCCGTTTAATCGGATTTTGCCTTGGCCCCTGAATCAGTGTTGCTGATGTTTTCAGAGTGATTTTAACCCGGCACACAGAATTCGGCCCTGTGAAACTGCCACGGTTTATTCGGAGCGCAAAAGTCACTTTACTTCCTTTGCATTCCGTGCTATCGCTTTTCTTGCCGCGAAGGAGGGCGGCCCGATGAAAATCGTCTGTTGTTTATCCCTGGCGCTGGTTTCAATCGTCCTGATGCCCGGCCCGGCTTCTGCACAGTATGGTTACGCTCGCGAATGTGCGGAAACCGTGGCGAACCAACTGAATATTTCCACGCTGGACGTTAACGCCCAGCTTGGGCCGTTCACCCCGAATGAGACCCGCATCGTGCTGTGGCGCTCGCGGCGGGGCGGAGATCGAAATGGCTTTTGCGAGTTCAACACCGCTACCGGCGAACTCGTGCGGAGCGAAGCGGGCGAGTACACCGGGCCGGTGGATGAGAGCCGCGGCTTCACGCAGCGCTCGATGGAATACGGCGGACCGGCGCCCGAAACCGCCGTGAATGCTCCGCGCGTCAAGGTGGACACTTCCGGCAAGGGCGATTACAACGGGCCCGACGGCTCGTTCCGCATTACGCGCGGTTGGGTGGATACTAAAGCGCCGCAGACCACGGTCGCGCTCAGCGGCGAGCACCATTTCAAAATCAACTTCTACGGGTACATCACGCAGCAGAACGGCAGCCGCGAATTTACCATGCAGATCAACGGCTCAGACCACGGCGACGCTACGGGCACAGCGACGTTTCGCCTGAACGACGACCGCAATGAAGTCGAGTACATCAGCGTTACCGGCCGCCTGAACGGCCGCGACTTCAACGGCAACTTCCGGCGCTGAGCCGGAGCCTTCACCTCCCTGCCGGCCGCCGTGCTTTTGAAGATTACCTCGCTTTCCTGCGCGAAATCGTCGGGCAGGATTGAGCGAGATTGACAAGCGCGGCAGGGCGTAAAAGCGCACCGCTGCAGCTACGGCTCGCCGCTGCACTCGCCATTACATGGAACCTCTCTTCTTGAAACCATTCCCGGGAGGACGGCGGAGCGCGCGGCGATAAATTCATCCAACTTGTTCTTCGAGCTGTTTCCCTCCATGGGCCCTCGCCGGAGCACGGCCAGTGCGCCCGCGGCGTTCGCGCACACCAGTGCCTGCTCAATGGGCAAGCCGCGCACAAGGCAAGTGAGAAAGGTGCCGCAGAAGCAATCGCCCGCGCCCGTCGGGTCGATTTCGGTCACGTCAAAAGCGCGAACATCGATGCGCTGCGTGCGGTCGAAGTACGAACTTCCTGCTGTCCCGCGCTTCAGCACTACGGCTTCGAGCGACGGCCGTTCGAAAAGTTTTGCGATCGCTTCATCCTGGCTCAACGCCGGATGGAAAAAGCGCAGGTCCGCCTCGCTGGGCAAAAACAGGTCACACACTTCGAGTGCATCCCACAGAGCTTCGAGAACTTCAGGAGAGCGGATCAATTCCGGGCGGATGTTCGGATCAAAACTGATTCGGCATCCTCGCCGTTGCGCCTCGGCCACGGCCGCGCGCGCCGTGAGGATTGCTTCCCGGTTATAGAGCGACGAACCCATGATGTGCAGCCAGCGGCAGGTTTCGAATATCTCGGGTTGAATGCTCCCGGCGTCCAACAGCCCTGCGGCGCTCAGCGCGATATTGAAAACGAATTGCCGCTCGCCGTCTGCGCGATATGCGACGAAAGCGCTGCCCGTTGGGCGCTCAGAGGACTGTGTAATGCTTCCAGTCGAAACGCCGTCTTCCGCCAGTCGATGGATGATCGCCTCGCCGAAGGCATCCCGGCCGACACAACCGACGATCTCAACTGACCTGCCCTGCCGTGCGGCCTGGTCGGCAAAGATCGCCGGCGCGCCGCTTGGGAAGGGGCCTTCGAAAGTTCCCGGCACGTCGAACGTTTGCCCGATTCGTGTGGCGACAAATTCAACCAGCAATTCTCCGAATGTGACGATCTCCGCCATTGTTTTCCTCTCTGCAGGTGAGCCGCGAATGATGTACCGCGGCCTGGCAGCCGCGGTTACGAATTTCAACACACCGGAATACCCCGGTCAACCGGAAGCTCGCGTCGCCGTTCAAAAGCGCTCGCCTCCAGCGCAGGCGCTCTCGTGCGCAAACAGCTACCTTACATCTCCGCAGGGAATGCCTGATCGTCGGGCCGTGCCCGCATGCATGGCCCGACGGTGCGGCGGAGTGGCTTGGTTCGGGCGGGAAAGGGTGCTACGCTTTAAAGAGGGGGACAAGATGCGGAAAGCTCACATCATTCTCTTCTCACTCGTGTTTGGGTTGGTTGCTTTCGGCGCGTCCGCCTGGGCGCAGCGCGGAGGCGGCTTTCGCGGCGGCGGTGGGTTCCGTGGTGGAGGAGGCAGTTTCCACAGTGGTTTTGGCAGTGGGAGCTTTCGCGGTGGGTTTGGAAGCGGCTTTCGCGGTTACTCTGGAGGCCGTGGCGGCTTTTACCGTGGGCATGGCGGATTTTACGGCGGTCGCGGCGGATACTACGGCGGCCGAGGTTACTACGGGCATGGCGGCTACTATCGCGGATTTGGATACGGCTATTATGGACGCGGTCTCAGATACCACCGCCACGATGGCTGGGCATTCAGTTTCGGATTTGGCTGGTGGCCGTGGGGTTACTGGCCGTACTGGGGATATGGTTACTACGTAGGGTTTGGATATCCCTACTATTGCTACTTCCCGTACGGCTATTATTGCTACGGCTGGCCCGGGTACGGAGCTTATGATGACCCGCCCGACCCGCCTGAGGCCGAAGCCAGCACGCGATCATACTTCCAGCGAAGCGCTCCGGCGCCGGGTCCCGCTGCCGGCGACGCCGACGGACAGTGGCACCGTTTTGGTTCGCCCGCTCCGGTAATCCGCACCGCTCCGGCGCAATCACCGCCGCAATCGCAGACGGGTGCGCCGTCAAGCTTGCAAAGCGACGCGATAGCCGATGGCAAGTGGCATTTCTTCAAGCCACAGCCCGCTCCGGTGGTGCGCATGGCTCCGCCTTCCCGGAGCGGCGCGCCAGTGCGCGTTTACACGGCATCGCTCGAATCGGGCGAATGATGGCGACATCCGAAGCAGGCAAACGGGCGTGTGGAGGAAGGAGTCTTTTGCGCACCGCACCCACTTTTCGAATCTGAAATCTCAAATCCGCATCATCACCTGCTCAGCAGTCGCATGGGGCCTCACAACTTATCGCGCAGGCAACGGCCTGACCAAGGAGAGACGAAATGCATTTTGAGATCAGAAGGCGGCACGTCACTATCAAGTTGAGCGATCAGAGCCTGCTCAAAGCGGAAGTCCGTGCAGAAGAAGCTCAAGGGTTGTGGCTCACGACGACGGAGGACAAGGCGCTCCCGGGATTTCCCAGCGATGTGCAAGAGCCGATTATCTTCGTCCCCTTTACGCAGATGGTCTGGATGATCACTTCTTCCGCCCGCCCGCCTGAGTGAGGTTCGACGCAGTCCGGCCGCCTCCGCACAACAGCGGCGTCACGCCTCTTTTGTTTGAACCCCAAATTAGTGTGTGAAATGGCGGTACTTGAATGTAAAATGCCCCTGCTCGGGGCAATAACGCTAATCGGAGGGTTTGCCATGCAGTTATTCGCATGGGACTCAGTGCGCAAAGAGCAGATGAATCCCAGAATTTGGCGAAAGGTTGTAACCGGAGAAAAGATGACGGTGGCGCAGATTTTCATCGCCAAGGACGGCGTTGTTCCAGTCCACCATCATGAAAACGAACAGATGTCTTACGTGCTGGAAGGCGCGCTGAAGTTTGATATCGGCGGGCAGGAAGTCATTGTTCGAAAAGGGGAGATTGTCCACATTCCGTCGAATGTTCCGCACGGCGTTGTGGCGCTCGAAGACACGTTTGACATTGAAATCTTCGCGCCGGTGCGTACCGACTGGCTGAGCGGTCAGGATGACTATTTGCGCAAGGGCTGACCGCAAGCCGTTTGCCGCTTGAGCCTCGTGATGGGCTTTTGTGCTTGAGACGTGGGCGTTGCAGCCATACAGAGCCTGTGCGAAATCCACTGCCTGGAATTCAACAACAATCCAACGAAAACCGGAGACGAGAGAATGGACCTGGGACTGAAAGATCGAGTTGCAATCGTGGCGGCATCAAGCCAGGGTCTGGGCAAAGCTGTTGCAGTCGGCCTCGCACGCGAGGGTGCGAAGCTCGCGATTTGCGCTCGAACGGAGTTAAAACTCAACCAGACGGCGGAAGAAATCCGCCGTGAAACGGGCGTTGAGGTCCTGGCGAGACCTGTTGATGCGACGCAGTATGAGCAGGTCCGCCGCTTTGTTGCGGAAACTCATGACCGTTTCGGGCGCGTGGACATCTGCGTAACGAACTGCGGCGGCCCTCCGGCGAAGCCGTTCTCCGAAACGACGGTGGAGGACTGGCAATCGGCTGTGAACCTGAACCTGATGAGCACTCTCTACTTTGTGCGCGAAGTCCTGCCGCTGATGCAGAAGCGGAAATGGGGCAGAGTGATTAGTATCACTTCGGCTTCCGTGAAGCAGCCGATCGATAACCTCGTGCTCTCCAATTCGGTCCGTTCGGCCGTGAGCGGGTTGATGAAGAGCCTTTCCAACGAATACGCAAAGGACAACATCCTGATCAACAATGTCTGTCCGGGTTATACGCTTACTTCGCGCCTCGATGAACTCTCTTCCCGGTTGGCAAAGGCCGAGGGCGTTGATCCCAGGCAGATCCAGGAACGCTGGGCGAGTCAGGTCCCGCTGCGCCGGCTGGGTCAGCCGGAGGAATTTGCCAACATGGTGGTTTTTCTCGCCTCGGAACGAGCCAGCTACATCACAGGGGTCTCGATCGCCATCGACGGCGGGTACGTCAAGGGTATCTACTGAGCGCGGACCCATCGGGCACCCCCATGCCGAAGATTTCTGTATTCGGGCGCGCTCGATTTCTGCCCGTTTGGGGTCGAGCTTGTCGAATCGCCCTCTAATTCCGTACAATGGGCCGAAGGGGGAGGGGCATCACAAGTTGAATAAGGAGGAACCACTTTGCACACTTCGATTCGCCGGATGCTCATCACCTCTTTAGCCTGTGTTCTGGCGTTGATGGTCCAATCTTCTTCGCTTTCAGCGGCCCAGGAACACGTTGTCTCGCCTGCGGAACTCCAACAGGCTGCCGTCTCGGCTTCCCGCACGCGGCAGCAGAAAATCGATAAGGTGGAAAAGTTTTTCTCCTCGAAGCAGGCGGACGCTGCAATGAAGTCTGCCGGCCTCGATCCCATCCAGGTCAAGAAAGCCGTGCCGACGTTATCAGACCAGGAACTCGCGCGGCTTGCTTCGCGGGTTGACAAAGCGCAGAAAGACTTTGCCGCGGGCGCTCTGACCAACCAGCAGATTACTTACATCCTGATCGCACTTGCAACCGCAGTCGTTGTGCTGATTGCAACTCACTGAGATCCATGCGCTGCGCTGTAAAGCAGGGCGTATTGCTGACGGTGCTTCTTCTCCAGGCGGCCCTCGCGCCGGCTGCGGCGCAGGGAAACTGGCTGGACGTTCCTTTTGTCCGTCAGCAGGCTGATGGATGTGGTTCGGCCTGCATCTCGATGGTGATGCGATACTGGCTGAAGCAGGAGCGTGCAGCCATCACGCCCGCCGCCGACGTTCTTCGCATTCAGAAAATCCTCTACAATCGTCAGGCCAGGGGCATTTACGCTTCCGATATGGAGCGTTATTTCCGCGACAACGGTTTTGAGGCGTTTGCCTTCAGCGGCACACCGGAAGATTTGTGTCACCACGTCGCCAAGGGCCGTCCGCTCATCGTCTGCCTGAAAGACTCCGGTGCGTCCGGCCCGCTTCATTACGTGGTTGTGGCCGGGATTGATGATGGGGAAGGCATTGTCCTGGTGAACGATCCCGCGCAGCGCAAACTCCTGAAAATGGACCTCAAGGATTTTGAAACGCGCTGGCGACCCGTGCACAACTGGACCCTGCTTGCAGTTCCGAGGCCGCATTGACCATCCGCTTCGTGTTCTTCTGTATTTTGCTGGCACTGCCCTCGGTGGCACGGTCGCAAGACCGCTGCGCGCAGTCCGCAGAACTCCAAAGACTCTCCAGCCAAGGACTTTGGAATGACCTCCTGCGGGTGACGCAAAGATGCATGCCGGAAACCGCGGAAGTTGATTACTATCGCGGCCTCGCTTTCGCGCGGATCGAGCAGTGGGATGAAGCGGCAGAAGTGTTTGCCTCGGGCGAAAGGAAATTCCCGCGTGATGAGCGTTTCCCCGTTGAGCTTGCGGGAATTGCGTTCAAACAAAAAAAATTCGCCACAGCGAAAAGAGAACTTCACCGCGCGTTACATCTTGACCCGCACGACCGGTACGCCATCAACTTTCTTGCGACGATTTACTTCCTTGAAGGCAACCAGGAAGCCGCACTCCAATACTGGAACCGCATCGGCAAGCCCCGAATTGATGAGATTAAAACCGACGCGCAACTCCGGATCAATCCGGCCTTGCTTGACCGCGCATTCACCTGTGCGCCGGCGAGCGTCCTTACGCTCGAACAGTACCGGAGCACGCTCCAACGGCTTCGGCAACTCGGGATTTTTCCGGCTTTTCGCCTTGACCTGGTGCCGAGGCCGATCGAAGGTGGTGAGACGTTTGATCTGGTCCTGAGTGCAGTCGAAAGAAGCGGATGGAGCAGAGGCAAGGCCGCAGGACTGGTTTCAATGCTGCGCGGGCTGCCATACGAAACTGTTTATCCCGGGTCCTTTGTTCTTACGCCATCCGCGGCAACGATCAATTCGCTATTCCGCTGGGACGCGCAGAAGCGCCGCATTTTTGCTTCCGTTTCTGCGCCGCTTGCGGGAAACCCCAGATACCGCTTCGGCTTTTATGCCGACGCCAGGAATGAAAACTGGAACGTTTCCCAGACGTTCCATCAGACGCAGACGCCTCTTCAATCCTTCAATCTTGAAAAACTCGAACTGGGCGGCGGAATTCGATCCATTGCCAGCAGCCGCTGGAACTGGGCGACGGGTCTGGATGTTTCTGACCGGCGATTTCGGAATCTGCCGGCGGGCATTCCGGCCGCGGACCCAATCTTCACCAATGGCGTCGCGGTGGAAGCCCGCGCACGCAGCGATTACGCGCTGCTGCGAATGCCGGCGCAACGGTTCACTCTCGGATCGAGCGTTCAAGGGACCCTGGGCAATTTCTACGCCCCGGGCTTTGGCCGCTTCGGCATGCTTCAAGGTTCGCTTCACGCGCGCTGGTTTCCCATGGCCCGCGGAGACGATTATGAGGTGACGGAAAACGTGTACGCCGGTAAAACATTCGGCGGAGTTCCTTTCGACGACCTGTTTATACTCGGACTCGAGCGCGACAACAATCTGCCTCTCCGCGCCCACATCGGGACCCGCGACGGACAGAAGGGGAGCGCGCCTCTTGGACGCGACTTTCTTCTCTCAAACTGGGAAATGGATAAGAACGTTTATTCAAACGGCTGGTTCAAACTGCGGCTCGGCCCTTTTGTTGACGCAGGAAGAATTTATGACCACTCTGGCGGCTTCGGTTCACGCCAGTGGCTTTGGGATACCGGAGGGTCGGTGAAATTGAGCGTGCTCGGCGGCGTGTCTCTCGTGTTCACGTTCGGGAAGGACCTGCGCACCGGCCGGAACGCGTTCTATTTCACGACGGCAAGCGAAAACGGATTGAACTTTCTCCCGTGAGCGGTTTTGCAGAATGTTCTGATGTGGTTTTGTTCATCGCACAATACAGAAAGCGAATTGCCCTGCTGAGCGGACCCCGGTGTCCGCTTATTTTATGACAATAAACACAAGGACCCTTCGTTCAATTCACGATGAAAGACGCGACCCTTTTTCACGATTGTTGATGTCGTGCGCGAGGTGCGTTCACAATGTCGCTCGACCAACCGGGACGAAAGCTGCCTATCAGGCGTTTTCGGCTTCCGCCGCTTCTTCTGCCGCGCGGACTTTCACGCCAGCGAGTTCTTCGAGAAATGTGACGACTGCGGCATAATCGAGATCGCCTTTGCCCTGTGCACGAGCGGCGGCGTACACTTCCTTGACGGCCGCGGTTACGGGCATGGGGACGCCCTGGGAGTAGGCGGCCTCCATGGCCAGCGTCACATCCTTGTGCATCCACTTCAGTGGGAAGTACGGCGTGAAATCGCCCCTGAAGATGAAGGGCGCCTTGAAGTCAGTGAGCGCTGCGCGCGCCAGACTGTTCTGAATGATTTCGAACATCACTTCGGGCTTCACTCCGGACTTGGCGGCCAGCACAAATCCTTCACAGAAAATCTCGACCATCGTGGATTGGATAGCGTTCTGCGCGAGCTTCGCGGAAAGCCCCGCACCGTGCGCCCCGCAGTAGATATGTTTCTTCCCGAGGACTTTCAGGAGGGGCAAGGCCTTCTCAAATGTCTCACGGTCGCCGCCAATCATGAAGGTCAGTTCGCCTTTTTCGGCGCCGTGTTTACTGCCCGTGACCGGCGCATCGAGGAAGCTTGCCTTCTTGCCCGCTGTTGCACAGGCGAGCCTTCGGCTGACCACCGGGCTGATGGTGGCCGAATCAATCACAATGGCGCCCGGGCGGATGGTCTGGAGCACTCCGTCCTTGCCCATGATGACTTCTTCGGAAGCGGCGGAATCGCTGACGATGGTCATTACATAGTCAGCGTCGCGGGCCGCGTCGGCAGGACTTGAAGCCACGCGCGCTCCCGCCCGTTCGAGAGCGGCGGCCCTCTCGCGCCGCCGGCTGAAGGCGCTGACCCTGTACCCGGCCCTCACCAGGTTCATCGCCATAGGCTCTCCCATAATTCCCAGACCAATGAAGCCAACGGATTCTGCCATGGATCGTCTCCTATGATGTTTGTCTCCTATGATGTTTGTCTACTCCGACTGAGCAGAAGTCGTTGTTAAGTTTTGGCTCCGGCCAAAACAAAGTTGGGAAAATCCTCGAACACCCAGTTGTTCTTGAGCGTGTGGTAAATGATGCCGAGGAACTTGCGGGCCAGGGCGATGATGGCCTTGCCGGTTCCACGCCGAGCGCGAATCCGCTCGTAAAACCGATCCAGATAGGGGCTATAGCGTTTCGCGATCAGCGCGCATTGCACCAGGGTCGTTCGACCAAGCTTCGTCCCGCGCTTGGTAATGCGACCCGGGTGCTCCGTCTCATTCGAGATCGCCACCCGCGGGACGATGCCGAAGTAAGAGGCCAGCTTTCCTTCTTCCGGGAAGTCTTTGACGTCGCCGATCACGGAAAGCAGCACGCCCGCTCCGAGCGACCCCATGCCCTTGATGCTGGTCAGATTCGAATAGCCGGGAAGTTTCTGGGCGGCTTCCTGGATGACGCCTTCAAGCCGGCCAATGCTCTGATTCAAACTCCGAATCTGTTCCACGATGATCTCTAGCTCGACCTGAGCCAGGCCTTCGAGGGAGTGCTTCAGCGCGCAGGCCAGTCCTTTCTCGCTGGAAAGGTCTTCCCTCTCTAGTTCAATCCCGCGCGTCGAGAGCAGGTTGTTGACCTTGTTCTTCAGCGCCGTCCGCAGCTTCACCAGCCGATCGCGCGTCTGAGTGAGGCTGGCCACTTCGGCTTGGGCTTTCTCTTTCATCCGCACTTCCGGCAGCAACCCTTTGGATAAATACAATGCCAGGGCGCGCGCGTCGTTCGGATCGGTCTTCTTCACCGAGTGGCTGATCACGTGGAACTGGTTCGGGTCCACGATCACGACCCGCGCCACCTTCGGCGCCACCGCTTCATAGAACAGCCGCGCGTTGCCCGTGACTTCCACCGCCACCTCATCCGTGGGTCGCAACTTCTTCACGAATTCCCCTAACCGATCCAGCGCCCACTCGCTCAGAGAATTCCTTCCCCCGTCTAACCGCACGCAGCAGGTCAACCTCCTGCGGTGCAAATCGATCCCGATATAGCGTTTCTCTCTCATCTCTCCTCCTGTGCTCCTTTTCTTGCCAGGCGGAGTAGACCTGTTCTTCGGCGGTCTCCATCCTCCTATTCAAGGTCCCCTCTCGGGGCCTTATGGTGGCACCCAGCCACAGGTCTGACCAATCTCCTTCACGAGGTCTCTGCCTCAGGTCGTAATCCAGCCTGTGACCTGTCTACTCCGAAGGCTATCGTCAGCCTTCGAAGCGTACCGCCTCCGAACTTAAAACATTCGTACCATCTCCTTCGGATAAGTCCGCCACGGGCTGTTAACTGTTGCCGAAATCCAGCCAAAACCGCACGTCGCGAACGTTGTTGCCGGTGTATCCCGTGTCGAGCGTATCACCGAGTGTGCGAAAGAAATAATAGGAGTCACTCGCCGCCAGGTATTGTTCAGGATCAAGTCCCAGGGCCCGCGCGCGCAAAATCGTTTGTCCGTCGGCCACGGCCCCGCTCGACGGGCTGTTGCCGTCGCGACCGTCCGTGCCGGCGCTCAACACGACGCGGTCCTGATGCTCGATCTTCCGCGCAGCGTACAGCACAAACGCCTGATTGCGTCCGCCCATTCCCGGCCCTGTGACCTTGCACGTAACTTCGCCGCCAACCACCAGAGCCACCGGCCGCCCGGGATGGTTCCGGGCGAGCGAGTCCAGGACTTCCAGATTTCTGTCCGCCACCTTGCGGAAGTCCGCGTCCCAATCGCCCGAATCGATTTCGCAGTAAAAGCCATGACGCTCGATCGCCCTCTTTGCGGCTTCGACGGCATCGCGATTCGAAAGCAGGCACATGTACTGCGAATGCTGGAAACAAGCGTCGCCGCGCTTGGGCGTTTCTCGGAGTGTTCGGTCCGTGAAGTGTTTGCGGATGGTTTGCGGGAATTTGGATATCAGGTCGTTCTCGACTGCCAGCCGGTAACACTCCTCGACGGTTGAGTCGTCAGGCATGGTCGGGCCTGAGGCCACCATTGACGGAAGATCGGGGGGCACGTCGGAAACATAAATCGTGAGTTGGCGCGCGGGTTGCGCCGCTTCCGCCAGGCGTCCACCCTTCACGGCGGATAAATGCTTGCGAAGAACATTGATCTGTTCGATTGGAAGTCCGCAAGTGACAAGCACGCGGTTGAATTCAACCAGGTCCTTCAAGCTTATTTGCTGATCACAGGGTGTTTCGAACAGCGCGGACCCGCCGCCGGAAATCAGGAAGATGACCACATCTTCAGCTGTAAGCCGGGACACCATCTCAAGCGCTGCTCGGGCCGATGCAATGCTGTCCTCGTTGGGATAAGGATGGCCGCCCTGAAAATAGCGAAAACGTGCGAGCCTCGCCGCCGGTAGTTCAGGCGCCACGACGATGCCGGAAGCAATACGCCCGCCGAGGATGTCATCAAGCGTTGCTGCCATTCCCACGGCTGCCTTGCCGATGGCGACCACGTGCGGAGGTCGCACCAGTTGAACACGCGCTTCCCCCGCGATGAATGCTTCGCCCGCGCACTTCAGTTTTTCCACCATTGCTTTCCGGAGATCGATGGCGGAAATCACCTCATGAAAAACCTGACGGGCAATGCTCTTGCCGAGGCCGTACAAAGGCTTGGGAAAACTCAGGACCTGCTTTTGAATGCCCATGTCGTACTGGTCGATCTCTTTTATTCCTGCCCGCTCTATCCTGCTGCTGCATTCTCATTATTGAAAAGCTGAACGCAGATGGCAAGTGTTGACGGTGTTGGGACCGGCCGTTGAGGTGTTCAGGAATAGACTTCCGGATTGATGACATTGCGGGGCCGGTTGCCCGCCAACATGTCAATAAGATTTTTGACGGCCAGCGCGGCCATCCTGAGTCGGGTTTCACCGGTGGCGCTGCCAATGTGTGGTGCCAGAACAACATTGTGCATGTTCAACAGGGCGGGATTGACACGTGGCTCTTCCTCGAAAACGTCCAGCCCCGCACCGGCGATTTGCCCGGCTGCAAGCGCTTCGGCCAGGGCTTTTTCATCGACTACCGGTCCGCGCGCCGTATTGATGAGGATAGCGGTTTGTTTCATCAGGCCAAAAGCTTTGCTGTCGATCATGTGACGGGTTTCTGACGTGAGCGGGACGTGGAGGCTGATGAAATCCGAATCGCGCAGGAGCGTCTCAAAATCGACGTGCTCAGCGTGCAGTTCATGCTCAACGCTCTCAGGAGCACGACGGCGGGAATGATAGAGTATGCGCATCTGGAAGCCGCGGGCGCGCCGCGCCATCGGCTGCCCGATTCCTCCAAAGCCCAGCAGGCCAAGCGTCTTGTGATGTATATCGAGGCCGTGCAGCAGCCCCCACTGCCAGCGGTCCCAGCGCCCTTCACGTATGTAACGGTCCGCTTCAATCACCCTTCGCGCCGTTGCGAGCAGCAGGGCGAAGGCCAGATCCGCCGTGGTCTCTTCCAGCGCGCCTGCGGTGTTGGTGATGGGGATGCGGCGCTTGTTGCAGGCGTTCACGTCAATGTTGTCGTAACCGACACCGCAATTCGAAATGGCACGAAGCCTCGTCGCTGCGCGCAATACTTCCTCATTGACTCGCGTTGAATTGACGAGGACGCCTTCAACGTCGCGGCACTCTTCGGCCAGTCGCGAAGGCGGCATTGCCGCGTCCTCTCCATGGACTCGGACTTCGCAGGCGGTTGACAGCATTTCCAGTGCAGGTGGAGGCAGCGGGCGCGTTACAAAAACTTTGGGTTTCATAATCTCCTTTGTGGCTGAGAGTCAAGTTCGAGTGGTTTGATATCACGTCCATGCAGCTCCAGTCAATCGGCAGGCGCCCTGAACAGCTGGATCGACGCCCGCTGCTTCAGGCTCATGTGCCGCGAGCCCCTTGCGACGCGAAGCGATCAGCCTGCCGGCAGCAAGAGCGCGGTTATAATGGATTCCCTGATTACCATGGATGGGACTCATGCAGATTCTCTTCGCGCACTCCAGGATGAAATTGAAACATTCATCCGGTCCCTCGCGCACCCCGTTGTCGTCGAGGACGATGTCGAATTGTTCGATCTGACGTCCGCTGGTTGGCGCGTGGGCATTCAATTTGACAAATTGATTTTTGAAGCATGGAATTCTTCCCGGACATTCGCACGACGCGTCGAGGAAACCGCCTATCGCGACGGCGACCGACTTGGCGTCTTTGTGCGCAAGCCTCACGCACGGGAAACGTCCATCCTTGAATTTCGCGAACTGCATTCTGAACCGCGCCGGAGCAAGCAGGCAGGACGGTCCGCTTACCGCCAGGAATTGGTTGCAATGCTCCAGCAGGAATTTCCGGGTTGGCACTTCGAGTACGTCAGCAATCGCTCTGATCGTGAGCATTCCTTCTCCACGTGGTACACCCGCGGATTGGTGCGCCAGGGGAGAACAGGTTGCGCGTTCATTGGCCTGAGCAAAGACGAACCGCCCGCTGCCGCAGATTCTGCGCTGGCTTTCGGGTTGATCTGGCTGGATTGGCTGCGAGAGCGCACCTCGGCAAAAGCCACAGTCCCCGGCCTTCGGATTTATCTGCCGTCAGACGCCGTTGAGCTCAACGCGCAGCGTGCGTCCGCGATCAACCATCGGGCATTGAAGATGGACCTGTTCGAGTGGAATGGCGCAAAGGAACGTCCAAAGCCTGTTGATGAGGAGGCATCGATCGTCGAAGCGCGGCTAGTACCGCACCGATTGAATGAGGCTCTCATCGCACGGCACCGCGGGTTCTTGCGCGAGCTTCTCGGGCAAGAGGCGGACTGTCTTGCGCTGACAACGGACAGTTCGGGGAAGTTCGTCTCCGTGCGCGTTGCCGGCCTTGAAATCGTGCGCATTGAGGGAGACCTTTCACCAAAAATCTATTTCGGTCTGGAAGGAAGCGTCCGCAGATTGAATGAAAGCAACATAGAAGAGTTTCGCAGTTTTGTCACCCGTGTGCTCGATCGTCGCAATGCGGGAAGCGCGGATACTGCAGATCTCTTCTATCGTCTGCTATCCGAGCGCTGGCTCGAAAGCATGCTCGTCAGCGACATCAGCAGGATCGATCCGAACCTTTCGCCGGAGTTCGTTTATCCGCAAGTGCCCGCGTTCACGCGGACCGACCGCGGCGTGATCGACATTCTGGCAGCCACGCGCGAAGGGAGGCTTGCGGTGATTGAACTGAAGCTCGAAGAGCAGATCAATCTTCCGTTCCAGGCGCTCGACTACTGGCTGCGCGTGGAAAAACTGCGGCAGATGGAGAAATTGCAGGAGTACGGATATTTCCCCGGCGTTTCCATTCAGGACGTGCCACCGCTGCTCTACCTGGTCGTTCCGGCTTTCCGCTTTCACTCCACCACAACCAGCCTGCTGCGCTACCTCGATCCGCGCATCACTGTAATGCAGATCGGAATCAATGACCAGTGGCGGCGTGGCATCAAAGTCCTTTTTAGAAGAGAATTGCGATCAGGGATTTGAAGGGAGCACATCGAAGAATTGTACGCACAATTGCCCCATTGCCATGCAACGGGCACGGATCGATTCAGAAAGTCCCCTCGGTATCAAGCAGCAGCGTGACCGGCCCATCGTTGATCATTTCAACATCCATCATCGCTCGAAATTCTCCTGTTTCAACTTTAACTCCAAGACTCTTGAGTGATTCAACGAATGCGTGGTAAAGCGGCAGTGCTTCTTCCGCCGGCGCTGCACCCGTGTAGCTTGGCCGGCGGCCCTTGCGGCAATCGCCATAGAGCGTGAATTCAGATACTGCAAGAATTTCGCCGCCCGCCTCGCGAACGTCAAGGTTCATACGGCCCTGGGGATCGTCGAAGACCCTGAGTTGCACAATCTTCGAGGCCAGAGCATCGCCGGTCGAGCGCGAGTCCTTTTTGCCGATCCCAACCAGCACAACCAAACCGGTGCCGATCCTTCCGATAACTTTACCTTTTACGTGGACCTCTGCGCGTTTCACTCGCTGCACAACTGCTCGCATCGGCTCCTGCTCCTTTCACATGATCTGCCCATGACGGCTGCAATTGCATCGACCTGTTGGCAAGGCCCCGGTTTCTCCTCTCGCCACAGGAACCGGAGGTGTGCAATTCTTACTCGTTGTTCATTCATAAAACATTTTCCAAAAAACATTTAGAAGTCGGCTCCCCACAGGAATTATATCTGCCTGTTAATTAAAGACTTATAAATTTCTGTCCCAAACGTCCCATTTGTCCCCATCGTCCCATTTCGGGGGGTTAGGCTAGGTTTGTAGATGGGACACGCGATGAGCCGCGGCGCGCGGCCCGCGCGGAAAGGGTCCTGTTGCACGTTGGGGGAGGTGTGTCTTGCTGACGCTGATGAATGCTTTGCCGACGGGACCGCAACCTGATTTCGTCCGCCCGCTCGACCCTGCATCTCCAGGTCTGGCCGCCGAGCGCCAACTGGTCCAGCGTGTGTTCGAGCGCTGTGATGAAGTGATTGAACAGGAGTGTGCGGCGTCGTCGGTCCCGCCGGAATTTCTTGGCGCGCTGGCGGCGAACGAAAGCGGAGGCTGCGCGGAGGCGACGCGCTTCGAGCCCGCGGTGTACCGCCATCTTCAGGCGGTGGCCGAAGGGGGCTCGCCGGCATTCGGCAGCATCACCGTGGCCGAGCTCAACCGCGAGATGGCCGAACTTCTCCCGGCGAATGACGCCGCTCTTCACGCGCGTTATCTGACGCGGTCGTTTGCAGCCGCGCATTCGACCGAGCTTCAATCGGCGACGGATGAGGTCCTGCGCGAGCTTGCCACTTCCTGGGGTTACACGCAGATCATGGGTTATCACATGATCGGGCGTCCGGGTGAAGTCCGGCAGTTGCTGGAACCGCATTTCCATTTTCGTATGGCGATCCGACTGCTCTCGGAGTTTGTCGTTGATTACCAGCTTGATCCGCGGCGCGAGTTTGCGCAGATGTTCTGCTGCTGGAACACCGGCCGTCCCTACGGGCGCACATTCGATCCGAATTACGTGGAAAAAGGGCTGCGGCGGATGCAGATTTACCGCCAGTTCCGGCAGGTCCGGGCGGCGCGGTAGCGGAGCAAGCGCCGGCTTCCGCCCGTGCGGGCACTGTTACTAACTGGTTAAACAAAAAGGAGACGACGGATGAATTACCTGGCGACATTTTTCGGTGGATTCACTGCGGGCGTGGTCCTCACGGGCATCTTCCACCACCGCGCCGTGAAGGAAATCCTGAGCTTGCGTGCCTACCTGCGCGCGGAACTTCAGAAGCTCGAAGCGAAGCTGTAAACAATTTATGAATTGCCAATCAATGGTGACGAATGATGACCGGCGAGTGACAAGCGGGCAACCATTGAAGCGGCCTGGGCCGCGACCGGTTCTAATCCCGGGATACGCGATTTGCGCTCGAAGGAGTAAATCATTGGCGCATTGTCTCGTTGAATCCTTTTCTGATTTCCCGATTGGAGCAGACGCGGCCGGTGATTTGCGACGGCCATGCAGGTCATCAATGAGGCAATCACAAATCGCACATTTCACATCTCAAATGCTCAAAACGCTGATTCACTCAAGGCCCTGACAACGCGATGAGGCAATACATTCGGCAGCTCTTTTCAGAATCCGGCGAAGCGAGTTTCGGGCGGACGGGCTCATTTATCGGCCTGCTGCTCGGCGGCGGATGGGTCTCTTACCTCGTATGGACCACGCACCATCTTCCGGACCTTCAGGGTCTGACGGTTTTCATCTCGACGCTCTACGGCCTCAGCAAAACCGGCGAGACTGTGCAGCGCGTGGCCGGAAAGAAGGAATGAAGGACCGGCCTATGTGTGATTTGCGATTTGGAATCTGAGATTTGAGATCTGAGATATGAAATGTGCAATCGAGCCATTGGCCGGCAGGACGGTCACAACCGTGAAATGCGCAGGTCGTTAATAAACTCATCGGTCAATAGGCCAGACCATCAATGACGAATCACTGAGTGAGCAGATACGCGAATGATTCAAATGACCAAACAATTGTCGCAACGGGTTCCCTGGCAAGCGTGGCTGGCGCTGGGCGGCGTGCTGTTCGCGGCCTTCTGGCTCCGCGAGCATGACGCGGACGTTCGCCGTCGGGCGCAACTCGAACGAGTGGAGCAGCAGGCGTCCGCACAGGTTGCGGCGCTGAAGCGTCAGGCCGAGCAGGACATCCGTCGCGCCAACGTGGAAAACGCCAAAACCGTTCAGAAGATCGAGGAGCGCCGCCGTGCGATCGAACAACAGAGCCAGCGGCTGGCGGCGCAACTCGCCGAACTGCGCCGGCGTGCGCAGGTCCAGGCTGATCAGGTGGCCACCCTTCCCATCTCCAATGTGGTGACCCGGGTGGCCGCCCAGCTTGGATTGCAGGCGCAGGACGTGGCGAAGGGAGGAACAGCATTTTCACACGCGGGCGCAGACGCGCAGCCGGCTCCCGGGAATACGGCGGGGCCAAAAAACGGCCAGCACCGGACTCCCGAGATCCTCGGCCCGGCTCAGGATGACAACGCAACAGCGCTGGCCCTGACGGGTCCCGGTGCGCGCAAGGTGGCGGCGGCGCTGGCGAATCTTGACGCCTGCAGGGCGGAGAGCGCCGTCGAGCAGCAGCAATTCTCGACGTGCCAGGCGCGCGCGCAGGCTGACGACGCTGCCATCGAACACCTGAAAGATTCGGTGGCAAGCCTCAACGACGCGCTAGCGGCGAAGGACAAAATCCTCGCGCAGCGGACCGTCGAATGCAGAGCCGAGTTGCGGGCCGCTCGGGGGACGTTTCTGGGCCGTCTGGCCCGTACCACGGAGCACGTGGCCATCGGCGTGGCGGTGGGCTTTGCAATTGGAGAAGCGGTGCGATGATGCCCGAAGATTTCGCGCACATGGCGATGTGGTGGGGACCGGGCGTGCTGCTTCTGCTCGCTTTCAGCTACGGCCTGCTGCGGCTGGCGCAACTCTGGATCGAGCGGACACTTGATGCCAGGCGCCGCCAGATGGAGAGCGTGTTCGGCATGGCGGAGCATTATGTCCAGCAGTTTCTGAACGCGCAGCGCTCGCAGGCGGACGCCCTTTCGCGCCTCGCTTCGAGCGTCGAGCAGAGCGATTCGCGCGACAGCCTCGAGCACCAGCAGATCCTTGTGGCGCTGCGGGCCATGCACCGCGACATCCAGCGGATCGTCCGGCAGCCGGAGGAGGGCGGTTAAACGATCATCGATGTGCGATTCGTGACGGATGATTTGCGGTTGAGCGAATGGACCATTTGGGATTGTTGCTGTCACCAATCGCAAATTATTCCATCACCAATGTCCGGAGGACCGATGCACGGCAAGACGTGCCACAACTATCGAGCAGCAAGGACCAGCCAGAACAACAGGAGCGAAAAAGGCATGACGAGCAGCATACGGCAAAAAGAAATCGTGAGAGGAAAAATCCTTTACTACCTGAAACTGATCTACCCGCAATCGGCAACCCTCCCGTTGCTGCAGGGCGAGCTCGATATCTTCGGCTATCCCGTGCCGCTGGAAGACCTGGATTTCCACGTGGCCTATCTGGCAGAGAAGGGCCTGGTGAACGTGGACAACATTCGCGGCCCGCGTGCGCGCCGCTACATCACGCTGGTGAAAATTTCCGCCAAAGGAATCGACTATTTCGACGGCCGCCTGCCCAGGGACGAGGGCATTTACCTGGAGCCGGAGATGTGAACGCAAAAACGAGTTGTCGGCCGTTCTGAGCGGAGCGAAGAACCCGGCGGTGAGGATACCGCCGCTACAAAGGCTGGGAAGAGACGATGGTGGAGAAAAAACGACAATCCGGGAGTGAAGGCAGCGGCGCGCCGGAAAGCCGGGCAGGCAAGAAACCGGCCGCCGCGGAGGTGCGCGCAGACGTGGTAAATGATGCGGCGCAACTGCCCGCCGAAGTGCGCGAGCTCGCGGAGCGGCTTCTCGTGGAAGGCGCGACGTTCGAGGACGTTCAGGATTCGCTGAATGAGCGCGGCGTTCCGGTGACGCTCCAGGCCGTGCAGAACCTTTATCGCGGCAATCTTGAATTGCAGAAGCGGCGCATCCAGTTCCAGGTGGAGCGCGCGCAGGCGCTGAAGGAAGCGCTGGCGAACCCCGGCTCCGTGGACGCAGAACTGGCCTATGCGGCCATGCTGACGGGCCTGCAGAGGCTCGAACGGAAGGACGGCGGCCTGACGCTGCGTGATGCCATCCGCAGCACGCTCGAGCGGCGCAACATTCAACTGCGGCGCAAGCTGCTGAACATGCAGATTGAGCGAGAAATGGAGGAAAGAAGGTTCCGCAAGACCCGCCTGCACGCGGAAATTGCGAAGCTCCACCTGACCCGGACCAAGCTGGCGCAGTTGCAGGAGGAATTGAAAAGGCAGAAGGGCGGCGCGACGCTGGGCCGGACGGCGATGGAGAAAATCCAGGAAATCTACGGCCTGCTTCAGATTCCCGTGGTTCCCAGGGACGTCGAGCCGTCGGGGAAAGTTAACGAAAAGGGATGAGAGATTTTGACGGATTGGCCCATTGAGGCCGAGTTGACCGGTAAATCCGAAAATCAGCCAGTGAGTCAATAATTTCGAATTTCAAATCTCAAATTTGAAATTCCAGATGGTTCCCGTGATGCCTGAGAAGCTGACGAAAAAACCCGGCAAGACGACAAAGAAACGGGACCGCGCCCTCGCCGGAACTCGCGAGGTGCGCGCCGCGCGGGAGGGGGACGCCCGCAAAAGCTGTAGCGGCGAACTGCGCTCGCCGCTACAGCAACCGCGTGACGGGGGAGCCCTCGAGGTTCCCGAACGGGAGGGCGGGGCCATCACAAACGAAAAGCGGGCGGAGGTGGTTTCGAATCCCATTCGGTTGCTGGCCTACCAGCGGCGATGGGTGGAGGACCGCTCGCCGCTCAAGATTGTCGTGAAGGCACGGCAGATCGGCTATTCCTTTTCGGCAACGCTGGAGGCGCTCCTGCGCTGCCTCGAGCGGCGGACCACGTGGATCTTTCTCTCGAAAGGCGAGCGCCAGTCAAAACTGCTGATGGAAAAAGTGCAGGAGCACATCCAGAGTTGCGGGATCGTGGCGCAGGCGTTTGAATCGACCTTCTTTGAAGGCGCCAGCCAGAAACAGCTCGAGGTGCGGCTCCCGAACGGCTCGGTGATTTACGGCCTGCCTTCGAATCCCGACACGGCGCGGGGCTATACGGGCAACGTCACGCTGGACGAATTCGCCTTCCACGCCGACGCGGACAAAATCTATTCCGCGCTGTTCCCGACCATCACGCGCGGGTACGGCCTGGAGGTCATCTCGACTCCGAACGGCCAGCAGGGAAAGTTCTACGAACTGGCGAAAGCCGCGGGACTGACGGAGCGGTGGCAAGCGACGGGCGACGAGTGCTCAGAAAAAGGCGCCGGTCCGGCCCATCACTCATCACTCAACACTCGTCATTTGACCTGGTCTCCTCACTGGTGCGACGTGTATGAAGCGGTGCGCCAGGGATTGAAAATCAATATCGAACTGCTGCGCGCCGGCTGCGATGACGAATCAACCTTCCAGCAGGAGTTCTGCTGCCAGTTCATATCGACTGCGGAAAATTTCTTTCCTCCAGACCTCCTCGCCGCCTGCCTAAGCGCCGAGGCCACAACGGACACCCCGCCCCGCCTCCTGGCCTCGGCGCGCGGCCTGATGGGCAGCGAAGCCTTAGGAGCGCCCGTGGGAGGGCAGAGCCCTCCGCTGCCCGAGTTTTTCCTGGGCATCGACGTCGGGCGGCACCACGACCGCACGGTGTTCTGGCTGGATGAAGTGCGCACCATGAGCAACCGCGACAATGCGGGGAGGGAGGACTTGAAGCCTGCGGAAAACCGATGGGCTGTGGCGCGCATTGTGCACGCGCTTGAGCGCGCACCGTTTGCGGAACAACTGGAATACGCGCGCGAGCTGATGCGTCTGGAACACAGGGACGGCACGTCGCTCGTGCGCCGCGCGGCCATCGACGCCACAGGCATCGGGGCAATGCTGGCGGAAACGCTGGCGGAGGAATTCGGGCCGCGCATCGAGCCGGTGACTTTTACCGCGGCCGTGAAGGAAGACCTGGCGTTCCGCACCAAGCGGCGGATGGAAAAGCAACTGTCGCTGCTGCCGGACACGCGCGAAATTCGCCGGGCGTTCAGCGCCGTGAAGAAGATGGTGACGCCGAGCGGCAATCTGCGCTTTGACGCCGTGCGCACGGCGGCGGGCCACGCGGACGAGTTCTGGGCCAAGGCGCTCGCCGACCTGGCCGCCGAGTCTGGGCCGGAAGCCGCGGCGGCGAATGCGTACCTTGCGGCCGGAGCCGCCATCATCCATCCGGGCGCGTTCGTTGAGTTGGAGTCAGGGACCGAGTGGTTTGAGATTTGAAATTCGAGATTGGGGAATTGAACCATGGGTGCATTTACCGACTGGATGCCTGCATGTCCACGGTGCCTGGCTGGGTGAATCGGCCGGTGAGCCACTCGGAAAACCAGCCAATCACCCAATCACCAATGACCTGGGGATGTGAACGATGAAACTTGGACCGCTGGAAATAGCCTGGAAGCCGAACATGATGGCCGAATCACAGGTGGACGTCCCGCTTGAGCGCACAACGGCGAGCGTGGAAACGCTGCCTTCGGGCCTGCCCGGCACGCCGATCTTCCACGGATTTCTGGAAGATTTCGGCGAGTACAATCCGCAACTGGAAGGGCTGACGGCCATTCGCACCTATGAAAAGATGCGCCGTTCGGACGCGCAGGTGGCTGCGACGCTGCTGGCGTGCGAACTGCCGATCCGCGCAGCCCACTGGGACGTGATGCCGGCCAGTTCGGACCCGCTCGACCGCGAGATCGCGCAGTTTGTGAAGGACAACCTGTTCGGCGGGCTGGAATACGTTTCACCCTCGGGCGTAAAGAACTCGCAGAGCTGGGATGAGGTGGTGCGCAATGCGCTGCTGATGCTGGCGTTCGGCGCGGCGGCGCATGAGGAGATTTACGCGATTGACGGTGACCGCGTGCGCCTGGCCCGCCTTGCGCCGCGCCTGCCGATCACGTTCTACCGCTGGATTACGGACGTGGACGGGGAAACGCTGCTGGCGTTGAACCAGTACGGCTACCGCAATTCGAACTTCGAGAGCGTCGAGATTCCGGTGGACCGGCTGGCCGTCTTCACATTCAACAAGGAGGGCGCGAACTTCTTCGGGCGCTCGATGCTGCGTCCCGCCTATATGCACTGGTACATCAAACACAGCCTCTACCGCATTGACGCCATCGCGGGCGAGCGCAACGGACTGGGCATTCCGACCATCGAGCAGGCACCCAACGCCTCGAAGGAAGATCGCCAGGCGGCGGCAAAATGGGTGACGCAACTTGCGGCCCATGAGAAGACGGGCATCGCCCTGCCTGCGGGCTGGAAACTGACGCTTCAGGGCGTGCAGGGCCAGGTGCGCGACCTGTTCAATTCCATAGAACATCATAATATTGAAATATCCAGAACGGCACTCGCCTTTTTTATGAACCTCGGCCAGAGCTCGAAATCGAGCGGCAACCGCGCCCTGGGCCAGGAAATGACCGACTTCTTCTACCTCGCCGTGCAGGCCACCGCGGACCAGATCGCGCGGACGATTACGGAAACCGCCGTGCGGCGGCTGGTCGATTACAACTGGGACGGCGTTGAGCGGTATCCGACGCTGACCGTGTCCAACATTCGTGCGCGCAGCCTGGATGAAACGCTCACGGTGCTGGCGCAACTGGCCACTGCGAAAATCGTCGCGCCCTATCCGGAACTCGCGCAGCACGTGGCGAGGGAACTGGGATTGCCGCAGCCGCCGGGAGGCGGTGACGAGTGAGGGGCGAACGGGGCCTGAAATACGGCATTTCAAATTAGAGATTGGAGACGACATGCTGAACACACTGGAGCACGAACCAACACCTCGATTCCTGGCCGCGCTGGCGGGTGACTCGGGCGATGTGCCCGGGCGTGTGCGCGTCCCTCTGGCCGTCACGGGAACGTGGGTGCGCGGATCGAGTCAATTCTCGATCACGCGCGGCGACCTGGAATCGATTGTGCGTAATTTTCGCGAGCGGCAAAACGGCGAAGTCAACGTGGATTACGACCACGCGAGCGAAATGCCGGAAGTCGCCGCGGGCGGCCCGATCCCATCAGCCGGGCGGATTGTCGGCATCGATCCGCCGGAAGCCATGGGCCGCCGCATGATTCTGTGGGGCTGGTTTGAGCCCACGGAACGCGCCCGCACGCTGATGCGGAACCGCGAGTATCGGTACATCTCGCCGGCCATCGACTGGGGCGCAAAAAACAAACGGACCGGCAAAGCCCAGGGCGCAACGCTCACCTCGGTGGCCCTTACCAACCGGCCGTTTCTGGAGGAAATGCCGCAAATCCGGCTGTCTGATCCGGCGTACCGCCTGATCGACGAAAGCGCCGGAACCACGGACGCCCCCGCGGGCGCCCCATCAACAGGAGGTCCTATGAAAAAGGTGAAGCTTTCCGTCACCGACGGAAAAATCAAGGTCCATCATCCGGATTTTGCGGACGATTATTACGCCGATCCGGACGACGCAGCAAACGCGCTCGCAGAACTCGGCACCGCGCCGGACGCGGACGAAAGGGAAGTCCCAATGGAACAGGCCGCGGCCGCGCTGTCGGAAGCCGAGGCGCACGGGAAATCCGTGCCTGCGGTGGAAGTCTTCCGCGCGCGGGTCGAGCAGGCGCTCGATGAGGCCGTCCGCGCCGGCAAGATTCTTCCACGCCGCCGCGACGACTGGCGGCGCATTGCGTTGGCGGACTTTGGAACGTTCACGCGCCTGATGTCGGAGCAGCCCGCGCGCATTCCGCTGCGCCCCGTGGGATTTTCGGGCGGCGTGCCGGAGAACGTCCAGGCGCAGGTGAAGTTCATGGCTGAACAGCGCATGCGCGAGCGCGGCGTCAGCTACGGGCAGGCGCTTACGGAAATCGGCCGCGAGCAGCCGGACCTGATCCAGCAGTATCGGCGGTCAGTGAGCGGCGAATAGCTGCACGCCGGCATGCCGCTGTGTTTATTAAGTGGATAACACGGCCATGTCTGTGCGTCGCTCGTTCGCCGACGACAGGATCCAGGCACCAGGTGTTTTCGTAGGGGCACGGCGTGCCGTGCTCAAATCACCGGGCCGACAGTGTCGGTCCCTACAGGAGGAAATCTGTGGCAGGAGCAACATACGTTCTCGACAAGACATATCGGATAACCAACGCGGCGGGCGTCACGCAATACCGCGCCGTCGTGCCGGGCGCCAATGACGGTGATTGCCAGTTGCCGACCGGCGCAAACCAGTTCGCCTGGGGCATCACGCAGGAAGACCAGCCGAACCAGAATGAAAACGTGGTGGTGCGCAAGTACGGGATTTCGCGCGCATACGCCGCGGGTACGATCAACAGGGGCCAGTACGTGGAAGTGGCGGACGCGACGGGCGCGCTCCAGGCGGCCGATCTCACAACTGTCCCGGCCTCGGCAACGGTGCACAACATCGTTGGCATTGCTGAAAGCTCGGCCAACGCCGGCGAAGTGTTCTTCGTGTTCCTCTCGCCCGGCCCGGTCGTCGTGCCAGTGAGCTAAAGCGATTGGCGGATTGAATCGTCGGGCCAATGACTCATTGCATCAATCCGCCAATCCGTCAATGACTCAATGTTCTTGCGGGTCAGGCCCTGGCGGTCAGCAGCCGGGGTACTACGTCGCACTCCAGGCAGGGCGACCTGCTGACAGGTCTCCGCGTTACGCAGCCGTCTGCGATCAGGAGTCAGGCGGAAGCGACAGTCAGCCGGATGTTTTTTTCAGGAAGCCGAAGGCTGCGAACTGACAGCCGATGGCTGACAGCCCTCCGTCGAAAGCCGACGGCTGTATCACCCGCGCGCGGAGCGCCGGCCGGGAGTGGACTTGGAGAATTACTATGCCAGACATCTCGATGGTACATGTTGATCAGGCGCTGACCAACGTTTCCATCGCGTATCGCAACGCCCAGTTCATCGCGGACCAGGTGTTCCAGCCGATTCCGGTGAGCAAGCAGTCCAACAAGTATTTTATTTACTCGAAGGACCGCTTCCGCATCATGGATGACGCGCGCCGGCCCGGAGCGCGGGCGAATGAAATCAACTGGACGCTTTCCACGGACACCTATTTTGCCGAAGGCCACGCGCTGGCGCAGGCGATTCCCGACGAACTGCGCGCCAACGCTGACCAGGCGATTGATGTGGACGTGGACACCACGGAAACGCTTACCGACCTCATTTATCTCCAGCGTGAGATCCAGGTGGCGTCCATCGCAACCAACCCCACGGTGGTGACGCAGAACACAGTCCTCTCCGGCACCAGCCAGTGGTCCGACTTCAATGATTCTGATCCCATTGCCGCCGTCGAAACGCAGAAGGCGACGATCCAGCAGCAGATTGGGCAGCCGCCGAACGCCCTGCTGGTCGGCTATCCGGTCTTTCTGCAACTGCGGCAGCACCCGAAAATTATCGACCGCTTCAAGTACACACAGGTCGGCATCCTTCAGCCCGACCACCTGAAGTCGGTCTTCAACGTGGATTACTTTCTGATCGGCGGCGCCATCAAGAATGTCGCCAAGGAAGGCGATCCGGACAACTTCCAGTACATCTGGGGGAAGAACGCGCTGCTGTTCTACAAGCCCCCCACACCCGGACGCCGCACCGTCTCGCTGGGCTATCAGTTCACGTGGCTCTTCGGCGCCAACACCAACGGTTTTCTGGTGAAGCGCTACCGCGATGAGTCGCGCACGGCGGACGTGGTGGAAGTCCAACTCTACTATGACGCCAAGGTCGTTGCACCCAGCGCCGCGTACCTGTGGCAGAGCGCAGTCGCATAAAAAGCGGCGGTCAGGGGTTGGTGGCAAGCAGGGAGCACAGCAAATTATGAATCCTGAATGACAGGGCACAAGTTGCAACTGCGTTGTGCAGGCCTGTCGGCCGGAAATTCATAATTGATCATTCATAATCGCCCCTTGACTCCACCAACCACTGATCCCTCTGTGGTCGCCTGAAAGGAGCAGACATGAGCTTCACAACTGTTGATGCCGTTGCCGCGCACTATCCCGGCTTCCAGCGCGGCGTGACCAACCAGAACCCGAGCGACGCGCAGATTCAGACCTGGATTGACAATCAGGCCGCGCGCATCACGGCGGTCGCCGCGGCAAGAGGCTTTGATCTGACGGACCTCGAAACGACTAATCCGCAGGCGTACACCGTGCTCGCGCTGATCAATGAAAACGGCGCGGCTGCGGACCTGGGTGATGCGCTCTTCTCTCTGCTCGGCCCGGGAACTTCGGCGCAGGGATGGGCCAATCCCAACACGCTGCGGAAGAGTTTCGAGAACATGATCACCGAACTCAGCCAGGGAACTTACGACAAGCTCTTTGTTTCTGCGGCGCGCACCGAGGACGTTTATCCGGCATTCAGCGGCATCGCCGGCCAGGAGACCGACCCGGCCGACCCTGAAACAGACAGCAACCTGCTCTTTCGCAAGAGCGACGTTTATTGAGTTTCGACTAATGGATGGTAACTCGTAATTTGTAATTCCACCGTTGAGTCTGCATCGGAGAAAGCGCGGCGGGACCGCCCCCGTCGCAGCAAAACGAGAATGATTGCTTTTCAGGGTTTGATCAATTCGCAGCCGGTTGAGGATAGCCTGAACGCCTTACAGTCGCAACTCAGCGATCTCTCGCCCGCAATGGCGATGATTGCGGAAGACGCCCGCCAGATGGCCGCCGATCAGTTTGCAAGCGCGGGAGCGGCGGGCGGTACGCCCTGGGCACCGCTTGCGCCTTCAACGCTGAAGCGTAAGCACAGAGCAGGCGGCATCCTGCAGGACACCGGGGCGTTGTTTGATTCGTTGACCGATCCGGAATCGGTGGACCATGTGGAAGCGATTGACAGCCGCTCGCTCGCGATCGGTACGAACCTGCCTTACGCCATGTTTCAGCAGTCGGGCGCCGGCTGGGGGTTCGGGGTTAGCCTGCCGCCACCCGGCCCGCACCGCGGCCACGGCGTACCTATGCGGCCGCTGCTGGTTCTCGCCGCTGACCGGCAAGACAAATGGGTGGGCTTTGTCATCGAACAGCTTCAATCGCGCCAGCCTGTTTTCGCCGGAGCGACGCTCGGGGTTGAGTTGTGAGTTTTCAAACAGAAGGGATAACGACTCATGAATTACGAATTGGAGATTTTTAAATTTCAAATGGCGGACCCGGTCACGCCCGGTTTACTGATCTCGTTCCTTGAGTAGGTCAGCACGCCGGAGGACGCGATGCGCATGCACGAACTGTATTGAGCGCGGCCGGTACCGCGAAATTGGTAATCAGAGGCTGGAACTCCATGCTTTGCGGGTGAAACGATGATTCAAAAATACCAGGCGACGTTTGCCAGACCCATTGTCGATCAGTTGATAGCCATTTTCCAGCGCGACCAGCAGGCGGCGCTCGACATTGTGAATGCTACACGGCCGGTGGGGCGTCCGCTGACGCCTTTCGCGGCCTTCCTCAAAGAGGCGACGCCCATTCAGAACTGGCCTGCACTGGTGCTGGTGGCGCAACAGGTGGACTTCGACCCTGCCAGCGACATCGGCTTGCGTACCGAAACGATGAGCTTCTATTGCGCGATGGCACTCATGGGAACAGACCCGGAATGGCTGGCCGAAGACGCCATGGACATGCTGCGCGTGGCGGACCTGGTGCTGACCTCCGTGCCGCTCGAGGATTTTTACACCCCGCTGCCCATCAGCCACACAACAGTGCCGAGCGGTACAACCGCCGGGCTGGATCCCGATGTTTCGAAGGTCCTCGACCTGCGGATCACGCGACACAACCTGGGTGCGCTCGTTACGCGGCGCGGCGGGGCACTCGCCCGCGGCCCGCAAATCGAGTTTGCCATCGATTTGGAAGAGCAATGACGGCTGTTGTGAACTATGAATTCGGAAGGATGAAAGAAGGGGCAGAACGATGTACAGAAGTCGAAACAAAAAGATGATATGGCGAACAACAAGATTGATGCGCGTGTATGCGCCGACGATCATGCTGGCGGTAGTGACGTGCCTGCTCACCCTGTCGCCCCTTGCGGCGGCGCAAACCACGACAACGGTGGCGGACACGATCCATGCTCCGGACGGGAGCCTGCCGAGCGGCCAGCTTGTGATCAGCGCGCCCTCGACATTCACCGCCGCAGACGGCACGGTGGTGTTTCAGGGGACCGTGGCGACTGCGCCGGTCGTAGACGGCGCGTTCAGCGTGGCGCTCGTGCCCAACGCCGGATCGACCCCGGCGGGAACCAGCTACAGCGTTGTCTATAAGCTCAACGGGGTGGCCTATCGGAATGAAACCTGGGTGGTACCACAGTCGGCAACGCCGGTGAAGCTGGCCGACGTCCGCAGCGCCACGCTGGGCACGCCTTCGCAGATGGTTGCGGCCTCGCAGTTGCCTCCCGTGATCAATTTATCCGCCATCGAGGATAAGGGCGGACAGGTGTTTAATGTGAAGGCTTACGGAGCGAAGGGCGACGGGCTGACGGACGACACCGCAGCCGTCCAGGCGGCTGTCAACGCAGCCAATGCCGCTGGAGGCGGGACGATCTATTTTCCTGCTGCGACATATCTGATTGCAGGTGCGCTTAGCATTCCTTACACTAACGGTACTCCTCCCGTCCAAGCCCCTCTGCGCTTTACCGGCGCGTTGATGGATGCCAACGGGGCCTCGTGGGGAGCTTCTCCTCAGCATGGGTCTATTCTGAATCTGACGGAGACTTCCAACCCTGTAGCCAAGATCGACAGCCGGGGGGCGGGTGTGCTGGAGATCGACCATCTGACCCTCGAAGACACGGCGACAGACTCCATACCCTTCATCCAGGTCACCAATACCATGCTCCGTGCCCATGATCTGAACTTCACCAGTTCTCAGACCGGAACCGCCAACACACAGGACGCCATCATCCTGGGCGGCACCAACGTCGCCGACCTCGGCACGGCCAATGCCGACGCCCCATTTCAGGGCTATGGAACGGTCATTCGGAATAACTTCTTCAACCGTGTCCGCCATGCGATTATCGGCAACACCTACGCCAACGGCATTCAGATACTGGATAACACTGTCGGGCAGGGCAGCGGGAGTTCCACTGCCGGTGACGCCCCGATCCGCTTCACCGGCGCGGGCACCGGGTCTCTCGCCGATATGGGAAACTACATTGCCGGTAACCTGATCGAAGAAACCAACTACTACTACGGCATCCGGCTGCTGAATTCCCAAAACTTCACCCTGATGGGAAACAGCGGGTTTGACTCCGGTACGCATACAGTCGCCGATGTTTATCTGGATTCCGGCTCTGACACTAATAACATCTCCTGCGGTCAGACAGCTATTAACGTTTGTGTAGACCCGAATTCCCCCTCCCTCTCAACTAACAACACAGTTATTCTCTCCTCAGTAGGCGGACAACTCGGAAACTTTTTTAAGTTGGTCTCTGCGCAAGTCCCAATTAACGATTGTTTCTGGGTCGGCGGCTCTAATGGGGAGTGTATTTACGGCGACGGCAGCACGGTCTATTTCCGTTATCAATACAACAACGCCACCGATGACGTTCTGACCTCTCAGGGCTGGCTCGGCATTCTCAATACCAGTCCCCAGGTTCCCTTCGATGTGAACGGGGCCGTGCGCACGAGACCCGTGACTTTTGCCTCTGCGCCTGCGTGTTCAAGTACGACTGAAGGAGCACTTGTAGACATTACTGACTCCACTGTTAATACTTGGGGCTCTGCGATCTCTGGCGGAGGGACCAACCATGTTCTCGGTTACTGTGACGGGACCAGTTGGACTGTGGCAGGTAAGTGAGTTGACTCAATCACAAAATGTAATGGGAGGGTTTTATGGCAAATGTTGATGCAACAAAAATCCATCAGGGGCCGGGCGCGTTGTGGCTGAACGTCGCCGTACCCGCGACGGGCAGCCGCCTGATCATCGACGCGAACGGGAATCCCACGTCGGGGACGCCGCTCTTCGCAGGCGCCACAGACGGCGCGGCGACGATGGTCCTGACTCCGAAGCTGGCGGAAATCACGGCGGACCAGGTGACCGGTCCCGTGGACGTCGTGATGACGGGCGAAGCCGCATCGATCGAAGTGACGCTGAAGGAATCCGATCTCCAGAAGCTGAAGAATTACATTGTGAACGGCAGCTTCTCAACAGGGACGGACGCATCACTGCCGGCAGGCTCGCAGAATTATGAAGAGATATCCTTCGGGGGATTGATGATGATCCCGAAGACGTCAGTCGCCGTGATCTCCGCGCGACGTGACGCGCCGGGAAAGTTCGTCGTGACGCAGCTCTACCAGGCCTATCAGGCTGAGGCGCTTCAACTGCCGTTCCAGCGCGCCAAGGAAACGACCTACAAGATCAAATTCGAAGGACTTGCCGATCCTGCGCGGCCCGTGGGAGACCAGGTGGGGAAAATCTACAGGCAAATTTAGCGATTGGTGATGGAAGGAATTGGGATGAGTGATTGAGAGGGCGCGGAATGCGCAAGCTTCTGGCGACCGCAAATCACAAACCAGCAACGAATGGAGTTCCCATGCACAAAGGCATTGCAACATCAGAAAACTGGCGACTGGCGGCCAGAGCGGATCGGGCAAATCGCGCGGAGCCGCTGACGCTGCCGAGCGGGACTACGATCCTGGCGGCGCGCCCGGACCCGCTCGAATGGGTGATGTCCGGGCGGATTCCGCAGCGCCTGCTGGCCGTGGCGCTGGAAGACCCGCAATCCCCGCACGGCGCAGGCGATCGCGAACTGACGCGCGAGGAAATACTCGATCTCGCGCGCTTCGCGGCCGGGCTGGTCGAGGCGAGCGTGGTGGATCCGCCCATTGGAAATGGCCCAGGAGAAATTCCGCTCGACGAAATTCCCATTCAGGACCGCGCGTTCATCTTTGAATGGGCATGCCGCGCAATGAGCGGAAACGAGGCCGGCGGCCCGGCGGGGAATGGGGCCACCCCTGCGGAGAATTCCGCGCGAGAGGAGATCTCCAGCGCCAAGCTGGAGGGGTTTCGTCAGAACTGAAAACTTTACGCTGCTCGCCCTGGCCGCGGAAAGGTTCGGCTGCCGACCGAGCAGCATGATTGGCTTGAGCGACGCGGTGCTCGCCCTCGATTTCGACCTGGCTGCGGCGGCCCGGTTGCTCCAGTGGGAGCGTGAAACCGCGAACGCTTTGGCGGAAGGTGTTGGGGAATCGTCCGGCGGCCGGCGGGCGAAAGAGGTTCACTGGTAGTGGGTTGAAGGGAAGGCCCTTGCCTGCCGCATCGCTGTGCTCTCTCCCCTTCAGGAGGGAGTTGCAGGAACGAAATGAGAAAATTATGGCAACCAACAGCGCAGCAGAACTCTTAATTCGCATCGCGGCGGATCCCTCGCAGGCGGAGTCGAGTATTCAGTCGTTCCGCACGAAATTCAGCGGCAGTCTGAGCGGCCTGGGCTCCGACCTTACCGAGTGGGCGGGGCGCGGTACATCCAGTTTTGGAAACGTGCAGAAATCGCTCCAAGGTCTGACAAGCAACTTCGGTCTGAGCCTGAACAGCCTGAACGCTTCGCTGAGGCAAAGCCAGCAGACAGCCAGCCTGTGGGGAGCGAATATCCATAATGCCTTTTCGAGCGCCCTGAGCGCCTCGACCGCGCTTCAATCCAGCCTGCTCGGCAGCTTTCAACTGTTTGATTCGGCGCTCGTCCGCAACGTCGGCAACGCCAATGTCTGGCAGAAAAGCATCGGCCAGGCTTTCGAGAAGGCGGCGCTCACTTCTATCGGCGCCATTGCGAAGGAAGCCGTCGTGCGCGCTATCTATTCCACTGCGCTGGGATTTTATCTGCTTGCGATCGGAGATTTCTCCGGAGCGGCACAGGCGTTTGAATCGGCGGCCGTATTCGGGGCCGTGGGCGGCGCGGCGGGGCTCGCAACGCAGGCGCTGGCGGGCGGAAACTCGGGGGGAAGCTCTCGTCACGCGAATTCTTCAGGCAGCAAATCCTCCGCGGGCAAGTCCGCCGCGGAAAAGACAACAGCCCATTCTTCGAGCAGTTCGCAGAACCCGCAAACGGTGCAGGTGATTTTTCAGGGTCCCGTCTATGGCGGGCAGGCGGGCCTCGACGAACTCGTGCGGCACATCTCGACTGCCGTGATGGAGCGCGATGTGAACCTGGTCGCCTACACCGTCGTTCGACAGCCCGCCACGCGCGCCTGAAAACCGAACGGGTTGTACATCAGGATGAAGGGGGAGAACTGAGGACGGAACATGGCATACCCGAAGATTGTGTACACACCGCCGGGGGGAACGGACCAGACGCTGAATTTCACGACAGCGCCACGCCAGCAACCCGGTTACGTGAAGAACGCGGTGCGGCATGACAATATTTCCACCGCGGGCGTGCGCGAGTCTGTGCTGGAGCGTATTGAGACGTTCCTGGAACTTAACGTGGATTACATCCAGGCCGGGGCTGACCTTGCAAACTGGTCGGCGTTTCTGGATTACGCGCTCACCGGAGGGCCGTTCGCGTACTATCCCGACGCCTCGCAGAGCGGGTTCATCAACTGCCTGCTGGAAGATACCAGCGCGACCATTGCGTACATGGCGCCCGGGATTTACAGCGTGAAGGTGAAGTTCAGGGAGAGCCAATAGATATTGAATGATCCGGTGGTCCGGTGGTTGAGTGAACGAAGCTGCGAAATAGTTCTGTTAAGGGGAGTTGAACGAGATGCCGGTAACGACCAATCCGAGCTTCAATTTGAATAATGCCGCGCTCGCCAAGCGGCCGCTTTATGTTGTGCAGATTGAGGGTCTCCTCGATATTTTGACGACCTTCCGGCCGGAGGACGTGAACGTTTCACACACCGGCTACGGCGTGAACGGGTACGGCACAACGGGCTATGGATATTGAAGCGGTGAGTCATTGGATCAGCGGGCCAATAAGCCCATCACCCAATCGCCCGATCACACAATAAGTCTGGGGAGCAACTGGAATGTCAGAGGTCAGTGATTTTTATCCCGGTGATCTTGCAGCAGCACTGAACAGCGAACTCGCGTGGATGCTGGCACAGGCGGGCGACAATGTCTCGCCGTTTTCAGGTGTTGTGCTTGCGACCGAAACGACCGCGCCCTTTGTTGAAGGAGCCGTGGACGCGGCCAATGGCGGCTTCTCAACGCTCGCGCAGGATGTTGTTCCTAACATCGTTCTTGATCCAGTTGCGTGCGTGACGCCCGATGATCAGGGAGGCCCGGACGGGTTTCCTGTTAACTATTCTTCAACGCCCTTGGCTTCCGGCAATCTTCTCGTTAACCTTTTCACGCTCAGTTCCACAGCCGCAGTCAGCGGCCGCACGGTCAATCTGTCGCAGCCGGCCTCCGCCTATCGCGTGGACGTTTATTCCTGGGCCGGTGCTTTCTATTATCAGGGTTCCGCGCCGATCGCTCCGGACGGCTCTTGGGCGGTGGCTTCAGTGCAGCCAGGAACGGTGATCGCATTTCTAATGGACGCCAACACGACGCAGCCCGCACCGGGTTCTTCCGTTTCCACGGTTAGCGGATGGATTGCGCATTCGAATATGGGCGTGGGCACGAAGCTCCGCGACTATTTTGTCCGGTTAATGGTGAAGACCGATAGCGAGACCCTTCAGGAAGACAACGTTCCGATCATCGTCCAGGATTCGAGCCACGCACGTTTCGGGAGCAGCGTCGTGGTTACGACCGGGTCGCCGGTTGCACACGTCTTCTATAACGATCCTGTGCTGGGGCTGATTGATCTCTACTCAACCCTGCAGGCCGGGGCAGCATTTCCAGAGTTGCCGCGCGAGACGGAAGTCCCTGCCGGCGATCCTGATTTCGTCAGCGGGCAGGGACTGACGACCTCCAACCTGCCGGCGATACAGAACCGCTGCTCAGTTCGCAGCGCGGCGTTGGCCGTCATCAGTCTCACCGTTGCGGGTTTGTGGGACAAGGCAGCGAAGATCATCGACCGGCTCAACGAGCTTCTTGTCAGTCCGGGATACCTGCCTTCGATCGTTCTCGAAGACGCTCAGGATGGCACAACATCGCGTTGGTCGCTGCAGTCGGGCGGCGGCTCGGTGAGCAACATTCTGGACACAACCGAACCTCCTGCGGCCTCAGGAGGTTCGAAAGTGATTTCCTTCTTCGCCACCACAGCTCCGGCGAGTTGGAAATTCATTGGAATCGGCCTGCCCGATTCGATCGACTCCATATTGCAGTGGCGATACAAGGCGAGCACTGATTTCAAGTTCAGCGTGGGGCTGACCAGTTCCACGGGCCAAGTAACGTCTTTTGTTCTTGTTTCTTCGGGGACAGCCGGATACGACCCCACGTCCAGGACGATCACCGCTGTTGCGCCGCTGGTTCCGAACGCCTGGCAGATTTATCTCGCTGACCTCAACACGGCAATCGGCCGGTATCTGAGCGGCGAAACTGTTACTTCCATCAACTCCTTCAGC
The DNA here is from genome assembly GCA_035652895.1 of Terriglobia bacterium. Taxonomy (GTDB): domain Bacteria; phylum Acidobacteriota; class Terriglobia; order UBA7540; family UBA7540; genus SCRD01. The sequence continues at coordinate 54,527 of DASRCX010000079.1, forward strand.
GTTGAGGTTAATGCCGTGGGCAGCATGAGCCTCGACGACCTGACTGCCGGCGCACCCAAGCCGCCAGGCTCGCTCAATACGTCGTACGACATCTACAACGGCCAGGTTGACCAGGTGTCCATCCGCACAGGTGCCGTGGCCTGGGCGGCATATGCTTATGGATTCTATATGGAGCGCACGGGGGATTATCAACGCGCGGCCCTCAAGCTTCAAAGCATGCTCCAGTTCCTCTTCTCCTTGCAATCCAACGCCACGGACGCGCGACAGAACCTCATTACGATGGGCTGGGGGCTCTATCAGGACCCCGGCTATCAATTTCTGGCCGGGCCGATTTCAAGCGTTTTGACCGAGGATAATATCGCCTGCTACTTCGCTTTTGACAAGGCCTCGCACGTCCTGCCGTTGGCTGCACAAGATCTCCTGACGCAGGGATTGATCACAACCGATCAATCCGGTACCCTCAAGACGATTGCAAACGCCGCGTCTTCTAAAGCCGCCACGGTCAGTTCAGCTTTGCTCAACCAGCTTTGGGTTCCGGCCTCGGGAAACGTAAAGGGGCACTTCGCACATGGGGCGACGGCTTCCGGCCTGGACACGTCACTGGCGCTTAACTCTGCAAGCGGATGGGCGGCGCTTTTCTGCCACGAAATCGGCGACGACGCCAAGGCTGTTTCGTGTCTCGAGTTTGCGTACGAGAATTTCTTTCTTCCGAATCAGCAGATTCTTGCCAGTTCGGCCGGAAACTCCTACAACGAAGCGTATCAGCAACTGACCCCATTTGACGGATTCAAGCCGTATGCGGACTCGACGGGCGGCTATTCAGGATCGCCGGCATCAGTCGGAATGGAAGAAACGTGGACGGTCCTTGCCGCTCTGCTTCGTCTGGGTGATAACGCCGATCTGCAAACCTACTTCGCCTCGAACTACGCCGGCGGCTTGACTTCATTCATTGCGAGACTGGTGGAGAGCATGAAGATCGTTGCCGGGACGACCTCCGGGAACGGGCTGCTTTCTTATTCGCTGTCCTCGCGCGCGCTACCGTGGGGAATGGCCGTGCGCAAGACACTGCTGGCAACGGCATGGTTCTGGCTGACGGCCACCCGCAACGATATTCTGCTTTCAACCTTTTCCTCCGACCTTGGCCGCCATCCATTCATGAAGGTCCCTCAGGGCGTACACCAGAGCATCCAACAATTGCAGGGGCAAAGCTCGATCGGGGCGCTTGAGATTGACGTCATCGACGGCGGAGGATTTATGACGGCGTTTGCAAGCGGCGGCAAACTGGTGGGACGCAGGTTAAAGCTTAGCGTCGGGTATCCAGGGATGAATTCCTCAGACTTTGTCACTGTCGCAACACAGGAGATCGAGGGGGTTGAGGTCCTTGCCAACGGTGCCGGATTACGGCTCGACTGCCAGGACCTTAACCGTTATGCCAAATCACAGATTTTCACGTCAGGCGATGACGGCGCGGCAGTCTCAAACCAGCATCCGCGGACTTTGCTGGCGAACCCGTTGGACATACTGCTGATGGTGATCCAGAATGAACTCGGGCTGGGCCAGGCGCCATTGCTTGATCCTTCGGCGTGGAAGCTCTATGACCCTGCCCAATGGGATTCCACCTTTACGGCGAACCCAACGCTGATCAATCCCAATCCTTTCCTTGACGTTGACACGGTGCTCTTTTACCGCAACGGAATTTTCTCCGGCTACCTTTTTGAATTTGTTTTCACACAGCCAGTGGAGGCCAAGCAGTTCCTGGAGTTTGAGATTTTTCATCCATTGGGTGGTTATGCGGTCATTCTTGCGGACGGCCGCTTGTCGCCGAGGTTCTTTGTTCCGCCTTATTCTTTTGCCGGCCTCGCCTCGCTCAACGAGCGGAACATTACGGCCCTTCCGAACGTCAAGCCAAGCCCGCTGATCAACCAGGTGACGTTTCGGATGGACTACGACGGGAGCAAATTCCAGACCGAGTTACTGTTCCTCTGCGCGCCATCGCTGCAGCAGTTCGGGGTGGCTGGTGAAAACATCATCGAGTCAAAAGGGATGAGGCTCGCGCGCGGCGGGGCTTCACTCGCTGGCATAACGGCCAACCGGATTTTCGCGAGGTACAGCGGCATCAATCCCGTTACCGGCTCTCCGCGCGGGGGAGCACCCTCGCTCAGCCTCGCCAGCCAGTTTATGAACCTCACGATCGAGGACGGCGACTTTGTATATTTCTCCCATCCGCAGTTGCCCAACCTCGAAACCGGCACACGTGGAATTTACAACCGCATCATGGAAGTGGTTGACAAGCAACCCAATTACGCGCAGGGCAAGATTTCCTATCAGTTGCTCGACACGGGTTGGATGGGGACCAAGGTGCTTTCGCGGATTGCTCCGCAGGGCACACCTGCATGGAGTTCGGCGTCAACTGCACAGCGTGAGCGCTATATGTTCCTTTCGCAGGAAGCCTCGCAAACATACTCCGACGGCACGGCGGGCAAAACAGTTTTTTGAACGACGAAGGTGATTGGCGTGGCAGGTGCTGGTTTGAAACCCGCCCGCAGGGAGGACTTACGACATGGGTCAAATGACTTTTGCGACGGTCCCGGGCTTTGTGGATCTGCCTGACTCAGTTTTGCAGGCGGACCAGCCGCTGACGGACTACGATCTGACAAAGATCAACAACAACGCGAAATTCGCCGCAGTTCGCCCCGAAGTCTTCTACGGATGGTACAAGAACGGAGAGACGGTAATTATCCCCACGAGCCCCGTGGACGGCTATGTGTACGCGAGGCAGGAGTTGGAATATGAAGTTGCCGCCTGGTGTTCGCGTTCGCCGGCCGGCGGGGCGGCGACGAACGGAGCGCTCGTCAAGCCTGCCCGCGCGAACACCAATGACGCGCCGGGCACCCTCTTCTTGATGGACTTCTGGGTGGAAGAGAAGAATGAGGCCAGCCCCGGGCTTGTCCATTGCGAAGTCCACTATTGGGACAACGGCACTGAGTATCCGACGAATGGCGGGTTCGTGAAAGTACGGACCATCGCAACTCGATTGAGTAATTGACCCAGGGATTGCGCGATTCGCTGGATACGCCGGTGGGCCGGTCAGCCAATCAGCCGATTCTTAATTCTCTCAATCACCAAATCAAAGAATGAGGAAACCCCAAAATGGCAGTCGTCAGGACAGTTCTTCCGCGCAAGGGAATTATCGAGCCCCAGCACGGGGCCAATTATGAAACCGACCTGGACACGAACTGGCAGATCATCGACAGCCTGATGCAGGACGCCAATGACGTGCAGACGGCCATCCAGGCCGCTCCTACTGTAACGGCCTGGGTGTCAGACCGTGGAATATCCGGCGTGGTCTCGGGTTTTACGGTCTCAACTTCTTCTACGCTCGTGCCGGGGCTTACGGCGGGCGCACTTTACGCGCAAGGTTTTCGTTATGCTCCCAGTTCAGCCCCAACTCTGCCCGCTGCCCCTGCGAGTTCAACCAGTTATCTCTTTTATAACTCCATCAACGGGTTCTATTACAACCAGACTGGAGTGGCCGGCACAGCGGGCGATGCTTTTATTGGGATCGTGGTGGCCAACGCCACCGCGATCACCTCCGTCATCCAGGCCACCCGGCTCTGGGGACAACTGGACGCTGAGCCCGGTGCGGTGGGGAATTTTACCCTGCCTCATTTGCTGGGCCGGACGCCGGCGGGCGTGCTGATCCAGATGACGTCGAGCGGAGCCATCTGGTTCCAGTCGCCGACCATGTACGACAACATGAATCTCTATCTGGTTGCCTCCGATCCGACGGCGACCGCGAAGGTGCAAATATGGTGAAAACGATGAATTGCAAATTCAAAATTGTGAATTGGACAAGGGCGGTTTGGGCAATCCTTTTATTAGCCGCCTTATCATTCATAATTCACAGTCCAAGATTTGTTTCCGGCCAGCAGCCTCAGGCGCCGGCGGGAACACCGATCTACTCGGTAAACGCGAAGTACGTGAACGGAATGGCGCCGGGCTACTGGGCGACGGCGGGCAGCGGACTGACCCTGCAACTGAGCGCAGGCACAGCCTACTGTGGCAATCCTCCAGTCCCTGTCAGCTATCCAGGCGGTTCTTTGGCGCTGACAGCGAGCGCGACGAATTACGTCTATCTGGACCCCGCCAACAGTTGCTCGCCCGCCTCCAGCACCTCCGCTTTCACGCCGGGGAAAATTCCCATCGCCGTGGTCCTGACGAGCGCGACATCTATTAGCTCCATTACCGACGCCCGCACCTGGTTCACTCCCGAGCCATGCGCGACGAACTCGACCGGCGCTGTCAATTGCTCTTCCCTGGGATCGAACCAGAACATCGCGCTTACGCCAAGCGGGAATGGCCTCACGATTGTTTCAAACTTGGCGGACAAGGGCGGCCAGGTGTTTAATGTCAAAGCCTACGGGGCGAAGGGGGACGGAGTTACAGATGATACCTCCGCTTTTCTGACGGCTTTCAATGCTGCGGTTGCTGCGGGCGGCGGGACGATCTACGTTCCTCCAACGACTTCCTGTTATCTCTTCAATTCAACGTTGAATCTCACCGGCGGAACATCGGGCCTTGCTTATCAGATCATTTTCCAGGGTGCCACGGGAAATTTCCCTCAGGGTTCCAAGATTTGTGGAAACACAGGAAACTCTCCCATCATTGACACCACGGCGATGGGAGGAGTCAGTTTCCGTGACCTGGTTTTTGACGCGACGATGCCCGGCCTGAGCAATCCCAGCGAAATAGGTTATTTGTCCGGGCGCTCCGCTTCGGGGGTCTCAGGGCAGGGAAACAGGATCCAGGATTGCACGTTCAGGCTTCCCACGCATGCGAGTGGAAGCGTGGTTTCTTACGGAATCTACCTGTACGGGGTTGAAATCCAGTATTACGCACGTGACTGGGTGCAGGCGGATTATCCGCTTGTGGTGACGGCTACGAACCATTTCGGATTGAACAGCGCGTTGGATGCCTGGACGAGCGGCGCTCAATCAGAAACACAGGACAGTTTTACCGACATGGAACTCCAATCCTCCGGACTGGGTCCGGCTGTTTATTTCGACGGTACTTCCGACATGACCCTCACGGGGCATAGCTGGAACCTTAACCAGAGTTCGACCTACAGTTCTTCGCTTTTCCAGTATGCATTGGATTTCGAGGGGAACAACGCCAGTATGTATGTTAAATGGCGGCAGGAGGGTTATCCGGGCTTCCTTATTACCAAACAAAATTTAGTAACCTCGACAATCGAGGGTAGTTCAGTTCCGTCTCCAAGCCCTCCGCTCCATGCCGTCGAATTTACTGACAATACCTCGGTGATCGCCAATGACGTGTTTCGCATAAACGACGGCTATGCGGGATTTTCTTCGAACTTTTTCTATGATGCAACGGCGACATCCCCGAATGGAGTTTATGCCTTGGATACTGTCTCATTTTCCTGCGGGATTGAGCCGAATTGCGCGCACATCCCCATCGGCGGTTATCTGATGGATGTGCATTACAGCGGGAGTGCCGGCAATGCGCTTCCGGTGTTTACAACCGCAGCTTTCGGTACCTTGATGCATTTCCCTAACAGCACGGCACAGATCAGGTATGGCGTCGGTGCACCCAGTGGGGGCTGCGTCACACCATCATTGTTCCTGAGGACTGATGGGGGCAGCGGTTCAACGCTTTACGTGTGCGAAAACGGCGCCTGGGTGGCGAAATGATGATCGCGCGCATGATGGCAAACGTTGCCAGCGGTTGAATTGCTGAAGGGCCTTCGCTGCGGCGAAACCTCCGTGATATATTGGCTTCAGTTCGTCTGGAGCCATGCCGCACGAGCCGCCAACATCAAACGAGGCCCTGCTGGAGTCGCTGGCCGTGATTCCGGGAGTGCGCTGGTTTCATCTTTCAGACCCGTCGTCTCCGGCTCTGGATCATATCGCAGAGCAGTTCAGCATCCACCCTCTTCAGGTTGAAGATTGCCGGCACCGACGCCAGACCCCGCGCGTTGAAGAGCACGATAAATACACCTTCATTGTGATCAAGGCCCTGGCTCATGTTCCCGGTGAGAAGCGGTCGGGCCGCACCGCCGATGCTTCTGGGAGCGCCGCAGCCAGCCATGAGAGGGGAGCAGGTTCCGAAGCTTCTGTAAGACCCGTTCCGCAGGAGCCGCCCCCATCCAGCGCCGGGCATTTAAAGTTCGAGGACTTCGATATTTTTCTCGGCCCTGATTATGTCTTCAGCGTGAGCAGTGGAGAATCGCGTCTGGTAGCTGAAGTTGCCGCGCGTGTCCGGATGGAGCCGGCACTTCACAATCCTGACATCATCACTCACGCACTTGTTGATGCCGCGGTGGACCAATATCTGCCGGCGCTTGATCATCTCGGCGATTTTATCAACCGGCTTGAGGACCGCGTTATTCACAACCCTGCGCCGGCCACACTGCGCGAAATTTTCCGCCTGAAACGCATGCTGCTGGATTTCCGACGGGTCGCCACTGCCATGCGGGAGACCGTGAACGCCCTGGTCCGCCGCTACGATATTCCGCGCGCGACGGAACGCAAAGGGACTGACCGGGACCTGCGCATCTACTACCGCGATGTGTACGAGCATGTTGTGCGAGTGATCGACTTCATTGAAACTTACCGTGATCTTCTTACGGGTTCGCTGGACATATATCTATCCGCCGTGGCGAACCGGACGAATGAGGTGATGAAGATCCTCACGCTGTGGGGAACGATCGCCATGCCGCTGCTTGTTCTTACCAGCTTCTATGGAATGAACATCAGGCTGCCACTGCAGAACAGCCCTTATGCACTGATTCCAATTGGGCTGATTATGGTCGTGTCAACGGTTATTGTATGGATCTATATTCGGCGGAAGCACTGGATGTGAAGAGATCGTTGCCGTGCCTGGAGGCGGGCTCAAGATTTCGATTGATTTGACGAAGATGAAAGTAGTACGAAGAAGTCGCCGGTTTGCCTGGTTGCAAAGGAAGCTCTGCATCCGGCCGGCGGAGATGACGTTTCGGTTGTTACGTCCTTTTGGAGGATGCGGCACAGCATGGAATTCAGACCTTCAATGCGACGCAGCGCGCGTGTTCGGGTGCGCATTCCCGTGGCCGTCACTGGAACGCTTCCCGACGGGAAACCTTTTACCGAGCAGACGTATGTGATAACCGTCAGCAAGTTTGGCGCGCGGCTGAAGTGCAGCCATCCGCTAAGCCCGGGCATGCACATTCGCGTCAAACCCAATGCCGCTGATACAGAGGGCCTGTTCCAGGTCGTGTGGGTGGGCGGAGGGGCGTTGAACCCGGGCGAGGCCGGCATCCAGTATGTCAAACCCTCGAACCTCTTCGGCGTGGCCTTTCCCGACTGATTTTCAAACCGCTGTCATAAAAATTTGGAAGCCCGGCCGCGGCCTCCCGGTATTCAGAAGTCATCGGCAGTTCGCTGGCAAATTTCACAATTCCGCATTAGAATTGCCTTTGTGACCATACCCCCGCAAATGGCGCCCCGGATCCGTGAAACCGTTTTCGCAGTTCTGATCTTAGCCTGCCTCTCCGGCCTCTCCCGCATCTTTCTGGCTTCTCAAGGACAAAATCCGCCGCAGCAGGATGTCTCGTTCTCAGTGGAAGGAACGATTTCAGAAAAGTCTGCCGGCAAGCTGACGGTGGACAGCGGGCAGAACCTCCTATTTACCGTCAAATACGATTCCAACACTCAAATTCAGCACGACGACGGAAGCGCTGCCCGGGCTTCCGAACTTCGCATCGGCGTGAAAATCCTGGCGAAGGGCGTTCTGACGGAGGCCGGCGACGTGATCGCGAGGACGATTACGATCGAAGCGAAGTCCAAGGGCCGTTCAAAACCACCCGAGGGCCATCCTACCGCGGCAGGTTTTCCCAGATTTTGAGTGGTACTCCCATTTTCCTTTGGCGCGCTTCATTGTAAATCACCCCTGCGGCAGCCACGTCCCATATCGCGATCCCGCACGACTTGAAGATTGTGGTTTCATCATTTGATTTGCGCGAAGGTTTGTTTCCTTTCACAATGTCCTTTAATTCCACGACGTCATCCCAGCTGCGGCCGATTTCCTCCAATCCGTGAATCAAGTCGCCGGCCTCTGCGCGCGCCTGTTCGCGGGAGTCCACGGCGATGATGGCAGCCGCGCGGAGCGCAGTATCGTCGAGTTCGCGGCGGTTCGCCGTGTTGGCGCCGATAGCGTTTACATGGGTTCCCGGGCGCAGCCATTCGCCACGTACGACCGGTGCGCGGGAAGTTGTAGCCGTGATGACAATATCGCCGAATCGCACTGCTTCCTCAGCGCTTGCGGCAGGCTCGACGGGAAATTTGAGGAGTGCGGTCATTTCTTTGCAGAACTCCGCCAGGCGCTCCTGATGGCGTGCGTAAACCATGGCGGCCTTGATGGGGCGGACCCCGGCGACAGCCTCTAGCTGCGTCTTTGCCTGCCGCCCCGCGCCGATCATTCCCGCTTTTGAGGCGTCGAGACGGGCCAGATATTTGGTCGCCACCCCGCTTGCTGCTCCGGTACGAATGCGGCCGAGATGATCGGCTTCGATCACCGCGAGCATCTCACCTGTCTTCGCGTCGAAGAGCAGGACAAGGAACCGCGCTGCTCCGGAAGTAATCGTATAAATCTTCATTCCGGCGAAGTGCTGGTCCGCCATAGCCGCCGCCATATAGTGGAGCGAAAATCCGGGTTGGAAGAGCCGTTGGCGCGATTGATTCACAGCCCTGCCGTCATGCTGGGCCACGAAGCTGGCCTCGATGCATTCAAGCGCCTTCCGCATGGGAAAGAGCGTCTGAACGTCTTCTTCAGTCAGAAAAAGAGCCATCACATCTCCCGTTACGTTAATGGAACCAGTGAATAATCGCCCACGCCACCGCTGCGAGCGCAACAGCCAGAGCGGTGTATGGAAACGCCGAGCGCAAGAATGGAATTTTGTACAAGAAAGAGGTCTGCCGCCAGTGTTTATTTTGAGGATCGAGGACCGGCAAGGCGAGTTCCCACACGGCATCAACGAACAGCCTCTGGGCGGCGTTGCCCAGTTCCGCACGGGCGAGCGAAGGCGTGCCGATATAGCCCATGCAATTTCCGAGGCGCAGCGGGTAGTTCCTGCGGAGCGCATCAACCAGCCTGAATTTTGCGGGCTGCAAGCCCGTGTAAGCGGGGTCCACGAGATCGGGGCGAAACAGAAGGACCAGCGAAGTTTCCCACATCCCGGCGTGCGTGTCTCCACGGAGCGCTTCTCTCTCTTCCGGCGTGAATGAGCGCCCGAGGATGGTTTCCAGCCGGTTCGAGTACTGCCCGCGCATGAACCTCCACAGCACGATGCCGCTCACAGAAAACATTCTCACTCGGTAGCGCCTTGAGACCGCGGCAGAGGCTTCTTCAAGCGCCACGATATGGCGAGGCCCTCCGTGCCCATTCATCACCAGGATGTAGCGGAACCCGTGCCGGGCCAGGGCCGCGCCATAGTCGCGCACGGAGTTTCGCACCGTGCGCATACGCGCCAGCAGCGTTCCAGCGCGGTCAAACGCCGAAGCGCCGAGAGGCAGGTCAGGGCCGATCAACACCGTCCAATCGGGTTTTGCTTCGATAATCCGTTTCGCTACCTGCTGGGAGATTGAGTCCGCCGTAAAGAGATCGGTTCCGACAGGAAGATGCGGACCGTGCTCTTCAAGCGGGCTTACCGTGAACAAGACGACGACGCGGTTGCGGTCGAGCGCTTCAAGTTGAGTGAAGGGAAGTTCTTCGAGACGATAGATGCCTCCGGCCCCGGGTTTGTGCTGCTGGCCGCCGATGGGTGGAGCAACCTCAGACATTTCAGGAGGACGCTAATGCACAGGATCGGTTGAATGCCCGCCGGCCATGGCTGCAACGGGCGCTGATCGTTCGAGTTCGCGGTCGATTCCGGCGAGCAGGCGTTCGCGCCTCCGCACAAGACCGGCCGACCGGAAGGGGCGGAGGGCGCGGAGGACCAACGCACGTCCCCGATGCCGGGCATGCCATCGATATCGCCAGAGATACGCGCCGGAGAGAGGCAGCGTCAGGGTGTAATATCCTGCCACCGCCCGTCCCCACCAGAAGTCGACCACGAAAACCTGAATGGTATAAAAGCCGAGGACGATGAAAATTCTCGCCAGCCACTCGGCCTTAGGATCTCTTTTCGGAACGTGTTTGAACAGTTTGTTTGCGTAAAGCACGATCCCCGCGGGAAGGTGATTGATCAAGCCGTAAAGCGCGGCAGGGAAACCAAGGACGGTCTCAAGCCACGCGATTGCCACGCGGACCCTGGAAGATTGCCACTCCCCAGAGGTCTCCACAATGAGGTGTTCGAGTGAGTGTCGCCGCTTGGCTTCGCGGTAAGCAGCGAGCGACTCGCCAAGCTCGATCAATCGTGCGGGATTTGTTCGGTTCTGCTGATCAAACCACCGCCGCGCGAACCCGCTGAGCTGTAACTCTTCCGGCCGCTGCTTCCAGTCGGGCCGTTCGGACCATTGCGCCTGCAGGTACTCGCGCGAGAGGCTTTCGAGTTCGCGGGCTAAATGCTCGATCTCCGCTTCTGCGAGGCTGAAGACGTTTGTACTGCATGCCGACTGCACAACTTCTACCAGGCGGAGTGATGCTTCCGCGGCATCTTCGCCGACCTTCGGCAGAAATTGATTGGCGCGAATTGGATTGTCAACGTATGCGAGTGGGGCAGGGCCGCCTATTCTTGCGTGGAAGAGCCAGTGGACCGGAAAGATTGCTGCCTGGATGCGGCCCTGCCCTTTCAGAACAGTTACCACTGCAAGCTTTGAGGCAAATTCGGCGACGGGTGAGTTCCGAAAACCGCTTTGTGAGTTTTCGCCCGCAAAGATTGCAATCAGGTCCTGGTCAGCCAGGGCATTCAGGCACGGGTTGAGCAGAGCTTCCTGCTCTTCAGGCGTGCAATCGAAAGGTTGAATCCCCAGCGCCCAGCAGGCGAGGCGCCGAAAGACTCCCTGGAACTCTGCTGATGGAACAAGGCAATGCACCTGCCTGTCGAGCGCGGCGATAAGAAGAATTGCAACAGCGAAGCTCTTGGGATGAGTGTTCAGCAGGATGGCCGGGCCGGCCTCTTCAAGACTTTCCCGCTTCAACATGCGCAGCCGGGGAGCCAGCAGCAGAGTTCCAAAGCGGATCACAGCCCGCATCAGGCGGTAAACGAATGGAACGTTGCCGGAACTTACAAGAGTTGATCTTTGCAGGTCCACAGTCTTTCCTTTCGATTAACTGCCTGCGGCGGCCTGGTGAACTCAACCCCGGTGCCGACCCGTCCGCGGAGGCATAGCGTTGCTTTCCCACCCATCCACTGTGCCGACCGGTCGCACGATAGTGTCGAAAAGCCCATAAACGGCCTGGAACTTATGGCCCCTTTCGTCCATCAGCCGCAAACGGAAATAAGGAACATTGTCGATGTGCTGGACCGTAATCGGGAAATGTCCCTGCAGGCCACTTTTGACGAATGAAGTGACGTATCGGTGCCTTTTCACCCACCAGGTGAAGACGCGAATGTGAGTGAAATCGAAATCGACTGTTCCCTCGCGGTCGGCAACCACATATTGCGGCACTTCGTTGTTTGCGTCTTTCACCGTGTTCAGCACGAGCCACGCAACCGTGTTGTAATCCACCGTGTACTGCGAAAGCGCCTGTGGAGGATCCAGGGAAACCATGCGGCCCAGCACCCACCCGGCAATTGGTCCTGCCCGCACCAGATACCAGGCATCCATGACTGGAGCAGATGCAGCGGGCTTGATTTCGCCGGCTTCTGTTTTCCTCGGGACGAGGAGGCGATCAAAAACTTCAAGTGACTGGCCCTCCGTCAGGAGACCCAGTTCCGGCGCGTCGCGGCCCGGCTCGAGATGAAGATTCGCGGCCAGTTCCGCATGGCCGGAAGCCTGGACCTGCTCCGCAGCGACCCTGGCGAGCAGTTTTTGTCCAGCTTCGTAGATTCTTGAAGGCAGGAGTTCTTTAGTAATCACCCATCCTTCCACGCCATCGTTGGTTCGGACCTTTGCCCATTGACCCGATTTTTTCAAAACATCGACGCGGTCGCCGTACTTCATCACTGCAAGCGTTGTGTGGACGACCGCAGGAGTATCGAGCAAATCAAGCGACGGTGAGATGACGTACGCCACCTCGATGGGTGCCTCGCGGTTGCCTTTGTGAATCCAGCGAAAATAAACCACTGCCCCCGTGGCCAGAACAACCACAGTAATGATGATCCGCTTCGTTCGGATGGCTCCCTCCCTGTCTCAGAGCAGAAAGTGATTGACCGCTGGCCGTGAAATCCCAACCACTATTGCCGCCGGCCCCGTGCAAACTCATCTTGTAGTTTACAACCGGCGACGGCGAAATGAATGTGTTTTCACCGTCCGCCGTCACTACGCGTAAAACAGGCGCCCCGCCAGTCCCATTCGAGACTTCCGTAAGAGTTCCGGGCAGGGGCCGTCTTAAGTTAGACTGGAAAGCGGAGGCTGCCACGAAAATCGAACATCTCACCATAACCGGACCCGAAGGGGACATCGAAGCTCTTCTCGAATGGGACCCCGAATGGCAGCCGCGCGAGGTTGCCCTGGTGTGCCATCCTCATCCTCTTTATGGCGGCACGATGCACAACAAGGTTGTCTTCCGGGCCGCCAAGGCCGCCGCGCACCTTGACGTTCCGGCCCTGCGCTTCAATTTTCGCGGTGTGGGCCGGAGCGCAGGCAAGTATGCTGACGGGATCGGCGAGCGCGACGATGCCCGCGCTGCGCTGGACTATCTGTCAGAAAGGTTTCCGAACATCCCGGTCACGATGATGGGCTTCTCTTTCGGTTCTGTTGTGGCCCTGGCCGTCGGTTCGGAGGACGAGCGGGTAAATTCGCTGGTTGGAATCGGCCTGCCGGTCGATTCCACGGATTTCAGCTTCCTTCGCTCCGTTCTGAAGCCCAAATTGCTGGTGCAGGGAACGGAAGACCAGTTCGGTTCTCGGCAGAGAATCGAAAAATTGTTTGCATCCCTGAGCGAGCCGAAGCGTCTTCGCTTTGTGGAAGGAGCGGACCATTTTCTGACAGGCAGGCTGCACGAACTGCAAACAGCGATTCAGGAATTTCTCCGAGGCATTCTGAACCCATTACAATATTCGTATAGTCGGCGGAGTTCCTGAACAGATCAATTTGCGGAGTGAATCGATGGAAGACTTTGACGATGATGCCGAGACCGAGTCGTTCTATTGCCCGAACTGCAAGATTGAAGTTGAAGACCCGCTGGTATGCGGGGATTGCGCCGCGGTGATTTGCCGGCGATGCGGCACTCCGCTGGAAAAGATCGATGAGTTGGGAGTCGGCTGATTCGTGAAGTCCCGCCGGGGCAACAGTTCTGCCGACAAAGCCTTCCGTTACCTTCTTCTGGTAACGGGGGCGGATTATGCGCGTTCACCTGGCTCAAAACGCCACGAGTTCCCTTGCTGCCTTCACGACATCCGCCACCTGAGGTAAGGCAGCATCTTCCAGAACAGGATGGTAGGGTACATACACGTCCTTGCCTGCGACGCGGCGTACCGGCGCATCCAGAAACTCGAATAGCTCATCTGCAATGCGCGCGGCGATCTCCGCACCGTAACCCCAGGAGATGCAATCTTCGTGGATGACCAACGCCCGGTTCGTTTTCCTGACGGAGGCGCTGATGAACTCCCAGTCATACGGCTGGAGGGAGCGCAAATCCAGAATCTCCGCGCTGATGCCTTCCTTTTCCAATTCTTTCGACGCCAGAAGGGACCGCTGCACCAGCGAACCATAGGTAACGATCGTCAGGTCTCTGCCTTCACGCACGAGCCTGGCCTTGCCGAAAGGAATCATGTAATCAGGGCCGGGATAGGGTGCGCGGTTGTAGGTCTGCCGGTAGAGGTGCTTGGGTTCGAGAAAAAGCACCGGGTCATCGCAGCGGATTGCCGTCCGCAGCAGGCCGTTAGCGTCAAGGGCATTCGAAGGCATCACGACGCGCCAGCCGGGAAGGTGTGTAAAGATCGATTCGCCGGACTGGCTATGGAAAATCGCACCGCCCGTCAGGTAACCGCCGATCGGTGCGCGCAGCACCAGCGGACAACTGAATTCATTCACGGAGCGCCAGCGCATCGTCGGAACTTCATTCCGAAGCTGCATGAACGCCGGCCAGATGTAATCGAAAAACTGTACTTCCACGACCGGCTTGAGCCCTCGCGTGGCCATGCCTACGGCACGGCCCACGATGCTGGCTTCGGCGATCGGTGCATTGTGGCAGCGGGCGCTGCCGAAGTGGCGCTGCAAACCGTGCGTCACCTTGAAGACGCCGCCCTTGCCCTTCAGTCGTGCAAGGTCCTTTTCATGGCTCAAGTCGGCGACGTCTTCGCCGAAAACGACGATGCGCGGATCGCGCGCCATCTCATCCCGCAGGCAGGCATTGAGAAGTTCCACCATGGTTTTAGGCTCGCCATGCGCTTTGCCCGGATGATCGAACCGCTCGGAAGTGGGATCGACCGTCGGCGAATAGAGGAAATCCATCAGGCTCGCGGGATCCGGAGGCTCCGCGGCGAGGGCCTTATCAACGGCCTGGCGGACTTCATGCTCCACTTCTGCTTCCAACGCCTTCAGTTCTTTTTCGGTTGCAATACCTTCATTGATCAGACGTTGCGCGAGTCTCGGCAGCGGATCCATCGCGGCCTCTTTTTGCCGCACTTCTTCCGGCTTGTAGGCCTTCTCATCGTCCGACATCGAGTGAGAATAAGGCCGAATCACATGGGCGTGGAGCAACGCCGGCTTCCTTTGCTTCCGCACATACTCAACCGTCTTCCTTGCCGCCTCATAACTTTCAACAAAATCTGTGCCATCGCATTCCACAGTCAGAAGGCCGGGAAAGTCCTTCACGAGGTGCGAGATTTTGCCGCCGGCCGTCTGGTCGTCAGTTGGCACGGAGATGGCATAGCCGTTATCTTCGATCAGATAAAGCACCGGTAACTGACGCAGGCAGGCGTAATTCATGGACTCCCAAAACTCGCCCTCGCTGGTCGCCCCGTCGCCTAGCGATGTGAAGGCGATTTCTTCGGCGTGAAAACTGGATGCCAGTTCGGCCGCTTCGGGGATGCGCGAGAAGTATGTCGTGGCCTCCGCGCAGCCGACAGCTTGGAGTACCTGCGTGCCCGTGGCGCTCGAGGTTGAAACGATGTGGAGCGCTTTCGAACTCCAGTGTGAAGGCATCTGCCGCCCGCCCGAGTTTGGGTCCTCTTTGGCGCCCACTGACCCCAGGAAGATGTCGAGCGGCGACATCCCAAGTTGGAGGCAGAACGCCCGGTCGCGGTAATAGGGGTAGAACCAGTCAACCCCCGGCTGAAGATGCATCGCCACGGCTACCTGGATGGCTTCGTGTCCGACACCGTTGATCTGAAAGTAGCAGCGGTTCTGACGCTTAAGCTGGATTTCCTTATCGTCGACCTTTCTTGCCAGGTACATCACGCGGTAAGCATGGAGAAGCACTTCTTTCGACAGCTTGGGGGGCTTGTACGTCGAAGTGACTGTGGCCATTCCGCTCCTCTGGAAAAGGAATCTCTTCTTAAGATTACATCTTTTTTCCGCCCGAATCCCGTCAGTTATTATTTAGAATTCAAGGAGGCAAAGTCAATCAAGGTCGGCGAAAGGCTTTTCCGCCGGAAGGCGAAAAATCAAGTTCGGCCTTATTATTGGCGCTTAGATAGGCAGTTGCTTGCTTGGCTTGGAATGCTGTGGAAAGCAAAGGGCTACGGTCGTCGTCTGCGCCGGGCTTTGCGCTGATTTTCGTGTTAGGGTCCCGGGCGGGACTATGATAGGATGAGCGAATAAAAGGCGAATCCGCCATAGGATAGGTCGGAGAGCTAGCATGAAAGCCTCATCACAGACGGACCTCGTTCCTCAGCCCCGTGAGCTTCAAGGGCGGCTCCGTGATGCCGCTTCTATCGAGGCTGTCGTGAAGGAAATCCAGAACGGTTTTAAGGGGTCCCGCCGTGAGGGCGGTGTGACGGCCGTGCGGCATTATCCCGCCCGCCAAGCGTGTCTGGTTCCTTTTCCTGATTTCATTCCTACCCGCGTTGCGGATGTCCTGCGATCGAGGGGCGTTGAGAAGCTCTACTCGCACCAGGCTGTGGCTGCGACCCTTGCGCAAGAAGGCAAGAACGTGGTGGTTGTTACGCCCACGGCATCAGGCAAGACGCTCTGCTACAACCTGCCGATCCTGACAACTCTGGCTGAAAATCCTGAAGCACGAGCGCTGTATCTTTTTCCGACGAAGGCGCTCTCTCAGGACCAGTTGGTCGAACTGAACCGCTGGACGGAAAAACTGGGCGATGACCTGCGGACTTTCACTTACGATGGTGACACGCCGCAGGATGCGCGCAAGGCAATTCGGGCACGCGCGAACCTGGTGATCACGAACCCCGACATGCTCCATACGGGCATTCTTCCTCACCACACCCGCTGGGAGCGACTTTTTGAGAACCTTCGTTATGTTGTCATCGATGAATTGCATTACTACCGGGGTGTCTTTGGAAGCCATCTGGCCAACGTCATCCGGCGGCTGAAGCGCATCGCGGCATTTTACGGCAGTCGTCCCCAGTTCATATGCACATCGGCCACCATCGCCAATCCGGCTGAGCTTGCCGCGCGCATCATCGAGCAGGACGTGGCTCTTGTGGATGAGAACGGTGCACCCGCTTCTGAAAAGTTCTTTGTGCTTTACAATCCGCCGGTAGTCAACCCGCAACTCGGCATCCGCCGGTCTTACTTGAACGAAACGCGACGACTGGCGAAAGTCTTCATGATGCGGGGATTCGAGACCATTGTGTTCGCCAATTCGCGCCTGGCGACAGAAATTCTTGTGACTTATCTGAAAGAAGATTTCGCCCGTCGGCCCGTCGGACCGGACGTAGTGCGCGGCTATCGCGGAGGCTATTTGCCGATCGAGCGGCGCGAAATCGAGCGCGATCTGCGCGAAGGCCGGCTGCTCGGCGTCGTGGCCACCAACGCGCTCGAACTGGGCATTGACATCGGCAGCCTCGATGTTGCGGTTATGGCGGGCTACCCGGGCACGATTGCTTCGACCTGGCAGCGTGCTGGCAGAGCAGGCCGCCGCGAGGGAAGTTCCGCTGCCTTGATGGTGGCTTCCAGTGCACCGCTCGATCAGTTCATCGCGCAGAACCCGGATTACTTTTTCGACCGCTCGCCGGAGCACGGATACGTGAATCCGGACAACCTTCAAATCCTGCTGAACCATTTGAAGTGCGCGGCGTTCGAGTTGCCGCTCAAAGAAAATGAGAAGTTCGGCGGCCTCGATCTGAAGCTGCTTTGCGGGCACCTTGAAGAAGTCGGTTTCCTTCACAAAACCAGTGACGGATGGCACTGGGTCTCTGAAAGTTACCCTGCGGACGCCATCAGCTTGCGGTCGGTCTCTTCAGATAATTTCGTTATCGTCGATATCACAGGCGAGCCGCGCATCATCGGAGAAGTAGATTTCTCAAGCGCGCTGACGACAGTGCACGAAAAAGCCATTTATCTCCAGGACGGCCAGCAGTATCACGTCGAGCGACTCGATTACGATGAGCGCAAGGCCTACGTGCGCCAGTGTGACTCCGAATACTATACCGATGCCATTTCCTACACCAAGATTAAAATCCTGGAGAAGTTCGATTCAGCGGCGGCAGGCCCAGCCTTCAAGAACCACGGTGAGGTGCAGGTCAACACGCAGGTGGTTGGCTTCAAGAAGATCAAATTTCACACGATGCAGAACGTGGGCTCCGGGGAATTGTCGCTGCCGGAACAGGAAATGCACACTACGGCCTTCTGGCTGACGCTGCCGCAGGCGCTGCTCGATGCCATGCCTTACACGCGCGATGACCGCCTGAACGGTGTGCAGGGCCTCGCTCATGCGCTGCAGGCGATCAGCACACTGCTGATGATGTGCGACGCGCGCGACCTGGGCGTAGCAGTCGGCGAAAATCTCGAAATCGCGGAGGACATTGACACTTCGCCTGTGATGGCGGGCCGCCCCTCGGCATACACCAAGGTCTTTGAGCCAAATATCTACCTTTACGACAAGTATCCCGGTGGCATTGGATTCAGCGAGCCGCTGTTCCGGCTGAGTCCGGAACTGCTCGAAAACACGCAGCGGCTGATCATGAATTGCCCTTGCGAATCGGGTTGCCCGTCTTGTGTTGGTCCCGCTGGCGAAGTGGGGGCGAAGGGCAAGGAAGTGGCGCTGTCGATTCTGAGTAAGATACTGAATTAAATTTGGCGAGGTGCGCCAGAGATCGGCGTGGATACCGCCAAAAAACGATTCGCTGAGTGTCATTGTGAGCGAAACTTGGAGCCTCTGCCTTTCTTCAGGTTCAAGAGGCAGGGACTCTTTGATGCGCTCGCGATGACAAGCACAGCTCTGCGTGTCCCATGAATCTTGAGGAGAAACTTCGCGAACTGAAGCGGGCGGCGGGCAAGACATTGCGCGAGGACGCGCTTGAGCGCCAGCTTGAATATATTCGTCGGCTTGAGCGGCAGCCCAGGCGAGTTGCGGCGCAGCGCGCGCCCGGAAGCGTCGAGCATTACATCGAGGGCGAAGTCCGCAGAAATGACCGGGGCGAATATTTCCTCGCGAACCAGCTTCTCCCTTTCGGTCGGCCCTACGGCAAGTTCTGCATTGGCGATGTCGCGCATGCAGATCTCTCGCCGCTCGAACTGTTCCTGAAGGGCGCAAACATTCCACCGCCTTCGTCTGTTGTCTATCTCGATACGGAGACGACCGGGCTTGCCGGCGGTACGGGGACGTGCGCCTTTCTGATCGGCATCGGCGCGGCAGACGGGCCGGGCTTTCGCGTGCGGCAATTCTTCCTGCGCGATTTCACGGAAGAGAAGGCTGCGCTCGCGGCGCTGGCAGAGGCGCTCGAACCCTACCAACTGCTTGTCACTTTCAACGGCAAAACTTTTGACATTCCGCTGCTTGAAACGCGCTACACGCTGGCGCGCATTCGCTCGCCGTTTTCACGGCTTGTCCATCTTGACCTGCTGCACCCCGCGCGCCGATTGTGGAAGCTGCGCCTTGAAAGCTGTCAGCTCAAGAACCTCGAGCGCGAACTTCTTGGCATCGCGCGTGACGGGGACGTTCCCGGGTCAGAAATTCCGCAGATTTATTTCGATTACTTGCGTACCGGCAGCGCCAAATGCCTGCAGCCGGTCTTCTTCCACAATGCATTAGACATTGTGACGCTCGCCGGGCTTACGGTTGAAGTTGGACGAGTTGTTGCGGCGGCAGGCGACGGCGCCCAATCCGATGGGCGCGATCTCTTCAGCCTGAGCCGTATTCTCGAAAGCGCCGGAGCAGCGGAACTTGCCCACGCCGCGTGCCTCGAAGCGCTCGTCCGCGGCTTGCCGGCATCAGTTGAACCGCAGGCGCTGTGGCAGCTTGCGGCGCAGCACAAGCGTGCGCACCGTTACAAGGAGGCGGTTGATCTGTGGATGAAAATTGCCGGCCTTGAATCACGCTTTGCTATCGGCGCGTGTGAGGAACTGGCGATATACTATGAGCACCGCGTGCGCGATATTGCCAGGGCCCTCGAATTTACTGAAACTGCCCTGAGGCTACTTGATCAAAATGCCTGCCCGCGATCCTGGATGAAACGGTTCTCGCACCGCCGCCAGCGCCTGTTGCGCAAGTCGTCCCCCACCACCGACCTCACGTTTTGCGCTTGAGACAGGGAGGTCTGTAAACAGTCCTCAACAGCCAACGCACTGTTTTCCGGTCAGAATATTCGAGAGCAGAGATTTCGCTGCCGAGAAGAACTGCCCTTGTTGCCAGGGACGACCCGGTGCGGGATGTTCTGGTCTGCCTTGTAGTGTTTTGTACCTGCAACATTACTTCGCGTTCCACCAGCGGGATTTTGCTGGAAATCCGTCGCAGCCCCTCATTGAGATTCCGGCTCTCGTCCCGCGAAAGCATCACATATTATTGACCTGCCTATACTCCTGCCCTAGACTTTGTTTTCCAATCAATGCGTTCGCTGCAATGCGTTAACCAACAATGGCGACTCGCTCCGGAGGAGGATAGAAAAATGGGTCGATCTAATCAGGCAGTCAGAACTGCGATCCTGATCTGCACAAGCCTGTTCATTTGCTTCGGAGTCCCCAGTGTTTTTTCTTCTCAAACTGTTTCTTCTTACATTCGAACCAACGCTCGAACCGCGAATATCACGATCGATGCCGCGAAGGTGGCGCCCTTTCAAATCCCGCGCACTGTGTACGGAACGTTCCTTGAAGACATAGGCCGCTCGATATTCGGCGGGGTGTCGGCGGAATTGCTCGACAACCCCAGCCTTGAAATCTATCCCGCCAGCCTGAACACATTAGAGCGGCGCTTCTCAGGCAAAGAGTTTATGCGCGCTTCGAGCATGGGCCTTCCTTTGCCCTGGCTTCCATTACACGCGGACGATGGGATGCGGTATGAGCCTCGTTTGGGAAACGCCGCAAATTCTGAACAATATCTTTATCTGATGGGAATGCCGGAAAGCGAAGTGGGTATCCGGCAAGGCATTTATTTGCCGATCGAACGGGAACTCAGTTATCACGGCGTGCTCTTTGCGATTTCGCGAAAGGAACCTGTAGGTCTTGAGGTCAGCTTCCGAACTCATGACGATCCCGGCAATGTGCTTGTTTCAACTTCCGTCACTGTGCCGAAGGGCGCAGATTGGAATAAACTGAGGTTCCATCTCGTATTGCCTGCCGGAGCAGTCCAGCCTCTCCACCCCGTGGACTTCGCCGTTTCTTTGAAAGGTGATCATCGAGTCTCCCTGGATGAAATTCGGCTTTACCCTGACGATGCGGTTGACGGCCTCGATCCCGATGTCATCCGGTTGGCAAAGCAACTCCATTCACCGCTTCTACGCTATGGCGGGAACTTCACAAGCGGTTACCACTGGGAAGACGGAGTGGGCCCCATCGACAAGCGCCCCACCATGCTGAATCAGCCATGGGGAATTCCGAACTACAACGAGTTTGGCACTGACGAACTTATGGATTTTTGCCATCTGATCGGCGCGCGGGCGCAAATCTGCCTGAATCTCGGAAGCGGCACTCCAGAAGAAGCACGCCGCTGGGTCGAGTATTGCCAGGGCGGGAGCCACACTCCCGAAGGGGCACGCCGAGCCGCCAATGGACACCGGGACCCTTACGATGTCGCAGCCTGGGAACTCGGCAACGAACTTTGGGGCCATTTTCAGATCGGCTGGCAAACGCCAGAAGGTTACGCCGCGCGCTACAAAACCTTCTTCAACACCATCCGTGATCTTGTCCCTTCGCCGACCATGATTTTCGCCAACGGCGCCGACGTTGATACTTTCAAGGATTGGAATGGAAGGCTTCTCGGGCAAGACGGCGCTGACGTCAGCTACCTGACGACCCACTTTGTTGTTGGGATGGATGAGATGGTCAATAAGAACGCCGACCGTTATGAGGTGCTTGCTGCGGATTTTGCGGCGCCGCGGGGAGTGGCAGCAGGGCTTGATCAAATGCGTGCACAGATTGATTCCTATCCCGTCACCCGTGGCCGAGTGAAGATTGCATTTACAGAATGGTTGTTTGCTGCGCCAGAAGGGGCTGGACTTCCTCGCTGGGACAATCAGGGTGGAGCCGTTCTGGGGGCAGCGTGGATGAATATGATCCTCGCTCACTCGGACTTCGTGCCTGTCTCAGATATGACAGGGCTGTTGGAATTCGCGGGCATCCATAAAGAAAAAGGAAGGGTCTATTCAGCCCCCCAGTTCTGGGCTTTCAGCCTGTATTCGAATTATGCCGGCGACCAATTGGTGGCAAGCCAGACGCAGGTCAGGGAATATGATGTGCATCGGGGTCTGACTCGAGTACCGGAAGTCGAGAACGTTCCTTATCTTGATGTTCTCGCGACGCGCCATTCAAAAAGCGGCAAGCTCGCGATTTTTGTCGTGAACCGCAACTGGAAGGATTCCATCGCTTCGCAAATCAAGCTCGAGCATTTCTCGCCCGGGCCGGTTACCACGGTCGAGACGCTGGCGGCCGACTCTCTCACGTCCATGAATGATGTTGACCATCCGGCCCTTGTCCATCCGGTCGAATCACATTTGAAAGTTTCGGGATCGGAGATCGACTACAGGTTTCCGCCGCATTCAGTTACGGTACTGATGCTGGAGGCAGTCCCATAGTAATGGAGTGTCAGGCGTATCGCTTGCGTAATTCAGCTTTATCCTCTCCACAACATGCGTGACGATGGCGGGAAGATGTGGGTGACGGCGCGGTAGAGTCGTTCCCCTGGATTGTCTTGGGCTGTTTGTTCAGTCGTGGTTGGCGGTGTACGTATGGGAGACCAAAGGAGTGGGTATTGAAACCATTGAAAACATAGTTCTCACGGATCGATGATTTTCCCAACCTGACCGAGCGGAGGCGGCAGGCGGCCATCGAGAAGGAGGGGACCGCCATAGCGGAGCCAAATCCCGAAGTCTTCACTTTCAACGACCGCAGCTTGCTGCTCCAACTTGCGAAGGCGTCGATTTTGATTGAAGTTCTGTGGGCCGCCCGCGAGGCGCGCGACATGGTGACCGATCAAATCGTGAGGTTCGTTGCCGGTCAAGGAAGCGTCGTGCCTTTTGGGTTGCAGCGTGAACAACAGCCCATAGTATTTCAGAACTACAGTGATGAGCCTCTTTGTGGCGATGCAAATTCGTCTCCACGTTTTCCGCGGAACACATCGTCGGCAACAATCAGCGCATCCCAGACGGCCGGAAATCCTGCGTAGGGTACAAGCTGGAGGATAGCTTCGGTAATTTCGGTACGAGTCGCGCCGTTGTTCAGCCCCATTTCGATGTTCAATCGAAGCGCGTTGGCCCTGCCCAGCGCCGCAAGCGCTCCAATCGTAACCAGACTGCGAATTTTGAGCTCCAAGCCGGACCTGGTCCAGACCTCTCCGGCGACAAAATCCTCAATCATCCTCGCGAAGTCCGGCGAGAGCTTTGACCATGCTGCGCGGGCCTCCTCGGCCCTCGTGCTACCCATCATCCGTCGCATCATCTCGAAACCTTTGTCGCTCATGTGCCCCTCCTTCTATACGATCATCTTGAAGCGGATATTCTTCCCCTAGGGCTTACCGATGCAGTTTTTGTGCAAGCCCGAATCCCGCACTGACGTCAATCACCTGACCGGTGATGTTTCGCGCGCGGTCCGAACACAAAAATAAGACCATGTCGCTGACATCTCGAGATGTTGCCATGCGACCCAGCGCCGCCGCGCGCTCGAACTGCTCGCGGACTTTCGCCGGCGGAATCCCCAGCACTTTAGCTCGTGCTGCGATGACCTCGTCGATAGCTGCGCCTTCTACAGGCCCCGGACACACAGCGTTGACGAGAATGTTGTACCGGCCCACTTCCTGCGCCAGCGTGAGCGTGAAGCCAATGAGGCCCCATTTGGATGCAGCGTAAGACGCCCGCATCGGATATGCCATTCGCCCCGCTGTGGAGGAGATATTGATGATTCGGCCATGCCCTTGTTTTGTCATCTCCCTGACGCATTCGCGCGCACAAAGAAACGCACCCGTGAGATTTATCTCAAGCACGTTGCGCCAATCGTTTGCACTCAGTTCCACCACCGGCGCCGTTGGCCCGCGCACTCCGGCGTTGTTGATCAGGAAATCCACTTTGCCGAATTTGCGAAGGACGCGCTTCATCCCACGCCGGACGTCCTCCTCGCGCGAAACGTCCGCCGGGACCCAGAGAAATTCGTTGCCGAATTGCCGCAGATCGCGGAGTTCTGTGGCATAGGCGGGGCGCCGCCCGAATCCCGCCACCTGCGCGCCGGATTTCAAAAAATCAAGGGCAATGGCTTTGCCGATTCCGGAGCCGGCTCCCGTTACGACGGCCACGCACCCCATAAAATTATTGTTTGATGACATAAGTAGGCATTGCAACCGGCTCAGTCCCGTGATGGGTATGGTCCTGCCGGTTCGAAATTCTCAGGGCTCGGTTTCGTTTTTCCCCTTGGATTTGAAAACTACCTGGCGACGGTCAACGGTTTGCTGGTTGGTTACTGAATTGTTCTGAACTGTCTGGAGTTCGCCCGCAAGCTCCAGATAGTCTGGATCGCCCGGCTTCTTTCCGTTGCCGCGCCGGACAATGCCCGAAAAGTGGTAATACATTTCGTGGATCTTGCGGGTAGTGAATTCCACCTGGTCGCCTTTGCGATCGCCGTTATCGATGGGATAGCTAAGGATGGCATCGGATTCCGACTGCCCCTGGAGGACATCAATGTAACCCTTCAGTATTGTGTCCTCCTGAAGGAGGGCCAGCGTGTTGTAAGGATGGAGGAATTCATAATCGCCTGTGATGTCACTGACCCCGCTGGAAGATTGCCCGGACAGAACGCTGCATATTCCCAGCGCAGCGATCACGCCTGCAATGGCTGCGAATTTAAACCGAAGCTTCGATGCCCGCGTGCGATGAGGCCGGGCACTCCGGCTCACGGTTTTCGTTCGAATTTCCCCGATCCTCATGCGATAGCCCGATAACTCCCCAAAGACAGTTTATTCCGCGAGGGCCGGCCCGGCAAGAGGTCTCCAAGGCGACGTTGTTCGTTGTGCGGGACCGTGCTCCGTGCGAGAAACGACTGCCCCTCAGCGTTCGGCCTGGGTCTGATTAACGGGAGAGAGGGTCCACGGCCTGCCATCCAGTTTGTCGGGTGGCGTCACTCCGAGCAGCTTAAGCACCGTGGGCGCCACGTCCATGATGCTCGGGTCGGACGAATCGAGTTTGCGGTTGATGAACAATATCGCTGGTGTGTCTTTCGGGTCGGAGGCACAATGATCGCCGCTCCACTTGCGTGTGTTGGGGACCACAATGCCGGGTGGAATTGCACCCAGCGATGTTTCCCAGGAAGTGCGGTAGCCGGGGTAGAAGTTCAGTTGCAGATCAGGAGCGCTGCTGACGTACGCCCCGTGGTCGATTTCATGGCCCAGCGCAACATCTTCAAGCACGGGCTTGTTGGTTCTGGGGTCGCGGTAAGCGAGCAGCTTGCTGCGGATTTCCTCTTCAAGCTCCCGGGCTTGCGCGCCGGGCGCAACGATGCCGTAGCGTTCGCGCCCGTATTCGTTCAGATAGATCTGGCCCAGCCCAAGCGCATAGGCGCGCGTTCGCGCCCAGTCAACATTGGGGAAGAAATTCTGCTGGGTATAGAGGTTCTGCAAGGTGTACTGCTGCTCCTGGGCGTTCGGGTTCTTGAGGACCATGTATCCGTTTTTTACCAGCCACGTGTTGGTGTTAAAGCCGTAGTTGAAGGCATGGAAGCCGTGGTCGGAGACGATGATCAGTGTTCCGCCGGGTTTCATGGCCTTTTCAACTTCACCCACAACCTGGTCCGCACGTTCGTACACTTGCTGAATGGCGTCCCCATATTTCCTGGCGAGCACGGGGTCATAGCGTGGACTTGTGGGATCAGTCAATCGCCAGAACATGTGCTGCACGCTGTCCGTGCAGGTATAGACGGCAACCATCAGGCTGGGCGGGTCGTGCTGAAGCTGATCCAGCACCATACGAGTAAGGGAATCCATGGTGCGGTACGAATCCTGGAGAAACACGCCCTCGTCGATCCGCTCTTCGTTGAGCGCCCAGGTGTCATGCCACCACCCGAGCGTCTTAAAATCGCCCCACTTTTCCGCGAGCCGTTTACTCCATCCCGCGGGATATGTGACAGGGAAGGCGGGGTCTTTGGGGTCGATGTTCAGCGGGCACATGTAAATCTGAACATCCGGCGAAGTTTCAAGCACAAAGAACCGGCTGATCGCGTGAACGGAAATGAATGGATTGATGGGGAATTTCTCGTCGAACCATTTACTCCATTGGTGGTTGGCAACGGTTTCCGTCTGGCCGTCGAGGTGTATTGTGATCGAGTTCCCATCCGGCGAAACGTCAAATTGAACCGGAATTGAAATGCGGCGGTAGGTGTCCGTTGTAGGATCAACGGGGCCGGAGATTTCCGTCCTGGCTGTGCGGCCGTCAAACTCCAGCCGCACGAGTTTCCCTCCGAATTCGGTGTCGCCGGCTTCGTCGGCCGGAAGGTTGGAAGCGAAATAGAAGAATGTCCCCCAGGTTCCGCGAATGTCAGGAACGCCCAGGCCGGCCAGGAGCTTGCCGCCGGGCACCGGGCTGGGTGGGAATTCAAGCGGCATCCGCAGCACGGTGGTCTTGATTCCAGCATCCGCAGCCGCTTCATAAAAAGGGGTTCCATGTCGTTCGTTGGTGACTTTTGGAGGCCTGATGGGGATCAAGCCAAAAAGGAATTTCGGCTTCTGATGTGCGACCAGACTGATGCGGGGAAGATAAGTCTGGGGATCGCGAGCAAGGAAATCATAAATTCCTGTTCCGCCGGGATTAAGTCCGGTGGCAAAAGAGGCCCACGCCACCGGCGATTCCGGAGGATTCGTTGTGCCAAGTTTTGTGAACGTTCCGGTTTGCGCTAGGCGGGCGAAATTCGGCAGTTTGCCTTCCTGCATCCATTTGGAAGCGAGGTCCGGAGACATGCCGTCAAAGCCGAGTACCACGATTTGGTTTGTGACTGGAAGAGTCGCCTTATGCCTGTGAGCGTGAATCCAGGCAATGATCAGGACCGCCGCCAGCGCAAGAACCGAGGCTGCAATGACGAGTTTTCTCTTTCGCGCGCTCAAACAGCGATTCTAATACCTGGTTCCGAGCGCGTCGAGGGCAAATTTGCAGAGTCGTGAAAATTCAAGTTGGATTGGCTGAATACAAGTCATCTGCGGAATTACTCCAATCGCGAAAAAGAGCGGTCGATCGTCAGTGAAAGCGTAGCGATAGCATTTTCCGTGTAGTGGGTAAGGGCATCGCGGTAAAAGTTAAGGCTGCGTTCGCGGACGGATGTCTCAGGCTCGTTGGGTGAAACCAGGTGGTTTGTCTCATGCAGGACGACACTGAGCAGCCGTAAACGAAATTGCTTCGCGTGGAAGTCATTGAGGCGGCTTCCGTGCAGAAACTTCGCGTCCAGGGCCGTATCGCTCAGCGGCAGCGCCTGCCAGGCGCGGACGCGCTCGAAAGCGATGTCCATTTCCCCGGCGTGCTCGCCGCCGAAGACGTCATGGGGCATTGCGAAGGGAACTTCGCGGACGGAAACGTGGCGGTGCCCAAGGCAGCCGCAGAGATTCGTGCGGTCGAGTTGAATGATGACCAGTTGCGGTGCGCGGAACAGAATCTCATCATACTTCTCGCGCGAATGGGCGGGCGTTTCGATCCAGTCGCGCTCCAGCGCGCGGGCCATTTCTCCGGAGCGCCCATCGTCGCGCACGTTGTAAGCAATGACGTAAAGCGGCCGCGTACGGTCGCGCAGCGGCGCCAGGCGATATCGGCGTCCCGAAAGCCATTCGCGCCAGCGAATTATCCGCGGACGTGATTCGAGGTAATTCCAAATGGCGGTTTGCAGATTGGATTTCTCAGGATGCATACCTGACCTCCGCGCCTTTCGGCCGGCGCGGATTTTCGCGTTTCCGAAGCAGGCTTGTCACCCAGGACGCCCCCACTCGAGCCAGGCACCTGCACAACAAATTAGATGCTCAACCCAGGTCAACCGGGTCGGCCTCCGAAGCCAGAATACTTCTCGCCAGTCCCATCTGCTTCATCAAAGTTGGCGCAATGCGCGTGAGGGCGATCCGTCCAAGGTTTTTCCGGGGCTTGATTCCAGGCCCTGCTGCAATAAAGCCGGCCTCCATTCCCTGAACGGAAGGCAGATGACCGTGCGTCCCGCGGTCTTTCGCGCTCTCTATCAGGTCGCCTGCATGCCGCCCGGAAAAACAGAAGCCGGGGGCCGCGTCGAGCATCAGTTCCGCGTCGGGATCGGCACCAAGAGTCTGCAACTTGGAGCGATCAACGACTTCGCGGACGGCGCCCGTTTCGGCCAGCCTTGCAATGGCCTTTTCAAGCGAGCGCTTATCTTCGGTCGTTGGTTCTTCCAGCCAGTAAATCGCGAAGGAGCCGCCGCAGTGGATGGCGCCAAGCCGCTTCAGTTCAGGCTCACCGCGAGGATTCCGGCCGAACAAACCATGCTCCGCGAGCGCCACAAGCGGCGCAGCGTCCTTTTCCACGGAAACGAAACCGTGGTCGGAAAGGACTACTACCGTGACAGCTTCCTCACCATCAACTGCATCCCGGATTTTCCCGATCTCGCGGTCCATCTCCTCTATGGCCTGGAGGGCCTCCCTGGCAAACGGCCCGTGGCGGTGCGCAAGCTGGTCATAGAGGGCAAAATGGACCAGAAGAAGATCAGGCTTGTAGCGCCTCCAGATGTGAACAGCCGCCTCAGCGCGAAGGTAGTCGGGCGACAGTTCCTGGACATCCGGCGGCCGCCGGTCCTTTGCCGCGCACGCTGCGGAGGTCATGATGCAACTGAAGACCTCATCAAAAAGCCTCGGCGTGGAATGCCGGGCCGCCGTTTCAAAATCGTGATAAGGGTCTGGCGCAGCCGGGTCCCAGATTTCCGGAATGTTGTAATTGATCCGGGCCCCGGCAGTGACGGGCCAGGCGATGGCAGCGGTCTTGCGTCCTGACGAGCACGCGGCGTCCCAGAGAGTGGGAACGCTGATGGCGCGCGCGAACCAGGTCCAGGGGCGGGCCTTTTCCGTGGGGTCGAGCGAAGCAAGGTGACTGTAAATTCCGTGCTGGCGCGGGCGAACTCCCGTCACGAGCGTAGCGTGCGAAGGATAGGTTGTTGATGGATAGATGCCTTCAGCCGAGTCGGCGCTTGCGCCGGATTCGACCAGTTCCAGAATGTTGGGGATTTTCAGTCCAAACTTTTTCGGATGCCGGTAAAAGTCCGGGCGCATTCCGTCCGCGGATAGAATTACGGTTCGCGATGGAAATTCAGCCTGAGTAGAAGCCATCTGTCATCGCTTAAGACCCGGAAGCTTACCCCGACGCCGATAATCAATTAGAAAACTTCCCAGCCGCCCACAGCCGGAAAGGACACCATCAAAATGAAGCTCGCAGAACGCACCCGTAAGCACAGCGAACCCTGCGTTCAGCAGATCAAGAAGCACCCTGTTTAGAGTGCCTCCTGTGCTTATCCTAAACCATATAAACGAAACGCTGCCAAGGGAATTTGGCAGTGTAACGTTTGACTCACTTTCCCCTGGAGATAGCGTCTGCGCGGATCAGTTGGCTGTGCCGTCAAGTTGGCCTGGTGATTTAGGCCTGCTGGTTCACGCCAGCGGAACCTTTTTCATCGACGGCTGGGAAGTCGATCTCGCGGTTCAGCATCGCTGCGAGAAACAGGATCGGAATGAAAAGCGAAAACAGCATCCTTCGTTGGATCAACCACAGATAGAGCGGACTGAAAAAAAAGAGCGCGACAATTCCGAAAGTCGGGAACCGCCAGCGTGCTGAATCACATCGACTCTTCAAGGAGTGGTTCAGCATCAGGCTGAAGGGTATCAGCAATATCGTCAGGTCGTGAAATTGGAGGTGGTAACTCACGAGAACAGATACAACAATCAACAACGCAAAGCCCGGATCAAACGTCCCTGGCTGCACGGGACTGATCCTCCATTTCATGGCGGCCCAGATAATAGCTGCGCCCGAAAGCAGAATGATCACCATTTTCCGAAAATTCGGTTGCAGCAGACCCGAGCCAAGCATTTCAATAGTACCGCGGATATTCGGCATCGTGTTCGATGCGATCCCGAGAGCATTCTGGACCTCGTGTGAGGTCGATCCACTTAGGAGATTCCAGAGAAACGAAGGATACGACAGGCTCCCATGAAGCCCCGCGACTGGCAATGCGAGCAGAAAAAGGACCACTGTCGAGGATGCTGCACCTTCCAGGACCTTCCAACGTCGCCGCAGGAAAAAAGGGACCATAAAAGGCAAAGTGTATTGAAACTTGAAAAGGCCCAAGGCCAGAATGAATCCTGCCTTGAAATCATGCTTCTCCTTGAGGTTGACCAATACAAGCGCAAAAACCAGAAGCAGAACAATAGAATCCTGACCTTGGAGCGCAGCGATAAATGCGGGAAAAAATCCCAAATATAGCAGGAGCGGGAGCGGGGTCCAGAGTGAGCGCAGGTCTGTCATGTGCGGAGCCATAACCTTGGCTGTCGCCAGCAGAAGAAATATGTTAATGACCATCCAGAAAGCATACGCCGCGCGATATGAAAAGTAAGTCAAAGGCAGAAAGAGTAACACCTCGAACGGGGGGTGGATGTATGGCAGCAGGCCGTTTCTCGAGCTTGCCTCAGGGAACAGCGTGCTCTGGACGCGTGATTGTGTTAAGGGATCATAAAGTTCACGCCCCAGTCCGTGTCGCACCATCCAGGCTGCGCCGTAGAAGGATGAAAAGTCGGCGAGCCCTTTTAGCGCATCGTCTTTGGCGCGCAAGAAGAGCAAGGCATGCAGGAGCAACAAGAAGGAAAAGAATGCAAAAAGAAGTGGATGGAGGTTCCTTCTTTTCATAAAAGGTGGAGATTACTTTAGGAACTGTGGCTGTAATTGTCAAGGAAGCTGGAGAGGGCACGACATTACCGAAGCCGTTTTACTGAGAAGCATAGCCGGACAGTAATCTCATCTTAAGGGGTGTTTGTTCTGGCGGCTGAGGGGTGAAGGGGCGCGCGGAGTGCGCGCCCCTATGACCGAAGGTGTCTAGAAGCTCAGCTTCAGGCTGAACTCGAACTGTCTTTCGTCGATGCCTTCCCTGGCGAAGTCCTGCACGCCTGTAACGGTCATGAAGTCGCCCGGGTCGGTGACGACATGGGTGACGGGATCGAAGGCATTGGCATCGCCCAGCGAATTGTCTGGAGCGCTGAAGTGCGGTGTGTTGGTAAAGTTGAACGCATCCATCCTGAACAGAAGTTTAAAGCGCTCTGTCAATGAGAACTCGCGCTGCACCGAGAAATCGTAGTTTGCCGCTCCCGGCGCGCGAAGGGCGTTAAAGCCCATCGTGCCGAGGCGTGGAGCATTGGGATTCGCGAAAGCAAAGGGATCATAGAAGTATTCGCCGGTTCCGATCGACCCGATGCGCTGGATGCTGGATTTGACTTGGTCTGCGGTCTGGTTGCTGCCCGGTGTGCTGAAGCTGGCACCGTTCGAATACACGCTGAAGGGAGGTCCTGACAGAAAGCTCGCCAGGCCGCTCAATTGCCAGCCGCCGGCCAAAAAGCTTAGTGGGCCGCCACTGGCAAGCCACTTCCTGCCCTTGCCGAATGGCAGTTCCCAGATGTGCATGATCTCGAGGTTGTGCGTGCGGTCGTAATCGGTCACTGTCTGGTTAAGGTACATGAGGTTGAAGACCTGGAGTTTTTCGTCGCCGGGGCTCGCATCGCTGTTGTCAATATTGGAAATGGCCTTGCTATAGGTGTAATTCACCTGTAACATCAGCCCGCCCGTGAAGCGGCGCTGGAGAACAGCTTGGAGGGAGTCATAATGGCCGGTGCCAACTGGGACGATGTTGATGGTTGGTGCGGTCCGGCCATAAGCTGCGAAGAGAGGCTGTCCGGCGGAGCCGGCGCCAATGATCTGTCCCGCGTTGGTGTCGAGGAAACCCAGCAGCCGCGTCTGCCGCGTGGCAACATAGCCGACTTGCCCCGTGAACCCCCACTTCAGTTCCTTCTGAAGAGTGAGGTTCCACGATTGGACATAGCCACGGTCGAACTTTTTCGGTGGATATCCGGCATAGGCGACGTCGAGCGGCAATGGGATGATGCCGTTGCCCAGGCTTGGAGCTGAAATCGGAGGAATGCCCGTAGCGAGCGATCCCGCCGGGAGCAGTCCGCCTTGCCCGCCTGCCGGCAAAGTGTTTGTTACGTGAGTAGGAACTGAAATCGGGTAGTTGTTGCGCAGAGGTTCGAGGGCTTCATAGGGATCGGTCGTGATACCATATCCGGCCCGCATGACGAAGGTGTCCGTGAACCGATAAGCAAAGCCCACGCGCGGCGAAAACAGCCTTTTGCTGATTTCCACGCCGCAGTTGCTGGGAACGCTTCCGAACCCGCAGAGCTGGATGGTGTTGTTCGTCGGGTTGTAAACCTCAATCCCGCGGTCCGGTCGAGCAGGCATGGGATAGTATTCCCAGCGCAGCCCATAGTTCAAAGTAAGCTTCTTCGTGACGTTCCACCGATCGCGAGTGTAGAGCGAAAAGAGGTTTGCATGGACGTGATAAACGTCCGGAATCTGGTAGTTTCTTCCCATTGCGTCGGGCAGACCGAGCAGGAACGACGCAATCCCGTTGAAGCGCGAAGTGTCGGTCGTAGCGTCGCAACTGCCCGGTGAGCCGGCAACGGGATCCGTGCAATTTGCAGTCACACCCTCGCCGAAATCGAATCCTCCCTGCGCCCCATAGCCGCCCGTGAGGTCTTCAGCCTGTGTTTGATTGAGCGCCTGGGAGTACCACTCAAATCCAAAGCGGATGTTGTGCGGACCTTTAATCCAGTTGAAATTGACCACATATTGCTTTTGTGGGTCGTGCCGGTAATACGGCATAAAATTATCGACTTGACCTATCGTCGAGAACCCGGAGATATCGAATTCCGGCCAGCCGCTTTCAAACCGGCGTGTACCATTTGTCCCCGGGATGCCCAGCACGTCGCTGCCGAAGTTGGTCCCGATGTCGTTTGGAACGGAGCTGGTTCCCTGCTTTGCCCACCCAAAGTGCGCGTCCATCAGGAAGTTTGGAGTGAATGTGTAGGTTCCCATGATGGTCGTCCGGTAGGTGTTTCCAAACCCGTGGCCGGAGTTTCCACCGGCGCCAAAATGGGGACCCCCGGCATTGGTGGCCTGGAACACGGTCGGGGTGTCGTTGATATAGTGCAGCATTCCAAAAGTTCCGATGAGGTTGAAGCGGGAATTAACGTTGTAATTGATTTTCGTGTCCACCTGATTGCGATGGAATGCACGGCTGCCTGAAATAAAGTAGTCGCGGTTAACGCCTGGACGGTTCGGGAGCGGAATATACGTAAGGATTTTCTGCGCAATAGGATCAAGCCGGGCGGTAGGAATCATGTTTGCGCACAAGCCGCTGGAGTTTGCCACCGCAGCGGTGCAGGCAGGATTAAAGAGCGGGCTGGAGGGATCAACCGATGCCATGAACTGTTGGCGTCCCGCTCCTGTAACAGGGTCTCCCGTCATGGGATCATAGATGTCGGTTCCTGAAGCGGACAAGTCACCATTGCGGATAGCCTGAGTGGGAACCGTGGCGAACGTCTGCGCGGTGAAGTTGTTGAACAGACCTTCGTAGCTTGCGAAGAAGAATGCCTTGTCCTTCTTGATGGGCCCGCCGACAGAGCCTCCGAAGTCGTTGTAGATATACTTCG
The DNA here is from genome assembly GCA_035652895.1 of Terriglobia bacterium. Lineage (GTDB taxonomy): Bacteria > Acidobacteriota > Terriglobia > UBA7540 > UBA7540 > SCRD01. Next base: position 87,908 of record DASRCX010000079.1, read on the forward strand.
GCTTGTTACCGCAGTTGGTGCATGCGGCGTCAAAAAGGTCCGGCCAGGCCTTCGTGTGATTGTTGCTGTGGTACTCGAAGATGTCGCCGTGAATCTGGTTGGTCCCGCTCTTGGTTTCCACGTTGATAGCCGCGCCGCCGGCAAATCCTTCTTCCGCGTCGAAACTGTCGGTCACGACGTTAACCTGCTGAATGGAATCGAGCGTAGGGACGTATGAATTGACATGCGGCAACTGGACGTTATAAGTGCTCACACCGTCAATCCGCGTGTTGTTCTGATTGTTGCTTGTCCCGTTGACATTGAACGATAGCGCGCGGGCAGGATTGGTGGGAACCGAATGGGAGTTGGAAGGCGGACTGAAGCCTGGCTGTGCGCGGTAAAGCTGCTGGTAGTTTCTTCCGAGCGGAACAGGCAGATTGGCAAGCGTTGGAGTATCAATATTGGCATGGACCTCAGAAGTATCAGTTTGAAGCAGCGGCCGTGCGCCGGTCACTTCGACCGTCTGAGTAACGGCGCCCAGCGTGAGGGCCACGTCCACGCGGGCCACTGCGTTGATCGTGACCGGGATGTCCCGGCGCTGATACGTCCGAAACCCTTGTTGCGTAATCTGGAGAGTGTAGGTTCCGGCAACGATGTTAGTAAACGTGTAATCACCGGAAGCATTTGTGGTTGTTTCGGTGGAAATATTCGTGCCTTGATTGGTGATGCGGACCTTGGCCCCAGGCACTGCGGCGCCGCTCGGGTCCGTGACATGGCCGACGAGCGTGCCATAAAGGACCTGTGCGGAACCAGCCTTAGGGTAGGCCAGCACTAACACAAGAGTCATTACCGTCCAGAGTGCGCCGCGAAACAGAGAGGAGGCTTTCATGCCGCCTTTGGAGTCGTTCCCGCTCATACGTCTTTCCTCCTTAACCGACCGTCGGTAGGGTCACTACTTTAAAAATATATGTAGCCGAGGTAGTTATTAAGGACGATCCAAAGCAAAACGGCACGACGATGCCACAAATGCCCGCTTCCAGCACCCCCTGGGGTAATGTGGATTAGAATTCCAACGCCCGACGCACGAAAAGCAGAACTGTCTCCGACGTATATCAACGCCAGTTTCAAATGTCAAGATATTTTTCGGAGTATCTTTGAAAATTTCTGATAAAGTTTCTCAGGGCTGGCCTTCGCCTTCAACGGGTTACACGTGTCCTGTCATTTTCACCATGAGACCTGTTTCCGGCAAGTGCTCGCTGTTCTGCAGTTAGAAAAGGCGGCGCGGGGAGATTGCGCGTTTTCACGCTGAACTCCGGCCTTTCTCCAAAATTCGCCGGAACGATAAGCCGCTGGATCGTGCGCCGGATGGGGCGCCATGGCGTTAGAAATTTGGACGAGATTTCGCATTTCGGGCTCGGTGCTGTATATTGAAAAATATAGTCCACGGCGATGGGGTTCGCCGAAATTGTCCTTGTGGGGACTAATGACTCCTGGCTGCCAACGGGCGCCCAGGAGTTTTTTTATGGAGCTTGTTGGTGTATAGAAAGGTGAAGAGATTTGCGAATTCTGCTGCTGATATTATTTGGCTCTGCGGGTACTCTTGCGCGTTACGCACTCGGAGGTTTGATCCAGTACAGAACCGGCTCTTCATTTCCAGCGGGTACGCTGACAGTGAATCTGATTGGGTGCTTCCTGCTGGGCGGAATCGGTGAATTCGCGCTTCAGCATCTGTCGATTCCTCCCGACTGGCGCATCGGGATCACGGTAGGTTTTTTTGGAGCTTTCACCACATTTTCGACCTTTGCTTATGAAAGCTCGCGGATGATTGAAGATGGCGACTGGATAAAGATGGCCATCTATGTGAGTGTCAGCGTGACAGGCGGTCTGATGCTGACGCTGTTCGGTATCCATCTGGCGGACCTTATTTCATAGGAGAACACTGTGGAGCACGAGCGATTCGAGGGCGAACAGACTTTCATGAGGATCCACATCGGCGAGTCGGACCGATGGGAAAACAAGCCGCTCTATCAGGCGATCGTTGAGCTGTTCCGTCGCGAAGGATTTTCGGGCGTTACCGTCCTGCGTGGAGTAGGAGGGTATGGGTCCGGCAGCCGCGGCCGCGGCCTTTATCATACGACGAATATCCTGCGCCTTTCGCAAGACCTGCCGATTGTTATTGAGACCGTCGAGAGCCCGGAGCGCATCGAAAAGGTGCTTCCCCGGCTGGACGAAATGGTCGGGGGAGGGCTGATTACGCTCGAGAAGGTGCACGTTATTCTCTATCGCTCGGCCAAGTGAAACGCCACTGCGGCTTGGCTCAGGATAACCAGACATGCCGGGCCATCCATTGCACACACTGATCGGCGCCAACCATCGGAGGGTGCTCTCTGTCCGAATGCGTCTTCTGGAGGAATACGCGCTCCGGTTGCTGGAACTCTTCCGCCCCTATGAATCGGTCCTTACATCAAGAGTACCCTTGCCAAAGAAAACGGCAGTTAAGGTTGAAAGTGAAATTGCCAGGCTGCACGCGAAAATCCGGGGTATGAAGGAAGAACTGGGCCTTGAGCGTTCGCATCGGAATTCGAAGCGCGAGGCTGCCGCCCTGGTTGCGACAATGATGACGTACGTCGAAGAGTTGCATCCCCGTTATCTGAAAGGATACGGTTCCATTCCCGAACCCGTCGGCCGTTACTTGAAGGAGTGTCTGCAGGAGTTTTCCGAGACCCTCGAAAATCTGAACAGCGCCCTCAAGGAAGATTCATAACGGTTTTTCGCCGAATGCTTTGTCGATAAGATTGAAATGTCTTGAATGACCGCCAGCAACCGCGGGCAGTTAATCAAGAGCTTTATGCATGAGCAAAGCGAACGCCAATCCGGTGTCGACAACAACGAGCGAGGGCATTGCCGCCAAACAACCTTCGGCATGGCTTAACCGGAATGTTTTCGGCATGGGGCTGACCAGCCTCCTTTCGGACGTCGGGCACGAGATGGTCACCACTGTTCTGCCGGGCTTTCTCACAGCCCTGGGCGTTTCTGCCGCCGCGCTGGGCCTGGTTGAGGGGCTGGCCGATGGCATGGCAACGCTGGCCAAGCTGGTATCTGGATGGGTCTCGGATCGTGCAGGCCGTCGCAAGCCTATTGCTGTCGCGGGGTATTTCCTCACGGGAAGCACCGGATCGATCTTCGCAATTGCTTCCGGCTGGCCACTTGTGCTGGTGGGGCGCGCGGTGGGGTGGTTTGGACGCGGCATTCGCGCGCCGGCCCGGAATGCCATCCTCGCGAGTTCCGTTCCTGCGGAATCGCTCGGCAAGGCGTTCGGGTTTGAGCGCGCTGGCGATACGCTGGGGGCCATCCTGGGCCCGTCGATCGCTGTGGCGCTGCTGACGCACCTGCATTACCACGCATCCGGCCCCACTACGCCTTTTCGGATTATCTTTCTTTTAACGCTAATCCCCGGGCTCGCTTGCGGGCTGGTGTTCGCGCTCCTCGTCAAGGAGAAAACCTTCCGGCCTTCACAAGCGAGATTCTTTGCAGCCCTCAGGCAGCTGCCGGGAAGCTATCGGCGTTTCCTGGTGGGCGTGGGCGTCTTCGGAATGGGAGACTTTGCTCACACGCTGATGATCCTGGCGGCCACTCGAGTGCTTATGCCGGTGCATGGCCTGGCGAATGCGGCCGAGATTGCCGCGCTTCTTTATATCGGACATAACGTGGTCTATGCCGCCGCTTCTTATCCGGTTGGTGCGCTATCAGACCGGATCGGCCGCCGGGGGCTGCTGGCGTTTGGATATCTGATTGGCGTATTGACGGCCGCGGGGCTTATCGCAACATTTATGTGGCGACTGGCGACGGTTCCCTATTTGCTGGTCCTGTTTGCCGTCGGAGGTCTTTACCTGGCGTTCGAAGAAGCTCTCGAAGGAACAATCACTGCGGACTTGGTTGCCCCCGAGGTCCGCGGAACAGCTTACGGGCTGCTGGGCGCTGTCAATGGGGTTGGCGACGTTGCAGCCAGCATTGTAGTGGGCGCTCTATGGACCATGTTCTCGCCCACTGCGGCCTTTGGTTATGCCGCCGTCGCCATGCTGGCCGGCGCGGTGCTGGTCTTCCGGGTGCGGTGAGGAAGCTGGCTTTTCACTCGCCTTCGCCCCTGAAAATATAAATGCCGCCCATATGAACTTTGAGCAGGATGTCCTGGGAGCCGTTTGGGTTCCAGAAGAGCACCCCTTTGTTGAACCCTGCTGCGTCCTCGCCGTGGAGATCGCTCTGAACATTGCCCAGCCAGGTTTTTGCGCGAACTGATCGCAGGCGGTAGAGCGAGGGGACATCAACTTCCACGTCGCCGTAATTCACCAGGATGTGTTCATGGCCCACGACGCCCTGAACCCGGACGTCTCCATCCACGCACTTCAGGACCAGATTGCTGTCATATGGCATGTGAATGTGGAAGTTGACGGAGAGCCTGGACTCTCCCCGAAAGGGTCGCCATGGCCGGCGCGGGGGATAAATCGTGCGAAGCCTGACAAGTTTATCCTGGCCTTCCAACTGAACTCTGACCCGCTCGTAGAGATACTGGGCCGCCTTCTTCGATCCTGCGCGCACGATTTTTTCCGCCTCGATTTCAACGTGTGGATCGTCCCACCCGGTGATGTATATGTCCCCCGTGCGGACGTCCATGGTGAAGGTGCCGAATGAAAACAGGCGCACGCTGTAATGGGACGTCTGGCTGAATTCATCTGCTCTGAGCGGCGGGCCGAGGAAGGAAACCCCCGCAAGGCACGCGAACAGCAGCACTCGTGTGCACCTCGATTCGAATTTTCCATGTTTTCCCAATGGACCACTTCCATGCCTGCGAATCTGCAATTTGCAGCCTGGCCGTCACTAGCTGCGCTTATTTCGGAGCGCGGGTTATTGTTGTGACGCCGGGGTTTCGTCCGCCGGCTTCGCCTGATTCCTGAGCGTTTCCACCACCAGTTCTTCTCGTTTGGCCTCGAGCGTCTTCCCCTGCTGGGTATAGACGCTGGCCAGGAGTGAATGCGCTTCGACGTCATCGGGCGCCAGAGCGATGACCAGGCTCAGTTCGGATTCGGCTTTTGGCAATTGGTTCTGCGCCAGATAAACGCGGGCGAGTCCGAAGTAAGCCTCATAAGCAAGCGGCTTCAGTTTGGCCCCACGCTGGAACAACGCCTCGGCTGAGTCATAGTTCTTTTCTGCGAGTTCGGCGTAGCCGGCGCTGCAATACACATCATAAAATTCCGGATTGATGCCCAGTTCCTTCCGGTATTCTTCGAGCGCAGCGTTGTTGTTGCCCTGACTGGCGTAGATTTTGCCCAGATTGTAATGAACGAGAGGCAGATCGGGAGACACAGCGAGTGCCTGCTTCAGTTGTTCTATCGCAAGCACGTCCTGTTTCTGCTTTCGGTAGGCGATTCCCAGCATTAAGTGCGCCTTGGCGTTCTGAGGGCTTACGCCGATGTACGTCTGAAGCATTTTCGTTGCTTCAGTATAGTCTTCGGCCCGCATGTCCAGCAGGGCGAGGTCGTAATAGTTCTGTGGAATGGTTGGGTCCAGCCGAATTGCTTTGCGGAAGGATTCACGGGCTTCGTCTTCATGCCCGTTTTTCGATTCGGCGACCGCCAGCAGGTGCATCAGAATCGCGGAGTCCGGAAACTGCTGGACGGCCTGGCGAGCGTCAGCCAGTGCGGTCTTGATATTTCCGGTTGAAATTTCCCAGCCGATCTGCTGAATTGACGTGGTCTCTTCGCTTTGCTCCCCAGGCGCAGGCGGCGGACTCAAAAGGCAAAAAACAAGGGCGAGCGCGCACGCTGTTACTACGCACTTCCGCTTTCCGGCCATTTCTTCCTCTCATGGCATGTTAGGCAGGGTTCGATGGGGAAGTCAATCGGTTGTTGTCACGATCCGGAGTGGCCGAGCGCCTGGCGCACCGCCTGCTCCATCAGCGCGCGAGGTGCGGATTGCCCGGTCCAGATTTCGAACTGACGAGCACCTTGCGCCACGAGCATTTCGAGGCCTGAAATCGTAATCAGGCCGCGGCTGCGCGCCTCGGAAAGGAAACGGGTCTCGAGGGGGTAATAGACCATGTCAAACACGACGCGGGTACGCAAACGGGCGAGATCAATAGGATGGGCCTCAGTGTGGGGCGCCATTCCAACGGGCGTTGCATTGATGACTGCATCGACATCCAGATTGTCGGCCCTTTCCCAGGGAACGACGTCCGCACCGGCATTCCGAGCCAGCTTCCGCGCGGCCGCTTCACGCCGGGCGGTAACAAGGACTTGAGCGCCTTCTGCTTTAAGAGCGTAAGCAGCAGCACGGGCGGCGCCGCCGGCGCCCAGAATCAGAATCTTGCTTCCGGGAAGCCGCAGCCGTTTGGTCAGCACCTCGACGACGGCTGTGGAGTCTGTGTTCCATCCCATCCATTTGCCATGGCGAATCGCGACGGTGTTGCATGCACCAATTCTGGCGGCCAGTGGGTCCATCCAGTCAAGTTCCCGCATGATGGCCTGCTTGAAGGGCATCGTGATGCTGAATCCAGCGAATTTTAATGTTCGGGCAAATTTGAGAAAATCGCTGAGGCGGTTGGTTTCACAGGGAAGATAGAGCGCATTTACGCGTTTGGCCTGGAAGGCAGTATTCTGCATGGCGGGCGACAGTGACATGGATGAGTGCGTGCCTACGACGCCGTATAGTTGCGTCCGGTCATCAAGGTGCTCGACATGGTAAACCGACCGCATATGTTCGATCGCCAATTGGCCGCTCGCAACGGCATTATGGTTGGCAATCGAAGCGTAAGTGAAAGGACTGCCCCACTGGAACGCGAGAACGCGCGAACAGATGCCGGAGTTCCCCATCGCCAGCGCCACGAGCATCGGGCGACGCCGGCGGTTGGCCTTCAACAAGTTGAGGATCTTCAAGTTGTCCTGAAGGTCGCGGGCGCGGCTTGCGATTTTAACGGCTTCAACCGGAAGGCGAGACAAGCGGCGGTAAATAGCGCCCAGGGCAGGTGTGTTCTCATAGTTGTGGTAGGAAACGATGACCTTCGCCGGTGCGAACTCTTTGAATGAGAACTTGCGCAGGGCGTTCACCGATTCAATCTCAATATCGACCCACTGGCACCCGGCGCGGGCTGCGGCCGCAAGAATTTCAACCTGCTTTTCGACGGGGCCTTCGAAGTGGCCTCCGGCCTCAACTCGCCTGCATGTCGCGATGGTTTGCGGGTACCGCAGACGAGACAGGATTCGATGCAGTTCCGCTTCGAGCCCGGCGTGATCACGAAGATAGTCGAGGCGTAGCTCAAATCCAAGCGGTGCAGAAGTCCCGAGCGCCTCGATGTGGGCCTCGGCTGCATCGAGGCTCTGTGGAGCCAAAGACACAAAAATGCGAGGAGAAGGAGATTTCGCCAAATCTTTTTCCGCGACTCCCGGCCCTGTCAAGTGAAGAACTAATTCATTGTAAAGCGGTTGTCCCGTTTCTGGCAAGGTCATTCGTCCATTGTGATGCCGGTGGGGCTGGAGTTAGAAGCTCCGGGCTCTCCGGTAAGGCTAAGATAAGGCAGGACTTGATGGTTTCCATGCGGCGCCAAGTAAACACCCTGGAATGGCACTAGGTGGGATTTTGAGGTTCGGGTCACTCTACGGGTAGTCCACTCCAACCCTGGATTTCGAGACTTTAATATGTCAACCGTTGTAGGATCAGTATGTTAAAGATGAAGAGTGTCAAGAGGGGCGGCGATTCTGGTATTATTTGCCACCCAATGAAACGCGAATACCCAAAACATCCAATCGTGGGAGTCGGCGGTGTTGTGATCAAGGGCAGCCATGTCCTTTTGATTCGAAGAGGTCGCGAACCATTAAAAGGCGAATGGTCTCTGCCGGGCGGAATGCTTGAGCTGGGCGAAAGCCTGGAAGAAGGGGTGAAAAGGGAGGTCCTGGAAGAAACGGGGCTCAGGGTTCGCCCCCTTGCAGCCCTCACTCCTCTCGACCGCATCCAGAAAAACGGCGATCGCGTGAAGTACCACTATGTGATCATCGATTTTGTTTGCCGGTCAGCAGGGGGTCACCTGAAGCCCGCAAGTGATGTGCTGGATGCTCGCTGGGTCGAGCGCAGCGACCTTCGCCGCTATCATCTTACTCGGAAGGCGGCGTCAATCATATCCGACGCCTTCGCCTGGCTCGAGAATCAAAACGCTTCCCGGGGACGAAAGCGGCATTAGCCTGTTTTGAATCCAACCTCCAATTCACAGACAAGGACTGAATGTCCGTCGATCAGATATTTATCTGGCAATGAAAAAACCCCTGGCCTTGCTTCGCCGGCAAGACCAGGGGTCGGATACTGATTGAAATTGGCATCCCCAAGGATCTTGGGAACTGGCGCTCCTTGCGCCGTGCCTTTCTTCCTCTCTTAGCTAGGGAGAGGTCCTACAAATAAGCACTAGCGAGCGCCTAAGCCTCAGCACCCTCGCTACAGCTACTTTCAATTTGCATGGATCACCTCCTTTCTAGCGTGACTCCGATACTATAAGCCTGCGATTGCAGAGTCAAGGAAAAATCGCTTTGGGTGAAAGAAAAATCCATCCGCAAAGAATGGCAACACCGGTTTGCGGATGGCGATGCTCCGTTTGTGATACGTTTTCGTGGCGCAGCTCAGAGACAAGACGGTGGCGTTTGCAATCCTCATTGCTTTCTGGAAAACAAGACATTATCCACCCTCGTCGCCGGCCGCAATCCTCCTTTCTGTGGCGAAGGGCGAAAAGAGCAAGCCTGACCCGGGCAGGAGTGCCGCGCACTGCCAACTTCGGAGGGGAAAATCAAACTGAGGACTTCCCGGTGAGCGCCCGCCAGCGGAGGGCAATTAAATCGAGGAGCATGCGCGTGGAATCGCGCAGGAAATGGACCTTCGTGGCGGGGTTGTCGTTCCAGCGGACGGGAACTTCAACGATCTTGCCCCCGAACCGCTCGATCAGGAAAAGCACTTCCGGGTCAAAGCCGAAGCGCTCGACACGTTGCAACTCAAAGGCCCGCCGCGTGGAACCGCGGCGGAAGAGCTTCAATCCGCACTGAGTATCATGAAGCGCCAGCCCGGTAAATATCCGTACCAGCAAATTGAAGCAGCGTCCTGCAAACTCGCGCCGCCAGGGTTGATGGACCCCAATCAATTTGCGGTCAAGCGCGCGCGATCCGATAGCGGCGTCAGCGCCGGTTGCATCAAGCGCAGCAAGCAGTTTGTCCGCTTCTTCGATGGGGGCGGAGAGATCGGCGTCCGTGAAGAGTATCAATTCTCCCCGCGATTCCAGAACGCCACGCCGCACGCTATATCCTTTCCCGCGGTTGATCTCGTTCACCAGCACACGTGTTTGCGGCCAGAGGGATTGGAATTCCTTGAGCAACTCTGGCGTGCCGTCGGTGGAGCCATCGTCCACGAGCACGATCTCCGTTTCAAACGGCCTCGATGCGGCGTAATTGCGGACTGCGTCCAGCGTCTTGCCAATCCGCAGAGATTCGTTGTAGGCGGGAATGACGATGCTCAGATAAGGCTCAGCCATGGGGCGAGACTATAGCCCGGGGGCCGGCCAAATTGCAATGGAAATCAGACCGGCCTCCGGGTTCCTATCATCATTCTAAGCGGGTTCTTCCGCGGCGATGGCAGCCCCTGGGGATTATTGCCCGGCATGATGATCAGGCGGCGGTGCTCGAACGCCCGGATGCCAGAGGTAACCCCCATCAGCTTTCCGTCTCCGGCCATGCTTGTTTGCCGACGAGCGGAACAAACTGGCAGGGATCGAGTTCACGAACGGAAGTTTCCTCGCCGTGCTTCGAGATCACCTGAAGAGTTTGAAGCTGGAGAGAGCCGACAGGAATGACCAACCTGCCGCCTTCCTCCATCTGGCTGACAAGCGCCCGTGGCACCGCCGGTGCGGCAGCGGTCACAAGGATGGCGGTGTAAGGAGCTTCTGCGGGGTAGCCTTCGCTGCCGTCTTCGAAGATTACCCGAACATTCCGGTAACCCAGGCGCGCAAGGCGCTCCCGCGCAGACTCGGCCAGCCACTTGACGCGTTCAATGGTGATCACTTTAGCGCCGAGGTGCGCAAGCACAGCCGACTGATAGCCTGAGCCGGTACCGATTTCGAGAACATTGTCCCCAGGCGCAATTTCGGCGGCCTCCGTCATGGCCGCGACCATGTACGGCTGCGAGATGGTCTGCCCGTCTCCGATTACGATCGGCCGGTCCTCGTACGCCACCCCTTGTTCTGAGACTGGCACGAATTCATGGCGCGGGACCTCAAACATGGCCTGCAAAACACGCTCATCACGAATTCCGCGGCGGCGCAGTTGCGCGTCAACCATGGCGCGGCGTTCGGATTCAAACGGAATTTCGCTCATAAGGGGCCCGCAGGGCAGGTTCGTAAATTCAAATCCGACTATTATCATGGACCCCGCGGGCGCATGAGTCGAGCCTGTTTCGTGAGCCGGCAGCCCCTGCCGGACGCAAAGGTTATAATAAGGTCTCGAACCATGAACCGCGAGAAATATTCCCGTCAGGTCCTTTTTCACCCCATCGGCAAGGATGGACAGGAGAGGTTGATGGCCTCGAAAGCCGTCATCATCGGGTGCGGCGCGCTGGGAACAGCACAGGCCAACGCCCTGGCGCGGGCGGGAGTGGGCGCGCTCCGCATTGTGGACCGGGATTTTGTTGAAGAAAGCAATCTTCAGAGGCAATCGCTGTTCGATGAGTGCGATGCGCGTGAGGGACTTCCCAAGGCAGTTGCCGCCGAACGCAAGCTGAGAGCCATCAATTCCGAAGTGCAGGTTGAAGGTGTGGTGGCGGACGTTACCAGCCGCAACATTGAGGACCTGGTTCGAGGGTTCGACGTAATACTGGACGGTGCCGACAACTTTGAGACCCGCTATCTGTTGAACGATGCGTCTGTCAAGCTCGGAATTCCATGGATTTACGGGGCCGTAGTGGCAAGTTCCGCCGTCACCATGACGATCCTGCCGGGTAGAGGGCCATGCCTGGTCTGCGTTTTTCCCGACGCACCCAGGGGGCTGCACGAGACTTGCGACACCGTTGGGGTGATCGGTCCGGCGGCAAGCTGGACCGCAGCCATCCAGGTGACGGAGGCTCTGAAGATTTTACTGGGCCGTGAACAGGAGTTGCATGGAACGCTCTTCGCATTTGACATCTGGCAGAACCGGGTTCAGCAGGTCAAACCCGGCCGTGACCCAGATTGCCGCGCGTGCGGACGAAGAAAATTCGACTATCTGGACGACGTCGGCCCGGCACACGTTACGCTTTGCGGAAGGAACGCAGTCCAGATCCATCAGCGCGAACCTCGCACACTGGATCTGGAGCTTCTCAAGTCCCGCCTTGAAGCGTTTGGAATCGTGCGGACGAATGGATTTCTGCTGAGGTTCTCGTTCGACGGATACGAGATGATTGTTTTCCCGGACGGGCGTGCTCTGATCAAGGGCACGCAGGACCCTGTCGTGGCCCGCAGCCTCTATGCGAAGTACATCAGTTCATGATCTGCGCGTAACCTAATTCGACCGACCCGAACCGGCGAAGGTGAATCCGTAAAGCCTACCGCGAACTCAGGTTGTATTCTGCGACGCCTGAATGATTGACTACCAACTCGCGGTTCAACTGGAATTTGAGTTCTGTTCCAACCGGCAGGGTAAGGTCAGGTCCGCGCCGACGCAGGCTGTCCACCAGTCCGGCGGCCCCGCCAATCACTCCACCCACAAAGGCCCCATGAAGGCCGCCGAAGATTGACCCGATCACGCTGCCACCGCCGATGCCGATGCCAACTTCCTTGATGTCCCGCATGCGGGCGTTCGGGCCCCGCAACACGCCCTCTGAATTTGCAATGCTCGCGCCGGGCGCGCCGTAGGCTTCAAACAGCACACCGCTCACTGTAAATGTCTGACCGTTGGGCAACGCAAGGGTGTCAGGGACCAGCAACATTTCTCCAACGCCCTTGATGTGGCCAGGCCTTCTCAGGCTGGTAATCCGCCCGTGGATTGTGGAACCGGCGGGGATGATCTGATTTTCATCGATGACGACAGGCTCAACAAGAGTAGCCGCAAAGAGTTGCCCCTGTTGGTTCATCGCGGTGGACAACGTCTCAGAAAGGCGGCAACTGAGGATGGTGCCGGGCGGAACCGTGTACGTCGCCCCCAATGCAGCCCATGCATTCACAATAAGAAGGGTAGCGATCAGGACAACGCGCTTGACCATGATTTCACCTCCGGAGCGGGTTTCATGGCCGGACCCTGGCGCTTTGTCCAGCTTGTGCTAACGAACTCTTGGCGACGATCTGGCTTGCCGGAATCAGCCGTGAGTCCAAGCTGCTGATTCCTGACTTCAAATCAAATCCCGCTTTAACTGCCCTCCCCAAATGGCTTATTGCGTTCCCTCCGACCGCGAGGCCATCTGAGTGGGGTTCTTCGGGGTACTAATATATCCCGAGATCACACCTTTGTCCACCTTGTTGACAACAAGTTCGGAGAAACTGCGCGAGCCTTGAGTGGTGAAGAAGATGGGCTCGTTGATTGTGCGGTTGCTTTTCTTCACCCAGACATCATCGACCAGAAGGTCCACTGTGAAGGTGTGATGTTTTGCATTGGTCTTCTTCAGGTCCAGCCCAAGGTTGGCCAGGCGGATGGGATGATGGCGGACGAGGGTGAATTCATAGTAGTCGCGCTCGCCCAGTTTTCGCAGCGCTTCGATCTCATCATGATTGCGCGCAATCAGGGTCCCGAAGCGCGTGCGGGTCATGCCAAAACTGTTGACCAGGTCTTCTACGCTTTTCTTGGTTTTATTGAGATCAGTCTTCGTATCCGAAACATCCGCTGTTAAGGCACCGAGTTGCTGCTGGTCCGCCTTCAATGCGATCTCATGCTTCAAGTCGTCCATCTGCCGAGCGTGCTCGGACTGGAGTTCGGCCACCATGGCGCGAGCGCGACGCAATTCGCCCCGCTGAGCCCCCAGATGGCGGGATGCTTCATCCAGTTCAGACTTCAACGCCTCAAGCTGCTCCTGGTTTTCACGCTCGAGGGAAAGGAGTTTGGCCGAAAGCTGGTCATTGAACTGGGCCGTAAGGTCCTTGCGCGTTTTTGCGTCCTGGGCCTGGATTGTCTTTCCAACTGCAGCAATCCTGCTGATGGAATAAATCTCCGCAACCATCAGTACGGCCAAGGCTATTAGAATCATCTTGGTTTTGCTGCCCAAACCCGGACTTGCGGCAGAGTCCCCTCGCAGGTCGCGCTGGACAGGCATTTCTTCGTTCGCCATCTTCTTGCCTCCTTAGTTGTTGAGCATCCGCAAATAAACCGGGGAAGCGATCTCATGATCGTGCAGGCAATTGGAATTCCAGCCTTGGCCTGAATCTAAGGATGCGGAAACAGTCGCCTTCGAGGCGGACCCGGAAAGCGTGCCCAGTGGCAGGAGAGAATTTCTTACTTGACGGATGTAAAAACTGCAATATCCAGTGAGAAAACGGAGTGTGAAATTTATTGCGCGGTTCCCGGCTATGGAACCACTTTGAAAATTTCAGTTATTTTAACGTTCAGCCGGGCGATTGGGGTTTGAATCTGAATTCTCGCGAGGTTGTTCAGAAACAGACTGTGATCTGCGCTCTTTGTGTTTGCGAACCCATCCTTCTTTATTGACCTGACGGGCGCGCCCCACAGCCAGTGCTTCCGGGGGAACATCTTCTGTGATCACTGAGCCGGCCGCAACGTACGCTCCCTTGCCGATCCGGACAGGCGCAACGAGCATGCTGCCGCTTCCAATAAAAACGCCGTCCTCGATGTTGGTTGGGTTCTTCTTCTCGCCGTCGTAATTGCAGGTGACCGTTCCAGCGCCTATATTTACGTGTTCGCCCAGAGTGGCATCGCCCAGGTAGGTCAGGTGCCGGGCTTTTGTTCCTGATCCTACCTTTGACTTTTTAACTTCTACAAAGTTTCCAATCTGTGCTTCGCGATCTATCCTCGCTCCCTCGCGCAGGTGAGCGAACGGACCGAGAACCACGCCAGGGCCAACTTGACAGCCCGTAACCACTGTGCAAGGTTGCACCAGTACTTCGTCTCCCAGCGTTGAATCAGTAAGCATTGAATGTGCCCGGATCGTGCAGTCTCTCCCGATGCGTGTGTTGCCGAGAAGGCATACTCCCGGTTCGATGAGGGTATCTTGCCCGACTTCTACATTCGCATCGATATAAGTGGTTTGGGGATCAACAATAGTGACGCCGTCGCGCATCAGCGATTCGGCTTTACGGATTCGAAGGATGTGTTCAACGTGGGCGAGTTCAACCCGGTCATTGACTCCGAGGACCTCACGCGCGTCCTCAACCGGAAATGCGATGACCTTTTTGCGTCGCTGATTAAAAATCTTAACGAGGTCGGTCAGCAGATATTCTTTCTGGATGTTCTTGTCGGACAACTTGTCCAGGTCCTTCAGGAGTTCTTTTCTTGAGAAGCAGAGTGTCCCTGAACTGACTTCTTTGATTTTCCGCTGCGCTGGGGTGCAAAGCTTTTCTTCGACGATGGCCCGCACGCGTTTGCCGCTGGAACGCACAATCCTGCCGTAACCCCGAGGGTCGTCAAGCTGCATGGTCAGCACAGAAGCGGCAGCACGGGCTTTTTGGTGTGCGGCGACAAGCTTAAGTAAAGTTTCAGCCCGCAGGAGAGGAGCGTCCCCCACAACGACGACAACCGTGGACCCTGAGCATTTCTCCAGTTGCGGACGCGCTATCATCAGCGCATGGCCGGTTCCGAGTTGCTCCTTCTGCTCGACAAATTCAACTCCAGGCCGGCCGAGGGTTTTCCGGACGGCGGCTGCGTCGTGTCCTACGATCATCAGGACCTTTTCAGCCCCTGCAGCCAGCGATGTCCGCACAACATAGTCGCCCAGTGGACGGCCTGCGAGAGCGTGCAGCAGCTTCGAGCGCTTTGACTTGAAACGCGTCGATTTGCCCGCGGCAAGAATTACAATTGAGAAGTCCTGCTTATCCATGGGGTCCTTCATTAATAATCGACAACCTGATCGGGAAGCTACGTAAAGGGCTTGCCGCAACGTGCCGGCGGACCTTGAACCCGCCCTGTTCCCCACGTCCTTTGGGTTCTATTCAATGACCATTTTCCCAGCGGCGGAAGAGACAGATCAATGTTCTCCCATCCACGCTCCCCAGGGTTTCAGCTTTTCGACGTTGTCGCACACCGCCTTGAGTGCGGCAGTAATGGGGACTGCCAGAATCAGACCTGCGGCACCCCACAACCATCCCCAGAACATCATTGCTATCGTTACAGTCAAGGCGTTCAAGCTGACCTGATGCCCAACGAATTTGGGTGTAAACACGTTGATGGCTAGGAAATGGACTGCCAGAATCGTCACGGCGATCACGATGAACGGCGTAGCCGACGCGTATTGTCCCAGCGCCATCATCATGGGCGGCGCCATTGCCACCGCGACACCCAGATAAGGGATCATGCTGAGAATGGCGGACAGCGGCCCGATCAGAAGCGCAAAGTGCAGCTTCATCAATGCAAAGACGGGAGTGATCAATCCGGTGGCGATCAGAGCAACCATGAGGTTTCCGAAAATATAGCGCCGAACCATGTGACCAATCCTGAGGATGACGGTCTCCGCCTGTTCTCTATGGTTTTCGGAGAACAGGTCCAGCGTTTTCCTCCAGATGTGGTTTTTCCCGGTGAGCATGAAGAAAACAAGGAAGGGAATGAACATCACCGTGACGATAAAGGTGTAAACCGACCCGATGCCTCGCACCAGATACTGGCCCCAGTGGGACTCCTGTTGCAGCCGGATAGTTGGCAGGCTTGTTTGCGGCGTGGAGGACGCCGGCACAACTCCCGATGCCAGCTTCTTGATGTTCTCAACCATTGCCTCGAGATTGGCGAAGAGGTGCTTGAGCGGCTGGCCGTATGTTGGAAATTGCTGGATAAACGCAATCACGCGGTCGTAAATTCCGTACACCATGAGGTAAAGCAGGGCAATCGAGGCGACCAGCATTAACAATGCTCCAAGCCAGCGCGGAATGTGGATCCGCTCGAGAAAACCGACCGCCGGCTCCAGCACGAAGGCGATCAGGATTGCGCAAATCAGCGTGATGATGATTGAACTGGCAAAGTTGATGCACGCAATCACAATGGCCACTGCAATGATGCGACCGCTTGCTGTGGCAATCCTGGTGGTTGGGAGGATCTCGGACCTTGTCTCAGGCATCGGCTGAACTCGCGAACTTGATTCTAGCTTGGCAACATGGAAAATTCCACAAAGGGAATCCCGGTTTAACAGGCACCGAACCTTAGGCTAAGATCCAGAATGCCGTTCAGGGATCAGACGGATTGAGATGCCGCTCGTGCTCCTTCCTTTTCCAGGCTTTCGTTTTTCGCCCCCGCGCGAAGTGGGCCGACGGGGAATTTCTCAAAAGTCGATGAATTTTGCATTTGATGGACGTGCGGTTATAATGGGCGGAACGATGGAAAGCGATAACTCATGGCTTGATAGCCGCCCGCCGCGCCTTGGGGACCTGATCGATGATTATTGTCCGCGTTGCAAACGTCTGATGAATCACGCCATCGCGAGTTTTGTGGGCGAAAAGGTGGTCAAGGTTATCTGCCAGACTTGTTATTCCGAACACCCTTATTTCGAAGGGAAGGAACGCAAGAAGACACCGAAGTCTGCTTCCACAGCTTTTGACCAGGTATTAGCCAAGATTGCTCCTCAGGCGGAATCCCCGCCGCCTTCAACACCCAGGAAGACCAAGTCTCGCGCCGGGAGCCGCCCTCTTTATCGCCACAAGGCGAAGGCACCTTCCAAGGAGAAGGATCAGTGAGACTGCCTGAATAGAATATCCACTTCGCGGTCAGACTTTAAACGATATCGGACATGCCCCCACTCGATTGTGCGCGCAAAACCCGCAATTAGAAAATTGCACAGCATTATCCAGGGAACCAAAGGCGCAAGTTGCCAGTATCGGTTCCCGAATCTGTACAATGCCTCCCGCTCTTCCGGAAAAATCTCGCGAGCGACAACGGTCCGAATTCTTCCCTTCGCCACTCCCAGTCCGAGAATAGCGGCCAGGGCTGTTGCCGAGCCCAGTTTCTGCCAGATCGGGATGGATGGACTGAAAACAGTGATAAGCCCGAAGACAAACGTAAGCGAATAGAGGAGGTGTGCCGCAAGACCCAATCGCCACAAGTGCGGAGCATACACACGGGTGATGATGATCTGGCGGTTTGTCCAGCGCATGAATTCAGCAAACGAGGAGTCCTCATGCGAAGCGAGCAGGCAGCGCGGCTCAAAGCGGATCCTGCCGCCATTTTCGCGGACCGCCTTGCCTAGACAATAATCATCGCTGACAGTCGAATCCCAATAGCGCTCGCGGACCTTGAGGCGCCTGAAGTCTTCGGTGCGAATGGCCATCGAGCCTCCCCACGGGAAGCTGCTGTCATGCTCGCCCATCAGCGTTGCGATGGATGTGTCCCACGCAGCGCGGAGTTGAGAGACCAAGCTCTTTCCAGGCAGATACCAGCGAAACCCGGTGCTGACCGTGACCTCCTGGTTTGCGAGCGGAGCGACCAGCGCCCGCAGCCAGTCTGCGGCCGGGCGCACGTCCGCGTCGGCAAAGACGAGGACTTCGATATCCGCATTGACCCGATCAAGCCCGCGCAACAGGTTGTGAACTTTTTGCCCTTTGCCGTGCGAAGGACCTGCAATTACAAGCGAGACATTTCGAGGTCCTGACGCGCTTTGGGTTGCGGCCTTGTTGACCACCGTCCTCAACGGCTCCCAGGCAGCGTCCTTTTCATCTTCGACCACCAGCACGAGATCGTAGAACGGATAATTCTGCGCCAGGAAGGCAGTAATATTCGCCTCAAGCGCGGGGCTTGTGCCTGTGACCGGAATGATAACCGCCGCGGGCGGAGCATAATCACCAACCGGTTCGGAACGCCGGCGCCGTACGTATTCGAGAAACCGGAAGCCATCACAAAGCGACTTCACGCTTTGCGCCAGCAGCATGATTGCCAGAATAATAAAGATGAGGAACGCGTCGCCCATGCAGGAGGTTCGAGTCTAGCACATGTTTTACTCTTGTCCTCACGCTGAGATGCTTGCTCCGGTTGTGCGGGATTCCGTATAGTCATTGAGGAGCCACAATTGCATCTCTGGGAGTTTAGCCTTTGGGTCGTATTCGTCGCATGGACTGCTGCGGGCCTGTTTTCCCTCTGGAACATCACAGGCGCCCTCGTGCTTCGCCCGGACTCTTCCTTGGGCCCGGCATTCCAGCTTCCGCGAGTGTCCATTCTGCTGGCTGCGCGAAATGAGCAGGAAACGCTCCCTGCAACCCTTGATTCATTGCTTAAGCTGGACTACCCCGACTTTGAAATCATTCTGGTGGATGACGATTCTGATGACAGTACGGGGGCGCTAGCCGACGAGTGGGCGCAGCGCCATGGCTCAAATGGCAAATTACGCGTCATTCACAACCGTGTGCTGCCACCCGGCTGGCGCGGCAAAGTCCATGCCATGAACCTTGCCGTGGAAGCAGCCACCGGCGAGTGGATCCTTGCTACGGATGCCGATGTTGTATTCCACCCGACCCCGCTGCGCCAGGCTGTGGCCACAGCAATCCAGAAAGACGTGCAATTGCTCTCACTGATCCCCGAGCTTGAAATGCAGTCCTTCGCGGAAAAAGTTGTTATGCCTGCGTTTGGCTTTCTTCTTTCCATGCTTTTTCCGCTGCGCATGGTGAACAATCCCGGATCGTCGCGCGCGATGGCGGCAGGCGCATTTCTCCTGATGCGGCGTAATGACCTGATCGCTCTGGGCGGGTATTCGCGGCTGCGCAATACGTTGATTGAAGACCTGCGTATGGCTGAACTTTTCAAACGCAACGGCCGACGAATTTATCTCGGCCTGACGCGGGGCGTCTTCCACACTCGCATGTATAAGAACTGGCGCGAGGTCTTCGAAGGACTCGCACGCAGCGCCTGGGAAGGGGCCGGCTGCTCACTCTGGAAGGTCCTGGCCGGAGTGGTCGTGGG
Organism: Terriglobia bacterium; assembly: GCA_035652895.1. Lineage (GTDB taxonomy): Bacteria > Acidobacteriota > Terriglobia > UBA7540 > UBA7540 > SCRD01. The sequence goes on from DASRCX010000079.1 coordinate 106,969, forward strand.
CAATGGGCTGGCAGTATTTCCGTGGATTTCGCTCGTGGTCCTCGCTGCGCGTTGGTTTTGGGGAACGCATTTTGCGCAGGGACCGACCCTTCTGGCAGCGGCCGCTGCGTGCGCCGCCACTACCCTTGTTTATGGCCCTGTCGTCGTTTTAGCGGGCCTTTCTCCGTTCTTCATCTTCACACTCCCGCTGGCTGCACTTTTCTATTCCGCTGTCTCGATCGTATCTGCCCTCAACAGCCTGACAGGGCCCGGACTCAGTTGGAAAGGCCGCCGCTATCAGCCGCCGGCCGTATGACAATTGTGGTAAGGAGTTGCGTGACGGGGGTCCGGAAGCGGCTTATGCGCCGAACCCCTGCCACCCTTCCAAACTTATGTTCTGCTAAGATAGGAAAGCCCATCGGGCTGGATCGACGTTCATGTTCTCCCGCCATAGACAGATGATGGGGGTCCTTTATCTGCTGGCCGATGCCGTGCTTGCTGTGGCCGGCTTCGCCTTGGCGTACTGGGTCCGCGCGCGATTTATTAACGCTCATCCGCTTTATCCGGATCCCAATTACCTCTGGATTATTCCCTCCGCCATCTTCCTGTGGATCGCTGTGGGACTTGTAACCGGTTCCTATCGCGATATTCAGGAAGAGAACCTTCTGCGCGCTTTTTGGGACCCGCTTAAAGCGGCGTTTTTCGGGACTGTGCTGCTCTTCGCCGGCATTTTCGCCTTCAAGCTGGCATTTATCAGCCGCTTGCTGCTTGCTCTCTACGCAGTAATCACCCTTGTGGGTATGATTGCTTTCCGCCTCGTAGCGCGCCGGCTGGGCGATCCGCTCAGGCGAACTTTTGGCGGCTATCGTGAGTTCCTGCTGGTGGGTGATTCACCGGCAGTGGCGGAAATCGCCAAAGCTATTGAAGCCAATGAAAAGCGAGGCATGCGAATCTTCGGATTTGCCCGGATCCGCCAGCACCTTGAAAATTCGCAGAATTGCACAGGTCTCCGGCGCGAGTATCCGGTTTATTCGCTCAAAGAACTGCCCCAGCTTGTCCGGCGGCACGTGATCGACGAGGTCATCTTTGCCGCTGACAAAGGCGACATGGAAAAGATCGAAGACGCTTTCCTGCTTTGCGAAGAAGAAGGTGTGAAGACGCGTGTTCTGCTCAACTTTTTTCCTCACGTTGCTTCCAAAGTCTATCTCGACCGGCTGAAGGAGATGCCGCTGCTGACCTTTACCAACACACCGGAAAATGAGTATCTTCTGCTGCTGAAGCGCGCGCTTGATTTCACGATGGCCCTTGCGCTGCTGGTTTTTCTTTCACCGCTTCTCTTGTTGCTTGCGGTACTCATTAAGCTGACGTCCAAGGGACCGGTCCTTTACCGCCAGGTGCGCTGTGGACTGGGCGGAAGGAAATTCACGGTTTATAAATTCCGGTCAATGCACGCCGATGCCGATCTGCGCCGTGAAGAACTCGCCGCGCTGAATGAACTCGACGGCCCGGTGTTCAAAATCAAGAACGATCCGCGCTGCACGAAGGTCGGGCGATTCATGCGCAAGTTCTCGCTGGACGAACTTCCGCAGCTTATCAATATCTTAAAGGGCGATATGTCGTTTGTGGGGCCGCGCCCGCCGCTGCCTGAAGAAGTCGAAAAATACGCCGGATGGCAGCGCCGCCGCCTGCGCATGCAGCCCGGCCTCACCTGCCTGTGGGCGCTCGAAGGGCGAAATCAGTTGAACTTCCGCCGCTGGATGGAGCTCGATATGGAGTATATCGACAACTGGTCGCCCGCCCTGGACCTGAAAATCCTGCTGAAAACCATCCCTGTGGTCCTCCTGGGCCGCGGCGCGAGCTGAGCCGCGGGCCGCTTGCCAGTTCACGCGGCAGGTTGCAGAACCTTTTCACGGAACCGGGAACGTGGCTGTTTTACCTTTGGTCCCTCAGCGCCGTGTCATAAGCCTTCAGCAGTTCGCGTTTTTCGATCTCCCAGTTCAGGCTTTCTTCGATCCTTTTGCGACCGCGGCCGCCGAGCGTCCGGCGCAACTCTTCAGAATCAAGAAGGGTGAGCACCTGCCGAGCGAAGTCTTCGGGATCATTGGGCCGGGCGTAGAGTGCCGCATCGCCCGCCGATCTGCGCCCTTCAGTCAGATCATAAAGCACGACCGGCCGTCCGAATGCCATGTATTCCAGGATCTTGTTCATCGTGGATTTGTCATTCATCGGGTTTTTCGGGTCGGGTGCGACACACACATCGGCAGTGGAAAGGTAATCCCACATTTCAGCATCTGGGATGCGCCCAGGGAATGTGACCACCGAATCGATCCCTTTCTCTGCGGCCAGGGCTTTCAGGACGGGCAGTTCGGTTCCCGCGCCGATCAATGCAAAGGCGACGTCCTTGCGCCCGGCGCGCCGTACGATGTAATGAATTGATTCGAGCAGAAGATCAAGGCCATCTTGCGGTCCCATGACGCCGACATAAGCAACCAGCAGCGGCTTTCCGTTTTTGAGTTCCGGCTTCGGCGGCCCGATGCGAATTTTCGTCAGGTCGGGGCAGCTTCGCACGACGAATGCGCGCTCCGGCTTCATGCCGCCGCGTCCGATGGCGACTTCGCGATACGATTCGTTCGTGGCAATCGAAACGGTCGCAGTGCGGTACGTCAAACGTTCCGCCAGGCACACGAGGCGGTAGAAAATTCCGCGTTTGCCGAACTTGGCCTCAAAGAGTTCCGGGTTCAGGTCGTGGTGATCGAAGATGAACCGCACTCCAAACAGCCTGAAGAAAAGAGCGACCAGAAAGATAGTGTCCGGCGGGTTGGCGGCGTGGATGATTCGGAAATGCGTCCTTTGGTAAGCCCGGAGCGCCAGCCGGAATTCCGCCGCGAGCGCCCAGGCGTACTCGATGAGGTAGCCGAACGGGCCGGATGCCTCCCACAGCCTATGTCGGTAGATGTCAATACATTCGCGGACTTCATAGCGTCTGTCGAATCCAGGCCCGGTGGGGCACACGACGGAAACATGATAGCCCCCCTCCGTGAGCGTGCGCGCCATCTGCCAAATGCGCCGGTCAGTCGGCACCGTGAGATTTTCAACGATGATGCAGACGCCCGCTTGTTTTTTCTTCATTCGATGCCGGGATCCTATGAGTTGCGGCTGCGGCGCCAAAGCTCGAAATTGATCAGCGCCCAGATCTGCTTCTGGCGATCGCGCACGCCGTCGAAATGTTCGCGCACAAAGTTTTCCATATTGGCGACGTTGAAATACTCGCGCGAGCGCGCGTCAGGCGAAAGAAGGAGGTCCGCCACAAAGGAATTGAGCGTTTTTCTGAACCAGAGACCAACCGGCACAGTGAAGCCTACCTTGCGCCGCCGCAGGGTTTCCTCGGGCAGATAAGGGCTGAGCGCCTGGCGCAACAGGACCTTGGTGCGGAATCCCTGCGTCAGCAGGCGCACCGGAATACGCGCAGCAAGTTCCACCAGTTTGTGATCGAGAAACGGAACGCGCTCTTCGATCGAGGCCGCCATGGTCATCTGATCGCCGCGCAGCAGCAGATTGTCCGGCAGCCAGATTTTGAGGTCGGCGTAAAGCATGCGTTTGAGCGGAGGCCGGTCACGAACCTGCTCGAGATACTTCGCGAACACGCGCGCCGGATGCGAGACATCCACTCTGGCCAGAAAATCCGGTGAGAACAACGCCTCGCGTTCCTGGCGGGAAAAGGACGCGAACCAGGTGGCCGAGCGTTCGGCCTCATCGGGAATCGAAAGAGCTTCGAGCGCCAGCTTCACCCGCCGCTGACGATAAGGCAGCCAGCGGACAATCGTGCTGGTTACTTCCTGTGGAAATGCCGAGACCAGTCCGGCAAGCCGATCGGCAGCATACTTTGGATATCCGGCGAAAAGTTCGTCGCTCCCTTCGCCCGCCAGCACCACCTTGACGGTTTCCGCGGCCTTGAGCGACATGCGATAGAGCGCAATGTCTGTCGGCTCAGCCACGGGTTCGTCGCGAAAGGCGACCAGCCGCGACAGCTCATCGGCCAGATCGCGCGGGCGGAGGATTACCTCCGTGTGCTCAGTTGAAAACCGTGCAGCCACGCGGCGCGCGTAAGGCAGCTCGCTGAACTCCTTCTCCTCGAAGCCTACAGAAAATGTCCGCAGCGGATGCACGCCGAGATCAGCCATCATCGCAACGATCGCTGTGGAATCGACGCCGCCGCTTAAAAAGACGCCCAGGGGAACATCGGCCACCAGACGCAGCCGGACGGACTCGCGCAGGGTTTCGAGGACCTGCGTTGCATATTCTTCCGCTGCGAGCGGAGTTTCATCTTCGCCGGGAATATCCCAATAACGTTCCTGTTGAATGCTGTTTGCATCGGCGATCAGATAATGGCCGGGCAGCAGCTTGCTGACATTGCGATAAAAAGTGTTCGGCGCGGGCACATATCGAAAACCGAAAAAGTCATAGACGGATTGCGGATCGATTTCGAGCGGCTGCCTTGCCAGTTCGCGAAGCGCGCGCAACTCGGAAGCAAAAGCCAGCCGGCCGGGCTCCACAAGATAATAAAGCGGCTTGATGCCGATGCGGTCGCGGGCCAGCATCAGGCGTCGCTTGCGCCGGTCCCACAGGGCGAAGGCGAACATCCCGCGCAGATGCTCCAGCAGACGTTCCCCGAATTCTTCATAGAGGTGCAGAATGACTTCCGTGTCGGTCGCAGTCCGAAACTTGTGGCGGCCTTCGAGGTGATAGCGGAGTTCGCGGTAATTATAGATTTCGCCGTTGAAGGTGATCCAGAGGCTCTCGTCTTCATTGGAGATGGGCTGATGGCCGCCCGGAAGATCAATGATGCTCAGCCGCCGGTTGCCAAGCCCCAGTTCACCGTCCAGATGGAAGCCCTCGTCATCAGGGCCCCGATGGACCATGGCGTCCGTTGCACGCTTCAGCAGAAACTTGTCCGCCGGCTCGCGCGTTCCAAAATTGAATACTCCGCAGATTCCACACATACGTAAAACCGGTCTTCAGACCGGCATGAGTTCACAAACTCCGCACAAACGCCACAACGACCCCGGGGCCGGCGCAAAAGCTTGCCCCACTACAACCGCGCGTCACTCGGTGGGAAACCATCTCCGGCACCTGCGCCGTAGAGCAAATGAAACAGCGTCATTGCCATAGGACGGGGATACGAACGGCCATCACGCAAAATGCCGTAGTCGCCCTCGGAATAGATAAAGCCGCCGTCGGCCTTCTGGCGGGCCATCACACGCCCAAAGGCCTTTTCCGCCGGGCCGCGGTCCACAATGTATCCCAGCCGTGAGGCTTCATCGAGAGCGGCAGCCAGAGCAGCCGTGTAATAATCCACCTCCGGCCGGCGATGAATGCAATCGCGCGCGCACGCTCCGGAAGGTGTTACGCCCGTTGCCAGAAAATTCGCGAGACCGGGGAGAACCGCGGCGGCGGAGTCCGTGGGCCGGGTGCGATCGAGCCACGCCAGCTTCAGGAACTGGAAAGCGTTATATTGATAACACAGATAATGCTCGCGGCGGCCCTCGTAAGGACTTTCGACAACATAAGGCAACTCGCCATTCGGAAGCTGCACGCTGCGGACAAAGTCCATGAGAGCGTCCAGGTGTTCAAGATAACGCCGGTCTCCGGTTGCGCGCCACAATCGGACGAAAACCCACGCCGCCTCCACAGAATTGTTCGGGACCTTGCCGCGCGGGCGATCGAAATAATTGATGGCTTTGCCGACCTGGTGCCGCTGAAAGCCGATGCGGGCCGTCAGAAAATCGTACCAGCGGACGGCGCCATCGAGGAAGCGGCGGTCCGCCTCGCGCGCATAGGAAGCCAGCAGGGCGATCGCTCCCCAGTTTCCTTCCACCGTGGCGATCAGGTGCCTGCGCTCCGGAAGCGGATAGGCCCACGTGCCGTCCTCACGCTGAAGCCTGAGCGTGGCCTCTGTGCCTTCAAGAGCAATGTCGCGGAAGCGCGCCGCGCCTGTGACTTCATAAAGCATCCAGTTCGCAAGGATCCAGTAGCCCTGCGTTTGAATAAAGACGTAATCGTCATGCCACGGCAGAAAATCGAGCGCACTCTTGATGAATCGCCATGCGCGCAGATTGAAACGCACGCCCGCGTCCGGGCCGCGAACGAGTCCGCGCTCGTAATGCCGCTGCAGCAGATACTCGTGCAGCCGCAGCGCCGCCGCTCGAAGCTGTTCACATGAAGGCATCAGCCAAGCAGTTTAACCCAGAATTGCGTTACAGGCTCCGAAGGCGAGACCATTGCACTATCTCCGCGTTCTGAATAGCCCCTGCAGTACGTTCGCGATTCAACCAGGGCGCTGGCGGCCGACGATTGTTTATAGCCCTTCCTCCGGCCAAGGCCACCTGTACAGTTTCGCCGAGTTCGGTTTCACTTGACGGAACGAACTCCCAGAGTGTCAAGGTCACGGTTACAACAACGGCTCCATCCCTCCTTCCAGAGATGCCGAGAACGATTCCTCCGGCGAGCGGGAACTTTACGGCCCTTGAGGAGTGGCTCTCGCTTCTGTTGATGGCTTCGGCTGTCTTCCTCTTCAGGCGCCGCCGAACCGTTCCGCTCCTGGCAGGTGTGGTGCTGCTCGCAGCCATCGCCCTGAGTTGTGGTGGCGGAGGAGGCGGTGGCAGCAGCGCGCCTTCGAATCCAGGCACGCCCGCCGGCACCTATACCCTGACCGTCACCGGCACGTCCGGTAACCTCTCGCACCAGACAACGATGACGCTGACGGTACAATAGCCTTGATGACAATTACCGCGCAGGCGGCGGGCCGTGCTTTAAATGAGCCATGGCCCGCCGCTTGCGTTCGGGCTTCTCACGCACCCGGAGCTTGCTGCCGTCCGGTCACGCCTTCGTACACGGCCAGGACCTCCTTGGCGATGTTTTCGGTCGAGAGGTGCGAGATGTGTTCGCGGCCGTTGGTGCGCGCGGCGCTGCGGCAAACCTCGACGATTTTGGCTGCGATGTAGCCTGCGTCGCGCGGCACGATAAAGCATCCTTCGGTGCCGCCAATCAGTTCACGGACGTCGCCTACATCCACCGCAACCACCGGCAGGTTAACGGCCATGGCTTCCTTAACGGCGTTCGGTGAGCCTTCAAAAACCGACGCCAGCACCAGCACGTCAGCGGCGTTCATGTAAAGCGGCATGCGCTCGCGCGGAACGCCGCGCGCGTGGAGGATTTCGATGGCCGGCTCCGCAACTTGCGCCTGCTCGACGGCCGCCCGGATCAGGTCATAGCGCTTGCGCTGCTCGGCGGGATCGTAAGGGAAGAGCACGTACTTCTTCTGAGCGTCCAGCCCCAGCGCCCTGCGCGCTTCGTTGCGGTCAAGCGGGCGGAACAGGTTCAAATCCACGCCGTTCGGAATCACGCGCGCAGAATCGAGCCTGAGCCGTGATTTCATCTGCCTGCTCTTCACGATCACCGCGTCAACAACCCGCGCCAGTGCGAAGCTCGACGCCTGGAAGAACCGACCATAAAGCGTAATGCTGCCGTCGCGGCGAGGGCGCCCAAGAACGTCGTCGCCCATGAACGAAACCACTACGGGCACACGAAACTGGCAGCGGGCGACCCAGCCGGAAAGTCCGAAATGTGCGTGAATCAGGTCATAGTGCTTTCGCCGAAGCATGCACCGCATGCGCGGGATCGCCCGCAGGTAGTTCCAACGCGAGGCCCGGCCATCAATAAAGAGCGCGTCGAACTCAACGCCGAACGGCCGCAGCGATTCCATCTGGCCCTGGACGAAGCTGCCATAGCCGGGGTCTGATTCCGTGGGCCACAGGTTGGTGACGACGAGAACGCGGAAAGTCTTCATAGGGAGGAAGCAGGGTTCGGCGGGAGTCGGTGTTTAGCTTCCTAGCCACGCTGCCCAGAAGCGCGGAGAGCAACGAAGCGCAAGGTCAGACTTCCCTCCATTTTTGATGATTGCTTATTTTCAATAAGATAGCGCGCTTCCTTTTTCTGTCCGGTCTGGTTCGTTTTTTCACGTCTGCTGATTCTAAAGGGCTTCTCCGGTTCGTTTTGTCCCATTTTGAAGTTGCAATCCTTTGTTTTCAATGACTTCTCCGGTTCGTTTTGTGAAAAAGAATGTTTTTGTCCCATTCGGACCCCGTTCCGAAGAGAATTGAGCCTACAGGCGTAATCTGCCGGGTTTCCGTCGCTCCCGCGGAACCCGAAACAACAGATTGCGCGCGAATCTGCCGTCCCCTGCGCGCCTTCTTTTCGGCCCGATCACTCCAGCCCTCTGCAGGGGCCGTCCATCCTTGGACAAGACTAGCACACTAGCATACGATTGTCAAGAAAAATCCTCGGCCGGCGGGAACTCCCCTCTTCGCCGTTGACGCAGCCCCACGGCGGGTTTTTACGGAGCCTCCTCAAAACCTGAAAGCTTTGCGAATGCGAGCTACTGCGGCAACGGGTGGTAGCTGATGAAGGCCACCTGTTTGCTGTCGGGCGACCAGGAGGCCACGTTGATCGTGCCCTGTCCGCCGAATAATCTGGCGAGCGGTTTCGGTTTCATGTCGGTCATAGACATGATTTGGAGCATAACGTCCTTGTCCGGCGGGTGGCCTGTCACGTCCTTTGCGTAGGAGAGGAAAACCATCCACTTGCCGTCAGGCGAGATGTGCGGGAACCAGTCATTCGTATTGTCATTTGTCACGCGTTCCTGATTTGAGCCGTCGGGATGCATGCGCCAGATCTGCATCAGGCCGGTGCGGTCAGAGTTGAAATAGATATATCTGCCGTCGGGGGAATATTCCGGGCCGTCGTTGTGGCCCGCGTTTCTGGTGAGCTGGGTTTCCTCGCCGCCCGACGCGGGAATGGTATAGACGTCAAACGCACCGTTGCGCTCCCCGCAAAACGCGATCGTCTTGCCGTCGGGCGACCAGCCGTGGAAATACGAGGGCGAGCGCGCCGTAACGCGGCGAGGCGTGCCGCCCGTGATCGGAAGGACATAGATGAGCGATTCGCGGTCCTCCTGTGAATTGTCGCTGATGGCGAGCGACGCGCCGTCGGGAGAGATGCCGTGATCGTTATTGCACTGGGTGGCGAAGCCGGTGCCCAGAAGTTGCGGTTCGCCGCCATCGATCGAGATTTTCTCGATGCGCCCGTTGCGGTTGAAGAGCAGCGATTTGCCGTCCGGGGTCCAGTTGGGAGCTTCAATGCGCCCGGGGGTTGTATAGACTTCACGCCGGTCGCCGGACTGAATCGATACCGTTTCGAGCGTGCTGTAAAGTGTTGTGTGCGGTGACGCCTCGGGCTGCGAGGTTGTGAGATCAACATTTGAAAACACTGCTGTTTCAATCCTGTCCTTATCGTGCGAGCAGACGCCGAGACCCACATAGAACGGGGCTTTCAATGGAATGCGCGGCGAGCCGGCGGCAAACTGCATATGGCCGCGAGTTCCTGCGAACATGTAAAAATAATCGCCGCGTTTTTCAATCCGCATGCGCGCCGGCGCGTTGACGTTTGCCTGCACTTCGTGGGTCGTTCCGCCTTTTTCTTCCCGCCACTGGAGCGACGTCAGCCCTACGCCGTGCCGGGCAATGTCCGCATAGACGGAATCCGGCTCGAGGCTTTGGCGAACCATCAGAACAGCCTTGCGATGCGGATTGCCGCCGGTCCCCTCAAACGCGATGTCCGCCGCCAGCGTCACATCTCCGGTGACTTTCTTCCAGACGAACTGGAACTCATCGTTCGAAAACCACATGTTGTCGCCGCTTCCGGAAATCGTATACGTGCCCGCTGCCGGGTCAAATTTCACCGAACCCCGATGAAGAACGTTCCCGACGTCGCCGTGATCTTCAAAGAGTCCGATGCGCGAAGCGGCATCAGTTTTTGGCAGCACCGCAGTTGCAAGCGCAAGGAGACAGCAGCAAATCATTGAAAGCGAGCCGGCGATCCTTTCCGTGTCCATTGAGCAAGACCTCGAAGCAGAATTTCAGCCAGTATAACAGGATTGGAAGCCCCAAAAATCCCGGGCAGAAGGGATGAGGAATCGTGAAGAAGCGACAAGGCCGCGTTTGCGCTCAATCGATTGGTTGGCTGCGCACGGCAAAACGCAAAGTCTGCGCAAGGAGCTTTATCGGGGAGCGAGTGTAACAGCGTGCTGAAAAAGGGGTGCTCCGATTGTCATCATGAGAGCAGCGAACGATCGCAGTATTTTTTCAGAGAAATATGGAGATACTTCGCTCAGCATGACGATTTGGGTTTCTTGAGTAAGCTGCTAAGGCGCCTGCCACTTCATGCTGACAACCTCCTGCGCACCGGCGTTTTTGAGCAGCAGCGGCGAGTCGTCAGGCGTGAGCCCGAGCCAGAATCCATAAACTCCCACCTGTGGAAATCCTCGCAAGTTGACAACCCGCTCGATTCTTCCGCCGGGCACCGCCACGCGCTCAATCCGCGAATCACCGAAGAGCCGAAGGAAATATACAAATCTGCCGTCGTGCGACCACGAAGGGTAGCCGGCAAGGCCGTTGACCAGCGGGGACCACTTGCGGGTTTTGAAATCGAACAGCTTCATGCCGCTCGAATCGGTAAGCAGGGCGACGAGATATTGCCCGTCCGGCGACCAGCGGGGGGAGAATAATCCATCGGAATTCGGCAGCTTCGTGACCTTAGACGTTTTCATATCGAGGATATAGATCGCCGACGGGTCGCCGCCGGCTCCGCCAAATGCCAGTCGGTCGCCTTCAGGTGACCACGAAGGATCGGCCTGATTGCCATTTTGGTCGGGCATCAATTCCTGCGGGGCGCCTCCCTCGGCCGGGACTTCATAAATTCGGGAGGGTCTGCCCAGCCTGCGGTCGTAGAACACAATTCGATTTCTGTCCGGCGACCATCTGGGCAGCATGGCGTAAGTCGGGGGAGTGCTGAGCTGGAGTTTGTTGCTTCCGTCAACCCTGCTTTTCCAGAGCGTTCCGTCCGGAAAAGTAACATACGCAACCCACTCGCCGTCCTTCGAGAAGGAAACGTCCTGGGCTGAAATTCCGTCCAGAAATGGCTCAAAGGCCCCGGCCTTCGCGTTGTAGCGTTCGAGTTCACCGCGCCGGAATCCAGCAACAGCGAAAAGCGTCTTGCCATCCCTGCTCGGAACAGGATAACTGTAGAAAACGGGTCCTGCCGTCAGTTGGACGGGAGCACGATTTACTTTGTGCAACAGGCTTCCCACCCTGCGGTCCGCCCAGATCTGGCCCTGGGACTCGAAGAGAAAGTACTTCCCATCCGGCATCCAGATGCCGCAGCATTCGCCCTCCTGCTCATGCCAGCCGGGAAACATTTCGTGAAGGTCTTTGCCGTCTGCGGAGACCTCCCAAAGATGGCTGATATTCCTGGAGTCGAGAAGGTTCAAGGCAATTTCCCGGCCGTCGGGCGACCACGCGGGTGATGTGCCGTCAATTGGACCACCGGCCAGCGGTCCGGGCAGATCGACCAGCTTGCGAGACGCGGTCCCGTCGGCGTTGGCCATATAAAGCGACGTCCCTTTGATGTAGGCCAGCTTCTGGCCGTCGGGCGACCACGCGCCGCCGATGCCCTCGATGTTTGCCAGCCGGAAGGGTGATCCGCCCAGCGTCGGCACGGCCCACAGCGGTCCGGGGGCGCCACTCAGCCCGATGGTTTGCCTGGCAAGAAGTCTGGAGCCGTCAGGAGAAATGCTGGCGATCGAAAGTCGGGCTTCGATGCCGGCAGGTGGTGGAATCCCAGCCAGGCTTCCTCCGTTGACCGACATCTGCGCAGCTCCAACGGCATCATCCAGCAGGTAAAGGCGCGAGCCGTCCGTGCCATACAGAATCTTGCCGGCCCCGTCACTGGTGAGCGGTGTATAGGCCGACAAAACAGGCGGCGGCAGAGAAGGCCTGAGCCAATACGAGATCGCCGCAGCAATAACAGCCACTGTCGCTACAGCGCCGACCAGTGTTCTCTTGTGACGCCTGACGATGGCCGCCATGATCTGCGAATCGGAGCCGGCGTGGGCGGCGGGTGCGGCTTGTGGCACAGGCGTGTCGCCCGTGGTCATGGCTGGAACGGTGGCACGGGCCTCCTGCCCGTGTTCTATGGGGGACACGGCCGAGACGGCCGTGCCA
>DASRCX010000080.1:0-19586 GCA_035652895.1 Terriglobia bacterium
GTACTTTCATCGCCCGCCCCCAGGCGGCTTCCGAGTATCGTCGCATTCTGCCTCCTTTCCGACAGAATGCCCGATCCTCTCCCCGCCTTCAGCGGACAGATCACGTGCTAACTCAACCGGACATTTGATGTGCTAATGACAGAGTTCTAAGAAAGTTCTTGACGACCGTTCGACACGCGAATATGATGTGACTGAGTTGGGGAGCAACTGATAACCAGAAGGTAAAGACCGTAGCTTCGCTATACAGGCAGAAGGTCTGCCTGTAGTCGCTGGATCGAATCCGAACGGTTCTTCTTTCAGCAGGGGAGGGGGTGCACGGCATTGGGGGGCACCCATGAAGTTGTGTGTCGTGAGCTCTCGGTCATTGCTTCGTAAGACTCTGTGCGCATACCTTGCCGGAGCGGGGTCGTTTGGCGGCGTCACGGAATTTGACAGCATTCTGGATTTTATAGGCAGTAATCAGCGTGAGCCTTTGGTCCTGGTTATTCTTGCTGGAAATCCTTCTGGTGAACTTGATTCGTTCCGGCAACTCCGTCATCTGTTCCCGCAAGCACGCTCCCTCTTTCTTGTCGATGATCCAGATGAAGAGTTTCCGATTCGGGCCCTCGAGGCAGGGGCGTGGGGATGCCTTTCCACGGCGGAGGCTCCTCAGAACCTGATCAAGGCAGTCAGAAAAGTTGCGGAAGGCGAGCGCTGGTTTGACCACCGCGTGACCAATGCTGTCCATGACAGGCTGCTGGCGGAGCGAGGCGCAACGTCAACTGTTGTTGAGAGTCTTACGCCTCGAGAATGGGAAGTCCTTGCCCTGATTGCTGAGGGTCACACTGACAAGGAAGTGGCCAGCAGCCTTTTCATCAGCAGGGAAACGGAACAGTCTCACGTGAAATCCATTTACAGGAAACTTCAGGTCAGCACACGCCGCGAGGCCGCTGTCTGTTATTTCAAGCATATTCGTGGTAGAGCTAATCACCAGAGTGGAGAGCCCGGAGGCATCCCATCTCCCGGCGCGGTTTAGCTTTCAATGAGCCTTCATCTGTGGGCTTAATTGGCTGCGCTTTGAAATCGACGAAACTCTGGGAATTGCTGCTTTGTGTGGCCCGTTCCAGGACGCGACAAGTGAGCAGGTTTCGGGCCTGAGACAGTACTGAGTTTTACAAATTTCAGTGATGACCTCTTGTGGAGCTGTACTGTCCGCGCGGGATTCTGCCGGGGGGGACACCAGCGCTACAATAAGGGAAGCCAGCGTAATTTGTAATCTCCAATAGTTACCCCACTTTTTGCTTCTTCTTCTCCCCCATCGAACAACCCGTGCGTCACGGTCTTTCCCCGGGGCGGCCATCTTGTGCTCAGGCCGGAAGATGACAGTTTGTGCGGAATGCAATGAATCGGCTTGCCAATTTGGTTTGCGAGGGTATTTGTCGCCTTTGAGGATGAGGCTCGCCGTAATTTGAATTGCGTCAATTGACTTCCTGACAGGCGACTGAATCCCGAACGAGAATGCAGTGCAGCATGGTTTTCAACAATTCACAGGTTAACCCTTGCCACGAAATATCTCCCACAAAATTCACCACATGAGGGGATTGATTTGCCCAGTACTCCAAGTGATAGAGTCGCGATTGCGGGGCAGAAGGCCGTTCCTGCGGCGAAATTCTTGAACAATGCGCAAGAATTGACAATGCCTGATGAGAGAAGGCGATGCCTGCGTTACAAGATTGATTGCCCGATTACAGTGCTTACTCCCGGGCGGGGAAGAAAACGAATGATTGGGCAAGGTTGGCTGTATGACATCAGTGACAAGGGTGCAAGGTTTTTTCTAGACCATCCTCTCGATGCTGGAAATCGCATCTCGCTCGAAGTTGATTTCCAGCATCCTGACGGTGAAATTACCACGATCCGTTTTCCTGGAATAGTCAATCGAGTTCAGTCCGGCGAATCATATGAGATTGCCGTTTCTTTTTTGAAAGGCGGATCGTTTTTCCGAAGCAAGGGCCTAAAGGGCAAGAGCGCAAACTCCCCGCGGGGCCGATTCACGAAGGGGAGTTACTGGATTAACTGATTTCGCGGAGCCGGGAAGCTGGTAGTCTGCGAAGAGTAAGGGACATGGACGTGGGAGATACCGGGTCCTGTAACTTACAGTGCGGAGCTATGGTCAAAATCCGAGATTCGACACAATTGTCAAAGCAAGCGCTAGCATTGTTTGCCCTCTACACGCGTTTTCGTCACGAAAAAGCCGTTTACCGGCAGATATCGGAAAAAGGCTTTGAAGCCTTTCTACCCCTTTACACTGCGGCGCATCGGTGGAAAGACCGCGTAAAACAACTGGTGTTACCTTTGTTTCCCAATTACGTTTTTGTGCGGATGAATCTCGAACAGCGCGGAACGGTGCTTTCTACGACTGGAGTTTACGACTTTGTTCGCCTGTGCGGCGTCCCGGCTCCCGTCCACGAAGATGAGATCAAGGCGGTCCGGCGGGTGGTTGAACAAGGTCTGAGTGCCGAACCCCATCCTTTCCTCAGAGCCGGCGACCGGGTGCGCGTGAAATCGGGTCCTCTTGAAGGGCTGGAAGGGATCCTGGTTCGTAAAAAGAATTTTTATCGGCTGGTCCTTTCGGTTGAGTTGCTGGCAAAATCAATCGCTGTAGAAGTTGATGTCGCAGACGTGGAGCGAATCGAGAGGGCGCCGGCCGGCGTTATTCTCGAGCCTCGCTCGTCCGTTGTAAACATTCGAGTTTAGAAAGGCGATAACAGGATGAGTGAAACCACATCATGAGTTTGGCCTGGCCGCTTCCATTCGCCCAGGCAAATTTCCGTCATCAATAGATGCCCAACATCATCAGCGTTTCTTTGCGGAGCCGTTTCAAGTTAATTACATTCCTGATAGTGATCAGCCTTCCTTGTTTGCTCCTCGCCGCCGAGAGTGCACGCATTGCCTGGGCTGCACACCTTGGCAAGTCATCCCAAATCGCTGAGATGAAGCGTGCAGTTAGTCTGGATCCGGTGAACCCGGACCTGCACTTTCGGCTGGGGACGGCCGAGGTGTACGACCTTGAGAATCCCGGCTTACCCCAGGGGATTCAGCAATTGCTGCTTGCCAGTCAGTTAAGCCCTCGTGAGACCCGGTATTGGGAAGCTCTTGCCTCCGCGTGCGAATTTGAAGGTGACCAGAAATGCGCCGGCCGGGCAATCGAGAAGTCTCTGGCCTTAAGTCCGATGGCCCCGCGCATTCACTGGGAAGCGGCGAACTATTATCTGTGGGCAAATCAGCAGGAGCAGGCCTTCGGAGAGTTCCGACGGCTATTGGAACTTGATCCTGGATATGCCGCGGCCGCTTTCCGATCTGCTCTTGGAGCGGCTGGGGATCCAAAGGTTGTGTATCGCGCTTTGCTGAAAACTGATTCCAGGCCGCAATTGAAGCTCGCTTATGTCAACTTCCTTGCATCCCAGGGTCGCGAAGACGTTGCGCTTCAATTCTGGAAAGAATTGGTTGCAGGGAAACCCAGACTGAGCTTCTCCGCCGCAGACGTTTACCTTGAACACCTGATTGCGGGCCGCAATTACGACAAAGCATTGAGTGTGTGGAACGACATGGAATCGCTGGGTCTCATTCGCCAATCAGATCAGAGTTACGGGCTCGTCTTTAACGGAGGATTTGAGTACCCCCCCATGAACGCGGGTTTTGACTGGCGATACCAGCAGGCGCCCTATGTCGCGATCAACTTCCAGGGTCATGAACCCTTCGAAGGCAAGCATTGCCTCCAACTTAGCTTCAGCGATGTCGAGAACCACCAGGAGGAACCGGTCTATGAAATTGTTCCTGTCAATCCGGAACAGACTTATGTGCTCACGGCGGAAGTCCGTTCAAACAATATCGTATCGGGCAGCGGGCCGCAGATTCGTGTCATCGATCCCGAGTGCCGCGAATGCCTGAATGCATCCAGCGGAGAAATTGTCGGGACGACGCCGTGGCACGAGGTTCGGTTGACTTTCAGGACAGGTCCGCACACCACTGCTGTGCGGATTTCGGTCTGGCGCGCTCGCAGCCTGGGCTATCCAACGGAAATCCTGGGAACGCTCTGGCTTGACCAGGTGACGCTCAAGCCCACCGCTACTGCTTTTTCTGCTGCGGCTGGGGAGCGGAGGTCGTTCTGATGGCATTAAACTCCGCGCTTGCTAAACTTCCTTCGCTATCAGAAACGGTGGAGCGCCACCCTGAGAGCGAAAATTGTCCCCACCTCGGTACCGTCGCGCGTTTTTCCCTGATCGCGACGCTCATGGCTGCGCCGTTCGCCTTCGGCTCCGTCCAGACCTGGGCGTGGGCGAGCCTGGCTGTGATGGCTTCCGTCCTCCTGCTCTTGTGGGCAATTGGAGCCGCCCGCCAGCAGAAATTGACCATTCACTGGTCCCCTCTGTATGTCCCGGCGGCACTCTTTCTTCTGCTGGGAACAATCCAGTTCATCGGCAAGCTGACGCTTGACCCGTTCGGGACGCGGGAAGCTCTGATCAAGCTGACCACGGACTTGATTCTGTTTTTCCTTGCCGCGCAACTTTGGGCCGGTGCTCCAGCGCGGGCGTGGAAGCGATTGGGGCTTGCCGTGGTCATTTATGCGTTTGCCCTCTCTTTATTCGCGATTGTGCAGTTTTTCACGAGCCATGGCCTGCTCTACTGGAAGGTCCACTCGCAGGGTTATGCGTTCGGACCCTATGTCAATCATAACGACTACGCGGGCCTTATGGAGATGCTGGTTCCCATCGGCGTGTGCTATGCGATGTTCCGGTGCTTGAGGGACAGCAACCAGGTCCTGCTCATTTTCGGCGTGTGCGGAGCGATAGCATCCGTATTACTTTCGGGTTCGCGAGGCGGAATGATTTCAGTGGCCGTTGAGATGATCATTCTTGGCCTTATCATCTGGCGATGGAAAGAGGGCCCGGCAAGCGGCAGCGTTCGCCAATGGAGCGTTGCCGCGTTGGTCGGGGCTACAGGGACCGCTGCTCTCATTCTGGCGGTCACGCCGGCGAGCGGCTGGCAGCGCCTCGCGTCGATCGCGGGCCTCGTTGAGAAACCCGACGTAACGCTTGAGAACAGATTGGCGGTCAGCCGTGACGCTTTAGTGGAAGTCAGAGATTACCCATGGCTCGGCACAGGATTGGGAAGTTTCACCTCGGTTTTTCCTCAGTACCAGACCTTCCCGACAGATCTGGGTTGGACGCACGCCCACAATGATTACGTGGAAGTCTTGACCGAAACAGGCATCACAGGCGGTCTGATCATTCTGTCGGCGCTTCTGCTGTTTGCGTGGCTTGCCTTCCGCGGTCTGTCTGACAGAATTAAAACCACACGGGGCTGGATTCAACTGGGCGCGGCGCTTGGCTGCTGCGGTTTGCTGGTCCATAGTTTCGCCGACTTCAACTTGCGCATTCCCGCCAATGCGGCATGGTTTGCTGTCTGTGTCGCGCTATCGACCGTACCTGTAATGGTTCCACGCACGGGAGAAGCTCCAACCCTTCATCTCAATCGGTCCCGGATGCAGCGCTCCGGTCGAGGCCATGAAAATTCTGATCGGCGGAGAATCAAGAACGCCACAGAAGTCGTGGAATCAGAAAAGTAAGTCGGTTGCCCACGGCCCGCCACGACAAATTGCTTCAGGAAGCGTACCTTTCAAAATGAGCAGAATCTTGTCGATGTCCGATGTGCTCCTGTTTGCGAGCTCAGCGCGGTCTCTCACGAGCGGGCAATATCCCGGGTTCCGCAACTACGAAGAACGACACGGGCTTCCGAAAACGCAGTCGCGCCGAGCATGGGCTTGGACCAGCGAATCAATCCGCTGCAGGGAGGAGGCGTAGCTTGAAAGGAGTCATACTTGCTGGAGGGACGGGATCGCGTCTTTTTCCGCTGACCAAAATTACCAACAAGCACCTGCTCCCCGTGTATAACGAGCCAATGATCTTCTATCCCCTTCGAGCGCTCATCAACGCCGGGATTACAGAGATCCTGATAGTGACCGGCGGCCGCAACTCCGGCGATTTTCTTCGGCTGCTGAGCAACGGCAGGGAGTTTGGCCTTCGCCATCTGAACTACACCTACCAGGAAGGCGAGGGCGGGATTGCCGATGCCCTGAAGCTCGCGGAATATTTCGCCGGCGGGGACAAGATTTGCGTCATTCTCGGCGACAACATCATTGAAGGCAACATCGCGCACGCTGCCGAGAGTTTTGAACACCAACCTTGTGGAGCACACATCATTCTCAAGGAGGTCCCCTATCCCCAGCGGTTTGGGGTCCCGGTCTTTGACGGCGACCGGATCATCCGCATCGAGGAGAAGCCGGAAAACCCACCGAGCCCTTATGCCGTCACCGGCATTTATTTTTACGACTCAACCGTATTCCAAAAGATCAGGAAGCTGAAACCCTCCGGGCGCGGCGAACTGGAAATCACCGACGTCAATAATTCATATCTGAGGGAAGGGACGCTGACTTACAGTTTTCTCGAAGGCTGGTGGACCGACGCCGGAACGTTTGAGTCTCTTCGAAGCGCCACAAACCTTGTCGCGGAAACAGGTGCCAATAAGCTGAATCTGGAAGCACGTGCTGCCGCAGCCGTTGCGGTGGAGGCAAAAGAGTAAAGGAATTCATCATGAGACTGGCCATCACAGGTGGAGCAGGTTTTATCGGTTCGAACTTCGTCCGCTACATGCTGCGGAACCATCCTGCGTATTCCATCTTGAACCTGGACAATCTCACCTATTCCGGAAGCCTTGAAAACCTTTCTGACGTTTTGGATAATCCGCGGCACCAATTCGTGAAGGTGGATATCTGCGACTACGGCGAAGTGTCCCGTGCGCTTTCCCGGGGAGTGGACGCCGTCATTCATTTTGCAGCCGAAACGCACGTTGACCGAAGCATTCTGGACGGCTCAATGTTTGTGCGAACCAACGTGCTCGGGACCCAGTGCCTGCTGGCGGCAGCGCGGGAGACACGCGTTCAGCGTTTTGTTTACGTCAGCACTGATGAGGTCTATGGAAGCGCGCCCGCGGGTGAGCGGTTCAGGGAAGACTCGCCGTTGCTGCCAAACAGCCCGTATGCGGCAAGCAAAGCCGCCGCCGATCTGCTGGCTCGCGCATATTTCCAAACTTATCGCTTCCCGGTGATCGTCACGCGCTGCTCCAACAACTTCGGGCCTTACCAGTTTCCGGAAAAGTTCATTCCCCTGGTGATCAGCCGGGCGCTTGAAAATCAAAGCATTCCCATCTATGGCGACGGATTGCAGGTCCGCGACTGGATCTACGTCGAGGACCATTGCCGCGCACTCGATGTTGTGCTGCACCGCGGGCGCGAGGGCGAGATTTATAACATCGGTGCAGGGAATGAATACCCCAATCTGGAAATCGCCCGGCGGGTATTGGACCTGCTTGGCAAGCCGCATTCCCTGTTGGAGCATGTCCAGGATCGGCCGGGCCATGACCGACGATATTCGCTGGACTCAAGTAAGGCTCAAGCCGAGTTGGGGTGGAAAGCGGAGACGAATTTTGAGCAGGGCCTGGCCAGGACCATTGACTGGTACTCTTCCAACTCTGTGTGGAAAGAACGAATCGAGACCCAGGCCTATCGTTCGTACTGCGAGACGCAGTACGAGTTGCGCGATGAAACTTTGAAAAGACTTCGGTATCCGTCAGGAGACCCTCCGTGCGCATCCTCGTAACCGGGGCCTCCGGGATGCTTGGGCATGCTCTCCTGCCTGTTCTCAAGCAGGAGCATACGGTCATCGGGCTAACGAGAGAAAATTGTGACCTTTGTGACGAGGACGAAGTCGAAGAGACCTTCCAGCGCCTGAAGCCGGACGCAATCGCTCACCTCGCCGCGTTCACAAATGTGGATGGCTGTGAGCTTGAGCCGGAAAAGGCGAAAGCCTCGAACGAGCTTGCAACCTTCAATGTTGCTGAGGCGGCAAGGCGCTTAGGGGCGAGGCTGCTGTATGTGAGTACGGATTACGTGTTCGATGGACGGACGACGGAGCCCTATTCTGAAGAATCCCTGCCGAATCCCCTCAGCGTTTATGGGAAGACAAAGCTCATGGGAGAAAGGTATGTGCAGGGGACCTGCGACCGGTACTTTATCGTGAGAACTTCATGGCTGTTCGGACCAGGAGGAAGGAACTTCGTGTCCACGATCCTCCGGCTTGCCAACGAACAAAAGGAACTTCGGATTGTGAATGACCAACGGGGATCACCGACCTATACTCGGCACCTGGCGCAAAAACTGGTGGAAATCATCCGAACGCACGAGTATGGAACCTATCACGTGACCGGGGGCGGAAATTGCACCTGGTTTGAATTTGCCCGGAAGATCGTCGATCTCTCGGGACTGGAGGGAGTCCAATTCGTGCCCATCTCCTCGGAAGAATGCGGCCGCCCGGCACCCAGACCGGCATACTCCGTCCTTGCGAATAATCGTCTTCGAAAGGTGGGCATCGGCCCTTTACCGCGTTGGGAAAAAGGCCTTACGAGTTATCTTGCTGAAATTTGCAAACAGGGGGAACTATGTTGACAAACCTTTCGGAGAAAGATCAACGTCTTCAAAGGGCCCCTGGCCGGAGGTTGATCGGCGAACGCGCGGGACTCCGGCTTGTGATTTCGCGTCGGGAACAGGCCGGTGTAGGCGATGTGATCACGAGTCCGCAATCTTCACGGCTGATCGATGGAGTTGAAATTGAGCCCGCCGTCCTTTGGCCGGACGACCGCGGGTGCTTCAGCGAAATTTTCCGTTTCGGCGCGCCCGGCATTGCGCGGGATTTTTCCTGCAACGATTCCCGCCAGATCCAGGTGTCATACACGGTTTCATACCCCGGCGTGATCAAGGCCATCCACTACCATTTTGAGCAGACTGACCTGTGGGCGCCCCTTGCGGGGATGTTCCAGGTCTTTCTGTGCGACCTTCGAGAGGGCTCCCGCAGTTGGGGTTGCACGAATACGCTGTTCGTTGGAACACAGCGTTCCTGGAAATTGAGAATCCCTCCGGGTGTCGCCCACGGTTACAAAGTTATCGGGACTGAGCCTGCCCAGTTGCTCTATGCCACCAACCATTTTTACGATCCAACGGATGAGGGCCGCATACCGTTTGACGATCCGGACATCAATTACGATTGGGGCCAAAGGCCGCGGTAGATGCTCAGCGAACGTCACAGAAGACGCTCCGGGAAGTCGTGCTCCTTGAACCTTCCTGCAGCTCTGGGTTGTTTGCAAAGATCAACGGTCCAGAGCGGCCTGAAACCTACATGGGTTTAGTCATCCACGTCAATCAGGCGACACTCCTGAAAATTCCTGGTTATCGAAGGTGAAATGAGTTTTTCTGTTTCGCAGAAGTCTGATTTATCTACGAACTCGAATGGGCACCATGGATCGATGAACGCTGGTTCGGTCGGTCAAACCTGGTCGTCCAGCCTTTCGGCAGGGCCCGCGATCGGCCTGACGCTTCTCAGCTACTGGGCTGCTATCCGGCGTCATGCGTGGAAAATTGGAATCTTCGTGGCAGTGACGCTCTTGTGCACCACGATCGTCCTGCTGCGACTTCCTAAAAAGTATGAAGGGACAGCAGTGGTGCGCATCGACCCTTCGGCGCAGATTGATGTAGTGGGTAGTCAAGGAGGCAACAATGGCGGGTCAAACATGGACGCTTTGATTGCTACTGACCAGCAGGAAATCCTCACGCCCGCCGTTGTGATGCCGACAATCCTGAAGCTTGGATTGTGGCATCCGCCTGACAATGGTTCATCAACAGCCGTACCCCCTTCCGTTGTTGCCAGTACGATTAGTGGGATTCGAGTCACTCCGGTGAAGGGTACATATCTCCTTAAGGTCTCCTACCGTTGTAACTCTCCCGGACAGGCCGCGGCAGTGGCCAACGCGCTCGCTGAACAATTCATTGAGCATGAATACGAAACCAGAAACAGCGCCCTTGTGAATCTTTCGCAGTACATGCGGGAACAGATCCAGGAACTCGGCGAACGCATGAAAGAGAGCCAACTGGCCCTGAATGATTTCGAGCGGGCGAACAATATTGTCAATCCCGATAACATTTCGAGCATGCTTACTCAACAGCTTTCGTCACTCCAGCAAGAACTGGGAATGGAAGAGTCCAAACAACGCGCGCTTGAAGCAGACCTTGCACTTGCAAAAGAGGGAAATCTGGACGCCCTGCTTGTTTCTGATCGCGGAAGCGCGCTCATCCCGTTGCTGCAGGCTCGTCAACAGGCGGAAATCGAGTTCGCTTCGCTGTCTTCGAAGTATGGCCCCGGGAACTACCTTTATCAGGAAGCACAGAGGAAATTGGCGCAAATCAATGAGGCAGTCCGCAAAGAAGAAGAACATGTCACTGCCCAGATTGAAGCGCAGGCCAGGGCTGAAGCTGTCCGGGTCGAATTGACGGCAAGGAAACTGGCCGACGTAAAAACACAGTTGGAGGACTTTAACCGCAAGAGCGTGGAGTTCGCAATTCTTAAACACAAGTCGGATACCGACAAGACCCTCTACGACGATCTGTTGGAACGCCTGGATGCGGCAGATGTTTCAGCTGGATATCATTCAACCGCTTTACGGATTATCGATCCTGCGCAGCCCAACCCTGTGCCCGTTTATCCGCGCGTCAAAATGACCCTACTTCTTGCGCTGCTGCTGTCAACGGTGTTGGGCATCATGGGTGCCGTTGCGGCCAGCGGCATGGATCGGACGCTGCGCGACCCCAAAGCTGTGCAATCGACACTCGGAACCGAACTTCTGGGGTCTCTGCCGGAAATGCGCGAGGAGAGTGGACTGAGACCCTCGGTGCTGACGGCGGTTGATGATCAGGAAGTAGAGCACACACCTTTTATTGAGTCCGTTTTTGGAATACGTTCCAATTTGCTGCTCGGTGCTTCCGATGGTCCACTGCGCGCAGTTGCCATCGTCAGCGCGCGGCCTGAAGAAGGGAAGACGACACTTGCGCTGAATCTGGCTGCGTCCCTGGCTGCGCTTGGCAAGCGGACGGTCATTGTGGATTGCGACCTTCGCCGTCCTCAATTGCACAGAGTTCTGAATGTCTCCAATCGTCTTGGTTTGAGCTCCGTGTTGCAGGACCGGGCGAGTTTGAGTGAGACCTTGCAAACCGTATTACCCGGACGGCTCACGGTCCTGCCGGCCGGCCCGCCTTCTGCAAGCGCTCGCGAACAAATTGGCAGCCGCATCGGGATAGTCGTTGAAGAGCTCAAATCCCAGTTCGATATGGTCGTGATGGATACTCCTCCGATGCTCGGTTTTGCCGACGGATTGAGCGTGGCCACCGTGGTTGATACATCCTTGCTGGTAGTAAAAGCCGGGCGTACACCCCGGGAGTATGTACAAACCGTGATAGATCAATTGCGACATGTACGCGCTCCGCTGGCTGGGGTCGTGCTCAATAGTGTCACGCCTGACATGAGTCATCACTACTACTATTATCGCGAAGGTTATTATTCCTACAGTGCTCAGAGAAACGGAGAACGCGATGACTGATAAATTTCTCGGACAACGACGCTCTGTGTGGTTAAAGGACGCAAAGTCTGTCCTTCAATGGCTGCTCCTGAGTTGCCCTGTCAATGATGCTGCTATCGTGGCTGTTTGGGTCTTGGTTGTCTCATTGCTGGCCGCCTCGGTGCGCGCTCAATCGGCTCCGGCCTTTCAGATGTTGAACCCCTCACCATCTTTCCAGACGCAACCATCGCCGGATGGGCAATCAGCCGACGCTCTTGCCGTTCCTTCACCTACAACGGCGCCTCCTGAGTACCGGGTTGGAGCAGGAGATGTTCTCGGGATTACGGTCTTCAACATGCCTGAACTCAATCGCGTGGCGGTGGTCGGGTCAAAAGGCACACTCGTGTTCTCTTATCTTCCTCGGCCTCTCGATGTAGATGGCAAGACAACGCAAGAAATTGGGGAGGCCATCGCCGTAGAGCTAAAACAGCTTCAGGTCCTCATTGATCCGCAGGTGAGTGTGGCCGTTGTGAGAGTGGAAAGCAAACCCGTCGTAGTGGGGGGCAATGTTCGAAATCCGCAGGTCCTGCAAGAGGTTCGGCCACTCACTTTGCAGGAGGCCCTGATGCTGGCGGGCGGTCCGCAAAGCGAAGCCGGAAACAGCGTGCTTGTGACTCGGTCAGATGGCAGCGGTGGCATGGTTGCCTACGATATCGATCTCGCCAAAGTCCTCTCAGGTACCGACCCAAAATCGAACATCCCGGTTCAGCCCGGCGACACCATTCAGGTCCTTCCTGATCAGAAGGTTTTCGTTGCCGGCGACGTCAAGAACCCCGGAGCGTTCCCGATGGGCCGCGGGCAGAAGCTTACAGTGTCAAAATTGATGGCACTCACCGGCGGGTGGAAGCAGGACGCGAAACCCACCCGCGCCGTCATCGTTCGCGAAGGGCCGAACGGGCAGCGGCGGACCATTCCACTAAACCTGCCAAAGATCATGGCCCGAAAGCAAAGCGATGTAGCGCTTCAGGCGAACGATCTTCTCTATGTGCCGAACAGCACCGAGAAAGAGGTTGGACTTGCAGCGATCAAGGGCATCGGAGGCGCGGCGATGTGGGGCCTGGGATATTACATCATCCGGCCGTAGGGGCGGGAGTGGCGCATGAGGGCAAAAATTACACGCTGTGGGTGAATGGTGCGATCTTGCGCGAAATATCGGATCGCCGGGTCTTGCGCTTTTTATAAATGCTTTTAATTCAATGAGTTATGAAATTGTAAAATTGAGAATGAGAAAATCCCATCTGTCTCACCGGGAGGGGTCCGGGCGCTATGTAGCCTACATAGAAAGGCCCACCCAGTCGGCGGGCGGGCCCGCACTGCGCCGCCAGGCATCCCCGCCGTGGACTTCTCTTCTTCCGTGGCTGCGCCTCGCACGGCCCGATCGCGCCTGTACGGGCGGGTTCCTCCCGTTTGCCGAAGCGCCTTTTTCGCCCAAGGATTCTATTTCCGCCCTGGAACTGCTTCTCCCATGAAGTCAGCGGAAGCCACGCCAGCCATACACGTTGACATCAGCGGGCGCCGTCTTGCGCGCAACACCGCTCTGAACCTTGTGGGCCGGGTTGTGCCGCTGCTGGTCGCGATTCTCACGGTTCCTTACGTGATCCATCATTTGGGGCCGGACCGTTACGGACTCTACTCGCTGGCCTGGATTGTTGTGGGTTACTTTGCGTTGTTCAATCTGGGCATCGGTCCGGCCACCACCAAGTTTGTAGCGGAGTTTCTGGGCAAGGGGGAAACGGCGAAACTCCCGGAACTGGTCTGGACGGCCACAGCCAGCCAGGCGGCGCTGGGCCTTGCGGGAGGCATCGTTCTGGCCGCCGCTTCTCCCTGGCTTGTGCACCGCGTGCTCCGGATTCCGGCCGAACTCCATTCTCAGGCGCACGTGATTTTCCTGATCATGGCCGCGCTGCTGCCTTTCGATTTTGCCATCGGCTCGATGCAGGGCGTGCTCGGGGCCTCGCAGCGGTTCGACCTGCTGAACGCTGTCAGCATTCCCGCCAGCACGCTCAGCTATCTGCTGCCCGTCGGCGCGCTGGCACTCGGCTTCGGACTGCCGGCCATCGTGCTGATTCTGGGCCTCGCGCGCGTCGCCTCAACCGCTGTCGTCACCGTGCTCTGCCTGCGCCTCTACCCCGATCTGCGCCACATCCGGTTTGACTTCCGACTCGTGCGCTCGCTGCTCAGCTTCGGCGGCTGGGTCACGGCCACGACTGCCATAGGACCTGTGTTGTTTTACACTGACCGTCTGCTTATAGGTGCGCTCGATTCCATTGCTGCTCTCGGCTACTATTCGGTTGCGTACAGAGTGACCCTTTATCTCACCTATATCCCCTCCGCGCTAGGGGGCCCGTTGCTTCCAGCCTTCAGTTCGCTGAAGGGCGCTGCCGACACTTCGCGATCAGCCTCGCTGTTTCTCAAAAGCTACAAGTACACGTTCCTCGCCATCGTTCCTGTGCTCCTGGCAATGATAATGTTCGCGGGAAATATCTTCGCGTTCTGGATCGGAGAGGATTTCGCAGCCCACGTGACGGCACCCTTTCAGATGCTGGCAATGGGAGCAATGGCGGCCCTGTTCGGCCCGCTGGCAAATGCGCTGCTTCAGGGTCATGGGCGGCCGGACATCGTGAGCAAAATATATATGTTTCATCTGCCGGTCAACACCCTGGTGGTATGGGCATGCGTCAGCCGATGGGGCATAACGGGTGCCGCCTTGTCGGCTGCCGTCAGAAACGTGCTGGACGCCTCGTTACTTTTCTATTTCTCGACCCGGCTTTGCGGACTGAAAATTACGAAGCTGTTCGGCAGAGAGCAGGGTAGCCGCGGCACCGTCGTTGTGCCGTGGGTGGTTCGACAAACGAAATACCCACGGCAGGAAAGGCGCTGCCGTGGGTACGCGAAATCGACGGTCAGGTAACCACGGCACCGTCGTTGTGCCGTGGGTGGTTCGACAAATAAAAGACCCACGGCATAAAAGGCGCTGCCGTGGCTACAGGATACGCGGTTGGGAATTTTCAAGATTCCGGCAAGCGGACAACGTCGATCTGGATAGGGCAGCGAGCGGCCTGATCTTTGTCGAGCGAAAAGTTGTTATGGCTGGACCATCTCCATTCTTCGGGCCTCGTCGCAAGGCCCTTCCGCACCGGGTTCAGGTGCATATAATCGAGCCGGGCGATGAATTCCTTCTGGTGGCGGACGAAACGGTCCCAGAACTGGTGCTGCCAAACGGGCCCCGAGGCGCCCCTGGCGGCATTGAGTGCACGCGCCGAAAGCCATTTGATGCTTTGGACCGCCCGTGAGATCGTCAGCGGGTAATGGGTTGAGATCAGCGCGTGCCAGTGGTCCGGCATCAGCACGTAGCCACAGAGGAGAAACCCAAGCCGTCGCCGGGATTCGTTCATGGCCGCCGCTACATGCCGGTACTCGTCCGGTTTCAGGTGTTCGCGCGTGCGGTGAAGATTCGCTGTGACAAAAAAGACTCGGTCCGAAAGCAGAAGACGGTGAATGCGCGACATGAGTCGATTTTATACACCAAAACCTGCGATTCGGTGGCTCACAGCAACAGGTTTGCGCCATGGGCGAGGTAGGAGACGTAGCCACGGCACCGTCGTTGTGCCGTGGGGTGGGGTAGCCCCGGCACCTTTGTTGTGCCGTGGGTGGTTCGACAAACGAAATGCCCACGGCAGGAAAGGCGCTGCCGTGGCTACGCGAAATCGACGGTCAGGTAACCACGGCACCGTCGTCGTGCCGTGGGTGGTTCGACAAACAAAATGCCCACGTGTCGGCATCGGTTCTCTCCTTGGGTCAGGTTAGGACGGTGAAGCAGGTCCCGCCTCGGGGATGAGCCTCCCCGAGGCATTTTTATTTTTAGCCGCAGGCGGGAACGAAGCCAAGCGGTCAAGGCGCGCTCGGGATCTCTCCCGCTGTGGAAATGGCGCCCGGTGGAAAGCGTGGAAAACTCAACAAGCGAGTTGCCCCCTCTTCCCACCGTGCTTGGAAATCCAGCCAAAAGCGCTGGATTTCCACATTCCCACAGCGCCGGCGACGGCTGTCATATAGACACAACTTTCAAAATACTCCTGCGCGAGGCAACGGTCCTTTGGCTGCCCAGCGAGGGCGAAGGGTTACCCGTCGCCTGCATCGAGGCGATGGCTACGGGTGTGCCGGTGATTGGCTTTGACGTGCCCGGCGTTAGCGATCTGCTGAAGGGTGGCTGCGGCGTGCTGGTCCCGCCGGGGAATGCAGCAAAACTGGCCGACGAAACCTTGGCCCTGCTGCACGATCCCGCGCGGTACCGCAAAATCGCCCGGGCGGCGCGGGCACGGGTGGAAAACGAATACTCGCTCGAACGGATGTGCGCTGCGCATTACTCACTGATGCGACAGATTTCAGGCGCCGGGGGCAGGCCGGGTGACGGCTCTTTGTCGCGGGGTTTCCATACCCGCAAAAGCCCGCGGCAGAAAGCCGCTGGCGTGGCTACCCTTACAAAATGAAACCGATGAAAGATAAGCCCCCGCTGTTTACGGTGTTCACTCCGACGTACAACCGGGCGGCGACGCTGCACCGGCCTTATGAGAGCCTGCGGCGGCAGACGCTCAAGGACTTTGAGTGGCTGGTGATCGATGACGGCTCGACCGACAACACGCGGGAACTGGTCGAAGGCTGGCAGCAGGAGGCGGATTTCCCCATCCGCTACGTCTGGCAGGAGAATGCCAGCAAGGCGGCGGCCTGGAACCGCGCGCTGGAACTTGCGCAGGGCGAGTTCTTCGTCTGCCTCGATTCGGATGACGAGTGCGTTCCCGAGGCGCTGGAGAAATTCCGGGAAATCTGGGAAAGCATCCCAGGGGAAAAACGGGGCCGGTTTTCGGGCGTGACGGCGTTCTGCCTGGACGAGAACGGCGCACCCTACGGGCCGGACCTGCCGCAATCACCTCTCGATTGCAGCCATTCGGAACTGGCATATCGACTCAAGTTCTTCCGAGACTCGTGGCAGTGCTATCGAACAGAAGTGATCCGGCAATTCCCGTTCGAGCTGATTCCGGGCTATCGGAATTACCTGCCCGAGGGAACTGTGATCAACCGCGTAGCAGCCGCATATATCCAAAGGCACGTCAACCAAAGGCTGCGGATTTATCACACGGAGAATTCCTCTGGCGGCGAGCACTTGTCGAGCGGAATTGCCGCCAGAGCAAGCCTGAAACACGCACCGGGGTACCGGGTTTCTCATCTGAGCCTGATGAAGTACCAGATGCGGTGGTTTCCTTACGCGCCGAAGCAATTCTACAAGGTGGCGGCGAACTACATCCGGTTTTCCTGGATGCAGGGGATTCCGATGCGCGCTCAGCTTGCAGAGTTGGGCTCGATGCGGGCGCGGGCGCTGTGGCTGGCGGCGCTGCCGGCGGGAGCGGCGTTGCGGATGAACGATTGGCGAATCCGGCGCAGGGAACGGTCGGCGGGAGAGAACGGGCAGCGGCCGCGCGTCCTCTATATCAGCTACGACGGCCTGATGGAGCCGCTGGGGCAGTCGCAGGTGCTGCCGTATTTGCGCGGGCTGGCGGACGATTTTGCCATCACCGTGATGAGCTTTGAGAAGCGGCGGGACTGGCGAGACCTCGAACGGCGCCGGCAAGTGCGCTTGCAACTGGACAGCGCGGGATTGGAATGGATTCCATTGCGCTACCACAAACGCCCGAGCGTGCCGGCCACGGCGTTTGATGTTGCTCACGGAGTGATGCGGGGACTGTGGTCCGCCGTCCGCAGCAACCTGCGCATCGTGCACGTGCGGGGATACGTGCCGGGCGTGATCGGGCTGGCGCTGAAAAAGTTGACGGGCGTCCGGCTGATCTTCGACATGCGCGGCTTCTGGCCGGATGAGAAAGTGGACGCGGGAACCTGGCGGCAGGGCTCGGCCGTGTATCGCGCGGCGAAATGGTTTGAGAAGACATTGCTGCTGCGGGCCGATGTGGTGGTTTCGCTCACGCGGGCGGGCGTGGACGAAATGCGGAAATTTCCCTGTCTGCACGGGCACAAGGTCCGATTTGAAGTGATTCCCACCTGCACCGACCTGGAATTGTTCCGACCAGGGGCCCACCCGAACGGCCACAGACAATCCGGCTTCACCCTGGGATACGTGGGATCGGTGGGGACCTTCTATCTGTTCGACGAAGTTCTCGAATGCTTCAAGGAACTGCTCAACGAGCGTCCGGACGGGCGGCTGCTTGTCGTGAACCGGGGCGCGCACGAACTTATTCAGTCGAGAATCAGGGCGCTCGGTGTTCCGCCTGAGAGCGTGGAACTGCGCGCCGCGGAATATCGCGAAGCCCCCGGATTCATCGCACAGGTGGACGCGGGAGCGTTCTTCATCAAGCCGACGTTTTCCAAAAAGAGTTCGGCGCCGACACGCCTGGGAGAATTTCTGGCCTGCGGGGTCCCGTGCCTTGTGAATGCCGGCGTCGGAGATATGGACGCCATCGTTTCAAGCGAACGCGTGGGCGTTGTGATGAGGAAGTTCTCACCTGAAGCGCGACGCGGCGCCGTGCGGGAGTTGCTCGCCCTCTGCGCAGAAGAGGGAACATCGGCTCGATGCGTCGATGCGGCACGCAGGCACTTTTCGCTCCAGCATGGCGTAGCCGCCTATCGGAAAATCTACCGCGGGATACTCGTGGGAAAGGCAGGCGAACCTGCGGCAAGCGGTCCCAGCGTGCCCGAAGCACGCCTCGAGTATGAACGGCAGTATTCCCATCGATAGCCGCTGCCGTCAATAGTGATATTCATCCGTGTTTTATCCAGCGGCCATTTTTCGCAGGCAATCTTGAGTACTATGCTGCGCTCATCGGGCGAGAGGGTGCATCGAGCCTGCGCGCGGCCAAGGACTTCATTCCATGTGCGGAATAACCGGCTTTCTCACAACGCGATTTGAACCCGGTCCGCTGAGCGCAGAAGAAACTGTGCGGCAGATGGCGCTGACTCTGCGCCATCGCGGGCCGGATGACGGCAGCGTCTGGGTGGACCGTAATGCCGGCATCGCGCTGGGCTTTCGGCGGCTTGCCATCCTGGACGTGTCGCTGCGCGGCCGCCAGCCGATGTTTTCGCGCGATGGGCGCTATGTGATTGTCTTCAACGGCGAAATTTACAACTTTCGCGAGCTTCGAGCGCGGCTTGAAGGGCTTGGGCACGGATTTTCCTCCGGCACCGACACCGAGGTAATCCTCGCAGCCGCGGTGCAATGGGGCGCGTGGAACGTTCCCACACATCTTCAGGGAATGTTCGCTTACGCGCTTTGGGACCGCGATGAGCGCGTGCTCCATCTGGCCCGGGACCGGATTGGAATCAAGCCTCTCTACTACGGATGGAGCGGCGGAACATTCCTCTTTGCGTCGGAACTGCGGGCTCTGGAGCAATACCCTGACTTTGAGCGAAAGGTCAGCCGTGAAGCACTGCAACTCTACCTGGACTTTGGCTACGTGCCGACGCCGCTGAGCATTTATGAAGGGATACGGAAACTGCCCCCGGGAACGAGGCTGCAGGTGCAGTGCGGGATGAACACGGCCGAGCCGACGAAATATTGGGACCTCGCTGCCGCTTTCCAGCCCCGCCCGTGGAAAGGAAGCGAGCGGGAAGCGGTGGAAACACTGGAAAATGTGCTCGGTGCGGCCGTGGATCGCCACATGATTTCCGACGTGCCGCTCGGCGCGCTGCTTTCCGGCGGGATCGATTCCTCAGTTGTCGTGGCGCTGATGTGCGCAAAGGCGCGCGGGCGCGTCAAAACCTTCTCGATCGGTTTCGCCGAAAAGAAATTTGACGAATCGCCGCACGCACGGGCCGTTGCCTTGCACCTGGGAACAGACCATACCGAAATGATCGTGAGTCCGCAGGATGCTCTCGACGTGATTCCGAAGTTGCCGGACATTTACGACGAACCTTTTGCGGACTCTTCACAGATTCCGACGTTCCTCGTCTCCCGGCTCGCCCGCTCGAAGGTGACCGTGGCGTTATCCGGAGACGGCGGAGATGAACTTTTCGGTGGCTATAACCGCTATCTTTATGCGCCGAAGATC
>DASRCX010000081.1:0-44836 GCA_035652895.1 Terriglobia bacterium
GTACTTTCATCGCCCGCCCCCAGGCGGCTTCCGAGTATCGTCGCATTCTGCCTCCTTTCCGACAGAATGCCCGATCCTCTCCCCGCCTTCAGCGGACAGATCACGTGCTAACTCAACCGGACATTTGATGTGCTAATGACAAGCATTTGAATTGGCCTTTCGAATGATTCGGGCTTATGCTAACGTAGAGAGTTTGTCGGAACGCCGGCACAGCATCCTGCAATGCCCCTAGTCGAAACAGAGGCTATTGTTTTACGAACTCACCGGTTAGGGGAGGCAGACAAGATTGCGTCGTTGTTCACGCGGCAACTCGGGCGGGTGCGTGCGGTTGCCAAGGGCGCACTCAGCCGGCGAGGGAGATTCGGAGCAGCGCTTGAGCCCCTGAGCTACATCCGGCTGTGGATTTATTACCGTGAGAGCCGTGACCTGCAGCGCCTGGGCTCGGCCGAGATTCTCGAGTCCTTCTTCGAAATGCAGAAGGATTATCGGGTCCAGCTTGCCGCGCAGTATCTGGCAGAAGTGACCGAGCGCTTCCTGCCTGACCGTGAAGTGAATGAGCGTGTTTTTCGGCTTCTGCTTGCGGTCTTGCGGGCGATAAAGCGTTTCGGCGAAGTGAACCGTCCGCTTCTGTTTTTTGACTACTGGCTCCTGCGCTTGGGCGGGTTTCTCCCCGACCTCAGCCGTTGTATGAAGTGCCAAAAACAGTTTGCGGATGAGGATGCGTACTACGATCCTTTGGCTGTTACGCTCGTGTGCGCACAATGCCGCAGTGGAACAACCGAACGGATTTCATCTCATGTGCTGCGATTGGTGCCGGCGTTTCGAGCAATGCGGATCGAAGAGTTGATTGAAGTTAAGCCCGCACCTGCCGGGACGCACGAGTTGCGGCGCATACTCGAGCAGATCATTGAGGCGCACCTTGAGAAAAAGCTGACGACACGCGCACTGCTGGCGGAAGAGATCTAGCGGCGGCATGTTGTCGCAGATGAAGACCGGCAGGCGGGTGCCTTTACTGAAAATTGTGCCGTCAGAGCGGTAGGTTGCGGAATAAACTGAGATATGTGGAGGATTATGGCGGGAAAAAGAGTGCCTGATAAATCGAAGCCAGAGGGCCTGACATTCCAGGAAATGCTGACAAGGCTTTACGGCTTCTGGGAACGGCAAGGGGCCGTGATTGCTCTTCCCTACGACCTGGAGGTCGGGGCGGGGACTATGTGCCCTGAGACGTTCTTCCGGGTCCTTGGCCCGGAGCCCTGGAGAGTTGCCTACGTGCAGCCCTCCCGGCGTCCTGCTGATGGAAGGTACGGCGAGAACCCGAACCGCCTTCTGAAGCATACGCAACTGCAGGTGATTCTGAAGCCGCCGCCGGAAAACATCCAGGATATTTATCTGCGCAGCCTTCAGGACATCGGAATCGATTTCCACAAGCATGACATACGTTTTGAGGAGGACAACTGGGAGGCCCCTACGCTGGGCGCGTGGGGAATCGGATGGCAGGTCATGCTGGATGGCCTTGAAATCACGCAGTTCACATACTTCCAA
Source organism: Terriglobia bacterium (assembly GCA_035652895.1). Classification (GTDB taxonomy): domain Bacteria; phylum Acidobacteriota; class Terriglobia; order UBA7540; family UBA7540; genus SCRD01. Next base: position 1,543 of record DASRCX010000081.1, read on the forward strand.
CAGTCGGGTGGGGTTGACTTGGATCCCATATCCGTCGAACTGACCTACGGCCTCGAGCGCATCGCCGCCTTTCTTCAGAATGTCAGCAATGTATATGAAGTTATGTGGAATAAGTCTGTGACTTATGGCCAGTTAAGGTTGCGGGAGGAATTCGAGCTTTCGCTCTACGATTTTGAAATGGCATCTCCTGAAACGGTCCGACTACTGTTTGAAAAGTACGAAGAAGAGGCTACACGGTTATTGAAGGAATACTTTAAATCTGGCGGGCAGTACACTGATCGTTTTCCGCTTCGTAAAGTTTATGAATTCTGTCTGAAATGCTCTCATCTGTTCAATATTCTTGACGCGCGAGGAGCCATCAGCGTGACCGAGCGCGTGGCCTTGATTACCCGCATTCGGAAGATCGCCATTGACGTGGCGCAGGTGTACCTCGATCAGTTAACTCCTGCAGTAAAGGTTGAGTCTGCATGACGGACGAGATGAAACAGCCCACAGAACCTCTGCTTCTCGAAGTAGGAGTCGAAGAGATTCCGGCTCGCTTCCTTAGAGGAGCGGAGCGGGACCTTGGCCGTCAACTGGTCGAAACATTGCGTACTCTTCGCCTGCTTCCCGTTGACGCTCCGGCCCTGAAGACATTCTCAACGCCGCGCCGCCTGGTTGCTCATGTTCCACGGGTCTTCATGCGGCAATCCGACGAGATTGAGGAAATCATTGGTCCACCGGCGAAGGTCGCTTATGACGCCAACGGGAAACCTACTCGTGCGGCTGAAAGTTTTGCGGAGAAAAACAGTGTGCCTGTCAACCGCCTGGTTCGGATCGAAACACCAAAAGGTCCTTATGTCGGGGTACGAAGAACTGTGCGTGGAAGGCCGGCCCGCGAAGTCCTGGCCCGAGCACTGCCCGATGTGATCGTGGGAATCAGCTTTCCCAAGAGTATGTACTGGACTTCAAAGACAGGACCAAGGTTTATCCGTCCCATCAGGTGGCTGCTGGCCATCCTGGGTGAAAACGAGCGGGTACGGATCATTCCTTTCGAAATTGCTGGCGTATCTTCACGCAAAGCGACATTCGGCCACCGTGTTGTCAGCAACCGACCCATTCCGGTCAGCGGTTTTGAAGATTTCTCGAAGAAACTGTATGAGCATCAGGTCGAAATTGATCCTGGCAAACGCTCAGAAATAATCCGTGCAGAAATGAAAGCAATACTTGAAGGCCGGGGTCTTCATGTGGTTGAGGATGAAGCGCTGCACGAGTGGATCGTGAACTCCACGGAATGGCCGCGTGCCTTGCTTGGCGGATTCGACCGGCGATTCCTGCACCTTCCGCGGGAAATCCTGGTGACGGTGATGCGTGACCACCAGAAATACTTTGCGGTCGAGGATGCAAACGGGAACCTTCAGCCGAATTTCATCGCGATCATGAATGTCGATCAGGACTCTGCCGGACTGATCCGCGAAGGGCATGAGCGGGTCCTGACGGCGCGCTTTGTCGATGCCGAATTCTTCTGGAACACAGATCAGCGGATACCGCTGGTCGAGCGACAGGGGATGCTGGCCAGGGTCACCTACCAGGCGGAGGTTGGAAGCTACGCGGAGAAGGTGGAGCGGATGGTCGCACTCGCGGGTGAAATTTGTGCGGACCTTGAGCAGCAGGGAGAGATATCTGCTGCTGAAAGGGAATACGTGCTGCGCTCCGTCCGTCTCTGCAAATGCGACCTGACCACCCAGATGGTTCGCGAGTTCACCGAGCTTCAAGGGATCGTGGGCGGGCTTTATGCCCGTGCTCAGGGTGAGCCGGATATTGTCGCCGATGCTATCTACGATCACTACAAGCCTGCCAACGTGGGCGATGATTGTCCGCGCAGCAGGGTAGGGGCGGTCGTATCGCTTGCAGATAAGTTGGACAGTGTTATCGCCGGGTTCGCCGCAGGACTTGAGCCAACCGGTTCGAGCGATCCCTTTGGGCTGCGCCGGGCAGGGAATGGGATTATCAAGATCGCCGTGGAGTCGCTCGCCTCGCTCGATTTGCCTCGTATTACAGGTCGAGCCGCAGAGCTTGCTGTTCAGCGAGTTCCAGGCGCGAAGGACGCATCCCTCAGCAGGCGCGTGGAAAACTTCCTTCGAGAGAGGATGGACTTCTATTTCCGCGAAGTCGCGGGCCTCCGCTATGATACGGTACGCGCGGTTCTGAGTCCCGCGGTTCCTAATGGAGCGAATGTTCCGTCAGTTGCGCTCAATCGTGCCCGGGCGCTCGAACGAGTGCGCGACACAGAGGACTTTTTGGCATTGGCTGCGGCAGCCAAACGAATCCGCAACATCCTGACGAAATCGGCAGGCATAGAACGTATGGCCGGCGCGGCTGACGTGGACACGGCGCTTCTTGTCGAAGGGCCTGAGCGGGATTTATATGCAGCATGCGAGAGTCTCGTAAGAAATCTGGAATCGCTCGAGAAGCGCGGTGACTTTAACGGCGCGTTCCTGCGTATGGCTGCTATCCGCCCGCAGGTCGATTTGTTTTTCGATAAGGTACTGGTGATGGCGGAGGACCCGGCAGTGCGCGAGAATCGCCTGCGGCTGCTGGTTTGGTTGAACCGCGATGTGTTCACTCGGCTGGCGGACTTGAGCGAGGTAGCCGTTGAGTCGCGGTCCGCTGCCAATATCGCACAAGCAGCGCGGTAAGGCTGGTGCGAACATTTCGGATATGAAGTATTACATCACCTTTTGTCGGCGTGCCGACATTGGGCGAGAACCCGGGGCCACGGCCAACGGCCCTTGCTAACTGCCGACCGGCGCCGCGAAACTTGAGGTTTTGTGGGGCCACTTTGAGATTCAGCGGCTTCGGGCCGCATTAAGATTTCACCACAAGGAGATCAGTAATTATGGAAAAATTCGTTTACTTTTTTGGAGATGGCAAGGCTGAAGGGGATGGTTCGATGAAGGACGTGTTGGGAGGCAAAGGAGCCGGTCTGGCGGAGATGACAAATGCAGGGCTCCCCGTTCCGCCGGGTTTTACCATTGCGACCTCAGCCTGCCGCGCATATTTTGAAGGCGGCAATAGTGTCCCGCCGGAAGTGATGTCACAAGTCGAAGCAGCCCTCTCACGTCTTGAAAACCTTCTCGGGCAGGAACTCGGCAATACAGAAAGGCCGCTGCTGGTTTCCGTCCGGTCAGGGGCCAAATTCTCTATGCCGGGCATGATGGACACCGTCCTTAACCTCGGTATGAACGATCAGGTAGTGGAAACCATGGCGCGAAAGACCGGCAATCCCAGGTTCGCATATGACAGCTACCGGCGGTTCATTCAAATGTTCGGCAACGTTGTGCTCGACATCCCTAAAGATAAGTTTGAGCACATTCTGACGGCCCAGAAGAAGAAGTGTAAGGTGACGCTCGATACGGAGTTGACCGCAGATGACCTCAGGAAAGTGATCGAGGGGTACAAACAGCTTATCCGAAAGGAAACGGGCAAGGATTTTCCTCAGGATCCGCACGTGCAGCTCAAGATGGCGATCGAGGCTGTCTTCCGCTCCTGGAACAATCCACGGGCCATCACGTACCGCCGCATGAACAAGATCCCCGATGACCTCGGAACTGCGGTGAATGTGCAGGCCATGGTTTTCGGTAACATGGGCGAAACTTCGGGGACGGGCGTCGGCTTTACTCGCAACCCCGCCACCGGCGAGAAGCAATTCTACGGGGAGTTCCTCATGAACGCCCAAGGCGAGGACGTGGTGGCAGGCATCCGAACGCCGGTCCCGATTACAGAACTTCAGAAAATCATGCCTGATGTTTACGATCAGTTGCGCGAGATTACCTCTCGCCTTGAACATCACTACAAAGACGTGCAGGACTTCGAGTTCACCATCCAGGAAGGCAAGCTGTACATGCTCCAGACACGCACCGGAAAACGGACGGGCAAGGCGGCCGTCAAGATTGCGGTTGACCTGGTCAACGAAGGGATCATCACGACAACGGAGGCGCTGATGCGAGTCGAGCCGGAACAGTTGAACCAGTTGCTTCACCCGATACTTGACGAATCGAAGCCTCTTAAAGTGATTGCAAAGGGCTTGCCGGCATCGCCGGGTGCCGCTGTGGGACGAATTGTCTTCACGGCGGAAGACGCGGTGGAGAAAGGGAAGCATTATCCAGTGATTCTGGTTCGCGCAGAAACCGTGCCGGATGATATCCACGGGATGGAAGTGGCGGCGGGCATTCTGACATCGAGAGGCGGAATGACCTCTCACGCTGCTGTTGTGACCCGCGGCATGGGGAAGTGTTGCGTTGCCGGATGCGCCGCGGCCGAGGTCGATGAGAAGAAAAAGCAGCTTCGGATCAACAGCCTGGTGCTTAAAGAAGGTGACTGGATTTCGCTCGACGGCACAACCGGCAGAGTCATTCTGGGTAAGGCCCACACAATCCTGCCAGACCCTTCCAGCGGCGACTTTGCCACGTTCATGAGTTGGGCTGACAAGGCGCGTCAGTTGGGAGTTCGCGCGAACGCGGACATTCCGCGTGATGCTCTTGCGGCCCGCCGATTTGGCGCCGAGGGAATTGGGCTCTGCCGTACGGAGCACATGTTCTTCGCCAGCGACCGTCTTCCGCACATGCAGCGGATGATTATGGCTTGCAAAGACACGGCGGATGAAAAGGAAGCCGCAAAATATGAAAAGGAGCGGCGGGCCGCCCTGGCGAAACTCCTTCCGATGCAGAGGAAAGATTTCATCGGATTGTTTAAGGCCATGGATGGGCTTCCGGTGACTATTCGAACTCTGGATCCACCCCTGCATGAGTTCCTGCCGAAGCGCGAGGAGTTGATGGTGCAGATTGCCGTCCTTGAAGCGACTAAGAAAAAGAGCCCTAAGCTTAGTCGGCTCAAGAAAATACTGGCGGTAGTTGAAGGCTTGCATGAGTTCAACCCGATGCTTGGACTGCGCGGTTGCAGACTGGGAATCATGTATCCGGAAATCACGGAGATGCAGGCCCGGGCTATTTTTGAAGCTGCGACCGAATGCAAGAAGCAGGGAATCGTGGCAAAGCCGGAGATCATGATTCCTCTGGTCGGAGACGTCAAAGAACTCTCATTGCAGAAAGAGATCGTTAACCGCGTTGCCGAAGAAGTATTCGCCAAGAAGGGAGTCAGGGTGGAATACATGGTAGGCACGATGGTTGAGTTGCCGGCGGCAGCGCTTTCCGCCGGTGAAATTGCTACCGAAGCGGAATTCTTCAGTTTCGGCACCAACGACTTAACTCAGACTACCTTCGGCCTTTCGCGCGACGACTGCGGCAAGATTATCAATTCATATGTCAAGCAGAAGATCTGGCCTGCCGATCCCTTTGCTGTGCTGGATCCCAAGCGTGTCGGGCGACTGATGAAAATCGGTACCTCGGAAGGCCGCAAGACCCGCGAGAACCTCAAGGTTGGCATTTGCGGAGAGCACGGAGGCGACCCCGCGTCGATCCAAGTGTGCGCCGAAGCCGGGTTGAATTACGTAAGCTGCTCGCCGTATCGGGTGCCGATCGCTCGTCTGGCTGCGGCACAAGCAGCGGTGCGTGAGGCCGCAAGGGAAGGCGTCCCTGTTGAGGCTTACACGACTGCGTAGCGACGTTGAAAATTGCTGATCGTACGGAACTCCCTTCAGGCATTACTTGAGGCTTTGAACTCCTGGTGGGAGTTCCGGATGAGCAGTTGCCAGGCAGCCACACACAATGTCGGCGCGCCGACGTTGGATCATTGCTCAACCCTTCGGCATCAACCGTTGCGGTTCGATGCAGCAAGAAAAAGTTTCAGGTTTTGATGCGAGTCAGAAGATAAATCCCACCCAAAGAGAAGAACACGTCCGGCGACCAGGCGGCCACGGCGGGAGGAAGCTGGCCCAGGTTTCCCATGGCTTCAAACAGGCTGGAGACTGACCAGTACACAATCGCAATCCCGATGCTGAGGGCAATCCCCGCAAGCGCGCCTCGGCTTCCTGTCGAAAATGAAAAGGGAATAGCGATTAGCGTGACTACAAAAGCGATCACAGGATAAGAGAACTTCCGGTAAAAAGCCACGGAGAGCCGAACCACATCAAACCCGCTCTGCTTCAGTTCCTGGATATAGTGGCGGAGTTCGAGCGCACTCATTTGTTCGGAGGGTTTAACCTCCTTCTTGAAATAGGAGGGTTCTTCATCGAGTTCCTGGAAGGTGTGAACTGAAAAGGGCTGATAGAGGGTCACGCGACCGCCATCGAAGTCACGCACCCACCCATTTTCAAGGACCCACTGCTGAATGTGAGGTTCCCAGAAGGCCCTGGCCGCATAAATCCGTCTCTTCAGGCGGAAATTACCGGAATCGATTTCAAAGACCGACAGGTTTGCAAAAACATTCAGGTCGGGATCAAAGAAACGGTAGTTATAGATTTTATCGTTCTTTCCAAATATCCATTGGCGGTCGGGGCGGTACATGGTTTGCGCAGGTTTACCCTTGATCTGGTTCCTCAGCGCATCCTGTTGCTGGTTGGTTTGCGGCAGGTAGTTGTTGCCCAGCAGAAACATGCTTGCGCTGAAAATTCCGCCGCCGACGAGGACCGGAATGGAGACTCGATAGAGGCTGATTCCTGCCGACTTGATGGCGGTGATTTCATTGGATTTGCTTAAAAGCCCGAAGGTCACAAGGGTCGCCACCAGAATGCTCAAGGGGAGCATCAGATAAACGACCTGTGGCGTGAGGTACCAGTAATATTCGAAGACAAGCTCAGGCGATATCTGGTTGCGCACAATGTCGCCGAGCAGTTGGAAAAAATCGAAGATCATGTAGATGCCGGTGAATGTGATCAGCAGTACCGCCAGATAAAACAGCCAGCTTCGAAGGACGTACATATCGATGATCTGCAGGACCCACCTGCCAAACTTTCTCGGTTTTCCATTGCGCTGCTCCGTGCTTCGTTTGCGGCCGCCCATGTGAAACCGTTCGAGGCTGTGCCCGATTTTTTCAAGGGCACTTTGGAGGATGTCCACGCCCGTTCGAACGCGATTGGTCGTTTGCAGCATGATCAGGCCGACAGCGCCAAACACGGCGTTCGCCATCCAGAGTCCAACAATGGGATCCAGCCGCCCTTCCTTGGCCAGGTTGAGCCCGGACGCCATCAGCACGTAATAGACAAATACGAGCAGGATGCTGAGCATCAGACCGAAAGATTTGCCACCCTTTCGAGTGGTCAGGCCGATCGGGAGACCCACGAGCGCCAGCACCAGGCACGCCACAGGCAGTGCCAGCCTGTAGTTGAGTTCGATCATCGCAGAACGGTTTTCACCGGAAGCGCGGAGGTCCGACAGCAGTGTAAGAGGTGAAAGCATCGAGGGTGTGAGAGGCTGGGGCGCACTTGTGCCAGGTTCAACGACGGGGATGTCGGTATTTTGAAACGCAATGACGGAGTATTGCTGCGGGTGGTGCGGGTCGAATTCATGCGTGGCGCCGCTATCCAAATGGAGGAGTACGCGCCCGGACTCATCCTCGTTGACAAGGTGGCCGGTTTCCGCTAACGTAACTTTCACTTCATTGCTCTTGCTGCTGTCCACGATAAAGACGCCCCGCCACTGCCCACTGGAACTGGCGATGTCATTCAGATACAGGAGGAGGTGGGGAAATTGCTCAATGAAGACGCGAGACTGAATATCGTAATTGGCTTGAGTCGCAGCCAGGGCTGCCTCAGAACGTTCCAAAGTTCTCATCGCTGCCGGCGCAAGGAAGAGACTCATCCCCGACGTCATCGCCCAGCCGCACAGCGCAAAGATCATCACCGGCAGCACGAACTGGCTTCTGCCGATCCCGGTGGCACGGATGGCGATCGTTTCACTGTCCGCTGCCATCCGGCTGAGGCCGATCAGCGTCCCGAGCAGGACCGACATCGGTATAGTGATAACCAGAATGCTGGGGAGAGGCAGCAAAAAGAGGAAAGCTACTTGTGAGGCATGGAAATTTCTCCTCGCTACGAGCTCAAGGATGTGGCTGAGAGGTTTAACGTAAAGGACAAACGTAAAGACCAGGAGTCCCAACAAGGAGTGCGAGAAAACTTCCTTGAAGATGTAGCGGGTCAGGATGCGCATCAAACGCCCTCGGAGAATGCCCGCGTCAGGTCCGTTGGGGAGTTCTCTGGGAGGCCCGCAGGGCAGCCTGCGTATGCCAATGTGGCGTGCCCGTATGCAGAAGAGAGGAGTTCGGGCTGACTATGAGCGAGCGGCAAACCTGTCTCATGTTCCTGTGGCATATGCACCAGCCCTTCTATAAGGACCTGGTCGAAGGCGTTTATGCGATGCCCTGGGTCAGGCTCCATGCCATGAAGGACTACTATGGAATGGTTGCCATGCTGAAGGACTTTCCCGAATTTCACGCCACCTTCAACCTCGTCCCTTCGCTTGTTTCCCAACTTCAAGAGTATGCCCGAGACGAGGCTCGAGAGCAAGCTTTTGACCTTGCTTTCAGGCCCGCAAACGAACTCACTCCAATCGAGCGCGAGAGGCTCGTAGAGCTGTCATTGCAGATGAACGTCCGCAACCTCGTGGAACGCTTCCCGCGACTACGTGAGCTTTATCACAGGATCAACTTGGGCAATCTTCGGGAGAGTGTGCGCTTCTGGTCTGACCATGACTTGAGAGACCTGCAAGTGCTCTCTCAGCTTGCCTGGTTTGATGAAATCTATCTGAGCTCAGATGAAACCGTGCGCAGCCTGGTTAGAAAAGGCCATGGATTTTTAGAAGGCGATAAGGTCCTTGTTCGCAAGAAGGAAATTGAAATCATTAAAGTAGCACTTGAGGAGTATCGCAGCGCGGCTGAGCGTGGCCAGATTGAAATTTCTTCTTCGCCCTTTTTTCATCCCATTCTTCCCCTGCTCTGTGATACGCAGATTGCTGCGGAGTCCAGGCCCGGAGTCCGGTTGCCGGCTTTTCGTTATCGTCATTCTGAGGATGCTGTTGGCCAAATCAGGGCTGCGATCCGATTGCATGAAGATGTCTTTGGCCGGCGCCCAAAGGGACTTTGGCCCAGCGAGGGGGGTGTTTCCGACGAGGTTTTAACGCTCGCCGCACACGAAGGTTTTACATGGATTGCGACCGATGAGGACATCCTCAGCATGTCCCTGCAACTGCCGTTCAACCGCCGTGCCGATGGTACACTTGAAGCAGCCCCTGAGCTCTATAAACCTTATCGCTTTAACGCCGGCGGGGAGCATATCTCAGTGTTTTTCCGCGACCATTATCTTTCGGACCTGATTGGATTCGTTTACTCAAACATGCAGCCAGAAGCCGCCGCACACGATCTGCATCAGAGGATAAGGGCGGCTGCAAGAAACGCAGGCGACACCCCGAAGGTGATCTCAATTATCCTGGATGGTGAAAACGCCTGGGAGTTCTTTCCTGGTAACGGGCGTGAATTCCTTAAATCATTCTATGCGAGAGTGGTTGCGGATCCGAGTTTGAAGGCCGTTACCGCAAGCGAGGCTTTGGATATCTGCGGGGAGGGGAGCCTGACGTATATTGTGCCAGGATCATGGATCAACTCGAATTTTGACGTGTGGATCGGGTCCGAAGAGGACAACCGCGCATGGGAATTGCTCGGCGGGGCGCGCGATTTCTTTGAGCGAAACAAAGACCGCGAAATTCGCCGGCCTGCAAACCGCGAACTGGCGCTCCAGGAGGTCTGGATCGGCGAAGGGAGTGACTGGTGCTGGTGGTACGGGCCGGAGCACTCAAGCCGCTATGACGAAGAGTTCGATCTGCTCTACCGCAAGCACCTCAGTAACATTTACCTCCTGCTCGATGAATCGCCTCCTGACAATCTGGCGGTGCCGATCAAAAGAGTTGAGCAGCGAGTAGTCAACTACGCGCCCACCGGGCTCATCGATGCAACGATTGACGGCCGCGAGACCAATTACTTTGAATGGATTGGATCAGGGCTTTACCTGCCTGACGTGAGTTCCGGATCAATGCACGGAGTTTGCAATTACCTCGATGCGCTCTACTACGGGTGCGGGCGGAGTGCTGTTTACCTTAGGCTGGATTTCGCGCCGGCATTCACCCGGGAGAAGTCGTCGTTCGAAGTGCGGATTGCTATCGACGGCGACTGCAATGCGCGGATCCACGCGTCCGCCTCCGAAGGGAAAATCCGCAGGATCGAATTCTGGAAAGACGACCAACCGCGACAGGTTCCCGTTACTACGGGCGACTCGGTACAGGCCGCCTTTGCACAGATCTTTGAAGCGCGTGTCGATTTTGCTCTTCTCGGAGTCAGTCCCGGCAAGCAAATCCAAGTTCAGGTTTCGCTTTGGGCGAATAACCTTCCTCTTCAGCTTCTGCCGAAGGAAAGCTGGCTGACCATGGACCTTTCCGGGGAACTTCAAAGTTGGTGAAATCTCAGTCAAGTCGATGTGACTTGAACAATAAGTTGTGTTGAATCACAGAGATACATGAATTAATTCAAATTTAGGATTAATTGTCATGCTTACTGAATTGGTCTGTTCCTGCAGAAAGAGCCACCTACGACAACTCTGTGCAATCAACGCTGGTCTCGCTCCCATCCGGGAATGAAAACATCGGCGGGGTTTCCGCCAACCGGAATAACTGTCACCAGGGAGAGTGGCGAAGTTCGAACGATCGCGAGGCTTCCCGATGCGCTGTCTGCCACCGCGAGGAAGCGCTCGTCAGGGGTGAGGGCCAGAGCTCCGGGCGCGACTCCCACGTGGAGCGCACTTTCGACTGTTCGGGACGGCACGTCAAGCGCGGTTACGAAACCGTCACCGGCGGAAGCGAGATACATCAGGCTCGAGTCCCTGGTGAATGCGGCAGCGGATGGATCTTTTCCCACCGGCAGTACCTGTTCGACGTTGTCGTGCGAGGAATCGACGATTGTGATGGTGGATGCCTCTTCGCTTAGCACGAAAAGCTCTCCGCCATCGGGCTTCAAAACGAGCCCGCTTGGTTTCGATCCCATTTCAATATGGGCGAGGACCGTACGGGAGGGGATTTCGACGGCAGAGATTTTCTCCTCGCCTGTGTCTGCCACAAAGACTTCAGACCCGTCACGAGATACTGCCAACGGTCCCGGCGCCTTGCCCACGCTTACGTTCCCGAGTTCCTTCAGCGGGTCCGTGCTGACAAAGAACAGGCGGTTGCCCGATGGATCGCTGGCAATCAGGGTCTTTCCGTCAGGCGTGATGGCCAGGTGCGAAAGATCGGGCGACAGGCTGACTGTTCCGGCGACCTTCCGGCTGGCGCAATCGATCATAACAATCCGGCCGGCTTGAGGGTCGAGCGTATAGGTACGGCTCCCGTCGGGAGAAAATTCCAACCCAACTGCGGACCGGCCAATATCAATGATAGCGGCGACCGTCATCTCGGGATAGCGAACGACGCTGACCTTTCCAGAACTTGAGACAACATAGATCTCGTTGTTCTTCGGCCGCCGGGCTGCTGTTTCAGGTAACGGCGGAACGGGGATGGTCGTGATGATTTGCGTGCTGGCCATATTGACCACCGCAATCGACTGACTCTGATTGTTGACCACAAACGCGAGGTACGGGCGGGGCAACGGCTCATGCTTTCGGCACCCGGACCCAGCCAGCACCATGATGAGGGCTCCGAGGGCGACGGCATTTTGCAGGAGATGAGAAAAAGCCCGGGGCTGGGCCGCGCGGCAAGTTAACCTGGCGGGGATGTAAGTCCCCCGGCGAGGGGTGGGCATCATGCTTGAATCCACCGCCAGGGTTCTGTGGGAGCGAAAGCTCCGGAGAAATTTGTGATCGAAAATCTCATAAGTGAAACTGCCAAGGCACGGACAAGAATAGCCGTTCGGGAATCCTTTTCCCAAAGCTGCCGGAAAACAGAAATAGTCACATAATCCTTCCCATGCTAAAGCCAAAAAAGTTTAGCCTAGTAACTGCTGGAAAACAACAACACCGCAAGCGGCGTCCTATTCATTCATACCTCCCAAGACCTTCGGATCAGTGGGATGGTTTGAGAGTTTACTCTGATCGATTGACGCTCGTGGATTGAACTTAAAGTATAACTTTAACACCGGGCAAAACTCTTGCCTGACTTTCGTGGACTCCGCGACTCGTGGCTTGCCATCGCGCAGCTTACAACGCATGTCACCTTCGGTGTTTAGGACTGGGAGTTCCTTCTGTGCTTCTTGAATGCAGAGCCGAGCTTTTGCGTAGAACGAGGGGTATAAAGTATTGCTTTAGAATGTCGGCGCGCCGACAACGGTGTGTCGTGCCGGTTTTCAGAGGGGTTTGACGAGAGTCTTGATTCGGTTTAACCCTGGTCACAACCTCCGATTCTCGTAATGCCGCTTGGTTTCAAATCCTCTCGTCAGCGTGCTTCTCGTAAATTGACGCTTTTGAACGGCTTCTGTTAAGATGCCTCATGCAGAAAACTGGGCGTGGCAGATTGCGCGTGGGCGTGCACACGTCGATTGCTGGAGCGATCGAGAATGCAGTCCTTCGCGCGAGTGAAATCGGCTGTGACACGTTTCAGATGTTTTCGGCAAACCCGCGCGGATGGCGGACGAGTGATCCGAGTTATGAGGAATGCGAGCGGTTCCGGACTGAACGCGCAGCCCGAAAGCTTTCTCCGCTTGTCATTCACGATAATTATTTGATTAATCTGGCCTCGGGTGATTCGGAAATCCGGCGCAAGTCGGTCGCCGCATTCCGGCGGGAGATTCAAAGGGCCCTTGCGCTGGACGCCGATTATCTTGTAGCGCACCCGGGCAGTTCCAGGGGATCAACGGTTTCGGCCGCTATCGCCAATTGTATCGAGTCGCTCAAGGAAGCGGCCAACGGGCTTTGCCTCGACGGGCTTATGGTGTTAGTAGAGAATACAGCCGGTCAAGGGTCGGCCATCGGGAGGAGCTTGGAGGAGGTTGCGGAAATCGTCTCAGGCGCAGGGAAGGATTTGCCCGTCGGGGCGTGCATGGACACTGCTCATTTGTTTGCCGCTGGTTATTCAGTCCACACGGCCTCTGGGCTGGGCAAGACAATTGAGGAGATTGAAGGAACCGTCGGCTTGGAAAGAGTGCGCGTCATTCATGCCAACGATTCGAAAGTGGCATTCAATTCGCACGTTGACCGGCATGAGCACATCGGAAAAGGCCAGATCGGAGCTGAAGCATTTGGCAGAATCGTCCGCCACCCCAAACTGTGCGATATTCCGTTCATCTGCGAGACGCCGGTTGACAGGCCGGACGACGACAAACGGAACCTGGCAATGATGCGCAGGCTGGCAGCGCGTCGCGCTTAGCATTGGAAGCGCGATTTCCCGAGATGGAGGAAATTCCAGTTACCCATTACAATTAGGACCACTAAGACAAGAATAGCTTCCGATTTTGAACCGGATGCCGAAGGACTCTCCTGGAAGCGCATGAATCTCCTTCGAACATGGGGTTTGGACACGCGTAATTCCAGATTCGTAAGGTCAGATTGGAAACATGGACCCGACATACAATCCACAAAAAGTAGAAGCGAAATGGCAGAAGCGCTGGGAAGCGGACAGGCTGTTTGATGCTGACCCAGATCCCAATCGCAGTAAATATTACGTGCTCGAGATGCTGCCCTATCCATCCGGCGACATCCACATGGGGCACGTGAGGAACTACTCGATTGGCGACGCTCTGGCGCGCTACATGTGGATGAAGGGTTACAATGTCCTTCATCCCATCGGCTGGGACTCGTTCGGCTTACCCGCGGAAAACGCCGCGATCAAGAGCCAGCGGCCTCCCGCAGAATTCACTTTTGCCTACATCGCCCGCATGCGCGAGCAATTGAAGCGGCTCGGGGTAAGCTACGATTGGAGACGAGAGGTCACAACCTGCCTGCCGGAATACTACCGATGGAACCAATGGTTCTTCCTCAAGATGTACGAACGCGGCCTGGCGTATCGAAAGAAAAGCCGGGTGAACTGGTGTCCCGAATGTGAAACCGTGCTTGCCAATGAGCAGGTCGTGGACGGCTGCTGCTGGCGGCACGAAGACACCCCCGTAGTCGAAAAAGAACTTGAGCAGTGGTTCCTGAAGATCACTGATTATGCCGAGCGACTGCTGGAAGATATGAAGAAACTGGTCCGCTGGCCGGATCGGGTCCTTACGATGCAGCAGAACTGGATTGGCAAGTCAAAAGGAACTGAAGTCGATTTCCGTATCGTTGAGCTCGACCTGCCACTGCGGGTCTTCACCACTCGCGTGGATACGATTTTCGGCTGTACGGCGGTGCTTATGGCCCCTGAGCACCCGCTGGTTGACAAGATGATCGCGGCTTCGAAGGCCCCTGAAGCCCTCAGGCGTGAGGTCGAACGCATCAAGAGTTCCGCTGTCCGCGCGCGCGTGGAAGTGAATCAGGTGAAGGACGGAGCGCCGACCGGCTTTACCGCACGTAATCCTTATAATGGCGAGACTGTCCCCATCTGGCTGGCTAACTTTGTGCTGATGGAGTACGGCACAGGGGCATTGATGGCAGTGCCCGCGCACGACCAGCGCGACTTCGAGTTCTGCACGGCGTTCGGTCTTCCAATCCGTACAGTTATCGTGCCGAAGGATGGTGGACCTCAAGTAAAACTTGAAGCCGCTTTCACGGATTACGGAAAGCTCGTAAACTCCGGTCCTTATACTGGCCTTACTTCAGAGCGAGCTATCGAGCGCATGACCAAAGACGCTGAAGCCGACGGTTTCGGAAGAGGAACGGTACAGTACCGCATTAAGGATTGGGGCATCTCTCGGCAACGATATTGGGGTACGCCGATTCCCATGGTTTATTGCGACGCGTGCGGACTCGTGCCGGTTAGAGAATCTGATCTTCCCGTGCTTCTGCCCGAAAATGTCAGGCTGACCGGAACAGGCCAGTCACCGCTGGCGAGTGTTCCGGAATTTGTGTCCACTACCTGTCCGAAGTGCGGCGGTTCGGCGCGGCGCGAAACGGATACGATGGACACGTTTGTCGATTCGTCATGGTATTTCTACCGCTATACAGACCCGAAAATCGACACAGCGCCCATTAACAGAGAGGCCGTGAAATACTGGTTCCCGGTGGACCAGTATATCGGCGGTATCGAGCACGCTATCCTGCACCTGATTTATATGCGCTTTTTCACTAAGGTGATGAAGGACATCGGTCTCGTGGAATTTTCTGAGCCCGTTGCACGGCTGTTCACGCAGGGAATGGTCATCAAAGACGGCGCGAAGATGTCCAAGTCGAAGGGCAACGTGGTGGACCCCACGGCCATGTTCGCCAAGTACGGCGCCGATACCGTCCGGCTCTACATGTTATTTGCCGCGCCACCCGAGAAGGACCTCGATTGGAGCGACAGCGGTATCGAAGGCGCCTCGCGTTTCCTTAACCGCGTGTACCGCCTGGTGGCTAAATATGCAGATAACCTTCGAGCGATCCATTCGATGCTTGGGAAGACGAACCGTACTGGCGATAGCGTGAGCTACACGTCCGAAGAACGGAAGATTCTGCGCAAGGCTCACCAAGTGCTCCGGCATGTCACCGACGACATGGAAGAGCGCTGGCACTTCAACACCGATATTGCCCTCGCCATGGAACTGGTTAATGAGCTTAGCGAGCTGGATATTGAAATTTCAGAAGGAAAGGTTTGCCCTGGAATTCTTAAAGAAACACTTGAAATTCTGACGCTGGTGCTCGCGCTCTTTGCCCCTCACATTGCAGATGAACTCTGGGAGGGTCTGGGGCATACTGGAGCGACCCTCCGCGTCCCCTGGCCAGCGTACGACCCGGAGCTTGCCGCAGAAGAAGAATTCGAACTTCCTGTCCAGGTAAACGGCAAGCTTCGGAGCAGGGTTCGCGTGGCTGCGAATGCCACAGAAGACGATATCCGGCGCCTCGCGCTGGCCGATGAGAAAGTCGTCCAGCACCTCAATGGCCGGGAGGTTGTCAAATTCATCCTGGTTCCTCAGAAGCTCGTCAATATTGTTGTGCGATAGATTGTCATTCCTTAATTTCCACCATAAAGTGGTTCTGATTTTGAATGGTTGTTGTCTTACCAGAGCCTGCGTTTTACTGGTGGGCAATACGGCCTCGTCTTGAAGTAGAGATCTGCAGCGATGGCGGCCCGAGAGTGTTCTTGGAGCATTCGCCAACAGAACTTAAGGCGTAGAGGGACGGAATCCTGTATGATGTAAGTTAACGGTTTCACACAGTCACTGATTTACCGTCACTCGCGTACACAACTGGGCAAACAAGGAAAATGGAAAACTTACGTCCTATTGTAGTTCTCGACTTCGGATCGCAATACACGCAGCTTATTGCGCGGCGCATTCGTGAGATGCACGTCTATTCGGTGATTGTGCCGTGCCATTTGTCCTTTGATGACCTTGTGAAAATGAATCCGCTGGCGATCATTCTTTCCGGCGGGCCGTCGTCCGTTTACGATCCGGCTTCTCCCCGCTGCGACGACCGTGTTTTCAAGCTGGGGGTTCCCATCCTGGGTATCTGTTATGGGCTGCAATTGATGTCCCACAAGCTGGGTGGCAAGGTCGAGCCGGCCGCACGACGCGAATACGGCTTTGCCCAACTCGAGATCCTGCCGCCCAGCGAACTGTTCACCGGGTTTGAATCGCCGCTCCGCGTGTGGAACAGCCATGGCGACCACGTCGTGGAAGTACCCCCGGGTTTCCGCGTCGTGGGGCGAACGGAGAACGCGATTTCGGCCATTGAGAACGTCGAGAAGAAAATGTTCGCGGTGGAATTCCATCCGGAGGTGCGTCATACGGCGTCCGGAACGGAAATCCTGCGGCGGTTTGTCGAAAACATTTGTGGAGCCAAAGCTAACTGGTATCCGGGCTCATTGATCGAAGAGACTGTTGAGCGGATCCGGGCCCAGGTGGGCAATGAGCGCGCCCTGTGCGCTCTTTCGGGCGGCGTGGATTCAACGGTGGCGGCCACGCTGGTCAGCCGTGCGATTGGCGATCAGCTGATTTGCGTGTTCGTCGACAACGGCCTGCTCAGGAAGAATGAATTCCAGCAGGTGACAGCGGCTTTGAAAGCCCAGGCGCACTTGAACGTCCGTGCTGTCGATCGCTCAGATAGATTCCTGAAGCGGCTGGAAGGCGTAACAGACCCGGAGCAGAAGCGGAAGATCATCGGCGAAGTCTTCATTCGCGTCTTCGAAGAAGAAGCCCGCGCGCTGGGGGAGCCACGGTTCCTGGTGCAGGGAACTCTTTACCCGGACGTTATCGAATCGGTTTCCGTCAAGGGTCCGGCAGCCACTATCAAGAGTCACCACAACGTGGGCGGTTTGCCGACGGACCTGACATTCGAACTCATCGAACCCTTAAGGGAACTCTTTAAGGACGAGGTCAGGGAAGTCGGTCGGGAACTGGGGCTTAGCGCGGAAATCATTTCCCGCCAGCCGTTTCCGGGCCCTGGACTGGCCGTCCGGATTTTGGGCGAGCTGACCCCTGAGCGACTTCGAACCCTTCGCGAAGCCGATGCGATCGTTGAGCAGGAAATACGCGCAGCACAGCTCTACCATCAGCTGTGGCAGTCGTTCGCAATCCTTCTGCCCATATCGAGCGTGGGGGTTATGGGAGACGCCAGGACATACGCCTCCACTATTGCCCTGAGGGCAGTCACATCCGAAGACGGCATGACTGCCGACTGGGCGAAAATCCCCCCTCACGTTCTCGAACGGATTGCCACCCGCATCGTGAACGAAGTGAAGGAAGTCAACCGAGTTGTTTACGACATTACTTCGAAGCCCCCGGGAACCATCGAGTGGGAATGAGTGCTTCCCCCTCCACACAGCCCTCGCGCATCCCATGGATCCCCGAACGACAAACCGTTCTGGCTAACGGTTTGCTAATTTCTGGGCCATATAGAGCAGCAGCCGGCGGTCGCGGTCATTGATGTTGCTGATCAACCGTCTTACTTTTTGGAAGAACCGCGAATCACGGTCTGCCGGAATCTCCATGGCCAGTTCGTCGGTATTCTTGCGCTGGGTCAGATTAGGGAGGTCCGGTGGTCTTTCCCCCTCATAAAACAACTGATAGAGGGGGATCTCCATGGCTGCGGCCAACCTCTCCAGAGTTTCGAGGGAAGGCACCGTGTGCCCGTTCTCGACCCTGGAGATATAGCAGCGCAGGAGTCCCGTGCGTTTCTCAATGTCGCCTTGTGAAAGCTTGCGCTCCTCACGCAGCTTCCGTAGACGTGAACCTATAATCATGCGTCGTATTATTCCATAAGGTGATAAACAAGTCAATAGAAATCTCCGTTACGGGGGACGTCCGTTTCCCCCCTTCCATGTAACCCTAAGTAGCTTATATTCGTCATTAAACACAGGAAAGAGCTACTATGGAAATTCGATGGCAAACTCTCGACCAGACCCCAGCCAGGAAGCTGAATGGATTAGACGTTGCCAGTCTGGGGATAAAGAAGCTTTCGCTCCGCTGGTGGATGCCTACCAGCGGCGGATTTTTGCCATTGTTTTCCACCTGGTCCGGCGCCGGAACGACGTGGAGGACATCGTCCAGGAAATTTTTATGAAGGCCTTCGCCGCCATTGAGAGTTACAATTCCCAGTCGTCATTCGGAACGTGGCTCAATCGGATCGCTGTAAATCATTGTTATGATTACCTGCGCCGGCAGCGCTCATCCAGGGTCACATACTTCGCGGAAATGTCTGAAGAAGGGCAGCGGCAGATCGAGTCCCAAAGCCGGGGACACGAGGAAGGCGGGCTGGACAGCGAAGAGAAGCTTGCCATGGGCGACCTTGTCCGAAAGCTCCTGGCCCGCGCACCTGCGGAAGACCGCGTGATACTGACCCTGAAGGAGATTGAGGACAGGTCCGTAGAGGAGATTTCAGAGATCCTTGGACTGAAATTGAGCACGGTCAAAGTACGCCTGCATCGGGCAAGAAAAAGAATGGTCAGGGACTTTGAAAAATTGGCAGGAGGGATGGTAAGCCATGCGTTGTGACACTGTCCGGCAAATGGTCGAAGAAGATGTGGAGATTTCGCCCTCTCTCCGTGTGCATCTTGATTCCTGCTCTGCATGCAAAGAGTATCTGCGGAGTTGGCAGGCGGTCCGCGCGGGCCTTGTTGCGCTTGGCGTGGAATCGCCTCCAGAGCCGTCCATCGGGTTCACAAAGCGTGTGATGAACAGGATTGAAAATGCCAGGGAAGAAATTCAGTTTGGGGAGCAATTCATCGATCAGATTGGCCGGCGCTTTGTTTACGCGATGCTGATGGTGGCGCTGACGTTGCTTCTGGTGCTCCTGCTGCCGTCGTCGGGACCCCTTCGCAGTTCCGGAGTCTCACAATCTGTCCTTGTGCAGACGCAAATGGCGACGTTATCGAATGAGCAGGTTCTGGGAGTGGATGGCTCGGATTCCGGAGATGCAGCGGATTATTCTAATGCATCAGGTGCCAACGGCAATCCTGCGACGCGAGGGAGTCAATGAAGCGGCGCGTCTACGTTTATTTTGTCTTGATATTTCTGCTGGGCATCATTGTCGGCGCAGCCGGAGTATATACCTATGGCTGGTATTCGGGCCACTGGCACCGAAAATTCAGCCGCCAGCGGGTGATTGACTACCTTCAGAAAGAGCTAAATCTTTCCCAGACGCAGACCCAGCAGTTGCAGCAAATCATCACCCAGATGGACCAGAAGGAGTCTGAGCTGCGAGAGCAGGTCGCGCCACAGTTTCAGGCCATTCGAGAAGAGGCACGGGACGAAACGCGGAAAATTCTGAATGCCCAGCAACTCGAGAAGTTCAATGCCATGGTGAAACAGTGGGACGCTAAACGCAAGATGGCCGGACATCCACCCCCGCCTCCGCCCAGGTAGGTCCTGCGCCGACTGAGCGACTCTCTTCGAAAACCGACGCATGCCGCAGGGAGAGGAGGGCGCTCAATGGCATCCTTGGCAATCAGGAATTTTCTCCACCGGCGAAAGAAGCTGGTATGGATGGGGGTCCTTGCCGCGGCCGTTCTTCTGACGGTTGGCATGGTTCTCCGAAGGGGACCCGGTGAATCCCGTTACCTGACGGCCGAGGTTCAGAAGGGGAACATTACTGCCACCGTCGAAGCTACAGGTACCATTAATCCCTTAACTACTGTCCCCGTCGGTTCCTACGTCTCCGGCACTGTCAAATACATTTTTGCGGACTTTAACACCAGAGTCCAGGCGGGGCAGGTCCTTGCGCAGCTTGACCCAGCCATCTTTCAGGCACAAGTGATCCAGGCCCGCGGCAATTTGGCGAATGCGCAGGCGAACGTCGCCAACCTCGAGGCGAGCCTTGCTGTAGCAGACGCCGTCATCCGGACCAATCAAGCGAACCTGGAAAAAGCCAGGGCCGCCGTCGAATACACTCGGGCTAACACCAGGAGGATCAGCAATCTAGCCATTGAGGGGGTCCTTTCCCGCGATCAGGCTGATCAGACGCAGTCGGCGCTTGACCAGGCCAACGCTGCGGTCCGCGCGGCGGAGGCGCAATTGAACCAGTCCGTCGCCCAGCGCGCCCAAACCCAGGCCCAGTTGGCGCAGGCCAGGGCCCAAGTACAGACCATGCTGGGCGCCCTGAAGCTGGCGAAAACTAACCTTCGATACGCCACAATCATTTCGCCGATCAACGGGACCATTGTTGCGAGAAATGTCGAGGTGGGGCAGTCCGTCGCCGCGTCCTTGCAGGCGCCGGTGGTTTTCAGCATCGCCCAGGATTTGAAGCGCATGCAGGTTTATGCAAAAGTGGATGAGTCGGACACCGGCAGTGTGCGGATTGGAACTCCGGCAACATTTCAAGTTGACGCCTTTCCCAATGAGCGGTTCAGCGGCCGAGTGAGCGCCATACGGCTTAACGCGACGATTGTGCAGAATGTAGTGACCTATGACACGGTCATCGACTTTGAGAACCCTGACGAGAAGCTCCTTCCGGGGCAGACCGCATATGTGACTATTCCCATAGGGCACTGCACTGACTGCATCAAGATTCCAAATGCCGCCCTGCGATACACTCCCGAACTGCCTCGCAACCAGCTTGATCAGCTTTACCAGAAGTTCCACATTCCGGAGGAAGCGACTCGCCCGCATATCGGCGGGACGCAGGTCGTATGGACACTGGACAGCCATAAGAAACCCAGGCCGATCGCCGTTAAGGTCGGAATAACGGACTATAGTTACACGCAAATGACGGAGGGCGATTTGAAGCCGGGCGATCTGGTCATTACGGGAGAGGAAATCACACAAGGGAACTCATCGCAGGGAATGTTTCCGGGTAATCAGCGGCTTGGACGAGGCCCAAGGTAGCATCACTTATGACCAGCGGCATGTTGCAGTTAAAACCAGAATGTCAGGCTCAACATGATGTTACTGACCCTGTCATTTGTGTAGAGAACCTTCACAAGGTTTACGATCTGGGCGAGGTCCAGGTCCACGCTCTGCGCGGCGTCTCATTGAAGATATTTCCTGGAGAGTTTGTGGCCATTATGGGAGCTTCTGGCTCTGGCAAATCGACATTTATGAATATTATTGGATGCCTGGATCGTCCCACGCGTGGAACGTATTGGCTGGACGGACAGGATGTTTCAAAGCTTACAAAGGTTGAATTGGCGCATATCCGGAACCGGAAAATCGGGTTCGTTTTCCAGAGCTTCAACCTGCTGGCGCGGACCTCGGCGTTGGAAAACGTCGAACTGCCGCTGATTTACTCTGGCGTGCTGCACGAAGAAAGGCTCGGGAGGGCGCGCGAAGCATTGCGGATCGTCGGGTTGGAGGGCAGGGAGGAGCACTATCCTTCGCAGCTTTCGGGAGGGCAGCAGCAGCGCGTCGCGATTGCCCGAGCGCTGGTGAACAACCCGTCGATCCTGCTTGCCGATGAGCCGACCGGAAACCTCGACAGTCGTACAAGCATTGAGATCATGGAAATTTTCCAGCGCCTGAACCGTGAGCAGGGTCTGACGATCATGCTCGTGACACACGAACCCGATATCGCCCGGTTTGCCAGACGCACGGTTGTTTTCAGCGATGGCAAGATTCGGCGTGATGCACCGGTGGAAAGCATGGCCGATGCTTCTCTGGTGCTTGCAGGTCTTCCACCCGTGGTTGAAAACGAGAATGAGGAGGACAGGGCCTGATGGATTATGCAGCCGTGCTGCGCGTGGCCCTTCGCGCGCTGGCGCGCAACAAGATGCGCTCCGTTCTCACGATGCTTGGCATCATTATCGGCGTCGGCGCGGTCATCTGTACGGTCGCGATCGGCGTCGGCGCCAGCAACCAGGTGCAGGAGGCCATCCGGAGTCTTGGCAACAATATCATTTTTGTGGCCGCCGGCAGCATCACCCAGCGCGGCGTCCGCCTGGGAAGCGAAGCAACCAAAACGCTCACCGTCAACGATGCGAAGGCGATTGTCCAGCAGATTCCGTTCATCAGCAAGGTCTCGCCGGGGGTCAGGTCTGGCGGCCAGGTGGTTTACGGCGGCGAGAACTGGTTCACCGGAATTGATGGCGTCACTCCGGATTATCTCGATATCCGGCGCTGGGCGGTCATGAGAGGCAGTTTCTTCACGCAGCATGATGTGGATTCAGCGGCGGATGTTTGCGTGCTGGGGCTCACTGTTGTGCAGAACCTCTTTGGCAGCGAAGATCCCGTGGCCAAGATGGTCCGGATCAGGAACATTCCATTCCGCGTTGTGGGCGTTATGGCGCCGAAAGGGCAGTCGCCGTTCGGCCGCGACGAGGATGACAGGATTCTGATGCCTTACACGACGGTGCAGAAAAAACTGGCGGGGATCGACTGGCTGAACTTCATTATGTGCTCGGCCAATTCACAGCGGGCCATCGCTCCCGCGCGGCGTCAGATTGCTGCTTTACTTCGCGAGCGGCATCGCCTCCGTCCCGACCAGGAAGATGACTTCATCATTCGCAGCCCCGACGATCTTGCACGGGCCCAGGCGGAGTCCGGCCGCGTGATGACCTTGCTGCTGGCCAGCATTGCTTCCGTTTCGCTTCTGGTCGGCGGCATTGGAATCATGAACATCATGCTTGTTTCCGTGACTGAGAGGACGCGCGAAATCGGGGTGCGCATGGCAGTCGGCGCCACGGAGAGCGACGTGCAGAACCAGTTTCTGGCAGAAGCCGTGGTTCTCAGTTCCATTGGAGGTGCGGTGGGCGTGATTCTGGGAATTCTTGGGTCGCGGGCCGTTTCTAATATGCTCCAGTGGCCGACAGAGATTCCCATCGAATCCATTCTGGTCGCCGTGGCGTTCTCCGTCGGGGTGGGGATCTTTTTCGGTTACTACCCCGCTCGGAAGGCCGCCAGACTGGACCCAATCGAGGCCTTGCGATACGAGTGAGCCCAGGCATCGATTTGACTCAAAGTCGGTTTGAAGGGTGAGGCAATCTATGCGAGCAAGTGGAGGAAGCCTCTTCTTGAGATTCTTGGCAATTCTGTTTTGTGCGGTCCCGATCTTGCCTGCTTTATCAATGGCACAAACAGCGGAGCGACAGCAAAAAACCGCCGACACGTTTTTTATCATCTCCTCGGTAGACGCGAAGAAGCGGCAGATCGTGCTGAAACTTCCCACAGAAGTTACTGAGGTTGTCGAAGTCGCGCCGGAAACAGTCTATCGCGACGAACTGGGAAGAGCGCTGAAGTTCGAGGACTTGCGTGCCGGCGACACTGTGTATGCTGTGGTTGTTCCGAAGGCCGACGGACGGCTTAAGGTGACGAGCATCCGCCGCGGGCCTATGACCGTGGAGGAACTGCACCGCCGGTATTTGAAAGAAGAAAAATCCTGAGGGAGGTCCAGGCATCCGGAGTTCCCGCCAGGTAAAATTCCGAGCGCTCTGGATGCGTCAGTGGCTGTCTCTACAGGGTTGCCCGCCCGGGAAAAGGCCTATATTCCCTTCGAGGAAGCGGCAGCAACTCGCGCGTGGGCAACAGCAATGGCGGCCATGTTAACGATCTCTTCAACTGTGGCACCGCGCTGGAGCACGTGGACGGGTTTTGACATTCCCACCAGGATGGGTCCAAGCCCCTCCGCCCCGCCGATCCGCAGCATCAGCTTGTAAGCAATATTAGCGGAATCGAGATCGGGAAAGATCAAGACGTTTGCGCCGCCCTTGAGCGTCGAGAACGGGTAATCCTCCTCCAGGATTTCCGGCACCACCGCCGTGTCTGCCATCATCTCGCCATCGATCATGATTTCCGGGTGGGTCTGCTTGACGATCTCAGTTGCACGGCGCACTTTCTCGGTCAGCGGATGGCGCGTGCTTCCGAAGTTCGAGAATGAAAGCATCGCCACGCGCGGCTCGAAATTGAAATCGCGCGCCACCTCTGCGGCAAGCAGTGCGATCTCTGCCAGGTCTTCCGCCGTCGGCTCGATGTTCACCGTGGTATCGGAAAAGAAATAAACTTGCTGTTTGGTAACGATCACATAAACGCCCGAAACGCGCCGCACGCCTTCCCGCACCCGGATGATCTGAAGCGCCGGCCGGATGGTTTCCGGATAGTGCTGGGCGACGCCAGCCAGAAAGCCTTCCGCGTCGTCCATGTGGACCATCATCGCGCCGTAATAATTCGGATTGAGCATCTGGTCGCGCGCTTCGCTCAGCGTCACGCCGTGTCGCTGCCGCAGGCGGTAGTATTCTTGCACGTAAGCGTCCAGGCGTGACGATGTTTCAGGCTCGATAATTTCGGGCTCGAAATGCTGAATCCCAATTTCAGCGAGTCGCGCGCGAATCACATGCTGTCGACCCAGCAGGATCGGCCTGCCAATCTTCTCCTCGCAAATCTGGTACGCGGCGCGGATGATCTTTTCGCGCTCGCCTTCGGAGAAGACGATTCGCTTGGGCGCGGCCTTGGCCCGCTGGCGAACGCCCTGCATCACTTCATACGTCCGCCCCAGGCGGCGCGAAAGGGCATCGCGGTACTCTTCAAGGTTTACATGAAGCCTTGCCACTCCGGTCTGCATAGCGGCTTCTGCCACAGCCGATGACTCCCAGATCAGCACACGCGGATCAAACGGCTTCGGGATGATGTACTCCGGCCCGAAGCTGAGCCGTCGCAGACCGTAAGCCCGCAGCACGGAGTCTGGCACATCCTCACGGGCAAGCGCAGCCAGCGCCCGCGTAGCGCCGATTTCCATTTCGTGATTGATCGTTTTTGCGCGGACGTCCAACGCGCCGCGAAAGATGAAGGGAAATCCCAGAACGTTGTTCACCTGGTTCGGATAATCCGAACGGCCCGTGGCGAGGATAACATCCGGCCTTGCGGCCTTGGCATCCTCGTAGCTGATTTCAGGAATAGGGTTGGCCATGGCAAAAACAATAGGGCGGTCCGCCATCAAGCGGATCATCTCCTGCGTCAGGCAGCCGGGAATCGAAAGCCCGGCAAAGACATCCGCTCCTTTCAGTGCGTCAGCCAGCGTTCGAGCGGTCGTTTTTGAGGCCAGCCTGGCTTTGTACGGATTCATGCCCTCCTCACGGCCTTCGTACACCACCCCCTTGGAATCGCAGAGAATTACGTTTTCGCGCTTTACGCCGAGGCGTATGTAATGCTCCGCGCAGGCGATTCCCGAGGCTCCTGCCCCGCTGAACACCACTCGCACCTGGCCGATGTCCTTGCCGGCAATTTCCAGCGCATTCAGCAATGCCGCGCCGGAGATGATAGCCGTTCCGTGCTGGTCATCGTGCATCACGGGAATCGACATCGTCTGGCGCAGCGTTTCCTCGATTTCAAAACACTCCGGCGCCTTAATGTCTTCCAGATTGATGCCGCCAAAGGTGGGTTCGAGAAGCTGGCAGAATCGGATAACTTCCTTCGGGTCTTTGGAACCAACTTCCAGATCGAAAACGTCGATATCGGCAAAGCGCTTGAACAGCACTCCTTTGCCTTCCATCACGGGCTTTCCGGCCGCAGGCCCGATGTTGCCCAGACCCAGCACCGCCGTGCCGTTTGAAACCACAGCCACCAGATTGCCTCGCGCTGTGTATTCAAAGCTGAGGTCGGGGTCTCTGGCGATTTCGAGGCAGGGAACGGCCACGCCGGGAGTGTAGGCCAGGCTCAAATCCCATTGTGTGCGGCAGGGCTTTGTTGCGACGACTTCGATTTTGCCTTTGCGGCCTTGGCGGTGATAATCGAGTGCGTCCTGCTCATGAATCTCCATGCGAAACCTCCCAGGATGAAGCAGGCAGGGCTTCGGTTTGTGCAGGAAGTGCAGGCGCGTCTTGTCAGCTGGCGACAGATCCCGCTGGCTGGCCGAATGGAATGACGCCGCCTGCCACTTCCCTTGGGATTGATCCGAAAGTCACAGCAGAGGCTGACCCTCGGCAATCCCAAGTATACAACTGTGGTTGAGATTTCGCTTTAGAGTCGCCTTCACCACTCGCCAAATCGGAAGACGAGGCCGGCGGAAATCCTCGCGTCATTTTGCGTATTGTTCGTAAATTGCGCGCGAAGATAGTCCACCTGAATCAGGCGCAGCCAGACGTGTCGGGTGGCTTTAACGTTGACGCCGCCCCCGAACGCCATACCAAATGCATTTTCCGTGACGATGTTTGAAGGGAAACCTATCGGCGGCAAGATTTCTGCCTTTCCGTGTACTGTTCCAAAAAGCGCGTGAACGAAGGGGTGGATCCGCGGGAGAGAAAGGGTGAAGCGGGGGCCGTAGAGTTCGGTAAATCCTGGGACGTAGTAACGGTTTTCGTTCGAGGTCGGCTGCGGCGAAACTCCGTAGTGATTGCTGTAGTCCGCCTCGACACCCCATGGACCCAGCAAGTGAAGGTAAGCACCGCCTGCCCACCCGTTCGAACTCGATCCAATATTAGATGGTGTACCGCCCAGGTTCAGATGGGAATAACCTCCGTAGAGTTCGACTTGGCCGTAAGCTTTTGGACTTGAAACAATGGTCAACAGAAGCAGCAATGAGGAACACATAAGCAATTTACGCATAGGGGAATTCTCTCCTTCCACGTCAGAATTTGGAATCACTACCACTACGAGGCCAATTGCGGAGTCCCCCACGGCACTTTTCAATTTGATGATGATGGCCTATGTCCGGTTGCGTGAACGAGGCAGCGCAAATGCGAACGATAGCTCAAGCGCCCCAGGAAACCAGGCGGGATAAGTGGTTTCCCTTTGTCTTTCGCAGGTTAGAAAGGAATATCTTCGTCGGTGATTTCGCCTTCCGGCGGAGGTTCGACCCCGGCATCGTATCGATCTTCAGACGCCGGGCCTTGGGGCGGCACTGGACGAGAAGCACCTGCTGCTGTTGGGCGCTCAGCGTCGGCACGCGAGCCGAGCATCTGCATATTGCGGGCGATGATCTCATAGGAAGTTCTTTTGTTTCCGGACTGATCTTCCCACTGGCGGCTCCGGATGGAGCCCTCGATGTAAACCTGTTTGCCCTTGGTGAGGTACTCGCCGCAGATTTCCGCCAGCTTGTTCCATGCCACGATCCTGTGCCACTCCGTATGCTGCTGTTGCTGGCCGTTGCGGTCCTTGAAAGATTCGTCCGTGGCGATGGAGAAAGTTGCGACAGGACTGCCGCTGGGCGTATAACGCACCTCGGGGTCGCGCCCGACGCGGCCGATCAGGATCACTTTGTTCACGGACCCTGCCATGACAGTTTCACTCCGTTTTCAGATGATGCCACCCGGCACGATCTCCAGGTTTACCCGCTGCGCCGCGCCCGGATGATGATGCCCAGCCGTCGTAAACGCTGACTAGCAAGATCGGATTCGTGCGCTGTGGGGTGCTGCTCGACCAGTGCGCGGAGTTCGCGGATGCCCGCTTCCTTCTGGCCATTGGCGAGCAGAGCATATCCCTTTTTGAGGCGCGCTGCAAGCGTCTTGTCACCATTGGGATAGCGCTCGATGCACTTGTCGTACGCATCGATCGCGTGCTGGTAATCACCGTTATTGTAGTAGCACTCACCAATATAAAACTGAGCGCTTGAGGCGCGCGGCGTGTTCCCATAGTACTGCAGGAACTCCTGGAATCCCTGGATGGCCAGAGCATATTGCCCGCTGTTGAAGCTGCTCATGGCTGAATTAAAAAGAGAGTCGGGATCCGGGATATTGACAGCAGGGCTCCCCGCGGGGCCGCTGGTCGTTCCGGCATCAGGCCCGCTTGCGCCAGCAGGTTGGACGACGGTCGCGCCTGGATTTCCCGAAGCGACCGGAGGAGGTGCATTCATTGCCTGAATAACTTTTTGCGTCTGGGCGAGCTGCTCACTGAGCTGAGTCAGTTGCGCCTGTGCCTGCTCCAGGCTGGAACTGAGGGCCTGGATTTGGCTGGTCATGGAGTCCAGTTTATTCGACGATGCTGCCAGGTTCTGCTCAGTGTTTCTTTGCAAATCCGCCATCTGGGACTTCATCTGGCTGACGTCGTGCGCTGTTTGCTGGAGCAGGGTGTGCAGGATAGCGGTCTGCGTACTGACAGTGTTCTGGAGATTCTGAACGCTCTGCTGGAGCGTATCCAACTGCTGCATCATCTGAATGATTTCGCGGCTGACGCCCAGGGCGGGGGATGCAGTGCCGGCTGACAGCAGGGTGATCGAAATGATTGTCAGGGCATATTTTCTCAATGTCAGTTCAACCTCTCCTCAGGAGATTCAAACAGTTGTCAGTCTATCCTCAGGATAATGATCCGGTCAACTGAATTGGGACCCCCAAATGGGTGCATTGGGGTCAATAGAAGCGGAGATCCCGGCGCTGCGCAGCCTGCGGATCATTTGACAGGATGGTCTTCATGTTTTTGTTGCAGAGGCAAAAAACAGATCTCGCGAAATGCAGAGAAAAAAACCGGGAGCCCCGTGCCATCACTGGCAGAGTTCCGGGCTCCCGGTCCTTCCGTGATTATTGGCTGCCAAAGACAAGGTGAGCGCGACGGTTTTTCTGCCAGCACTCCTCGTTGTGTTCGGTGCAGAATGGGCGGTCTTTGCCGTAGGAGATGGTCGTAATCCGCGACGCAGCAACGCCCAGATTGACCAGGAAGTTCTTGGCGGCGTTGGCCCTGCGGTCACCCAGTCCGAGGTTGTATTCCTCGCTGCCCCGCTCGTCACAATGTCCTTCAATCGTGATATTGATGCTTGGATGCTCCTTGAGGAAGTTGGCATCGGACGTAAGCGCTTGCGAAGCATCCGGGCGAATATCCGATTTGTTGAAGTCAAAGAAGGCGTCTTTGATGTTCTGCTCAAACAACGTCTCTTCCGAAACTGCCGGGGCTGGAGTGGGTGCTGGGGGCGGTGGTGGGCTGGTCACAGTGACACGCGCCGTGGACGTAGCCGTTCCGCCCGGTCCCGTGGCAGTCAGAGTGTAGGTGGTTGATTCTGTAGGCGAGACGCTGGTTGATCCACTTGACTGAACAGCGCCAATGCCTGGTTCGAGGTCCAGGCTTGTAGCGTTCTCCGACGTCCAACTCAGCGTAACAGACTGTCCGCTCTGGATCGTACTCGGTACGGCAGTCAGGTTAACTGTGGGCTTTGCCGGAGGTGCGGCTGGTGGCGGTGGTGGTGGCGGTGGTGCTACCGCCTTTTTGTGGCAAGAAGCTGCCAGAAGAACAACTCCGATGGTTCCGACAAGAAGCGCGAGATTGCGTTTCTTCTGTCGCATATTGAGGATCCTCCTTGAAAAGGGAACTATTGCTTTCCCTAAAAATGATCAGAATATGAAACCAGACAACTAACCTTCGAAAGGTTCACTGTGCACGTCCGTTTAATGCCGTAATAACTTAGACAACAGAGAAAGCTCAAAGCTCAACATCCTAGCACCAAACAAAAATGGAAAACAACCCCCAATTTTCATTGCAGCTTCCCGCTGATTTAATATCAGCCATACTCGACGGTTATCAAGTCCTGATCTGAGAAATGTTGGAAAACTCGCATCGTGATATGCTTTCCAGATTCCTCGATCCAGCGGGTGTGCCTGTGCCGCCAGGATGGACTTCCATGGTTTGAAGCTCCAGAACGTCCGCGCTTAGCCCGGCAGCGTCCGCGTACCGGGAGAAGAACTTCAATTCGACCAATTGGGGTTCCAGTTCTCCCCGGCCGTAGTTAATTCATGGGGGTCGGAACCATCAGCCAACATGGTCCAGACTTCACGTTTTCCACTGCGCGTCGACTCAAAGACGATATGCCGACCGTCCGGAGACCATGAAGGGTGTTCGTTCCTTCCCGCATTGTACGTAAGCTGGACGATGCGACCGGTAGCAATCTCGATCACGTAGATGTCCCAGTGTCCGGTTTCCTTGACACTCCAGGAAAACGCAATAAAAAGTCCGTTGGGCGACCAAGATGGAGCCTCTGCGTCGCCGCCGGCGGTGATCAGGCGGCGCAGGTTGGTGCCGTCTGCATTCATAATGTAAATCTGCGGTGATCCGCTGCGATCTGATACGAAGGCAATTTCATTTCCCGTCTTTGGGTTCCAGACGGGCGAGATGTTAACTCCTGGCGAGAAGGTCAGCCGCTGCAGCCCCAAGCCGTTCACGTCGGAAAGGTAAATCTCGGGGTGCCCGCTCATGCTGGAGCAGAAGGCAATTTTTTTCCCGTCGGGAGAAAATGCGGGAGTCGTATTGAGCCCACGATAAGTGGGAAAAGGGATACGGCGGTTGGTGATCAGCGAATAGAGATAAATTTCCGGGTTGCCGCTTGCATAACTGGTAAAGGCAAGCATCGAATTGTCGGGGGACCAGCGAGGGGTGAGATTGAGAGATGGATAGTTTGTGATCTGGTGCTGGTTGAATCCGTCATAATCCATCACCCAAATTTCCGGATGTCCAGTCCGGTTGCTGACAAACGCGATCTTCGTCAGATTGATTCCGGGCAAGCCGCCGCCCAAAGTCTGAATGATCTCATTGGCGAAGCGATGCGCGGCATCCCGCGCTGAGAGTTCGTTCAAGTCGGCGACATAACGCTTTGCCAGCACGCCGGGGTTCGAGGGATTATGGACATCGAAGAGGCGCGCTGTCACAACGAAGCTGTTGCCCCGTGTTTCCGTATAGCCAAAGGCGAGCATCTGAGCAGAGGCAGGCGGATTGCTCCAGCCGTTGAAGTCAACGTCCTGTGGTTCCTGAGGAGTGTTGACGGGGTAAAGACTCTTGCTAACGACGTCAAGAATTCCGGAATAGTTCAGGTCATTCCAAAGTACCTGATTGAAAGTTTTTGTGAGATCGACGGCCCGTGGGTCCGCCGAACGGGAAGCAAAATCGGGCACCGCAATCCGGACCGTGGATTGTCCCAGGTTGATGCCTGTGCGAAACCATCCCTCGGTTTGACTCTTTGTCACCCGAGTGCCGGCTAAAATTGCCAAAAGGGGAATTGAAAGCAGGACGAGATATTTCACGTATCGAATATTCATTGCCTTTAGAGATGCTCCTGCACACCGAAGAGATGTTTCTGAAGCGGCCCCAAAAACAGAGCCCCTGGAATTCACCGCCTCAGATCGAAGTAGAATTCAACAGATACTTTGTTGCCGGAATAGTCCGCCGGAAGCGGCGCCAGCGGGCTCGATGCGAGGACGGCCCTCAGGGCCGAACGGTCCACTTCCGGTATTCCGCTGGATTGCGTTATTCGCGCATTGGTGATGCTTCCGTCACGATTAATATCAAAATCGACGTAAACACGCGGTGCGTTCAGAATGTTGGGGCTGATGGTTGAAAGCAGCCAGTTACTGCTGATTCGGTTTCGGACCGCTTGTACGTACCAGCCGTAACGCTCCCCGAAATCCTCCTGGCCGATTCCGATAGCCACGTCGCCAGCCGACGTTGTCACCGAGCTATAGCTCATGGTCGGCCTGCCCCCCTGCCCATAAGGGATGGCGTTGGGCGGCGGCTGAATCTTCTCCTTCTGGATGCGCGGATTCGCCAGCATCTTTTTTTCAGGGATCTTGACCGCTTCCTTGAACTTCGGAATCTTTTGGGCCATCAAGTCGGGTGGGGGCTTGGGGACAGGCTCGTTCTGAAACAGCCCCGGGTTCTGCACCGCAACCGTATTAGGGGTCGTGATTCTTGGCTGCGGCAGCGGAACGCCGGGGAGGGAGGCCACGGCGTTCACGTGGACCGCGCTGCCCGAATTCAAAGATTGTCCCCATCCTTTTCCCATCCTTCCGCCCCAAATTGTATAAACAAGAGCAGAGAGTGCCAGAAGGCAGTGAAAGATTATAGATGCCAGAAGGGCGCCTCGAAGGCTCTCGCGATGGTTGAATATCGGAAACGTTGCAGCGCCCATAGCGGAATCGCCTCGAACGGATGCTCCACGCTGAAGTTACGTACTTCCCTTTGTGTTCAAGGGCTCTGTGACGATGTTGATGTTCGTCAAGTTGGCCTGCTTTAGGGCGTCGATGACTTGCGCAAACGCTCCGAAGGAGACAGCCTGATCGCAGCGGATGAAAACGGGGGCCTTATCAGAACTCTTTAGTCGTTTTCGTATGACGTCGCCGAGTTGGTGAATGTTGACAGGATCGTTCCCGACATAAATCGTCTGCCGCTTGTCGATGGTCACTACGACGCGTTCTTCCGAGATAACCTTGACCGTTTTGGTTTTCGGGAGGTCAACCTCAATTCCTGATTCCAGCAGCGGGGCGGTAACCATAAAGATTACGAGCAGCACCAGCATAACGTCCACAAAGGGAGTTACGTTGATGTCCGACATCGAGGTTTGGGTTGTTCCTTTGGGAGTTGTAAAGGCCATGTTCAACCTCACTGACCGTTTCGATCGTACCCTGTCCTCGAAAGCGCTGTAACAGAAACAGCGTTGTTGAAGGCCCCGGAGGAATACCGGTTTCTACGTGAAGTACCGTTCCGTCATATTAAGGAATTCCAGCACAAAATCATCGAGCATCGTGCCAAACTGCTTCAGCCGCTGCACGAACTGGTTGTAGGCGATCAAGGCAGGAATCGCCGCGAACAATCCGGCAGCGGTCGTGATCAAAGCCTCGGAGATTCCTGGCGCCACGCTTCGCAGGCTGGCGGTTCCGGCAGTGCCTAGACCGTGAAAGGCGTCCATGATGCCCCACACAGTCCCAAACAGTCCGATGAATGGAGTCGCAGCGGCGGTTGTTGCCAGCCAAGGCATCCAACTTTCCATCCTGGTGAGCTCTGCCGTGGACCCAATCTGCAGCGAACGGCGTACCGAATCGAGACTTCGGATAACCGGCTTGCCCGGGTTCTCGCTGATTGTTGCCTGGCTCTCAATCTCACGATATCCCGCCTGAAAGACCTCCGGCAACGGGCTTCCTTTGAGCACGGAGCAGGAGGCACGAATCTCCGACAGTTTCTTGCTCTGCCGAAAAATCTGGAGGAATTCGGCCGACTCACGCAGCGCACGCTTGAACATCCGATACTTGTGGAAGATGATGGCCCAGGATAAGACGGAAAAGAAAAGCAAAATCAGGAGAACAAGGCGTGCGACAAGGCCTGTGCTGGACAGGTATTGCCAGATGTCACCCTGAAAGAAAACGAGTAGGGCTGCTGCCAATCGACCTCCTTCGATGCTTTGAATCGTGCGACCCCATCAATTCTCGACCGTAGCACAGCGTGCCAAATTCCGTCAATTGTCTGGAAGAACAGGATTTCCGTTTAGACCTTCTTGCCTCGCCTCCACAGTTCAGTTCATATTTCCTATCTGAGCATTCCGGGGTATTATCGGCTATCGAAGACCGCGCAGCGAGCGCGCGACACAAGAACGGGGGGACGACCGCTCGCCATTTTATATGCTTCATGAAATCCATATACAGAATTTCGCAATCATCGATGATCTAACGGTAGAATTTCACCCGGGACTGAACCTGCTATCAGGCGAGACCGGCTCCGGCAAATCCATCGTGGTTGATGCGCTGGGACTAGCACTTGGAGGCAGGGCCACGACGGACGTAATTCGAACCGGGTGCGACAGGGCCACGCTGACGGCTGTCTTTCGCGCTCCAAGCCGGGGAACAATGAAACGCTGGGTTGAGGAATACGGTCTCGCAGAGGAAGGCGAGGCTGAAATCATTTTTCGACGCGTTATCCAGGCAAACGGCAGGAGCCGGCTGTTGTTGAATGATCAGCCTGTTACGCTCGCGGCGGTCAGGGCGCTCGCCGATCTGCTGATCGAAGTCCATGGGCAGAATGAGCAGGTCACCTTGTTTTCTCCTGACGCGCAGCTCGAATTGCTTGACCGTTTTGCAGGAGTTGAGGAGTTGCGCGATCAGGTCGCGGCCCTCTATTCGCGCCGCCGGCAACTCGAAGCAGAACTGGACAGCCTCAGCCAGAATGAACAGGATCTCTTGAAAACCATTGACCTCCTCACCTTCCAACTCAAGGAACTCGACCAGGCGGAACTCGAGCCGGGTGAGGATGCAAGGCTTGAAGAAGAAAAGAGGGTGCTCGTCCATCGCGAAAAAATCCAGGCCGCGGTTTCCCAGGCGTATGGAGCATTGTATGAAGACGAACATTCCGCTTGTGAAAGAGTTTCGGTTGCGGCGCGCGCTCTCGAAGAACTGCGCCTGTACGATTCCTCATTCGAAGCACAGGTGGAATTGCTCCGTGAAGTGAAGGCCCGTCTGGAAGACGCTGCGATTACTCTGCGCGACTACGTGAAGGACCTTGATGCAAGTCCGCACCGTCTGGAAGAAGTCGAAGATCGTCTCGCGCTCCTTGATCGGATCAAGCGGAAATATGGCAAGACCCTCGAGGATGCCCTGGCGTACCGTGAGCAGGTACGGCGGCAGCTTTCAGGCCTTGAACACTCCGACGAGCGTCGCGAGGAGATTGCGCGTCAACTGCAATTCGCGGCGGCCGAATACCGCAAAGCTGCAGAGTCACTCTCGCAAAAACGCCAGGAGGCGGCGGGACGGCTTGAAAAGCTGCTACGGAAAGAACTTGCAGACCTCGGCATGGAAAAAACACGATTTGCCGTACATTTCGAACCTTTTCCGCTCGAAGACGCGGGCGGGCCGAATGGGATTGACTCGATTGGTTTCCGCATTTCACCGAATCCCGGCGAGGACCTTCGCCCGTTGGAGAAGATAGCTTCCGGTGGAGAACTCTCCCGCATCATGCTGGCCCTGAAAACGGTGCTCGGCACAGTGCGGTTGGATGGCGCATCCGCAAAACGAGCGCTGACGCCCACCTTCATCTTTGATGAGGTCGATGCCGGCATCGGCGGAAGCGTTGCGGAGCGCGTCGGGCAGCGCCTCAAGCGCCTGGCACAGACCACGCAGGTGATCTGCGTTACTCACCTTGCGCAAATCGCCTGCTTTGCCGATCACCATTACTACGTTGAAAAGTTCGAGCGCGGTGGGCGTTCCCATACTAGAATCGAATATCTTGCCGATGAAAAGGCCCGCGCGGGTGAACTGGCGCGCATGCTTTCCGGCACTCGTGTCACGGATGCCGTCCTGAAGCACGCCACCTCAATGTTGAAGCAGGCGTCTGCATGAAACAAATTCCGATTTTACAGGCCGTGACCGAATTAAAACGGCGAATCAGAGCCGTCGGCTACCCAAAGGCGACAGTCTCAAGCTATACTGAATGAAGTGTGATGGATTTTCACTGATGGGGACTGGTAATTTCCCAATTCTATCCGGCAGCGGTCATCGACCTGAAGACCCGAAAGGGAAAGCTGGTTCTGTAGCCGGTTACGTTGCCGACGGCAAGCCTTTTTACATTGAGACATTCGGCTGCCAGATGAACGTTCACGATTCCGAGAAGGTGGCCGGCGTTTTGATGGCAAGGGGCTACCGGCCCGTATCGAATCCTGACGAGGCTGAAATCATTTTCTATAACACGTGCAGCATCCGCGAGAAGGCCGCGCAGAAAGTCTTCTCCCGCCTTGGGAGCTTCCGCAAGAACCGCGAGGGCAGAAACAAAGTGTTCGGTGTGCTCGGGTGCGTGGCCCAGCAGGAAGCTGAAAATATCTTCGAACGCGCTCCGCACGTCAGTCTGGTGTGCGGCTCGGCAAGCTACCCCAGATTGCCGGAACTGCTGGCGGAACTTGAAAACGGCAGCCGCAGGGTGACGGGTCTGGGTCTTGACACCGAAGACTGTTTTGAAACGGAGATGACACGGCGCGAGAACCGCTTCCGCGCTTACATTACCATCATCGAGGGTTGCAACAAGGCGTGTACGTACTGTGTTGTTCCCATGACCCGCGGCCCGGAGCGCAGCAGACCTTCGGATAAAATCCTTTCTGAGGCCTTTCGCCTGGCCAATGAAGGCTTCACGGAAATCCAGCTTCTCGGGCAAACCGTTAATTCTTACCGTGATCCCTCGCCGGCCCGCATGACATTTCCGGAATTGCTGGTGCGCGTGGCCGAGATTCCAGGCATTCGGCGCGTTCGCTTTACAACATCGCACCCCAGTGATTTTACTCGAGAGATTGTTGAGGCTGTTGACAGCCACCCTGCGTTGTGTGACCAGATCCATCTGCCTGTGCAATCCGGCTCAAACCGGGTTCTGAAACGAATGCTGCGGACTTACACGCGCGAGGAATATCTTGAAAAAATCCATTGCATCCGCAGTGCAAAGCGTGCTATTAGCATCTCGACGGACATCATCGTAGGGTTCTGCGGTGAGACGCTTGACGATTTTGAACAAACGCTCAGCCTTCTCGACGAGGTCGGTTACGACCAGGTTTTCTCTTTTAAGTATTCTCCACGTCCTAAAACAGCGGCCGGCCACTTTGAGGATTCCGTGCCAGAGGAAGAGAAAGGACGGCGGCTGGTCATTCTCCAGGAGAAGCAACGCGAAATTCAAATCCAGCGAAACCAGCAGTGTGTCGGCCGGGAGTATGAGGTACTGGTGGAAGGTTACCAGCCGCGCCTGGGGCAAGCCGTTGGAAGAACAACGAGCAACCGGATCATCAACTTTCCCGGCGACCCTTCATGGATTGGGCATTATATGATGGTACGTGTGACAGCGTCGGGGCCTAACAGCCTGACCGGCGAGCGGGTAGTGGGGACTGCTGCCGGCCGAGCCTAACGCTGAATGAATTATTCAGCCGGTCGCAGCAAGGCGCAACGCCTGCAAGGAGGATGGACAATGGAAGTCGAGGTAAAAATCCGCGGTTTGATGATGGACCCTGTCACGAACATGCCAATCGTCATCCTGAAGGACATTGAAGGATCTTCCGTGCTTCCAATCTGGGTGGGAATCTACGAGGCCAACGCCATCGCACTCGAAATAGAAAAGGTAACGACTCCAAGGCCCATGACACACGATCTGTTGAAGAACCTCCTGCTTGGCCTCGAGACGCACGTGAGAAAAGTAGTCGTCAACGAGCTCAAGGACGATACGTTTTATGCACTCATCTGGCTGGAGAAGGATGGGGAAACCTTTTCGATTGATTCCCGCCCAAGCGACGCCCTGGCACTCGCTCTGCGCGTGGATTGTCCGATCTTTGTTGAGGACGAGGTCTTGAAGAGTTCCCGGTTGTCCGGCGCCGGCACCGACAAAATCAACAACGACGAGTTACGCAAGTGGCTTGAAAATCTCAACGACGAAGACATCGGCCGGTATAAAATGTAACACCCGAGAGCAGTGAAGGCCGCTTTCCCGGAGGGAGCGGTCACCCGTATTTTCCAACCTGCCTCGACCGGAGTTTAAGGAGTGGCAAGAGTAATCGCCGTTGCCAACCAGAAGGGCGGGGTTGGCAAAACCACAACTGCAATCAATCTCGCCGCCGCTTTGGCGATGCACAATAAGCGGACCCTCCTGATTGACCTGGACCCGCAGGCCAACAGCACGCTGACATTCATCAACCCTGAGGAAGTCGAGGCATCGATCTACGATGTCCTTATCGACCACAAGTTGAAACTTTCCGATGTGATCAAACCTACCCGGTGGATGAACCTGTCGCTGGTTCCTTCCAGGATTGCGCTTGCAAAACTCGAAGCGCAGTTGGTGGGTCAGTTCGACGGGCCGTTCCGGTTGAAAGACGCCATCGCCGCCTGCCGCGACGATTTTGATATGATCGTGATCGATACGCCGCCTGCGCTGGGAATCATAACGGTGAACGCGCTGGTGGCTGCTTCATTTCTGATTGTTCCGATCCAGGCGTCATATTACGCGCTTGAGGGGACCGACGACCTTTTGGAGACGCTGGAGCGCATCCGGGCCCGGCCCAACCCCGACCTTCAATTGCTGGGCGTCCTGATTACGCTTTACGACAAGCGAACGAACCTTGCCCGCGACATTCACAAGCAGGTCCGGGAGGTTTTCGGCCCCAAAGTGTTTAAGACAGTCATCGGCAAAAACGTCCGGCTGGAAGAAAGTCCGGCCTACCGTGAGACTATTTTCAGTTTTGCCCCTGCTTCCTCCGGAGCGGAGGAGTACGCCAGCCTGGCGAAGGAGGTACTGCAACGTGTCGGTTAGACGTGCAGGACTACCGTTAGCGATTCAGATGCGACACAGCGCGCATTATGTTGAGGACATCATATCCCGAAGCGGGGCGGCCATCGGGCGGATGATTGCTATCGACGAGATCCAGCCCTACGCCGACCAGCCGCGGAAGGATCGGGGGGATTTGAGCGGCCTGGCGGAATCGGTCCGTCAGAAGGGCGTCTTGGAGCCGCTGCTGGTCCGCAAGCACCCGGAATCCGGCAAATACCAGATCATTTCCGGCGAACGTCGTTATTTTGCGGCGCGCATGGCAGGCCTTAAGGAAGTACCGTGCATCGAAAGGGACGCTGACGACGGTGAAACGCTGGAATTGGCCCTGATCGAGAACATCCAACGCAAGGACCTTACACCATTCGAGGAAGCCGACGGCGTTCAGGCACTTGGGGATCGCTTTGGGTTGACCCACGAGCAAATCTCCAGGAAACTTGGAAGGTCCCGGTCGTCCGTTACCGAGCTTCTAACCCTCCGCATTATTCCTGACGACATCAAAGCCCTGTGCATCGAATGCGGAGTGCTGTCCAAGTCGCAGTTGCTGCAGGTGGCCCGTCAGCCTACTGAAGCCAAAATGCGCGAAGTCGTGCGCCGCTTTGCCGAAAAAACTTTGAACCGCGATCAGGCGCGCGAGGAGCGCAATCCCAACAGCAAGCCCCGAAACGGCTCGTTCCGTTATGTGCCGCCAAGCAAAGAGTTCAAGCTGATCCTGCAATTCAACAAGGGCCAGGCGAAGCGCGAGCAGGTCATCGAGGTCCTCCGCCGCGTGCTGGAAGAACTCGAACGCGAAGTCTGACGCGCTGAAGACGCAGTCAACTGCTGGTTGATTGCCGCGTGTGCTCCCGTCGTGTTGTCGCTGAGACGTCATGGTTCGCCGCACTTTGTGCGGCTGGTGACTCAAACCAGACCGCTCCGTTATCGTCGCTTCTGATCGCTTCTGCTCAATCGCACCGGGACAAGTTAAAATGGAAACTTTGGATCAGTACGAGGAGGACGTTGCCTCCGCGCGACTGTTCGTTTACGGCACGCTGCGCAAGGGCTTTGGCTCTCACGGATTGCTGCAGAGATTGCGCGCCCGCTTGATTGCACCAGGCTACGTCTTCGGAAGGCTCTATGACTTGGGACAATATCCAGGCGCAGTCGAGGCGGCTTACAATTCGTACCGGATCCATGGCGAGGTTTACCGGCTTCCGAATGCGACAGTAGCACTCGAAGCTTTAGACCGATACGAGGGGTTTGATCCGGGAAACCCGGAGCAGAGTCTGTTCGTGCGCAAGGAAACCACACTGACGCTGGCAACGGGCGGGCAGGTGCAGGCATGGATTTACTGGCTGCAGCGGGTTCACCCTGCGGCACGCCTTATTCTGTCAGGGGACTATGCCTTGCGTTGAATCTGACGCTTGATCATCGAAAAGCCTCAGCCATTTTCAGTCGAGCTTTTCCGGAAAGGACAATTTGCAATGCATGACGTTCTGGACGTGCTCGTGGTAGGCGCCGGGCCTACGGGCCTCGCTTGTGCCATTGAAGCGATACGCGGCAACTTCAAGGTGTTAGTGATCGAGAAAGGGTGTTTGGTTAATTCACTCTTTAACTACCCGCCGGGCATGACGTTTTTTACGACGCGCGAGCGGCTGGAAATCGGAGATATTCCATTCACCAGCGTCAATGTGAAGCCGACGCGTGCCGAAGCCCTTGAGTACTACCGCGGCGTCGCCGCACATTACCGCGTGCCCGTCCATTATCAGGAGCGCGTGATTGGCATCGCGGGCTCAGACGCCAACTTCGAAATCCAGACCCGCATGACCGACGGTGAACAGAAATGCTACCGTGCACGAAAGGTGATTATCGCGACCGGCTATTACGACATCCCGAATTTAATGGGCGTCCAGGGAGAAGACCTGCCGAAGGTTTCGCATTACTATGGCGAGGCGCACGAGTTCTACCAGCGAAAAGTTGCAGTGATCGGGGGAGCAAACTCGGCTGCCATCGCCGCGCTTGATTTGTTCCGGCACGGCGCCGAAGTAACACTGATTCACCGGGAGCCCGAACTCAGCCGGCACATCAAGTACTGGATTCGTCCCGATATTGAAAACCGCATCAAAGAGGGATCGATTCGTGCCTACTTGAATTCAAAGGTCACAGAAATCACGCGGGATGCCGTATGGATCAGAACGGCAGACGGCGAGAACATACGCATCGAAAATGATTTCGTGTTTGCCCTCACTGGATACCATCCCGATTTTGATTTCCTGCGCAGGGTGGGAGTCGAAATTGATCCAAAAACTTCACGGCCTAATTGCAATCCCAGGACCCGTGAGAGCAACGTCCCGGGAATTTACCTTGCCGGAGTGGTTATTTCCGGCCGCCACACCAACGAGATCTTCATTGAAAACGGGCGCTTTCACGGCAAGCAGATCATCGCGGATATCCAGAAGCGCCTCGGCACTCGCCCACCACATCAAACGCAGAACGAGACAGCCAGAGAGCCACGGCAAGCCGCGCAAATGGAAAGGGACGATCCATAAAGTTTTCATTGCCGGAAAGCTCGCCTGTCGCGTTTAACTGGAATTGAAAACCAGGTCGTCAGCAGGATCTGTCTTGTAAAGAGCGCAGCAGGCTGATAGATTCTGATAAAGCAGAAATTTCGGCGAAGGGTCGCAACGGCTTCTACTCCTTTATGCGGGGAGGTTTCATGAAACGGCGGCAATTTCTGACGTGGACTGCGGGCGGAATTGGCGCAATATGGCTGGGATCAAAATCCCTCCGAAGCGAAGTTTTATTCGGGGCCTCCACAAGGACTTTCAGCGCGTCGGAAACCGTAACGCTGGGCAAGACGGGCATCCAGACCAGCCTTTTGGCTTGCGGGACCGGCACGATGGGCTTTGGGGGCCAGTCGCGTCAAACACGCCTGGGTGTTAACGGCCTGGCGGACTTACTGATCCACGGCTACGAGAACGGGTTGCGATTTTTCGACGCCGCCGATTCCTACGGATCGCATCCTGCCGTCGCCCGAGCGCTCAAACGGCTGCCCCGTGAAAAGGTGACAGTCCTTACCAAGTCCGACACGCGGGATCCCGAAGGCATGCGGCGAGATATTGACCGCTTCCGGCGCGAGCTTCAGACGGATCTTCCCCCATGACAATCTGGTGAAGTGCTTCTATCCGTAGCAGTTGGCGAAGTTTTCCGGGCTTTGGTGTAGGCATGTAACATAAATATTCATCTTGACATGGTTTGGTAATAGCGGTATACATGAGTTATGTATGTCGCCACCATCCCCAACCGCAACTCCCCGCCCGCCATCCTGCTCCGCGAGACCTTTCGCCAGGACGGCAAGGTCAAGAACCGCACCCTGGCGAACCTCTCGCACTGGCCCCGAGCCCGCATCGAGGCTCTCCGCCGCCTCCTGCGCGGCGAATTCGATCAGGCCGCCGACTGGGCTTCGGCTCCTCAGCTCGGCCCCGTTTTCGGCCTGCTGTTCGTGCTGAAGCAGATCGCCGAGGCGCTCGGGATCGGCCGGGCACTCGGCCACAGCCGACTGGCCAAGCTGGGGTTATTTCTGGTGCTGGCCCGCGTCGCCCATCAGGGCTCGCGGTTGTCCGCGGTGCGCTGGGCCGAAGATCAGGCCGTCGCCGAAACGCTGGGTCTGGGGAAGTTCGATGAGGATGATTTGTATGCCGCGCTGGAGGATCTGGCGGCGCGGCAGGCGAGAATCGAGAAGGCGCTGTTTCGCCGTTATCTCACCCGGCGCGGTCAGCCGCCGCGGCTGTTTCTCTACGACGTGACGAGCAGTTATCTGGAAGGCGAGCAGAACGCGTTGGGGGCGTACGGCTATAACCGGGACGGGAAGCGGGGCAAGCTGCAGATTGTGATTGGTCTGTTGGCGGACGAGGAGGGCGAGCCGCTGGCGGTGCGGGTGTTTGAAGGGAACCGCAGCGATCCGACGACGGTGGTGGAGCAGATCAAGATTCTGCAAGGGCAATTTGGGGTGCAGGAGTTGGTGTTTGTGGGGGATCGGGGGATGGTGAAGAGCCCGGGGAAGCAGGCGCTGAGTGCCGCAGGACTGCGGTACATCACGGCGCTGACGGACCCTCAGATTCGCCGGCTGCTGAGCCAAGGCACCTTGCAGCTCAATCTTTTCAGCGAGCAGGTGTGCGAGGTGGAAGCGGAAGGAGTGCGCTATATTCTGCGCAAGAATGAATCGGAGGCCCGGCGCGAGCAGCGTCGGCTGGAGGATAAGCTAGCCAAGCTGGAAGCTAAGATGGAGACGCGCAATGAGCAGGTGCAGACGCATCGTCGCTGCCAGCCGGAAGCGGGGCAGCGAGCGATGGCCGCCTGGATCGAGCGCTACAAGCTGACGGGCCTGGTGGAGATCAAACTGGAGGGGACGCAGTTGAAGCTGGAGCGGAAGGAGGAAGCGATCCACAAAGCCCTGGAGTTGACGGGCTGCTACGTGGTGACGACCGA
The DNA here is from genome assembly GCA_035652895.1 of Terriglobia bacterium. GTDB lineage: Bacteria > Acidobacteriota > Terriglobia > UBA7540 > UBA7540 > SCRD01. The sequence goes on from DASRCX010000081.1 coordinate 44,353, forward strand.
CGTGCCCCGGTCGGACCTGAGCACGCAGCAAGTGCATGACAGTTACGTCTCGCTCGAGAAGGTGGAGCGGGACTTTCGCACGCTGAAGGCCGGCTTGCTGGAAGTACGGCCGGTTTGGGTGCGCAAAGAGAGCCGGACACGCGGACATGTCTTCTGCTGCATGCTGGCGTTGAAAGTGAGTCGCGAGATGGAGCGGCGGTTGCGGGCGGCGTTTGGCACCACACAAACTCACGCTGACGCCATCACGCTACCTGACGCCTTGCTATCGTTGGCGCGCTTGTGTCTGCTGCATTATCCGGTCGACGAAAAAACCACCCTGACCAAGCTCCCTCAACCAGACAGCCGCCAGCAAGAAATCCTCCAGGCGCTCGGCGTCTGCCTTCCGGCCATGTAGTCAGGACCCTGGCCTCAGGCCAAACGTCGAACTCTTTTGACGCCAAGCAGTTCGACGCAAAATCGCGCCTAAATAAAAAAGGAAGATCAG
>DASRCX010000082.1:0-5597 GCA_035652895.1 Terriglobia bacterium
AACCTGGTTTTTGCCACCGGACATTTTCGCAATGGAATTTTACTGACGCCAATTACCGCGCAACTGATCTCGGAATTGATTTTAAAAGGCAGCACATCAAGACCCCTTGAGAGATATTCACCCGCAAGATTCCGTCCGGGCTATTGCGACGCAGGCAGGCACGCCGCACAGCCGGGACAGGCACCGTCCAAGTCATCCGTGACATCCTGAGCTTCAACCCTATTCCGTTATGGTGCAGACCTGACCACCTTTTTTCGCGTCTGCGATTGTCGGGCTCGTAGACATCACAAAAGACGAAGGGCGAGATTGATGCTTTATCTATTGAGAAATGGCCTTGACGCCTATGTCTGAAGCAGATTTCAACCTCTTCCATTTCCATAATCCACTGAGGAAACAAGTTGCAGTTTAACGGAAAGAGTCGCCCTCAACCGGAACGTGTGCGATATCCGGTTCGACCTCTATTTGGGCCCGAGAAGGTGAAAAAGGCATGCTTGGATGGAACAACCGCAAAGCCGCGGGTGTGATCAGGGTGGTGATCAGTACGAGCACGACGCAGAGAGAATATATTTCGGTAGAGATTAACTTTTGCTCCCAACCAAGGCTTGCCGCGATCAGTCCAACTTCCCCTCGAGGCACCATGCCAATTCCAATCACACACGCATCGCGCAACCCGAATCCTTTAAGCCACGAACCCAGCCCGCAACCAAAGATCTTTCCGAAAACAGCAATCGCGAGCACCAGAAAGAAGACTCCGATCCCCCCCGAGATCTTCCAAACATTCACTTCCAGGCCGACAGAGACAAAGAAGAGTGGGCCAAAAAAGGAATTGGTGATGGATCGAAGGTCAGCGACAATATCCTTCTGGGCAGATGTTGCGGCTGTAAAAAGCCCGACCAGATAAGCGCCCGTGATGGCAGCCAAGCCGCCAAAATACTGAGCAATAAAGGCAAAGCCGAACGCGAGCGCCAAGCCCATTGCCACAGGGGCGTGATGGGCCTGAAGGCGTCGGGTCTGCCGGAAGATCCAGCGCACCAGTCGAGGTCCAATTGCGAAGGTGAGCACACAGAAAACCGTGAGCCGCCCAAGGGTCAGCGCAGTTGTATGTTCCCAGCCTCCAAAAGCCGAAGCTGGCCTCAACAAAGCGACGACCAGGGACAGAACGATTAAACCCAGCACATCGTCAATCACGGCGGCGCCCAGGATGGTTGAACCCGCCAAAGATTGCAGTTGTCCTAACTGCATGAGTGTTTGGGCTGTAATTGAAACGCTGGTTGCAGTTAAAATCGTGCCGATGAAAAGGCTTACACTCAGAGCGAATCCAACCCAATGGCAGAAATATGTTGCTGCAGCGAGCGGCACAATCACGCCTCCTATGGCGGTCCACAAGGCCGGACTTACAGTTTTCCGCATCAGCGAGACATCCGTTTCCAGTCCCGCTAAAAACATGAGAACAACCACCCCCATTTCAGCGAGGATCCGTATCAAAGCAGGCAGAGCAAGCGATGTTCCTGGAGGCCCTGTATGTGAAAACCATGAATAGCCCCAAACGTCAATCGCTGTTGGGCCGAGTAACACTCCAGCGAGCAATTCGCCCAGGACAACGGGCAATCCGAGCCTCGCGGCCAATCCGCCCATCAGCTTTGACACGACAATCAGGAGGCTCGTGAAGATTAAGATTTGGAGTGAGACGCTCACGGCGAATGAGGTCCGTGTTTGAAGACAGGTTTGCCCGACTCACTTATGCCTTTGGCAGTATGCCCGAAGCGGGGAGATTGCGGCCTGTCAACAAGTTGGACCGAACGGCCCGCAAAAACTGCCAGGATCAAGATACAGCCAGTGGCTACCGGGACGATGGGGGCGTGAAAGGCAAAAATTAAGACCGTTCCGGCGGTAATAGCCGCAGAAACGGCGGCCCTTTCCCTACAGAGCGCTCGCAACAGCCTTTGCAGTCGCAGGGTATTGAACGGAAATCTCATAATGGTCACCTCACACAGCACGCAAAAAGTTTCACCCGACTCGTAGAACGGCCAAGATCACCGCCAGAATGCCCATTGCTACGGCTAGCCAGAAGGCAATCATCGATGAGTGCGTGCCCCAGTCCGGTCTTTGAATCTCACCCCGTTCTCGCTGCCTCTCTTCCTTAAGAAGTTGTGCTACCAGTCTCTTTTCCTGGATGGTTTCAGCGCACTGCCATGCTTGCGAAATCGCCTGGTAGCCTTCCTTCGGCACACGCAGCTTGAAGTAAAGATGAGCAAGCTTAAAATGAGCAAAAAAATTATTCTTTTCGAGTTCAGTCGCCTTCTTCAGGTTGTCCAGAGCGGGATAGATTCGGGAGGTCATGGCATAAGCGATCCCGAGCGCGATACGCGCATCCGCATAATCCGGATAGGCGGCTACAACTCTTTCGAGATCACAGGCTGCGAGTTTCGCTTCTCCCAAGTTCAGGAGATCAAGCGCCTGAGAGAAAATGTCGGAAACTTCAGCAGAAAGAGCTCGTGAGCCGCAGAGCGCCAGCTCTCTTGGTTCAACGGAAGTTCTGGCGGAGACCGTCAACTCTCCAACACTTGCCTCGGTTTCAGCCGGCATTCTCCAGGTCACACAGCACCCCCCATCGCAGGCTCAAGGCGTTCTGCCTTCAACACGAACTCGGGATAACCCAGGGCCCCCATCTCAGGGATATCCAAGCCTTCCAGCTCACTTTCGGCTGAAACCCGTTGTCCGACGATGGCTTCCAACAGAAAATTGAACGCGTAGGAAAGGGAGAAAACAAAACCAAGCAAAGTCACGCAGCCGATCAACTGGGCCACAAGCTGTTTGGGATCTCCATAGAAAAGCCCGGTAACAGAACCACTGACGCCATTCCAACTTCCGCCATAATTTGACGTGCCGTCGGCGAACAACCCCACTGAAATTACTCCCCAAAGTCCGCAAGCGCCGTGCACAGAGATGGCTCCGACCGGGTCGTCAACATGAGCTTTGCGGTCCAGATATTCAACGCTCAAGCAGACCAAAACACCTGCGATCAAGCCGATAATGGCAGCTCCGATAGTGTTCACAAATCCGCTTGGCGCTGTGATCGCCACAAGCCCAGCGAGCAAACCGTTGCCCGACATTGAGGCGTCAGGCTTTCCGTAACGCATCCACATGTAGAAAATGGCGCCAAATGATCCGGTGCACCCCGCCAGCATGGTATTGACCGCGATGGAGCCAATGCGCAAAGCGCCGTTACCCGATGCGCCTAGCGTGCTGCCAGGGTTAAAGCCAAACCACCCGAAGGCCAAGATGAAGCAACCCGCCAATACGATGACGATGTCATGTCCAGGGATGGCATTAGAGGAGCCGTCACGATTGTACTTGCCGATTCGGGGTCCAATAATCAGGCTCACGGCCAGCGCGCTTAAACCGCCCACTGCATGCACTACCCCCGAACCTGCGAAATCACAATAACCATGCCCGAGACCATAGTTGGTCCCAAGCGCTGAAAGCCAACCCCCACCCCATGCCCAGTTCGCAAACAGCGGGTACGTGATGGCTGCGAGAAAAACCGACGACAATGCAAAAGCGGCAAACTTCCAGCGCTCTGCGCAGGCGCCGGTTACAATGGTAGCCGCAGTATCCATAAAAACCATCTGGAACAGGAACAGAACCATCACCGCCACATCGTACGTTCCCCCCTGCGTCAAAAAGAAACCGTGCGTGCCAAAGAGGCCCCAGGGTTTCCCAAAAAGGTTGATACTGAATTCTCCACTCAGCGGAGCGGTGCCTCCGAGATTGCCGATGGCACCCACTCCGCCCATTTGGAGCGCGAAACCGCACACCCAATAGGCAAACAAGCCGAATCCATAAACCATAAAGTTCATCATCATAGTGTGGTTCGCGTTCTTGGCGCGGCACAGGCCCGTTTCAACTAATGCGAATCCGGCCTGCATAAACATAACCAGAAAACCTGTAATCAACGTCCAAACAAAATTGATCGCCACCTTATTCTGGCCGATCTGGTTCAAGGCGTCTGCCAGAGTGAGTCCGGTCTTGGAATTCGAAATGGGAACATCATTGACATTTCCGGTGAGCGTGCCGCCGGGATCACCCTTGGCCATCTGAGCCGGTGTGGGCAGGTTGGCCTGCTGTACATTCAAAGGTTTCGAGATGTCAACTACAGGTGGTGATGTGATGCTCCCTCCGGCAGTGGATTGCGGAATCGCTCCAAGGGGCACTGCCAGCAGCATAAGGGCCATGAACGCAATCAGTAACAGCTTCATAGAATTCTTCATTCTGATTCTCCTTGAACCTATCAGTTTCTTGATGGAAACGTCGTGCAGATTTTTCTTGCCTCATTCAAATGCTTGCCATGCCCTCGGGTACATGAAGCAGTACAAAGCGGTAACCAGACACTTATTCTGGAAAACCAAGAACACCACTCGTAATAGCAAGTGATACCGCGACAAAATGATCCTTGTTCAGCGCTTCCAGATTGCGTCCTGCACATGGGATCGGTTTAACAGCCCTAAAATTCCCACAAGGCTGATCCCGATACCCAAAAGGGCAAGAACCATTCGAACCGTTGTCGAAGACACAAAATTCAGTGACACGACGGGAAGCAGCCATCCGAAAATTGCCAGGATCAGTCCAACCAGTTTCATCTTCAACTCCTCGAAGAAAATGTCATGCAGTGAACCTCTGCTTTGCCGTCATGGCTATTGGCTTTTGTGCTCCGCGTTCTTGATGCGGCGCAACCCGGCTACACTGAATGCCAACAGTGCCAGACTAGCAAGTACCAGAACGGTGCCAACGATCTCCAGGTCATGAATGTCGATAAGGACTAGCCCGGCTACCAAAAAAGTAAAGCCCGTAAGGAAGCTACTGACGTAGGCGCCTTGTGCGCGATTTGCTGCCATAGCGATCTCCTTGAGTTAGGTTAATACCTCGTTGCGGTCATAATGCCGAGTCACCGCGTTCCTCGTTGCGAATGCGGATAGCGTCATCGACGTTGTAAATGAAAATTTTCCCGTCGCCTATTTTCCCAGTCTTGGCTGTCTTCAGGATTGCTTGCACGGCCGTCTCAACCAACGCGTCTGGCAGAATGACTTCAACCTTGAGTTTCGGTAAAAGATCCACGGTATACTCGTTACCGCGATAGATTTCTGTATGTCCTTTCTGACGCCCATGCCCCCGCACATCTGAGACTGTCATGCCGTCCACACCCACATCCTGGAGCGCTTCTTTGACATCCGTTAATCTGGACGTCTGAATAATAGCTTCAACCTTCTTCATCGATGGACACCTCCTCTTCAATGGCCGAAAGCGACAGATCATGCCTTGGCTAGATTCCGATTCAACCTCCCTGCCGTTAAACATCAAAATAGAGGGCAAATTCATGCGGATGCGGCCGAAGGCGCACGGCATCCACCTCCTTCTTTCGCTTGTAATCAAGCCAAGTCTCAATAAGATCCTCAGTAAAGGCGCCGCCTTTCAACAAAAATTCATGGTCATCCTCCAGAGCTTGGAGCACCTCCTCCAGGCTCCCCGGCGTGGACTTCACCTCGGCCTTCTCTGCGGGGCTGAGATCGTACAGATCCTTATCAATCGGCGCGGGCGGC
>DASRCX010000083.1:0-96124 GCA_035652895.1 Terriglobia bacterium
GATCTCCGATGTCCTGGCGGCTGTCATAACGAAGGAACCGGACTGGGCCTTGCTGCCGAAAAGTACGCCACTTCCAATTCAAAGACTCATTTATCGCTGCCTGCAAAAGGATCTGCGCCAGCGTCTGCAAGCCATCGGCGATGCGCGCATTACGATTGAAGAGTGTCTAACGGGCGATGTCCCCGCCGGTTTGGCAGGAGGGGCGGTGACAAACAAGGCCGAAATTAGCGGCGGGGAACGACGCCTTAAGCGGGCCATCCCCTGGGCGCTGGCAGGTCTCCTGACGGCAGTGCTGATAAAAGGCCATGCTATTTGGAAATCGCCCGCGCCCGCGTCTGCCCCTTTCCCAGTTCTCGCTTACATTCCTCCCCCTCCCGAGACCACTTTTCGTGATTCCGGCTTTGGTGCGGGTCCGGCGGTCGTCTCTCCGGATGGCAATGATCTGGCATTCTCGGCTACCGACCAGAAAGGGGTTACTCAGTTGTGGGTACGGCCGCTGAGGTCAACCACTGCCCAAGTCATCGCTGGCACCGAGGATGCCGCAATGCCCTTTTGGTCGGCGGACAGCCATTCTCTGGGCTTCTTTGCGGACCAAAAACTGAAGACTGTGAACGTGGACAACGGAAACGTTGAGGTCCTGGCTGATGCCTCGTGCGTCGGAGCGGGCGGAGCCTGGAACGCGGCCGGAACCATTCTCTTCACTCCTCGATGCGACGGGCCAATCAATCAAATTTCATCGTCGGGAGGGAAGCCCAGTCCGGCTGTGCGCCTCGAGAAGGGCGAAACGACCTACAGAGCACCTGCCTTCCTTTCTGACGGCAGGCGCTTCCTTTATATGTCATCCTCCAGTGTTAATGCTCTGCCTTCGATATGGATGGGCTCGCTGGACTCAAAGGAGCAAAAGCAGGTTCTCAGAGGGGCCCAATCGCCCCAATTCGCCTCAGGGCATCTCTTTTTCATTCGGAATGGCCGTATCTTCGCGCAGCCATTCGACGGGTCCACGGGTCAGGTTACGGGAGAAGCTACGGCGCTTGCTGAAGCCCGGAGTTACTCAATTTCCCGAAGAGTCCTCGCTTTTCAGGGTGGGACGATCGAGGGGCGTTTGGAATGGTTTGACCGCGATGGAAATGTGCTCGGCAGCATAGGACCGGTCGCCGTTTACGGCTCTGATAAGATTTCACCCGATGGAAAGCACATCCTCGCCGAGGTTGACGACCCGCAATCGAATGCGAGTGACCTGTGGTCGTATTCCTCGTTGGGCGGGGTTGGAACTCGTCTGACGTTCGGCCCGGGACTCAAAACCTTCGCGCTGTGGTCGCCCGATGGAAAGTATGTTGCCCACGCTTGCCAGCCCGATGGAAAGGCTGGGATTTGCCGTGAATCTGCGGACGGGTCCAGTGCAGAGCAAACGCTCTTTACTTTTGGCAAAGAGGTTTTTCGCGTCAACGTTGTTGATTGGTCACCGGACGGCCGCTACATTTCATTCGATAAATTTCCCGTCAATGGCGGGAGCACTGAAGATTGGGTCCTGCCGCTATCCGGCGACCGCAAACCATTCCGCGCAGCCCCCGTCAGCGCCTCCCAGTATGATGGCCATTTTTCTCCAGACGGCCGCTGGCTGGCGTATTTCTCCTATGAAACCGGACGGCCCGAAGTCTATGTGGTTCCGTTCCCGGGACCGGGTGGCAAGTTTCAGATTTCGCAAAACGGTGGATGGTTAGTCCGGTGGGACAAGGAGGGGCATCTCTATTTCCTGACCATGGGCAACCGCCTGATGGAGGCCGATCTGAAAACAGTCGGGGGGTCGGTGACCGTGAAAGCACTCCATCCGATTTTCCAGTTGAACCTGCCAAGCTTCGCCGCACCATTCTTTGATGTGGCACGCGATGGGAGCCGATTCCTTGTCATCACCAGCGCCGACCCCAGTGCTTCTGAGTCCATCGCGGTTCTTCTCGATTGGCAATCGAAACTCGAAGGCAAAGAATGATCCCAGAGACACTATGCGCTGCCGGTGAAGTGTGTTCCCGGCGTATGGGGATGTTCCAGCGCAATCCCGGGCAGATTGCTGAAGAAATCTCAGCTGGTACTATCCCCGGGCCGACCCTTAGTTCTTAACCACTCCAGCGATCATGAGTAAATGCAACAGGACAGCAGAACCCCGTCGAAGTACCCTTGTTCTCTTGACGGCTATTGTCACTCCCTGCCGCCCTTGATAACCTTTCACATGAAGAAAAAGCGGTCGGCCGGGCGCGATGCATCCCGTGTGATCCTGAACGTGCTGCCCGACTAAGCGAGGAGTTCCACATTATGAAATTGGGTGAAATTGCGGAGAGGCTGGGATGTACTCTTGAAGGACCTCCCGATCTTGAAATCACTGGCGTTGCCGGAGTCGAAGAAGCAGGGCCTTCCGAGTTGACCTTTCTGTCCAATCCCAAGTACCGCCGGAAGCTCGTCTCGACTCGGGCCGCAGCCGTAATCCTTTCACGACAGGAGCCGGACCCCGGCCGTCCGGCCTTGCGCTCGGATAATCCTTACCTGGATTTCGCCCGCGCTCTCGAACTCTTTTACACGCCGCCGAAGCCCATTCCCGGCATCCACCCCACCGCTGTAATTGCTCCCGATGTTAAGCTGGGCCGCAATCCATCGATTGGCGCTTATGTCGTTATCGAATCCGGCGTTGAGATCGGTGACGACTGCGTGATTAAAGGGCATGTGATGATTTACCAGGGAGCGAAGATCGGCCACCGCTTCTTTGCGCATTCGCATGCCGTTGTCCGCGAGAACGTGCAGATCGGGAATGACGTCGTTCTGCAAAACGGCGCTGTCATCGGCGGCGATGGATTTGGGTTTGCCCGCCAGTCGGACGGCTCTTATTACAAAATCGTCCAGGCCGGCACCGTGATCATCGAGGATGGCGTTGAAGTTCAGGCGAATTCCTGCATCGACCGAGCTACCGTAGGCGTAACGCGCCTTCGCCGCGGCACTAAAGTTGACAACCTGGTTCAGGTCGGGCACGCCTGCGACATCGGCCCCGATTCCCTGCTCTGCGGCCAGTCGGGACTGGCGGGCAGTTGCAAGGTCGGCCGAAACGTTGTTTTGGCCGGGCAAGTTGGCGTGGCGGGTCATTTGACCATCGGCGATAATGTGATCGCAACCGCGCAGACAGGAATTCCCGCAGATGTTGAATCGAACAAAATCGTTTCGGGTTACCCGGCCATAGATAACGCACTGTGGTTGAAGTGTTCCGCCGCCTACGCCCGCCTGCCGGAGATCTACGCAGCGGTTCGCAGATACATGAGGCGTCCAGGCGCCTCAAGCCAGGAGGGCGAGCAAGAAACAAAGCGCGAGGCCTGATTGTTTTGTCGCGGTCTTTACACCTCAATCGCCTTCCGGCTGCTCCTCAGGTGAGAGTCCGGTCATGATCGCCCGTCGGACTTGCGTTGCGAGTTTTGACCGGTCATCGATCGTGCATCCTGTTGTGGGAACAGGGTCGTGGATTGTGATTCGAACCTGCCCCGGATGGATCTTGAAACTGCCCCGCGGCATGATTTTCATCGCTCCCGAAACCGAAATCGGCACGATGGGCGCGCCTGCCCGGATTGCCATTACGAATACGCCTTTCTTGAAGGGCTGCAACCGGCCGGTCTGACTGCGGGTGCCTTCGGGAAAAACCAGAAACGAATGACCCCTCTTCAAGGCTTCGATGGCCTGGTCTAGTGCGGCAAAGGATTGTTCACGGTTTGCGCGGTCCACAGGAATGAAACCCCTCATACGCATGCCCGTTCCCATAATGGGAATTTTGAAAAATTCCTTCTTGGCCATGATCAGCACCGGCGGAAGGACCGCAGCAACGGCCGGGGGGTCACAATTACTTTGATGATTGGGCATGTAAACGACTGGAATGCCGGTTGGTATTTTTTCCTTCCCTGTAACGATCAACCTCACACCGGCCAGGAACAGCGCGGTTTTCGCTCCGAACATGCCGACTTTATACAGCACATCCGTGTTTCCGGTGACGGCGCTGTACAACAACAGCGGCGGCCCAAGGACGAGGAGATAGAGTATGATGACCGAGCAGACAAACACCGTTCTGAACATCAGTTCTCTTTTTCCCCAAAAGACGCGTGTTTCCCCTTCAGCCAGCTTTCGCGCAGTGCCTTCTGGAACGGCGTAGCGTTGGGCACTTCTTCCACTTTATATATTGTTGCTGGCTTCGAACCCAGCGCGAATGAAATATCGAAAAGCTTCGTTCCTCTCTGTACTGTGAAAGTGACCTTTTGTCCAGGCTTGAAGTAAATCAACTCGCGCTCAGGCGTCACCGGCAGTTCTACTCCGTTCATTTTGAGAAGGATGTCCCCAGGTTGGATCCCTGCAATCGCCGCGTTGCTGCCCGGTTCCACCGTTTCCACGTGGACGGGCCCGATAAACCCCTGGAGCGATTCAAAACCCAGATCGGGCGCCGTTACCGTTTCCTCCTTCAGCGCAAGCCCCACATAGGCGAGATATTTCCCATAATCGACCTCACGCGTCCCACTGATATAATCGCGAAAGAATTCGTCGCATGGGAAGGCCGGAGCAAGCTCCCTGACGATTCGCTCGAGATCGGCATCATCGAAATAGCGGCCGCGTCTGGCGAATTCCCGATTAAGCCGACGTATCAGATCATCGAGGCTGTAACGGTTGTTGCTCGCCTCGCGAATTCCGAGATCGAGCAGATACCCGAGCAGTTCTCCTTTGTTGTAATAAGAAATGCTTCGCGCGGGCCGAAAGTAATCCGGATACTTTTCAAGCCAGGCTTCACGCCCAGATTCCTCGACGCTCTGGAAGCGGCGCGCCGGCCTTGATTGCAACTCATTGATGGCCTCGGCCAGTTCTTTGTAGAACTCCTTCTCCTTGATCAATCCCGCCCGCAGCAGCACAAGCTCCGCGTACGTGCTGGTAACGCCTTCGGAAAACCAGAGGTCGCTGGTGTCGTTTCCATGAATGTAGTCGATCGGCTCAAGCCCTTTCGGCCGGATGCGCTTGACGTTCCACAAATGAAAAAACTCGTGCGCGGCTGTACTCTCGAGACTGCCAAGACCGCCTCGCATCTCGGCGGCCGGAATGCTGATGGCCGTGCCGTCACGGTGCTCCATGCCGCCGCTGCCGGTCTGCGGGAAGAAAAACATGAAGGTGTAACGCTTGAAAGGAACGTCTTCCATGAGGGCGGTTTCGGTCGAAGTAATTTTCTTGAGCACGGAAAGCAGTCGTTCCGGGGAATAAAGTTTTCCGTCGCCATCGAAAGTGATGCGATACGTTGCACCGTCCTGTTGGTAATCGTACTCCTTAAAGTTTCCTGCCTCGGCGGGACTGTCAGCCAGGTGATCATAGTCCGGTGCCTGATATTCGCCCGGTTCCGGCCCATCGTCCAGCATGGTAACGATCTTCCAGCCCTCCGGCAGCAGGAACCTGACCCTGACAGGGCGCTTGCGGTTTTGCGGAAGATAAAAGAGCAATAAGGCGAAATTCAGAAATGCATGGCGCGAATCAAGGACCGCAGAGAAAACGTTGTCCTCATTTGCATATGCTTCGTAATGGAGTTCAAGATCGCGACAGGGGTTGATGTTCGCCCATGTATTTATATCCACCCGGCGCAGCGGCGCGGGCGCACCCTTGCATGCGGCCTGAACGTCCTGAATATCGCGAACGAAGTCGCGAATCTGATAGAGGTTGTTCCAGGTCGGCATCTGGAACTCAGTACCAGCACCGGCCTCGGGTATTTCCATTGTGACGCGGACAAGATGCGAAGCAGGGTTCCTGAGGTCGAGCAGATAGCGGACAGGAGGAACCTCTGCCAACCCTGTTGTGGTCCGGGCAAAGAACAGACCCGGAATCAGGAGAAGAACGGCCGCGGTCCGCCTGCCGTAAGAAATTGAACTGGACGGTTTCCTCATTCGCTGGTTCTGGAGATTCTGACTGCCACCGCAGCTTCGCGTCTTCGCCGACGCAATCTTATACTCTACGCCGATTGCTGTTTCTGTGGGAAGTCCACCAGTAAATTCCCGCGCCACAGGATACCGTGAGCAGACCCAGGAAGGACTCTGTGGGGCGCAGGCGGATGGTTGAAATCAACATACCGCAACTGGCGACCAGAAAAACTGCGGGGACCAATGGAAACAGGCAATTGACCGCCGGGAGCCTCTGCCAGTTCGCTCTCTTTCGGAGACGGAATAACCCGGCCGTGGCCAACGCCGCGAACAGAACCAGCATGAAGCCGATATAGTAAATGAGCGCCTCAAAAGTTCCTGTAACGATCATGACAATAGTTGCCAGCGCCTGAAAAAGCACCGCGACAACCGGTGTCTGGAACCTCTGGTGAACGCGCGCAGCCGACCGGAAGAAACACCCGTCCTGCGCCATGGCGTAATAGACCCTTGGCCCGACGATTACCATGGCGCTGATACACGAGAGCAGCGCTGCGGCCATCATGCCGCTGAAGATAGCGCCGCCGCGGCCTTCAAACAGAGCGCGCGCGGCCTCAGAGCCGACGGGCAGAACGCCTTTCAATTTCCCGAGCGGCAGCGCATAGATGAAGGCGACATTGCACGCCAGATAGAAAACGATCACAATCAGCGTTCCCCCAACCAGCGCCCGCGGAAGCGACCGCTGCGGCGTCTGGATTTCCTCCGCGACATACGTGGCTGCGTTCCAGCCACTGTAAGCGAACATGACGAAAGTGAGGGAAACGGCAAATTGCAGCGCGAGATCGTGCGGCGACGTGCGAACGGTTGCCTGTGCGAAATGGTGCCAGTCTCCCCGCCCAATCATGAACGCAAGCAGCAGAAAGACGCTGAGGACGCCGATCTTCAGGGCTGTCAGTATATTTTGCAGACCGGCGGCGAGGCCGAGTCCGAGGATGTTGATCACTGTGAACGCCGCGATGACGCCTATCGCAAGCAGTTGGCCATTGCCGAGGTGAATCCAGGATAAGCCTGAGCGCAGAAGCGCAACGGATGAATTTGGGGAGAGTGAAGGGAAAAAATAGCTGAGATAGGCGGCGATCGCAAGCGCACCGGCGGCGATAGGAGCGGAAAAGCCGGCGAAGAATGAAACCCACCCGCTCAAGAATCCCCACACGGGGCCCCAGGCTTCCCGCAAATAGACGTATTCGCCTCCGGAGCGCGGGATATTCACTCCGAGTTCAGCGTAAACCAGGCAGCCGGCCAGGGCCAGGACGCCGCCGACAAGCCACACACCCAGAACCAGCGATGTCCTTCCCAAATCACCCGCCAGAAAACCCGTGGTCGTAAAGATACCTGTGCCGATCATGTTCGCCACCACAAGGGCCATGGCGCTGAAGGTGGTCAACTCCCGCTTGAGTGAAGGGGGCATCGGACGGTCGGTTCCCTGGTGAAAAGTCCTTTCAATCGAGGTAGCCAACAGCTTGCTGGGAAAACATGACAAGCGTCAGGAAGCGATACTTCAGCGCCTGAACACCAGAAAATACTGGTATTTCAGGAACCCGTACTGCCGCTCGAGATGAAAGCCTGCGGCTTCAGCCTCCCGCACCATCTCCGCTCTGGAAATCTTCATTTCCACGGGCGGTCCGACAGGGAGAGGACGCTTATGGAAATCAATATTGACCAGGCGCCCGCCGGGTCTGAGCGCGCGCATGAGAAAAGGATAATAACTGGGGCGATCCGGAATGTGATGGAGAGTATCGCAAATAAAAATCAGGTCAACGGAATCCGGCGGCAATTTGGGGTCGTGAGGTTCGGCAAGGATGGTCTGAATATTCGAAAGTCCCCTGGCATGCGCCTGCTTTTCGAGATAGTCCAGCATCTCCTGTGAGATGTCGATGGCATAAACCTTGCCGCTCGGCCCAACAGCACGTGCGAACCGCAGAGTAAAATAACCCGGCCCGGAACCAAGGTCTGCCACGACTTCACCGGGCTTCAGGCCGAGCGCTGATACCACGCGCTGCGGCTGCTGCCACGCATCGCGGCTTGGGTCCTCGAGAATTTCAATGTATCGGGCCGTGCTTTGCGGTGGATGATGTTCCTGATGCTCTACCTGTGCGGATGCCGGAGCTCCTGTCAGCAAAAGTACGGCGAACAGCCAGATCGATTTTTGATACCTCGTCATGTCACACCCACCGATGCGTTGCTATGCGCGGTTGTAAGGTCCATTGCGCGTCCGATTCCGCCACGGTCATTATACTATCGCTCGCGTGGCGCCATGCCGCAGTGTGCGCGGGATTGAGTGTAGGCGGCAACGTTGCCCCCTTCCGTGACCGCTGTCACTGCGCGACCGCGGGCAGTGTCCGGATACTGTAAAAGTGGAAAAGCAGTCGAAGTTTCATTGGAAAGCGCCGCTCAGACTGGCCCTGGCCGGCGTGCTTCTTTTTTCCGCATTCACGGGATTTTGCGAGCCGCGCGGCCCAGGCCAGGCTCCTTCGGCTTCCGCACCGGAGTCAACCGATGCGTATCGCAATGCGCGTGAGCAAATGGTGCAGCAGCAAATCGCCGCTCGCGGTGTTCGAGACCCGCGCGTGCTGCAAGCCATGAAGGACGTCCCGCGCCATCTGTTTGTTCCGCCGGAGGTGCAGACGCACGCATACCAGGACACTCCGCTGCCCATCGGCTACGGACAGACAATCTCTCAGCCTTATATTGTGGGGTTCATGACGGAAGCGCTCAAGCTCAGGCCGCAGGACCGTGTGCTGGAGGTCGGCACAGGCTCCGGCTATCAGGCAGCCATTCTTTCCATTCTCGTCCGCGAGGTCTATTCCATCGAAATTATTGAGCCGCTCGCGAGGCAGGCGGCAGACCGGTTGAATCGGCTGGGCTATGCCAATGTGAAAGTGTGCGCAGGCGATGGGTATCAAGGGTGGCCTGAAGCCGCACCGTTTGACGCGATCATCGTGACTGCCGCGCCTGACCATGTGCCAAAGCCGCTGCTCGATCAGCTTGCGCCAGGTGGAAGACTGGTCATTCCTGTGGGCGAATATTTCCAGACGCTTAAACGAATCGTCCGCACCGAAAGGGGGTTCAAGACCGAGGAACTCCTCCCAGTGCGCTTTGTTCCGATGACGGGCGAGGCACAGAAATGAGATGCTCTCCGCGTCGCGTTTTGTCACTGCGCATTTTCGCCTGACGCGGAAGAAAGTAAACGCCGTCAGCGATCAGTTCTGCCGGGCCGGCAAGCAGGACTTCTTTTCCCGCGGGCCATGCAACCTCCAGGGTGCCGGCAAGCGTGCGGACCTTGACCTTCCGCTGTGTGAATCCATTCAGAATACTCGCCACAACCGCGCCACAGGAACCGGTTCCAGAAGACATGGTCTTGCCCACGCCTCGTTCCCAATAGCGGACTTCTATCTCCTTCTTCGAAATCACTTTCACAAATTCCACGTTAGTGCGGTTGGGAAACAGCGGATTGCATTCAATCTCGTGCCCTACCTCCTCCCACGGGAGGCTTTCGAAATCCTCAACGAAAATGGAGCAGTGCGGATTGCCCATAGATGTTACTGTCGCGGCCAGCACGCCATGACTCGTGCGCATCGGAAATCCCACAACCGGCGACGGGTGGCTTCCTGCAAGGAAAGGAATCCTTTCAGGATCAAGGATCGGCTGCCCCATATTTACTTGAAAGGCCCACTTGCCGGCAACGGTTTTTCGCCCCGGAGACAGCGATTCCAGGATCTTCACTCCGGACGCTGTTTCCAATCGGAGCGCAGGCCGCCGGGGGTTTTCGCGCACCAGGAAAGCGGCGGCGCACCGGATGCCGTTTCCCGACATTTCGGCTTCGCTGCCGTCAGCATTGAAGAAACGAACACGGGCGTGGTTGGCGGTACTTTGAGGCCTTGAGAGCACAAGAAATCCGTCCGCGCCAACGCCCGTATGCCGCTCGCAGATGGCCTGAGCAAGGCGGTGGAGGTCGCCCGGGAGGTCCCGGTCCTTCGCGACAATAAAGTCGTTGCCGAGGCCGTGCAATTTTGTGAAAGCGATTTTCAGGGTTTTGAACATTGTTCGCATTTACCCGTCAATAAGATTATTGGTGTGTCATATGCACGTAAAACTTGATGGCCGCTATCCTCTGTTGCGCCGGTAGATCGTGAAGCTCTGCTGCTGTGGGAAGTCGCAGTGATAAACCGGCTCAAAATCTCTGAACGCGTCAGGATAAGCACGCATGAGAAGGTCAACCGGGTCAAGTTCACCGCTCACGATCCATTCCACATAGCGCTGCGCACCTTGATGAAGTTGTTTCCAGTATTTCCTGTTGTCCGCCGAGAGGATATTTCGATAGTGAATCCCCAGCATCGGCGCAAGGCACGGCCATTCGCCGGACTGCATCAGGATTCTTTGGCCGTCGTAGTGCTCCCGAAAAAAAGCGATGAGCGCCAGGTCGGGTTCCTTACTGCACGGCGTGTTGAGAATCCCTTCCTTGACCACGGGCAGATTGCGCACGCCACCGGCCACCATCCAAAAACTTTGCGCGAACAGCACCGCCAGGCAGACCGCCATCGTTCTCAACTGCAGACTTCGGGAAAGCATCGGCGAAACCACAAACGACCCCAGCAGAGCAATTCCCGGCAGCAATTCAATTCCGTAACGCAAATTGTAATACGAATGAGGGAAATAGGTGGGCACGTAAAGGGCCACTGCCGCTCCGGCCATAGCCTGAATGTAGAACGGAAAGGGCACGAGCAGCAGCAATGCCGCCGCACGACGCGTGCGGTTGCGGCGTTCGAACGCCCACATCAATGCTCCCAGCACTGCGAGTACCAGAGACCACGGGCCGATGATTAATTTGAGGTCCTCAAGGTAGTAGCGCATTGAAATCAGCAGGCTGCCGTCGGTTGGGTAACGGAACGCTGTCGTTGCCACCTGGTGGGCATAGATCGCCTGCGCCGAATCCGGCCCATTGTAAAACGCCAGCGGGTTGCCGAAGCTGATGGCGTCATGCAAAATCCAGAATGCCGGCCCTGCACCTGAAACCAGGGAAAACAGCACGGCGCGGCGAAGGCGCAATCTCCGCGGACCTTCTCTCGCAAGCAGGATAAACAGCACGGCAAAAGGCAGAACGTACCACTCGCTGAAGCGAGTCAGCGTGCCGAAGAGTGCTGCGAATCCGGCCCCAGCAACAGCCAGAGTTCGCCCGTTCATCTGAAAGCGGAACAATCCATACACGGCAAGGACGGCCCACATGATGGCGAGCGGCTCAGTCATGGGAGTGCTGGACAGATACACCATGCTGGGGCATATCAGGAATGCGGCCAGGGTGACAATTCCCGCGGCCGCGCTTTGATTCATTTCAAACGCCAGCCGGAAAAGGAACCACGCGCTCACGCAGAATGCGGCTATCGACACAAGGCTTCCGGCAAGCCCTGTGCGCCAGAGATGGTCATTGACTGCGAGGGGCGCGGCGAGCAGATGAAACATCGGAAGCCATACGCTGCCCAACTCCGGATAGCCCGGCGTCAGGGAGTCGAGAAACCGCCGGGCGCCTTCCATGTGGGCAAAGGCGTCACCGTAGAGTTGCGTCAGTTCGTGCGTATAAAAGTAGTAGAGGCCGCCAAAAGCCACCATGAGAATAGCGGCCCAGACGGCTGCCGTTATTCCAACTGGAAGGACTGGTTTTGGCTGAAGCGATGAGGAATCGGCAGCAGGCCGGTCAGACATCAAATCGTGTGAGTTGCGCAAATTCGCGCACGCGCCCTTCAATTTCCTGAGGCGTCAGTCTCAGGAGTCGTTTAAGGCCGAACTCTTCAACAGCAAAACTTGCCATGACGGAGCCGTACACCACCGCACGCCGGAGGTTTGCTTCTGAGAAGTCGCCTGTTCGCGCGAGATGGCCCATAAATCCGCCCGCGAAGGAATCGCCGGCGCCCGTGGGGTCTTTGAACTCTTCCAGCATGAACGCCGGCGCGGAAAAAATCGAACCGTTGGTAAACAGGCTCACGCCGTGCTCACCCCGCTTAATCACAACGATTTCCGGCCCCATCTTTTGGATTTCTTTCGCCGCCTTCCGGAGGTTCTGATGGCCTGAAAGCATGCGGGCTTCACCCTCATTGATCACCAGCGCGTGCACCTCGCGAAGGGTCTTTTTCAGATCATCAAGGCTGCCTTCGATCCAGTAGTTCATGGAATCGCAGGCAACCATTCGCGCATGGGGCACCTGCCGACGCACGTGGAGTTGGAGCTTCGGGTCAATATTTCCAAGAAAAACATATTCGGTGGAAGCATCGGATTCCGGTACCTTAGGGCTGAAGTTCTGAAAGACGTTGAGCTGGAGGTCGAGCGTCCGCGCGTCATTCATGTCGCCTACGTATTCGCCCTTCCAGCGGAAGGTTTTCCCGCGTGCCCGCTCAATTCCTGTGGTTTCAATCGACCGAAGCCGAAAAACTTCCAGGTGCTCTTCGCCGAAATCTTCCCCCACCACGGCAACGACTTTCACCGGACCAAACCAGCTTGCGGCGACGGAAAAAAAGCTCGCCGACCCGCCCAGGATGCCTTCCGCCTCGCCGTGCGGAGTTCGGATTGAATCAAAAGCCACGGAGCCAACAACCAGTAACGACATGAGACGCTGCCTTTTCCCTTTGTAAATCTGAATAAAGACGCCTTGTCCAGTTTACTTGAGATATTTCCCGATGAGCAAGCCCAGGCGCTTTTTCACCGCAGGCGGAATCTTTCGCCGGTCTGTGAGAATAGCGTGGGACAGCGCCGACCCGCATTTGCACGTACGATCTTTCGGCAACCGCCCGACCGCTCCCCGCAGGATCTTCTGCGCGTTTTCGACGTTGCGATTGAGATACTCGATCACCTGGCTGACGGTGACGGCTTCATGCTCAGGATGCCAGCAATCGTAATCCGTCACCATCGCCAGCGTTGCGTAGCAAATCTCAGCTTCGCGGGCGAGCTTGGCTTCCTGAAGGTTGGTCATGCCGATCACGTCCATGCCCCAGCTTCGGTACGTGTTAGATTCCGCCTTGGTTGAAAACGCGGGGCCTTCCATGCAAACGTACGTCCCGCCCCTGTGAACAGTGACCTTTGCGTCTGAGCACGCTCCTTCCAAAGCATCGACAACCGTCGCGCACATCGGATCTGAAAATCCAATATGGGCCACGATGCCGCCGCCGAAGAAAGTCGAGATGCGCCCGCGCGTCCTGTCAAAGAACTGCAACGGAAGCACCATGTCCATGGGGCGGAAGTCCTCACGCAGCGAGCCAACGGCGCTCACGGAGAGAATGCGCTCGACTCCCAGCTTTTTCATTGCATAGATATTGGCACGGAAGTTGATTTCCGAAGGGCTGATGACGTGTCCACGCCCGTGCCGCGCGAGAAAAGCAACGTGCCGTCCTTCAAGGACGCCGACGCGAAATGCATCGGATGGTTTACCAAACGGGGTGGCAACGCGCACCCACTTCGCTCCGCTGAGCCCTTCCATCTGATAAAGTCCGCTTCCACCGATAATTCCAATCTCTGCTTCTGCCAATTCCGTCCTCCACTCTCCGATGGGTGAATTACTCGACTGCCACCGGCTGGAATGCCAGCTTGCCCTCAACCTCGGTCAGCACACCCCAGGGAACATCTGCATCGTGCCCGAAAACGACAAGGGCTCTTTCTTCCGCCAGCTTAGGCAGCAGCCGTTTCTTTGACGCAAGCGTGTCCATGGGATAAAGATCAAAAGACATGATCCAGGGAAAAGGAAGATGCGCGCGCGTGGGTACCAAATCCGAAACAAAGCAGGCGCTCTTCTCCTCCGATTCGATCCAGACGCATTGCAGGTGCC
Source organism: Terriglobia bacterium (assembly GCA_035652895.1). Classification (GTDB taxonomy): domain Bacteria; phylum Acidobacteriota; class Terriglobia; order UBA7540; family UBA7540; genus SCRD01. The sequence goes on from DASRCX010000083.1 coordinate 13,771, forward strand.
GTACATGCCCGGGCGCAAGCTCGACGCGGATGCCGGGAACAATTTCGCAGGCCCCGTCCAGAAATTCGGTCTGGGATTCTGCCGGGGCGAACCACTCCTCGATATAGCTTGCGCGGTCGCGTTCGGTCGGACGCGTCGCGTGTTCCCACTCCCCACGCTGGATAAAATACCGCGCGCGCGGAAAGGTTGGAACAATTTTCGTCCCATCTTGACGCGTATTCCATCCGCAATGGTCAAAATGAAGGTGGGTGTTGATCACGATGTCGATGTCGACGGGGTCGAGCCCGCACCTTGAAAGCTCATCCAGGAGGTTTGTCGAATGACTGACGTTATAAATATCCAGGTACTTTGGCCCGAATTTCTCCCCGATGCCTGTCTCAACCACAATGTTGTGCTTGCCCGTCTGGACCAGCAGGCACGTCAGCCCCAGCCGCACGCGGTTACGCTCGTCGGCGGGCAGCCGCTTTTCCCACATCACTTTCGGAACCACTCCGAACATCTGCCCGCCATCCAGGCCGAATGTCCCATCCGATAGAACGCGAACCTCAAACGTTCCCAGCTTCATCCTTTTCTCCGCTTTGAGGGTCAGACAGTTGCTCCGTACCATGCTCCTGCAGAAGTTCGATCAATACGCCGGCCGTACTCGATGGATGCAGAAAGGCAATGGATTCACCTCCAGCTCCGGCCCGCGGTTTTCGATCAACCAGGCGCACGCCTTGCGTTTCAAGAGTATCGAGCGTTCGCTGCAGGTCCGTCACAGCCAGAGTTACGTGATGTATGCCCGGCCCTCGCTTGCTGATGAACCGGGCGACCGGCGATTCGGGCGAAGTTGCCTCCAGCAGCTCAATCCTGCTCTCGCCCAGCCTGAAAACAGCGACACGGACTTTCTGCTCTTCGACGGTTTCTGTTGAGTCAGGCGGGCGCCCCAGCAACAGTTCGAAGACGGGCAACGTTTTTTCGAGCGACTCAACCGCAATGCCTACATGATGTATTCGCATTTCCGTGATCTATCCGTACTCAAGCGCGTCTTGCTCCAACGCCTGAGGCGTCCAACATCTCATCGACGATCGAATAAGGATCACGCCGTCGCTCGAGGATTGCTTCGACATAATCGCTCATTCTTTTCTGGTCAATCTGCTCCTCGGCAACTTTTTCAAACAGCGTTTGTCGCAGGAGTTCGAGAAGATACAACCGGGTGTTTTGCTGACGCCGATCAATCCGTGAAGAACTCTGTTCGGCCGAAGCCAGAAATTTGTTGATTTCGACGACGAGTTCTGCGACGCCGGCGCCTGTGGTCGCGGTTGTCTTCACGATCGAAGGCCGCCGGGAACCCGCCTGCGGAGCCACTGACAAGAGCATGTTCAGTTCGTGCTCCACCTGATCAGTTCCAGGCTGGTCGGCTTTATTGATGACAAACAGATCGGCGATCTCCATGACCCCGGCCTTGAATGTCTGGACATCATCGCCCATGCCGGGCACAACAAGTACGACGGTAACATCTGCCAGCCGCGCCACGTCCACTTCATCCTGACCGACGCCGACGGTTTCGATGAAAATGGTGTCGAAGCCTGCGGCCTCCAGGACAAGAGCTGCATCACGCGCCGCCGGCGCGAGCCCTCCCAACTGGCCGCGCGTGGCCATGCTGCGAATGTATGTGCCTTCATCCGTGGCGAGCGCCTGCATGCGAATGCGGTCGCCCAGGATCGCGCCGCCGGAGTAAGGACTGGTGGGATCGATAGCAATGATGCCGACCCGCCTTTCAGTCCGCCGGTAATCAATCGCCAGCTTTTCAACCAGAGTGCTTTTCCCTGCTCCCGGCGCGCCAGTGATGCCGATGACCCGTGCGCTGCCACCCTTGTGAAAAAGTGCACTGAGCAAGGGCCTGCTCGATGGATCCTTCCGTTCAACCATCGAAATGGCCTGCGAGACGGCGCGGCGGTCGCCGGCGGAGATTTTTTCGACCCATTGTTCAAGTGGAATGCTCATGAGGCTAACGCGTGTGGACCAATGCTTCACATCAAAACCTATGCCGGCTCGCCCAGCGATTCACGGGCGATGATCAGCCGCTGGATTTCGCTGGTCCCTTCACCTATCGTGCAGAGCTTGACGTCCCGGTAGATTTTCTCCACCGGATAATCCTTGATGAAGCCATAGCCGCCATGAATTTGCACCGCTTCGCTTGCAACGCGCACCGCGGTCTCACTGGCGAACAATTTGGCCATGGAGCTTTCGCGAGTCATCCGCTTGCCTTGTGTAGCCATAACGGCGGCCCGCCAGGTCAGCAGCCTGGCGGCGTCGATTTCCATCGCCATATCGGCAAGCTTGAACCGGATCGCCTGAAAATTCGAAATCGGCCGGCCGAATTGTTCTCGCTGCCTGGAATACGCAAGCGACGCCTCGAATGCTCCCTGAGCAAGTCCCACGGACAATGCCGCAATCGAGATGCGCCCGCCGTCCAGCACCTTCAGGCTGTCGATAAATCCCTGGCCGGGCTCGCCAAGACAATTCTCTTTGGGGATTCGGCAATCTTCGAAAATGATCTCGCCCGTATTGCTTGCGCGCATTCCCAGTTTGCTCTCGATCTTTCCCGGGCGGAAGCCCGGAGTTCCCTTCTCGATAATAAACGCTGAAATGCCGTGCTTGCCCTTTGCCTTGTCCGTGATGGCCATTGCCACGCAGATGTCGGCATAATGACTGTTGGTCGTGAACGTTTTCGAACCGTTCAGAATCCAGGTATTACCCTCAAGCCGTGCGGTCGTCCGGGTCCCGCTGGCGTCCGAGCCGGCGCCAGGCTCAGTGAGGCTCCAGCATCCCAGCTTCGTTCCCTGTGCCAGCGGAACCAGGAATCTTTTTTTCTGCTCTTCGGTGCCAGCAAGCAGAATGTGATTCGCGCAAAGTGAATTGTGTGCGGCGACAACCAGCGCGATGGAACCATCAACCCTGGCAAGTTCCTCGATGGCTATCGCATAGGGCATGTAGCCGAAGCCCGCACCGCCGTATTCGGGCGGGACCGTCACGCCCATCAATCCCAGTTGGGCAAGCCGTGGCAGAAGCTCAACCGGAAAGCGCTCAGCCTCATCCCATTCTCGGACATGAGGCCGGATTTCTTCTTCAGCAAAGGCACGGACAGAATCCCGAATGGCGCGTTCGTCATCAGTGAGTTCGAAATCCAGCGCGCACCTCCGCAACGGTTCGGGACATCAACTCATGGCTATTCTAGCATGCCTGCATGAGCCCGAATTCGATGATGCCGGGCTGCGAATCAACTGAGGCATGATATTTGTGCTACCATGGACTCGAAGGCGATGAGGACCCGCGCTCATTTCGTGCTGCTTTTAGCCTTTGTCTTTACCGCTGGAGCCAACGCTTCCGCCACGTGGTTCCATGGTAAAGGTAAGAAGCGCGCCAACCAGGGATCATCGGCTACCGTAACCGTCGATTCCGGGCTTGCAGGATGCAAAGTTGATATTGACGGTGAGGAAGCCGGCGACACGGGCGCGGAAGGAAGCCTTGTCATCAAGGGCGTGGAAGCGGGTGATCATTACGTGCATGTGCTTTGCCCCGGCCAACGAGACACGTCGTACTTCATTTCTCCCGCCGCGGGAGAGAAATCAGACGTGGACGCCCGCGCGGCCGCCACGAACTCGAACGTAGCCGTGAGCACATCCATCAATCCGGCTGCATCGGAAATGCAACTGCGGGAAATGGTGTCGGAAGCCGTGCAACTCCGGTCAAGCGGGCAATTCAAAGAAGCGGTCGAATTGCTTCGCAAGGCAACAATGCTCGATCCGGGAAATGGAGATTTGCACCAGGAGCTTGGAATTACTTTCCTCGAGTTCCATGATTGGGAACGCGCCCGCGTCGAGATGCTCGAGGCGATCCGCCGTGAACCGAATAGCGTTGAGGCCCACAGCAGGCTCGCGTATGCCCTCGAGAAGCTCGGAGACCTTGACGGTGCCCTCAAACAATATCGAATCTGCACGGAGATGGACCCGCACGATACTTCATACCGCGACCACTACGTGGAAGTGCTTGGAAAACTCTACTCCGAGAAGGCCGACAAAAAGCATTGAGGCGGCTGCCGCACGCAGCACCCGCCTTTGGGCACGTACTTGACGGGCTGCAGTTCAGCGCTCCATGGCCGGCACTGAGCCATAGCTCAGCGTTCCGGAGACCAGTGGCGGCATAATTACGCTTTCGCCGCGCTTCTGGCCGCAGAAAGCACCTCGCGCAGCACCAGGAGCGCTCGTTCGCATCCGGAGCGATCAACGTCGCAGTGGGTCACCATGCGAATAGTCGTCGGGCCTGAACCATTTGCAAGCACTCCCTGGGCCGCGAGACGCCTTGAAACTTCCTGCGCGGAAAGTCCCGTCGCGGAAACATCGAAAAAGAGAATGTTTGTTGTTACCTTTGCCGGATCGACTTTAATTCCTGGAATTTCCGAAAGCCCTTCAGCAAGAAAGCGGGCGTTTTCATGATCAATGTGAAGCCGCCCGGGGCTTTCTTCAAGCGCCACAAGCCCTGCAGCAGCCAGCACGCCGGCCTGGCGCATTCCACCTCCCAACATTTTGCGAACCAATCGCGCCTCTTCGATAAATTCCCGACTACCTACCAGCATTGAGCCAACCGGTGCTCCAAGCCCCTTCGAAAGGCAGAACATCACGGAATCGAACTTGCACGTCAGGTCAGCCACAGACCTCCTCAGCGCAACGCTTGCGTTGAAGATACGAGCGCCGTCCAGATGCACCGGAAGGCCACGCTCGTGCGCGCGGTCGCAGATTTCATCGGAAACTTCCGGGGGATAAACCGTCCCACCGGCGAGGTTCGAAGTGTTTTCAAGTTCGATCAATCCTGTGCAGGCGTAATGATCACTGCGGGCGCGGATGAGCGGGGCAATGTGCGACCACGTCATGATGCCGTCCTCGGCAAAAAGCGTTCTTGGGACCACGCCCGAGAAAGCGCCCATCATTCCCATTTCATGATTGTAAATATGCGCGCGCGCTTCACAGATGACTTCCTGCCCGGGCCGCGTGTGGACTTTCAGCGCGGTCTGATTGCCCATTGTGCCTGAAGCGACGAACAGCGCCGCTTCGCGACGAAAGATCTCGGCCGCCCGCTCCTGGAGCCTGTTGACCGTCGGGTCCTCACGGTAAACATCGTCGCCGACTTCCGCTTCCGCCATCGCGCGCCGCATGGCCGGCGTGGGACGGGTCACGGTGTCACTCCGTAAATCGACCAACGGATTGCTCATAACTATTAAAATCCTTGTACCAGCCCAATGTGCTATGCCGCTATAAATTCCTGGAAGATTTCGTTTGAAACCAGCAGAGCGCTTTCAGTCAGGCGGATGCAATCGTCGTGGCGTTCGACCCAGCCATCGCGTTCGAGCGATTCGATCTTCCGCGCCCAGGGTTCGACGCGCTCGCGGCCCCAGCGCTGGTGCGCTTCAAGCAAGTTAATCCCTTCCATCTGGCGCAGGCCGAGGAAGAAGAATTCCTCCAACTGCGCGTCGGGCGACAGCATGTATTGATCACCGACAGGTGAATTCCCGGCGAGCACGCGGCGTTCATACTTTTCCACAGAAGTGACGTTCGCCCAACGGATTCGTCCGTCAAAGGAATGCGCTCCTGCGCCCAGGCCAATATAGGGCTTCAATTGCCAGTATTTGAGATTATGAACCGACTCCTTGCCGGGAAGTGCGAAATTGGAAATTTCATATTGCACGTAGCCCGCCTGGCGAAGAGCATTGCGCCCGTATTCATAGGCATCGGCCATAAAATCTTCATCCGGAACAGAGTCTGCATGATACCGGCTGCCCTGTTGCAGGACTTCCCTGCCCAGCCGGCTCTTCTCATCGATTTCGAAGAGATAGACCGAAACGTGTTCTGGACGCAGGGCGATTACCGACTCGACCGAATGCTGCCAGGATGCTGTTGACTGATGAGGCAGACCTGCGATCAGGTCGAGGCTGATATTGGCAAAACCTGTCTTTCGCGCAGCGTCAACCAGAGCCCGTGTGTCTTCCGCCGAGTGCAGCCTTCCGACAGACCGCAACTCACGATCATCAAAAGACTGCGCGCCGACGCTGAGGCGATTGACACCGAGCGCCCGCGCCTGTGTCAGGTAGTCTTGATCCGCTGATCCCGGCGTGATCTCAATCGTAAACTCGCAAAGCGATGCAAACGGGAAGCGCCGATCGAGTGATTCGAAGACCCTCACCAGACGTTGGATTCCAAGCAGAGAGGGCGTTCCGCCTCCGAAATAAACCGAGTCAACGGGCAATTCGAGTAAACCACTCTTCACGCCCAGGGCCCGGTAAAATTGTGGAAGCCGTTCAATCTCTTCAGCGAGAGCGGCGCAGTAGCGATCGAAAACATCCCCTGACACCACGCGCGAGCTGAAGTTGCAGAAGCTGCACTTCGATGCGCAGAAGGGGACCTGGATGTATAATCCCAGCGTTTCCATATCTAATCTGACACGAGCTTGACGTGCAGTTCGCGGCGCCGCGGGCCGTCAAATTCGCAGAAATACACGCCCTGCCAGCGGCCCAGCAGCAGCCTGCGGTTTTCGATCAGGAGAGTTTTCGTGCAACCGATCAGGACGGATTTCAGGTGGGCATCGCAGTTGCCGTCGTTATGCTGATAGTCGGCGTTGGGTGGCGCGAGCTTTTTGAGGAAATCGGCAATGTCCTGACGAAGCGCAGGATCGTAATTTTCGTTGATCAGCACGCCCGCGCTCGTGTGCGGAACAAACAGATGGCATTGACCGCTCTCTATTCCTGACTTCTGAATCAGGTTTTCGATCTGGCTGGTGACGTCCTTGAATTCCACTCGGGAGCGGGTCTCGATCTGGATGGTGTGACGTCGATTTGCGATTTTGCCGGTCGGTGAAGTCTGGGCTGCATGTTCCGACATTGTCATCTCCTGCCGCGTAATTTACGAGCGCAAAAGGCAAGCCTAAACACCAATTTATTATAACAAAGTGAACCCCATCGGCTTATTCGTACCGGGTCCCGAACTTGCGGCTGAAATGAAGAGCTTAACCGGGAATCAAAATGTCATCACGCGGTGCAGTGAGGAATCCGCCGGAACCTGCTCGAGCAGTTGATCGAGCAGGCGGTAGCCGGCGCGGCCGAGGAAGTAAATACCTCCCACAATGCGTTCCTGAAGCTCCTTCTCGGGCATCAGCGCACGCAGGATCGCCTCTTCGTGGCGGGCCAGAATCTCAGACCGGCTCAATGCCGCGCGCGTCATCTTGCCCTTCAACCTCTCAATCTGATATTGGATTTTTTCTTCCGCGTGGCCCATCGCATCGATCAAAGTTGGATCGAGCGCCTCAATGTCCTTCCGCAGCCTCGCAAGCAGGGCGGCGAGATCGCGCTCGACCTGATCGAAGCGCTCCTCCCATCCCTCGGCGAAGGCCTTCGAAGCGATGCGCCGGCCCAAATGCTCTTTACCCTGCCAGACATCCTCGATTGCAAGCTGGTATTTTTCCATCCAACGCTCGATGCGGTGGTCAATGAGTGTGAAGCCGCTTCGAGGGAAAACCGCAGGCATGGGCCGGCCAAAGGCGGAATAGAGCACCTGCGCCTGGCCAAGATATGCGAGTTCCGACGGCCCCGCAACGTATGCAATCGTTGGCAGCAGGCTGTCCTGTACGATCGGGCGAAGCAGCACGTTTGCAGAGAAGGTCAGCGGGTGGCGGCTGATTTCCGATTCCAGTTCATCGAGCGAGGCTGTTTGGACTTCCCCGATGGAAAACTGTCGGGTTTCGGAATCAACCTGATGAACAGCAAGCCGATTTCCTTCGCGCTCGGCAAAAAGCAGCGTCGATTCATCCGTGATATGGACCTGCGCGTGATAGCCCGCCCTGATCAATTCGCTTGAACGCGCCTGAAGCTGTGACCGCAGATCGTCCGCATGGCGAAGCGCTTTCTGATAAATGGGGACGCTGAGCCGATGCACAGCCTCGTCCATGGGATCAAGAAGGACCACGCCCCAGCGGTTGAACAGACGCGTCAAAAATTGCGCAAAGGAGTGCGCCCACGTTGCTCCGGGCTTATACGCGGAGCGCAGATCTTCGAGCAATTGTGCGCGATCATCGCTCTGTGGCAGCAGCGATTCCAGATGATGGATCTGCTGCGTGACACCTTCGGTCAGCTTGACCCGACCGACCGGACTTTGCGGCGCCGGACGTTCGCCTGCATCGTGCAAATGGACCGGTTGATAGTCGTCGTTCAGGGCATAGGTTTGTGCGACTTCTTCCAGATCGTGGTCTTCCGTTGCCAGCCAGAAAATCGGCACCGTCTTCAGCCCGCGTTCATTAAGCGACTGGGACACGCGCACCGCTGTAAGCGCCTTATACAGCGTAAATGCGGGGCCTGAAAACAGTCCTACCTGCTGGCCGGTCACAACTGCACACGTGGCTGGATCGCGCAGGCTCTCGATGTTCCTTATCGTGTGATCCCCGGCGCCGAAGGCGGCGTTCTGGCGCAGGAGCGTTTCGACAAGCGTCTTTCGATCAGTCTTAAATCCACGAAGCTCCTCTTCCAGACGCGTGTACGTGGCGGGGTCAAATGGATTCCCGTTGTAAAAGCGGCTGATCTGCTCACGCCGCTCCAGATAATCCACCAGCAGGCGGCTCGATTTCGGTACGCGTGAGTATGGAAACGACAGGCAATCCATAAGGTTTCAATGCCACATTGCCGGTTTGAATGCAACAATGCCCCGTGAGAACCAGCGGCAACTCTTTAATCGATGCTGCCAGAATGGCTTTCGATTCGAATGAAAAGTGGAAAAATCAGGCAGCCCGGCGGCCGTTCATTAGAATTCCAGCTTTTTTCAGCGCGGCGGCCACCCTGCGTTCTTCCTCGGGCCGCAGGGGCAGCAGCGGGCCTCGCGGCTTTCCGCCGCGATAGCCGCACAAGTCGAGCGCGTATTTGATCCCTGGGATGCCAGCGCGTACGTTGACTTCTTCAACCAGAGGGATGATCCGCTGTTGCAATTTTCTTGCAGTTTCAACATCGCCCGCACAGTAGAGTCTGTAAATATCCATGCAGATGTCCGGAATGTAATTTGCAGGCCCCAGCACAGCTCCGGCGGCCCCAGCCTGGAAGGCTTCCAGCATGATCAACGCCGAGCCCGCCAAAACGCGAAACCCCGGGTCCGCCTGTTTCAGCACCTCTTTCATAAATTCCATATTGCCGGAGCTTTCCTTAAGCCCAACGATATTTCCGTGACGTGATAGCCGCCCGAGCGTTGCAGGGTCCATGTGAATGCCCGTAAATTGCGGAATGGAATAAATCAAAACAGGCCGGCGCAGCGCGTCACCGACGGCGGAAAAATGCGCGGTGAGCGCGGCAGAATCCATGCGGTTCTTGAAGTAGCTTGGCGTGAGCACCAGGACCGCGTCAGCACCGCGGGCGATGGCTTCTTTACTCAACTGGATGGTCTGGAGCGTGGTTTCAACGCCGGTCTGGACCAGCAGGACCTGCGGCGGCGGGACCAGCGGCCTGGCGATTTCAACCAGGCGCAGCCTTTCTTCAGGCGTCAGGTAAGGACCTTCGCCGGTGGATCCCGCTACAACGATCCCGTTGACACCGGACTTGACGTAGCGGCGCAGGTCCCAGCGGAATGCGGCTTCATCAATATCACCGCGGCGATTAAAGGGAGTGACGATCGGGACGAAAATGCCCTTCAGATGGTCGAGGACTTCTTTGTTTTTCATTGAATCAGGCACCTGGATTGAGCGTTTTGCTTGAGCTGGAGTACTGGGCCATCGCCCGGCCTTTCTGGTGAAGCTCCTGAAGGCAGGCCACTTCAATGCCGCGGTCGCGCTGGGCGCGGATTCCGTTCACGGCAGCGGTTGCGGCCGCAATCGTTGTAATACAGGTGACGCCGTGTTGAATGGCGGCGCGGCGGATGGCTTTTTCGTCAAAGCGCGATCCGCGGCCCAGCGGCGTGTTGATAATCAGATCGATCGCTCCATTTTTAATATGGTCAACAACGTTCGGCCGACCCTCTTCAACTTTATAAACCCTTTCCACTTTGATCTTCGCCGCCCGCAAGGCTGCCGCTGTGCCTCTTGTGGCCATCAACTTGAACCCGAGTGCGGAAAGATCTCGGGCCAGGGTGACGGCGTGGGGTTTGTCATGGTCATTGACTGAAATGAACACTTTGCCTTTCAGAGGGATTCGCTGACCCGCGGCAAGCTGGGCCTTGGCAAACGCCAGCCCGAACCGCTCCGCCACGCCCATAACTTCGCCGGTGGATTTCATTTCCGGGCCCAGCACGGAATCGACCCCGGGGAATTTCTGGAAGGGGAAAACGGGCGACTTGACGTAGAAATAATCAACCGGAAGTTCAGGCGGAAGGCCAAAAGAGCTCAATTTCTGCCCGACCATCAGCCGCGCTGCGATCTTGGCCAGCGGGACGCCGGTTGCCTTGCTGACGTAGGGCACCGTCCGTGACGCGCGTGGATTGACTTCAAGGACATAAACCCGGCCGTTTTGAATGGCGTATTGTGTATTCATCAGGCCCACAACGTTCAGTTCGCGCGCAAGGCGGATCGTGTAGTCCATGAGCGTCCGGCGGGTTTCATCAGGTATGTTTACGGATGGGAGAACGCAGGAACTGTCGCCGGAATGGATGCCTGCTTCCTCGATGTGCTCCATAATGCCCGCGATCACAACATCCTCGCCATCGGAGAGTGCATCCACGTCAACTTCCGTAGCATTTTCGAGGAAGCGGTCAATAAGGATGGGGAACGCGCCTTCCAGTTCTTCAGCACGGCGTACGTAGCTGGCGAGCATATTTTCGTCGTAAGCAATGACCATGGCGCGTCCGCCCAGAACGTATGACGGACGCACCAGGACCGGAAACCCGATCCGTTTGGCCACTTCGATCGCTTCATCCACACTCATGGCTGTTCCGTTTTCCGGCTGCGGAATGCCCAGATCGCGGAGCAGTTTCCCAAAGTGCTTCCGGTCTTCCGCCAGATTGATGGACTCAGGCGACGTGCCGATAATCGGCACACCCGCCGCCTTGAGCTGGCGCGCCAGGTTAAGAGGCGTTTGTCCGCCAAACTGCACGATGACGCCGGCGGGCCGCTCTTCGTCCACAACGGACATCACGTCTTCAAATGTCAGCGGCTCAAAATAGAGCCGGTCGGAAGTGTCGTAATCGGTTGAGACGGTCTCAGGGTTGCAGTTCACCATGATCGTCTCGTAGCCCTCTGCCTTCAGCGCATAAGATGCATGGACGCAGCAATAATCGAACTCGATTCCCTGGCCAATGCGGTTCGGGCCGCTGCCAAGGATCATGATTTTCTTCCGGTCCGTCGGCTCTGCTTCATCTTCATCTTCGTAAGTCGAATAAAGGTATGGCGTGAAGGACTCGAATTCCGCCGAGCACGTGTCCACGCGTTTGAAAACGGGCCGGATGTTGTTCTCAAGGCGCTTCCGCCGAACCTCGACGCCACTCACTCCCCACAGTTCGCCCAGATGCAGGTCTGAGAATCCCAAACGCTTCGCTTCATGCAGGGCGGAGGGCGGTACCGAGTTCAGATCAAACCGCTTGAGTTCGTTCTGCATTACCACCATCTGGCGGACCTGGTCAAGGAACCAGGGATCAATCTGAGTGATTTCGGCAAGCGTCTCCACGCTTTCGCCGGCGTTGAAAGCGTAGAGCAGGTCCCACAGACGTTCAGGATTGGGTGTCGAAACACGCCGCAGCATCTCGGCGCGGTCAGCCGGTGGTTTGGGCGGCTTGCGGCCCGTTTCGAGAGAGCGGATGCCTTTCATAAAGGCTTCCTTGAAGGTGCGCCCGATGGCCATTACTTCACCGACCGATTTCATCTGTGTTCCGAGCCGCGGGTCGGATTCCGGGAATTTCTCCTGCGCCCATTTGGGGATTTTCACGACCACGTAATCGAGCGTGGGTTCAAAACAGGAGGGCGTTTTCTTTGTGATGTCATTGGGAATTTCATCCAGCCGGTAGCCCATGGCGAGGCGTGCGGCGATCTTGGCGATGGGGAAGCCCGTAGCCTTGGATGCCAGCGCGGAACTGCGCGAGACACGCGGGTTCATCTCAATGACGACCATTCGGCCCGTGCCCGGCTCGACGGCAAACTGAATGTTGGAACCGCCCGTTTCCACACCGACTGTGCGGATCACTTTGAAGGCGGCGTCCCGCATGGTCTGGTATTCCTTGTCCGTAAGCGTCTGGGCGGGCGCGACGGTGATGGAGTCGCCCGTGTGGACACCCATGGGGTCAAAGTTCTCAATGCTGCAAACCACTACGGCGTTGTCGGCGTGGTCGCGCATGACTTCGAGTTCAAATTCTTTCCATCCGAGCACCGATTCCTCGACCAAAACTTCGTGCACGGGACTGAGATCGAGTCCAAATCGGATGCGTTCTGCAAGTTCTTCGCGGTTGTAAGCAATTCCCGACCCTGTTCCCCCCAGAGTGAACGAGGGGCGAAGAATCAGCGGAAACCCGATCTGCTCGGAAACCTGAAGGGCCGCCTCAACGCTGTTCACCAGCACGCTGCGCGGAACATCGAGGCCGATCTTCTTCATCGCTTCCTTGAACATCAAGCGGTCTTCCGCAATCTTGATAGCCCTGGGCGACGCCCCGATCAGCTTTGTCTGGTAGCGGTCCAGAATTCCCTTTTCAGCAAGTTCGATGGCAAGATTCAGCGCCGTCTGTCCGCCCACTGTGGGCAACACGGCGTCGGGCCTCTCGCGGGCGATGATGGCTTCGAGGTATTCGGCGGTTAACGGTTCGACGTACGTGCGGTCGGCAAACTCGGGATCGGTCATGATTGTGGCCGGGTTGGAATTGACCAGGACCACCTCGTAGCCATCGGCCTTGAGCGCTTTGCAGGCCTGCGTGCCGGAATAGTCAAACTCGCACGCCTGGCCGATCACAATCGGCCCCGAGCCGATGATCAGAACTTTGTGAATGTCGGTACGTTTTGGCATTGATCCAATTCTAATCTTGGAATTATAAACTTGCTTCCTCAGGACATGGCTTCAACGCAAGAATCAGTTGTGTTACGAAGCCTCGCGACGCAGCAGAGCATCCACCAGCCTGTCCAATTTCTGGTTCGTGCTCGCTGAAATGTCCGCAAGCTTGTCGACTTTCTCCGACAGCCGCCCATTCGTTTGCTCGTTGCGGGTTGATAAATCAGCGGGTTGATCCAGCTTGCCCGACAGCCTGTCAATTGTTTGCCCGGCCCCTGCAGAAAGTTCGGCAAATCGATCGAGTTTCTTGCCTAAGACCAAATTCAAGTCCGCCACCTGGTTGAGCTTCGAACTCGTCTTCACCATCATGTCCGTCATCTGGGGCATCCAACAGTCAATTTCTTCGAGAGTCATGCACTCTCCCCTGCTTTGAACTCCTCCATCATCCTCGTGAACTGCTCGAACAGGTACGCCGAGTCGTGCGGTCCGGGCGAGGCTTCCGGGTGATACTGCACGCTGAACAGCGGCAACGAGCGGTGCCGAAGACCCTCGAGCGTGTTGTCATTCAGATTACGGTGCGTCAGGACCACTTCGCTGTCTTTCAGGGAATCCGGATCGACGGCAAAGCCGTGATTGTGCGCCGTGATCTCCACCTTGTTGGTATCGAGATTTAGCACAGGATGGTTGCCGCCGTGATGGCCGAACTTCAGCTTGTAAGTTTTCCCGCCAAGCGCGAGGCCGATAAGCTGATGGCCGAGGCAGATGCCAAAGATCGGGACTTTGCCCGCCAGGTCCCGGATGTTGCGGACAGCGTATTCGACCGGCTCGGGATCGCCGGGCCCGTTTGAGAGGAAGACGCCGTCCGGCTTGAGCGCCAGGACCTCCGCCGCCGGCGTAGTCGCGGGAACAACGGTCACTCGGCAACCGACATCAACCAGCCGGCGAAGAATGTTGTGTTTGATCCCAAAATCATATGCCACCACGTGATAGCGCAGCTCTTTTTCCGCCTGCGGTTCTTCCTGATAAATATCCGAGGAAGGTTCGGTCCATTCGTAGCGCGCCGTCGTTGTCACGCGGCTGGCAAGATCGAGGCCGACGATGCTGGGCGAAGCCTTCACTTTTCTCAGAAGGCTCTGCTCATCAAAATCGATCGTCGAGAGCACGCCTCGCATGCTTCCGTGGGTCCGGATGTGCCGTACCAAGGCCCGCGTATCAATATCGGAAATCACTGGCAGCCCGAAATCCGCCAGAAAATCCGACACGGATTCGACGGACCGCCAGTTGCTGGCAAGCTGCGCAAGTTCGCGAACAATCAGGCCTTCCGCAAATGGAGAAGATGCCTCAGAATCCAAAGGATTGGTGCCATAATTCCCGATGTGCGGATACGTCAGGCAGACAATCTGCCCGGCGTAAGAGGGGTCAGTAAGGATTTCCTGATAGCCCGAAAGAGACGTATTGAAAACAACTTCGCCAAAGCGTTCGGCGCGCGCGCCGTACCCGCGCCCGCGAAAAGTCCTTCCGTCCTCCAAGACTAAGATTGCTTCCATAAGCTCTCCGTCCGGAAATTGCCGTGCACCCTCGCACGCTTCGGCACACCCGCAGCATCCGGATGCCGATTCCCATCGAACGCCAGGACTCGATGAGTGATTAAGCCAAGGCAGTCAAGAGATTCTGAATGTCTCCGCTTCGGCAAGCGGCTTAATGCAGAAGCCCCAGGTCGCTGAGAGGCCAATAGGCAAAAACCGCCTTCCCGTAAATGTACTTCCGTGGGACCGTGCCCCAATCACGGCTGTCGTTTGAAAAATTCCTGCGGTCGCCGAGGACGTAATAATGGTTCGGCGGTACGTGAACCGGAGCATAACTCTGGTGATCAAAGTATGCGGGTTGAATGTACGGTTCCATCAGCCGCTTGCCATTCACGAACACCTGGCCGCCTTTAACGCTGACCCAGTCGCCCGGCAACCCGATGACTCTTTTGACAAAAGACTCCGCCGGGTCCAACGGATAGTGAAAGACAATAATATCTCCCCGTTGGATGGACTCAAAATCATATGCGAACCTGCTGACGACAATCCGCTCGTGGTCCTTCAATTCCGGCAACATGCTTGTGCCTTCAACCTGCACAGGTTGGTAGAAGAAAGAACCGATGATCAAAGCCAACAGGACAGAAAGAACCCCGTCCCGCAGCCAGTAGCGGCTTCCCCAAAAAATCCCGTACTTGCTGGCGTTTGCTTCAGACGCACGAGGAAAGCATTCGTCTGGGTAATATCCCTGCTGCATCGCTCTGTAATGTAATTTTATACCATAAATCCCGAGCCCGACACCATCATATAGCGAATCCATCCGCAAAAGCTGAACTTCCGCCTCGCCGTCTTCACGCTCTTCGCCTTCCGCCGTTCCAGAAAACCCACCGCCCCAGTCCTGCCTCCGCAGAAGGCAGCATGGTGTCCGCTCGCGGAATGGTAGAATTATGCGTCTGGCCTGTCAACCCGTATGCGCCACTCTTTTGCACTTATCATCCCCGCACTGGATGAAGTCGAATCGATCGGCATTCTGGTCAGACGCCTGCCGCGTGAACTCTTCGCCCAGATCATTGTTGTCGATAACGGCAGCCGTGACGCGACGGCCTCGGTAGCTGCCGCTGCAGGGGCCGATGTCGTACGCGAACCCAGGCGCGGGTATGGGCAAGCCTGCCTTGCCGGTATTCAGCATCTCCGCCCCCAGATCACTGCCGTAGCTTTCATGGATGGCGACCTTACGGACGATCCTGATGACCTCGCGCGCATGGTGCAGTGCTTTGAACAGGACGAATGGGACATGGTTCTGGGATCGCGCGTCCTCGGGCGTCTTGAAGGCGGCTCTCTTACGCCCATGCAGCGGTTCGGAAACTGGCTTTCCACGCGCCTGATTGCTCTGGCGTGGAACGTCGATTTCACGGACCTTGGCCCCCTCCGTATCATTCGGCGCGATTCCCTGGCCCGCCTCAACCTGCGCGATCGCACCTTCGGATGGAACGTGGAAATGCAGGCGCGTGCGGCGCAGACCGGCCTGAGGATTTGTGAAGTCCCCGTGAATTACCACCGGCGCTTGCACGGTCGTTCTAAAATCTCGGGCACAATCACAGGCAGCCTCCGCGCGGGATTCAAAATCCTGTGGACCATTTTCCGTTGCGGCCTGGTTCCGCTGCCCGCATCTTCGGCAGGCCACCGACCGCAACCAAGGATGGATCCATTCATCTAAGTAAAACGGAGGCTGCGAACCGCGACTGGAAGCAAACATTTTCATTGATTTTCTAAGAGCAATACGGTAACAAAGCCTTCTGCGCTCTCTTGCGTTGTACAGACTGCGGAGAACCCTCAAAATGAAACGACTGCCCCTCGTAAGGCTTCTCGCCGCATTGGGAATTGTCTGGTCCGTTATAGCTCTTCCCTGCCATGCTCAGGATATCAGCAACGACTCCTCGGCCCCTGCCGACGGCGTTAACAGACCGTACGCCAGCGAGCCTTTCTGGATGGAACACGGCCGGCTGACGTTCGGTTTTCAGATGAGCTTCGGTCTTGAAAATAACATTCCCCACGACATCTCCCACATCAACATGATCTTCGCCGAACCGCAGATCGGCATTATTGCCTGGGACTCACCTTACTCGCGGCTTCCCGTCAGGCGGTTTGAGCTTATCAGCGAGGGCATACTGGGTGGGTCCTCACATCCGGGGGGACGATTGTTCGGCACGGCCCTGCTCCTGCGTTTTGGGTTCAAGCCGATCGGGCGGGTTGTTCCCTATTTTGATGCGGGCTCGGGCCCTGTGCATACGACCATCGATGAGCACGCACCCGAACTCACGGGCCACATGCAGTTTCTTTCACAGGGTGGCGCCGGCCTTCAATATTTCTTCAAACCGCAGTGCGCCCTGGTTTTTGAATATCACTACTTCCACATGTCGAACGCGGGCTTGCAGGCGCCCAATCCGGGATTCAACGGCAATATGGTCACGATCGGGTTCCGCTGGCTGCGGACTCCCCGTCTGTTGGCGTTCAGGTCACTGCACCGCGGGCGTCGCCGTTCAACCAGCACTCCATAAGCACGGGCGACGCAGCCAAAAGGCGAAGCACGGTTTTATGGCAGGCGGTGAGCTAGGAACATACGCTACAGTATCCCCCCTCCGGGATGAAGGAAAACAACAATTCAAGAAGCAAGCGAAGGATCAGCTGAAGACGTCTTTGACTTTTTCGGAATGTTCGCGCTCAACAGGTTTGTTTTCAATCTCGACGGCTGGCGCCAATGATTCCAGCAGTCGCCGCTGCTCGCGCGTGAGCCTTGATGGAATGTGTACGGTCACCTGGACGTAAAGATCGCCCCTGCCCCGACCGTTGACCACAGGCATGCCATGGCCCCGCAGGCGGAATACCGTTCCCGGCTGTGTTCCCTCCGGGACCTTCACCTTCTGCGCTCCCTGGAGCGTTGGGACCTTGATTTCCGCTCCCAGGGCCGCCTGGGTAATGGACAGCGGAATTTTGACGAAGAGATCGTCGCCTCGCCGCTCGAAGAACGGGTGCGGCCGGACCCTCAGCTCCACATACAGGTCGCCGGGCGGACCGCCATGCCGACCCGCTTCGCCTTCGCCGGAAATCCGCAGGCGCGTTCCATCGTCCACGCCGGCCGGTATCTTGATTCCCAGGACTTTCTCTCGGCGCACGCGCCCTTCGCCGTGGCAGTCCGGGCACGGGTCACGGTTCACCTGGCCTGTGCCGCCGCATTGCGGACAAGTCCTGGATACCGTGAAGAAGCCCTGCGAATAGCGGACCTGGCCGCGCCCGCCGCAGGCCGGGCAATTCGCCAGTTGCGAGCCGTTGCGCGAACCGGAACCGCGGCAGCTTGGGCAGGTCTCACTGCGCGGAATTTTGATTTTCGTATCGAGCCCGGACGCCGCTTCCTCGAATGACAACTCGAGTTCATAGCGCAGATCGGCGCCGCGCTCGGCGCGCACCCGCCTCCCTCGCCTGCCGCCAAAAAGGTCTTCTAGGTCGAAGAACGTGCCGAAAAGGTCCTCGAAGCCGGAGAAAATTGTCGAGGAGAAATCCGGCGCGCCGGCTCCCGCGGCCCCTACGCCGGCGAACCCGAAACGATCATAGGCCGCGCGTTTTTCAGGGTCCGCCAGCACGCTGTAGGCTTCCGTGATTTCCTTAAAACGCTCTTCGGCTTCTTCTTTGTTGTCCGGATTGCGGTCCGGGTGGTGCTGGAGTGCCAGCTTCCGGTAGGCGCTCTTGATTTCCTGTTCCGTCGCGTCCCGACCTACTCCGAGGACTTCGTAATAGTCACGCTTCTGGTTCACTCGAATTGTCCCCATGATCGCTGCGCTGGCTTCTGAAAGCTCTCGAACACCGACCATCGGTCCGTGCGATGGCCACGCTCAGAGTCATTGTACTGACTTGTCCGAGGGGTGTCCGCCTTGGCTTTCTTGCGAGGCTTCGCCATTCTTGTTTGAGGGCGCAACGGCCACCTTAACGATGGCGGGCCGCAACAGCCGCTGCTTGAGTTTATAACCCCGCTGGAGTTCTTCCACAACTTCCTGGTCGCGGTGCTTGTCCGATTCTACCGTTTCCACGGCCTGATGGACGTGCGGGTCGAAAATCTGCCCCTGGCTCTCGATCGGAGTCAGCCCCGCCCGCTTCAGTACTTCGAGCAGTTCCCGGTGGATCATCTCCATCCCCTCGTAGAATTTCTCGGGAACGTTATCCTCGCGCTGCTTGAGTCCGCGCTCGAGAGCGTCCAGCGTGGGCAACAGGGCACGGATCAGGCCCATGGTTGCATGCTGAAGGAAATCTTCCTTTTCGCGCTCAAGTCGCTTGCGGACGTTTTCCAGTTCAGCCTGCTTGCGAAGCAGACGGTCATACAGTTCGTTCTTCTCGGCAAGCAGTTTTTTATAAGCGGCTGCCAGGTCAGCGGGCAACTCTCCGGCGGTCTCAGTTTCCGGCTTGGCGGAACTGTTTGCCATGGCCCCTGGCGTTGCTTCCGTTTCTTCGGCCGTTTTTTTCTCGTCTGTCATAGCTCCAATACTCTATCCTGTCACAATTTGCGGTGGATTGACCAGCATCAACAAATTTGTCAATGGGTTGTTCTGGAGAATAATGAAGAAAAACCTTCAATTGACACTCAACAGCCGGTTACAGAGGTGGGCAACGTACTCGACTGTCGTAGCGGCCCGGTCGTATTCCATCCGTGTGGGACCTACCACTCCCAAAGCCCCCACAACCCTTGAGCCGTACTTCAAGGGAGCCATCACAAGCGCGCAATGCCGCATTTCGTTCGCGGGATTCTCCTTCCCGATCACAATCCGCACTCCGGCGGTGGAGGAGTTCAGAATCGATCCCAGAATTTCAATCAGCTTTGCCTTTTCCTCGAAGGCCTGTAAAAGTTGCCGGATTTTTCGGACGTCCTCGAACTCGGGCTGATCAAGGATCCTGGCTGTCCCGTCCACAAACAACGGACCAAGCTCATCCTGTCCCAGTGCTCCTTCGATCAGCAGCCGGCCGACACTCTTCAAGAGGTGATCGAAAAGCTCCCGCGCTTCCTCGATTTTCTTGAAGATCTCCAGGCGAATCGTCCTCAGCGACCACCCTCGAAATTCGGTGTTGAGGTAGGCGGCGCTGCGATCGAGTTCCTCCTGGCTGAAGTCTTCATCAAGGTGCAGGACTTTGTTCTCAATCAGGTTCGGGCGCGAAACGATTACTACCAGGACACGATGGTCCGGCAGCTTCACGAACTTGATATATTCCAGCAGCTTTTCTTCGAGCGCCGGGCCGAGAGCCAGCCCCACGTTGCTTGAAACCTCAGAAAGCACGTGTGAGGCCCTGACCATCAGTTCCTCATTGGCAATCCGGCCACCGCTCAAACTTTCATCAATAAACCTTGCAAGCGCCGGCGCAGGTTTCGCCATCTCCATCACGCGGTCCACATAAAACCGATAAGCCTTGTCCGTCGGGACCCTTCCCGCCGAAGTATGCGGCTGCTCGAGATAACCTTCGGATTCAAGCTGCGACATTACGTTGCGGATGGTCGCCGGACTCAAAGTCTCCCGCGTCTCGGTGGCTACAGCCTTAGAGCCAATCGGCTGCCCGCTGGCAATATACCGCCGCACAATGACCGACAAAATCTCGTGCCGCCTTCTTTCGAGGTTGGGTTCTGACCGCATTGCTCGATGACAAACGCGCGCCAATGCGCTCGGTTTCAGACTTAATCCAATTTTATATTATTCACGCCCTTTCAACGTGTCAATAATGCACCCGGCAACCTCCGGCAATTGTTAAGGTTACAGAATCCCGTGCACCGGCCATGGCCAGCCATGCTGAGGGCAAAAAACTAATGTCTAGCCTCGTAGAATAGTATAAGCCGGGCTCTTGCCTATTCTGTGTTTTCAATAAGATAGCAGCTTTCGTTTTCAAGCGTGTTTGGGTTCGTTTTTTTGCTCCCACTGATTCTAAAGAACTTCTCCGCTTCACTCTCAGGTTCGTTCCGGTTCGTTTTTGAATGCCGGTCCTTTATTTTCAATGACTTCTCCGGTTCGTTTTTGAAAATTCAACATTTTTTGTCCCATCCGCCCTTCTCTTTCGAACGATATAGGCTATGCCACTTGTCCTTTCATTGCCTGCGACGCCTGGCACCTCCGCGCAATGCATCCGTTGTCATGCACCTCCTGTCCGTAACCGCAGGGGGCGCCTCTCAACACACGGCAAGGATAGCACACTTTTGTAGCGTAGTCAAGTGAAATCTTGTCCCTCTCACGCTGTTAAACATTGACCTCCATCCGCGCGTCCAGGTTGCCCGATATTGCCCGCGGCCCGTCATTGCCAGCGCGCCGGGCGCCGCGGAAGGATATATAGTTACGATATGACAGTGAATACCGAAATGTTATGAGGACGGATTCCATAGCGGCGAGGAAAACATGACCAGTGATCGAACCTTTAAGAATTTCATTGGCGGCGAGTGGATTGAGTCCGTTGCCGGCGAAACCTTTGAAAACATCAATCCTGCCGACACGAATGACCGTATCGGCGTTTTCCAGCGTTCGAACGCAGACGATGTGTCAAGGGCCGTTGAAGCAGCCAAACTGGCTTATCCGCAATGGCGGCGAACTCCACCGCCCAAGCGCGCGGAAATACTTTTCAGTGCCGGCCGTCTGCTGATCGAACGCAAAGAGTCTCTGGCGCGGGACATGACGCTCGAGATGGGCAAGCCGCTCGAAGAAGCGCGCGGCGATGTTCAGGAAGCCATTGATATGACGTTCTACATGGCCGGTGAAGGCCGGCGCCTGTTCGGCCATACCACCACGTCCGAGCTTCCCAGCAAATTCTGCATGTCGGTGCGCTGCCCCATAGGTGTCTGCGGGCTGATTACGCCCTGGAATTTCCCCATGGCGATACCGGCATGGAAGATAATGCCCGCGCTCATCTGCGGTAATACGGTGGTCATCAAGCCGGCTGAAGACACGCCGCTTTCCGGCTTGAATCTGGTCAGCGTGCTGGCTGAAGCGGGTTTGCCGGCGGGCGTGATCAATCTGGTAACCGGCTTTGGGCCGGAAGCGGGCGCTCCGCTGGCCAGCCATGCCGATGTCCCTGTAATTTCGTTTACCGGATCGATGGAAGTCGGCCGTCAGGTTGCTCACGCGGGTGCGGAGCAATTCAAGCGCGTTTGCCTGGAAATGGGTGGAAAGAACGTGATCATTGTTATGGATGATGCCAATCTCGACCTTGCGATTGATGGTGCCGTCTGGGGAGGATTTGGAACAACCGGCCAGAGGTGCACGGCCTCCAGCCGAATTGTGATTCACAAAAACGTGTATGGCGAGTTTGTACGGAGGTTTGTCGATCGCGTCCGGAATTTAAAAGTCGGAAATGGCCTTGACCCTGAGGTTCAAGTCGGACCGCTCATCAACGAAGCGCAGCTCAACAGAGTCGAGGGCTACGTCGAAATCGGGATTCGGGAAGGCGCGCGGCTCCTGTGTGGCGGGAGGCGAATGACGGGCGGCGTTTACGATCACGGATGGTTCTTTGCTCCTACCATCTTTGGCGACTGCCAGCCGGGAATGCGAATCTCACAGGAAGAGATTTTCGGCCCGGTTGTTTCGCTGATCCCGTGCGACAGTTTGGACCACGCCATCGAGATCGGAAACGGCATCATATATGGGCTTTCCTCATCGATTTACACAAAAAACATCAACAATGCCTTTAAGGCCATGCAGGAGATGAATACCGGCATCTTCTACGTCAACGCACCCACCATCGGCGCAGAAACGCACCTCCCCTTCGGTGGGACGAAGCACACGGGAAACGGACACCGCGAGGCCGCCACGGCTGCTCTCGATTTTTACTCTGAATGGAAGGCCGTTTATATCGATTACAGTGACCGGCTCCAGCGCGCACAGATCGACGCATGAAGGCCGCCGCAGTGGCGACAGCAATTTTCATGACGATGGGCCGTCACCGCAAGACGATACGGCGATCATAGGTTGCCGCTACAGGGTATCGAACTGGAATGGCTGTTCCAGCGGCGATGTGTCCGATTTCTGATGGTTTCGATCGGACCCATCGCCGCTGGAATTTGCCGCGACGGTCTTACTTGCCGCCGGCCGCGCGGGTATTCCGGGCGATAACGTCGATCAGCCCCCGCGCGGGCGCAGGAACTGGGACATGCCCATCGAGGATTGACTTGGGAAGAATATTCTCCCCGTAAAGCGCTTCGTCCGCTCCCTGGTCCGGCTTCACGAGGGCGCCGTCCAGGCTGACGCCGGCAAAGACGCCGCGGCTGCGCGAGTAGGTGAGAATTTCCGCGTGCATCTCCGCGTCCGTAGCTGCCGCAGCGTGGCGGCCAACGGGGCCGGCAGCGGCGCTGGCGTCCGCGCCGATCTTGAATTTATCGCTCAGGAGCCGGTCGATGCCACTGTGGTTTCGGAAGATCATGATAATGTCCGTGGACGAGCCGCCGATCTGGAAGCCAAAGCTGCCGCCGCTGACCATCAGAAACGCCGGCGCGCTCCAGCCACGGTCTGTATGGCAGGTCACGAGGCCCCTTCCGTAGCTTCCGCCAAAGACAAACGCCAGTTTTTTCTCGGCCGGAATGATCGCGATGCACTGAGCCGAGGAGAGCAGTTCCTGCGGAATTCCCTTGTCGGGCGCATTCATAATGTCCTCAAAAGCAAACCGTGCGCTGCGAATGCGTTCAAGGTCCGTCTGGCGGGCGTCAGCAAAAGCGCGCGGGACCATGCCGGCCAGGAGCAGTGTGAGAAGCAGAAATCGAATCTTCATGGAAAACCTCCCTTTCGAAATTTGTCAGGAGCGAGCGTCATGCCGCATGGCCGACGTTCGCCGGCCAGATGGCGCCGCAAGCCCGCAATCCGGGTAAGGCGGCATTCCGTTGTAGAGTTGCCGGACACGGAAATCCCGCCTTCAGCGCCCACACGGCGCTGTGTTGCCACGCCGCTACAAACTCCTACCGTGGAGATCTGCACGCCCCGTGCAGCTAACTACAGGATACAACGGTTTCATCAAAGCATGGCTGCAGCTTTGATTTCCCCTCTTGGCTTAGATGCAATTTATTGGTTCGAGGAAGGATGCTCTTTTGCAGGAGTCGGCCCTGAAGCCGTGCTGGCTTCCGCATTGCCCTGGTTCTCGGAATTTCCGGCCGGCGGAGATGAGAGTCCGGGCGGCAACGGGTGAGGGCCAAGTCCAAGCTTCATCAGAGGTTTCGCTTCGGGCAGACCGGTGGGAGCAAATCCGTTTTGCTCCTGATACTGGCGCATGGCTTCGCGTGTCGCGTCATCCCATTTGCCGTTTGGCTCTTCGTGCAGGGTCCCGGCTTTGACCAGCGCCTGCTGGATTTCTAAAACTCGTTCGGGCTGAAGATGGACGCGCGTGTAGTCGGGCTGGCGCTTGTAGCGCCGGTGATGGAGCACGCGTCTGTGCACAGCCCCCCTGCGAACGTGTGTTTTCTTTTTCTGCCGGGCGCTCATCGCCGGGCCGGGCAGGAACAGAAGCGCTGCGGCAATCGCCGTCGCGCATCGGAGCCAAGACGATGTACGGAACGTGGATATCTTCATTATTGTTCAAATCAGCGCAACGTGTCTGCGAGGAACATGGTGGTGAAAGCGCGTCCGGTCTGCCTCGCTACAAGCAGGAGCACGTCCTGACCTGAGCGCAGCGTGCTTTGGATACGCGCAAAATCATCCACGGAAGATACGGGCTGATGATTGATGCTGAGGACCACATCACCGGTCTGAATGTTGAGGTCCGCAGCGAACCCCTCCGGAGCAACCTGCGTGACCACGACGCCCTGCGGCCTGGGCAGATGCAGCGATTTTGTTATCAGCGACGCCTGCTCCGGCGAGAGATTCTGAACGCTAACGCCGAGCGCACCGGCCGCGTCCTGCGGCGCAGCCCTGGGGCCGTTCGGCCCGAGGGTCGCCTGCTGCTGGGCGACAATTTTGTCGCGGTCTGCAACTTCAACCGAAGTTGTCATGTGCCTGCCTTCGCGCAGGAAGTCCACTTTGACTTTGCTGCCGATCCTGCTCTGGGAAACGATCTGGACAAGATCGTTGCCGGTGTTGATGGGCTGTCCGTCGATGGCAAGGATCACATCGCCCATCTTGAGGCCGGCGCGCTCCGCCGGGCTGCCGGGTTCGACATTGTTGACGACCACGCCGTGATCGGCACCGAAACTTCGCAGCAGCGCCGGGTTCGTCTGGTCCATAAACGTGACGCCGATCGCGCCGCGCTCCACTTTGCCGGATTGAATCAGCGAGTTGTAAATGGCGCGGGCGGTGTCGGAGGGGATAGCGAAGCCGACGCCGTCATTCGATCCCTGTTCGGTAGCGATAGCGGTGTTGATTCCGATCACCTGCCCCGCCAGGTCCACCAGCGGACCGCCGCTGTTGCCGGGATTGATGGCGGCATCGGTCTGAAGGAAGTGCTTGAACTGTCCTTCGATCCCCGGCACAATGTCGCGGCCCTTGGCGCTGATGATGCCTGCCGTCACGGTGGATTCAAGCCCGAAAGGACTTCCGATCGCCAGCACCCAGTCACCCACTTTGACCGATGACGAATCCCCAAATTGCGCGGCGGGCAGCTTACGGCCCGCGTCAATCTTGATGACGGCAAGGTCCGTCAGCTTATCGGCGCCGATGATACGGGCGGAGTACCTGGTCCCTTCGTCTCCGTGGAGGTAAACGACGATGCGGTCCACAGGAGCGTCAGGGTGGCGCTGCATAACCACGTGATAATTCGTCAGGATGTACCCGCGGGGATCAAGGATGATCCCGGAGCCCAGACTGCGGCGCTGGAAATGCTCCGGCGCGCCGGGTTTGCCGAAATGGAAGAAATGGTTGAAGAAATCGTCATCGGGCGAGTCGCCTTGCGGGCCGAACCCGCGATCGGAAACACTCACCGTGGTTTCCGTGTTGATGTTGACGACGGCGGGCTCGACCATCTCTGCAACCCGCGCAAAGCTGTTCGAAAGCTGGACCGGCGAGGGCGCCGCCAGGGGCTGGGGATCGGCTGCTCGGCGTAACGGATGGTTTCCACGCGCGGCGCGGGATATCAGGGCGCCAATGCCGATCCCAAGACCAAGGGCTATGAGAACGGCCAGCAGAGTCACATATCGGCGACCATCGCTGTTCATGGGTTATCCTCGCGCCTGCGCCTGCACGCGAATGAGGTTGTTCAGGGCCAGATAGAATTATACACCTGAATTCAAGGCGCGCACGCAGGGCCGAACCGGGTCACTCCAATAAAAATGCGGGGGACCGGGAGAAGCCGCTCGAAGATTTGTAAATTGCCAACTGAAAAAAAAAGGCCCCTTGCTTTCGGGATTTTATCTCCCCGCGAACTCGGCCGTCTGCGGGCAAAACAGCCCTGTGCGGACGGCTCACCACACGAAAGGGACCAGCGCCTTCACTTTCTGTTTATAGTCGGCATACTCGGCCCCGAACTCTTCCGTCATGAATTGCTCTTCGCGCCGTGACTTCAGGTGGAGGGCAAGCGTCGCGACGAAAACGGCGACCAGTCCGCGCAGCCCGCGAAAGACGACTGCCGTTCCCAGCATTGCCAGCAGGGCGCCGGAATAAATCGGGTGCCGAACCAGTGCGTATGGCCCCCTGGTCACAAGCTTGTGATTTTCTTTGACGGTAACGGCAGCGCTCCAGTTTCTCCCGATACAAACACGGGCCCAGATGGCAAAACCCATGCCTATCAGGGTGAGCGCCAAGCCCATGTATGCAAAGTAAGAAGACCCCGGAACAAACGGCCTCTCCAGCAGCGGCAAGCGCACCTTTTGATTCGCCAGCAGATAAAACGCGAGTCCGGCAAGACAAAATTGCAAAAGCCGGGTTGAGACCCCTTCCCGCCGGACCGTTCGCTTCTGAATCAGCGCACCCGCCAGCCATAGCAGAAGGAATCCTGTCCACAGCACCCCGAGCAAAGTTCGAATGTCTGAGTTCACTGACATCCTGCCTCCTGCACTTCGTATTA
The DNA here is from genome assembly GCA_035652895.1 of Terriglobia bacterium. Classification (GTDB taxonomy): domain Bacteria; phylum Acidobacteriota; class Terriglobia; order UBA7540; family UBA7540; genus SCRD01. Next base: position 40,252 of record DASRCX010000083.1, read on the forward strand.
CCGCCGAATCTAGCGGAAACAGGCGCGCAGGTCAACGACGAAGCAAAGAGCATCTGCTATAATCACAGGCTTGCGCATCAGGCAGGGCGATTCACAGGCGCCTGAAACGGCTGCAGGGGAACCAGGGAATCATGCCTGCCCGGCAGCCTGTGGCAGGGTTCACTTCCCAACTCCAGCGAGGAAAATCATTTGTATCTCGAGATTCAAAGCAGGATCAGGCAGAAGTATCGGGAGTCCGTGAAGAACGTGTTCAATCTGGAGGTTGACGATCCCGCTTTTGATTTTCCGCCCCGGCCGGACCTGGGCGATCTCTCGATTGCCGCCTGCTTCGAGCTTGCGAAAAGGCTGCGGCAACCGCCGCGCAAAATCGCCGATCAACTGGCCGAGCGCCTGCTTCCAATTGATGGGATCGAACGCGTCAGCGTGGCCGGTGCGGGCTATCTGAATTTCCATCTTGACCGGGCCGCGCTTGCCGCTGCTCTGTTTCAGCTTCGCAGCTTCCCTGCCCCGCCGCAGACGCTCCGCCCTGGCAAAGTTCTTGTGGAGCACACCAGCATCAATCCCAACAAGGCCGCGCACATCGGGCATCTTCGCAACGCGGTGCTGGGTGACGCTTTCGTGCGCCTGCTGCGCTTTCGCGCGCACAATGTGGAAGTCCAGAATTACATCGACAACACGGGCGTCCAGGTGGCGGACGTTGTGGTGGGATTCCAGCATCTCGAAAAGAAAAGCGTTGATGAAGTCCGCGCCCTGATTGAAAGCAAAGACATCCGTTTTGATTATTATTGCTGGGACCTCTACGCGCGCATTTCGCAGTTTTATGCGGAAAGCGGCGACCGCGACCTGCGCGCCGAAACCCTGAAGGCCATCGAAGAGGGCCACAGCGAGGCGGCAGAGATGGCCCGGGTGATCTCAACCGCAATCGTCAGGTTGCACCTTGAAACCATGCGGCGCATCAACGTCCGCTACGACCTGCTGGTGGAAGAGAGCGAAATCCTTCGCCTGGATTTCTGGAAGAGCGCTTTCGAGCGCATGAAGCAGATCGGTGCGATCCGCTTCGAAACGTCCGGGAAGAACATGGGCTGCTGGGTGATGGACCTGGGCGATTCCGAAAAAGAGGAAGAAGAGGCCGCTGAAGACGTCAAGATCATCGTCCGTTCAAACGGCACGGTGACCTATGTGGGCAAGGACATCGCCTATCACATGTGGAAGTTCGGCCTGTTGGGCAAGGACTTCGCCTATGCGCCCTTTTACCGCTATCCGGACGGCCAGATCGTCTGGCACACGGGCAAAGAACCGCATCCCGCCGCACCCGCTTTTGGTCACGCCACCGAAGCCTATGCTGTCATCGATACGCGCCAGGCGTACCTGCAGAATATTGTCGCCGCAGCTTTCCGCGCGCTGGGGTTCCGTGATCAGGCTGAACACCTGCACCATTTTGCCTATGAAGTTGTGGGCTTGTCACCCGCTTGCGCGCAGGAAATGGGCTATGAACTTCGAGCCGAGGACCTGGAGCGAAGCTACGTCGAAGTCTCCGGGCGCAAGGGCCTGGGACTCAAGGCCGATGACCTGATCGACATGCTGCTTGAAAAAGCCACGGAAGAAGTGCGCTCGCGCGAAATGACCCGCGACCCCAATGAGCAATCCGCCTACGGCCGCATGATCGCCGTGAGCGCCCTGCGATACTTCCTGCTGAAGTTTTCCTGCCGCGTGATCATCACGTTTGATTTCAAGGAGGCGCTGGCGTTCGAGGGCGAAACGGGTCCGTATCTGCAATACACGGTCGTGCGCGCCCGCAACATTTTCCGCAAATATGCCGACGAGCATCCGGAGTTCAAGCCCGACTCATTATTAGAGAAAGTCCAGGCGACCGATTTAAGCCGCTTCCTCGCCGGTGAAGACGGAACAGTGTTCTGGGAGTTGGCGGTGCTTGCCGCTCAACTCGAAATGGTGGCCGATCAGGCCATCTCAACCACGGAGCCCGCCGCTGTTTGCAAATACGCATTCCGGCTGGCCCAGGCTTTCAACAACTTTTATCATCGCTTCCACATCCTGCACGAGCCCGATTCCGCCCGGCAGAATTTCCTCCTCTATCTTGTCCATATCGTTGAACGCACTCTGACCCAGACGCTCGACCTGCTCGGCATCGAAGTGCCGGAGCGGATGTAACGTAGAAGTTCGTAAGGGTCCGCTCACACGAAGAACTCGCCTTCAGCTCTTTGATCATCGGGCGAGGATTGAATAATGGTAGGGAAACAATCGCTCTGCCTGGATTTGGAATCCCATTTCTTCCAGCCGGCGGCGGCCCTCGGCGGGTGAGTAAAGATGATCCGCCGGCGGGCCGGCCGGGCGCTCGACTTCAGAATTCCAATCAATGAAGAGCGCCACACCATCAGGCTTGAGCAGCGCTCTGATATCCTGCAGCGCCGCGTCACCCAACTCGTGCAGAACATTAATCGCCAGCACACGGTCGATCTCCCCATGATAGGGAGCCAGGTGTTCTGGCAGTACGGGCCTCAAGTTTGCGAGTTCGCGGGCCGCCGGCTTGGCGCGCAGCAGGTTCAGCATTTCGTGCTGCTCGTCGAGCGCGAGCACTTCAATGTCGGTACGCATTCTGGCGAGTTCGATGGCGTAGGTTCCCGTGCCCGTGCCGAAATCCAACAGTTTGCCGCCTGGGGGAACATTCAGCATCCGAGCCACTTCCGCTGGCGGCAGGTATTCGAACCGCGCCGGATCATCCAGTCGCGCCGCGCGTCGGGGATCGAAACGTTCAGGCTGGCGCGCGCCTCGGCGGTCGCCAGGTTCATGCGAATGATGAGACACAGTTTCTCCTTTCGGAAAACGAGGGCCGGGGCTTTCCTGATGATTCAGCCCCAGTCAGGCTTTGGCAAAGACTTTCCGAACGGCTTCTTCCTGCCCTTGCGGCACAAAGCTGAGGATCGAATCGCCGCTTCGGAACACGATCGAATCGATTGGGGTCAGCACTTCGCCGCCGCGCACCACCGCGATCATCTTGCAGGCAGATGGAAGGTTGACCGACGCGGCCTTCTTCCCGGCCAGCTTTGATCGCGCGGTAACGCGGAATTCCATAATTCCCGCTATGCCCGAGGAAAGCTGGCCCAGTGAAGCCACAGGAGTCTGCGCCGCAAGGTCGCGGACTACGCCGAAGATCGCGGCTGTGGCACTGATAGTGGTATCAACGCCGAGCCGCCGCATTACCGCTTCATTCCTGGGGTTTTTGGCCCGGGCGATGGTTCGCGGAACGCCGAAACGGTACTTCGCCATCTGGCAGGAAATCAGATTATCGTCATCATGGTTCGTAACGGCGCAGAGAATATCGGCGCGGGCGGCCCCGGCATGTTCCAGTACAGCCATGGCTGAGCCGTCTCCCATTACTACCGGGCAATCAATCTGCTGCGCTACCAGATTGTACTTGGCAGGGTCGCGCTCAATGATGGTGACTTCATGGCCGTTCTTGAGCAGCGAGCGAGCAAGATAATAGCCCACCAGGCCGCCACCAACCACCAGCACGTAGAACGATCCGTCATGCGCTTCGAGGGGACGCGCCGGTATGCGCGCACTGGTTGTAGGCAGTGGACGTATTGCGCCAAGGCCCACGGCGACTTGTGCGGCGCCCGCCACCTGCGCCGTCAGGAGGTCGGCCCCGGTCGTTGTGATGCCAAGCGTCTCGATTCCCGCCTCGTGGAAATAAGACTCGCGATCGGGGTCGTACACGACGGCAATCACCCGCGGGATGTTGAAGATGACGCGCGCGATCTGGGCAATCATCAGGTTGGTATTCTCATCCCGCGTCAGCGTCAGCAACATGTCTGCGTTTTCAGCCCCGGCTTCACGCAGCAGGTCCTCGTCGATGGCGTTCCCGAAAAAGAAACGCACGCCTGCCGGCGGCTTGGCGCGCTCGATCGCCGACCGCTCCTTGTCCACCACCGCAACCTGATGGGCGCCGGTATCGATTTTTCTGATGAATTGTGAACCCACGCGCCCGTAGCCGATCACAATGATCTTCATGCCGAATCACCTGTACTGTTTGAAGGATTGGAATGCATCGTCCGAGCCGTCTGGAGTCTCCGGGAGGGAAGCGTCATGCGCAAAAGCGATCAGCGTGCGCGCCGGCGGTAATCCTGGATCGCCTGCTCCGCCTCGCGCTGGATGACGCGGCGCTTTTCGGTTTCACGCCGGTCGAACACCTTCTTACCTTTCGCCAGGGCAAGCTCACACTTGATTTTGTTCCCTTTCAGATAGAGTCGAGTCGGGACCAGAGTCAGGCCTTTTTCCTGCGTCCGGGACATCAGTTTGTTGATCTCCTCACGATGCAGGAGCAAACGCCGCTCGCGCAGAGGGTCATGGTTCAGATAGCTGCCGGAACCGTAAGTGCTGATGTGGCAGTTGACCAGCCAGACCTGCCCGCCTTTGACCGTCGCATAGCTGTCCTTCAGGTTGACCTTTCCTTCCCGGATTGATTTGACCTCCGTTCCCTTCAACTCCATTCCGGCTTCAAACTTTTCAAGGAAATTATAAAAATGGGCCGCCTGCCGATTGACGGCAAAGTTCTTCATTCGATCTTCATTGGCTTTTTTTCCCATTTTGGCGCAGTTTTCGGCTTATTCCCGGGAATTCCTCATGTTAGCACAGTCTTTGCGCCCCCTCGAAAACCGCCCCTGTGTGGTAGGGGCCTGCTCACATCGTATCCCCCTGTGGGAAATTGTTTTTCAAGAAACTAAAATCATGGCGAAAACGTCTTTAAAGTTGAGATAAAATTGTTACGAAACGGTGATAAAGTTTTGTGCTGTGGGCAGACTTGCCCATTGCTCGCTGTGGTAGAATGAGCATATTGCTGTTTTGCGTCGGGGTCGTTTAAAGTTAGGTGGTACAACTCCGGGCTTGACCGTCACATCTTACTTTCCGAGATCATCCGGAGGCCATTAACGGGGACCCGGCCGTAAGGTAAGTAATGCCAATCATTGATACTCAAGTTGGCCCTCGCAACCGTCAAGTTGGGAATGGGACATCCAACTCCAGAGCAGATGACTTCCAGCTTACGATTCAGGACTCGCCTGGTCTCATCTCATCACTTCTCGACGGCATTCGGGAATGGCGGCGGACTTCACAACTGAGAGTTCCTGCAGAATACGCCCACGATGAAGCCATCCTGCCCGTTACCGAGATGCGGCCGTGGTATCGCGACTTTCCACGGCAGATCAAGACCCTTTTTGAAAAGCCGACCGAGCCCATCGGAATCTTCAATCGCCAGCAGGAGAAAAAGCGCGCCTTGCTGGGAGCGGCGGTCGCTGCGGCAGCCGCGGCGGCGGCCTTCGGACTTGGTAGAACGCAGTGGATCGTGCCGGGCGTAATCGGCGGGTACGCTGTGGGAGAAAGCGTCGGCGTGTTCGCCTTCAAGAAGCGCGAATACCCGCCCGACATCTGGCAGGACTACCGCCTTCAAAGAGCTTCATGGGTCAACTCCGTCCTTGTACATGCCATTGCAATTGCCGCCCTCATTCTTCCCTACTACATCAGCCAGTGGTTGCACCCGGTAAAGACCGCCAACGTCGAGGTGGTGGACATTTCACCCTATTTGCCGCAACTTCCACCTTCCGCCAACAAGGCCGGTGGCGGTGGAGGCGGCGGCGCGCGCACACCAACCCCGCCCTCAAAGGGCAAGGCCCCCGAATTCGCGAAAGTCCAGATGGCCCCCCCTGAAGTCACTGTGCCTAAGATCAAGCCGATTCTGCCTGTCACGCCAACCCTGCTCGGTCCTCCCGAACTTAAGCTGCCGCAGATGGCTGCTAACAATCTGGGCGATCCGCTGGGCGTGCCCGGCCCGCCTTCACAAGGCCCGGGATTTGGCGGCGGAATTGGTACCGGAGAAGGGACCGGAATTGGTTCCGGCACGGGCGGTGGACTGGGGCCGGGCCAGGTTGCAGGCACGGGTGGCGGAGTATATAGCGTCGGAGGCAACGTCAGCGCCCCGATTCCAATCTACAAACCTGAGCCTCCTTATTCCGAACAGGCACGCAAGGCGAAATACCAGGGCACGGTGGTGCTCTGGATCGTCGTGGATGCGCAGGGCAACGTAACCGACGCGCAGGTGGTTAAGCCGCTCGGCATGGGTCTGGACGAAAATGCCGTCAACACGGTCAAGACGTGGAAATTCAAGCCGGCCATGCGCAACGGCGTCCCTGTGCCTGTCAAGGTCATGGTGGAAGTCAGCTTCCGCCTGTTCTGAACTCCCTTCCGGTAAATCGGCGGCCGCCTTCTCTTCCTCCCGCAAGACTTATCTCCAACGGGCCTTCTTCATTACTGACTGGATACCTATGCTATTTTTAGCGTGATGGCGGTCCCATTCACTCAGGAAGAGGGAACCAGAGCCGGCATTGGCGAACGTCTCGACCGCATGCCCTGGACGCGGTTCCATTCCCGCGTGACGCTCGCGCTCGGAGTCGGCTGGCTGCTCGATTCTTTTGAAGTCAACATCATCGGCAACGTTCTTGGCATTCTGAAAAGCCTTTGGCAGGTCACGGATGTACAAGCTTCCGCGCTCGTTACGGTGTGGTTGGTCGGAATCATGGTGGGCGCGCTGCTGTTCGGCTATCTCGCTGATCGATTCGGCCGCCGCAAACTGTTTATCCTCACGTTGCTGCTTTATTCAGGCTTTACAGTCATTTCAGCGCTTTCGCCGGGATATTATTTTTTCATAATCTTCAGGTTTCTCGCGGCCATCGGGGTAGGTGCCGAGTATTCCGCCATCAATGCCGCAATCGGTGAGATCATTCCCGCCCGCTTTCGCGGCCGTGCCAATGCCACGGTCATGAACTTCTGGCCGGTAGGCGCCATCCTGGCAGCGCTTCTGAGTCTATATTTCATCAGCCTGCTGCCGCCCTCGGTTGGTTGGCGGTTTGCTTTCGGCCTCGGGGCTATTGTTGCCTTGTTCACGATCTGGGCGCGAAGGGTCCTGCCGGAGTCGCCCCGCTGGCTGTTGCTGCGCGGCCGAAAGGATCTGGCATTGGACGTGATCGAACAGATCGAGGCCCGAAGTGATCATTTTGATCTGTCAGCTTTGCGACCCGCCCGGACAGAAGCCGAATCACAAGGGTTTTTGGGGCGAATTTCCACGCTGGCCCGTCACTATCCCTGGCGGTTGGCGTTCGGCTCGCTGCTTGATTTCTCCGAGGCCGCGGGATATTACGGCATCTTTGCATTCCTCCCTTTGGTGGTTCTGCCGCGCGTGAACGTTGCTGAAGAAAGGGTCCCGTGGTTCTTCGTGATCGGAAATCTGGGAGCTGCACTGGGCGGAGCAATTGCCGCTGTGCTGCTCGATAAGGCTGGTCGCAAGTGGACCGTAACCGCCTTTTATCTGCTGGCGGCGCTCTCCATGATTATTATGGGGGCGGCAACGGCCCATCGCAGCGCAGAATGGGTGCTGGCGGCGTTCGTGGTGGTCAACTTTTGTGCGACGGGAAGCTGGGTGTCCGCCTATCCAACGTTTTCTGAAATTTTTCCGACTCGATTGCGCTCAACGGGGATTGGATTTTCTGTGGCGTTCGGAAGAGTCGGAGCAGCCGTCGCGCCGCTGACATTGGTGGCGCTCGCCGCGCGCGCTTCAATCTGGACGGCTTTTGCCGTACTGAGCGGATTCTACGTGCTTGGTGCGATTGTGATGGTCCCGTGGATTATCCGGGGTCCCGAGGGCCGCGGCCAGGCGCTTGAAGCCCTTGGAGCGGAAATTACCGAGGCATGAATTTTCCAGAGATCGTCCTTAGCCATCTCGACAACCTCTGGTTTCAGGTGAGCGGAACGCTCTGCAACATCGCCTGCGCGCACTGCTTCAACAACAGCGGGCCCAACGTCCGGGCCTTTGGGTTTCTCGATGCTGACAGGGTGCGGAGCGAGATTGAATATGCATCCCGCGCCGGGGTAAAGGAAATCTTCTTCACGGGGGGTGAGCCGTTCCTTCATCCGGAACTACTGGACATGTTGTCCTTCGCGCTCGAGCATGCGCCAACAACCGTCCTGACCAACGGCATGCTGATCAATGACCGTCTGGCTGAGCGTCTGGCGCAGATTGAACGGTCCGCCAGGTATTCGCTTGAGGTTCGCGTCAGTCTGGATGGTTACACCGAAGAGATGAACGACGCGATCCGCGGGCGCGGTGTGTTCCGCCAGACGCTGGCAGCTATCGCGCGGCTCAGCCGGCAAGGTCTGCTGCCGCTCGTCACAATTGTCCGCACCTGGTCTGACGATGAAGAACTTGCAACGCTTGCCGCCTTCGCCGACACGCTGCGGGCGGCGGGATACGAACGGCCGCGAATCAAAGTGCTGCCTTCCCTTCCCCTGGGACGCGAACTTGAGCGGAAAGCCGGAACGCCAAGGGATGAATTGCTCAGCGGAGAGATGCTCGAAGGTTTCGACCGCGACCTGCTAATGTGCTCGAATTCACGGATTGTGACCGACCGCGGAATCTGGGTCTGCCCGCTGCTTGTTCTGATGCCGGACGCTCGTCTCGGTATGGACCTGGCTCACGCCCGCACAAGTTACAGGCTGGCCCACAATGCCTGCGTGACGTGCTACAGGTACGGAACCATTTGCGGCAATGTCAGCGCGCTGATTGAAGGCCCGGGGGCCCAATCCGATGGAAGCGCCGTAAAGCAATCATGAAACGTCTTGCTCTTTTCGGCGGAATTTACAATAACTGTCGTGCGCTGGAAGCTGCGCTTGCTGATGCGCGGCGCCGTAACGCCGACGACATCTATTGTCTGGGCGATCTGGGCGCTTTCGGCCCCTGCCCAGACCGCGTGTATCCTCTGCTGCGCGAGCATGGCGTCCAATGCATCCAGGGCAATTATGACAATTCGCTGGCCGGTGGGCTTGCGGACTGCCAGTGCGGCTACACTGATCCGCGCGACAACTATTTCGCCCGCATCAGCTACAGCTACACTTTCAAAAATACATCCGAAGAAAATAAGGCCTGGCTGCGCACTCTGCCTGCGACACTTCGCCTCGAAGTCGAAGGCCGACGCGTGTTGCTCTGTCATGGCTCGCCGCGGAAAATGAATGAATTTTTGTGGGAATCGACAAGCCCCGATTGTTTTCTGGAATACCTGCTCGACCAGTCGAACGCCGACATCGTCTGCGCAACTCACACCGGAATCAAGTGGCACCGGACGCTTCCACGAAATCGGCACTTCATCAATGTGGGAGTCCTGGGCCGGCCCGAAAACGACGGCAGGACGAACGTCTGGTACACCTTGCTTTCATTGGACCGCGCCGAAGTGGAAGTTGAATTCATTCCGGTTGAATATGATTTCCATGCGCTTGCCTCCGATATGGAATTAGAAGGTCTGCCCGAAGAATTCATCGAGACTATCATGACCGGCTGGTGGACAACCTGCCTTGAAGTTCTCCCGCACAAAGAGCGCGCCCGCGGCAAATACTGATTCCGATTACTTTTTCCGTCCAATTGAAGGTTATAAATTCCAGTGACTTCCTTTACTGCAGCGGAGGTGTTCCTGCCACCGGATTCCAGCAGTGAGGTTAGTGCGCCCACAGAACATGCCGTCGCTATAATTGGTAAAGCTAACTCAAATGAAAAGTCAGGAGCCGACGGACTTGCGCTTGACCCTACGGGAAGCGAATGAAATAATAATTACTGTAGGAGACGATCGAACAGGACCTCGCGCAGGAGATGGCGAATGCCTCTTACCTGTGGCGGAAACTTCGGTTATTTCGTTCGCTCTTACGACGCTTTCCACGCCGCGAGGGCCGGGAAGGACAGTGTTCTTCTTCCGGGTCTTCCACAAGACATCCCAATCGCTCATTACAGACAACCTTCCTTCTGCAAAGTTTGCTCCTACTTAATAGCGGAACCTGAGCAACAAGTCGCCCAAGTCCCGCTCGGACCTTCGCGGAGGTCCAAGGTTCGGAAATTTGAAGAGGAGGTGGAAATTACATGATCGGCATGGGATTTGGAGCGTTTCTGACACTTTTCGTGATCAGCCTTATCGCGGCTGGCGTGATCCACTATGGCTTCCGCTATCGCTATTTGAACGGAATTGACGGGTTCCTTGCCAAGTGGATCGTAGGCTGGCTGGGAGCGTGGGTTGCATCACCTGTGCTGGGGCACTGGTTCCCGGGAGTGGAAATCAGCGGCCAGTACATCATTCCGGCGTTCCTGGGCGCGTTTTCTACTGCGTTCATGATGGCCTGCATCTCGAAGGCAGTCGCACGGATGATGGCAAGTGCCAGAGAGGTGTCGCCTGAAATGGCGAAAGCACCCAGCGCAGCATCGGTTCAGGGGGCACCTGCAACGAAGGTCGCCTGACCGAACTTTCACAGCACGGTAAATCGGCCGGCGGAAAACAAAAGTGAGGGACGGCGAGATTCCCGCCGGCTTTTTCTTTTTGTGCAGACTTTCCCCTGCCCGCACGCACGATCGTGTGCTGCGTTTCAGAAACTGACCGCGACCTGAACTCAACACGCTCCCTCCAATATGTTAGTATCGTGGATTGAAGCTCTTCACGGGCGCTCACCTTATTCACTAAGCAGAAAGGTTATCGTGCTCAAGATCGGAATCGTTGGCCTCAATATGGTTGGCAAGACCACCCTGTTCAAAATCCTTACTCATGCCCACGGCACGTCGCTCGCCACCGGCAGACCGGAAGCGCACTTGGGCGTAGTGAAGGTCCCGGACCCACGGCTTGACCGTCTGGCCGAAATGTTCAAGCCGCAGAAGGTGGTCCACGCCAGCATCGAGTATGTCGATACGCCTGCCAGCGTCATCCAACTCGCGCGCACGGGAACACAATCCGCTGCGCTGAAGGAGATGGATGCCCTGGTCCACGTCGTGCGGGTTTTTGAAGACCCCGCCATCCCCGTCGATGGCGGCACGGTCGATCCGAAACGCGATATCGAAACCGTTGAATTGGAACTCGTACTTTCTGACCTGGCAATTATCGAGAAAAGGCTGGAACGGCTCGATAAGGACATCAAAAAGCAGAAAAATCCCGCGCTTGAAAAAGAACACGAAGCCCTGCTGAAAGCAAAACAGGCGCTTGAGGCTCAAAAGCCGCTGCGCGAACTGGAATTTACGCCCGAAGAAGAACGCGCCCTGCGCGGCTTTACTTTTCTCTCCATCAAGCCGATGCTGTATGTGCTCAATCTCGGCGAGAAGGACGCGCCGCGCACGGACGCCGCCGAAGAATTTGCGCAATCAGCAGGCCTGAAGCAGCGCCCGCGAACAGCCGTCACCGCCGTGTGCGGCAAGATTGAAGAAGAACTTGCAGAACTGAGCGATGCGGAAGCGGCAGAGTTCCTTGCCAGCTACGGACTGAAGGAATCCGCAATCTCCCGATTGATCCGCTCGAGCTACCGGCTGCTTGGGCTGATATCATTCTTCACGGTCGGAGAAGACGAGTGCCGTGCCTGGACCATCCGTGAGGGCATGACGGCGCTCGACGCGGCGGGAGAAATCCATTCCGACATTCAGCGGGGATTTATTCGCGCGGAAGTCATTCCCTATCAGGACCTGGTTGACTCCGGCGGCTTTGCAGAGGCGCGCAACCGGGGTCTGCTGCGTCTGGAGGGCAAAGATTACGTCGTTCACGACGGTGAGATTGTGCACTTCCGGCACTCCGGCTGAACACCCAAATCTGGGACTACAATCATTCATCATGCTTTCAGCCATTGAAATCAGCCTGATCCTCGGGGTGATCGCGGGTCTCGCCAACCTGTTTGGCGCCTCGATCGTCTCGGCCCGTGCGTGGAGTCGTCCCTTCCTTGCCTGCTTCATCGCCCTGGGATCAGGATTCATGCTGGCTACCGCCATGACTGAGATGATCCCGGAAAGCCTGCGGCTCGCCCCCGCCGCCGGTCCTGTCCTGGTCCTTGCCGGGTACCTGATTGTTCACCTCTTTGAGCACGTCTGGCCGCGCCATTTTCATTTTGGAGAAGAAACCCATCCCGAAGAGTTCCTGCATGCCGGCGTGGCTTATACGGCCCTTGCCGGCTTGCTGGTTCATACGTTGCTCGACGGCGTCGCCCTGGTTTCAGGCTTCATGATCTCCAACTGGCTGGGAACGGTCATTTTCGGCGCTACGATCCTGCATAATGTTCCCGAGGGTTTTACAATATCCTCAGTCATGGTGACGGCAGGGAAAGGCCGCGGCAATGGGATGAAGGCTGCGGGAGCGCTCGGCCTGTCGCGAATGGCGGGCATCGTCTCCATGGGCCTCGTCGAGCAGCGCTGGGTTGCTTTCGGGCTGGCGGTTTCCGCCGGCGCTACGCTTTATGTCGCCGCTTCAGACCTGATTCCTGAAGTTAACAAGAAGCCGGGCATCCGGATCGCTCTGGCCGTTGGCGCGGGAGTCGTGATGGTTGTTCTGCTCAAAATGCTTTTCGTATAGGGCAGTATGTACTCTGAACAGGTCCTCGACCATTTCCACCATCCGCGCAATGTGGGCGAAATCGAGCGCGCCACCGCCGTAATTGAAACCAGCAATCCCGTCTGCGGCGATACAATGAAGCTTTGGCTCGCAGTCCGTGAGGGAATTATCCGCGATGTTAAATTCAAGGTGCAGGGATGCATTCCCGCCATCGCCTGCGCCTCGTGGCTCACGGAGGCCGTCAAAGGTAAGTCTTTGCAGGAGGCTGGATCAATTACTCCCCAAGAGATCGAGGCGGGACTCGGCGGATTGCCCCTCGCCTCGCGGCACGCCAGCGCGCTCGTGATTGCGGCCCTGCGAAAGGCGCTCGAAGGAGTCAACGCGCACAATGTTCGGGATTAAGCTGTGAAGGTTTTGCCGAATAAAGGTCTTGCCAGGAGAGAGAATGAGAATCGCCAGGCTGTTTGTTCTGACATTGCTTGCTGCACCAATCAGTTTTGGGCAGGTCGTGCACGTGACGCACGGCCAGCCGCCCACGCTCCCAAAACCATTTACAAAACCCATCGTTGCAAATCCACCCGAAGGACGCCCCACGCCGGGCTTCATGCCTAAGGCCCTGCCGGGCTTCCAGGTGTCATTGTTCGCCAAAGGATTCAGGGAGCCGCGCTATCTTGCCATCGCGCCCAACGGTGATGTGTTTCTGGCGGACACGAGCGGCGGAAGGGTTTACGTCCTGCACGATCCAGGCAATGGCGCCGCTTCCGGTGCACGAACCACCTTTGCCGACGGCCTCAATGAGCCTTTCGGGATCGCCTTCCATGGCAACTTTGTTTACGTGGCGGACACCGATGAGGTCATTCGCTTCGCCTTCGACCCTAAGACTTCAAAACGCACAGGAGGCCGTGAGCACGTTCTTGATCTTCCAAGCGGCGGGATGCATTTCACGCGGACAATCGTCTTCAGTCAGGACGGTTCCAAAATGTTCGTTTCCGCCGGATCTGACTGCAATGTCTGCATCGAACCCGACGCCCGCCGCGCGGCTATCCAGGTTGCGGACCCGGACGGCAAGAATGCATCGATCTTTGCGAGTGGCCTGCGCAATGCCGTGGGACTGGCCATCAATCCAGAAACGGGACAGCTTTGGGCCGATGTGAACGAACGCGATATGATGGGTGACAACCTTCCTCCGGATTACTTTACCCACGTGCCTCCGGGCGGGTTTTTTGGCTGGCCTTACAGCTATATCGGTAAAAACCTTGATCCTCGGATCAGGAAGCAGCGGCCCGATCTCGTGGCCAAAACCCTTGTTCCGGACGTTCTGCTGGGCCCGCACGTTGCGCCGCTCGAATGCACGTTTTATACGGGTAAGCAATTTCCCCAAAGCTACTGGCATGGGGCTTTCATTGCCGAGCACGGCTCCTGGAACCGCAGCATCCATTCGGGCTATCAGGTTGTGTTTGTTCCATTCCATAACGGCGAGCCTTCCGGCCCGCCCACGAGCTTTCTGAATGGCTTCGATCCCAACCCGCGCGCCAAGGCTGTCGATGGCCGGCCAGTGGGTGTTGCTGTGGCAAAGGATGGGTCGCTGCTCGTTTCGGATGATGTGGGCAACGTGGTCTGGCGTGTGTCGAAGAAGTAGCGATCCCGGGTCTTGCCAGGGTGAACTCCGATCGCCGCCAAAGTGCAAAATCCTTAGCGCTTGAGGGACGCTGCTGAAGGAGGCTAACGATGTTTGAGAAATACTCCGATCGGGCACGTCAGGTTATTTTCCTGGCTCGCATGAAGGCCGGACAACGCGGGGCAGCATCGATTGAGGTCAATGACCTGCTCGCCGCCATTGTCATCGAAGACCAGGGGGACTTTCGAAAGGCGGTCTCTGAAGGGCGGGACAGTCGCGACGTCATCATCCGGGGAGATCCCTCGGAGCCAAGCCGCTTCTTGCCGTCCACGTTTGCCAGAGAATTGCTTGGCCGCCTTGAGTCGGAAAATTCCACGTCATCCCCCATTCCGAATTCCGAAGAAATGGCGCTCTCCGATGGGTTCAAGCACACGCTGGTGCGTGCGGCTGTTCTCTGCGAAGAGATGCGCCAGAACCAGGTCGAACCCATGCACCTTCTGGCCGCGATCCTGGAAGACGATTCCAGCCAGGCGGCGCAGTTCTTCCGGTATGCAGGGATCACGCGCGAGAATGTCCTTGCGTATCTCAGGGGAGAAACATAGCCTTGCTGGAACAGCGACGAGTCACCGCCAACGATGTCCAGGAAGGGCGTTTTAGCGCGGCGCCTCTGATGTCAGATTGCGGTAGCTTTCAGGATCGTCCACGTCGAAAAGGATTCCAGGATCGGAAACCTCTACAAATTCCGTCTCGCTTCGATATTTGTGAATCACCTTGTCGGCGCCTTCGTCCGGGCCGAGGGCAACGAATTCATCAAACAGTTTCCTGCTGATCAAAACCGGATGGCCGTGCTTCCCGTGCAACTGAGGGATGATGACCGGGCTGCCACGAAGCTTAAAGTGCTGGATTAACTCTGCCACCGTATCTGATGTGATTAAAGGGTGATCGACAAGACACATCAGGATGCCATCAGGCCAATTTATCGCCAGCGCCTGCAACCCGGTTTGGAGTGATGAAGTCTGCCCGCGGCGGTAGTCATGATTGACGGCCACTTGCACAGTTGAAAGATCGACGCGCTGCCGGATTACTTCCGCGTTGTGGCCAAGGACAACGACAATCCGCTCTACGCCCGCGCCACGTAGGGCCGCGATGATGTTTTCCAGAAACGTCTTTCCGCGATACATCAGCAGCGGCTTGTCCATGCCCATGCGGGACGACTCACCCGCCGCAAGGACAACGCCGGCAATGTCCCCTTGTGAGGTTGATGCTCTTTTGGAGTTGGATCCTGAGATCATGAGGCGTGCTGGACCTTTGGTTTCCAGGCAAGAGACGGGGTCGAGGGTGTGGCATTGCGTCGGACGGCAACCATCTCCGCCACGATCGAAACGGCAATCTCTTCCGGTGTAAGCGCTCCGATATCGAGACCCACAGGCGAGTGCACCCGCTCCAACCGTTCGTTTGGCACACCTTCCGCGGAGAGAAGCTTGAAGAATTCGGCGAGTTTCCGCTTGCTGCCCACCATGCCGACAAACCGCGCCGGAGTGTTGACAGCCCAGCGCAGGCAGTCGAGGTCTCCCTTGTGGCCGCGCGTGGCAATCACAATGTAGGAAAAACTGTTGGGTGAAATCTGCGGAAAGAGGTCTTCCCAGGGACCGGCGTGTGTGGCCACCGCAAACGGAAACCGTTCCCTGTTTGCAAACGCCTCACGGTCATCGCAAGCCACGATGTCAAAACCCGCAATGTTCGCTATTTTTGCGACACTGAGCGACACGTGTCCGCCGCCGAAAAGATACAGGGTTGGAGTCGCCAGGATCGGCTCGATAAAAATATCGAGCGAGCCACCGCATACCAGGCCCGTGTCATACTCCGGATTGGCGTTCAGGTTGAAGTGCAGGCGGCGCGGCTTCTCTTCCCGCATCACATCCTGCGCTGCCGCCCAGACATCGGCCTCGACGCATCCGCCACCCACCGTTCCGACAATAGAACCGTCATCGCGAATCAGAATCTTGGAGCACTCGTAACTGGGGATTGAGCCTTGCACCTGAATAATCGTGGCGAGCGCTCCCCTGCGACCCTCTTTCCGCAGCTTCACAATTTCGCTGAAAACGTCGCTCATAAAATTATTTTCAGGTTAATCTGGCACGGTATTGTTGTCAATCAGCACTCTGCTATCATTTCATGACAAAAATGGCATCACGCCGGTGCGCAAAGACGCCAAAAGAGAGGATGTGTGCGATTTTCTGCGCCGGCCTTGCCCCTTCGGAATATTACGCGCGTGCTTCTTCCCGTCGCTCAAGTGACAATGCCCCGGTCGGTGGACCTGTCAAGATTTGTTAACATAGCA
Organism: Terriglobia bacterium; assembly: GCA_035652895.1. Classification (GTDB taxonomy): domain Bacteria; phylum Acidobacteriota; class Terriglobia; order UBA7540; family UBA7540; genus SCRD01. The sequence continues at coordinate 56,609 of DASRCX010000083.1, forward strand.
GCATCTGAATCAGGAGGTTTTGAATGAAAGCGGTCCGGTTCCATGAGCACGGCGGCTTGGATGTTTTGAAATACGAAGACGCGCCCGAGCCGCAAATCCAGGCAAACGAAGTGCTGGTGAGGGTCAAGGCGTGCGCGCTGAACCATCTTGATCTTTGGCTGCGCACGGGCGTGCGCGCCTGGCAGCTTCCCATGCCGCACATTGTGGGCAGCGACATTTCAGGCGAAGTTGCACAAGTGGGAAATCTGGTGCCTCACGTCAAGCCGGGGGACAGGGTCCTGCTCGCTCCCGGAATCAGTTGCGGATTGTGCGAGGCCTGCTGGAAAGGGCTCGACAGCGCCTGCCGCAGCTACACGCTTTTCGGCGTGATGGTGGACGGCGGCTACGCGGAATACGTAAAGTCTCCCGCAGCCAATGTGATTCCAATTCCCGGCGACCTGACCTTCGATGAGGCGGCTGCCGTACCGCTCGTCTTCCTGACGGCGTGGCACATGCTGTTCACGCGCGCGAGACTGCAACCGGGTGAGGATGTGCTGGTGATCGGAGCAGGCTCGGGCGTCGGCAGCGCAGCCCTTCAAATCGCGAAACTTTTTGGCTGCCGCGTGATTGCCACCGCCGGGACCGATGCAAAACTTGCCAAAGCGCACGAACTAGGCGCGGATGATGGCATCAACCACTCGAAGCAATCCATCTCCGAAGAAGTCTCGCGGCTGACCGCGAAGCGCGGCGTGGACGTGATTGTCGAGCACGTCGGCCAGGCCGTTTGGGACGAATGTTTCAATTCGCTGGCGACCTACGGGCGACTCGTGACCTGCGGCGTGACGACCGGCGGCGAGGTCAAGCTCAATGTTCAGGCGCTGTTCGGACGGCAGCGCACGATCCTCGGTTCATTCATGGGCGGCAAGGGAGAATTAACGGATGTCCTCAAACTGGTCGGGCAGCGCAGGCTGAAGGCGGTCATTGACTCCGTGTTTCCCCTGTCGGAGGCACGCGAAGCACAGAGGAAGATGGAGAGCCGTGATTTCTTCGGGAAAATCCTTCTGCGCCCGTAAGACCTATGAAGATGGCACTATCCGTCAGATTGGTGCCGGCCCTTGCAGCGGGTCTCCGTTAAGGAGGCGGGCAAGAGAAACAGATTGTCAATATCGACCCTGCAGCTTGTTATACAAACTTGTAACAAGGCATTGACATGGTAACATCCGCTGAATAGAATCTCTTCCACATTCCAACCTTTGCGCGTGGACGTGATTCATGACGCCCAAAAACCCAAAAATAAGTGTTGGTTGGGGGTAATTTTAACTATTGCGGCCGCGCTAATATTAAGCTCTCAACTCGTCGCCTCGTGCACATATGGCCGGTACGGCTGCTGTCTTTCCCTGGACGATGTTCATGTTAATTGCCCGTCAGGCTCCTGTTTGTTCCACGTTTGCGGCTACAGCTACTACAACGGCGAAACCATCCAAAGCCAGTGCGTGGTTTGTGGGTGCGGCACTTACACAGACTGGTTTTTCACCGGCACAAACTGCAGTTTAGCGTTACCCACGAAGCAGCCTTCCTCAGCCCAATCCGCGTACCAACCTCCGCTTTACGCCTGCGGGGTGCGATGGGAATTACTCGTTTATGGAGATAGCAAAGGACCGCTAAGATGATCTGCGCTTAGAGACTGGGGCGTTTCAGGTCTTATTGCCTGAAGCGACTCGGCAAAGCCGTTGGAGAAAGGAGGAAGAACGTCATGTCTTGCCGAAAGCATTCCGGGCTTGTTTTCGTGATGATCCTGACGGGATTCTCCCTGACAGCGGGACGCCTGCGTGCCTCGCAAGGTGAGGTCCAAAAAGAACAACAAACCAAACAAAGCGCCGGGTCCCCGCCAGTACGGGAACTCGAGTCTGCCGGCACAGCCGACTTTGGCGTTCCGGGGCCAGTAGCTGTTTACGCAGGGACGCGGTGCGATGCCGATGGGAATGTATATTTCGAGTCACCCCCGTCTTTAGAGTTTATCGAGCAAAACGCTCGATCGGGCAACCGTCCTCCGCTCACCAAGCTTTCCATGGAGTCAAAAAGTGCGACCCGGTTTCAATACCCTCCATTGCCAGATTATTCTTCGCACTTTGACCAGGGCTTTTATGTAACGCCTCGCGGAGATGTTTTCGCGCTTGTCCAAGCTTGCCCTTACAAAGACGGCTGCAAGCCTCCGCACTTCCCGGTTAATCTGGTCGTCAAGTACAATCACGATGCTTCTGTGGATTCCATCATCAGACTCAAGCCCCCTTCTGATCTGCCGTTGCTGGCGTTTAAGTTTGCAGTGTTTCTTGATGGGAATGTGCTCGTGACGGGTCTGGAGGAAGCGGCAGAGGAAGATGAAGCAGGGCGTTCTCATTACTGGCCTTCAAAGCCGTTTACGGGTATTTTTGACCGTGACGGAGCTTACGTCGGACCGCTCAGTTTACCGAACGATATTACGCCACCTCCCAATGCGGCGGCTGAGACGGCACCTAAGAAAGGGAGCCCGGCCGGAGCTAACGGCGCAACTGGCCCGGAGCAATCGGTCGACACGGCCAAGCCGGGGATCTTTTGGGCACAAGGCGTTATCGGAAGCGTGTTGATGGGTGGGTTGGATGGAAACGTCTATCTGCTGCGTGCGAGCTACCCACCCCTGCTCTACTCGATCTCACCCGACGGCAGAGTCCTTGACGAGCGCACCATAACACTTTCCCAACCCGGCATGTGGCCCACCCAGGGGAGCTTTACGCAGGATGGAAGACTGTTCGTAGAATTCTCTCAGGCACCAACGGCGCCCCGGAATGAGCAACTCCATCCGATTTTTGCGGTGATTGACCCGCAGACTGGGTCGATCCTCGAGATGTACGACGTGCCATCTACGGCTGGCATTCCAGCTTGCATGGATCCACAGAACGAATTGCTGTTCCTGAAATCAGACAAGACGGGGCAACTCGAGGTTGCAAAGTTTGTGGCGCATTAACAGAGTAAATGCAGTTCTTGCCGTCTGGAAGGCGCAGGTCCGTAACGTACAGGGCAAAGCGGTCGGATGCAGCAGGTTACCTTCCCGTGTTTCCTGACGGATCAACCTCGGCGCAGGTAGGCCGAAATCAGGATCACTGCCATGGCGAGTCCGAAGGCGATCGAGAGCCACAGGGCGCGGCGGCGACGGAACCCATTGAAGATGCTCAGAGGGATGGTGAGGCACAAAACGATGATGAAGATGAGTAACGCAAGCACGATTTTGGCGGTCAGGAATTTCCAGTAAGGCCCCCAGGGGACAAGCCAGACCAGTTTGACGTTGTAAAGCCCCGAAGCCAGCAACAGCAGGATGACCGTCCACGAAACCCAGCGGAACCGGCTGAATACGGCCTTCAGCAGACCGTTGCGCCGCTCTTCGTCGAGAACATCGGCCGAGGGGAAAAGAACGAAAAGCATGAAGGCCATTCCTCCCACCCCGATCACCGCGGCGCTCAGGTGGACCCACTGCGCAAATGTTGCCATTACGTTTTCCTTATGTCGTGGATGGATCTGCTGCCCGCGGGTCCCTTTTGTTCCGGATGCGGCGAAAAGCAGGCCATCCTACGATTGGGCTTCCGCCAACTGGTCGATCTGCCGCGCGAGGTCGAAATCCTTCTGGGTGACGCCGCCTTCGCTGTGCGTGGAAAGAGAGATGCCCACCACGTTGTAGTTGATTGTAATGTCGGGATGGTGTCCGGCCTTTTCAGCGAGTTCGGCGATCTTGTTCACCAGTGAGATGGCGGGCATGAAGGACTTCAGCGTGTACCGCTTCTGGATGGCTTTTCCCATATGCGACCAGCCGCGCATGTCTTTCAGTTTCTGCTGAATTTCAACCTTGCTGAGTGCTGCCACAACCCCTCCTTTGCCTTGCTCATTCCGGCTTGAGTATAAAAAGCCCTCGGAGACAAGTCAACGGGCGCTCGTTTGCTTTCATGACTTATCGTGGCGAGCATGCCTGCCCGACTCCAGACTTGTCCCGCGAACTTGACCATCGAAAATCTGTGCGATTTGCAATCCCGCAAAAGAGAGCGCCAAGACTGCCGGTGTCATGTAACTGAAATATGCACCGTCATCAGGCGCGTCAAGGTCATGCAGAGCAAAGCGAAGCAGCGCGGTTTTTCCTCGAAAAGCAATGCCGAGGCCCGTCGCTCCGAGTGACGGTCCATAGACTTTGTCTATCTCCTTTTGCTACACCACACCAGTTGAGTGCGTCAGCAATATCGGTTCACATCGCGTCCACTTTCACGAGGACGCATGGCGAAATAAGTCCCGGCGGCGCATTGCAACGGTAGAGCACCATGCCCTTGAAATAAGTGTGCACGCCTTTGACGCACTGGACTAGAATTTCAGTTGCTATGCTTCACGAAATTCTTCCCGTTGGCCTGCTTCAGTGTAATTGTTCGGTGGTGGCCGATGACGAGACCAGGGAGGCAATTGTCATCGATCCCGGCGATGAGATCGAGCGTGTTCAGAAGATTCTCGCGCGGCACGATCTCACCGTAAAGTACATCATCGCCACGCACGCGCACATTGACCACGTCGGTGGGCTGAAGAAGCTCCGCGAGCTGACAGGCGCGCCGGTATTGATGCACGAAGCCGACCTGCCGCTCTATCAGAACCTTGCCACGCAGGCCGCCTGGCTGGGCGTGGAAACGCCCGGCATGGTGGAAGTGGATCAATTTTTAAAGGAAGGCGACCGGCTGCGATGGGGATCGCTTTCTCTGGAGGTCCTGCACACGCCGGGGCACTCGCCGGGCAGCCTTTCGCTTCACATCCCCGGAGAGCATGCGCGCATCTTTGCCGGGGACACTCTCTTTCAGGGCAGCATCGGACGCTGGGACCTGTGGGGTGGCTCGGAGCAGCAACTGCTCCGGTCGATTCACGATAAACTTCTGCCATTTCCGGACGAGACGCCCGTTTATCCCGGCCACGGCCTCAGCACCACCATCGGCCGCGAACGCGAAACGAATCCTTTTCTGCAGGACTTGTGATTTCATTCAAACGAACTCCCGGATAGACTCTCGCAAAGGCGCGAAGGCGCCGAGAAACCCCAACGGCAGAACTCAATGCAAGCCCTGTCGTTTCAGACCAGATGCTTCTTTGAATAGCATGCCGGTCGCGGGTATGATTCATCCGCAGAGAGGAGGCTGCAACGTCCATGCCGAAACCACCAAAGAGGCGCAGAAACGGAAAAGGTCGGCGAAGGTTCCTGAAGGCGATGACGCTTGGAATGGGCACGCTGGCGCTGCCTGCGAACGCAACTCCTGCGGGAGAACCTGGCGCTCGTTCGTCGGTTTACGCCGGTGAGGGGTGCAGCGAATCGATCACGTACCCAAGAATTTTTCGCGGGCGACAACGGGCATTGATCGGATTTCCGTTGGGTGGCGTCGGCGCGGGATGCATCAGTCTCGGCGGGCGCGGGCAACTCAAAGAGTGGTGGATTTTCAATCGCCCGGACAAAGGCAGATCGCCTCGGTATGCTTTCCCCGCGATTCGGGTTGAAGCCGTCGGCAGCAAACCCGTCGCGCGCGTGCTCGAAGCGCGGATATTGCCGCCGTATTCGCACGGGCCGGACGATCTGGGTTCGGACAACGTGCCGGGACTGCCGCGCCTTGAGGACTGCACGTTCACTGGCGAGTACCCACTCGCGCGGGTCGAATTTGAAGATCGCGATCTCCCAGTGCACGTGGCGCTCGAGGCCTTCACGCCCTTTATCCCGCTCGATGCGGATGAATCCGGACTGCCGCTGGCCGTGCTGCGTTATCGCGTGAGCAACCCCGGTGCGGCGAGCGCGAGGGTTTCCATCGCATGGTCGATTGAAAATCCCATCGGCCAGGAGCGGGATGCCGATGGCAACTCGAACTCAGGGCAGGGCCGACAGAACGATTACCGCGAAAACAACGGAGCCAAAGGTCTGCTGATGCGGAACCCCTTTCTTGGTGCGAAGGACGCGCAGGCGGGAACGTTTGCGCTGGTGCTGCTGGGCGCGGACGAAGGGAATTTCAGTTATCTTCGCGGCTGGCCAAATGCCCGATGGTGGGAAAGTCCGCTGCTTTTCTGGGAGGACTTTACGGACGACGGCAGGCTGGGGCCGGAGCCAGCTTTGCGAAGCGCGGTCGGCGCTGTTTGCCTCGAAAAGGAAATCCCGGCACGCAGCGGCGCGGAATATACGTTCCTGCTCACGTGGCATTTTCCGAACCGCACTCCGAAGCGCTGTGGGTGGTCGGCGCCCAAAGGTCATGAGAATGATCTGATCGGCAATTACTACTGCACGCGGTTCAAGGACGCCTGGGCCGTGGTGGAATATGCCGCGCAGCATCTTTCCCAACTCGAAGCGCGTACGCGCAGATTTCTTGAAACCATTCACAATACCACCCTGCCGGGCGCGATGAAGGACGCAGCGCTGGCCAATCTCTCAACGCTGGCGACGCCGACGGTGTTCAGGACGAGCGACGGCGCTTTCCACGGATTTGAAGGGTGCGTTGACAGAGCCGGATGCTGCTTTGGCAGTTGCACGCATGTTTACGCTTATGAGCCGGCCACGGCGCACGTCTTCCCTGCCCTCTCGCGCTCTCTGCGCGAACAGCAGTTCGGCTTTTCAACGGATGCCGAAGGCCGGATGGATTTTCGCGAGCAATTGCCTTACGGAATCGAGCATTTCGGCATCGCGGCCGCCGACGGTCAGATGGCCTGCATCGTAAAGGTGTATTTGGATTGGAAACTCTCCGGCGACACCGGATGGCTGCGCCGCCAGTGGCCCGCCGTCAAGCGTGCGCTTGAGTTTGCGTGGATCAAGGGCGGCTGGGACGCAAATCGCGACGGCGTCATGGAAGGCGTCCAGCACAACACCTACGACATTGAGTTTATCGGCCCCAACCCTTTCTGCGGAATGTGGTACCTGGCCGCTCTGCGGGCGGCCGAAGAGATGGCGAGCACCATGGGCGACGATGCGGCAGCCTCGGAGTATCGCCGCATTTTCCGGAATGGCAGTAAATGGATCGATGCCAATCTCTTCACCGGCGAATTTTACATTCAGAAGGTCGGCAGCGTTCGGAAAGACGAAATTGCCAGGGGATTGCAGGCCGGTATGGGAACAGTGGATACAGAACACCCGACTTATCAGGTCGGTGAGGGTTGCCTGAGTGATCAGTTGATGGGACAGTATTTTGCGCTGATTGCAGGATTGGGGATGCTGGTTGACCGCAGCCACGTGCAGAAGACGCTGAGTTCTATCTGGAAGTACAACTACAAGCAGAACCTGGCCGATCATGCTTCGGTCCAGCGGGCCTACGCTCTGAACGACGAAGCGGGCCTCGTTGTCTGCGAATACCCGCACGGCGAGCGGCCGCAAGTTCCTTTCCCCTATTTCGCTGAGGTCTGGAGCGGGTCGGAATATGCGATGGCGGCGTTGATGATTTATATGGGCATGGCCGCTGAAGGAATCCAGATCGTTGAAAACACGCGGCGGCGTTTTGACGGAGAAAAACGAAATCCGTGGAACGAAGCCGAGTGTGGCTACCACTATGCGCGGCCCATGTCGAGTTGGGCACCGTTCGTGGCCCTGAGCGGCTTCCGCTATGATGGCGTAGCGAAAGCGGTCGTGGCACAGCCGCTGATATATCAGGAAAACTTCTCGTCGTTCTGGTCGTCGGGAACCGGGTGGGGCAGCTTTTCTCGGCGCGTGCAAAACGGAAGGACCCGGTTCAACCTCTCTGTAACAGAAGGAACGATTGCGTGCCGCAAAGTGACCGTGCGGGCGCAAAAGTCGGCTGGAAGCTCGCGGACAGGAAAGATTGGAAACAAGCCGCTGCCCTACGCGATTCAGCAGAAAGGCGATGAGGTTACCTTTGTCTTTACGCCGGAGGTGACGTTGCGCGCAGGGGATCAATTGGTCCTGACTCTGTGAAGCGTGGAGGCGGAAGGAAGAACACCCGCCAATGCCGATTGCCAATTCCGGCCGTTCGGCCAATAATGAACTATGCGGGGCGAGGTTGTCCCGGCCTCATCGGCAAATGCATTTCGAAGAGATTTCCCGGGGCTCGTTCCATGCGTTTCGCCGGATGTGTTTGGGCTTCGCGAAGGTGCGGCGCAACGCACTGCGAAGCGAACGCGTTTCAGGCGGCAAGCATGTGAAGTGTTTTTGTGAGGAGGAACCATGTGGGAGTACGACCAGCAGATGAAACTGAAAGTCGGCCTGGCCGAGATGTTGAAGGGCGGCGTCATCATGGACGTCACGAACGCCGAGCAGGCGAAGATCGCCGAAGACGCCGGCGCTTGCTCAGTGATGGCGCTTGAGCGCGTCCCTGCGGATATCCGCAAGGAGGGTGGCGTGGCGCGCATGGCGTCGATCAAGATCATCAAAGAGATCATGAAGGCGGTGACGATTCCCGTAATGGCCAAGGCGCGCATCGGCCACTTTGCCGAAGCGCAGGTGCTGGAATCGATTGGCGTAGATTACATTGACGAGAGCGAAGTGCTGACCCCCGCCGACGAAGAGCACCACATCAACAAATGGCCTTTCAAGGTCCCGTTCGTCTGCGGCGCTCGCAATCTGGGCGAAGCACTCAGGAGAATCGGCGAGGGCGCCGCGATGATCCGCACCAAGGGCGAGGCAGGTTCCGGCAACATTGTAGAAGCAGTCCGCCATCTGCGCGCCATCACTAGTGAAATCCGGCTTCTGACCACGCTGCGCGAAGAAGAACTCATGGCCAAGGCCAAGGAACTCGGAGCGCCGTTTGAACTTGTAAAGTGGGTGGCGAAGAATGGCAAGCTGCCGGTGCCGAATTTCTCTGCCGGCGGGATTGCTACTCCGGCGGATGCGTCGCTCGTTATGCAACTGGGCGCAGAGGCGGTATTCGTGGGCTCCGGTATTTTCAAGTCGGAGGACCCGGCCAAGCGAGCCAAAGCGATCGTCCGTGCCACAACGCATTACAACGAACCGGCGATCGTGGCTGAATGCTCGGAAGAACTCGGCGAAGCCATGCGCGGACTCGATGTGGCCAAAATAGACCCGAAAGAACTGCTGCAGACGCGGGGGTGGTAACGGGTTCTGAGCGAGGGGCGCAGAGCGTAGCAGTGTCTGCGTCACCGGCTTCGGGAGTGGTTCGTCAACACTGATGGCGGATGGCAAATTCTATGACAGACCTTCAATATCCCATTGGCAAATTTCAGATGCCCGGAAAAATCTCGGACCAGGACCGTCAGATATTCATCCGGCAGATTGAAGAAGCGCCGGCTGCGCTGTGGTCGGCGGTGGCAGGGCTGAATGAGGAACAGCTTGATACGCCCTACCGCGACGGCGGATGGACGGTGCGGCAGGTCGTGCATCATCTGGCGGACAGCCACATGAATGCCCTTGTGCGCTTCAAGCTGGCCATGACGGAAGAGCAGCCGCTGGTCAAAACCTACGACCAGGAGCGCTGGGCGAACCTGCCTGACGCGAAGACGGTCCCGGTGGTAGTGTCGCTCGGGCTCTTTGATGCGCTGCACAAGCGCTTTGTGGCGCTGCTGCGATCGATGAGCGCTGCCGATTTTGCCCGTACGCTGAATCATCCGGAGCAAGGCATTGTGAACCTTGACCTATACCTGGCTCTTTATGCCTGGCACGGCCGCCATCACGTTGCACACATCACATCGTTGCGCGAACGTAAGGGCTGGAAATAGAACTGGTTGCTGACAACTGGCCTTATTGCAATTTTCGTCTCGGGCTGTTTATTCAGTAGGAAATTGAGCTGGATGACGCAGCGAAAAACCATCCATCACGGGTGGACAAGTTGCAACTTTCGCTATTTTAATCTCACCAGACAAGAGGAGGATTGATGCCAGTTCGAAAAGCTGAAGCACAATGGAACGGAACGCTGCTCGAAGGTAATGGGCACATGAAGATGACCACGGGCGCTTATGACGGGCCGTTCTCGTTCAAATCACGCATGGAAAATGGCGAAGGCACGAACCCCGAGGAATTGATCGCGGCCGCGCACGCCGGATGCTTCTCAATGGCCTTTTCCGCAGGCCTTGGCAAGGCAGGCTTCACGCCCCGGCGCATTCATACAACGGCCTCCGTCCATTTTGATAAAGTCGATGCTGGATTCGCCATCACGAGCATCGATCTTGACACCGAAGCCGAGGTTCCCGGCATCGACGAAGCCAAGTTTCAGGAGCTTGCGGAAGCCGCCAAAAAGGGTTGTCCGGTTTCAAAAGCGCTGGCCGGTACCACCATCAACCTGAAAGCGAGGCTTGTCAAGTAAACAGGCTCCGTACGGCTGCTGGCGAGTTGGCTGACAGAAGCCAGCACCTGCACATTGTCAACGCAAAGTTCTTAAATTGAGATGCTGTGGCTATGTTGGGAATGGTGCCAGCCGTGCGGCCATCGAGATTATGGAAGACAAGAAAAAAAACATCGGCATTCTCGCCGTGCAGGGAGATTTTGCCATGCATGCCAAGATGCTGGACCGCATTGGCGTGGCGTGGAAACTCATCAAGCACGCGGAAGATATCGCGGGCGTTGACGGCCTGATCCTGCCCGGCGGCGAAACCACCACGATGCTGAAGTTTCTGGCGGAACAAAAAATCGCAGATGCCATCATACATTTCGCCGAAGAAGGCAAACCGGTTTTCGGCACATGCGCCGGAGCCATCCTGATGGCGAAGGAAGTTCTGAACCCCGTGCAGGAGCGCCTGGGCCTCATTGATATTTCAATCGAACGTAATGCTTACGGCCGGCAGGTGGACAGTTCCGTCCAGACGGGCGAATGTCCGGAGATTTCCGATCATCCAATTGAAATGGTCTTCATTCGCGCGCCGATCATCCGCCGCGTTGGTGAAGGCGTCAAAGTCCTGGGCCGCGCCGGAGGGTTGCCGGTTCTCGTGGAACAAGGCAATCTGATGGCAGCCACTTTCCATCCCGAACTCACCGATGATCAGACGATTCACCGCTACTTTCTCGAGAAGGCTGAAAGCTAGCAAGGTTGCGAGTTCAAGGTTACGGAGTCTCCAAGACAATTCTGAATTACGAATGACAGCCTCATTGCCATTCATCAGGTGTTGTGCGATGGCTTGGCTGCCAAGCTTGCCGTGTCAGAGGAATCCATCGAATATCTGGCTCATGTTCAGCGTGACCGCATCCGGATCGTGATACGATAAACCTTCGGTTTGCGGGGCTTTTCGACCGGGCATAGAACGATTCACACTGCCGGTAACCGGCTTTTTCACAGCCGGGCCGATTCCTATGTGAGGAGGATGACTCTTGAAGGAACACCCAGATCATCACGACGCGGAACTGCTGCTCCGACTTTACGACCTGCGGCGCGAGGAAAAGCTGCGCCGGGCGCGCGACTGGTTCAGGAACGAGTTCCACGCAGAATCACAGGAAGAGGTCATGACGAAGTATCCTCCGGGTTCGCAGGAGGACGCCTTTTTCCGGATGGTGGTCACTTATTGGGAAATGGTGGGCTCGATTGTCAACAGCGGGCTGATCAAACAGGATTTCTTCTTCCAGAACACAGGCGAATTCTTCGCCGTCTGGGAAAAAATCAAGGGCCTCGTTCCCGCCGTGCGCGAACGCTTCAAGAACCCTTACCTCTGGAAAAATCTCGAACAGTTATCCGCGAATTACGAGCAATGGATGAACAAGCGGGCGCCCGGGGCCATCGACGCCTTCCGAGAACGCATCGGAACGATGCAGAAAAAATGATTGTGCAGTATCGCTAACCCTGGCGCGCCAGGGCCGCAAGCCGGATTCTTCAGATTGCAGTTTGACAATCCCCGGTGAGGGGTATATTTCTATCGTATTCAGCAAGGCTGATCGAGAACTTCGGCTTGCGGTCCATGAATGGCCGGTCCATTAAGGCTGGTGAAACCTGGGCCGTACGAACTCCGGAGATGCTTCGCCTTGCTCAGGATGACATGCGCAGGGCCCGGAAAGACAAGTTCGCGGAAGACCGTGTCGCACGTCGGTAAATAACAGAATCCCAATGGAGGCCGCCACGTGAAAATCCGAATCAACATCAACGGCAACTGGCGCGAAGATGACGTCGAGCCGCGGCTGCTTCTTGTGCACTATCTGCGCGAGGTCGCCGGTCTGACAGGAACGCACATCGGATGCGAGACTTCGTTGTGCGGCGCCTGCACAGTGCTTCTGAATGGAGAGGCCGCGAAATCCTGCACGATCCTTGCCGTCCAGGCCGACGGTGCGGAAGTGACGACGATTGAGGGGCTCGCTTCCAACGGCCATCTCCATCCCTTGCAGCAGGGATTCTGGGAGGAGCACGGCCTGCACTGCGGCTTCTGCACACCGGGAATGATCATGGCGTCCCACCAGTTGCTCGCCCGCAACCCGCATCCCACGCGTGAGGAAATCCGACATGCGCTCGAAGGCAACCTCTGCCGCTGCACGGGATACCAGCACATCATCAAAGCGGTTGAATGGGCCGTTGAGCACGGCGGCAGATAGCGGCCATTCGGCCTCCGCAGGAGCCACCCAGCCGGAAGCAGCATGATTGAGGTGATTCATGGCGACGAAAATTCTTGGAGAGCGAATCAAGCGCAAGGAAGACCCCGAGTTGATCCAGGGCCGGGGACATTTTGTTGATGATTTTAAGCTGGACGGCATGCTCCACATGGCCTTTGCGCGCAGCCCGCACGGCCATGCCAAAATCATTTCGATTAACACCGAGGCCGCCCGCAAGGCGCACGGTGTTGCGGCAGTCCTGACAGGCGAGGACATCAAGGGCAAACTCGGGTTTGTGCCCTGCGCCGCCGGGATGGAAGGCCTGAAGGTCCCGGACCATCCCTGCCTCGCCATGGAGCGCGTCCGCTACGTCGGTGAGCCGGTTGCCGCCGTCATCGCCACCGACCGCTACCTCGCGACCGACGCTGCAAACCTGATCGAAGTCGAATATGAAATGCTGCCCGCCGTGACCGATATGGAAAAGGCGATTGAAGAGGGTTCGCCTCTGGTCCACGAATCGTTCGGAGACAACATTGCGTTCACAGCCAAACTCGAAGGCGGCGACTGGAAATCCATCGAAGGCGATCCTTCCGTCAAAGTTCTCAAACAGCGGCTGATCAACCAGCGCCTGGGCCCCATGGCCATGGAGACCCGCGGCGTTATCGCGAGTTACTCGCCCGGTGAGGACACGCTCACGGTCTGGTCATCGACGCAGATCCCTCACATCCTGAAAACGCAGCTTTCTCTGATGACCAAAATCGATGAGGCGCGCTGCCGCGTCATCGCTCCGGAAGTAGGCGGCGCTTTTGGCTCCAAACTGAACGTTTACGCCGAGGAAGGCGTGGCGTGCTTTGCCTCAAAAATGCTCGGCAAGCCCGTGAAATGGATCGAGGGGCGGCGCGAGAACCTGGCCGTCACCATCCACGGTCGCGACCAGATTAACGATCTCGAAATCTATTACAAGCCCGATGGAACCGTCGTCGGCCTGAAGTGCCGCATCCTGGCCGACATGGGCGCTTACCACCAACTATTGACTCCCGCTATTCCTACTCTGACGGCGTTGATGATCCTCGGCTGCTATGACATCAAAAACGTCGCGGTCGAAACCATCGGCGTGTTTACCAACAAGATGTCCACGGACGCCTACCGCGGCGCGGGACGCCCCGAGGCCGCCTACATTATCGAGCGCGTCATCGACATGGTGGCGCACGAACTTAACATGGACCCCGTGGATGTGCGGATGAGGAATTTCCCTCCCCCGGGCAAGGACATCACGCTCGCCACCGGTGTCAGCTATGACACCGCCAATTACCAGAAGACGCTGAAGAAAGTCCTGAAGCTCTCAGGATACTCGAAGCTCCGCAAAGAGCAGCAGCGCCTCCGCAAGAAGGGCAAGTACCTCGGAATCGGACTTTCGACTTACGTTGAAATCTGCGCCATGGGACCTTCCAGCCGGATGCCCGCGGGCGGCTGGGAAAGCGGCACGGTGCGCGTGGAAGTCACGGGAAAAGTGACGGTGCTGAGCGGCGCTTCGCCGCACGGCCAGGGCGAGCAGACCAGCTTCGCGCAGATTGTTGCTGAAGAACTTGGAGTGCCGTATGACGACATAACGGTTTATCACGGCGACACGGCGCAGGTCCCCATGGGCATCGGAACCTTTGGCAGCCGCACCACGGCTGTCGGCGGCACAGCGATTTTCTACGCGGCGCAGAGAGTCAAGAAGAAGATGGCCCGCATCGCCGCACACAAACTGGGTGTGAAACCCGGCGAGCTTGTCTTTGAGGACGGGAAGATCCACACCCGGGACGGATCCAAGTCGATTGCGTTCAAAGCCGTGGCTGAGGAGGCTTACTTCGCGAGGGAATTGCCCCCCGGCATGGAGCCCGGCCTCTCTGAGATGTATGTCTTCGAACCGCCCAACTACACCTACCCGTTCGGCGCGCATGTGGCGGTGACGGAAGTCGATGAGAAAACCGGCGAAGTGAAGCTCCGCAACTATTTCGCCGTCGATGACTGCGGACGCATCCTGAATCCCATGCTGGTTGACGGGCAGGTGCATGGCGGTATTGCGCAGGGCGTGGGGCAGGCGCTTGTTGAAAGCCTGATCTACGACGAGAACGGACAATTGCTCACGGGCTCGCTGATGGATTACGCCATCCCCCGGGCGACGCTCTTCCCGTGGTTTGAATGCGCCAACACGGAAACGCGGACACCCGTCAATCCGCTTGGCGTCAAAGGGGTGGGTGAAGCGGGGACGATCGGTTCGACGCCGGCGATTGTGAACGCCGTGGTGGATGCGCTCAGCCCGCTGGGCGTGCGCCACATCGATATGCCGCTGAAGCCGGAAAAGATCTGGAACATCCTGAAACAGGCCGCGCCAGGAGGACAGGCATGATTCCCGAACCTTTTGAATATCACGTTCCGAAGACGCTCGAAGAGGCGGCGCAGCTTATCGCGCAGTTTGGCGAGGACGGCAAGCTGCTGGCCGGCGGTCACAGCCTGCTGCCGCTGATGAAACTGCGGTTGGCTTCGCCGAAACACCTGATCGACATTGCACGGCTCGACGGCCTGCGCTACATCAATGAAAAAGACGCTTACATTGAGATCGGCGCGCTGACCACCCATTACCGGATTGAATCTTCGAGCCTGTTGAAGGAGAAATGCCCGCTGCTGCCGATGACGGCGCGCGAAATTGGCGACGTGCAGGTGCGCAACAAGGGAACGCTGGGCGGGAGCCTGGCGCATGCCGATCCTGCGGCGGACTGGCCGGCTGCGGCCGTCGCGCTCGACGCGGAACTGAAAGCCGTAAGCACGACGGGCGAGCGATGGGTCCCTGCTTCAAAATTCTTCATGGGGCTGATGGCGACGGCGCTGAATCCGGGTGAAATTGTCACCGCGATCCGCTTCCCCGCTCTGCCGGCGCGCTCCGGAGATGCATACCTGAAACACCGGCATCCGGCGTCAGGATTTGCCGTGGCGGGCGTCGCGGTGCGCGTGACGCTGGATGAAAAAGGCGCGGTGGAATCCGCGCGAGTGGGAATCACGGGCGTTGCAACCGCTGCCTACCGCGCAAGCGCAGTGGAAGAGGCCATCCAAGGCAAATCGCCCACGGCCAGGAACCTTCTGCACGCCGCAAGCCATGCCGCCGACGGAGTGGAAGCTACGGGCGACCTTTACGCCTCTGCCGAATACCGATCGCATCTGGCCCGGGTTTATACCGAACGCGCGCTTGCAGCGGCGGTGGAACGCGCGACCGCTTCGCGCTAATGACGGTACAAAAGGCCCGTTGAAATCCCTTTTCATCCTGCGCGGAGCAAAGCACCTCCGCATGCATTTCAACCCATAGCGGGGATTCTTCGCGATGCTCTGTTCCCTTCGAAAAGCAGTTGCGGTCAAAACGATCAAGAGGGGATGCGGGATGACTGTGACACAGATCAACCGACGGATCGAAAACTCGGCATGAAAATCCAAGGCTCGTACAAGGTACCCGCCCCGCGAGAAACCGTTTATCGGCAACTGCTCGATCCCGAAGCGCTGCGGCGCGCCTTACCCGGGTGCGAGAAGCTCGCTCCGAACGCCGACGGCAGCTACGACGCTGAGATGAAGCTTGGCATTGCTTCCATTAAGGGTTCATATCACGGGCGCGTTGAGATCGTGGACCCGAAGCCGCCGGAGCGCTTCCGCATGCGCGTCAATGCCCAGGGCAAAGGCGGATTCATGAAAGGCGAGGGTGAAATTGTGCTTACAGAATCCGGAACCGAAACAACCGTGAGCTATTCAGGCGAAACACAGGTGGGCGGCATGATCGCCGCCGTCGGCCAGCGCATGATCGAAGCCGCCACCCGGCAGATCGTCGGCCAGTTCTTCCAGGCCTTTGCAAAGCAGTTCCAGCAGCAGGGCGCTTCGTGATCTCATTGCTTTCCCGCATGATATTGCATCGCTCAGACCCGCCGCTTCTTAGCCTTTCAGGCCGCAAAGCCGCGGGAGTATAATGGAGGTAGACAAGGTCCCCCATTCAGATCCGGAGAAGGTGTGGGCCATGAAGACACTCCGCGAAATCCTCGAAGAAATGGTTCGCGAGGGCGAACTCTACGAAAAAATGGACCGGGGGTTTGTGCGCTGCTTTGCGTGCAGCCATCTCTGCCGGATTCCTGACGGACAGTTGGGCGTGTGCAAGGTGCGCTTTAATCGCGGCGGGAAGCTTTATGTTCCTTGGGGCTACGTGGGCGGAGTTCAGTGCGACCCTATTGAAAAGAAGCCGTTCTTTCACGCCTATCCGGGCGCGCTGGCCTACAGCTTTGGCATGCTGGGATGCGACCTGCATTGCCCGTATTGCCAGAACTGGGTGACCTCGCAGGCGCTGCGCGATCCGCGCGCCGTTTCGGCTCCCATGAGCGTGACGCCCGAAGAACTGGTGCAGGACGCTTTGAACCAGGGCGCGAAGATCATGGTGAGCACTTATAACGAGCCGCTGATCACGAGCGAATGGGCCGTCGCCATCTTCAAGGAAGCGCGGGCCGCGGGATTGAAGACCGGGTTTGTTTCAAACGGCAACGGAACGCCGCAGGTGATCGAATACCTCAAGCCCTGGGTCGATCTCTACAAGATCGATTTGAAGAGTTTCGATGACCGGCATTACCGCCAACTCGGCGGGCGATTGCAACCCATTCTGGACACGATTCGCCTGACCCACCAGATGGGTTTCTGGGTGGAAATCGTCACGCTGCTGGTCCCGGGCTTTAACGACTCGGATGACGAAATCAAGCGGCTGACGGAATTCATCGCCAGCGTTTCGCCCGACATTCCGTGGCACGTGACGGCCTTCCATAAGGACTACAAGATGACCGATCCCGCGGACACCACGCCGGAAATGCTGATGCGCGCGGCAGCTATCGGCAAGGCGGCGGGGCTGCGGTTCGTGTACGCAGGCAACCTGCCGGGCCGCGTCGGCGACCTTGAAAATACCCGTTGCCCGGATTGCGGCGAACTGCTCGTCGAACGTCATGGCTATCACATTTCAAAGTACGTAATCACTCCCAGCGGCCGTTGTCCTTCGTGCGATGCAGCCATTCCGGGCCGCTGGGCCGAGCGCTTTGAAGGACAGATCGCCAGCGCCCCTTACCTGCCCTGGTTCCGGCAGCGCGGCGCACAACTGACGGCGCTTGATTAACGCCCGCTGTCTCCCAGACGTCAATGCATGTGAAAGAAGTAGTAGCCGGGGCCGACCCGCATATTGTGGATGATCCCCGGCGGAGAGAGCGTGCCGATTAGAAATCCCGCCACCGCCTGCACAAACGCCAGCGGCCAGATATTACGATGAAGATAGAATATCTCGGCGAAAATGAATCCGCCGGCAAAAGTTGCCACCATCAGAACAGGGTTCGGCACGTGGGCGCCGGCAAACAAAAGGCCCACAACCAATGAACGGAGATGCGGGTTCTGGATCGGCCGCATCAGCCGCCGGTGAAAATAGGATTGCGTCAGAAATTGCTGAAAAGCGCACCAGACAAAATACCCAACGAATGACAGCCATGCACGGATCGTGGCAAGCCGGGCCGCGCTTTCGGGCTCAAGTACCGCATACACTACGGCGCCGATGACAACAGCCGCAAGCACCGGCAGGCTCAGCCGCGCGCACTCGCGAAATTCCTTCCCCGTCAGGCCCATTTTCTCAAACGTTTCGCCGCGAGCCCATTGGCTGAAGAGCACGACGGCCAGGAGTGGGACCCAGATGAAGGGATGCGTCTCCTGCCAGCGCCAGATATAGAGCAAAATTCCGGCGTAGACGCCCAGGACTTCGCCCGCAGCAGCCAACGAAGTCGTGCCGCCTGGTGTGCTCTTTGACTGCTCCTTCGCCTCCGAGATCGCGCCGCCCGCTGTATTCATTGTTCTTATTCTACGTCACACCTGGACGCGGCGTGAGGAGGCAGGTCGATCTTTTCACCAGCCAGCAGTCGTTGAACGAGGGCGATGGCCTCTTCGCGCGAAAGCGATTGGGGCGAAAAGAATTCCTCCCATTCGACATCGGGAAACCCCATGCGCGTC
Organism: Terriglobia bacterium; assembly: GCA_035652895.1. Lineage (GTDB taxonomy): Bacteria > Acidobacteriota > Terriglobia > UBA7540 > UBA7540 > SCRD01. The sequence goes on from DASRCX010000083.1 coordinate 75,120, forward strand.
AGCTTTGCAGGCAACAATTGGCGATTGATTGCCGGATCGTCAACAGGGGCCGCGGCGAGCGCGTCGAAAATCGCGTGGTGCAGTGGATTTTGCCACGGGTAGCCGCGCAGCAGCGGCACGAGAACGTCTTTGACAGGCCCGTCCGCCGATCCCGCGCACAACAGGCCGAGGACGGACCTTTCGAGTTGGGCAGAGTCTGGCATTGCTCAAACTAACTGTGCTGTGCCACGAAACTGTTTTGCAAGTTTTTTCGGAACAACACTCTGGAAACCGACAGGGGCAGCTTGAGGCGAACCGGGCATTTTTGCGGTTGTCATGCCTGTTTCATAACGTGCATGCGCCGATTGGAATACCGCTTTGTGTGCTGTTTCGCCGGTGCTATGATCCTGCTTTGCCGCTCTCAACGAAGATCACCTGACAGAATATGAACTCGCGCTTCTGGAAAGAATTCGCGCGCAGGCTGGCAAACCCGGCGTATGAGTTGCTGTGGACGTTCTTCCCTCTCATCGCTTCCACTCTCGACAAGAGCCGGGCGCGCTACTGGCGGACCCTGCCCATCCGCCGAATGACACGCGTGATCATAGGGCAGTTCTTCACTCTGGCGGGGCTGGGTTTTTTCCTGGATCTCGTGGGCTGGATGGGGCTGGAGAAATGGGCCGTGTTGGTCTTTTCCGCGTTGATCGGCCTGAGCGCCGTGGCATTTTTCACTGCCCTCAACCGCCGTTGGCTGAGGTCCGTGCCCGTGCTGGCGGTGCTGGTGACGGCGACGGCTTACAGTGGGCGCTGGCTGCCGCGGGCAGGCGGCGCTTCCCTGCCTGCCGCCGCGCGGCAAAGGATTATCTTCGATGCCGCGGGCATGCTCGCCGCGATGATTCTGGGATATCGCTTTTTCCTCCAGTTCATGAGCACCGAGGGAGTGGAACAGACGCGCGTCCGCACGGAGCTTGACCTGGCACACGGAATCCAACAGACGCTCGCTCCTCCCGTCAGTTGCAATTCCGAAGCGTTTGAGGTTTATGGAGCAACAATCCCTTGTGAAGAAGTAGGGGGCGACCTGGTGGACGTGGTCCCCGCGCAGGACGGGATGCTTGCCTGCCTGGCCGACATTTCCGGACATGGCATACCGGCCGGCGTGCTGATGGCCAATGTCAAGACCACGCTGCGTCTTGGTTGCGATCAGGGCCAGCCGCTTCCTGCTTTGCTTGAAGCCGCAAACCGCGTTTTGCCCGCCGTCAAGCAGCCGGAAATGTACGCTACGATGTCATGCCTCCTCTTAACGGGTGACGGCAAGGTCGAATACTCAACCGCGGGGCATCTTCCTTTACTTCACTTCCGCAAAGCAACAGGGGAAATTCGTCGCTGCTCGATGAGTCAGTTCCCGGTGGGCCTGCTGCCCGTGGCCCATTATGAGTCGGTCAGGATCGCCTGCGAACCGGGTGATCTGTTGGTTGTTGTGAGCGACGGAATCGCCGAAGCCACGGACCCGGATGGCGTCGAGTTTGGCCTCGACGGCGTCGAACAGGCCATCAGGCCATGCATTGAAATGCCCCTCGTAGAGATTGCCCGGATGCTATTCACAAAACTGAAAACCGCTGGCCACCAGGCCGATGACCAGTCCATCCTGCTGATCCGCGCGCGTCGAAACCGTTAACAGGCGGCATAAAGTCCGAACGATTACGCGGAGCGTCCTTTAAACGGCTGGTCAGGGGCCGGGGGGTCCGCGTGCCGTGGTAGAGCGACCATTCGCTGGCCCAGGTGGCAACGCGGAACCAGTAGCGCCCGAACATCACCAGTTGCTGACCCATGAAGAGCAGGGATAGCACAAGCGCAGGTTCGTATGAAGACGCTGCGCTTCCGCCGAGCGAGGAGTGAATCAGGCTCCAGGGCGTCACCAGACGGTAGATGCCGAGCAGTGCAAGCCCGCCGAATGATGGAACAACATAAACTACAACAGCCTTTGGCAAGCGTGCGATGGCAAATCCCAGCGCGGCAAGCAATGAATCGATCGCGCCTGCCCCTTCGACATAAACGATCCTGACCTGCGCAAACTCAATCACCAGATTGATAAACGCAAGCGCCAGGAGCAGCAGCAAGCCTGCGCCGAGTTGCGCCAGAAACGCTGTGCGGTCATCCGTCCAGTAGAGAGTTTTTCTGTTGACGAAGCCACCCAGGCCGGCATGGACAAAGTGGAACGCCGCCCAGAAAGCAATCAACGCAAAGACCATCAGCCAGAGCATCCTCCACGTGTAGCGGCCGCAATCGCGGAAGAAGCTGCCAAGGCGGAAACGTTCCTGCGGATTCTGGAACCGCGCCAGTACGCCACCGGCAAGAATGGCGTTTACCGGCAGCGCAATCATGCCCATGATCATAATGAACTGCGCATATTGCTGGATGGCCGCGCCGCGGTTGAAAGTGAAATCCGTGAACCAGTCAAAGGAGAAACCCGTAAGCAGATCGCGGGCCATCAGGCTTTGCGAAGTGAAATCGAGGATTCCATGAAAAATCGGCAGAGCTGCAATAATCGCAAGCAGCAGGTTCGCGGCAAAGAGCATCCACACCGCACCGCACGACTGGCGCGCAAGGCGGAACCCTTCGCGGATGGAGGTGCGCGCCGTTACCATCGGGCCTCCGTTTTCTGCCTGCGTTTCAAATCAACTCTCCAGGACCGCAGAAACAGCGCCGCAGTCCAGCCTGACACTGGAGAGACCTCCAGCGAACTGACGGGTGGCGCTAGGCGAAAAATCCTGCTGAAAAGAACAGGTTTTCGATCCAGAAAATCCACCGGATATACCATTTGACGGCGAATCTCGATTGCACACGGACCGTGCGACTGTTGTTCGTGTAATTGGCATCGATGACAAGTTTCCGCTCGGGGTCAACTTCCGCCCAAACAATTTTGTTTGGCCCTTCGTAGGTAAACCTTGTCCAGCGGTAATGGCCGTCCCAGTGTTCGTGCGAGACTTTGCCGTTGTCGAATGTGACGTTGATGTCCACCGGCGCCTCAGCGGTACCCACCCGGCGGACCGTGACGGCGGAACGATAAAGCTTCTGCCTGGCGGCATCGTAGGCCTTCAGCGCGTCCTGCCGGGAGTAATAAACCTGCTTCCCTTCTTCGTCGTAGATGCCGATTTTGCCGTAGAGCGGTTCGTTCCAGATGCTTGCAATTTCATAGTCCGCGATGTTCGAATTATAGAAAAACTGCCGGAAGAACCAGTCCATGTTGCGGCCGGAAACCTGGTTGACCACATCGATGAAGTCCTGCGTGGTCGGATGCCGATAGCGCCAGTTCTGCTGATACGTCCGCATCACGCGAGCCATGACGTCCGGGCCGAGATATTGTTCGAGCGTTTCCAGATTGAGCTGCGGGCGCGTATAGGAATTCACCACGTAGCTCATGCGGCTGTCGTATTGCCAACCGTTCCGCACCAGGTTGTCAGTCGTGGCGTATTGGAGATACAAACTGCGACCCGAAGTTTCCTCCGGTAGATGCACGCAGGAAAAATACGGGCCGACAGGAATCGAGCCAACTCCGGCAAAAGGGAAACCGGGGAGCGGAACGCGCAGCCACGTGAAGGCCTGAATCGGCACACCCAGAAAATGCAGATAAGCACATGGCTCGCCGTATGCGGTCTTCAGGACTTTGGCCGTTGAATAGGAAACGAAGCCTTCATCCAGCCACGGCTCCTCGAATTCATTGTTGCCCACCAGCCCGTACCAGAACTGATGGCCGAATTCATGGATGGTTACGCCTTCCGGGCTGAATTCATACTTCCCCGGCCAGAAGTCCGTCCCAGCGACAAAGAATGTCGGATATTCCATGCCCGAGGTGTATGAATTCCGCGGGGGATCGACGACGGTCAAAGTGTCATAGGGATAAGCGCCGTACCAGAGTCCGTAATACTTAAGTCCGTTAAAAATTGCGCGGAAATAGCGGTCCTCAAGGTCGCGATGGCTCGGCTGGAGCAACAGGGTCACAGAAACGTTGCGCAGCGCCATCTCTGACGCCGGCAGTTGCAGAATTCCGCCCCATCGGGTCACCTCATCGCCGCGGACTTCCCTTCCCCAGTCGAAAGTTTTTGTGATCTTGATGAAGTCCGGGCTGGCGGTCCAGACAAAGTCGTGGACGTCCTGCTGATAGAAATTGTAAGTTGTGGTTTTGTCGGGGTTCTTCTGCTCGGAGCGCTGGTAGCCGGTAGCGCCGATGATGTAGTTGGAGGGAACGGTGAGGTCAACGTCGTACGTGCCGTAGTCGGCATAGAACTCGGTGTATCGGTGGAACTCGTGGCAATTCCATCCGCCGCTTGTGCGGCCGCGTTCGCCGGGGCCTTCATAGACCCCGATTTTGGGAAACCACTGGCCCACCAGAAAGTAATTCCCGTCATAACCCGTTCGGGCAAAGGCCCGCGGAAGCTTCGAGGTGAAATCGACAGAGAGTTCGATGGTACCCTTGGGAGCTATGGGCTGCGGCAGCGCGATGTGGACCACGGTTTGGTCCGCGGCGTTGTCGTCATCCGGGTGCGCGTACATGATGAGCGGCGTAAGATCGGGGCCGTTCACGATCTGGATTTTATCGATCTTTTCCCACCCCCATTTGTCTTTACCGGGAATTGTCAGCCAGTCGGTGAGGGAATCGTGCTGCCGCTCGTAGGGATCGCGACGCATGAAGGTGCTGTCGAGGTTCTTGAAGGCGTTCAAATAGAGGTGGAAATAGAGATCGGGGACGGTGTCATCCGTGTGGTTCCACCAGGTGAGATTGTAATGCCCTTTGACGATTTTCGTGGCCGGGTCGAGCGCCGCCGACATCTTGTACTGCACGATCGGGTGTTCAATCTGAGATTGATAAGTTTGCGCCCGCGCGGGAAGCGCCACCTCCGCCAGACATACCATCACGCTGCACAGCGACAGCACGCGGGTTGCGCGCATCTTTTACGCCCTGGCTGGTCCGTTGCACACGGGTTTCCGCCAGCCACGCGCGCTATTTTACCAAAGGCGGCGACGCATGAGGAAAAACATTCGCGGGAAGAAGATATGTGCGCGGCGCCCATAGGCCGCCGGTACAGTCGCGAGAGTAGAAAGCTTTCAACATAGTCCTGGAGCGGCGGGGCGAGAAAAACCAGCAACTACACAGCCCCCTCATGTATCAAATAATGTTGAGTGAAGCGGTGTCTCTGGACAGTCTATGCAGGACCCCCGGAAGCGTTTATACTTGTAGGTTTGTGCACGGAAAGTCCTTGTGTGCAAAGCGGGACCTAACCCTGAATCGCAGACCTCCAGAAACCTTCGGCCAGGCTCGATCGGCATGAATGAAAGAAAGGGCAGGTAGGATTTTTGCAGACTGACACACCTCGATTTATTTCAACCAGGCGACTGGCGTTGTCGATCCTGGCCGGCATCCTGGGATTCGTCCTGACGCCTGGCCCCGTATTGCGGGCCGCGCTGCCCCAGCAAACGCAGGAACTGAAGGGTGAAGTTGTGGATGAGAACAACGCTCCCATCGCCGGCGTAGTCTGCACTTTGCAGGGCGGCCTTCTGCCCACGCAGGGGATTTCCGTCACCACGGGATCGAAGGGCGATTTCAGTATTCGCGGCCTCGTGCCCGGAACGTACGTTCTGACGTGTACGGCGCTCGGCTACATGCCGTTTGTGAAGACCGATCTGGCCATCAGTGCCGGGCTTGCCGCATACCTGCACATCATCATGCCGGCACAAAAGAAATTGGTCCAGAAGGTAGAAGTAAAGGCTCAAGCCGGCCCGGTATCGGAGCAGACTTCCGCGCCGCCCGCAACTATCGGCTCCGAGGCGCTGACCACGCTCCCCGTCGCCGAACAGAAATTCAAGGCGTTCCTTCCACTTGTGCCGGGGGTGATCCGTTCTCCCAGCGGAAAGATCAATATCAAGGGAGCTGTTGAAAACCAGGGCATGCTTTTGATCGACGGTGCGCAGTCAATCGATCCAATCACCGGAAGCTTTGACATCGACCTTTCGGTGGACGCTATCCAGTCCCTCAACGTGTACAAAGCGCCGTTCGACGCTCAGTACGACGGCTTTTCAGGAGGCCTTACGGCGATTGAAACCAAGGCACCCGGCTACAAATGGGGATGGGAACTCAATGACTTTTTCCCCGGTTTTCGCGGACGAAGCGGCCATCTGGTCGGCGTGAACGACTGGGAGCCTAGGCTCACCTTCACAGGACCCCTCTGGAAAGACCGCCTGAATTTTTCCGAATCGTTCATCTACAGCATCGTGAAGGATCCTGTTCGCGGCCTGGCCTGGCCTCACAATGAGACAAAAAAGGAGATGTACAACTCCTTCACCACTCTCGAATATGTCTTTTCGCCGCGCCACATTGCGTCGGTAGACTTCCACCTGTTTCCCCGCAAGCAGGAATACGCGAACATTAATTCCCTGGTTCCGCAGACAGCGTCGTCAAATATTTCCGAACGCGGTTTTTCGCTGCAAGGCAATGACAGCTATCAGTTTGAATCGGGGGCCATCCTCACCAGCCTTTTCAAATACACCCGGTTTGACGCCGACGCGCACGGTCAGGGTCCGTTGGACATGCTGGTTACGCCTGACGGCTACGGCGGGAATTATTTCAACGCCTGGGCAAGGGCGAGCAATCAGGAAGAAGGCACCTTGAATTACCGTTTTCCTGACTGGGAGCGTGTGGGAAAGCATCAGACTGAGATCGGCGGCGACCTGATCTATCGCGCATATGACGGAACGAGCCGATCACAGCCCGTGCTTGTCACCCGGGAAAATGGGACACTTGCGGAAAGGATTGATTTCTTGGGCCTCGGAGGACTTCCAGCCAATCAGTCTCCCGCGCGCTTTTCAACTCAGAATGCTGAAGGTTCGGCCTACGTTAACGATCATTGGATGCTGACGGACCGCGCAGCCGTGGACCTCGGATTCAGCTACTACGGTCAGGCCGTTGGACAGCTTGTCACTTTCGCTCCGCGGCTGGGGTTCGTCTATTCACCGGGAAAAAGCGGCAGGACGATTTTGCGAGGCGGAGTCGGCATTTTTAAATCGCGCATACCTTTACTTGCTTCCGACTTTGACAGCAACCCCAGCCGTGTGGTGACCCTTTTCGATGAACAGGGTAACGTCCTGGGCTCTCCGGTTACTTACTACAGCCGCTGCGCGACGCGAACGCGCGCGGGACTGGGCCTGCTTCCGGATTGTTCCGACCTGGACGCCACGCCTTATAACCTGACATGGCAGGCGGAGTTCGACCACCAGATCACCAGCCACATTGCAGTCCGGGCCAGTTACCTCCAAAGTAACACCTACAAGGATTTTGCCATCGACCAGGAACAGACGTCCCCGACGGCAGGTATGCTGCTGCTTTCCAACCGCGGCGCCGCGCGGTATCACGAATACGAACTCATGGTGAGCTACCGCGATGAGAAGGGAAACCAGTTCAACTCCTCCTACGTTCACAGTGCCTCGCAGAGCAACCTGAATTCCCTGACCCACATCTTCGTTCCGTTCGAAGACCCTGTCATTCGCCCGGACGTTTACGCCGATACGGACGCTAACGTGCCGGACCGAACGATTTCCTGGGGGATCATTCACCTCCCGAAGCAAATCGTCTTTGCGCCGATTATTGACTTGCACACGGGCTTTCCCTGGTCAAAAATAGACGTTCTGCAAAACTACGTCGGCACGCCGAACAGCAACCGCTTTCCGACGTTTTTCTCATTTGATTTCAAGGTCTGGAAAATGTTTCCGCTTCCCCACTGGCTCCCCTGGGGAGGCGGGTTCAAGCTGCGATGGGGCATCGGCGTTCGCAACCTGACAAACGCGCGCGATCCCAGGGACGTTTTCAACAATATCGTGTCTCCCAACTTCGGGCAGTTTGTCGGGTTCCAGCATCGTGTCATCGAATTGAACGTGGACACGGGACAATAGCCAACCACAGACGTAGTGGCGCAGTGTGTCCTCGGGCTTGACGAGCGGCACAAAGAACGCTTCCAGCCTCCAACGCTCTTTTGGAAATAAAATGCCGCAGTACGGAATGGAACATGCCGCCCTGAATTCTGAGGTAAACCAGACACAACCTTCATCATCAGCGAAGCGCCCCTTTCCGTGGGTCTTGATTTTTCTCGTCTGGCTTATCGTTTATCTCCCGGGAGCATTTCGGCCGCCGTTGCTCGACGACGCTGACTCGACGCACGCCGAGGCGGCGCGAGAAATGTACGTGCACAGCGATTACGTGACGCTGCATGTGAACGGCGTAAGATATCTCGAAAAGCCGCCGTTTCCGTATTGGCTGGTGGCCCTTGGCTTCAAGGCATTCGGCGTTTCAGAATTTGCCGTCCGACTGCCCATCATCCTCTCAGTGCTGCTTCTCGTCGGGCTGGGCGCGCTGTGGGGACGGCGGGCTTTCGGTCGTCGCGCGGGCATTTATGCCGGATTGTTTGTGGCGACATGCGTCGGATGCTTCCTTTTTACGCGGATATTTATCCCTGATGTCATCCTCAGCCTGCTGATTGCACTGGCGCTTTACTTTTTTCTGGCGGCGCTTGACTCCTGCCGGCAAACGGAGTGGCGCTGGTACGCAGGCTATGCCGTGCTTGCGCTCGCTGTACTCACCAAGGGCCTGGTGGCGCTGGTTTTCGTCGGCTTCCCTGCCATCGGCTACCTTCTGCTCAGCGGCGAATGGCGACGCTGGAGAGAACTGCGCCTGGTCAAGGGTATTGCCCTGTTTCTGCTGATCGCCGCGCCGTGGCACATCCTTGCAGGAATTCGGAACCACGGGTTCTTCTGGTTTTACTTTATCAACGAGCAGTTCCTGCGCTTTCTTGGCGAACGCTATCCGCGCGATTATAACAAGCTGCCGCCGCTGCTCTATTGGGGCCTTCATCTCGCGTGGTTGTCCCCATGGAGCCTTTACTTCCCGCTGATCTTCCGTGACCTGAAGCACGACATCTCCGCGCTGCGAAAACGGGAAGAACTGACGTTCGCCTCGCGCACGCGCGCGCTCTGCTGGATCTGGGCAGGAGTCGTTCTGGTATTCTTCTCGTTCTCCACGAACCAGGAATATTACACGTTCCCTGCTTATCTCCCGCTGCTGCTTCTGATCGCAGGGAGCCTTGCGCGTGATGAACAGCAGGAGCGCTCAAGCCGGTGGGCGGTGCTGGGCAATGCGCTTTACGCCGCAGCGGGATTGATTGCCGGAGCAGCCCTGGTGGCATCGCTTTGGGCGTCACGCCACGTACCTGGGGGCGCCGACCTGGGCGAGTTGCTCGTACACCGCGACGTTGCCAACGATACCCTTTCCATGTCGAAGTTTTTCGATCTGACGACTTCCGCCTTTGCCGCATTGCGCCTCCCCGCGGCACTGGCCGCGGTGGCGCTGCTGGTCGGGCCGTTGCTGGCCCTGATCCTGCGCATCAGGAAGAAGAGGCTGGCGGCCACATGGACCACAGGGATTGCGACGGCCGTGTTCCTGGTGGCGGCCCAGATCGCATTTGTGCGCTTTGGGCCATTTCTGTCTTCCAGGAAGCTGGCGGACGTCATCAGAAGCAAAGAAAAGCCGGGCGATGCAGTGATGATTTACGGCGACCAGGCCTACGGGTCGTCCTTGCTGTTTTACCTGAGGCAGCCCATCGACCTTGTCAACGGACGGACAACTTCCATGTGGTTTGGTTCCACTTTTCCCGACGCGCCCCGTATTTTTCTGACCAGTGCCGACCTCGTCCGAGGCTGGAGCGGCAGCCGCAGGATTTTTCTGTTTGTTCCACCGCGGCAACTCGAAAAAGTGAAGGCGGTCCTGCCGCAGCCTCATTACGTTATCGCAGAGAGTTCAGGGAAGGTTGTTTTCAGCAACCAGCCGTAAGGGGGTCCGTGTCCTGCTCAAATTTCCGCGGACACTTCGCAAAGCCCGGGGGAAAGGCCCTTTGCGGAACCTGCGACACGTTGACTGCCAAAGGTCCTTCGCTATACTCAAGACGACACAAGCGAAAGGGGTATTTCAGGATCCGCTTGCGGGTTGGATGCTCTTGCGCACAATGCGGCCGCCTGAGACGACACGGAAGCGCTCGCCGCGCCAGACGATTTCCGAACCAAAGAAGCTCCCGCACCAAAGGAAAAAGCCCTCAAGGTCACGGAGCGGATAGAGCCAGCAATAAAGCGCCGAACGTTTATCGCGCGTGACGCCCCAGCCCACAACCAGCGCCTGCACAACTCGATTCGCATACGCGAGACCCAGCAGGGCAAGACCCAGCGGCCAGTTGCCAGCCATCCAGCCTGCAACAAGCCCGATCAACCCGAACGGCATGGCAAACGTCAGGCCGGTACCAATGTGACCCTTGGGACGGGAGAACCGGGAACTCATCATCCAGCGAAGCTGGTGGAGCACCGACTGCCGGCCCGTGCGACTTAAGGCGACATGCTCAATGACGTGATGAGACAAAACAACTTTTTTCCCAGAGGCATAGGTCATCGCCCCCATTGCAAAATCATCATCGAGATGCTCGGCAAGGGCCCTGAAACCTCCCCAACTCTCCAGCACATTCCTGCGGATAACCATCGTGGGGCCCAAAGCAAACCGCATTCCTTCGAGCAGGTCAGCTACCAGCACCCCGGAAGACATTTCGATCGACATTCCGAGCGCCTCCAGCAGCGACCATATCCCGCCCGTCGGTACGCCGCGATAAAGGCATGTAACCATGCCAACGTTCTCGTTCAGCATCGGATAGACCACATGACGCAGATAACCCGGCGTCACCCTCACGTCGCTGTCGCTGATCACAAGAATCGAATGCGAAGCGAGCGGCAACATTTTCTCCATGGCATAAACTTTGGCGCTGGCGTATTTCGGTTCACCGGAGAGGACAATGCGGGCGGAAATCCGGGGATATTTCTTTTTGAGCGACTCAACAATATCGAGCGCCGGGTCTGCCGCCGTCCGAGCGCTGAAAAGCAGTTCGTAAATCGGATAATCTTGACGAAAGAACCCTTCGAGGCACTCTTCCAACAGCGGCTCCATTCCGTGCAAGGGCTTCAAAACTGTTACGGGCGGCAGAGAGGCCCGGGCTTCCGCCTGGCGGGATTCCCTTTCCGCCGAAGCGCGAAAACGGCTGGCTGCAACAATCGTCATACCGAGATAGATGGTTGACGCCAGCAGACCAACGACGGCGATGGCAAGAACAAAGTATTCAAGCATTGGAGATTCAAAACAACAGCAAGACTAATATGATACGGCAGGCCGCACAAAAACGGTCGGGACGTTTTGCCAGGCTTCAACAGACGGCAACATAAAAGATCAGGGAGACATCCGAGCAATCAGCGCATGGCTTTGGGTATTCTCCCATATTTCTGCAACTCCGCCGGTGAAACAACCCCCGCGTCCTTAGTTGAATCCTGTCGCCCTGAAATGACATCTAAGGAGGGTGGTCTGGGCGCTTGATGGCGTGTTGAAGAGCCGCGGCCTCGCCGATCAAACTTTCAGCGTCTTATGAATGACTTCCGCCGATCCGCGGTCGGCGGTTGTCTTGACGATGGGGAAAGTCCATGAGAGGATTATCTTTACAGGGGATGTAGCTGGAAAGGATGATGACAAAACAATGAACAACGTGGGTACGCACGTTGCGAACCCTGTTCGCACCGAGCCCGGCACGCTCCTTCTGCTGCGCCCCAGGGGTTTTTGTGCCGGGGTCATCCGAGCCATTGACGTTGTCCGCATGGCGTTGGAAAAGCTCGGGCCGCCCATTTACGTGCGGAAGGAGATCGTTCATAACCGGTACGTTGTGAATGAACTGGCAAGCCAGGGCGCGATCTTTGTTGAGAACCTTGACGAAGTCCCCACGGGTTGCGTTGTAATCTTCAGTGCCCACGGGGTCTCCCCTGCAATCCGTGAAGAAGCGCGCCAGCGGCAACTTCGCATCATCGACGCAACCTGCCCGCTGGTGACCAAAGTGCACCTCGAGGTCATCCGCTACGCGCGGATGAATTATACGATTGTGCTGATAGGCCATCGCGATCACGATGAAATGATCGGCACGCTTGGCGAAGCACCAGAAGCAATCCGTCTTATTTCCTCCGTAAACGATGTCGAAACTCTGGAAATTCCTGACCCGAGCCGGGTGGTTTATCTGACCCAGACAACCCTGAGCCTTGACGACACAGCGGAAATTGTGACCCGGCTGAAAGAACGCTTCCCCGCCATTGTCGGGCCGCCCGGGCAGGATATCTGCTACGCCACGCAAAATCGCCAGATGGCCGTGAAGGCTATCGCCCCCCAGGCGGATGGGATTCTGGTGGTGGGCGCACAGAACAGCTCAAATTCAAACCGTTTGGTGGAAGTGGCCCGTCGCGCGGGTGCAGCTGCTTACCTGATCGGCAACGCGGATGATATCCAACCCGAATGGGTCAACGGCCACAAGCGCATCGGTATCACCGCAGGTGCGTCAACCCCTGAAGTCCTGGTCCAGCAGGTTATGGACCGTCTGAAGGAATGGGGTTTTACGCGAGTGGAAGAAGTCGAGTGGATTGAAGAAGACGTCCGCTTTGCTCTTCCGGCGGAATTGAAGGTCTGAAAAGGCGCATTGCAGCGACGCGGGGGATTCATGACACAGGAAGCGGGAATTGAGCTCGAGCCGTCTAAAAACGAGCATGCAATCGGGGCCGTCGGCGCCGAGATCGATCTGCGGGTCCGTCAGGCAGTCGAGCGGGCAACGCAGTATCTTCTCTCTTTGCAGGCCCCGGAAGGGTATTGGGTCGGCGAACTTGAGGCCGATACGACCCTGGAATCGGACTACGTTTTTTTCCTGCACATTATCGGCAAATTTGAGCCGGCGCGCGTAGCAAAACTGGCCAACTACATCCGACGCAATCAACTTCCAGACGGTGGCTGGAATATCTACAAAGGCGGCCCTTCGGAGCTTAACGCCACCGTCAAGGCGTATGTTGCCCTGAAGCTGGCCGGCGATTCCCCGGCCGATCCGCACATGGCCGCGGCCCGCCGGAAAGTCCACGAACTCGGCGGGCTGGAACAAACGAATTCCTACACGCGCTTTTATCTGGCCCTGGGTGGGGCAGTCAAGTGGAACTATGTCCCCGCCATCCCGCCGGAGTTGATGCTGCCGCCCTCATGGTTCTTTTTCAACATATATTCGCTTTCATCGTGGACGCGCGCCATCGTGGTGCCTCTCACGATCCTTTACGCGATTCGACCTCAATGGCCCGTGCCCGAACATGCACGCGTGGATGAACTCTTCCGTGATTCCTCAGGCCATATTCCGGCCTTTGACTGGGACAGGAAACTCTTCACCTGGCGGAACATGTTTCTTGCCATAGACCGCCTGTTCAAGCTGCATGAATCGCTCCCATGGAAGCCTTTCCGCAAAATTGCGCTTCGAAGGGCGCAGGAATGGCTGCTCGAACATCTGGAAAGGAGCGAGGGCCTGGGCGCGATTTACCCGGCCATGGTCAATTCGATTTTTGCCCTTCTTGCCATGGGCCATCCAGCGGACGATCCGCTTACGGCGCGGGAGATCAGACATCTGGCCGACTTCGAGATTGAAACCAGCGATACAATCCGACTTCAGCCGTGCGTGTCGCCGGTATGGGACACGGCCATCGTGATGTATTCCCTCGAAGAGGCCGGCCTCCCCCCGGACCATCCTGCGCTGATCAAGGCCGCGCGCTGGCTGCTGGATCGCCAGATTGTTGGCCCGGGCGACTGGCAAGTGAAGAACAAAGACGCTGCCCCCGGCGGATGGGCGTTCGAGTTTCGCAATGACTTCTATCCCGACGTGGATGACACATCCTTCGTCATGATGGCCCTTCAGCGCGTGGACTTCCCGGAAAAAGAGCGGATGAAGCGCGCCCTTGAACGGGGGCTCCAATGGCTGATCAGCATGCAGAACCGCGATGGTGGATGGGGCGCGTTTGACAAGAACAACGATTGCGCCATCCTGACTCGCGTGCCATTTGCTGATCACAACGCAATGATCGACCCATCGAGCGCCGACGTGACGGCGCGTGTGCTGGAATGCATTGGACGCTTTGGCTGGCCTGCGTCGCACCCTGTCGTGAAGCGCGCACTGGACTTCATCCATAAGGAACAGACGGAAGAAGGCGCGTGGTACGGCCGCTGGGGAGTCAACTACGTTTACGGAACCAGCGGCGTGCTGCGAATGCTGGAAGTCTTTGGGCTGGGGCAATCACCGGAAGCACAGCGCGGCGCTGACTGGCTCTGCTCTGTTCAGGGCCGCACGGGCGGTTTTGGCGAATCCTGCGCGTCCTATGACAATCCGTCACTGAAGGGTCGCGGCGCGCCGACCCCCTCGCAAACCGCGTGGGGATTGATCGGCCTGCTTGCGACCCGCGGCACATCCGACCCGGCTGTTTCCAAGGCTGTGCAATATCTTCTGGATGCCCAGACCGAAGAAGGGTTCTGGAATGAAACTGAGTTCACAGGAACAGGGTTTCCTCGGGTTTTTTATCTATGCTACCACCTCTATCGCGACAGCTTTCCGCTGTATGCCCTGGCGCGTTATCTGAACCTGCGCAGCGGAAATCGCGACGGAGAAACCACTCGCTATTCGCCGGGCGAACATGGTCCGCACAATGGAGACGGAAAAAGGAACGGGAGGATTTCATAATGAGGTTTCCGCTCAGCCTGACGGCAAATCTGAGTACGTACATTGCAGCGAAGCGGCTTCAAAGGGTGGAGAAATTTCCTCTGGTCATGATGCTGGAACCTTTGCACGCCTGCAACCTGACCTGCACCGGCTGCGGCCGCATCCGCGAGTATAAAGACAGCATTCGTGAAAAGCTCACCGTGGAGCAATGCCTGAACGCCGTGGATGAATGCGGCGCCCCAATCGTTTCCATCTGCGGCGGCGAGCCGATGATCTATCCGGACCTGCCCGCAGTGGTCCGGGGGATCCTGGCACGCAAGAAAAACATCTACCTCTGCACGAACGGGATGTTTCTGCGCAAGAAGCTGAAAGATTACAAGCCCACTTCCCGGTTCTTTTTCAACGTCCATCTGGACGGCATGGAAGAAACCCACGACATGTGTGTCGAGCGTAAGGGCGTCTTCCGCGAGGCCATTGAAGGGATCAAGTTCGCCAAGGCCCACGGCTTCCAGGTCTGCACCAATACGACAATCTATAAACAAACCGATCTTAACGAAATTGCCGAATTGTTTGAGTACCTTCGCGGCCTGGGTGTGGATGGCCACATGCTCTCGCCCGCATATTCTTATCTGGCGGTTCAGACTAAGGAAATCTTCATGTCGCGGGAGGAGATTCAGGAAAAGTTCCGCCAGGCCAGGGGGCTGCTGGAGAAATATTGCGTGATGACCTCGCCGATCTATCTCGAATATCTGCGTGGCGAGCGGGAACTCGAGTGCACGGCCTGGGGCAATCCGACTTACAACACCCGCGGATGGAAAGGTCCCTGCTATCTTATTACTGACAGACATTACGCCACCTTCAAAGAATTTATGGAAAACACCCGGTGGGAGAACTTTGGTCCTGGAAACGACCCGAGATGCGAACACTGCATGGTGCACGTGGGGTTTGAACCTTCAGCCGTGCTGGGAGCCAACCGCACTTTTCCCGACACCTGGAAGCTGCTGAAATGGCAACTCACCAGCCCCAGAAACGGTCACAGCAGGCCCAGCCCGGTTTATGCGAATGGTTAGCCAGCATGACGTCCTTGGTAACAGGAGCAAGCGGCTTTGTCGGCAGCCACGTAGCGAGAATGCTCGTGGAGCGCGGCGAGCGTGTGCGCGTTCTTGTGCGCCCGCGCAGCAGCTTGAAGGCGATTGAAGGCTTGCCGGTTGAGACGATAGAAGGGGACCTGCGCGATCCTGAATCGCTTGCAAACGCCGTGGATGGTACTGACAGGGTCTTTCATGTTGCAGCCGATTACCGCCTTGCCGCATCCAACCCTCAGGAAATTTACGACGCCAATGTGGGCGGTACGCGAAATCTTCTGGAGGCTGCGAAGCGGGCGGGAGTCAGGCGGATCGTTGTCACCAGCAGCGTAGCGACCATCGCCGTGGATCGCGGGAGCGAGTTGCCCAGCGAAAGGACTGAGGCGCGACTTGAGGAAATGATCGGCCATTACAAGCGGTCAAAATTCCTCGCGGAACAGGAAGCGTTGCGCACAGCACGGGAAGGATTGCCTGTTGTGGTAGTCAATCCTACAACGCCCGTCGGTCCCGGAGACTGGAAGCCTACACCCACCGGACGCATCATCGTGGATTTTCTGAACGGCCGCATGCCGGCTTACGTTGAGACAGGTCTGAACTGGGTCCCGGTGGAAGACGTTGCGCTCGGCCACTGGATGGCCGCAGAACGCGGAACGGTCGGTGAAAGATATATTCTGGGCGGACAGAATATGCGGCTCAAAGAGATCCTCGATGTCCTGGCCCAAATCAGCGGGCGGCCCAGCCCGCGCATTCGGTTGCCACATTCTGTGGCGATGGCGGCCGGTTATGCCGACCATATGTTTTCACGGATGCTGAATCGCCAGCCGCGGATTCCGCTTGAGGGAGTGCGGATGGCCCGGCACAAGATGTTTGTCGATTGTTCGAAGGCGGCGCGGGAGTTAGGGTTCCAGGCGGGGTCGGTTGAGTCCGCTCTCGAACGGGCTGTGGCCTGGTATGAACAGCACAATTATGTGCGACGGAACTGCGCCGCGCCGCAGAATTACGGACGGGCGGCTTAGACAAGCGAAAGGCGTCTTGAATGGAAGTTCTTGTTACCTTCGCGGTCGATTGGGAGTTCAAGCCCTGGCTGCGCCTTCGCGCCTTCAAACCGGACCCGGAAAGCAGGCGTGTGTTTCGTACAAAGCATGGTGAGGCCGACGTCAAAGTGCTGATGACCGGAATGGGGCCGCCCAACGCGCTGCGGGCGGTTCGCGAATCGCTGGATGAAGTTCCCGATGTTTGCATCGTCTCGGGGCTTGCGGGAAGCCTGAAACGGTCTCACAGAAACTGCGAAATTCTGGCGGCGCGCGCAGTGCGATCTGAAACCGGAACGGAGATTATCAAAAGCGATGAGACGCTCATGAACATGGCGATGGAATGCGGAGCGAAGGCCGTGCCACAGTTTATCTCGGCAGAGCAGGTAGTTCGCAATACGGGAGAAAAATCCAGGCTTGGTCTTTTCGCCGACGCCGTGGACATGGAATCCTTTGTCACCATGAGGGAGCTTGGCAGGTTGGGCACACCGTGCGTTGCGATTCGCAGCGTGGCCGACTCCGCTGAGATGGACATACCGTATGACTTTGATCGCGCCCTGGACGGTTCAGGCCGTATCCAAATCGGACGCATTTTGGGACAGGTTGTTCGAAATCCGTGGCATGCGTGGACCCTTACGCGATTTGGAGCGCAGAGTATTCGGGCCGCAAGGTCGCTTGCCCAATTCCTGGACGGCTACCTTGCTTATCTAACTGCGCACAAGGAGAGGCTGGGGTCCAGCGTCCAGTACATCAGCCAATGACTACTGCCAGAGCCGAAACCGGAACAACGACGGAGGTTCAACAGCGCCAAAAGCGCATGTGGGCTGGCGTGTACCGCGGCCAAGGCCGCGTTGTGCCTGAAAAAGTTCCCGTCCCTGAGATTTCCGCCGGCGAAGTGCTCGTGCGGGTTCGCGCTTGCGGTATCTGTGGCACCGACATCAAAAAGATTAAACACGGATTTTTGCCTCCACCTCAGATTTTTGGCCACGAAATCGCCGGAACCATCGAGGCGGTGGGTGACGGCGTTCGAATGTGGCGCCCTGGCGACCGCGTCTTGACGTTCCATCACGTTCCCTGTGGCAAGTGCTTCTATTGTGAGCAGAAGCTTTACTCGCAATGCCCGACTTACAAAAAGGTAGGCGTGACCAGCGGGTTCCGCCCGAGCGGAGGAGGGTTTGCAGAATACGTCCGCGTAATGGACTGGATCGCAGAACGCGGCATGGTTGCAATTCCGCCTGATATCAGCTATGAGGAAGCCGCATTTGTTGAACCTGTGAACACCTGCCTTAAGGCAATCTATAAGGCGCGCATCAACCCGGGAGAAAGCGTGCTGGTCATCGGACAGGGGCCGATCGGTTTAATCCTGATGCTGCTGGCGCGGATTCATGCGGGCGCAAGAGTGATGACTACCGATCCCATGCCGGCTCGCCGAAGGAAGAGCGTCGAACTTGGGGCGGAGGAATCGTTCGACCCGGCGGCCGCAGACATGCAGGATGCCATTCGCAAACGCACCTCAGGCCGGGGCGTCGATGTTGTGCTGGTTGCTGCTCCACAGCGCGAACTGCTGGAACAGGCCCTTGCCTTGGCGCGTCCTGGAGGGCGCGTTCTGCTGTTTGCATATAATGATCCGCTGCTGCGAGTGGAATTCCCCGCAGCGGCCGTTGGCATCGACGAGAAAGAGATTCTTGGAAGTTATAGCGCATCTCTCGACCTTCAGGAGGAATCTGCGCGGCTGATCTTCGACCGGGTTTTGCCGGTTCGGGAGTTGATTTCCCACCGGTTCCCCCTTTCTCAAATTGAACGGGCTTTGGAGTTGGCCGCTCATCCTTCTGAAGACTCTTTAAAAATCATACTGGTGCCTTAATGGATACTCGTCTCAGCGGCGAAATGAACGCCGCGGTCTTATATGGTCGCGAAGACCTGAAAATTGAACGCATCCCCATCCCCCATCTTGCGCCGGATGAGGTACTGGTCCGCGTGAAAGTGGCATTGACCTGCGGAACAGACCTGAAAGTGTGGCGGCAGGGTTACCATGCCAAGATGATCGTACCCCCGGCAGTTTTTGGTCATGAACTCGCTGGAGTCATCGAGGCCGCTGGCAGCGAAGTCGAGAACGGCCTTCGTCCAGGAGCACTGGTTGTGCCAGCCAACTCCGCGCCTTGCAACGAGTGCTTATTCTGCCGAAAGGGCCAGGCCAATCTGTGCAACTCGCTGCTGTTCAACAACGGAGCTTACGCCGAGTATATCCGTATTCCGGGACGCATCGTGCGGAATAACACACTGGAAATTCCCCCGCACGTGTCATTCCGCGATGCAGCGCTGGTCGAACCGCTTGCGTGCATCCTTCGCGGCATCGAGGAGACGGGGATCAACCCCGGCGATACCACGGTCGTGATTGGGTGCGGGCCTATCGGACTGAAATTTGTGCGAATCCTATCCGTCCGTGGCGTTCGCGTGATTGCCCTCGGCAAACGGAAGAGCCAGGTGAGCGCAGCGGAACGCCTCGGCGCCTACGCCGCGTTCGACGTTTCAGAGTTGCACAATCCGGTCTCCGCCGTCCGCCAGCTTACCGAAAGCGGCCATGGCGCCGACTCAGTCATTGAAGCGGTGGGCATTCCGCAGACCTGGCAGTGGGCTGTCCAGATGGTCCGCCGCGGCGGTACCGTCAACCTGTTTGGCGGCTGTCCGCGTGGCACCCACGTTGAATTCGATCCCTCGGTGCTTCATTACTCAGAGATCACCATCCGGTCGACCTTCCATCACACGCCGAAGTACTTTCGCAAAGCGCTCGAGGCTGTGGCCAAGGGAGAAATCCGCGCCTCCGATTTCGTTACGGGCGAAATCCCGCTCGATGAGTTGCCGCGCTTCTTCCAGAGGATGAAGCATCGCAACGGCGAATTGAAGGTGGCGGTCATCCCCTGACGATGTTGCAAATTGGTGCACGTTTTCTTCTCAACCGGGGAAAATGGTGAGGCCTTTCCATGGGCCAAGCAAGGCTTTGGCCATGCCCTCCACTTTAGTCTTGCCAGCCGTCAATAATTGTCGCTTCATCCCAACTTTCTGATAAAACAAGGCTTAGCCTGGTATTCTGGCACATTGATGCTGTAACCGCCGCACGCTCTCGGTTATCAACTTCTGTAATAACTACGCGAGGCTTGCTGAAATTGAATTCCGGATATATCCTTAGACGTAAGTGTGGATCGACACGCACCGGGTAGCACTCGGGAGGGGGGCCCGTAAGACCCGAACGGAAAGTACAGGCCAGTCAGCTTCCACCTGTCCAGGCAGAAGCTGATCGTACACCCACTGCTGGAAAGGAATGCGATGATAACCCCAACCCGCACGAACTATAAGCGAGTCGAATGGTCCTGGAAGCCGCGCCCCCTGCACCCTGTTTCTGAATTGCTCTGGCACGCCCTTGCGTTTTTGGTTTTCGCTACGGTGGCTGGCAGTCTAGCCTATGGTCAGGCTGCGGCAGAATATGGAGCGGGAATGTCAGGCCTGGCCACGAGCATCAGCGGAACGAACCTGATGAAAAATGTCAAGGTTCCCGACCTTCCCACGGGCAATTCGTCCGTGATCATGAGCAAGCCGACAGCGAATGCTGAGGCAAATTCAAAGTACATCTTCGATTCTATGAAGCAGGGTTCCGTGGCAGCGAACCGTGAGGCGCTCGAGCAGGCCGCCGGTAAAGATGCAGCCAAACTCATGCTGCGCTCGAACCCGACCGACGCATTCGTGAAGATCAATGGAAAGATCGTGGGCAAGACCCCAATCCTGCTGGTAGTGCCTCCGGGGCGATACGACGTCACTCTGGACGGTAAGCGGATGGATCACGCGGAGCAGAAGATTGACTTGTTGCCGAAGGAAACGCGCGAATTCCTTATTCCTCTAAAGCAACAATTTCCCACAGAGGTGATGATTCATCTGAAATAGGAAGACCCGATTTGGAACAGGGAGTGAAATATGGGCGGCCCAGTATTTGACAGGCAAGTGTTCGTAAAACAAAAGGCAACTCAGGCGCAATCGTCGAGGTCCCTCCTGCCCGGCGGTTTGGCGCTTGTAATCGTGGCTGCCCTTTCGGCCTTCGCAACGTACCGCTTTGTGAAGGCAGGAGGCACTGCGCCCTCCGACAGTGCTGACAAGGCCAAGATCCAGGAACTCCAGACAAAACTCAAGCAGACGCAGGCCCTTGTTGATGAACTTCAAAGCCGACAGCGGTCGCGACACGTAATTTCGGACACAGGGATCGTGAATACAAAAAGCGACGCTGCGGCGACAAAGCATGCACT
>DASRCX010000084.1:0-6227 GCA_035652895.1 Terriglobia bacterium
GCGGGTGGCGTCGAGCAGAATGGCTTCATGGACGCAGGAGATTTTCCGCTGGGCGGCGAGGCTCAAGGCGGCTCGGGCCAGTTTGTTAATCTTGCGCGGGATGCCCTTGCTGGCTTGATAGACCGCCTGGCGGGCCGTGTCATCGAGCGCGAGCGCCTGCTTCCGGTCCAGGTTGGCCAGGAACTGTTCTCGGACGCTGCGGAAGAAGCGCTCGATCTTGCCGCGGCCTTCCGGCTGATAGGGTGGGGTATGCACGACCAAAATGCCGAGCGAGGCGGCGATGCGGGCCAATTGCGGTGAACGGAACACTTTGGCGTTATCCACGTAGAGGCGGACCGGCAGGCCGCGGGCAGCGACGGCTTGGCGAAGGCAGTCCAGGAAAGTGTCCAGTCCCTGGTCGGCGTAGAACTGGGCATGAGGAATGAGGCGGCTCGCATCATCGAGGACGGCGTGCAGGAAGGCTTGCCGCTTGCCGCCGCCGGGGCGCTGGACGTAGGGGCCATAGAGCATATCGGACTGCCCAATTAGGTTGGCGTGTTGGGCTTCGAACTTCTTGTGGCCTGGGGGCGCGAGCAGTTGGCGCGCGGTGAGGCCGCGCTGCTTGAGAAAGCGATAAAGGGTGGAGGCGGAGACGGCCGGCTCGTTTTGTCCGGAGACCAGCGCCAATTCGCGCAGCAGGGTGGTGCCGGCGCCGTGCGGGTTCTCGCGTTTGAGGCGTTCGATGAGATCGGCGAGCTGGGGCGTGATGGTGCGCGACTGCCCGTGGTCCTGGCGAGGCTTGCGGGCCAGGGCTTCAAAGCCACCCTCGCGGTAGCGGAGTGTCCAGTTAAGCAGGGTGTCCACGGAGACCGAGGTGCGTTGGGAGTAGGGGATTTCGTAGTGGCGGGCGGCGATCTCCTGGGCGCGCCGGGTGAGTTCGCCGTGCGGCAGTGGCTCCAGGACCAGGCGGGCGATCAGGCCGTAGCGGAATAAGGCGATTTTTTCGGCTTTGGCGTCCATCGGTTCCTCTCCTCGAATCCGAACCTACGCGGGGAGCGGCCGGGACGCTAGACAAATGCTGTGTGTTTTCGGTTCTCAGGGCGGGCCCGATGCGGGCAACGCGGCCGGACGGCCGTGTGGAGCGAGAAAACCGGGCCAGCCTAACAGGTGCAGGCGCAGTTGGGAGAACAAGAAGCGATGGGCCGCGATCCAACCCAGCGACTCGAGCATGAGCAACGCGCGGGCCACGAAATGGGCCGCCGGCAGGGGCGTGATCTTGGCGGCCAGGGCCACGCACAAGGCTTCGGCTTGTCGGCGAAACCGACGCACCCAGAACTGCCCGCGCTGGTAAGGCGTGGAAGGTGGCGCGGCGGCGGCCGCAGCGACCAGGGTGCGGCCTTCGAGGAGTCGAGCCGTCAGGAATAAGGCGATCACCGAAACGCTGAAGCGGAAATACGGCAGGGCGAACTGCGGCAACAGAGAAATCGTGGGCCGGCAAGATCGGCACAAATAGCGGCGCACACGGATCACGCCGTCGAAAGCGGCGTCCACCAGCGTGCGGGAATAAAAACCGTGGCCGACCAGAGGCTCTTGCGCCTCGCATTGCGGACAATGGTCGGGACGGTAACGATCCAGGTCGGCAATCGCTTCCTCATATTGTTGGAGGGAACCAGTGAACGGGTGTAGGATTTGCACGGGATCCTCTCTGGGAGTGATGAGACTCCCGAGTTGGTCTTTGGAACGGAGGGCTCAGCGTATGCACTGATAGAGCCCTCCGGCCTTCCCAAAATCCTACCGCCGAACTCCGATCGGCAAGAAGTCAGACGAGATCACGAGGCTGTCGCGCGCCCCGTCGAGAAGTTCACATTACGCTCCCGCTCATTGCCAAGATTCATTCCGTCCGGGCAGGGTCAATTTGAGAAACAAGGCTCAAAACAGGTGGGAATAATGTGGCGCGTTACAATATCGTCTCTTCCACAACGGTTCTCTTCCTTGAGAAAACTTTCTAAGACGATTCTATCCAGGTCGGCGCGGAGAACCGTCACTCAACCCTTAACGGAATTTAGGACACGCTCCCGGGTCAGTCTGACAGTCCATTTATTGGCTATACAGCCCAGCACATTATCAATCTGCAACCCACTCAGTTTCTGAAGACAAAGGCCTCGCATCGTCGAGAATCCATTGATTCGGCCTACCGAGTCTCGAAACGTGCCTTCCATTGCATATAGCCGGCCTTGTCAATGACTTGTCCGACATGCGGTGCGACCAAGTCCAGCACCTCATAACCATTGCGCCTTTCCACTGTGCTGCAACCATCAAGGGGCTTCAAATCCCACGGAGTATACGCCCGAACCTTGTAAATTTGCCCCGGCAGTCCCTGAACCGTCATCTCTAATCGTCCATCTGCGTAATTCGTTCGAAGAACTCTTAAATTCTTGCTCGTATCTCCTTCCAGTAAGGGAAGCCATTCTACCTCCAGCGCTACCCCGGGCTTGTACTGGATTTCGATCTGCGTGCTCGCAGAGAAGCTGGTATTGACTAGGACGTGAAGATCGCTCCCGCGGTCTTGGACTTTGAAGTGTAAGGGCTTACCGTCCTGTTGTACCGAAAGGACATTCGAGCCCATGGGCAGAGCAGGCGAAAACTGCAAATTGACCGTCTGCGATTCGGACGGTTGGATGTTGGCCACCAGCTTGCCAGAACTTTGCCGGAGTTCAAGGTCTATCGTTTCCTGACCGTAAGGGAATTCCCGCAACGAAACATTTGGCCAACTCGGAGGAAGGTTTGGAGTCCATTTCAAGACGCGATTGGGCACATCCAAGGTCAGTCCCAAAACGCCGTCGACAAGGCCCGGGATAGCAGTTAACTCGGAAAACATTTGATGCGGAACCGCGTCATCGAGCAGCCTATAATAGGTTCCTGTCAGCACCTCTGGCATATCGCCAGGTGCATCAAAAAACCTGAGCCTGAGCATGGCGCGCCAGGTCAGGAATGCCTGCACAGCGTCGTCGTACTTAAACTGTGCCAGCATCGGGCCTGCTGTGGCGAACGGCCACGCTGACCCGACGTGGTATGAGCCTTCCTTGTAGCGCGGGTCTGCAAGAGACATATTCCGCTCGCCCCAGTCTGCCAAAAATGATGCCGTCGAGAGTTTCTCCAGAACCACTCTCGCATGATCACTGGGCAGACTGCCAAGCCATGCCGTCCATCCAATTGCTGGGTTCAGATATGTGACTGGCTGGCCGGACGTGAAAAGACCGTAGTCGTAATATTGAAGCTGCGGGTTCCAGAATTCGCTTTCCAATGACGCTGATGCTTTCCTCTCCCTCCGATCGCATTCTGCAGCCAGGGCCGGATCTCCAGCCATTTTGCTGAGGTCACGCATAGCGCGGAGTGCAGCAATCCACTCTCCCGCCATCGCTGCATCCTTGACGAAACCAGTAAGTTCGATAGAACCCCAATGTCCTTTCGGAATTTCCAGCAAGCCGTCGCTTGGGTCCATGATAGAAAGGCAATATTCATACGCCTTCTGGATGTGAGGCCAACTCTTCTTGATAAACTCCGTGTCGCCGGTGAAGTGGTAAAACTGCCCCATGGCGATCAGGTACCAGAGGCTTGAATCCGGATGGATGTAGGGATATGGATACGCCTTGAACCAGTCGATCAGCCCCGCGCTCTGAGAGATCTCGTGTGGCATCGCGCCATCCTTCCGCTGATACTTTTCGAGAAAACGAAAAGCTTCCTTAAGGCCTGCTGTGGCACCATCGTCTAAAAAGGCCCACGTAGTGATCGTCGGCTCGTCGAAATACCAGGCATACATCGGGCGAGCGCCTGTTCCAGATGAACCATAACCAGAAACGTAACTGCATCCCAGGTAGGGGTTGCAGACTTTCAACTGATCCAGCGCCACGCGTGACCAGCGCAGTGATTCGTTGACCAACGGATCGGGAGTAACAAACTGCGGCCCGTTCTTGTCAAGGCTCTCGTAGTGCTGCAAGCTCTGCGCGTAAAGACGGGGCAATTCACTCAGAAGCTCGTGATAAGCGCTGGGCGCATCGTAGATCTCCCGGATGCCTCCCGACGTAATGATTGGAATGTAGAATTGCTTTGCCTGGCTACGGGTGACATGGAGTTCGATCACCTCGTTGGGGTACGCTGTACTCAGGTAGGGATGATAGCCGACGGCAGTCGAGCAAACGGCAAACGGAGAGCCGATAAGGGCCGAAAATCGATTTGTCGGTTCAGCTAACTCCACCCATTTATTCTTGGCATCCCAAGTGTAAGTCTGGCCGCCCAAACCACCGGGCCACATCAGGCTAAGGTCAGGTTTGAATCGCACGAAAATTCTCATGGCGCCAGGCGCCTTTATATCCAGCAGAATGGCAAAGCCCGGCTGTCGTCTTGGCGCAAAAAGGACTTCGTTCACCGTGAACATCTCGGCCGAGTACTGCAACTGAACCATCTGGGGAAAGATTCGAACGCTGGTGAGGAGATTCCGACCCGAATAGATTCTTGGCAGCCCTTCAAGCTGAAAAGCCAGATGAAAATCATGAAAGATCTTAAGGGGGTAGACCCATCCTTCCAATTGCCCGTTTTCGAATCCCCAAAGTCCGCTCTCTTCTCCCACGGCGTTGACGAATCTCCAGGGGCTCGCCATCCCGTCTAATTGCAAGGGGCCCGGTGTGAGATTGAACTTCGCGATCCCTGCGGGCTGTACGGCTCCTGATCCGACCGCTTCAGCCAGCAGTAACGCAACGGCGAGGTACATAAGATGGTGAAGATGTCTTTCAACCCGCGACGGCATTTTGAAAATCCTTATAAATCGATGCATTGGGAGTGGACAAAACGGCGTTAGCAACTCTCAGCCTGAAAAGGCGCGGAATGGACGACTTCTGACCAGTAGAAACCACGCGAATTCACTCGGGTACAGAGTACCTCTCAGCCATAGGCTACGCGGTAAGTACTGATATTCAAAATAGTGACATGTTACGTAATTTCCAGGTCGATTTCCATCTTTCCGGCCAGCAGCGATGCGGGCAGAACAACCTGCCCGGGGCGTAATTCACCTGTCGATGCGGATTTCAAGGGTTGTCCGGAGGGCGGATGAAGATGCACGATAAGGTCGGCGTTAAAGGGCTTCTCAAATCGCAGCCGGACGCGCCACTTGGTGCCGCCCCCGCCATCGGCCTCCGATTCCGTACTCCAGCTGATGTTTCCAAACCGGGTTGGGCAGTTCTCCACCCGAATCGCCTCACCCGCTTTGAACCAGTGTTTGGGGGCGGCCTTTTGCAGATGCACAACCTCACGGTCGTGCTCTTCGTAGCAGAGCAGCCAGCGCAAACCCATGGCCGCCTGAAGTTCGCTGTTCACCACTGCCGACCAGGCATAGGGACTTCCTTCGCCGGGATAGTTGCCCGGCAGCAAGGCATCCTCCGGGGAATAACGGTTGCCGCCGTCCATGGTGTAGCACAGCAGCGCATACAGCGTCAGAAGAAAGGGCCGGTAATCCTCCTGGCGAATCAGATAGGACAGCGTCCCGTGCGACATGAAGTTCGACGTGCGCGGATAAGCGCCATCGGTGTTCAAGCCCAGAATTTGCTCGCCCGCAATCTTTCGATGGATGAAATGCCCGTCGTCAAGCGCCTTGTCGCCCCAGTCGCTCGTCCACCAGTCCATCATGTAGCGGTGATTCTCGTAGCTGGTCAGACAGGTCGGCTTGCGGTCCGTGTCGAATGGCGTGAAGGGAACGATCCCCGCCCGTTTCATCTCCTCATTGCGGTTGGCCATTGCGGTCTTCAGCGACCGCTCAATATTGGATCGCATTTCGCTTGCGATTCGAGAAACTTCCCTGGCCTCCTGCTGCAGCTTCGCGTCATTGTGTTCGCGGCCGGCGCGCTCAAGACAGCGGGCGTGTTCGGTCAGGCCTCGCCAGGTCCAGGAGGCGTTCTGGTAATAGTAAGGATGCGAGTTGGGGAAATCATCTTTGGGATCGCCGTTGTCGGCTTCCGGCGAACCCCAGATCAACCCATGGCGGGGATCATCCGGCGGAAAAACACGCTTGCTGTACTCATACCGCTCGAGAACCCATGCCATCATGCGGCGCAGAACAGGCAGGCGTTTCTGAAGCGCGTCGAAATCGCCGCGATAGTCGTAGGCGCGCGCGGAGTTCTCCAGAAAAACCCCAACATTGAGCGGCGCTTCCACCTGGTCCTGTGTGTTGTAGAGGAAGTTCCCGTCGGGCAGGATGT
>DASRCX010000085.1:0-9646 GCA_035652895.1 Terriglobia bacterium
AAATCAACCCCAAGACCCAGGTTCCAGAAACCGGAACCCGGGGCACCCTCCGTCTCTCGCTACTTCCTCGAGACGTGCCGCAGTGTTATCCTCTCCCCGACCGTTATGTCAACCACTTCCGATCCCGGGCCACCCGCCCACAAGGACTTTTTTTGCCTCCTCCCAGGACGGATCGAAACTCTTGAAGTCGGCATCGATGCGGTTCCTCGGAGCAATAGACAGATGATAGTGAGCATCGTTGATACCCGGGATCACGGTACTCCCACCGAGATCGATGATCTTCGTGCCGTTGGCCGCCATTTGTCTTATGGTCTCGTTGGTGCCTACGGCCACGATCCGGTCTCCTTTGATGGCGAGCGCTTGGACATACGGCCGGTCTGCCTTGCTTGTGAAAATTTTGCCGTTTATCAGAATTAGATCAGCGGGAGACTGTTGCGCTTTCGCGCCAGTAACCAGAATCGTACAAAGGAATGCGATCGTCCCGAGTATTCTCCCCATTCAGAAAATCCTTTCTCCTACTGATTTTTCTCGCTTGCCTTACCTAAATCGCTTCGGAATTCAACAAAAGTGAGGTGCTATCCATCATTTTGCACATCAGGGACGGCACTTGATCTCGATGCGTAGGTCTGAGTTCGAAACAGGAGCATCGAGAACCTCGACCGAGTGCATCGGTTCCGGTTTCATCCAATGTACTTCCCACCCGCCGGGGTGCACCGGTTCCTCGATGCTTGGCATATCCGTCACGCTCCCATCGGCTTTGTGGTAGTGGACGTGCGGTGACTTACCTCCCGTATCCCAACTGACCAGCAAACTCGGCCAGCGGTGATGATGCATCGGCACCGTCTCCCCGGCTACGACGGAGACTTCCAGAACTCGAATCAAAGCATTTTCGAACACCACCCGATGGCTCTTGGGTGCTGCCTGCACGGCGTCGAAGCCGTCGGGGAAATCCGCTTTACTCTGTCCGTACAGTGCCAGGTGGGCGATGAAGAGTGCGCTGCATACTGTAAGGGCAGTCAACAGCGTTTGAAGTCTGTAGCGTCGAAGAAACTCTGCGAAGTTTTTCATGGGGAAGAGTTACTTGGCATCGGGATCTTTGGTCCCGTGAATTGTCATGAATCTTTTTGCCGGTCCCCCGGGTTCGCTGATGTCTCCGGTTTGAGTGAAGGAAGTCGGTGTAATGTCCGACCAGACTTCATGCCAGAGCGTTTTCTTGCCGTCGTGAGTTTCGATCTCATCGATCACCAGTTGTTTGCCGTCCCACGACATGGTGATGTCATTAAGCGCTCCCTTGAGGTCGCACGTATGCGGGAGCTGGTTGTCGCATACCATCCCATGAAAACTCTTCATCTTGGAGTCCCACCAGATGATGCCCAGCAGGAACAGATCTCCGCCCGGAGAGGGAATATGTTCTTCATCTATAGCAGTGATGCCACCGGGGCCGGAGCGCCAGGTCTCCTCTCCTTTACCCTCAAACCCATTGGGCATGGACGGATTTGGCTCGAACTTTACCGTGACCGTCCACTTACCAGATAGCGCTTTAAGCAGACTCTGAAGATCGGCGGCGGTCCCTGGAGCCTTCCGCTTGCTTTCGCTACTCGACAAGTCCCCAAGATGTTCAGGTACCGGCACGGGGGGCTTTTCGCTCTGTGCATTCACGGCCGCCCACGTAAATATCAAAAATAGGAAATAAGTCCATTTCATTTTGACGCTCCTTTCGTCTGTGTCTCAGTCGGTTCCGACCTTGGCTAATCTGGTGAAGTCAGTTGCACTGTTCGCAAGGTTCAGTGACCTATCCACTCGCCTAACGCACCACATCAGCCGCAAAACGCTGCCAAACCGATGTAAGGCTCGCGAAATACGCCAGATATAGAGAGCAAATGGTTAGCGTGGCCCCGAGTTTAAAGGCCGGATGAACTCTGTGATTCCTGACAGAATCGAGAAGAACGATGGCAATCACCACAAGGGCCCAGATATTCAGAATCACTAGGTTGTGCTCAACGCCAATTAAAGTGAGGAGGCGGACCATCGGATTTGGGAGCATGCACACTGTTGCAAGCAGCATCAGTCGTTTGTGGTGACCGGTACGCTTCCTAAACTTGAAACCTGCGGCGACCATAACTGCAAAGAGCGACATCTGGGTAAGTTCAAGCGCGAGTACCGTCAAGAAGCCGGAAACAGATTTGGAGTGCGCCAGCACCTCTCTCCGTGCGGCCAATATCGTCGCCGTGCTGCCCATAATTACGACCAGTAAGGCATAACCAGTTCCCAATATGCCCAGAAGCATGTGTAACTGTGCGTGCCTCCGAGTGATCAAGAAGGTCTGAACTGAAAAAAGAAAGATCCAACCGGTCATGACGGCGCCGTGTATATGCAGAAAAGTGGATAGACTTGGCGCGCCAAATACCGAATTCAGGTAATAGGTGCGTGCAAAGCCTGCAAAAACAAGTGCTGGGATGAATCCTGCGAGCCAGGCAAAATAATGCCGTTCTGTATACGGGTTTCGGCTTGGTTGACTCGGAATCTCGAGTGCCTGTGCTTCACTCATGGTCTCTTCTCCCAGACTCAGGCAATTCCTGAGTTGCCCTGACTGTGGCTGATGCACTAGTCTGCAGTTGCAGGTAGACAGTCATAATTGACGCTTAAATCGGCGGGGAAATATTCCCGTATTCGAACCGGGTCGAGCGGTGCTCTTTGACCCGGATGCCTTGATTGTCCCAATCCTCAACAACGCGCATCGGCAGCCCAGTGCCTTTGGATATCCAAATCTGTCCGTCTTCGATGACCTTGTCGCCGGCCTGTTCGTATTCACGGTGCAAAGAGTAGAGCAATGCGGCTTCACCGTTCACCGATTCAGTACGCAGGAATTGACACATGGATTTGCCGTGGGCTTCTTTATCTTTCTCCTGCTCGAGGACGTCCTGCGAGCTGACTGGAAGGCGCATCCATTTCCCGTGGGTGCGAATGTAGTAGTGTTCATTGGCCAAAATTCTTTCGCCTTGCCTCTCCTCGCCGCGGGTATTGGTTGGTGAAGTACTGGTCTCATAGCTGTGATTTGGCGTCGTAGCCACTTTGGTCAAGGCGTCAAAGACGGGCTGACAAGAGTCAGCCGCGCGCGCGCAGGAGGCCATTAGAAGCGCCGCAAACGGGGCCAAAAGCAATAGCGTCTGGCATTTGTTTCGGTGCATGAGCTCGCCTACCCCGATAGATGGATTTCTACAAACCGTGGGGCCGCAGGACTGAATGTCGCGGAGGATTTCCTTAGGGTCAACGAAACTGCTTCTTAAGTCTCCCTTAATAGATAAACTACTGAACAGATGAGGGTTGGCGGATTCGCCGTCACCTGGGCTGTGGTACTATTCGGAGCTTCTAAGGAAGGCTATTCGTGGGTACGCGCTTCCGTTTCGATGGCTTTGAACTTGATCCGATCGGCGGCGAGCTCTGGAAAGAGGGGCGCCGAGTCAAGTTACAGGACTTACCCATGCGCTTGCTCGTTCTGCTTGTAGAGCGGAGCGGCGAGGTGGTTACCCGGGAAGAGGTGCGCCAGCGCCTCTGGCCGGAGGGTACCTACGTTGATTTTGACAGCGGACTCGCCGTTGCCGTGCGCAAAGTGCGCGAGGCGCTGCGAGACGATTCCAGTGAACCACGCTTCATTGAAACCATTCCGAAGCGGGGCTACCGCTTTCTAGCTAAGGTGGAGCAGCTTTCCACATTTCCTTCCGAGCCGGAACGGATACCTGTCGATCCCATCCCCGAAGAGCCTATTGTTGCTCCAGATGTCACACATTCCCGCTCGGCTTGGTACCGCGTGGGCCTGGCATCCATCCTGTTGCTAGCGCTAAGCGCTGCGTTGTTTAGTCTTTACCGCAAACACCAGGTTCGCGCGAGGAGCGCAACATCTCCAAATACGAATTTCCAATCACCGGTGCGCCGCTCCATCGCCGTGCTCGGGTTCCGCAATCTGGCAGGCCATACCGAGGAAGCCTGGCTGTCCGGTGCGTTTGCGGAAATGCTGAGTACGGAACTCTCTGGTGCAGCAAACCTGCGCATTGTCCCCGGTGAGGAAATCGCACGGGCAAAACGGGAGTTACCTCTTGCCGAGCCTGATACCTTATCCAAAGAAACCCTGTCTCGTCTGCGCATCAATCCTGGAGCCGATGTTGTCCTTATGGGTTCCTACACCGTACTTACCACGAACGGGAAAAAGCGAGTCCGGCTCGACCTGCGGTTGCAAGATACCTCTTCCGGCGAAACCATCGCCGAGAAAGCTGTAACCGGTGCGGAAGATAATCTCTTCGAGCTGGCTTCGGACGCGGGCGCTGAACTACGCAATAGCCTCGGCGCTTTTCCTCTTTCCACGGAAACCAGCGCAGCCACACGCGCGGCGTTGCCCGCCAACGAGACTGCAATCAAATACTTTTCCCAAGGGCGCCAGGCTCTTTGGGGTTTAGAATATGTAAAGGCAAAGGACCTTCTTTCCAAGGCCGTCCAGGCCGATCCCAATTTTGCGTTAAGCCATGTAGCTTTGGCCGACGCGTGGTCCCACCTTGGCTTCAACGCAAAATCGGAAATGGAAGCCAAGCGCGCAGTCGAACTTTCTTCGCATCTCTCCCGCGAAGATCAACTCCAGATTGAAGGGCAATACCGCTACAGTATTCGAGACTGGCGGAAAGCCATCGACGCCTACCAGACACTGTTCCGTCTGTATCCGGACAACCTGGAATATGGTTTGCTCTTGGCGGGCGCTCAAATACCCCAACAACCCAGCGATGCCGTCGCCACCTTAGAGCAGTTGAAAAAACTTCCGCCCCCCAATTCGGAAGACCCTCGAATCGACCTTAAGGAAGCTTCCGCCTTCATTCCCCTGGACTTGCGGAACAGCCGTGAAGCAGCGGAACGCGCCATTGCCAAAGCCACCGCGCGCGGCTCCAACCTTTCGGCTGCGCAGGGGTACGGTATTCTCTGTCAGGCCAGCGTCGCCTCCGGCGAAAACAGTATTCAGGAATGCGAAAAAGCCCGCGACACGTATCGCGACTCCGGCGATATTGACAATGCTGCGCGAGCACTCAACGACTTGGCTGGCATTTATTTTCAACAAGGCGATCTGCAAAAGGCCGAAACCATGTGGGCGGAAGCCGGCAAGGTATTCAGCCAGATCGGAAGCATGGATGGTTACGCGCCAACTCTGAATAACATCGGCGATGTGCGCTTGGCTCGCGGCGATTTGCAATCGGCCCGCATTTATTTGAATGAAGCGCTTCGGGGATACTTGGAGGTGGAGGACAAAGACGGAATCGCGTTAGTACACATTGATCTGGGAAATGTGGACTGGCTGCAAGGCAAATTAAGTTCCGCGGAGCAACGGTATTCCAACGCCAAGGCAATCGCTTCTTCGATCCGCGACTATTCTGCTTTGGCCTACGCCGCCATCGGAATGGGTGAAGTTCAATTGGACCGTGAGGACTTTGCAAACGCCCGCAAGCACTTTGAGGAGTCGCTTGCGCTACGCGAAAAGACTGGATCGAAACTGGCCATCGCTGAATCCAAAGTCGCGCTCGCAAGGCTTGCGCTAGAGGAGGGCAAAGCCGCTGCGGCTGCCGCCGATCTTGCGGCCTGCATTGAGCAGTTTCGTCGCGAAAACCAGTCCGATGATGAATTGCTGGCTCGTTCCGCAAGGATCGAAGCGCTATTGGCGCAGGGAAGACTCCAGGAAGCGCAACAGGAGGAGGAAATTGCCGCCGTTGTTGCGGCCAGAAACCAGAACCAGCTTGCGCGTTTCCGTTTCGACCTCGCATCCTCGCGCACCCTGGCTGCCTCCGGCCATCCTGAAAAAGCCGAAGTCCGTCTCAAGAGCCTTATCCAGGCTGCAGACAAGCTGGGATTTACGGGGATTGAACTCGAAAGCCGCCTTGGTCTTCTACTTCTACAGGCGGGTCCTCATCCCGATTCGGAGGTCCGCAAAACCCTCCTCACCCTTCGCCAGCAGGCCGAAGAAAAGCAATTCTTTCTCATTGCCCGCAAAGCGGCAGTTCCCTAGCGAGCAGGGTAAAGCCCGCTGGGCCTTTCTTTATTTCTCTGCAGCATTCCGTTATTTGGCCTTTTGACCGGCGACTACTCTACAGGCGCGGGAGCCGCAACCAGATACCCGCGAAGATTCACGGCAAAGATGCTTTCTCCGCTCCCCGAGGCTCCATAAAGAAAGTTGGGAGTCGGCAGATTGGAGACCACGTAGCCACTCTGAAATGAACTGCTACCCGATGCCCAGAGTGGTGTACCCTGCTGATAGACCGCCGTTCCGTAAAATCCTGCTCCCTCTCCTCCACCTCCCAGTGTGATCACCACGGCGTCGCCCGCCGAACGGTTACACTGTAGAGTAAACAAATTCAGACACGCCAGAGTCCAGGATACGTCTGTAATCACGAAATCCTGGCCGCTCGGTATCGAGAATGCCGCCAGGGAACCATCGGGGAGCACCTGCGAATAACCACCGTTCTGGTAAAGCAGCGAAACATAGTTCGCTTCGGCTCGCTTCACGTTTTGAACCGGAACCGGATTGGCGGCGTTGTTAGCCACCGTTACCAGCGTGCTAACGATACCGTGTGCCGTCTTTGGCATCATCACCGAACACGCTGCCAGAACTCCAATGGTTGTCACAAAGCTGACGATGACCTTTTGCACTAATATTTTCATTTCACTCTCCTTAGTAGAAATGTCGAGACCTTTTTTCTTAGGGGCACTGTTTTTTGTTCTTTCGTTCTCTCAGCGAATCCCGGAAGTACCGCTTATCCCTCCCCGCAGCAAGAGCCAGAGGCCTGCGATTCCTAGACCAAGCAGAAAGGCAGAGGATGGCTCAGGCGTTGGTGTGGGAGATCCTCCAACGGTTAAATCGAAGGCCCACTGCGAGGAGTCTGTCGCGCAGGTCGTATCAGAGCTGGTGGTATTGCAAGTTTGAAAGGCGCCGCCTGTGAAATCGCTGAATCCCTCCCCGAGCGTGCCGTTGTCGAATACCGCGTTGGGAATGTACCCCGCATCCGATAGCAACACCGTATAAGTCCCCGGCCCGAGCTGAGCACTCATGGTGATATCCCCGCAGACACCTCCTCCGATGTTCACCGTATTCGCGGGAGGGCAACCTGCATAAGACGCAAAGTTCGAGAGCAGGTCGGAGGTGCCTAACGGGTTTCCGGAAGTGTCCGTGAGGATCGAGGCGGATGTGCCCGTACCGGAGAAAAGTCCGACGAAGGGATCAAATCCACCGGCTGCAATGCTTTGGCCGGCGGCATTGGTGCCGCCGCCGAAGCCCCAAGTCTGAATTACAACGGCTTCGGGCGTAGGGCCGCTTATGTTGAAGGTTGCGGTGTAAATGTCCGAAGCAGAGCTCAATGAACCGGCATAGGAAGTCGTATCAGCCCTCGCGGAATTTCCAAGGCTCAATGAGAATGCGCATATGATTAGGAGAATGCTTGCGCATTTCAAACCCGATCCTCGAGTGCTTGGCTGTCGTTTTCTATATTGCATCGATCCTCATTTCCCCCTTGCAGGCGGCTCTAAATGCCCTTTAAACCTGGATAAATCTGCGATCGCAATTGCTGTCGCCGATTGCTGAGTGCAATTCTGGCCACGATCCCTCCCAACCTTGCGAATAGCTCACCGACGATGAGCCGTCAGGCTATGCCAACCCTGCGGGAGAGCTGAAGCCCCGCAAAGACCAGACCCCCTGCGCTAATCAGCAAGAATGTTCCGGGTTCAGGAGTGGGAGTGGTGGTGGATCCCAGAGATGTAACTTGAAACTCGAGCTGATTGCCATTCGTGCCATAGTTGGTGTTGAACGTGGGAATGTAAGGAGGCGTGCTTCCGTATTTGAAACTATCAAAGTTGCTGCCCGATCCGAGGAAAGTGACCCCCGTCCCAGTGGCAATTGTTGCGGGTACTGCCGACCCATCCCAGGCGCCCGCTCCGCTAGTCACATCAATCACGAGGTAATAGTTTCCTGGCCCGAGATTCAGTCCGGAGAACAAGTTCACAAGCCCGCTGGCGTTGGCGGCAACGGAGTAATCGACCGCGGCAACCTGTGACGCCGTCGTCGTGCCGGGCCCGACCTGCGTCATCAGAAACGCCTGGCCGGAAAATGCTTCATTGTAAGAATTTCCGTCCAACATCGCCGCAACGGTTACGTTGGAGTACGAGCTGCTCTGGGACCACGCAGCAATATTCGTTTCTATACTTCCCAAGGTAGGGGGGGTGGCCGTTGGCGCAGCAGTGAACATACCAGCATAGTCAGCTAGCGGTCCGGAAACTGAAACAACTGTGGAGTCCGCTCTTGCTGGGGTGCTGAGCACCGGTAAGAGCAACATCAGCGTGAACAGTGGTAGAAAGCGTTTCATGGTTTTGAACCTCCCGAACAACCTCAATAGACTTGGGTGAATGTCCGACGGAAGAGGTTTTTCGTCAACGAAACAACTGCTAAACCCTGCCTTAACCCGTAGCCTCTTGCGGCTCAATCATTTGAAGATTTGCCGCGTATTTCCTATTTCTAAATCGCACAGCTTTGGTTCCTCGGTAAATCTGTGTCTGCAGCGAGCAAACACCATTCCTGTTTTTGGGTTGGGCTAAGCGAAACCTCTTGGATTCCTGGGCCGACTATCCATGTGGAAGGCATCTGTGTGACGAAGACTAGCCCGACGGCCAACAGCTCCTGTGCCGCGGGCTGAACTTCCAATCCAAACACTACATAAGAAAAGTCCTTCGGGTTCAGCCAGAGTTAATCCACGATTTATTGGACAGCTGGAGAGACACGCATTATTCTCGCGCCCGTTGCCAATCAGCGGGCCCGATGAGGGCGGGCCAGACAAGGATTCAGCGATGCGCAAACAAGTTTGGGGAATCGTGATCGGGCTGGCGGTACTTCTGGTACTTGGTTTGGGTTCGGCTAGGGCACAAGAGACCATGACGGTCGGCACCGGAGCCACTGGTTATGCTTCCTATGATCCCTTCACCACGGGAGGCGGCCCGTATCCCTTCTCGAACTTCGGCGTGCAAGCCAATGGGAGTCTTGGCGGCACTAACCTGAATTTGACCCTTGGGGGCTCTACTTCCTTTACCTTGCCAACGTTTACGAATGGCCAGGTCTTGGTCCCCACGGTAAGCAACCTCAACATCGGTTACGCGCCTGGCTGGACCCGTTCTTTGAGCACTACTTCGAATTTCAGCGCTAGCGCCTCGTTTGTATACAACGTTGGACCGTTCAACGGTTCCGACAGCCTGTTCAACCAGAATCTAACGGCAAGCGCCACGGGCAATCTGGCGAACGGTGGAATGCTGACCGCAAGCAGCGCTTCGGCAACGCAATCGGGTGACCTTTTCAAGTTTGGCTATTCGGCAAGCGCGGTGGTGGCATCTGCTTCGGCTTCGCTTGTGGTCGGTGCAAATTATCAAAATGGGGCGGGTGGCCCGGGTATCGATCGGAATCCCGGTCTTAGCTGCTGAGCTAGGCCACAATAGTGCCGAGGGTGCCCCGGGTTCCGGTTTTTGGAACCTGGGTCTTGGGTTGATTTTTCTTTCCCGATCATCTATCCATCCGCATCAGAGATTTTGCCTCGCTGAAATAAAATCTCCAACTGCTCCACGCCCAATCTTTCGGATGATC
>DASRCX010000086.1:0-107410 GCA_035652895.1 Terriglobia bacterium
ACATCCTGCCCGACGGGAACTTCCTCTACAACACACAGGACCAGGTGGAAGCGCCGCTCAATGTTGGGGTTTTTCTGGAGAACTCCGCGCGCGCCTACGACTATCGCGGCGATTTCGACGCGCTTCAGAAACGCCTGCCTGGGGGCGGCACCAAGTGGCGCGTCCGGCTGCGTTTTGAGAAGTCCTTTACCGCCGACCTTATCGTGCATATTCATCCGCCCTCCGGACAACCCTTGAAATCCGCATCGACAGGTGAATTACGCCCCGGGCAGGTTGTTCTGCCCGCATCGCTGCTGGCAGGAAAGATGATAATCAGGATGGAGATTATCTGATACACAGTCGTTATGAGTGCTAGTATTAACTGATATCAAACACCACCCCCCTTTTACGGTCGGACCGCACCCTCTTCCTAATTGAAGATTACAATTTATAGTGGCTGCCTTTACTGTAGTCCAGGTGTCCCCACCGCCGGAGTCCGACGCAGAGGGCATCGCTGCTACAGAAAATGCCGTGCAAAATTTGCTAAATCATCTCGCGTGATATTGACCGAAGGATGGGAAGATTCCGAATGGGATCTCCCAGAGCTACGGACTGTGCGACTGATTGAGGGCGTATCGCTACACCGGTCCGGATTCAATTCTGTGGTGCCGATAACGATGGCGCACTTCAGGCGTAATTGTCTTCTGGTGTAAAATACGTTTTTATTAGCTTTACCAGTCGAGTCCTTGCCAGAAGGTACTCGTCTATCTTCAGGACGGCAAGCCACGAAGGGGAAGACCGCCCTTTGCCGCAGCTTTTGGCCCCCGTGCGTGGAATTCAGTGCAACGTTCTCCTCCCGGCTTTGCCCTGGTCCCGGCGGCTCATCTGGCGGAACTCGACGCCGCGATGAATTTCCTGCAACCGCTTTATGTAGAACCAACTGACAACGGATTTATTGAATCAAATCTTGCGTAGAAATCACAATCATGAAAGAGGCGGATCGATTATGAAAATGACCCGGAAGGATTTTATTGCGTTTGGGCTTGGTGGAATCTTAACGACACTTAGCACCCAGGCGGATGCACAATTGGTTGAGAAGCCCCGCGATTGGTCACCCGCGAAGTTGCACGAAATAATGAACAGGCCCGCGCGTTATCGGCAGGTATATGACATTACCCAACTTGGTGACGGAGTTTTTCTGAATAACATCAAGAATTCACTGAACGGTTTGCAATTTAGTTTCGGAATACAGCCGTCTCAGATCAACATTGTTGCGGCTCTGCATGGCGCTGCGAATCTCCTCAACTTTACCGATGCGATGTGGAAGAAATATCGTTTGGGAGAGTTTACCGGCCTCAAGGACCCCAAGACGGGCGAGTTTGCCACGCGCAATCTTTATTACGCCAGCGGCGCTGACCAGGCCGACCACAACCCTGACAGCGAAAAGTCCATTTACCAGGACAAGAGCATTCAGGGGTTGCAGGCCAGAGGTGTAAGCTTCCTCTGCTGCCACACGGCAACCGAGGAACAGTCGCGCAAACTCATTGCACATCTCGGACTGAAGGAACAGCCCGAGACGGTTGTGAGGGACCTTCTCGCCCACCGCATTCCTGGCTCAATCGTCGTTCCTGCCATGGTTGCCACCGTGGCGATTCTCCAACTCGACGCCCATTTCAGCTACATCACTGTCGCTGCGTAACGGGCCGTGAATACTCCGGAAGGAAAGAAATGGAAAAACGAAAGCAGAAACTGCTGTTCTTCTTGAGTGTGTTGAGTTCACTGAGAATGTTGCTGTTTCCGGCCGCTCGCGCCTGCTTCGCACAGGGCGCGTTCCCGCCGTGGAGTGGCGGCGCGAATAATCCTGCGGCATACAAGGGCTATGTCTTCGAAGTTCCACAGATCAACAACGTTCCCGACCTGCACGGCAATCCCTGCGATGCGCGGCTGGTCCTTTTTGTCGCCGGAAACCAGTTCATGGTGATGCCCCGTCTGATTGAAGCCTTTGAGGCACAGCATCCGGAACTGAAAGGCAGAATTTATTATGAAACGCTGCCACCCGGCATACTGCTGCGCCAGATGGAAAACCGCAACACCCTGACGCTCGGCAACCTGACGCTGATGGTCCAGCCGGATGTTTATGAAGCGGGCGCCCGCCGTCTGGCGGAGTTGGCGGCGCAAGGCAAAGTGCGCACCGTGGTTCGATATGCGTCAAACGATCTGGCTATCATGGTGCGAAAGGGAAATCCCAAGCACATCCGGTCTCTCCGCGACCTTGGCCGGCCGGATGTGCGTGTTTCCATGCCCAATCCGGAGTGGGAAGGCGTCGCCCGGCTGATCGAGCAATCGTTCCGCAAGGCGGGCGGCGAGAGTCTGGTCAATGAAATTATGGTGGAAAAGCGCCGGCAGGGCACGACCTTCCTGACGCACATCCATCATCGGCAGACCCCAATGCGGATCGCGGAAGGCACGTCGGACGCGGGCGTTACTTGGCAGTCGGAGGTCAAGTTCCAGGAGCGCCTTGGTAATCCGATCGAGGGTGTGCGAATTCCTGCGGAATACAATACCACCGGCATCTATGCCGCCGGAATTCTCACGAACGCTCCTCACCGGGAAGCAGCGGAAGAGTGGGTCAAATTTCTCAGCTCAAAAACGGCCCAGGCGATTTACCACAGCTTCGGTTTCGGGCCCCCTGAACAAAAGCAGAGTGGCGA
This sequence comes from Terriglobia bacterium, assembly GCA_035652895.1. Taxonomy (GTDB): domain Bacteria; phylum Acidobacteriota; class Terriglobia; order UBA7540; family UBA7540; genus SCRD01. Next base: position 2,691 of record DASRCX010000086.1, read on the forward strand.
TGAAAACTGAAAACGTTTTGACAAAGAAGCACCGGTTGCGATGGGCCGTTGCGGCGGCGCTTGCGGGAGTTTCCATCCTGACCGCTATCGGGTTGAACGAAAGTCTAAGCGCGCGGTCTCCAGCCGCGAATGCGAGCGGCGTCGGCGGACCTCAAGCGACCGCAATCCCGGCGGTGGACTGGAAGGCGCCGGACCCGGCGACGATTCCTCGCGGCGCGCTGGGCGCGACCATCCGCCTGGGTCTCAACATCATGACCAACACGCCGAAATACGCCTCGCGTTACGTTGGGAATAAATTGAACTGCACGGACTGTCACCTGAACAACGCAACGCAGGCATGGGCTTCGCCGCTTGCGGGAATCACCACAATTTTCCCCGCCTATACTAAACGCGACAGGCGTGTGATTACGATCGAGCAGCGCATTCAGGAGTGTTTCGAGCGGAGCGAAAACGGAACCGCTCCACCTTTCAATAGTCCGGAGATGGTGGCCATCGTGGCCTACATGAACTGGCTCTCGAAGGGAATTCCGATGGGCTCCACGGTCAAGGGCCGCGGACTTCTGCGGCTTGCCGCACCCGCCCGCCTGGATGCTGCCGCGGGCGCCACAATCTATGCCCAACAGTGCCAGGTGTGCCACGGCGCGAACGGCCAGGGCGTGGCAGGAATGTTCCCGCCACTGTGGGGGGCGGGGGCGTTTAATGACGGAGCCGGCATGAGCCAACTGAACAAGATGGCGGCATTTGTAAAAGCGAACATGCCCAAGACCAGTCCCGGCGCCCTCACTGTCCAGCAGGCGTACGACGTCGCAGCGTTTGTGACGTCAAAGCCCCGCCCGCACTTCAAACCTCCGGGGCCGGCATCCCGCTAGCCCATCTTGTAAGGCCCCCGGCTCTGCCGGCGGATACCTATTGATGACTCAAATCACGGTGACTACCTTTACTGTAGAGCAGGCGTCCTCCACTGGGGGATTCCAGCGGTCCTGCCGATTCCGCCGACGATGTGCAGATTGCCGTTGAGCGACGCGCGTGTGCGAGGTTGACGCGTGCAAGGAGGTTATTTAGTATCAATACGGAAGTGCATGCGGGCTGGTGTCCGTCCGGGACTTCAAATCCGTTAGAACAGATTTGTTAATATTGGTGAGTGTTAGTGTTTATAAGTAGATAACACGTTTTTGGCTTTCCTTCCAAGCAAGCAAAACCAAGCCAAACTAACACAGACTCCCCACAAAAATCACCACAGTCTTTTTTGCATTGAAATTCGCGCCAGAGGCAAGGCAGTCTACGCAGTAAGAGGATTACCTTATGGCGCTCGAGAAAATTGAATGACGGGCCGCCAGGCTTTACGGCGGGGCATTCTATAAAGCCCCTCGGCACTGGGACCTGTGCGTGATCCCGGAGAAACCTTCTTACGGCGGATAGGCGTGCGTGGTAACGCTCACCACGATTACGGCGCTCGCCAGATCACGTGATGCTTCTTGTCGTTGCCAAACATCGTGATTGACGCTGCGGACGTTTCGTGCGCCTCGCCAGTCGCAGGTATCACAGTGCCGATGTTCCCCAGGCTCATACGGAAGCCTTCCTTATCGAAAAGATTGATGCTAGGCTCTCCTGACGGCGTAACGCGCATTGCAATTGCCCCCTTCCCTTGTTCACCGAAGAGGCCGATCCCCGGTTCGCCTGACGTGTGAACCATCATCGCAGCGCGTAAGATGCCTTGCGCATCGAAGACACCGATCCCCGTTCCGCCTGATGTGTCAACCGACATCCCAGCGCGTAAGATGCCTTGCGCATCGAAGACACCGATCCCCGGTGCGCCTGATGTGTCAACCGTCATCGCAGCGCGTCTCTTGCCTTGCGCATCGAGGAGACTGATCGCGGCGTTGCCCATGAAGAAGAGCATGCTTCCCCGAATGTTGCCTGAATTATCAACAAGGTCAAATTCATGCGCCTTGATCCTTTGGGGGATTGGGCTGGTTGCGTACATGGTGGCCAAGGCGGTTGATAGCACCAGGACGGCGAACGCAAACCCTTTCAGCCGCCGGTTATCCCGCTCCAATTTTTCAAGTCGGCTTATGAGTTCTGTGTCAGTCATAATTCCTCCCTGCTCTGGTGTCAGTCCCCTTGTAATGGGCGCACAAAGTCTATCACAACAGAGAGGGGACGGCGGGGCATTCTACCAGCGAGCCGCATCCGGTCTACGCCCTCGGCGCTGCGCGGGAACCCCATGGCCCAAGTCGAACCCCGGGGCCAACGGCGGCGGCGGAGGGAGAGTTAAAAGCTTTAGCCTCCAACCATCTTCCCGTGTATTTTCTTTCCAACCGGCTTCGAGTCCGCATCTCTGGCCCAAGGGTTATCGCTGTCGCGAGATATAATGTCGCCATGACGATAGAGAAACTTCGCGGCCGTCGTAAGGGAACACCGATCAGAAGTTTGCCGGAACCTTTGAGGCGGCAGGTTCTCGAGCGTTGGGGGATGCTGCTTCAAAGATACCGATCACGCCATGGGCACCCGCCGAGCCAGCCCATTGTCAATCTGTTCCTCGGCATCGCGAGGCGGTTAACGCAGCTTGATCACGCCGGTTTTGACTGGCGGCATTGGGGCAGAAGTCTTCGGGCAAAAAAGGGTGGCTATGCAGTTCAGCGGAAGTACAGGCTCGAAGGCCGGAACGCCGGTGCTATCGCCAGTGTGCGAAACCGTGCCATAAGAAAGCGCGCGCTGCTTCCCTTCGAACGCCACGGCATGGCAAACCTGGACGGCATCTGACACCCCGGACATGTCGAGGATAGTTACAATTCTCTTACGTCGGGAAGCTTTTGAAACCTGCGCCATCGGTGGATAATCTTCCGGCAGTTTGCCGGGCAACGAAAGGCCCGGAGCGCTTCGAGTTCTTCGGCGCCAGGCCAGTCGCGGGTTTTAACCTGGCAGAGGACGAAGTCGGTACTGCCGATGCCGACGATGTCCCAGGCCCCCAGGCTCGCGGCGCTCCTGGTACAGGCATACCCCGCCGCTTCCAAAACCCTGATAGAACGGTGTTCGTTTTTCGCGCCCTTCCGCTTGGTATTCACGCTGGCACCTTAGAAGGGGATGTCATCATCCGTAACAGGATCATCGGGCGTTACGGGACGGGCTGGCGCGGGGCCATCTGAACGCCTGGGGGCGAGCGTCATCGTGTAGTCGGGGCCGCGCTCGGTCCTGGAGTCGTTGCGGAAAATAAGAATCTTGTCGCCCGGCCGGGCAGCGCACAGCGTCTCCAGCGCCTGCTCGCTCAGGGAGCCGCTCAGGTAGTCAACCCCATTCTTTGACTTGCTTCGCCACAAGCCGCCGAGTTTGACCAGTTCGTTTTTCATTCACCCCACTCCAGGAACTTTCCCCGGGCAACCACCAACCCTCCGCCTTCGATGATGCTGCCGATAATGCTCCGGCGAATGTCCTCATCGCCTTCCAGCCACAGCCGCCGGGCCACTACCGGGCCTTCGTTCAGTAAAGTGATGACAGCCAGCACCTCGCGCTCGCTCTTATGGCACCAATGAAGAATGTCCCATGCCTCTTCATCGCTGGGGTTGGCTCTCAACTTCGCATGCGCCTCGTCCACGCCATCCTCCATGATTCGCCACAAATCCTCAAAAGCCCGCCGATGTGCCCGGCACGCTGTGATAAAGGACCGCGCCTCCTGTTCGGCTCGCTCCCGCGCTCGCTTCTGCCGGAGATATTCAGCCCTCGGCAGCCGCCGGTAAAGGCCAACCTCTTTCTCAAGCGTGATCGTGTTTCCAGCCCACCGGCACTTGTGGCAAAAGAACGCTTCAGGCGAGTGAGTGACCGTTCGATATCCTCCGCACTTGGAGCAATCATGCCGATTGCCGCGCGGTCTGGCCCCCGCCCGTTCGAGCAACTCCGCGAGGTCCGCTCGGCTTGCCGTGTTCATTGCAGCTTGCCTCGGGGCTGCCAGCGCGCAAGCCAGGCCAGCCACTCTTCGGACGCCCTCGGCGGATGAATAAACCGCTCGCGCCCGTCGATGATCCCCACGCTGTAGCAACCCGCGCATAGCTCCGGGCCGGGGCACCCCGGGCTGTTCCGATCCGGCGGGGTATAAACCCGGAGGTTGCTCTCCTGCCGGTCAGGTTGAGAGAGCGCCCGAAGCGCCTCCAAGGCTCGCTTGACGATAGCCTCATTAACTACCATTTTTACGTCCAACCCCTCCAAACCCGCTTTCTATCCGAAACATCCGAAACAAGCCGCTATTTATGCGGGTCCGAGCCACTTTTTCTATCCGAAACAAGACGGTTCTGTTTCGCTTTTGAAAATCGCATTTCACTCAGTATTCACGCGGGTTGTCTCGCATGTTTCGTTTTCGAGCACGGGATAGCGAGAAATGGCTCGTTTCAGTTCATCGAAAACGTACCCTTTCCCGTTCCCTGACGGAGTTCTCACCTGCCGCACGTTAACCCCAAAACCTCTCATCCACCGGGCCAACTTTCGGGAGGAAAGCTCAACGTCGCCCTGCCAGGGACTGTCATCTTTGGTTTTCAGTGCTGCGAGCGCTTCCCTCCCGAGCCAGCTATTCTGTCCCTCCGGCCATAATTCAAAAATGTGATGGAGCGCCTGTAAGGGCAGTGAATCATCCGCCGCGCCAACGGCCTTGGCATCGCAGAGGGCTTTAGCGCTCGCTTCTAGTTCTTTCAGCCTGACAGGGCAGAGCACGGCACAGACCGCGAAGAGCGGAGAGAAAATTTCGTCGTCTCGGTCGGTCAAGAAAGGTAGCTCTGGCAGGTCAGTGTAGGTCGCTTTAATCTCGGCTGCAAAAGTTTTCGCAGCAAGTTTGATAAGAGCGACGAGGGGCTTTACTTCTTCTTTGGCTCGCACGAACTTGAACCGGGAAACCGGCTCGCTTTTAGCTCGTCTTTGCATCGGGACGATGATGGATCGGTCAGCGAGTGTCGGTGGAAGGGTGCCGATGGCCGCGAACGCCTTCGGGCAATAAACTTTAAAGTTTTGTAGCTCGTGCGAGTTGCCAACGCACCTCGGGACTAACTGCCCGGCCCTATAACCAGCGTTTAGAATGGCTAGCACAGCAGAGTCTCGCTCACTCTTTTTCCTGCTTGCCAAGCTCTCGACTTCATCCAGCAAAAGCGTGGGCTGGTGTGATTCGACGAATCGAAAGATCGCCGCCTCAGTTGGGGCCGTTCCTCGCCACGGGCGCGCGCATAGCAGTTCTAAAAGTTCAAGTACCCTGGTCTTGCCGCATCGCGGGGCCGGGCTGGTAAGGCAGAGGTAGGGGAAAGCGTCAAATGAATCAAAGATGTGTGTCGCAATCGCCCACAGCGCTAGCGGCAGCCGCGCCGCCGACGGTAGAACAACGTACTTGCAAATGAAACTTTCGGTATCGCGGACTAGAGCCTCCCCATCGATCGTCGCTTCTGCCGTCTCGCTATCGGGCTGATAAAACGGCGAGCCGGGCTGAGCCGGGCGCTCTTGAAACTCCCGCAGTGCTGCATAAAATTCTTGATTTTCCTGAATCTTCCTTGCGTTTGCATCTTTTTGCGAGTCTGCAACCGCTAGCTTGGCGTTCGGTTTAAAGAAAAGGTCGCTCAGTTTTAGTCCGATGGTTTCGGTAATAGACTCTTCAGAACAGCCGCTGGGGCACGCGATCGTTATCCTGTCTGGGAGCTCGACGATTTCGAGATTTACTTCACGGTGTCGGGGGCAGGGTGCGAGCCACCGATTTGCGGCTCGCCGCTCTGCTTCTGGAAAGTGTTCCAAAAATTCTCCTGTAATCATTCTGATCCCTCGCGGTGACGTTTCGAGACACTACAGCGCGCGGTCGTAAAAAGCGAAGTAATTCATCCTTTTTGACTAGAACCCTCGTGCCCGCTTTAAGCCCTGGCAGTTTCCCGCTTTTTAACCAGCCTCTCACGGTCCAGGGGCTAACCCTCAAAAGCCCTGCTGCTTCGTGTATCGAGAGGAAAGTTTGATCATTCATCATTGCCCTCCACGGCTAACTCTTGCGCAGCGCGACCAATTGCGCAAGTTGAGAAACTTATTATTTTTCTGATAAACCTGACGTGAACTAGAAGGTGACTTGCCGGTTAACCCTGGCGGCGGAGTTTGGCGCGTTCAAGCCTCTTGTGCGTGGCGCTCTCAGAGAGTACGCCGCGGGCGGGCGGGCCAGGGAGAGCCTTGAGTTGGTGTTTAAAGCGCGAGTATGCCTGGACCAGCGCCCGGGCGCATTCAGGGCCGTGCTCCTTCTTTTCAGTAACGGCGACGAGGGGTCCGGGATCACCCTTCGGGGGTCGACCGCGTGTGCGGGTGGCGGGCGTATCCCAGGAGCGGCAGGGACAAAATCTCTCGGCGAGTTGCTCCCAAGATATTTGTGGGTTTTCCTGTTTCTCAAAGTGGACACGGAGGAGAAGGCTCAAGGGGAAGTCGGGACGCCTGCCGGTCTGGGTCATGGCGCGGCGGAAACTGCGTTCCAGTTCCTTTTTCGCCTCGCGCCACTGGCGTTTTGAGAGGGAGGCGAGCGGATCGGTTGGGCTACGCTGGTGAGATTTGGTCACAGGTCTAAGATAAGGCTTAACAGCTTGCATTGCAAGCATTATCATCGAGGCATGAAGAAACCGAAACTAACGCCGCAAATTAAAAACTACGTCCGGCGAGTGGCATCGATGGGTGGCCAAGCGAGAGCGGCGCGATTGAGCCCGAGTGACCGCAAGCGGATTGCCCGCCTTGGCGGTCTTGCCCGATGGGCAAAAGCGCGGGAATCAAAGAAGGGAGCGTAGAATGTGTGTTTATAGGCGTGGCGACATTTACTGGTTTGAGTTTCTTTACAAGGGGCGGCGCATCCGGCAATCCACAAAACAGACCAATCAGCGCGTGGCCCGCCAGATGGAGGCCGCATACAAAACGGGGCTTGTCAAGGGCGCAATCGGCCTCTCGGAGCCGAAGCCCGTGCCCACGTTTGCGGAATTTGCCAAACAGTTTCGGAAGTCGGTTGAGACGCAATGCGCCGCGAAGCCGTCAACTGTGGAATTCTACTTTTGCAAGTTGGACAGGCTGCTGGAATTTGCCCCGCTGGTCCAGGCACGGCTTGATGAGGTAGACGAAGCCATGATTGACAGCTACGTCCAGCACCGGAGGGCCTGCCTGCATCATGACAAACCTATTTCTCCGGGCCAGATCAACAGGGAATTGGCAACGGTCCGAAAGGCTCTCCGGCTTGCTCAGGAGTGGCGGATCATTAACCGGGTGCCGCGCATTCGCCTACTGCCGGGCGAACGGACGAGGGACTATGTCATGTCGCGGGATCAAGAGCGCGTCTACCTTGAATTCGCGCCGCAGCCTCTAAAGGACGCGGCTATCCTTATGCTTGACGCCCCGCTTCGGGTGGGCGAAGTTGTGGCCCTTGAATGGCGGGATGTGACGTTTGCGCCAGCGCCGGGCGCGCCGCATGGGTTCTTGAATATTCGCCGGGGCAAGACAGCCAATGCCCGCCGGTTCATTCCGCTGACAGCCCGTGCCGCCGCCATGCTCAAGAATCGGCAAACCGGGAGCCAATCGGCCTTTGTGTTCACGGATGAATCGGGGACTGCGCCGCTGTCGCGGTCCACTCTGCGGGACCAGCACGCCAGGATGCGCCGAATGCTGAAACTCCCGGCGGACAGCGTGATTCATAGCTTCCGGCACACGGCTTGCACGCGGTTGGGCGAAGCCGGGGCGGATGCCTTCGCCATTATGCGATTGGCCGGGCATTCCAGCGTCACGGTCAGTCAGAAATACGTCCATCCGTCCGCAGAGGCCGTCGGGCTGGCAATTCAGCGGCTGGAGGCCATGAACGCCGGGAAATTGCTCCCGGAAGGCCCCAAAATGCTCGAACCCCCCACAAAATTCCCCACAGCGGAAAGTGAGCCGGTTGAGGCGCCAGCACAAGTCCTGTAGAATCAATACGGAAGTGCATGCGGGCTGGTGTCCGTCCGGGACTTCAAATCCTGTGGGTCTGCCTCTGGTGGACCGGTCGGTTCGATTCCGACACACTTCCGCCAACGCTGTCAGCTTTTCAAGGCCTGCGTGAAAGCCCTATACGAGCGGGGAAGATGTGTGCCCTGATGAGCCCCAGAAAACCTCCAAAAAGGGAACCATTCCGCGCATGGAAGGAAGTCAAACGCCAGGCGCGGGAGCGAATCGGAACACCGCCGCCCACCAAGCGCGAAGAAACCGCGCGCGGTAAACCTCCCAAGCACAAGAAGCGGGAATTAGAAGAGTTGGAAGAAGAAGTGTGATGCCGGTCAGTCTTTGATGTGCCGCCGAATTTTGGAACCGCACCTCAGTGAATGTGCTTGACCTTCTTTTGCATGTAGTCCATCAGCAGGTACTGGCCAAGCGTGTAGGGAGTGGTGAAATAGGCTTTGCCGCGGCAGATTTCCGTGATCTTCTGCACGAAATTTACAAGGCCATAATCGGAAGCGAGCATGAAAGTGTTGATCAGGATGCCGCTCCGGCGGCAGCGGACCACCTCATGCAAAGTTTCTGAAACAACCAGAGGGTCCAGGCCGAAGGCGTTCTTATAAATCCTGCCGTCTTCGAGCGTAAGTGCTGATGGCTTGCCATCGGTAATCATCACAATCTGCCGCATGTCTTTCCGCTGGCGGGAAAGAATACGCTGGGCGAGCCGAAGGCCCTCTCGCGTATTCGTGTAATATGGGCCCACCTTCACCCGCGCCAATTGTGCCAGCGGGACCTCTTCTGCGGAATCGTGGAACAGAACCAGGTGCAAGGTATCGCCCGGGAATTGCGTGCGGATCAGGTGAGTCAGGGCCATGGCAACTTTCTTTGCGGGAGTAAAGCGGTCTTCACCATAAAGGATCATGCTGTGGCTGCAATCGAGCATCAGGACCGTCGCGCACGAACTCTGATATTCACACTGGCGGACCTGAAGGTCCTGATAGTCCAGATCAAGCGGCATTGTCAGGCCGTTGCGGCGGATGGCGGAAAGCAGCGTGGCGTTCACGTCCAGATTGAGCGTGTCGCCAAATTCGTAGCGGCGGCTTGATCCGTCAGATTCAATGCCGGTGGCCAATTCGCGCGTGTCGTGCCGGCCAAAGCTTGATTTCCCGAGTGAACCAAGAAGGTCCTTGAGAGTCTTGAACCCCAGGAAGTCGAGGGCCTTGTCGGTGATTTCAAATTTGGCCCTTCCTTCACCCTGACCCATGTGTCCGGGGCGAGGCTCCGTGACAGCCCCCTGCTGGGGCTGCTCTATCGTGACGTATCCTTCATCCGCAAGTTGCTGAAGCAACCGGTCAAGCGCCTGAGACAATCTTGAATCCTCAGGATTATTGAGCATTTCTTCGAGCAGTTCACTGGATATCATGCCGTTCTGTTCCAGGGCTTCCAGCAGGGCCTGGCGTAGCTGCTCCATCGTTTTCTCGGAGTCCATCTCATAAACGCCGTAGTACTGGCTGAAGAACCCGCTGTCCAGGAGGAAGTCCTGAAGCATTTGCATCAGGTCTTCTGCGCTCAAACCTTCGAAGGGGTCGGGGACGTGTTTTCCGTACTTGATGAACTTCATGAGGCATGACCCCCTGGCTTTGTGGGCGGGTCAGGAAAGGCCGTGTTCACGAATCAGTTCAACGGCCGGCGGCGGTGTCCAAACCTTTCGTCCGGCTCGCGTACCGGTTCCGCGGCGCGCGGTTCCACGAAATAGCCCAGTTCTTCGTTGCGGCTGATCTTTTTGAGGGCGTACAGCCCCTCCAGAATGAACTCTGCGGCTGAGACCAGCAGGGCAGGATTGTCCTTGCTCTTGATGCCGAGCTTTTGCGTTGTCTCAAGGAGACCCTGGATTCTTTTGAAGTGCGAGTACAGCTCTGAAGCAGGAGCGTCCTCTTCGTATTTTAAGGTGCCTCCAAGTTCGAACCACTGGACCAGCGACTGCATGGGCACGTCCTCGAAATACTTTTTGAACACTCGTGCCGTTGCCTGTCGGATGATGTCACGGGCAACGTTCTCTGCGCCGCGCAACTCGCCCTCATATTCAAGTTCGAACTTGCCGGTCAGCGACGTGAGTCCTGCATAGATGTCGGATGGTCGCGGGACCGCCAGCTTCTCGCCGCTGATCAAAGCGCGGCGCTCCGCATTTGAAATCACGTTTTCAAGGCAGGTGATCGGCATACGCTGGCTGACTCCGCTGCGCTTATCGATCTTCTTTTCTTCCCTCGCCTCGAAGGCAATCGTTTCGATCAGTTCGCGGATGAAGGATGGAATGATCAGTTGCAGGGTCCCATCGCGCTCGCTCCAGGCTTCCTGCGTGGTAATGGCGATGCCCTGCTCAAGCGTGATGGGGTAATGCGTCCGGATTTCAGAGCCGATGCGATCTTTCAGCGGCGTAATGATTTTCCCTCGGGCTGTGTAGTCTTCGGGATTCGCAGTGAAGACCAGGACGACATCGAGCGGCAACCGCACCGGGTAGCCCTTAATCTGAACGTCGCCTTCCTGCATGATGTTGAACAGGCCCACCTGGATTTTTCCGGCAAGGTCGGGCAGTTCGTTGATGGCAAAGATGCCGCGATTGGCCCTGGGCAGAAGGCCGTAATGAATGGTCAGTTCGCTGGAGAGCGCATGCCCGCCCCGCGCCGCTTTGATGGGATCGAGATCGCCAATAATGTCTGCGATCGTAACATCGGGCGTGGCTAGTTTCTCCACGTAGCGCTGCTCGCGTGGAAGGTAATCAATGGGCGTGTCATCGCCGTGCTTCGCAATCAGTTCGTGGCAGGCCCGACAAATGGGTTTCAAAGGGTCGTCGTTGATTTCGCATCCCGCGATGAAAGGAATCTCTTCGTCCAGCAGGGAAACGAGCGAACGAAGAATGCGAGTTTTGGCCTGACCGCGCAACCCCAGCAGAATGAAGTTATGGCGCGAAAGGATGGCATTCGAGATTTGCGGGATGACCGTGTCGTCGAAGCCGACGATGCCTGGGAAAATGACCTCACGGACTTGAAGCTTGCGGATCAGATTGGCCCGCATTTCATCTTTCACGCCTCGACTGCGATAGCCTGACTTCTTGAGTTCACCGATTGTGCTGGGTTTTGACATGGCCCCTCTTTCTAACCTCGATTATAAGCATGCCCGTCAAACGAACTCAATGCAGTATTCGCACGCTTTGGGTCTCCCGCATCATAATCTCGCCCTTGTTCCTGTGCACAGCGCTCTCCGATCAATGGATGTTCAATGCAAAGGTTCCGTTGCCAGCCCGACGCCAGCGCTCGCCGCAAGGGACATCCATGGCCCGTCATGTATAATAGGAGCTTGTAACAGTAGAACACGAACTGGCGAGGCCCATCTGCGCCCCTACAAAACAGTCACGGAGAATTGATGTCCACTCTGACCAGCCTGTCTCCTGAAACTCTGGCCAAGTATGAACCGGTAATCGGCCTCGAAGTCCACGTCCAGCTTCTGACGAAATCAAAGATATTCTGTTCCTGCTCAACGCGCTTCGGTGATCCTCCCAACCAGAATACCTGCCCGGTGTGCCTGGGCCTTCCGGGGGCGCTGCCCGTGCTGAATCGTGAAGCAGTAACGATGGCGGCTAAGGCGGCCCTGGCGCTCAACTGCACAATCAATTCGCGGTCCCGCTTCGCGCGGAAGAACTACTTTTATCCCGATCTTCCCAAGGGATACCAGATCTCTCAATACGATGAGCCGCTCGCCGAGTACGGCTGGATTGATATTGAGGTTGGAGACGCGCCGAAGCGGATCGGGATCACACGCGTGCATCTTGAGGAAGACGCCGGCAAGTCGCTGCACGAGGGCTTTCCCGACTCGAGTGAAAAGACCTACATTGACCTTAACCGCTCCGGCGTCCCGCTGATCGAGATTGTCAGCGAGCCGGACCTGCGCTCGCCGGAGGAGGCCTACGATTATCTCACGCGGCTGAAGACGCTGATGCTCTACCTTGAGGTTTCCGACTGCAACATGGAAGAAGGAAGCCTCCGCGTCGATGCCAACGTCAGCGTTCGCCGGAAGGGTGCAACAGAGTTTGGAACCAAAACCGAAGTCAAGAACCTGAACTCCTTCCGTTTCCTGCAAAAGGCGCTTGCCTACGAGGTCGAAAGGCAAATCGAAGTTCTGGAGAGCGGCGGCCGGATTTTTCAGGAAACCCGCCTGTTTGACAGCCGCGAACAACGGACGTACGGGATGCGGTCGAAGGAATTTGCGCATGACTATCGCTATTTTCCTGAACCCGATTTGTTGCCGCTGGTTGTGACCGAAAATTGGAAGAACGAGATCAGGGAATCGCTGCCGGAACTACCCAACATGCGCGAACGGCGCTTCCAGACGGAGTACGCACTGCCCAAACAGGACGCCGCTCTGCTGACGGCATCACGCGCAACTGCGGACTATTTTGAAAAGACGGCAAGGGCCTGCGGGGAAGCCAAACTCGCCGCCAACTGGGTGCTGAACGATCTCAGCTATCTGTTGCAGGAGAATGGCAAGACGATCGAGGTGAGTCCTGTAACGGCGGAAAACCTTGCGGGGCTGATCAAGCTGGTCGCCGCGGGAACAATTTCCGGGAAAATGGCCAAAGATGTTCTGGCAGAGATGTTCAAGAGCGGAAAATCAGCCGATCAGGTGGTAAAGGACAAAGGCCTTGAGCAGATCACCGACCCGGAGAAGATTGCCGCGGTCGCGCGCGAAGTGATTGCCGCCAATCCGAAGCAGGCCGAGCAGTACCGCCAGGGCAAGACCGCCACGCTCGGCTGGTTTGTCGGCCAGGTAATGAAAGCCACAAAGGGGCAGGCGCAGCCGCAACTGGTCCAGGAAATTTTGAGGAAAGAACTGTCATGATTGCCTTGGTGCAAGGCCTGAAATGCGGATTGCGAACTCGTCGGGGCCGCAAATTTCGCAGTGCCGGTGCTCTATGATTCGGAAGGCGTGGCTGGATTTGTTGTTGGCCGGGGTATTGACGGGCCTTGCGGGCAGTGCATGGTGCCGCCAAAGGCCGCAGCATCGCGAAAGCGATCAAAGTTCGCCGCGTCAGCGGACCCTCGAGTTGCGGCGAACCGCAACAAGAGCAGAAAGCCCGGAAAGAGGGGCCAGACGGACCTCAGACGTGCAATGGAGCGCGGCGGCCCGGCAGGAACTTGCGGCTGGTGAGAAGCTGGAAGCCCAGGGCCTTTTGAACAGCGCAATTGCACGTTATCAGAAAGCATTGCAACTGGAGCCGAACTGGCCGGAAGCACACAATGCCCTCGGTAACGCCTACTATCAGCAACACAAGTCAAGCCTAGCAATGCTGGAGTATCTCCGGGCGATTCGCCTGGATCCGGATAATGCAAAGGCCCGCTACGATCTGGCTACGCTGCTGCGTGCTGAAGGAAACCTGGACGGTGCGGCAAAGGAATTTCAGAAGGCGATCCAACTCGATCCAAACAACGCCGGCGCCCACAATGATCTTGGCCTGACCTACGCGCAGCAGGGCAAACTCGGGCCTGCCATTGCAGAATTTCGTACAACCGTGAGCCTCCAGCCGGGATGGGCCATTGCGCAGGACAATCTGGGGAACGCTCTCGCAATGGCCGGTGAGATCGATGACGCAATGAAAGCGTACCGCAATACGATTGCGTTGAAGCCCGATTGGCCCCAGCCTTATAACAATCTGGGCAATGCGCTCCGCCAGTCTGGAAATTTGAAGGCTGCTGTAGAACAGTATCAGAAAGCGCTGCAACTCGACCCGAGATATGCCGCCGCCCATAACAATCTCGGCCTCACGCTTCAGCAGGAAGGAAACATGGACGGCGCGATCAGGGAATACGAACTGGCCATCGAGGCCGACCCGAATTACGCAACCGCCCACAGCAACCTTGCAGCGGCATTTTACAAGAAGGGCGACTGGAAGGGAGCGGTTTCGGAATTCGGGCAGGTTGTTCGCCTCAAGCCGACCGACCCTGTCGCGCACTTCAACCTGGGACTGGCCATGAAGGCGGCGGACGAGAAAAAGGCGGCACTTTTGCAATTTCGGCAGGCGCAAAAGCTCGACCCTGGAAATCAGCAATACCAGCAGGCATACGAAGCACTGGCAAAGGCGCAGGGCGCGGCGGAAGCGGGCGCAGCCAAATCCGGCAAGGCGGTTTCAGAAGCCCGCACAGACGGTTCGAAGTAGTCAGGCTGAACTCAGGCACGGGAGGAATTCACGATGTTGAAAGTGGGAGACAAGGCGCCGGATTTTGCACTTCCTTCTGATTCGGGCAACCCTGTAAAGCTGAGCGATTTCAAAGGGAGCACTCTGGTCCTTTACTTCTTTCCGAAAGCGGACACTCCGGGTTGAACGCGCGAGGCTCACGAGTTTCGTGATGCCAAGAATGAACTCGCGAAGCTGGGCGCCAAAGTCCTTGGCATGAGTGCTGACCCGCCGGAGAAGCTGGCGAAATTCCGCGACAAACATCAACTGAACTTCCCGCTGGCAAGCGATGAGGGTCATAAGGTGCTGGAGGCGTATGGCGTGTGGCAGGAAAAGAGCCTTTACGGGAAGAAAAGCATGGGCATTATCAGAACGACTTATATTATTGACCCTCGGGGCAAGGTGAAGTCCGTTTTCCCCAGGGTGAAAGTTGACGGCCACATTCAGCAGGTTCTGGCTGCGTTGAAGCTGTAGTTGCGGTCCTCCGTCACTCTGCGAGCGCTGAGGCCAGCGAGGGGCTGTGCTGATAGCCCAGCGACGGATGATGGCAATAGAAGATCCTGATGGGACGATGGTCGAGGAAGGACAGTTCCGCGTGTTCCTCGACCCAGCCATGTGACCCCATGAACGCTGAGAAAGGCTGAACTTGATCAGCGGGACGCTCCAGAAGGAACTGCTGCACTCCGAAATAAGCGTCTTCACCGAGCACTATCAGCGTATCCAGATTTGGAAACAGACCGAGTTCGTTGCGCAGATGCCTCGTGCAATTGCGCAGCGCTCTGTCCGGTATCCTCGGGCCGGATGCATGGCAGCGGATGATGTCCGTGAGGATAAACCTCTTTTTGAATTCGGTGAAATCTTCCACCCCAAGCAATTCATAGAGCGCCGTGACAAAGCGGTTCGGGCACCCGCTGCTGCGATAGAACGAATTCTCCGGCCGCGCCGTGGAGTGCCGTCCAATCACTGCGGCCCGCACGACACTGAGATCGGGATAATCGCGCTTGAGGTATGCAGCCATGAATTCGCGGGGCGGAAGAAGGATGGTCGAAATCGCCGCGCAATCTCGGCAATTTTCAATCTTGTGCAGGACAGCTTCCGCATCAATTCCGGGGACTCGGGCATCCGTGGTTGTCACCGCAGGAGCGGACAGGGCGATTTGCAGCAGTTCATCCTGAGATGTTCCTGCCGGGCCCAGGATTGTGTTGTCAAGCAGCCGAACGGAGTCAACGCGCGCCGCGACCAGCGCAATCGTGCCCGCAGTCACACGCGCGACGGGCTGAAGCGTGGCAGGATTTACGAGGGCGACGTAATCGGGCCTGACGCGCGGGTCAGCCTGCAATACGCGCTGCATTTCACCGATGATCCTATTCGCATCGGTTTCACCGGCGTTCGTCAGTTCCTGGGCTTTGCGCAGGCTTTGAGAAAGGGCAAGAGCTGACTTCCGCTGGTCGCGACTGAGATAAACGTTGCGCGAACTGACCGCGAGGCCGTCGTCGTCCCTCACGATGGGGCAGAGAACCAGGCGCACGTTCAGGTTGAGGTCTTCCACAAGGCGGCGGACCACAATGGCCTGCTGGAAATCCTTCTGGCCGAAGTAGGCGATGTCCGGCTGAACGATGTTCAACAGCTTCAACACCACGGTCGCCACGCCGCGAAAATGCCCCGGCCGACACGCGCCCTCGTAAACCGCTGCCAGCGGTCCCGGCTCGACGAACGTTTGGAAGCCTTCCGGGTACATCTCTTCGGCCGACGGCGCAAACACGGTGTCGATATTGTAATCGCCCAGCAAGCTCACGTCCTTGTCGAGGTCGCGGGGGTAGCGATCGTAATCCTCGCCCGGCGCAAACTGCGTCGGATTCACAAAGACCGAAACCACGACGATGTCGCACTGCTGCTTTGCCTGCCGGACCAGGCTGAGATGGCCCTTGTGCAAAGCCCCCATGGTGGGAACCAGTCCGACAGACCTGCCTTGCACGCGGGCCTCGCGGGCAAGAGCCTTCATTTCACTAATTGCAGTGACCAGTCGCATAACCGGAGTCAGACGACGGCGTCGGGCGTGCGCCCGACAGTGCCCTCCTCTATTGCTGCATCTGTGTATACATGCTACAAGAACAATTTCGTAATTATTTAATATCGTTTTCAGCCACGGGGCCGACCGAAAAGCTCCTTCTCAAACTGTTCCAGCACGGCGCGAGGGCAATGGTACGATTCCTCATCGGATGGATATCGCCATTCCTGCACGTCCTGCTTAAAGCGTGAGAGCGCGCTGCTCAGCGTTTCGCGAAGGTCCGCATACCGCCGCACAAACTTGGCGGGATGCTGGAATACAAGTCCGGCGAGGTCGTGGAACACGAGGATCTGTCCGTCGCAATCCGGCCCTGCGCCGATGCCGATGGTCGGAATCCGCAACCGACGCGTGATCATCGCGGCGAGTTCGCGCGGGATTCCCTCGAGCACAACAGCAAAGACACCCGCGTCTTCGAGCGCCTGAGCGTCGGCCAGCAAGTCGGCGGCCGACTCGAGCGTGCGGCCCTGCACTGCGTAGCCGCCCATCCGGTGCACGGATTGCGGCGTCAGTCCGATGTGGCCCATCACGGGAATCTCTGCATTCACCATGCGTCGAATCAGCCGCGCGCGCTTTCTGCCGCCTTCAATCTTGACGGCTTCCGCGCCGCCCTCCTTGATAAAGCGCAGGGCGGTTTCGAGCGCCGGCTTGTCTCCCAGATGGCATGAGCCGTAGGGCATGTCAGCAACCAGCAGCGCCCGCCGGACCCCGCGACGGGCTGCGCGAAGATGATGAAGGATTTCATCCGCCGTCACTGGAACGGTGGAATCGTAACCCAACACCACCTGCCCCAGAGAGTCGCCGACCAGAATGATGTCAATCCCAGCTTCATCCACCAGTCGCGCCGTCGGATAATCGTACGCGGTGAGTGCGGTGATTTTCTCCCCGCGCAGCTTCCGTTCAAGGACCAAAGGAACGGTCATTTTGCTCACAGCCGGTATATTCTGGTCCATGGCAATGCCTCCTTGTCGGCCAGTTGGTTTGCGCCGCCTGGCCTGAAAATAAGAATCCTCTCCGTCACAACCGATTTTTCACGGCGTAACGCCAAGGCGCCGCCGGGAAGCCCGCGCCGGGCTTCCTCACGCCTGGACGGAGAGGGTCGGATCGTCCCGAATTTCCCACTTGCGGCATCCGTCTGACAACATGCAACCAGGACGGCGCCGCGGTTTGCGACCGTCTCAGTCCGCCGATGCGGATCCAAGCGGCAAAAAGTATTGTGTGCCCCGCACGGGCTGCGTCAACCGGCGGAGCAGTTGCTGCAAGTCTTCGTTCCGGTCAACAAAGTCGATCTCGGACGTATCGATCACCAAAAGATTGCTCGAGCGGTAGTGGAAAAAGAAGTGGTCGTACGCTTTGACCACAGCATCGAGATATTCTTCGGAAATGCGGCTTTCAAACGGCACGTTCTTCTTTTCGATCCGCTTTTTGAGCATCTCCGGCTTCGCCTGTAAGTATATCACCAGGTCCGGTACCGGCACCTGCTCGGCGAAAATCTGGTAATACTGATCGTAAAGCTGCAATTCAGCGTCAGTCAGATTGAGATAAGCGAAGATCTTGTCCTTCTCAAAAATGTAGTCGCTGATCACGACGCGATTCGCAGAAGCTGAAACATCGAGCGCACGGAACTGACGGAAGCGCTCGACCAGGAAATACATCTGAGTGGTGAAGGCTGCTCCCCGCTTTTCCCGGTAAAAACTTTGCAGGAACGGATTGTCGTCCACGTCGCGCATGCGTTCAGCCTTCAGGCGGTCGGCGAGAATGTCTGCCAGCGATGTCTTGCCGACGCGGATTGGGCCTTCGACGGCGATAAAACGCGGCGGTTCGCAGGATGGCAATTTAGACAATGTCAGACCCTCGATCCGTATTCGCAATGCCCACGCGCGCGGGCTGGCGCATGGCCGGCGGCGATATCCTCCGGCCTGATGCGAATCACCTGGCCGCGGTCCTGCGTTTCGTTCAGCATTTCCACTACAGTGCGGTCGGTGACGGGGTGCCGCAGATGGGCCGCGAGTTCGCACAGCGGTATCAGCACAAACCGACGTTCCGCCATTCCCGCGTGCGGAATCGTCAACGTCGCGGAACGGACCACCGCATTCTCATAAAGCAGGATATCGATGTCAATCGTGCGCGGTCCTTTGCCGACGGTGCGCCGCCGGCCCAGGCCCCATTCAATCTTCTGCAGGGCTTTCAACAATTGCATGGGTAGAAGTTCGGTTGCGACCTCAGCGACGCAATTCACGAACCACGGCTGTTCGCGGAACTCCACAGGCTCCGTGCGATAGAAGGAGGAAACGCGCCGGACCTCGATGCCGGTCGCAGACATCTGATCGAGCGCCCTTCGGATGGTGCCCAGACGGTCACCGAGATTGGATCCTAAAGATAAATAGACCCGCTTCATGGATTTGATTTCACGCTCGGTTCCCGCCTAAGTTTTCAAACAGGCCTGGAGTTTTTCCCGGCATGGACATCTTCAGATGTCTGTAAGCGGGTTCATTGGCCATGCGCCCGTTGCGCGTGCGGCTGACAAAACCCAACTGGAGAAGGTAAGGCTCGACCATATCAACCAGCGTATCGACCTCTTCGTTGAGCGTCGCCGCCATCGCCTCGACGCCTACCGGTCCTCCCTTGTAAATGCGGATCATTGTGGAAAGAAAATTCCGGTCAAGATCGTCGAGCCCCTGCTCATCCACGCCTTCGAGCTGGAGCGCCTCGCGCGCCACGTCGGGAGTGATCCTGCCGTCGGCCTTCACATCCGCATAGTCACGCACGCGCCGGAGCAGGCGATTGGCGATGCGGGGCGTGCCGCGGGAGCGCTGCGCAATTTCCGCGGCGCCGTCGTCGTCGATGGAGACGTTCAGGATCTGCGCCGAGCGCAGGATGATTTTCTTCAGGTCCTCGACGGGATAAAACTCGAGGTGGAAGAAGAGCCCGAAGCGGTTCCTCAGCGGTGCAGAAAGCGTGCCCGCCCGCGTCGTCGCCCCGACCAGCGTGAACTTCTTCAGCGGAACGTTGATCGTTTTGGCGAACATTCCTTTATCCACCACGAAATCGACTTTAAAGTCCTCCATCGCCGGATAGAGGAACTCCTCGATATTTGCCGGCAGGCGGTGGATTTCATCAATGAACAGCACGTCGCCTTCGCCCAGATTGGTGAGGATGCCCATCAGGTCGCCGGTGCGCTCGAGCGCGGGGCCCGACGTCGTGACAATCTTCGAGCCCATAAAATTGGCGATGATGTGCGCCAGAGTGGTTTTTCCGAGGCCCGGCGGGCCGTAGAGCAGCGTGTGCTCGGCCGGTTCCGAGCGACGCCTGGCGGCTTCGAGGGCGATCGATAACTTTTCAACAATCTTGCGCTGGCCCACATACTGCTCAAGCGAGGGCGGGCGCAGGGTCTGATTGAAAGCCTCTTCGTCCTGCGAAATTAAATCGGGCGATACGAGTCGGACTCTCGACATGCCTGATCCGTGTTGGTGTCCCTCAGCTCTTTGTCACTTCCTGGCGCTGCTCAAAAACCCTGCGCAGGAACTCATCGATCGACTTCAGGTTCTTGTGCTTTGCAAAAATGTCATTCACCATGCGCTGTGCTTCGGAGCGCGAGAATTCGAGCTGCTCAAGCACCTGCACCGCTTCCAGCTTGAGGTCTGTGACGGACTCCGGCTCGACGGAGAGCGGTTGCGTGCTGGGCGCGAGCGCGAACTTGGCCATCTTGCCGCGCAGGTCGGTCACGATACGCTCGGCGGTCTTTGTGCCGATGTAGGGCAGCTTTTTCAGCAATTCCGTATCGCCACGCTCGATGGCCATGGCGATTTCATTAAGCGGCCGCACCAGGCACTTGAGCGCGCGCATAAAGCCGATACCCGGGACTGTCGTGAACACCTCGAAGAACTCGCGATCCAGCGGATCGAGAAACCCTACGAGCTTCGGCGTCAAATGGCCGCCGGCAAGCCCTCCGTCGATGTAGTAGATCGTGTAAAGCGTCAGAGGGTTGTGGCGCTCGTGCTCCTGCGCCTGGCGCAGCCGCGCTGCAATCCCCGACGGCACGAATACTTCATAGCAGAGCGAGTTGACGCGCACCAGAAGGGAATTATGCGAGATGCGGTCGTAGAGGACTTCGCCGGTGACTTCAGAAATCAGAGGATTGCTCCTTTTGATGAATTGAACAGCGCCCGCGTTTCCCCGCAGCCCGGTTCAAACTACCTTATCCTGCCGGATTTCAGCCGGACCCCGTTGGTCGGGACCCGCAGCGTATTCACATAGCATAGCGCCACAGCGAGCGCGTCGGCAACGTCGGGAGGATGGGGCGGGGAACCGAGTGAGAACTGCTGCTGCACCGCGCGCTGTACCTGGAGCTTTGAAGCATTGCCGTTTCCCGTCACCGACTGCTTGATCCGCTTGGCCGGCATCGGAAACACCGGAACCCGGGCAAGGCGCGCCGCCAGGCAAATAACGCCGCGAGCGTGGCCCATCAGGACGGAAGTCTGCGGATAATCGGCGTGGCTGTAAACTTCTTCAAGGCAGACGACCTCCGGCCTGAACTCCTCAACCACTTCCTGGATGCCCTTGAAAAGGGATTCCAGCCGCAGGGGCAAATTGTTGCCCTGCGCGCGGGGCAGGCGAATCACTCCCGCCTCGACCAGCGCCGTGCGGTCCCTGTGGCGTTCGATGATGCCGTAGCCGGTAACATTCAGCCCCGGATCAATGCCCATCACTCGAATTGGAGCAGCGCCGTTTCCTGCCATGCGAGGGAGATTGTATCACGCGCGCCCATTCCCACAGGCGGGAATTCCGGCGGCGCGACAGCGGGGAGAAAATCCTGAAATGCCGTTTATCATCCCTTCGAAGGATCCTACAAGACTTGCCCTCAACCGCTTGCTGACTAGCCTGAAATCAGGCTCAAAATCCTGTGCACCCAACTTTTGGAGTTGCCGTTTTTTCAATAAGTTGGCCGGGTTTGTTGTTTGGACCGTTCGGGTTTGTTTTTCCACAGTTACTGATTTTACACGATTTCTCCGGTTCGTTCTCCGGTTCGTTTTGTCCCATTTTGGAGTGCCTGTCCTTTGTTTTCAATAACTTCTCCGGTTCGTTTTTGCAAAAATGCGTTTTTCTGTCCCATTCAGCATCTCTTCCAAAGCCTGTCGAGGCTAGGCATGTTGATTTGCAGCCCCGGTGTCATCTTTTTGCCTTCGTACCGTTGCACGATGCTCATCGCAGTCTGTGCCCATCCAAACCACTTCCTGCCGGTGCCGCCCTTGCAGCCGGCGCAACAAGGGCCGCCCCGCCTTCATCACAAAAGAAAGGATAGCACACTACTGTAGCGTAGTCAAGTAAAATCGCGTGCGGCGTCCAGTGGCCGGGGGATTCGGTGGTCCGGGCTTTAATGGCCTCCTGAGGTTGCGGGCAAAACCGTTGTCAGTTACGATGGCGCTTCTGCGCAGAGCGGCGCCCGCGCGTGGCATGACGCCATTTATGCCGGGACGTGAAGAAGGGGGTGAGGGAATGATGGATAAGGGGCTTCGTTCGATTCTGGCATTCATCCTGATGCTGTCGGCCGGCCCGGTGGCTGTCGCGTCCGACTGGCCGACGTTCGGCCACGATCCGCAACGCACGGGCTGGTCTCCCAACGAAAACAGGCTGAGCGCCAAAAACGTCTCTCAACTGACGCTGCTCTGGAAGGCCAACATCAAGGCGAACAGGCCAATGTCACTTACGGCGCTGACGGCGCCGGTGGTGGCAAATGGCGTCGAGACGCCCGAAGGAGCGCGCAGCGTGGTCTATGTGGCCGGAAGCTCGAACAACGTGAACGCCATCGACGCCGCGACGGGAAAAATCCTCTGGAGCCGCGATCTCGACATGCATGTGCTGCCGAAGGACCCGGGCATGTGGCTGTGTCCCAATAATCTGAACGCCACGCCGGTAGCAGACCCTGATCGCGGGCTGCTCTACGTGCTTTCGGCGGACGGGGCTCTTTACGGCCTCGACCTCGGCACGGGAAAGACGCGGCTGGGGCCCGTCGAATTCGTCCCACCGTTTTCCAAGGACTGGAGCCTGAACCTCTGGCACGGCGTGATCTACACCTCAATTTCGCAGGGCTGCGGCGGGGCGCCTTCGGGAATTTATTCGATTGACGTGCGCGACCCGAGCCGTCCGGCAATTCGCGACCTCCTGGTGGAGCACGGTTATGGCGCGGGCATCTGGGGGCGCGGCGGGGTGACGATCGGCGACGACGGACGCGTTTATGCATCCACAGGCGACGGCCCTTTCGACGCCGCCCGGGGCGACTACGGGAGCGCCGTGATCGAAGCCGCTCCGGGTTCGCTCAAGGTGCTCGATTACTACTCGCCACTCAATTATCGCGAGCTGACCAAATACGACCTCGACATCGGCGGCTCGGGGCTGGTGTGGTTCCCGTACCGGGATTTCGACCTGGTGGCGGGTGGGGGCAAAGAAGGCGTGCTTTACCTTCTGAACGCCGATTCGCTCGGCGGGAAGGACCATCAGACGCCGCTCTACCGGCACAGGCTCGGCAATGACAATCTGCAGTACGAGCAATACGGCATCTGGGGCGGGCTTTCGGAATGGATGGATGAGCGGGGCGAAGCGTGGCTTTACGTTCCGGTGTGGGGTCCGCCCTCCAAGAAAGCGCCGAAGTTTCCTTTGACGAACGGCGCTGCTCCGCACGGCAGCCTGATGGCTTTTCGAGTGGTGATCAATCCGGCAACAAAGCAGCCCACGCTCGACCCGGCGTGGATTTCAACGGACTTCGATGTGCCGGAGCCTCCGGCCATTGCAGGCGGAGTGGTTTTCGTGCTCTCCACGGGCGAGAACACGCAGCAGACTGAAGGATCGGCGGTGATCTATCACGGCCAGAAACAGTTGACTGACCGGCAGCGCAGCGAGAACACACATCGCGCGGTGCTTTATGCCCTCGATGCCAAAACCGGCAGGACGCTTTTTCAAAGCGGCAGCGAGATCGAAAGCTGGACGCACTTCAGCGGCCTGGCCGTGGCCGACGGGCGCATCTTTGTCGTTGACCACGATTCGAATGTTTACTGCTTCGGGCTGGCGGAGAAGTAAGGGTTTTCCAGCGTCGAACCTGGAATCCACGGGCGCAGGAAAGCGTTTCACGCAAAGGTGGCAAGGCGCAGAGGCTGAAGGGCTTGAAGACACGAGGGCGGCGAAGCCCCACGCATGGCGTCTGCCCGGCGTAAGGCGTTTGTCCATACGCTGGATGAGAAGCGCGGCTTCTTCTCTTGACAGAAAACCTGACCTGCCCTAATCTTGACCTTTTGGTATAGAATCTTTTCCCTGATTTTCGGGGCAGCACGGAATCCATTGATATTCTGAGCAGGACCTGAGCGAGGGCAACGATGCCCAAGAAGGGGGATGAACGGACAACCAAATGCGAATAATTCGCAACTGGCCTCACGGTAGAAACTCCGAATCCGCTTGCCCTGTTGGCGAACATTTCCCGGACATTACGACAGAACGGGGAGCAAGTGCACCTGCTTTCTGGATATAGAAGGAGCTTTTTCGCATTGGAGCCAAGGAACAGACGTCTCTGTCGTAATGATCAATGACCGCGATCCTTAATTGTTCCGAAGAGCGTTGGTGCGAGGAATGAGGCGAGCGTGAAACGTAATTAAACGGCAAATTCGTAACGAGAATCCGGAACAAAAACCGGGCTTCCGGCGGCAGCTCTTTTGCCGAAAGGGGCCGCGCGAAAGCCCGTGATCGCAACCCGCAGGCTGGCGACCGTGTCCATTCTATGGCCGCCGGCCAGGGTTTTCAAGGAGGAGAACCGATGGCTGGAAGCCGCTTCAAAATACACAATTCCGACCGATGGCCGGTCCTAAAAGGGGGGCTGCCGTGCTGGCTTGCGGTCGCGCTGGTCTGCTTTGGAGGTGCGTCTCCTGGCCGAGCGCAGGAAGGCCCGTACTTTGTTACTTACGACCACCACCTGGAGGAGCCTGGAGACCTGGAAATCGAATTTGAACCGACGACGGCCCGACCTGACCGCGGCAACCGCTTTTTCAGCGGCGTTGCCGAGTTTGAGTATGGAACAACCGATTGGTGGACCACGGAAGTCTATCTCGAGGGGCAAAGCACGATCAATGACAGCACGGTCTTCAGCGGGTATCGAATTGAGAACCGTTTTCGACTGATGTCCGGGCGCCACCGGATCAATCCCGTGCTGTACGGGGAGTATGAGAGTCTCTCGGCCGACAAGGCGCTGAAGGAGGTCGTGGGATTTGATTCACAGGCTGACGCGCTTGAGCCGAACAGCGTCGCGCGCAGCGAAACCGAACACGAGGTTGAGACGCGGCTGATCCTGGGAAGTGATTACAAGCGGTGGAACATCGCGTGGAATTTTATCGGCGAAAAAAACCTGGCGCACGAACCGTGGGAATTCGGGTACGCGGTGGGCGTCAGCCGACCCATAGGGGGCGCGGGACCGGCGGCACGGTGCGGTTTCTGCCCGCATAAATTTCGCGCCGGCGTCGAAATCTACGGCGGGCTGGGCACGGCAGACCGTTTTACAACGCACGGGACATCGCAGTACATCGCCCCTGTCGTGGCATGGGCGCTGCCCGCCGGGCCGAAGTTTCGTATTTCTCCGGCATTTGGCCTGACGGGTCCTGCCTACAATTTTGTTTTGCGCATGGGCGTTTCATACGAATTTGAAGGGTTTGGCGGGCGTGTGATGAAATTCTTCCGCGAGGGAAAGTGAGGCCCTTTTGCCCCTCGAAAAAACTCACGCAGAAGCGCCAAGGCGCAAAGGACCAAGCAGCGGCGACTTGTAATCGCCGCCGCTGCTGATCAGCGCGACACTTCAATTTCCACCCGGCGGGGTTCGATCGGCCGGTGAGGCTGCGATCCCTCCGGCGCGGCGCGAAGATATTGAACAGGCCACGTGGTGGGATGCCCCAGTTCGCGCGCGGCGTGCAGCGGCCAGTAGGGATTGCGCAGCATTTCACGCGCAAGCAGCACAATGTCCGCCTGGCCGCTGCGGATGATGTGATCGGCCTGGGCGGGTGCAGTAATGAATCCGACACTGCCGGTCAGTACGCCTGCCTCACGGCGGATGCGCTCGGCAAAGGGAGTCTGAAAGCCGGGACCGGCGGGAATGCGCGCGTGCGGCAGGTTGCCGCCGGATGAGCAATCGATCAGATCAACCCCGAGCGCCTTGAGCCGCCGCGAAAGCTCGATGGATTGTTCAATGTCCCACCCGCCTTCTTCCCAATCGGTTGCCGAAATCCTCATGAAGAGGGGCAATCCTTCGGGCCATGCTGCGCGCACGGATTTCGCCACTTCGCGTGCGAGACGCGTGCGGTTTTCGAAGGAGCCGCCATATTCATCGCGACGGTGATTGCTGAAGGGCGAGAGGAATTCGTGGATCAGATAGCCGTGCGCACCATGGATCTCGACGACATCGAATCCGGCCCGAAGGGCACGCCTCACCGCTTGCGCGAAGGCCTCCACAACGGAACGAATGCCATCCAGCGTCAGCGGCTGCGGCAGAGGATAGTCGTCGCTGAAGGGGACATCGCTTGGTCCAAAAACCTGCCAGCCGCCCTCGCTTTCAGGTATTGCTCCCTGGCCCATGCCCGGCGCGTAAGTGCTGGCTTTGCGCCCGGCGTGCGCCAGTTGAATTCCGGCAAGCGCTCCTTGTTGATGAATGAATTCCACAATGCGCGAGAGCATTTCAACGTGGCCGTCTTTCCAGATGCCGAGGTCCTGCGGGCTGATTCTGCCTTCCGGCAGCACGGCGGTGGCCTCGGTCATCACGAGCGCCGCGCCGCCGACCGCCCGGCTCCCCAGATGGACCAGATGCCAGTCTGTCGCGTAGCCGTCCGTGCTCGAGTACTGACACATCGGCGAAACAGCGATTCGGTTGCGGAGCGTGACACTGCGGATAGTGAGGGGTTCAAACAGATGCGACATTTATATTTCTTCTCCCGTCCGGTTCTTGTCTTGCAACTTTTTAGATGTTCGGCCCGCCGGTCTCGTTTCAGCAGGCGAGCTTGCGACCTGCTCCCCCGTCACGGATGCGGGTCAGACCTCAAGTCCAATGGACCGCATTAATTTCAGCGCGTTGCTGGTCTGGACGACGCCCGGCGTCAGCTTGTAATCAAATCGCAACTGACCGTCTTCGAGATGGTCTTGAAAATGGAAGTTAGCGGCCTGCGGGCCCAACTGATCGACCATCTGCGCAAGCGCCAGGTCGTGAGTGGTTACGAGGCCAATGGCGCCGCGCTGGAGGAGGGTTCGCACCAGACCTTCGGCGCCGATGCGCCGGTCATGCGAGTTTGTTCCATTCAGAAGTTCATCAAGTAGAAAGAGTACGGGCAGGGGGCCATCGGTCATCTCCGTGATCGTCTTCAGGCGCGTGATCTCGGCATAGAAGCGCGAGACGCCTCCCTGGAGCGAATCGAGAACGCAGATGGAGGCGGCAACGGCCAGGGGTGAGAGCACAAGGCGCCTGGCGCGTACCGGAGCGCCGCATTGCGCCAGCACGGCGTTGATTCCCACGGCACGGATCAGCGTGCTTTTGCCGGCCATGTTGGGGCCGCTGATGATCATCAATCGTAACGCCCCGCCGAGCGTGAGGTCGTTCCGCACGGCCTTCTCTTCAGGAATCAGGGGATGAGCGAGGCCTTCGGCCTGGAACCATGCCTGGCCCGATGAAACGAACTCGGGAAAAACATCGGCCGGGTGCTCATAGGCATAGCCCGCGAGAGCACAAAGCGCTTCAACCTCTCCGACCGCCGCCAGCCAGCGGCCCACCGAAGAACCGAACTTTTTGCGCCAGCCTTCCACCGCAAAGGCCAACTGCAGGTCCCAGAAGACGAATGGATTAAGGACTGCCACAAACTGGTTTCGCCGCGATTCCAGATAATCCATCAGGCGGCCCAGGCGCGCGATTGCGCGCGATGGAACCACTCCCTCAACCGCCAGCGCTGACCGAAGTTCGGCAAGCTTCGGAGAGGAGAACTCCTCTTCTTCGACCCGCTTCAACACCACCGCGAGCACGCCCAGGTCGCGTGCGACCGATTCCACCGACGGCCCAGCGCGCCTCGACAGATCGGCGGCCGCAGCCGAATGCGCACCCAGCGCGGGCAGGACGCGTCGAACGCGCTCGCTGAATCGTGAATTGACCAGGAAGTTGACAAAACTTGAAATGACCGCCAGTTCCCACCAGCCCCAGGCCGCCCAGGCCGCAAGGCTGAACAACCACACTGCCGCAAGCACCGCGGCCAGAATGCGCGCAACGCCCGGCCTCAGGACGGGCGGAGTTTCAGCCCAGGTCGTGAGGGCCTCCGGCTGGACCAGCGAGCGGATGTCTTCACCCAGAACGGCCATGTCCTCGCGAAGGCGGGTCCGCAAGCGCAATTCAGAGATGGCCTCATGCCGTTTGTGGATTTCATCCACAGGCGCCGGAGCCAGCAGCCACCGTGCGAGAGTCTCATCGCCTGCCCGCGTGCGCGTCGTGCAAAGAAGTTCGAACATCGATCCGGTGCCGAAGAGGTCGAGGTCACGCGCGTAGGGGTGCGTTGCATCGAGGAAATGCTCGCCGGTTTCTCCCGTCCCCATCCAGTGATTGCAGAGCCGCGCCAGGCCGCGCTCGTAGAATCCGATGGCACGGGCACAGCGATGCAGCGAGCGGAGCACCCGCGTGTGGACGGTTTCAGAAATTGCAAACGCCGCGCCAGGAACGAGAGACCATAAGATTAACAGCGAGCGCGAATCGATCGCCCAGATGATGACAGCCACGGCCGCGAGCGCCGATATCAGGTTGACGCGGCCAAGGGCCCTGTGGCGACGGTCAAGCTGCGATTGCAACGCCCGGAGGTCCTCCAAGTGCGCCTCGTATTCTGCCTTCGCATCGTATTGCATTTTCAAAACCAGGTGATAGATTGTACTCCATAGCGCTCGCAGAAAGTCTTGCTGAACAGCAGGGAACAAATCCGGCAGCGTCTGCGTAATTCGGTTTAGCGAACGCAGGGAAGGAGGGCGAGTAAATGTTCTGCGATAAATGCGGGGCACAAGTAGCACCGGGACAAAACTTTTGCGGCAATTGTGGAAAACAAATCGGGGCTTTGGCCGGTCCGCCCGTATCGGGGCCTGCCGGTCCTGCTCAAACCGCTCCGTCGATGGTCCAGCAGGGGAGGATTGAGAAACATGCGAGAATTCTTGGCATACTTTGGATTGTAGCTTCTGTCCTCGCGCTGATTCCCGGCATTTGGTTCTTCATCGGGAGCGGCGTAGCAATGCACTTCATTCCGCTATATCACATCGGGCTTCCGTTTCGTGCCATGCTCTGGCCGCTCGCGGGCGCTATTGGGGCATTCCTGCTTGCGGGTTCAATCGCAGGCTTTCTCGCGGGATGGGGACTTTTGAATTACCGGCCTTGGGCGCGCATGCTCATGCTGGTTCTGGGAGTCATCTCGCTGATTCACATTCCGTTCGGGACGGCGCTGGGGATTTATACCCTCTGGGTCCTGTTGCCGGCCGAGTCTGAGCAGGAATATCGCCGCCTGGCCCGCACGGCCTATTGATCGCTTGCGTGTGAACTTTATATTCTCTCCTGCTTTCATGTGGCGGAGCGAAGAAGTGCGGTGGCCGCAGGAATTTTGTCAAGGCGAGCAATGCCGTGGCTCAACGATGCATTGGAGCATTTGTGTAATTGAGGCCGCATAAAGCCGCCGACACTGTTTGCAGCGGTCGAGCCATGGTTTTCATTTCGGGATCCCAAGGTGTGCCGCCGCAGAAACGGCAAGGCAAAGACTTCACCGACGTCACCTCCAACGATTCCTGCGTCTCGAACGTGCCATTCCGGTTAAAATACCAAGAGGGGGGTTAACCTGCTTATCCCCCTCTCCGCGGACGAGTTTCGTGCCGCGCTGCGAAATCCTGCCATTCACAAGAATTGATTGGCTTCAACAGTTACCGATCAACTTTCAGGAGGAAAGAACATGGAGACCACCCTTCAGGAAAAAGCTGCCCCGGCATTCCCGCGCCTCGGCCAGCCGGCCCCGGCTTTCGAAGCCCAGACGACACAGGGGACACTGCGACTGGAAGACTTCAAAGGAAGCTGGTTGATTCTCTTCTCGCACCCGGCGGACTTCACTCCGGTGTGCACGACGGAATTCGTCGCTTTTGCGCAGCTCGCCCCGGAGTTCAAGAAGCGCGGCGTAGAACTTTGTGGCTTGAGCATCGACAGCACCTATTCACACATTGCATGGATCAGGAACATCGAGGAAAAGTTCGGGGTAAAGATTCCGTTCCCGGTGATTGCCGATCTGAACAAAGAGGTTGCAACGCTCTATGGAATGATTATGCCGGGCGAGAGCAAGACAGAAACCAGCCGTTGCGTCTTTGTGATTGATCCCAACGGTGTTCTCCGCGCGATGATCTATTATCCTCTGACCACCGGCCGGAACATGCAGGAAATCCTGCGCCTGATCGATGCTTTGCAGACCACCGACAAGTATGGCGTGGCAACCCCGGCCAACTGGAAGCCCGGAGACAAGGTGATAGTTCCACCGCCGGCAACTTATGAAGCGGCCCAGGAGCGCATGAAGGCGGGGTTTGAGACCAAGGACTGGTACTTCTCACTAAAAGCGTTGTAGCGCGTATGGGCCGAGGACCGAACAACCGGCGGAGACTGACGGTCCACACCTGTGGAGGTGTATCTCATGCCCTGTATCGAAAGCAGCGGCCAGATGACGGAAATGGCCGTTCAGATTCTCGCGGCAATGACGGAAGGCGCCGGGCTTGATCAGGTCGCGGAAAAGACCAATCTCCCGCTCTATCGCGTGCGCAGCGCGGCCCGCGAGCTGGCCGAAGCTGGACTCGTCGAATCAAGCAACGAGATCTTTGTGCTGACAGCAGACGGACGCGCGGCATTAGCAAAGGCCCGGGGCCATGCATGACTTGCAGCAAAGTGGTGGCAGTCCCTGCCTTACAAATTACGGCGACTAACTTTACTGTGGCGCCGCCGTTCCCACGGGCGAATTCCGGCGCGGAGAACAGCGCCACCGGAGAAGCTGTCGTCACTATAGTTCGTAAAACTCACTAATGCATCCGGGAAGGGTTGGACACGCGGTCACCCAGTCACCGTGTTCCTGGCGGTAGATTACAACCCGATTCACTTGAGAAATTCCTGCGTGTCATTTCAACACGCGACCGCCGGGGGCGCAGTCGGGCAGGTCCTTACCTGCAACTTTCGAATGAAATCATTTTAAAAACACGCGACCGGCAATCCGGAGATCGTCAGGCATAAATTCCCCGGAGCTTCAGCGTCGTTGCGACGCGGTCGATGGCAAGCATGTAGGCTGCGATGCGGTTATTGACGTTGTGCGTTTCGCCGAACTGGACCACATCATTGAACGCGGCAACCTGGATGTGCTTCAATCGCTCGTTAACCATTCCTTCCGGCCAGAAGTAACCCTGGCGGTCCTGCACCCATTCAAAATAGGAGACGGTGACCCCTCCGGCGTTGGCCAGAATGTCCGGCACGACAAATACGCCGCGATCGAAGAGGATGTCGTCGGCGGGAGGTGTAGTCGGGCTGTTGGCGCCTTCCACAAGAATGCGCGCGCGGATGCGGGCGGCATTTCTGCTGGTGATGACGTTTTCCGTGGCGGCAGGAAGAAGCACGTCGCAATCCTGCTCAAGGATCTCCTGGCTGTCGATGTTTTCGGAATCCGGGAAGCCCACCACAGTCCTCTTTTCCTTTGCATATTCCAGCAATTGCGGGATGTTCAGGCCTTTTGTATTGATGATGCCCCCGTGGATGTCCGCAACGCCGATGATCTTGTATCCAGCCTCGAACATCAGCCGTGCAGCAGCCGAGCCGACATTCCCAAAGCCCTGAATGATCACGCGGGTCTGCTCGCGCTGGCGCCCGAAGCGCTTGAGCGCCTGGTCGGCGACGATCATGCAGCCGCGCCCGGTGGCGGCAGGCCGCCCGCGCGAGCCTCCCAATCCAAAAGGCTTGCCCGTAACGCAGGCGGTGACGGTGTGGCGCACATGCATGGAGTAGGTGTCCATGATCCAGGCCATGGTCTGCTCATTCGTGTTCATGTCCGGGGCGGGAACATCGCGCTCCGGGCCGATGTAGTCCAGAATTTCCGCCGTGTACCGCCGGGTGATCCTTTCAAGTTCGCCCTGGCTCAGGCGCTCGGGATCGCAGATGATGCCTCCCTTGGCCCCGCCGAAGGGGATGTTGACCACGGCGCATTTCCACGTCATCTCCGCGGCAAGTCCGCGGATTTCATCAAGTGTCACGTTCGGCCCATACCGCACGCCACCTTTGCACGGCCCCCGAGCGATGCTGTGCTGGACGCGGAAACCGTCAAACACCTCCAGCTTGCCGTTGTCCATAATGATGGGGATGTGGACGATAATTTCGCGGTTGGGAGTTCGAAGGTACTTCAGGATCCCTTCATCCAAGCCGAGTTTCTGGGCCGCGACGTCAAACCGCGCAGCCATCGAGTCGAAGACGCTGAATTCCTTGTCCGTATCCACTGTGGCCATGATGGGAGTTCTCGCAATTCTCAGCTTTTCCTTCGAGTGAAGTATAGCAGATGGGTATTGAACAGACTACCATTCGACCATTGCCGTGAGAGGCGGCTAGGAGGCTGGACTGACGGCGACTGCAGAGGTCTCCATCCCGGACTTTGCAGCAGCCGCCCGGGTGGCACGCACCAGCTTGAGGGCGTTTTTTTCGCGCAAAAGCTTGTTGACCAGGGCAACGTGCATGGCATGGCCGGCGCGCTCGGCAACCACGTGCCCGACAATCGGGTGGCCCAGCAGGGCCAGGTCGCCGATCAGGTCAAGGATCTTGTGGCGGCAGAATTCGTCCGGAAATCGCAGACCCTCGGGATTCATGACTCCCGTCCGGGTGAGGACCACAGCGTTTTCCAGCGAGCCCCCGCGCACCAGTCCGCTCTTGCGCAGCATCTCAACTTCATCGATAAATCCGAATGTTCTGGCCGGAGCAATGGCACGCTCGTAACTGGACTGGCTCAGGGAGAAGCTGCGTTCCTGTTCGCCGATCAGCGGATGATTGAACACAATTCGATAGGTAATACTGAATTGGTCGGCAGGGTGGATCGATATCCGTTTTTCGCCTTCAACGATCTCAACGGACCTGATGACTTTCGCCCATGTCTGGGCCGCGCGCTGGCGCTTGAGTCCGGCTTCCTGTACCAGCCGCAGAAAGGGAAGCGCGCTGCCGTCCATGATGGGGACTTCGAGATTGTCGATCTCGATGAAGACATTGTCGATCCTTGAGGCCGCCAGCGCGGAGAGCAGGTGCTCGGTGGTCGAGATCAGCACGCCCTTCCGCATCAGGCTTGTAGCGTAGCTGACACGGGCCACGTTTTTCGCTGTGGCTTTAATGGCAAAGCCGTCCAGATCGACGCGCCTGAAAACAATTCCTGTGCCCGCCGGTGCCGGCAGCAGGCGCACGCGTACGGGCACGCCCGTATGCAGGCCTATTCCCTCCGTCGCAACCGCCCTCGCAATCGTGTTTTGATGGCTCAAATAACCTCCTGTCGCCCGCTACGGCATGAGCACGGCGCGTGCCAGGACAGCATTATTAATATACCATGTGAAATCAATGAGTTAAGGGCAGGCTCTCACATGCTGCACAATCGAGGTGTGGCAAAAGTGCCACAAGTTGATTCGGATTCGCATTTTCATCCGGGAAAGAGATGGTCGAACGATTTTCCTGTAAGATACTTAAGATACTGTGGTCCGCTCGCAAGGGGGTAAACTTGGCCGAAACGGTGAAACCAGGAAAAGTAGTTTTGATCGACGCGATGTCGCTCCTCTTCCGGGCGTTCTACGCTCCGATGCAAACATCGCTGACTTCGCCGAGCGGAATGCCGACCAAGGCGATTTACATTTTTCTGCGGACCGTGCGGAAACTGCTGAAGGATTACAAGCCGGACAAGGTCGCCGTGGCTTTTGACAAAGCCGCCCCGACCTTCCGCGATGAACTTTTTGGGAAGTATAAAGCGAATCGCCCTCCTTTTCCGGATGAATTGAACATGCAGCTTCCTTACGTGCACCGCTTCTGCAAGGCACTGGGGCTGCCGGTGGTTGAAATGGAGGGCTATGAAGCAGACGACATCATCGGGACCCTGGCGCGGCGGGCCTCCGGGCAGGGAGCAGAGGTTTTTATCGTCTCCGGCGATGAGGACCTGTTCCAGCTTGTTGACGACAACATCAAAGTTGTGAAACCGGCGCGCTCTGCGAACAATGGTGAAACCGTTTGTGATGCGGCCAAGGTTAAGGAAATCATTGGCGTTGAACCACGACAGGTGGTGGATTGGCTGGCTCTCACGGGCGATTCCAGCGACAACATTCCTGGTGCCCGCCCGCTGCCCGGCCGCGAAGCGCCGCCGACGGAAAACGGAAAGAAACGGAGCTACATCGGCCCGAAAGGCGCCACGGAACTGATTAACCGCTTTGGGAGCCTGGAGGCGGCGCTTGACAATTACGAGAAGGTTGAGCGGCAGAGCTACCGGGAAGCTCTCCGCGACTTTCGCGAGGAAGCGCTGCTCAGCCGTGAGCTTGCGACCATCCGCACGGATGTGCCGCTGGATATTGGATTGGATGACCTGATACCGGAAAAGCCGGACGTGGAGGAAATTCGCGCGCTGTGCCAGGAACTCGGCTTTGTCACGCTGCTGAGCGAACTGCTGGAGGAAGCCGGGCCCGCAGAAAGCGCCGGACCAGAGGAAGGGACGGAACTGCGATCACGCGCAGAAGTCGAGAACTGGCTGAAAGCGTCGCCGCAGGGAACTGAACTGGCCATCGCTTTTTCCGTCGAGGGTGAAGAAGGCTTTGGAGGGCGGCTGACAGGCGTGGGACTCTCCGACGGCAAGCGAGACGGAACCACCGCGCCGGAATCGCTCGAAAGCACGCTGAAAGGTCTTGCGGGCGCATTGACGGGAGAGTCGCACGCGCTTGCGGTCCATAACTCAAAGCTGCTTCGTATTCTTCTTCGCCAGCATGGGATTGAGTTGGGCATAATAGCTCACGACACGATGCTCTATTCGTACCTGCTGAATCCGCTGGCAACGAGCCACACGCTGGAGTCCGTTGCATTGCTGCGGCTGGGGAGAAAGATCAACGGCCCGCTGGGCCGCGCGGCGCGGTCCATCCACCAACTTGCCGTCATGATGAGCCCGCAGGTTTCGCGGGAGAACCTCCGCGAGCTTTATACGCAGATTGAACTCCCGCTCTCCGAAGTCCTGGCTGACGTTGAAATGACCGGGGTTAGAATCGACCCGGCGATCCTGGCTCAGATGTCGGAGGAATTTGCGGCTGAACTCGCCCATTTGACCCGCGAGATTTACGACCTGGCGGGAGAGCCTTTCGACATCGATTCGCCGAAGCAACTGGGCCAGATTCTGTTCGAGAAGCTGAAGCTGCCCGGCGGCAGGAAACTGAAGAAGAGCGGGCAATATTCCACGGAAGCCGCGGTGCTGGAATCGCTTGCCGAGCAATATGAGTTGCCGCGCAAAATCATTGAGTACCGCACGCGCGCGAAGCTGAAATCGACTTACGTTGACGCCCTGCCCAAATTCATCAATCCGCAAACGGGGCGCCTCCATACAAGCTTCAACCAGACCGTCGCGCGCACCGGCAGACTCTCTTCTTCAAATCCTAACCTCCAGAACATCCCCATCGACGAAGAATTCGGCGTGCGGATCCGTTCGGCTTTTGTGGCGGAGCCGGACTGGCTGCTGATTGCAGGCGACTATTCGCAGATTGAGCTTCGCGTGTTGGCGCACATGTCGGGCGATCCGCGCCTGATCGAGGCATTCACGCGGGGAGAAGACATTCACGCCCGCACAGCGGAGGAGATTTTCGGTGTACCGCCGGCTTTGCAGAACCATGAACACCGTCGCATGGCGAAGGCGATCAATTATGGAGTGATTTACGGCCTCAGCTCCTTTGGCCTCGCGGCGAGAACCGGTTCGAGCAAGACGGAGGCCCAGCAATATATCGACGCGTATTTTAAGCGCTATGACCGCGTCCGTTCTTATCTCGAAGCACGCATTGAGGAGGCGCGCACGACGGGGTCCGTTCGCACTCTGTTTGGCAGAATGAGGCCGATTCCGGAAATCAACAGCCAGGATGCCGTGGCCCGCAACCGCGCCGAGCGCGAAGCCATGAACACTCCGCTGCAGGGCACGGCCGCTGATCTGCTGAAGCTGGCGATGGTCAAAACGCATCACCGGCTGAAGCGCGAGAAAATGAAAACCAGGATGATCCTGACCGTCCATGACGAACTCGTCTTCGAATCGCCGGAGGCGGAGGTGAACGATGCGCGGGAAATTATCCGGGCTGAAATGGAAAGCGTTTATCCGCTCAAGGTGCCGCTGAAGGTTGATATCGGAGTCGGGAAGAACTGGAAAGAAGCGAAGTAAAACCGCACCGGGTTTTTGGGCCTAGCCGCATTTTCGGGGCATTTCGATCATTCAGAGGTGAAACGGATGGAATCGCTCGATTCGTTGCGGCAGCTTTTTGATTACGACTATTGGGCCAATCAGGAGTCGCTGCGCAGTATTGCAACGATCCGTGCGACGGCGGACCGGGCATTGAAGATTGCCGGACACATTATCGGAGCGCAGCGGGTGTGGCTGGCGCGATTCGAGGCACCTGATTCCCCGCCGCCCGCGCCATGGCCCCTGCTCGGGCTTGAAGAGGCGCAGGCGGCAATCGATGAATTGCGCCGCAGATGGCTCGCCCTTTTGGACGACCTGACCTCTGAAAAGCTTGATGAGGACCTGGTCCACCGCACAAGCAAGGGGGTTGAGTTCCGCACGCCCGTGCGCGACGTGCTGAGGCACCTTGTGATGCACTCCGCTTATCATCGCGGACAAATTGCCCAGGCGGTGCGCGAGGCCGGCGGACAGCCCGCCGCAACTGATTACATCGTCTATGCTCGTCAGCAACGAGCGGGATGAGACCGCGTTCGCGGGGCCGGCAGTCTCAACATCATTTCCAGCCGCGTACACATCCACTGGTTTTCCCGCCGGCAGGCCGTCTGGTTTGATATAAATCAGGCGCTTCGGTACGACTGGCGGAAAGTCCCGCTGATTTTCGCCGCAACTTTTTCTATGGGACCGGGTTAGACTCTGATAGGGCAGAGGAGCAAGGCGGCAGGGACCTGTCCGTAATCGAGCGAGGCCGGGGCATGATTTCTTCCAAAGACCAGCAGGTTTTGCATCTCCTGAACAGGAGCGCTTTCGGGCCGGCGCCGGGCGACTTTGACCGGGTCCGTCAGGCGGGTCTCAAGGCGTACCTTGAGGAGCAACTTCACCCTTCGCAAATCGATGATTCCTCCGGTGAGGAACGGCTGCGGCAGTTGCCTACGCTGACAATGAGTTCCGAGCAGTTGATTGAGAATTATCCGCCGCGCAAGGTCCTCAAGGCGCAGGGCGGCCGCCCGGAACCACAGAATGCAGGTGTCGCGCACGGCCAGGCAGGTACGAATTCAATGGAAGGCCGGCCTCCGCAGGAACCGCCAGCCCAACTGGAAGCGGAGAGGCTTGCTGCGATCACAGGGCCGCAGCGGGTGCTTGTTGAACTCGCGCGCGAGGAAATCTGGCGGGCGGTTTACAGCCGGCGCCAGTTGCAGGAAGTGATGGTCCAGTTCTGGATGAACCACTTCAACATTTTCGCCGGCAAGGGTGCGGACAAATGGCTTCTGACATCGTTTGAGCGTGACGCGATCCGGCCGCACGCCCTCGGAAAATTCGAAGACCTGCTTGTTGCCACGGCCCAGAGCCCCGCCATGCTCTTTTATCTCGACAACTGGCGGAGTTCAGCCCCACCGGTGAGCTATGTTGAAACCCTCGAAGGCCGCAAAATCCCCGACGTTGCAGAAGAATACGAACGACAGGGATTCATGCGTCCGCCAGTATTCGGTGGACCCTTTCGCAGAGAAATTTGGCTGCGGCGGATGCAGCGCCGGCGGCTTGCGGCGAAGAGAAAATCGGGCGGCGGGTTAAACGAAAATTACGGCCGCGAACTGATGGAGCTTCATACGCTGGGCGTCAACGGCGGCTATACGCAGCAGGACGTCATTGAGGTTGCACGATGCCTGACGGGTTGGACGATCCGGCGGCCGCGGCAACAGGCGGAATTCTATTTCAACCCCCGAATGCATGACTACAATCCGAAGATTGTCCTGGGGCACAAATTCCCGGCGGGCCGGGGCATGGAGGACGGTCTTGAAGTGCTTCACCTGCTGGCACACCATCCTTCGACGGCGAGATTCATTTCCACTCAGCTCTGCCGCAGGTTTGTTGCTGATGATCCGCCACAGTCCGTAGTGGAGCGTGCGAGCAGAGCGTTTCAATCTTCAGGGGGCGAAATTCGAAAGGTCGTCGCTACCATCCTGACTTCGCCGGAATTCAATTCGCCGGCTGCCTACCGCGCAAAGGTCAAATCGCCTCTGGAATTCATCGCCAGTTCAATGCGCGCCATGGGAGCGGACACAGACGCCGGGTTGCCCGTCATTGGCGCATTGGCCAGGATGGGCCATCCGATGTTCCAGTACGAAGCGCCCTCGGGCTACGCCGACCGCGCGAGCACGTGGATCAATTCGAGCACGCTGGTGTGGCGGTTGAACTTCGCCATGCTGCTTGCGACAAATCGCATTCCGGGAACTGAGGTAAAGCTGGACAGACTTTTGAGGGTGAGCGGGAGCCGAAGCCGCGAAGAACAAGTGAACGCGATTGCCCAACAGTTGTTGGGCGAACCGGCATCGCCGGAAACAGTCGAAGCGATCCTCAGGAAGGGCAACGTAGGGCCAAAGTTTGAGAATGTGGATTACCTGAACGGCGGCAATCAACGTGAAGTTTCAACTATTGCAGGATTATTGCTCGCATCGCCGCAATTCCAGCGACGGTGAGGGAGGGGAATTATCGGGCTGAGTTTCTGCGAGAGGTGCACCGTGCCAGTGACAAGGCGTTACTTTCTGAAATCGGCGGGGCTGACACTATTCGGGGCGGGCTGCGTACCAAGCTTCATGCGGCGCACGGCTTTTGCCCTCGAGAATGGGGTCGGCAGGCGCAAAATTCTCGTGGCGATCTTCCAGCGTGGCGCTGTGGATGGGCTGAACATGGTCGTACCGTTTGCTGAGGAAGATTATTATTCGATGCGCCCCACAATCGCCATTCCAGAGCCACAGGCGCATGCCGGTGCTGCCACAGGTCCGGCGGCAATTGACCTCGACGGGTTCTTTGCTCTTCATCCCAGCCTGGCGCAACTCAAGCCCCTTTACGATGCGAAGCAACTGGCGGTGATCCACGCCGTCGGTTCTCCGAACAACACGCGTTCCCACTTTGACGCGCAGGATTACATGGAAACTGCAACTCCGGGCGTGAAATCCACCCGGGACGGATGGCTGAATCGATATATGGTCACGAGACCGGAATCGGAAGCGACGCCTTTCCGCGCGGTCGCTGTGGCTCCGCGCATGCCGCGAACGCTTTCCGGCAAGGCTTCGTCGCTGGTGCTCGATGACATTAAGAGCTTCAAACTGCTCGGACGACCGGACGCGCCGGCATTCATGCCGGCCACACCCGCCGCGGAAGAAGATGCTTTTGAAGAGATGTACGCTTCAAGCCAGGACCCACTCTTTTCCCGTGCCGCTGCTGAGACGTTTGAGGCGATCCGCACACTGCGCCATATCGGCGCCGAAGACTATCAGCCTTCGAACGGCGCTGCGTATCCACACGGCAAATTGGGCCAGGACCTTCAACAGGTGGCGCAACTGATCAAGGCCAACGTGGGGCTTGAGATTGCCTTCTGCAACGTGGGAGGCTGGGATAATCACGTGAACGAAGGCGGAGTCGAAGGCCAGTTGGCGAATAATCTGAAAGAGTTTGGAGATGCTCTCGCAGCCTTCCACAAAGATTTGGGCGACAGGATGGAAGACGTGGTCGTGCTCACGATGTCGGAATTCGGTCGCACCGCGCGTGAGAACGGCAATCGCGGTACCGACCACGGGCACGCCAACGCCATGTTCGTTCTTGGTGGCCCGGTCAAGGGCGGAAAAGTTTATGGCGATTGGCCGGGATTGAAGCCCGGCCAGTTGAATCAGGACCGCGACCTCGCAATGACCACCGACTTCCGCGATGTATTTGCGGAAGTGATTGTCCGGCATCTCGGCGCGCGAAGCACGGCCGCCGTTTTTCCAGGATTTGCCGTTGCCCCAGAGCGTTTCCGCGGGTTTTTGGGCTGACCCCGGAGGCACAGAACGGCATTCAGACCTTTTATCCCCCCGAAGATCCGCGGACCCTCATCCTGAAACATGAAGATGCGCGGTTCAAACCGTGCCCCATCTCATCTTCCCTCCCTCCGTGGCCGATAGAAAGCAAAAGGAGTGACGAGTCAGGGACATTTAGGATCGAGTCGCATCATTTTTCGAAGACAGCTTCGTGAGAGGCGAAATGAAGAAAAGAGTCATGATGCTGCCAATGATTTGCTGCCTTTACTCGTGTCTCTTGCTTGCGGGGCAGCAAGCGCAGCCTGAATCGGCTGTCCTGAAAGCACGCCATCAGCAGGAGGTCGAGGCGTTCAAGCTGAAGAAGCGATATGCCAAAAGCGCATTGGAAAATTCCATGGTGCCCAAAGCCGTGCGCATTCAGATGAAGCATGAATTGCAGATGGAACAGCGAAAGCTGCGCGAGCGGCAGAAGGATGAGCGCCAGACACTGAAGGACCGCGAAAGGCTGCTCAAGCTCGAGAGGAAAGAGCTTGAGTCAGAATAATTCATCCCGCTCCCGACATGCTTCCGGACAATGCCCGCACGGTGTCGTCAGAGTTTCCTGCCTGCGCCGACGCCGCAAACCTGCCCAAGCCGCCGCATGGTCTTTCTGTTAAACTAGGGACATAAGCCGAAGAGTGGAGGCTGTGATGATGCGTCTTGTATGGGCCCTGGCGATATGCCTGGCGCTGGTCGCGGCGCTTCGAGGGCAGCAGCAACCGCCAACGCTTGGACCAAGTACGCCAACGCTGCAAGGGCCGGGTTCTTCCCGGGGCGGAGACCTGCGCATGCTCGCCAAGGTGCGGCGTGTTTACATCGAGTGGATCGACAATAACCTGAACGAAAAGCTCGCGGATGATCTTGCCCATGTTTCCTGGTTGAAGGTCGTGGATAAGCCGGATGAAGCAGATGCCGTGATTCGCGGGAGTTGTTACAGTTTGACCCGGTTAAAGAGGCTGAACGCCGAAGTATATCTGAACGACCGCGTCAGCGGAAAATCGATCTGGCAGGACTCGATTCATGTCCCTTTCGATCCTCCTGACCTTTCGAAGGCGGTAAATGACGCCGCCGCTGAAATACTGGCTCACCTCAACCAGAGCATTCGCGCCGCATCGAGGCGCTGAAAGCCGGCTGACCGACGGCGCGCAGAGCCTTCGGGATTTGTCGCGAAGCGCGACAGGGCGATTTCTTAAGCCATGCCTGATTACAAAACGTTTTTCGCCGATTTCGGCGAGACGACGTATCTCAACTGCGCCTATCAGGGCGTATTCCCGCTTTCCGCGGTTGCGCGCGCGCATCAAGCCGTCGAATTGAAATGTCATCCGGACCGGATGGACGATCAGGAATATTTCGCCCTCCCGCAGCGTGTTCGCAGCCACATCGCCGCGATTATCGGCAGCGACGAGGATGAGATCGCACTGACAAACGGTGCGACGCACGGCATCGGGATTATGGCCTCAGGTTTGGACCTCAATCCTGGGGATGAAATTATCGTCGCCTCCGGGAATTTCCCTTCCAACCTTTTCACCTGGCTTCACTTGCGCCGGCGCGGCGTGCGGGTTCATATTCTGAAGAAGAGTGCCGGTGCGTCAGGCGTGGACGATGTGGCGCGCGCCTTCACAAGCAGGACGAGAGTGCTGGCGCTCGATTGGGTGGATTACTCGACCGGCAGGCGCATTGACCTCGCGGCGTTCGGAGAATTGGCCCGCCATCACGGGGCCTGGTTCATTGTCGATGGCACGCAGGGCGTGGGGGCATTGGAGCTGAACGTTCATGCGCTGCCGGTTGATGTCCTTGCCGTAGCTGCATACAAGTGGCTTCTGGGGCCTTACGGGACCGGCTTTGTGTACGTGCGGAAAGAGGTGCTGGACCGCCTGGACCTGAAGGTGGTCAACTGGCTTTCGGTGGAAGGTGCGGAAGATTTTGAAGCTCTGCCGAGGGATGATTTTTCTCTGCCGAAGGCTGCACGCATTTTTGATGTCCCGGAGACGGCCAATTTTCTCAACCTTTCAGCGCTGGAGGCTTCACTTGAATTTGTCCGCGAAGCAGGTCCCGCCACCGTGAGCCGGCATTGCTTCGGGCTACTTGATTATGCGGCAGACAAATTGCAGTCGCGAGGTTATCGCCTGTCAGATAACGGCCGCACGCAGCTTCCATCGACGATCCTGAGCTTCCGTTGCAACTCTGACGGCGCAACGGACCGGCTGTTCAATGAGCTGAAGGCCCGCCATATTGACGTCAGCCTCCGCCATCATCAGATTCGTCTTTCTCCATATCTTTACAACGATAAGGAAGACATCGAGCGCCTGCTTGAAATCGCCAAATAAAACTCGAAAGGACTTCCGTGGTGGCCTGGTGCTGGACTCATCGGCAGGGATCGAATGACTGATAGCCGTCAAGGGGCCGATAGTCTCCGATTTCTTCCCTGTGCCGGATTGACGATCATGATATTCATCATGGGTTCTTATGCGCATTCGCGAATATCGGCCGTCTGATCTGACCACTCTTTCGAAAATCGACCAGGCATGTTTTCCGCCGGGCGTGTGCTACTCG
Source organism: Terriglobia bacterium (assembly GCA_035652895.1). Lineage (GTDB taxonomy): Bacteria > Acidobacteriota > Terriglobia > UBA7540 > UBA7540 > SCRD01. The sequence goes on from DASRCX010000086.1 coordinate 44,772, forward strand.
CAGGAGGAATTGGCGGACTTTATCGCGCATCCATCATCCAGGACATGGGTCGCGGAAGTTGACGGCCTGATCGCAGGGTTTGTGGTTGCGAGCTGCGAGCCTTCAGGGATAGGGCACATTATTACCATTGACGTTCTGGAGGAGCAGCGGCGTCACGGGATAGGGACGGCGCTGATGAACACGGTTGAAGAGTGGGCCCGCGAAGCCCGGATGCGACTGATTTATCTGGAAACTGCAGAAGACAATCGGGCCGCGCATCGGTTTTATGAAGAGCGCGGGTACCGAAAGATAGAGAAAATCGAACGCTACTATAACAACGGCCAGGCGGCTTGGGTGATGGTCAAACGCCTGAGTTAGCAGGCTGAGACTGGAGTTGTGGATTCTGCTGCCGCAGGGCATGCGTGAAAGTTTGCGGAAAACGCACTGTCATCGGACTTCCCATTGGTATAATCCTCGTTGCAGCGCGCCAGCAACCACCCATTTCCGAGGTCTCTATGGCCGTAAAACTGGAAGCCCGCGATTACAGAGTCATCCTCATCGCTGTGGCAGCAGCAGCGGTATCGCTCATCATCGGGGTGAAGTATTTCTCCCATGCTTTCCCTGAAGCATCGCTTGCGCTGCGCGTGAACCGTGCGGATTCAAGGCCGATCGCGGAAAGATATCTGGCTGCCCGCGGATTCAATCTGAGCGGCTACCGCCATACCGCAATCTTCTCATACGATGATCAGGCCAAGATTTACCTCGAGCGCACACAGGGCCTGGCCAAAATGAACCAGTTGACCAGGGGACCCATCCACCTGTGGCGTTGGTCTCATCGCTGGTTCAAGCCGCAGCAGAAGGAGGAGTTCAGGGTTGACGTCAGCACACAGGGGCAGGTCGTGGGATTTGATCATGAAATTCCTGACACCGCTCCAGGGGCTTCGCTCGTGCCTGAACAGGCCCGGCAAATTGCGGAACAATTCCTTCAGAACACGATGCACCGCGATCTTTCGGACCTTGAGTTTCTGGACTCCGAATCGGAAAAGCGGCCGGCCCGCGTGGACTACAGCTTTATCTGGAAACAGAAGAGTGTGGATCTGGGCGACGGAAGCTACCGAATCGAAGTCGATATCGATGGCGATCAGGTTGCCGGTTACAGTGAATTCGTCAAAATTCCCGACCAATGGCTTCGGGATTACAGGAGCCTTCGATCACGCAACATCTCCGCGCAGCTTGTGGATGAAGTCTTCTTTATCCTGCTCAGCCTGGCCATGCTGGTGATCCTGGTTCGACGGCTTCGCGACCGCGACGTGCCGCTGCGCATGGCCGTGGCGTTTGGACTGGTCGCCGCGGGCCTCTACTTCCTCGGAGAGCTCAACTCTTTTTCTCTGAGTCAGTTTGGTTACTCGACGACAGATTCCCATTCGAGCTTTATTGCGGGTTATTTTCTCGACGCGGTCCTGAGTTCGCTCGGTATCGGTGCGTTCATTTTCCTGATTGTCGCCGCCGCGGAGCCTGTTTACAGGGAAAACCTTCCCAAACTTGCCTCTTTGCGCCACACGCTGACGTGGCGGGGCATCCGATCGCGTTCGTTCTTCATTGCCAACATCGTCGGCATCGCGATGACTTTTTTCTTCTTCGCCTATCAGACCGTTTTTTACCTTGCGGCCGACAAGCTGGGCGCCTGGGCGCCGGCCGACATCCCGTTTTCAAATCTGCTGAACACCCGAATTCCCTGGGTCGCAGTCCTCTTTATTGGATTTTTCCCCGCGGTCTCTGAAGAATTGCAGTTCAGAGCGTTTGGAATTCCTTTCCTTGAGAAGGTTTTCAGGTCGCGCGCAGCGGGCGTAATTGTTGCCGCATTCATTTGGGGATTTCTCCATTCTGCTTATCCTAACCAGCCTTTCTTTATTCGAGGGATCGAGGTTGGCGTGGGTGGGATCATCGTTGGCATCATCATGCTGCGCTTCGGGATTTTTGCCACCCTGATCTGGCACTATTCAGTCGATGCGCTGTACACGGCGTTTCTGCTGCTGCGTTCTTCAAACAACTATCTTCGCATCTCCGGGGGATTGACGGCGGGCATCATGCTCGTCCCGCTGATTGTGGCCTTGATCGCCTACCTTCGCAGCGGCACGTTTTCCGATGAATCCGAAATTACAAATGAGAGCGTCGGGATCGTGCGGACGGCTAAAGAAGAAGCCCCCGCGGAAGTTGAATCGCCCATTGTTTATGAGCCTCTCGCGAAGCCACGCCTGATTCTTGCCGCGGTTTTGACTGCGATCTTCGTGGCAACTGCTTTTATCCCCGCTTACCGTTTTGGTCAGGACATCAAGATTCATTTCTCGCGTTCCGAAGCCATAAGCTCGGCCGGACCATATCTCGAGGGTCGGGGAGTGAATGTGCAGGAGTACCATCGTGTGGCGTGGCTCTATGAAAACGTGGACCCTCTGACCTTGCGCTATTTGCTTGAGCACCTGTCCATCAGGAGTTCGGAACAGCTTTACCGCCGCGCGACCCGTCTGTTGCTTTGGGAGGTCCGATATTTCAAACCGCTGCAGAAGGAAGAACACCTGGTGTTCGTCGATCCCGAAAACAACCAGGTGTTTGGGTACCGTCACGTGGTGGATGAGGACGCTCCGGGAGCCTCGCTTTCTCCCAGTGCCGCACGGTCCATTGCGGAAGATTTTCTTCAGAAGGAAGGCTTTCAGCTTTCAGAATTCGAATTGCAGAATTCCGAATCCAGAAAGCGCAAGGCGCGGGAAGATTACACGCTGACGTGGCAGGCGAAGCCCAGCGATCCTCTTAATGTGGGCGACGCGTATTATCGTGTCTCCGTTGAGATTGCCGGGGACCAGGTCGTGGGCACATCAAGATACTTCAAACTCCCTGAGAACTGGACCCGGCAGCGCAGGGCTACCCGCCTTGGAAACGTCGTCCTGCTAGGTCTCGAAGGCCTTTTAGGAATCGGCATCATCGCGCTGATTATTATCTTCTTTGTGAAACAGGTTCGAGCGGGCAAAATGCCGTGGAAGCGGTCACTGTGGGTGGGTGCAGCAGTGGCAGTGCTGATGGTATTGTTGGAACTTACTACCTTACCCCTTCTTTACGAACGATATAACACTTCTGTTTCCTTGCAGAATTTCTGGATCACTGTTGCCGTAAGTCTGGCAGTAACCCCCCTGGTGATGGGAGTGGCCTGCTGGCTCCTTGTTGCGCTTGCAACAAGCGTCTACTCGGACTCCTGGAAGTTATTCCAGGGAGAGGCGCGGCGAGTGTGGCGGCGAGATGCCGTCGTCGCTTTCGTTGTGAGTGTGGCTGCGGCGGCCGGTGTTATGCGCCTGAATGCGGTGATTTCTGACCGCTTCCACACCTTCGCGCCGGTCCCATTTGATATTGTTCCCAATCTGTTCGACGCGTCCGCGCCGGGCATTGCGATATTGCTGCGCTCCCTCGTGTTTACCGTCCTGTATGCTGCGGCGGCCGGAATCCTGATTTATCTGGGCCGCTCAGGATGGTCGCGCCGGGAATGGTGGATCTGGCCTGTTGCGCTGCTGGTTCTTGTGAGCCTTGGTCCCGCGCGAGCGCATTCCGTCCGCGAGTATGCGGCGGGGTGGGTCATGGGCTTTCTTCCCTTAACCGCCGCCATTGTAGTGGCTGCGTGGTTTTGCCGGTCGAACATCCTCGCATATGTAGGAGCAATTTTCATGCTTCAGATTGCCGCACCGCTGGTGCAATTGCTTTCTCAACCTTCGCTGTACTTCCGAATTAACGGCGCCCTGCTCCTTGTGCTCGGTTTGCTGGTGCTGGCGTGGCTGCTCGTTGCGGGAAAAAGATCGAAAGACGCAGAAGGCTCATTTCAAAGCTGACGTGCACTGTGCCTCACGTTTCCTGCAAGCTATTCAGAAAACATCCCTGGAATCCAAGAGCCGGCTCTCACCGTTTTTCCACAGCGCATATTGGAGGTGCATTTTCGAGTTCATGGACGCTGCGCCGATCTCACCACGAGTGTTCATGGCGATAACTGCGCACTCGGACTCTTTGTTTTTCGGGTCGGTCTTTACCATATTGCGCAGCAGTTCCTCACAGGCCTCCTGAGGCGATGCTCCGCGGGCCATCATATGGACAATCGTAACGCTGGTACAGTAATTGGTCATCAGATCGCCGTCGCCGGTTGCAGAGGCGCCACCGGCGTTGTCGTCAGCGTAAAATCCGCAGCCCACAAGAGGGGAGTCGGCGATGCGGCCCGGGATTTTCCATGCGAGTCCCGAAGTCGAGCAGCCGGCCGCAATGTGTCCCTTGCCGTCGGTCGCCACCATCCCGATGGTGTCGTGGTTGTCAGCAGATATCCAATAGGTCTTGTGGTGTGGATCAGCCTTCCATTGCATCCATTGCCTCAGGCTTTCCGGTGTCAGCAACTGTTCGAACTGGAACCCCATCTTCTGGGCAAACTCCTGCAATCCGATTCCGCCCATTGTCGTGTGCGTGGTCTTTTCGAGCACCAGGCGGGCTACAGAGATCGGAGTCTTGACCCCGCGCAGGCCGCATACTGCACCAGCGCGGTGCCGGGTGCCGTCCATGATTCCAGCGTCAAGTTCGACAGTGCCCTCGGCGTTGGGCAAACCGCCATAGCCGACGGTTGTGACTTTGGGATCTTCTTCTGTAACGTTGATGCCTTTCTCGACGGCATCCAGCAGGCTTCTCCCCTGATGGAAGACCTCTGCGGCGCGGTCAACGGCGGGCTTGCCGTGCGGCCACGTCGCAAGAAAAACCGGGCCCTGACTCTCTGATTCGGCCGCCTGGGCTGGCACGTTTGCCAGGGCCCCAGCCGCAGCGATTGACTTCATAAAGTCCCTGCGATTAACACTGTCCATGGTTTCTCCTTATGGTTCGTGAGATTGTGACGTGTGACCATTGCGGGCAGAAGCCTTGCCCCAACCGCCGCCTCCAGGCGTCTCAATCCGCAAAATGCCTCCTGACGGAATGGTCACGACTGTTTTTGAAGGGAGCCGGCGAGCTTTGCCGTTCACTATCAGGGTGTTTCTTCCAGGCTTCCCTGGCTTCCCGCCGGCCAGGCCGTAAGGCGGGAATGCACGGCGGTCGGAGAGAATACCGCAGCGCGCCTCCGTCAGAAACTCGATTTCGCGGACGATGCCGTCGCCTCCTGTGAATCGGCCTTTTCCGCCCGAACCCCGCCGCAGCGACGTGCGCCGCACGCGCACGGGGAAGTGCGATTCAAGGGCTTCGATCGGTGTGTTCAGCGAATTCGTCATGTGGGTATGGATGCCGCTGAGCCCATCTGCGGTGGGACGTGCACCCATCCCTCCCGCGACTGTTTCGTAGTAGGCGAAGGGCTCGCCCGTGCGCGGATCAATTCCTCCGAATGAAAGATTATTCATAGTGCCCGCACTTGCCGCCGGGATGCGATCGGGCAGCGCATGCGCCAACGCCCGCAACAGAACGTCCACAATGCGCTGCGATGTTTCGACGTTGCCCGCCGCCACGGCAGCAGGTGGCCGCGCATTAACTACGGTCCGTTCCGGAGCTATGACCTTGATGGGCTGCAGCAGTCCCGAACAGGCGGGAACATCTTCTCCCAGCAGGCATCGAAATACATAGAAAACGGCAGAGACGGTGATTGCCATTACTGCATTGACGCTGCCGCGGCATTGGGGTGATGAGCCCGTGAAGTCAACCGTCGCGCATCCGCCTTCAATGCGAATCGACACTTTCAAACGCACAGGGTCCGGGGAATGTCCGTCGTCGTCCAGAAAATCCTGCGCCGTGTATGTACCATCGGGAATGCTCATAAGCGCGTGGCGCATCAATTCTGCGGAGTACCGCTGAAGCGCATCGAGATAAAACCTGATTTTATGGAGCCCGTACTTTCCCGTCATTTCCAGAAGCCGCCGTTCTCCCAGCCGGCACGCAGCGATTTGCGCCGTCAGGTCGCCCTCGCGCTCAATCGGAGTGCGGACGTTCGCGAGCAGCATTGCGAGTATATCGCGTTGGATCCGATCGTTACGCACCAGCAGCACCGGAGGTATTCGCAATCCTTCCTGATAAATGTCCTCGCTCAGCCCCATGGATGCGGGTTGGGCTCCTCCGATATCTGAGTGATGGGCGCGATTTGCCACAAAGAAGGCAGGAGCTGTTTTCCGCTGCACACGTGAAGGGGTGAACACGGGCATGACGCAGGTGAGGTCCGGCAAATGCGTGCCCCCGGCGAAGGGATCGTTAAGGACGGCAATGTCTCCGGGGTGAAGCTCAAGGCGTTCGATGGCGGCAGAGACAGAATGCTGCATCGATCCCAGATGGACGGGCATGTGGTCGCCCATGGCAACGGCCTGCCCATGCCCGTCAAATACTGCACACGAGTAGTCGCGTCGTTCTTTAATGTTCGGAGAAAATGCAGATCGGCGCAGCGCGGCACCCATCTCTTCGGCGACAGAATGGAAGAGGTTCTTAAATATCTCGAGTTCGGCCGGATCAACCCGCATTGTACGTCAGCACCAGACTTAGATTTTTGTCCACGCGGCATTTAAAGCCTGGAGGAATAAGGGTTGTGGAACTGCATTCCACGATTACAGACGGCCCCAAAAGTTGCGATCCAGCACTGAGATGCTCGCGGGCATAAACCGGGGTTCGATGAAAACGATTTTCAAACCAGACATTCCTTTCTTTGATCAGAGCATTGTCAACGTGGCGCACACGACCGTCAACCGAGCGCTGCGGATGCAGATTCATAGTTGCCGGAACAGTTAATCGCAAACGCAGATTGACGACTTCGAGCGGCTTACCACTGTGCGCGTATCCGTAGGTTTTCTCGTGCAACTGCTCGAACCTGGCAGGAAACTGCGAAGAAAATGGAACAGTAAGTTCGTACGCCTGGCCGGAGTATCGCACGTCAAGCTGTTTTTCAACCAGCACCTTGCCGGGCGGAAAGTGATCGCGTCGAATTCCCGCACGTGCCATCCTTTCAATCAATCGAAACCGGCGTGCGATGTCATTCAGGAACCGCTGGAATAAGCTGGAACGCGTGCTGGGGGCTGCCTCAGGAACCGGCATCAGTACCGATTGGGAAACATCTTTAACAGCGTCGGATAGCAGAATGCCGAGCGCCGAAAATGCTCCGGGGTTCTGGGGTACGATGATCCTGGCCACGCTGAGCGCCCGTCCAAGTTCCGCAGCGTGCAGCCCGCCGGCGCCGCCGAACGCGATCAGCGTGAAATCGCGAGGGTCATGCCCGCGCTCGACGGAAATCACGCGCAGCGCCCTTTCCATATTGGCATTTGCTACCGCGATGATTCCACAGGCAAGCTCCAGCGGACTTCCGAAAAGATTGCGGCCGAGCGATTTTGTCCAGGGTTGGCGAATAAACTGAGCAAATGCATCTTCAGCAGCTTTGGAGTCCAGTCGAAATGTGCCGCCGAGGAAATGATCGGGATCGAGCCGGCCAAGAATGAGATTGGCATCCGTCACCGTCGGCTGGCGCCCGCCGCGGCCGTAGCAGACGGGTCCTGGCCTGGCGCCGGCGCTTTCAGGGCCTACGCGCAACGCGCCGCCGGCGTCGAATCGGGCTACAGACCCGCCTCCCGCGCCGACCGAGTGAACATCGATAACAGGGACCGCAACAGGAAGCCCGCCCACCGTTGTTTCATTTGTGATTCGGGCGCGGCCTTCAAAAAGGCAGACGTCGGTGGAAGTCCCGCCCATGTCGAAACTGATAGCCTGGCGGATTCCCATTTGCTCTGCCAGCTTCGCAGCAGCGGCAACTCCACCGGCAGGTCCGGAGAAAATCGTGCGCACGGGCTCGCGTGCCGCCTGGCGGGCCGTCGTGATGCCGCCGCTTGATTCCATGACGAAAACGCGAACACGTCCGCCTTCCCCGACCGGACTCTTCTTTGACTTCGAAAGTGCACTTGCGGCTTCGAGTGCCAATTGCCTCAGGTACAAGCTGACTCTGGGCATGAGGTAGGCGTTGATGGTTGTAGTTGACAACCTCTCGTACTCACGGAACTCCGGAAGGATCTGATGCGAGATTGAAAGCGGGATTCCCAGCTTTCGCAATGTACGCAGGACAAGCCGCTCGTTTGTGGGGTTCCGGAACGAGAAGAGAAGGCATACTGCCACAGACTCAGCCCCTGACCGACGAACCATCTCGCGGAGCCGCTGCAATTCGCGGCGGGTCGGGCGCGTAAGAATCCTGCCGTCCGCCGTCGTGCGCTCCTGCAATCCCCATCGCATCCGGCGGGAGACAAGCGGCGGATCACGATGCACGTTGAGATCATAAAGTCGCGGGCGCGCCTGGCGGCCGATTTCGATAAGGTCTTCAAAGCCATGTGTTGTGATGAGAGCAACACGGGCGCCGCGTCGTTCCAGCAGGGTATTTGTGCTGACGGTCGTGCCGTGAACGATTTCGACGGGACTATTGCCGAAGTCTCCGATGAGGCGCCGCACGCCTTCGATGATCGCCCGGCTCGCCTCTTCCGGCACGGAGGGAGAGCCGGAAAATACCTTGACGATCCTGATGCCGCGGCCGTCCGCAGTGACGCAATCTGTAAATGTTCCGCCCGTGTCAACGCCAACGCGCATGAAGATCATTACTCTGACAGAGTCAGACAGTCATGAGCACATGTTTTGGTCAGCCGCGCTCGGTTCAAGACGCAATTCTCATCGAAACCTTAACAGAATACAGCGAAGTTCATGAGAACAGAAGCCGGTGCAACCATTCTTACAGGGGACAAAACGAGTGCCGTCGTGGCGCTGATTATCGCCTATGCGATACTGGTGCCGAGGGGAAAGGATGCGTGTGCGTTCAGCGAAGCATCGTCACGCTGGCCTGAGGCGAGCTTGTAATATCCCGCGGCGGCGATCATGGCCGCGTTGTCTGTGGAGAGCAGCAGTGAAGGGAAGAAGACGTTGAACCCCCGCTCCGCCCCGGCCTTGGCGAACCGCTCTCGAAGCAGCGAGTTGCAGGCGACGCCGCCGGATACAAAGACCGTCTGGATTCGGGCGGCCTCGGCTGCGGCAACCGTGCGTTCGATCAGATCATTCACGACTGTTTCCTGAAATGCAGCGATGAGGTCGAGCGTGGTCTGGGAACAATGTCCGCGAAGCTGGTCCACGGTTGGTTTTTCGTCCGAAGCCTCACGCCAGACTCGGCGCTCCTCCGCCTCGGAGGCAAGCGGAGTACCGCGCACACGGTAAAGGACAGCGGTCTTCAATCCAGAAAAGCTGAAATCGAGCGGATTGCCTTTCATCCGGATGCGCCCGAATTCAACCGCGGCGGGGTTCCCATAACGAGCCAGTTTGTCAATGACCGGGCCACCAGGGTAGCCGAGCGCAAGAAGCTTGGCGACTTTGTCGAACGCCTCGCCCGCCGCATCGTCCCGAGTCTGACCGAGCATTTTATAGGAAAAGGAGGGATGGTTGATTCCGGCAGGCAAATCCGAATCCACGCGATAAAGAATGGTGTGGCCTCCGGAGACAACAAGGGTAATATTGGGAAACCCCGCCTCGGGAACCGGCTTGCCTTGCTGGCGGTCAACGTAGTTCTGGAGGAGGACGGCGTGAATGTGTCCTTCCAGGTGATTGACACCGACCAGAGGTTTGCGGAGCGATAGCGCCAGGGCCTTGCCATAGACGAGGCCCACCAGCAACGACCCAATCAATCCAGGCCCCTCAGTGACTGCGATGCCCTCGATGTCGTTCAGCGTCGTTCCGGCTTGCCGACAGGCTTCATCAACGATGGGGACGATTTTCCTCAAATGTTCTCGGGAAGCCAGTTCCGGCACAACGCCGCCGAACCGCTCGTGGATTTTGACCTGGGAGGCCACGACGTTCGAAAGGATTTGCCTGCCATCTGCCACCACGGCCGCGGCGGTTTCATCGCAACTGGATTCAATCCCCAGGACAAGCATAATTTCATATCTTACCATGCGCGCATGGCAGATCGACATTGCGGTTCGTCGTGAAAAGGACTTGCATTGCAACGGGCTTTCATCTTAGGTCGTTAGCCTTTGACTGGGTTCCTGCGTTGAAGATAGACTGAATTTTCTGATTGTATAAGTTCCGCTGCACTTGACGGAGATAACAATGAAGATTCGGAAAGCCGTGTTGCCCGTGGCGGGTCTGGGGACCCGCTTTCTGCCAGCCACCAAGGCGCAACCTAAAGAAATGCTTCCGGTTGTGGATAAACCTCTTGTTCAGTATGCGGTCGAAGAGGTTGCCGCCGCCGGCATCCCACTCACAATCTTTGTGACAGGACGCGGCAAATCTGCAATTGAAAACCATTTTGACGTTTCCTACGAGCTTGAGCAGGAATTATCGGGGCGTGGGAAAGAGCACCTCCGAAAGCAGGTTCGCGCCATATCGTCTCTGTGTAACGTGGTTTATCTGCGGCAGAAGCTTCCCAAAGGACTTGGTCATGCGGTTTTGATGTCACGGGAGATTGTGGACGAGGAACCCTTCGCCGTGGTCCTCTCCGACGATGTGATCGACAGTTCCGTTCCGTGTCTAAAGCAGATGGCGGATGTCTTCAGTGAACTGAACGCCAGCATTCTGGCCATTGAGCGCGTCCCCAAATCAACGGTAAGCAGCTACGGAATCATCGCTGCCGATCCGGTGAGGAACTCAAAGTGGGATGGGCGGTTGTTCCGCGTTAAGGACCTGGTTGAGAAGCCTGCGCCCGCTGAATCGCCGTCGAACATGGCTATCATTGGTCGATATATCCTGACTCCCAGAATCTTCAAGAAACTGGCAACAACCCGCAAGGGCAAGGGAGGGGAAATTCAGTTGACGGACGCGCTGAAGGGGCTGCTTGAGGATGAGCCGATCTACGGCTTCATTTATGAAGGGAAGCGGTATGATGCCGGCGACAAACTCGGCTTTCTGAAGGCTACCGTGGAGTTTGCTTTGAAAGAGCCCAATATGGGCGAACACTTCCGAAAATACCTGAAGTCGCTAAAACTCTAAATTGTGACAAAGCTTTCAGAGGGCCACGCCAGGACGATAAGGCCCGATCGTGAGCATGCCTTCGTGGGGAAAGGAGCCGTGATGAAAGACAATCAGGCCGCTTTACGCAAGCATTTGCTCTACCTTCTGCGCGGCGGCGGCGCGCACATTGACTTTGACACTGCCATTGCCGGCCTTCCCGCGAAGCTTCGTGGAGTAAGGCCGAAGGGTGTGCCGCATACCGCGTGGCGGCTTCTTGAGCACATGCGGATCGCTCAATGGGACATTCTGGAGTTCAGCAGGAACCCTGGACATGTCTCGCCCGACTTCCCTGAAGGCTACTGGCCCAGGGGCGATTCTCCTCCGACCGCCGCGGCATGGGCGAAGTCGGTTAATGCCTTCAGGCGCGACTTAAAAGAAATGGAAGAGTTGGTTGCGAACCCTTCGACTGACCTTTATGCGAAAATTCCGCACGGCGACGGGCAGACGATCCTGCGCGAGGCCCTCCTGGTCGCGGACCATAACGCATACCACCTCGGGGAACTGGTTTTTTTGAGGCGTTCGCTCGGCGCATGGCCGGAGAAATAGATCATCGGAGGCTGGTCATGTTTGGTGGTCTTCAGGGGATCGTCCGGGAAGCGCCGTAGCCCTGCCAGTCAAAGTTCCAGCTTGCGCTACTTATTTACAGGGGCCTTGGAATCAGAAGACTTGCCCTTCGACGCGGAAGATTCCGAAGCCGAAGAGTTGGATGAGCTGCCGTCGGAACTTCCGCTTTGACTTGAGGCTGACTTGCGGGCGTAGTCTGTGATATACCAGCCGCTCCCCTTAAATTGGATTGCTGGTGGGGAGAGCAGCCGCGCAAGCTCTCCTCCGCACTTGTCGCACGTTGTAAGCGGTGGATCGCTGAACTTCTGAATCTTCTCAATTTGTGATCCGCACTGTTCACAGCGGTATTCGTAAAGAGGCAAGGTCACCTCCTGAGCACTCAAATTGCGATTATACCAATGTGAACAACATGAGGTCAAAGCCGGCACGCCTTCCGGCGGTTCGAAGTGCCTGCTAGGCTAGACTGGCAGCCACGCTCATGGGCGCCCGCTTTCGTTGGAAACTCCCCTTGTAACACGAAACGTTGTATGGCCGGCAGGCAATTGATACACTGGAAGCCGGCGTAGAGCACTGAGAAATTCCCGGCTGAGATGACCTTTATGCCGAGCCAGAAGCTTCCCGTTCACCATCCATCCTCGCAAACTCCACTTGGCAGGCTTTATATTGTTGGCACGCCCATCGGCAATCTTGAGGACATTACTCTGCGCGCGCTGAATACGTTGAAGACGTGCGACATCATTGCTTGTGAAGACACCCGGAGAACCCAGAAGCTGCTGAACCATTACGATATCCGGACCCGAACCATCAGCTATCACGAGCATAATGAAATGACCCGCGCGCCGGAACTTGTTCTTAAAATGGAGCAGGGAAGCGTCGTCTCTCTCGTCTCTGATGCGGGCACGCCGGTGCTTTCCGACCCCGGCTTTCGGCTTGTCCACCTGGCCGTCCGACACAAAATCCCAGTGATTCCTGTGCCGGGACCGTCGGCGCTCGTCGCGGCGCTCACCGCTGCCGGACTTCCGATGAATGAATTTATCTTCACGGGTTTTCTGCCTGCCAGGAGATCTGCCCGGCTCAAGGCTTTGAAGGAACTTGCAGGGTTCAATAAGACCATTGTGTTTTATGAGGCTCCGCACCGCCTTACGGAATCGTTGCGGGACATCCAGGAAGTCCTGGGCGATCGGGAAGCAGTGATCGCGAGGGAAGTGACAAAAATCCACGAGGAATTCATTCGTGGGTACGTGTCAGAGATTCGCGTCATTTTGAAAAAAGAGGCCGTCAAAGGCGAATTGACTGTCATCCTTGGGCCGGGTCGCGTTCCCGAAATGGAGAGAGTGACTGCAGGCTCAATTCAGGCAGAGATTGAGAGACTCAGAAAAACCGACGGGCTGGATGAACGGACTGCATTGAAGGCGGTTGCCCGTGCGCGCGGCATCTCGCGCAGCGAGGCTTACCGCCAGCTTCAGTTGGAAAAAAGCGCTGGAAAACTGCCCGCGTGAACGCGCATCCCTGGTCTTCAGTCCCTATTATGGGAAGACGGGTTGTGCGGGAGATGGCCGTACGGACAAAGCGCTGAAGAATTCATCCACGCGTGCAAGGACTTCGTGCGGCGTTTGGGCGCTCTGGATATTGCGCCGCAGGTCTGTTCCATTTCTCACGCCGTGCGTAAACCAGCTTGCGAATTGCTTCATCTTTCCAATGGCTCCCGGCGTGTCCTCTTCGATCAGCATCGCATAATAGTCTCGGATGAGTTGGTAGCGGTCCGTGTCCGTAGGTTGGTCATAAGAACCCGTCCGGGCGAAGGATTCCATCTGGCGAAAAATCCACGGATTCGTCGGTGCTGCGCGTCCGATCATTACAGCGTCGCAGCCCGTTTGGTTGCGCAGCGACAGGGCGTCCTCGGGCCGCATGACGTCGCCGTTTCCGATAACGGGAATGCGAACCGCAGCCTTGACCTCCTGGATAATTTCCCATCGTGCGCGTCCGCTATAGCCCTGGAGCCGCGTTCGAGGGTGGACCGCAATCGCCTCGACACCGCAATCTTCCGCCATCCTCGCCACCTCAACGGCGACAATTTCCTCATCGCTCCAGCCGGAGCGAATCTTGGCCGTGAAGGGAATTGTGACTGCCGCGCGGACCCTTTGGAATATCGTTTTCAGCAACTGCAAATCGCGCAGCAGGCCGGAGCCACCGCATTTCACAACTTTCTTGGCGGGACATCCGAGGTTCAGGTCAACGATGTCGAATCCCAGGTCCTGAATTATTCGCGCAGCGTCGGCCAGGTGGTCAGGATCCGCTCCGAAAATCTGGGCTGTGATCGGACGTTCCTCTTCTTCGTAGTACAGGTAGCGGCGTGAGCGATAATTCTGCCGGACCATGGCCTCACTCGATACGAACTCGGTCATGATAAGCCCGCAGCCGCCCAGCCGTTTGATAAACCGCCGGAAGACGGTATCCGTGATACCCGCCATCGGCGCAAGGATGTGGGCCGGGCGGATTTGGACGTCGCGGATTGAGAATTGTTCGAACAGCATATAAAAGTCAAGCCTCGAGCACGGTCGTGCGGTCGGCAATCGCGAACCTCATCTGTCCTTCTGCAATCAGTTCGTTTGCAAGATACGCTTCGCCACGCAGTTCTCCGAGCGTTTCGCGCAGTTTCAGCACTCGCGCTCTGAATCTCACTGTATCTCCGGCCTCAATGAGTTTATACACGCGGGCGGAAGGTATCTGGAGGATCATGGCAATTTTGCCGGCCATCTGGGGGCGCTCCAGAACCAGAATTGCTCCAAGCTGTGTGACAGCCTCGAGCAGTATGCCGGTTGGAACCACCGGAGAAGACGGAGAAAGCCCAGTCAGCGCGGCTTCATTGGCGCTGAACGTTTTGACACCCTGAATTTCGACGCCTGGCGTCAGGCTTGTCACGCGATCAACCAGCAGGAACGGGTAACGGTGCGGCAGCACGCGATGGATCATCGATTCGAAATGCCCGGACTGGCTTGGAACAGGTTGGCTTGTCATCTTGCGAGTGCCGGCCCCCAGACCTGAAAAGGGGATCTCGTCCCGGTTAGACAACGACTCCAATCACTGTTTAATTCATGATCAACTTTTCGAGGCGCTGGTTTTTGAATGAACCGATTGCGAGACCGGCTTGAGCAATTCTCTGCCGAGCGCCCGGCTGCGGGCTGTAAAGTCTCCCGGCCGCTCTTTGTCTGCCTCATACTGTTCGCGCATGGCCTGGAGTTTTGAGTCCAGATCATCGAGATAATGCACAGTAAGCGCTTCCAAAAACATTGGCTCCTTGGGAGACCCAAATTCCAGTTTGCCATGGTGCGACAGAATAATGTGTTGCAGTCGGTCCCACAACTCAGGCGGAAAGTCTGGAACCAGCCGTGCCTTTTCGCGGATCATTTCAACGCCCAGGTTGATATGGCCAATCAACTGGCCGCGGGTCGAGTAGGTAAAAGTGCGGTTGAAGTTGAGTTCTTCGAGTTTACCCAGATCGTGCAGCAGGAGGCCCGCCAGAATCAAATCGCGGTCGAGGAACGGATAGTGGTCGCAGACCTTGTCGCCTAACTGGATAAGCGAACTGACATGTTCGATGAGTCCGCCCAGATAA
Organism: Terriglobia bacterium; assembly: GCA_035652895.1. GTDB lineage: Bacteria > Acidobacteriota > Terriglobia > UBA7540 > UBA7540 > SCRD01. The sequence continues at coordinate 59,929 of DASRCX010000086.1, forward strand.
GCATGATGATAGCTCATCGCTGCAGGAGCCAGCTTGTATTTGCGGGCGATGTCAGGATCGTTGAACACCTCAAGCAGCAGTGACTGCAGCGGCCCTTTCGGCATTTGGCGGATTCGATGTATCAAGGCCTGAAACAACTTCTCAGCGTCCTGCGAACCCCTCCGCATATAGTCTGTCAGGTCAATGTTAGCCTCGCTGCATTTGACTATTTTGCGTAACGAAAGTTGAAGGCTTCCCTGATAGACTTCAACGCCACCCGAAACGCGGACAATATCGTCGGCTTCGAAAGCGGTGTCAAATCCGTCGCAATCCCAAAGCTTGGCCTTGATCGTTCCTGTAGAGTCCTGAAATTCAAGGTCGAGGTATGCACTTCCGTTGCGCGCTGTTTTGCGCTCCTTGGAGCGTACCAGAAAAGTGGTGTTTATGGACGTTCCGGGCTTCAGATCGGCAATGTAAGCTTCTTTCATTCTGTCCTGCCCGAAGAGATCAATAGCTTTCATCGCCTCCCACGGGAGCGCCCGTATCGACAAATCCGGGAGCAAGGCGGATGTAGCTCTCCTGACGCAAGCTTGTCAAAAACCCCCGCAGTGCACCCTGGATCTTCTGGCCATAAAGGGTGTTCATGACCTGGTTTGAGACCTGATCATATGTGGGGTTCTGCCCTACGCGCTTTTCGAGGACCTTGAAGATCATATATCCGTATTGAGTGTGAACAATGTCGCTCACGTCTCCAGGATCAACGTTCGCGATGGCCTTGGCGATGTCCGGCGCTATCGTGCCGGCTTTGAAGAAGCCCACATCACCGCCGTCTTTTGCGCTTGGAGCGTCTGAGTATTCTTTCGCCACATCCGAGAAGCGCGCCCCGTTCTGAATTTCAGCAAGCGCCTTCTTGGCGATCTTCTCGGCATCCGCTGACGAACGCTTCTCCGTGGAGATAAGAATTTCAGCAAGGTGAACGCCCGGCGGGGAATCGAACTCGCTCTTGTGCTCTTCGAAATATTTCCGCGCATCCGCCTGCGTGATCAGGATGCGCGACCCGACTTCGCGGGAAATGACCTCCCGGGTCAGCAACTGTCGCTTGATCCGGTCTTTAAAATCTTCCCAGTTCATTCCATCATTCTCGACCGCCTGTTGCAGTGCGTCGAGCGATGGCAGGTTGTATTGCTGCCGGATCTGGTCGAGTTCCTTTATGACATCGGCATCCACGTTGATGTCGTCGTCGTTCGCCTTCTGAATCAACAGGTCCTGGTCGATCATGTCGCGCAGGAGGTTCTTGCTCTGTGCATTGAATTCCTGCTCCAGTTGCGCTCCTGAGTATTGCTTGGCCAGTTGTTCATGAAGCGTTTCCCGTTCCTTGTCATACTCGCGCTGAGTAATGATTTGATTGTTCACGCGTGCGATGATGCGTTCGATCAAAACGGTTCCGGCGCGGGCCGGAAGGCATGTCCAGAAAACGGCTGATGCCATAAGCGCGACATGCGCCGATAAGTGAAAGACTTTTCTTGACATAACGTTCACCCCAAACGGCGATTCTGTCTGGGACAAAGAGTTCCACATCTGCCGCTGCACGAGCTGACGGGAACAACTACAGAAAATAATGTTAGCCCCCGGGCCGCAGTTCCAGCAAGATGTTTTCGACATCCTTCAGTACTTCAGACCCTCCGTTTCGGACCGGCACCCGCAGTACGCCGTCGGGCTGAAATGAAAACCCGCGTCTTGTCTTAACGATTTGCATCAGTTTCTCAGGTCTAACTGGCGTCTGTTCATGGAACCGCAAGCGGATTTCGTCACCCTTCCGCTCTATGGTCTGGATCAACAAATCTTCGGCGCGGGACTTGACCACTGCGTAATTCAACAGTTGTAAAACCGGAGTTGGGATGGGGCCATAGCGGTCAGTCAATTCTGCTTCCATGTCCCGCAGCGCCTCCTCGGTCTGCAGCGCAGAGATGCGCTTATACATTCTCAGCCTCTGCCGTTCGTCGGAGATGTAATTCTCAGGAATCTTGATATTGATTCCGAGATTCAAGGTTGTACGGACCTCTGGCTTGGAGGGTTCGCCTCTAAGTTCCTGTACCGTCTCTTCCAGCATCCGCAAATAGAGGTCAATCCCGACGGCGTTCAGATGCCCGTGCTGCTCTTGGCCCAGAACATTCCCGGCTCCGCGCAATTCAAGATCAAGCGCAGCCAGGCGGAAGCCCGCCCCAAGATCGGAAAACTCTTTCAAAGCGGCCAGCCGTCGTTTGGCGACAGGAGTCAGAGTATCAACGGCTGGAACGAGGAAATATGCATAAGCTCTTCTGTCAGAGCGCCCGACACGACCGCGGAGCTGGTAAAGGTCTGAAAGGCCGAATCGTTCAGCGTGATTGACGATCATAGTGTTGGCCCGGGGAATATCAAGACCGTTCTCAACAAGCGCGGTCGCCACGAGGACGTCATATTGTCCCTGCACGAACTTCAGCATTACGCGTTCGAGTTCGCGCTCCCCCATCTGGCCGTGGGCGACGCCGATGCGCGCCGTCGGCACCAAACGCTGGACCAGCGATGCGACGGTAAAAATGGACTCAACCCGGTTATGAACAAAATAGACCTGACCGCCGCGCTCCATCTCATGGACGATGGCGGACTGGATGAGAGATTCGTTGAATGCCGCGACTGTAGTCTGAATAGCCAACCGTCCGCGGGGCGGGCTTTCAATCACCGAGAGGTCGCGTAACCCACCCAGGGCCATATGGAGAGTGCGGGGGATCGGAGTGGCAGACATGGTCAGGACATCCACATTGGCCTTCAGCTTTTTCAAGCGCTCTTTTGCCGCGACGCCAAACCGTTGCTCCTCGTCCACGATCAGAAGGCCCAGATCCTGAAAATGAACGTCCTTGGAGAGCAGGCGATGGGTTCCGATGACAATGTCAACCTTGCCGGCTTCAATGTCAACGATGGTTTTCTTGATCTCTGCGGGGGACCGAAAACGGCTGAGCATTTCGATGCGCACTGGGAAGTGAGACATGCGCTGGCGAAAGGTTGTGTAATGTTGAAAGGCCAGAACGGTTGTCGGCGCGAGCACCGCGACCTGCTTGTTATCCTGGACGACTTTGAACGCCGCACGCATGGCGAGTTCGGTCTTGCCATAGCCAACGTCACCGCACAGGAGGCGGTCCATCGGTTCTGGTGATTCAAGGTCTTTCTTGATGTCGGCAAGGGCGGACAACTGGTCTGGAGTTTCTTCGAACGGAAAAGAATCCTCGAACTCCTTCTGCCAATTATTATCCGGAGAGAATGCCGTCCCGCCGCGCATCTTCCTTTCTGCATAAAGGCGAAGGAGTTCCTGCGCCATGTCGCGCAGCGCGCGCTGCACCCGCTTCTTCGTCCTCTGCCAGGTTGTCCCGCCGAGGCGGTCAAGTGTTGGTTTGATCCCATCACCGCTCGACCTGTATTCCTCCACCAGATCAAGCCTCTCCAGCGGGACGTAAAGCCTGGCGTCATCCTGATAGGTGAGAAGCATGAAGTCCCGGGTGGAATCACCAACCGTAAGTTGTTTCAGTCCCTGATAGATTCCAATGCCGTGATCAATATGTACGACGTAGTCGCCAACCTTAAGATCGCTCAGATCGGAGATGAAACTGGCTGCTGGCCCCTCGCGCCTGCGTGCAGCGCCCCAGGTGAACTCGCCAAGGATGTCGCGCTCCGAGAGCAGTATAAGACTAAGCTCAGTAAAAATAACACCAGACCCGAGTTCACCTTGCGCAAGGAGCAGTGCATTGGCTTCCTTCGTGTTGTCCGTCGGTGCCCCTCGTGCACTCAAGGATGCGGTGGGCGGGGTAGTCCCAAAGGTGTTTACAAACGGGATGTTGTAATCCGAAAGAATTTCACGCAGGCGGTCGCTTTTTGCTGATGTTGGTACAGCGAGGATGACTTTTTCTCCGTGTTCAAGCTGCGCGCGCAGGAGTTCCGCCATCACTTTGAGTGATCCCTGGTATTTGGGAACAGGTTGCGTGGGCAAAAAGAAATTGCGGCTGGATCGGGAAGGTTCCGCAGAACAGGCTTCACCGTTCGATTCAGATTCGATAGTGAGTTCGCCGATAGAAACAGCCGGCAGTGAACCGAGGGCCGACCCTAATTCTTCCTCGGTTAAAAACAGCTCACGGGGCCGAGGCGGCTGAGGAACAACATCCCTGACCGCGTCAAATCCCTCTTCCAGACGGCCAATGAACTGTTTCAGTTGCTCCCTGCGATCCGCCGGCTCATCCCAAATGATCAGTGGTCGATCGAAGAGTGAAAATAAGTTGCAGGGGTGAGGCTCGACCAGAGGAACGTAGAACTCCCATCCAGGAAAAGGCCCGGCGAACGACTCAGCCCGGTCCAACAACAGTCTGTCGCTGGAAGCGTTTGTTCCTCGGTTCGAGAGGATTCTGACAAGCTCGTCAAAGAAATTTCGAGATGGGGCGGCTTCGGTCAAAGGAAGAATCAAGACTCCTGAAATGCCCTGTCTTGACCTCTGGCTCACAGGGTCAAATTCGCGCAGCGATTCGATGCTGTCTCCAAAGAATTCAATTCGTACAGGCGACGAAGTGTCCGGCGGAAAAACATCGATGATTCCTCCGCGGGCAGAGAACTGCCCAACGCCGGTAACCGGCTCAACGCGCTCATAGCCGACCCGCAAAAGATGCTCCGAAAGGTCTTCCGGTGCCAATTCGTCGCCGGCCCGGAGTTGAAGGGCGAGCGATCTGTAATACGACACTGCGCGATAGCGCATGATGGCCGCTGGCGGCGGAACTGCGACCACTCGCACCTGTCGGCAGGCAATTCGCCAAAGCCCCACAGCGCGCTGCTCGAGGATATCGGGATGCGGAGATCGAGCTTCATAAGGAAGACTGTCGAACTCAGGAAGCGCAAGCGCGGTGCAGGCTGTTCCGGGCTCGAACCAGTCCAGAACAGTTGATGCAGTTCTTGCCAGGGATTCCGCCGCGTCATTGTCCGCTGTGATGACGATGACAGGTCGATTCAGTTTATGGGCCAGTACTCCGACGGCAATCCCTTTGGCAGGGGGAATCAATCCCGAGATCGAGATTCCGTCGGCGGCTCGACCTGAATCCGTTTCGGCGAATTCAACGGCTGCCTGGAATGCCGGATGATCGAGAATTGGTTGTAGCAATGATTGAATAAAGGACATCAAAACTGAGCTATAGGCTTCTAGCCGTAGATCTTTTGTACTGCGTTGACGATGGCAGTTGTAGAAAACCCTGGCACGGCTGGCATGGACACAACGCACCCGCCTGCGGCTTCAACCTCGCTCCGGCCTACGATTTCATCCGGTCGCCACCCCGCACCTTTTACCAGCACCTGGGGCAGCATACGCACAATGACTTCCCGGGGCGTAGGGTCGTCAAATATGGTTACGTAGTCAACCGCCTTAAGAGCCGCCAGTATCTCGGCCCGTTCCTCTTGCGGAAATATCGGCCTGCCGACGCCCTTGAGAGAACGCACGCTTCGGTCGCTGTTGATGGCGACGATGAGAACATCACCAAGCTTCTTGGCTTCCGCCAGATACAGCGCGTGGCCCGGATGCAGAATGTCAAAGCAGCCGTTGGTGAATACGATCCGGTCACCACTTGCCTTATGATTATCGATGATGCGATACGCATCTTCCAGCGGCAGGATTTTGGAAACGGCTCGTCTCACGGCCCGTTCTTTGCAATTCACACAGTTATTCTAACATGCACGGGATTGAACATTTCGATCGGTTCCCGAAGCTTACGCCAGCAAAAATACCATGATATCCTGACGTTTCAGAAAGGATGCCGAAATTGAGGACGATTGCCATCGTCGGTGGAGGCCCTGCCGGAGCAATGGCCGCCGAAAGGCTCTTGCGCGGCCATGCTTCGGAGGAGATGAAGAGTCACGCCCTGAGAGTGACCGTTTTTGAAGAAAAGCCAGGATGGGAAAAGCCCTGCGGTGGCGGTTTAAGCCATAAGGCGCTTAAAAGTTATCCCTTCCTGCTCAACGAAGCCCGATTGGCTAATCCTGTGCGTAAGATGGAGATTCATGGACCTAAAGAGGTCGGTGTAAGCCTGACTCTCCGCGAACCGCTGGCCATTTACTCAAGGAGGGAATTAAACCATCTGCTTCTTGAGCGAAGCCAGTGCTCCGGCGCACATGTTATCAATGACCGCATCGTAAGCATCAATCGCGCGAGCGGCAAATGGCGTCTTCAGGGACGTTTGGATACATACGAGGCAGATTTTTTGGTTCTTGCATCCGGCGCGCGCAGCGCTTTGCGAAACGAACTGGCAGGGCCTTTAAAACCGCGGGACTTCATGCTGACTTTTGGGTACTTTGTTCCGGGCCGTGATGACAGGTTGATCATCGAATTTTTCGATGAGTTCGAGGGCTACGCATGGTCGTTCCCGCGGCCTGATCATCTCTCAGTTGGCATTTGCGGCAAGGTTGGCCATGTGGAGATGCGGGAACTTCGACAGAAGCTACACAGGTTTATGTCGCGGCTCGGATTCTCAATCAGGTCGGCCCACGTTTTCAGCCACCTGCTGCCCTCGCTTGGGCCTGAAAGTTGGAAGAACATCGCCCTCGAAGGGCCGGGATGGGCTCTTGCCGGTGATGTTGCGGGTCTCGCTGATCCCATTACGGGAGAAGGCTTGTATTATGCGCTTCGGTCCGGTGAGCTATTGGCTGAATCGATTCTTAAAGGGATTCCGTATGCGCGGAGCGTCTGGAATGAGTTTGGCGCCAGGTTGATGTTGGGAGCGCAAATCTGCTCAAAGTTCTATCGCGGCAGGTTCCTAGGGGCTGGCGTGACGACCCGTATGGTCCAGTTCTGCAGCCGGAGCAGGACTTTTTCGGACCTTTTTCAAGACCTCGTCGAGGGAAGACAGGCTTACTCCGGACTACGGAACCGCGCCGTTAAAAGCCTGCCCAAGTCCCTGATAGAGCTTTTTGCTTGCTCCTTTAGGAAGCATCCCGCAGTCCAATCCGCCGAGCGTCTGTAAGGTGATTTCACATATAATCCAGGTTTTGATCAGGGTGACGGTGTGCGAAAGAAATCTGAGGAACTTTTCCGCAAAGCAGTCCAATTGATGCCGGGTGGGGTCAACTCTCCCGTCCGTGCGTTCCGAGCAGTGGGTGGCGCACCGGTTTTCATTGCAAGCGGCCAGGGTGCCCGCGTGAGAGACGTTGACGGAAATGAGTATCTGGACTTTGTTCTGTCCTGGGGACCTTTGATTCTTGGCCACTGCCAACCGGAGGTCATGGATGCCCTGGCGGAGGTCCTGAAAACAGGAACCAGCTTCGGTGCCTCAACCCCTGGCGAAGTGGCCTTAGCCGAAGAGATAGTCAAAGCGTTTCCTTCTATTGAGCGCGTGCGACTGGTCAATTCAGGAACCGAGGCAACCCTCTCTGCTCTTCGGCTGGCGCGGGCCGCCACAGGTCGAGATAAAATCCTGAAGTTTGAGGGGTGCTATCACGGCCACTCTGACAGCTTGCTCGTGAAGGCCGGTTCCGGCGTCGCGACGCTTGGTTTGCCGGACAGCCCGGGGGTTCCGCGCGCGTTGGCGGAATTGACGATTACGATACCCTATAATGATTTCGAGACACTCGAAAGAGCTTTCGATACCCATCGCAATCAACTGGCCGCAGCGCTGGTTGAGCCCGTGGCGGGCAATATGGGTGTGGTCCCACCAAAAGATGGCTTCCTTGAAAGGCTGCGCGCACTGACCGAAGAGCAGGGAACCGTCCTCATTTTCGATGAGGTCATTACCGGCTTTCGTGTAGCCTATGGAGGGGCTCAGCAGCTTTACGGTGTCCGTCCGGACCTGACGACGCTCGGGAAAGTTATCGGAGGAGGATTGCCAGTGGGCGCTTACGGAGGAAAAGCATCACTTATGGACCTCGTGGCACCGAGCGGCCCCGTATATCAAGCGGGGACGCTTTCGGGGAACCCGCTGGCCGTTGCAGCAGGATTAAAAACTCTGGAAGTCCTGCGACGTCCTGGAACCTATGAGCGTCTGGAGGCGCTCGGCAAGCGGCTTGCCGAAGGGATTGGAACGCAGGCAAAGCAGGCGGGAATTCCACTCGTTGTTAACAGGATTGGATCAATGATGACCGCATTCTTTAGCCGAAACCCTGTGACTGACTACGCGTCCGCAAAGATGTCTGACACGGGGATGTTTGCACGGTTCTTCAGCGTCCTTCTGGACAAGGGTGTTTATTTCCCGCCGTCTCAGTTTGAGGCGTTCTTTGTTTCGACTGCGCACACAGAAGAAGACATAGACCGGGCAGTATTCCTGGCTGGAGAAAGCATCGAGGAAATCCGGAAGTGAGGCAGGCTTGCTAAGATTCCAGGAAATAATTCCGGCAGGCCTGGCGCACCGAAGGGCCGTCAAGCTTCGGCTGAATCCCCTGGTATTTCGCGGCCCAGCAGATGTGCTGGACGATATCGCGAGGATAACAGGCCCGGAGCGGCTGCTGCAGCGCTGCTAAGAGACTCAGTACGCCATCCACAACGGTTGCGTCATATTCGAGATCATATTGATCACAGACACGTTTGAAGATCTCGTGAAATTGGCCCGGCGGCACGTAGTCGACTTTGATTTTCGTCTGGATGCGCCGCAGGAATGCTTCGTCACCAAACGATCTGGGGTCAAGGTTGGTTGCAAAGGCAACGAACAGGTCGAACGGGATTTCAATCTGTTTCCCGCCGGCCAGATTCAGGAAATCAATTCGTCGATCAAGCGGTACGATCCAGCGGTTCAGCATATCTTCGGGACGCATTCTCTGCCGTCCAAAGTCATCGACGACAAGAACACCATTGTTGGCCTTCATCTGGAGCGGGGCGGAGTAAAACTTTGTGAGTGGATTCATCTGCAAATCCAGCATTTCGAGCGTTAATTCGCCGCCGACGACAACTCGAGGTCTGCTGCAGAGTACCCAGCGCTTATCATATTCTCCAAGAGCCTCCTCCTCCTTTTCAAAGCGCTGGTGCAAGTGCTGGTCGTAAACCGTAATAATCTGCCCATCGACTTCAACTGCGTAAGGGACCCAAACGCGATCGCCATAGATCTTGGGGATACTTTCCGCCATCGCAGTCTTTCCTGTTCCGGCGGGCCCATAGAGGATAATGCACCGACCGGAGACGACCGCTGTTCCCAGTTGATTCAGGGTTTCTTCGGGAAGAACCAGATGACTGAAAGCCCGCTGGACCTGAGGCGGCCGCACTTCTGCATTTCGGATGCTTTGCGCGTGGATGCGTGCTACATAATCCGACAGGGAAACAGGCGCCGGACCGTAGTAGTGGTTCAGCATCAGAAGTTCGAGCGCCCGGTGACGTCCCGTCGAGGTGATGGCAATCCGATGGACGGTCCCCGTCATGCCTTTAACCTCACAAAGCATCTCTTTGCGCAGGCGTTCGAAGATCTGCTCGACGATGTTAAAGCTGAGGCAGATTTTCCTGGACAACTCAAGGAGTGTCAGTTCGCCTTCGTAATAGAGGATTTTGAGCGCCAGATCTTCGATCAAGCTCCGCCGTATCCCAAGATCCTGCATGCTCTTAGGGGCTTCAATTTCGGCAACAATCATTGTTTACCTTCCAGTCTCAACTGTCCGAAAAAGTGCTCGCGTCTGACAACCTTTAATGCGCCGCTTTTCCACCTGCCGGGCAATCCAGTAATGAAGCAGGCGAAAGAACTCTACGGGCAGGCTTGTCCCTGCGCAGGGCGGTAGCCCCTGGTAAGAGCCTCCCCCTGTGACATGGCTAAACCGGGAAAAATCTTTCCGTAGTACCTGCTAGTGTGGCAATAATACAGTCCTGACCTTCTGTTGACCCAAACGCTGTGTTTCATGTCCACCGATGGAGTACTGGACTGTTCTGCACTCATCGCTTGGAGCTTTCCGACCCATTCCGCCGGAGCGCTGCGGTATTTTGCAAGTAGCGGGGCGATAATTACCAGGAGCCCCAGAAGAACAATGGTAATTATCGTAGGCGCTGCTCGACTCCGTGAAGGCATACTTGCCCTTTCCTGGCTGCCTCTATGTTCTATTGACCACCACGATAAGCGGAGGTTACTCGGCCCGCCTCCGAACTCAGTAAGGTTACCGGCACTTTTTTCGCGCCGGACCCTCCACGATGGTGGTTGACGCGGTTAGCGGGGTCGAGTGGTTATCCGGTTCCCCTGTCCAAGCCTTACAGATCTGTTATCAGATTGGCCAGGATCAGGCCCTGACAGTTGATCGGCTCTTTTCGATACTGTCCGCAGGCTGGGGTACGGATACAGACCGGGATTTTGCAGAAGCGGGCAACGGTCCGATCTCAAGAAGATCGCCAACGTGTGTGCGAGTTTTGAAGACCGTGTGAGGGGGCAACTCGAGCACGCTGTCGGCCTTCAGGATGACTTTCGAAATCCTGAACGGGCGGACATGTTCCTCGATGTGGACGACGTGATGGGTACGGTCGAGAAACACGATGTCTATTGAGAACAACATTCCGATGGTGTGCACGCCATAGGAGGGGACTATCCACAATCCCTGCCCAGGTCGTGCCCACCGTCGGGTCCTTCCCAGAAGTCCTATCAACCGACTCAGGTAACTATCCGCCACGGAGGCATTCGTGGCGACGAATGTCTCGCGAGTCTTGTTGTAGACATACACCCGTTTTGAGTTAGTGTTGCCCACGAATTCTGTTCTCCACTCAGGCTATCGGTTTGGCATTTAATCGCGAGAGGCCTGCCGTTTACGTCGCCAGATGATGATATACAGAACGATGACAGCACCGATCCCGGCGATAATGCGAATGGTAGTTGGATCCATGGTTTTCCTCCAGGCTTTTGGTTTTTAGCGTGCGAATTAACCTTCTCTGTTCAAAACTCACTTCAAGGTTAACAACTCCCTAGTGATGCATTCCTATGAACTGGCGATAAATCGTGATAACCGCTGGACCAAGAATGACCACGAACAACGCCGGGAAAATGAAAAATACCAGCGGGGGCACCATCTTTACCGGCGTCTTTGCTGCCGCTTCCTCGGCTCTTTGTCGGCGCTTCATGCGCATATCGTCGGCATGGACGCGCAGAGATTGAGATACGCTCGTACCAAATCGATCGGTCTGGATGAGCATGGCAACCAGGGCCTTAATATCATCAACGCCGGTTCTGGTGGCCAGTTCCCTCATGGCTTCGATTCGCGTCCGACCGACTCGGATTTGAGCATTGACGAGGTCAAGCTCGCTGCAAAGTTCAGGGTGCGTGATCCGTAATTCCTGCGAAACGCGCATGAAGGCCTGATCGAGTCCGAGACCGGCCTCGATGCAAACGACGAGAAGGTCCAGGGCATCCGGCAGGGCCTTGCGAAGGATGTTCTGGCGTTTCCTGACGCGGCGCGATAGCCACATGTCAGGCAACAGAAAACCTCCCAAAAGAGCGATCACCAGCGCCAGCAGAGGATTGGAAGCGAATATGCCGGAGAAATACATTATCGCGATCAATATGACGGGCAGCAGGACCTTAGCCCCCCGCAGGGCCATGATCGCTTCTGGACGCCGGAATCCGGCGCGCACCAGCATGAGCTTTGTCGTAGAAAGGTCCTTAGTGGAAACAGGAAGCAGCTTGCCGACGTCACTCAGCACTTTGGTTGCCGTCTGTGCCTGTTTTTCGCGGAAGGTGACCTTGCGTTGTGAGGTTAAGGGCTGCCAGAGCCTGGCCAGCCGGCCAGCGATCGGGAGAGCGCCCGGTGAAAACGCGTAAACCAAAGCCCCGGCGATGACAATGATCGCAAGGAACGTCAAACCTGTTGCTAACCAGACCATTTTGCTTCTCCCCTGGGGTCTTATACCTCAATATTCACGATCTTCCACAGCATCAGAGACCCTACAATTTGAAGAAATGCCGCCAGACCTATGACATAGGGGCCCAAAGGATCATTAAACAGTGGGCTCATGTAACTTGGGTTAAGTCCGCGCAATACAACTGCCATGATGGGTGGAAGCGATATGAGAATCGCAGCGGTTAAACGGCCCTGTGCAGTTTTAACCCGTACCTCGCCGAGGATACGGAACCGCTCTCGAACGACGTGCGCAAGGTTATCAAGGATTTCAGCCAGGTTGCCACCAGTTTCCTTTTGAATGAGCACAGCTGTCACAAAGAAGCGGACGTCGATCAGCGGAATTCTTTCTGACAAGTTCAGCAAGGCATCGCGCAAGGGAAGGCCGAAGTTCTGTTCTTCAAAAGTTGTGCGGAATTCACCGGCTACCGGCTCCGGCAATTCGGTCGTGATCATTTCGAGCCCGGTTGAAAAGGAATGTCCGGCACGCACTGCGCGCCCAAGCAGGTCAATTGCCTCAGGGAATATTTTTTCGAACGCCTTCAGTCGCCTCCTGCGTTTGAAGGCGACGACGCTGATGGGAATCAGAGCCCCGATGGGCAGGGCCACCAGTCCCAGCACATTGCTGGCGGAGAACCTGTTGACTATTACGTAGGCACCCAGGGCGATTACGGCACTCAGCAAAATCAGCCTGCCTGGCTTCACTTTCATGCCGGCCTGGCTGATGAAGTCCCGCAATTTGTCCGACCATTTCCATTTCAGGAGGATGCGGTGGAGCGCGGGAACGTCGCTCAGGAGTTCGTCCCGAACAACTTTGAGTTCTAACGTCTCGTTTCCGCGTTTCGCACTGCGCTCAATAGCCTCCAGGCGCTTTGCGACAACCTTGTCCGGGGCACGGCCCCCCACCGAAGCGAAGAGAACGCCGCCGACGATCAAAACAATGACCAAAAATGTTAACCCTGCTAACGCCAGAGCCATATTGCTCTCCTTAGCGGACACCTGCCGGTGTATGTTCGAACATTTCCGCAGGCAGGTGGATGCCGGAGGTTATCAGTCGTTCCGCAAACTTCGGGCGGATACCGGTCGGAACAAATTCACCCAACACTTCACCGTTTTCGCCAATGCCCATTTTCTTGTAGATAAAAATATCCTGCATGGTTACTACTTCGCCTTCCATGCCCGTAACCTCCGCCAGGTTGGTCACGCGGCGCTTTCCGTCGCTCAGGCGGGAGACCTGAACAACCACATCGATTGCTGAAGCGATCTGGCGGCGGATGGCCGTGTCCGGAATGTTGAGATTGGCCATTGCGACCATGGTTTCCAGGCGGGAAAGAGCGTCCCGTGGCGAATTGGCGTGAATCGTAGTCAGGGATCCATCATGGCCGGTATTCATGGCCTGCAACATGTCCAGCGCCTCTTCGCCACGGACCTCGCCCACGATGATTCGGTCCGGGCGCATGCGGAGGGAGTTGATGACAAGCTCTCGTTGTCGGACAGCACCCTTGCCTTCGACGTTCGGCGGGCGCGTCTCGAGGCGCACCACATGGTCCTGGTGTAATTGCAATTCTGCCGCGTCTTCGATGGTGATGATGCGCTCCCGGTTCGAGATGAAAGAGGAGAGGACGTTGAGGAGTGTAGTCTTTCCAGCGCCGGTTCCCCCCGAAACCAGAACATTCAGCCGCGAGTAAACGCAGCCGCGCAACAATTCAAGCATCTTCGGCGTGAGAGAGCCGTTTTCAACAAGCTCCGTGGCCGTGAGAGGGTCGCGCCCAAAGCGCCGGATGGAAAGGCACGGTCCGTCGATGGCGAGCGGCGGAATAATCGCATTAACACGGGAACCATCCGCGAGGCGGGCGTCCACCATGGGTTGAGATTCGTCGATCCTTCGGCCAACAGCGGAGACGATCCTGTCGATGATCGACATCAGGTGCGCGTCATTTCGAAAACTGGCGGATGTTCGCTCCAGCAGGCCGTTTCTTTCGATATAGATGTTCTTATAGGTGTTGACGAGGATGTCGGAAATTGTGTGGTCCTTCATCAGAGGCTCAAGGGGCCCCAGTCCAAAGACTTCGTCGAGGACTTCCTGAGAGAGCCGTTCTCTCTCCGTCAGTGTCATGGGGGCATTTTCTTCAGCGGCCAATGCTTCCACCATTTCCGCCACTTCTGCCTTCACCGTATTGCGGTCCAGTTGGTTGATGCGCTCGAGGTCCAGCCTCTGAATCAACTTGTGATGGATCGCTACTTTGATCGTGCTAAGGTCATTCCGGATCGGATTTGGAGAGCCCATGATTTACTTACCTCTTTGAAGAGTTGGAAAATAGACCAAAAATCGCGTTTCCCTTTTTTGCCTGTTCCGTGACACTGATACCCGCCAGCCGGGCGGCGAGTTGTTGGAAATTTGAGACCAGGGGATTATTGTGGTTCCGGGAAAGTGGCGTCCCCAGATTGATCGCTTCGCTTACCTGCCGGAAATCATTCGGCAGCCGAGCGAAAACGGGACGTTTTATTCGCTTTTCAAAGGCCTTGATGGCTTCTTCATCAGACCGGTGATAGCGATTGATAATAACCCGGCATTGGTCATGTTCGATTCCCCAGGACGATAATTTCGTCAGATGCTTCTCGAGTGTCCACAGGGCGGGTACGTCGGCTTCGGCGACCACCATAATCATCCGAGCACTGCGGAGCAATTGTCGAAATTGAATTGTGTAGGTCGATCCGATGTCCATGAGAAGATGGCTGCAACAGCTTTGCGCGACGTTGACAACCCGGAGCAGTGCGGACGGCAAGATTTCTTCCCACTCATCCGGGTCTGCCGCGCCGGCCAACACCTCCAGCCCGCTTTTCTCATGAGGTGTCAACAGGGCATTAAAGAAATGACTGTCCAGGCGCTCGAGGTTTCCGGTGGCATCGCGAAGCGAGAAACGTGTGCGAAGGTCGAGCAGGAGAGGCACATGGCCCAAGGGGCGCGCTACGTCCATCAGGATAACGCGCTTCTGAGTAAGCCGGGCCAGTTGTGCTCCCAGGTTGACAGCGACGGTGGTCGAACCAACCCCGCCCTTGGCGCCCATCACCACAATAAGCTTTTTTTCGAGCGACTTCTCTCCCGGTGATTGTTCGTCGATGATCCGCTTGAGTGCGGCCTCAAGGGAGATTGTGTCAACCGGATGCGCAAGAAATTCGCGAACCCCGCTTCGCATCGCCTGCATCAGCAGGTCGGGGTCGGGCTGCTTAAGGGGAGAGCATGCAATAATGCAGACCGTCGGGCGAAGCCTTCGAAGGTGGGCGCTAAATTCCAGCGACACATCTGTCCCTCCCGCAAGATCCAGCACCACAACATCCGGGACGCTCTCGCCGGGCTGCGGATGTTGCTCGATTGAAGGTGCCCATTCAACTACAGACTCTGTCAGACCCGTCTGCTCAACGCAGGCGCGCAGGTACGAAGTGCTCTTGGCGTCTGTAGCAACAACCGCCGCTGTCAGCATTTATTGGTCCTTCTCACAAACTTTCAATACCCCACCGTCCATCCCGCTACTGCCCGGAAGCCTGTCCCTGCCGGGCGGCAGCCGGCGGCATAAACCGCATCGGGAACTGGGGCCCCGAGGGGACCTGTCCCGGTGGCAGGGGATGAACGATTTGGGGCGTTACGAGAACAAGCAATTCAGTTTTGTTCTTATTCAAACTCTCGCTTTGGAATATCTTACCCAAAAGTGGTATATCGCCCAAGCCCGGAATTTTGCTTAGTTGCTGGGTGACACGATTGTCCATCAGCCCGGCGATGACAAAGCTCTGCCCGTCCCGAAGTTCCATCTCAGATTGCACCCTTCGCACGGACAGGGCAGGGATTGTGAAGCCTGTAATCGTGAGCGCATTGGAGTAATCCAGCGCGCTAACCTCAGGCTGCACCTTGAGATGGATTTCATCATCGGCAAGGATCGTTGGAGTGAAGTCGAGCCTTATGCCGAATTGACGGAACTCAATCGTGATTGCTGGTACGCCTCCGCCTGCGCCTGTTGATTGGACAACCGGAAAGGGAAACTCGCCGCCCGAGAGGAAACTGGCTTCTTTCCCCGACTCCGTCAGCACATTGGGTTCTGCCAGGATTTGGAGGAGGTTTTTCGTTTGGAGCGCCTCGATTGTGCTGGCCAAATTGATGTCCGGGCGAAAGACGAACACGTTGAGAAGACTGCCGAGTTGGAAACCGCCGCTAGTAGCGCTCAACTGGCCGGATATTGCAGGAGGTGAATACTGACCGGTGCTTATTGCCCCGACATTCTTCGCTCCGGGAAGGCTCATGATGTTCACGCCCAACTGCTTCAGGGCGGACCGGTCAACCTCGGCAAAACGGACCTTCAGCAGAACTTCTCCCGTTGGAGGGGCTGGCACTTCCAGCAGGCTCACGACATCCTGTTTCTGGGGAACCATGGATTGGGCCAGTTCGAGGATTTTGTCGGCCACTTCAGGCGATGAGACGTGCCCGGAAAGCGTGACAATGTTCTTGCTGACAGTGACCTTAACCTGCTCGTTTGGAAATGTGTTCCGGATGTCCGTCGTCAAATCCAATACGTCAAGATCGACATAGACATCAAAGGTTTGCATCTGGCCCGACTGGCCCCAGATCACCAGCGAAGTTGCGCCGGCCTTCTTCCCGTTCAGCAGGATTTCCGTTGGGCTTACCACCACCGCATCGCAGATGTCCGGGTTTGCGAGGGAGACGCGCGTAATCTGCACGGGTGACGTAACCACGAGGGAACGGTCAACAATCAGGTGTAACGCCTCCGGACCGCCCGACGGTGCGCCTTGGCCCTCGGCCTGCTCGACGGCAGTATTCGGATTGATTTGGGACGCTGCCGCTGATGGCAGACTGTACCCAGCCAACGCCATAAGGACCGCCAGGATAACTGCAATTGGGGGTAGGGCAAACTTCTCGCTTCTGCTTTTTATCGTTGTCATCGACTCCGCCTCAAGTGAGCTCATCGTAGGTTATTGGGCTGCGAACGTTTGATCTGTCTTCTTGTCACCACGAATCACTTCGACCACGTACGGCGCCGGCCCCGCTGGCTTTTCGGGTTCGACTTTACGGCGTGGACGTGGTTTGCCACCCCCTCCTCCACCAAAATGTACAGGTTCCGCTCCACCCAGCAGGAGCGCAGACTTGAATACAGGAGACGCCTTTACTATGTTCGTATCGATCGTATTGCGCAGTGCAAGATGGATCCTGCTGTCGGTGCTCACCATCGTAAGCTGATCGGCCTGCTCAGGTGTCAGCAACAGTGTGACGACCCCGACGGTCTTGGGCTTTCCCTGCTGGTCCTGCTCGACCGTCTGTCCGGCGGCAAGAACGCGAACATCCTGGATCACAGTCCGGGTCAGGCTGTCGCCGCCACCCTGCGGGGTGCCTGTGGCCATGACGTCAACCATTGTTCCTGGCATGGCGAAACCGGAAACTCCGACCACGTCATCGACCCTTACCGACACCGCCCTCATGCCAACAGGAATGGCCGCGGGCAGCCCTACGCCCGCCTCCTTGGGAGCGAGCTTGTTTTCAAGAATCGGTTCGTTCTTCGAGATCGGGGTTATTATCGACCGGCCCACGCAGTCCTGAACTCTGGTGAACGACCCCGGAAGCGGCGAGTTGGCCGGCCACGTGATCACGCTAAGGTCCTGCGGCGTCAAGGGAGTGCCCAGGGCCAGAGGGCGAGCAGCCACAACTACAGTCGTCGTGGGGAGCGGTTTTACGGCGGACGCCTGCTGGAATTGCCGATATACGTAGCGGCTGGCAAGCACTGCGACCACGATTGCTACGACCAAGGCGATTAAGGCTCTGTTCCTGTTCATTTTTCCCTCGGTGCTTATAAAATCCGCGATGCAGGGACCGTCGTTGAACCGCCCCTGCGCCGTTCGTTCAGCAGACTACTGAAAAGGAGTCTGTACACGTCTCATCTGAGCGAAGTGAAGGACCTCGGTGTTTGTTTCCCATGAAATCCAAGCATGGTTCCGCTTCGTTCAGCATGGAAATTCTCCCCTTTTTCAGAAACCTGTTAGAAAATCCCAAAAGTGGACTTTGCCAACACAACAATCACCACAGCAAAAGCTGTTGCAACCCCAAAAGGCAGGGGCAGCGCGTCCGGAGTATCCAAAGTCACCAGGGCTTCCCTGGCACCCATTCCAAAAGTTGCAAACGCCCGGATCAGCACCGCCATATTCCCCAAAGTCTTTTTCACGCGGCGCTT
Organism: Terriglobia bacterium; assembly: GCA_035652895.1. Lineage (GTDB taxonomy): Bacteria > Acidobacteriota > Terriglobia > UBA7540 > UBA7540 > SCRD01. Next base: position 77,976 of record DASRCX010000086.1, read on the forward strand.
GCGCACCATCGCCACAATTGACATGATGCCCGATATAAAAATGCTGATAAAGAGGACTATGAGGAATTTCCGTGGTCCAAGACACGCCCCCAGGGCTCCCATCAGCTTCAAATCTCCAGCCCCCATCCCTCGAAAGATCACCGGAAGGATGAGAACAGCAAGCCCGATCCCGGCCCCTTCGAGACCCTTCAAAACCCCGCTCCAGCCTGAAAGGATGCCGTTCATTCCGAGCCCGGCAAAAAAACCCGAAACGGTCAGCCAGTTCGGGATTCGGCGAAAGCGCCAATCCAGCCAGCCGGCCCCCAAAGCAACCAGCAGGCCCAAGGCCCAAATCGCAACCTCGTTCCACATCGGATCATGCATAGAAGACGATCTCTAAAAACATCCGCAGACCACCGTAAGGCCAAATGCTTTGCCAGCTATTGAAGACTTAGTGAACAGGCCGAAGACATGAACAGTTTTTGCCTGGGTCGTCACCTTGCCCCGGCGTTGCGGTTCAATCGCTTCTCCTGAACAACTGAGAGCGACAGCCAGTTTGTCTCGCCACCCCAGATGACGGTGGAAACCGACCTCTCCCGTTCCAAAATCGAGAGAGCGTTTCACCAGCCGAGGAAGGGACCCTGCGCTCCCCAGCTGGTGATCCATCGTCAAACCGATTACGAAGGTGTTACGCTGTTCAGAGTGCTGCTTGCGGTATTGAACGCATTGCTGATGGTGCTGCCCAGTGTTCCCATGACTGCGACTGCAGCCAAGGCAATCAGAACGAGAAGCAATGCGTATTCCGTGAGGTCCTGGCCTTCTTCTTCCCGCCAAAGCCTCTTCAATAACTTAACCATGAGTCTACTCTCCTGTTGGTTGAGCGCTGAGACACTTTCCGTTCTCGTAATTCCAATAAGCTCCCCTCAGACGCTCCGATCTTCCCAGATTATGTAGCCGGAGCGTTTCGCCAGCCGAGGAAGGGACCCTGCACCCCTCGGCTGGTGCTTCAGGGTCAAACCGATTACGAAGGTGTTGCGCTGCTCAGAGTGCTGCTTGCCTTGCTGAACACATTGTTGATTGTGTTGCCCAATGTTCCCATGACCGCGACAGCAGCCAAGGCAATGAGAACCAGAAGCAACGCATATTCCGTGAGGTCCTGGCCTTCTTCTTCCTGCCAAAGCCTCTTCAGTAGCTCCATCATCAGTTTCTTCCTCCCGTGAGTTGAAGTTGGATAAGTCTTGCTTGCATTACCACCGTCGTCCCCTAGAGCACGTGGTATTCCAAATCGCCGCAACGGATATGTTTGGAATATCTAAATATAAGTCGTTTGCTGTCATATACTTGTATCAGTGTCGTAGTTGAATTAATGCGGCCGGATTCGACGTGTGGTTGAGAAGTTACCGTTTGTTGACTAGGGATAGAAGCTACTCTAGCGTAAAGGTGACTTTTTGAGTGGGGAAGGCAGTTCTGCAGCTCGAAATCTATTCTGATGGGTTCCGATGTGTTAAATCGCCGGTCGTCCGAACATAGATTGCCGCGACAGCATCAGAATAGACTCTTTTCCAGCCGGGAACTGCGGAGAGCAGGGTAGCGATGGGGTCTTGTGGCGAAACTAAGCATGACCGGATCCCGTAAGCTCTCAATACCGCCAGTGCGCTGGGTTTTATGTCCACGACATTCATGTAATCGGCAAAAACACCTGTCTCCTCATAGAGATCGCCGCGGCCATCGATAAAGACCTTGTGTTTAGGGCCCATCGACCAAACGAGATATCCTCCGAAGCCATAATTGTTGAACATCGGCCCTGGAACCGGGTGTTCCCTCATGTACTGGACAGCCTGCACGGGATAATCTTTCGCGATGTTTTTCTCCAGCTTCGCGCGAGAGGGGAAATACCAGGCAAAGACACCGAGGGCGGCGAGGATCAGGATCGCATTGATGATGTGCTTGTCGATGGCGGGGTCGTATGGACGGATCCACCGGGCAAGCACAGATGCTACGATCGGGGCGAAAAACATGGCGTAAAAAATCACGAACCGAAAATGAACGAATGTCAAATAAGTCATCAGGAACAGGAGAACAATGTCCACAATCCGGTAGCACATGCGGAACGCCAGTTGCGCCACGACCCAACCGAAGAGGAGGATCAGTAACAGCTTGGCCGGCCACATGCCCGTGTCCATGGGCTTCCATTCTTCGATATGAGCGAGGTTCAGAGGAAGGGAAAAAGCGTACTTGATCGGAATCACCGCCAACTGCGTCCCGTAAGGGGTAATTGGGAGTACGGCAAGGCAGAGCAGGGCGACCAGTTCGAGGCGGATGCGCTGTTCGGGGCGCCAGCATTCCGTCTGCAGCCCGTCGGCGGAAATATCCACCAATCCCCCTAACCAGTAAAGTCCCATGGCCATAAACCCCAGCACGAAAGAGCCGTGGGTGTTTACCCATATGAGAAAAAGGGGTGGCAACACCCACAGGGACCGCTGGTCTCCCTGTCTGAACCTCTCAAGCGCGATCAAGGTAATCAAAAGGAAACTATATCCCAGCATCTGCGGACGAACTGTGAAGCAAAGGGCAGCCATGGGGAACGCGAACAGCGTACCGACAAACGCAGCCTTGGAATTCCTGCACCGCAGCCAGGTGTAGTAATAGAGCAGCAGGACGACCGTGCTGCTGAGAATAAACAGCAGAAGGTCGATGCCTCGCAGACCGCCAAGCCTGTACGCGAGCGCCGTCAGGATTTCTCCAATCCACTCGTAGGCCAGTACCGGCATGCCATGGGCGGTAAAGGACCAGTGGTCCACCGTAGGCCAGTGGCCTGTGTTCAGAATCAAGTCGCCGTATTTGATGTGCCACCAGGTATCTGGATCGAGGCGCAGGGACCTTTCAGCCGCAAAGTCTGCGGCGACCAGCGCCGCACCCAGAACGACAGGAAATGAGAAACACTTTCGCAGCAGGTTGCCAATGACCGTAGCCTCTTCCTGCTGGAGAGGAACTATTGTGCTTGTTTCAGTTGCCATAAGCGAGTACCGGGTGATTAGATCAGGTTCCTGTAGAGGCTCTCATGAAATTCAGGCCCCATGAAATAATCGGCCGGACGCAGACTCAACAGCTTGCAAACTGACTGGCTCATTGGGACCCCTCATATCAGTAGTGGCCGCTTGCCGTTGCGCAGCCGGTCTTAAGAAGATGCTGCACGGGAAGTTTCGAAGCACGTCGCGGGCCATCTGGGCAGGATTGAGAGACGCGATAGATTCAGGTGGGCTCAGAGACTGTCTATTAACATGGTTACAGATTGAATGGCACTGGCTTGCCGTGATTGTTCCGGGTTAAGTCTTTAAGCTTCAGTGAATAAAGACTACTGCCAGAGACGAGGCAGACCACAGAGTGTCACCAGAAGTGGACAGAAAACGTCACCGTCCCCTGCCGATTCGAGGCTTCGGATCGCGACCTACTGATGAATGAGTCTGATGGGAATGGGGGAGCCGCCTCCGCCTACCGCTGTTGGAGGGGGCGCACCGTTTCCATTACTCCCCGAGGCCCCGCCGCAACCCGTGATATTCATAACCACAGAATCGACCAAAGTGGGATTATTGCCGTTACCTTTGCCATTTACATCTTGAATGAATAACTGCATAAACCCCTCAACGGTTACAACATCGTTCGACCCCGGGCTAAGTTGGACTGCGTTTGAATAACTGGGATTGTAGCAACCTGTATCGGCCGAGCTTGGGCAATCGTAAACGACAACCGTGGCAATGGAATCACTTGGGCCTCCGTAGAACGTTTGACCAGCTAGGTTGTAAGGATTATTGGATCCGCCAATTATTGGGAAGGTTAACCCCGTCTGCGGCGGGCAACTCCCCGAGGGAGGGTTCAAGAAGGTCGGACTGCACATATAGTCCTGACCTTTGCCAAGTCCTTCACCGTTTGCATTAATCAAAGTTTCGATACCACTGACCGTAGGTCCCACCTTTGCCCCTGTTAAGGAGTTGAGATTGCTCTTGCAAGCAATCGTTTCAGGCGCGCACTCTGTGATGTAAGTCTCGTACTCCTGGGCGCTCATGTTGAGCACATTGGCATTGCCGAATGCGATGGTGTTCCATTGGCTTGGCGACGCATTGCTGTGAAGAACCCACCAGGCACCAATGTCCCCACCAGTGCAGTAAGTCCCGTTCCAATTGCAAAGTCCTGGATGCACAATTTCGCCCGGAGATGCTGAAGAATTAACTGGATACACGTAATAAGACATCACATAGCCGTTCCCCATGTTGCCCGCGCAATCGCCGTTACTTAAACCCTGTCCGCCACATGGGCATGCCGCATTTCCGTGGACTGTGTCCGTAGCCGGAACCGGGAAATTGGGGTCACAGTTCGGAACGAGGAAGGGTTTTACACAACTGGCACCCGTTGGGGTGCCTCCCCCGGAAGGGTTGTAAGCTTCCGCCGTAGCGGCAGCCGATATGTTCATGTAATTGATACCAAAGATCTTCGCGAAGAATGTAGGCACAGGGTCACCATGAGCGCTGTCACGGTACACCGTCACTGTAATCTGCGGGTCGAGGGGGGTTGGGTAGTTAAAGCTTGTTGAGATCGTAGAAGCCGTGGGTGCAATGCCCATTACAGGGTTTTGAGCAGCAACGCTCACAGCTTGCTGCGTTGCGAGCGGTTCCTGAGGCCCTCCCGCGACGCAGCCGCCTGTACTTGTGCAGCCGGTATCAATGAATACCTTGGCGCCAGCTAAAGCCGCAGCGTCAGCAGCACGCTGACACTGAACCCTTGCGAGGTAGCCGGTCACGAGGTCGATCGCCAAAGCGCACATCCCCAGCATAAAAACTAACGCCGCCGCAACCATCAGTAGAGTTGCACCTCTGTCATTCCAGCCGCAGTTACGAGATTCAAATCGTATAGATAGACGCATAGCAACTCCATCCCTAATTCAGCACCAAATTTTCCATCACTGCATTGGTGGTCAGGATGACTGTTCCCAAGGGCCCAGTGGCTCCCGGTACCAAGAGTCCTATAATTCGGCCAAACATAAAAGTATAAGGATAAGAAAGACTTATCTTCGTCGCGGATAGGGAAGCTCCGTTTGCTCCGGTGATTGTGTATGCTTTGTCTATTACAAGCGTCACGTTGTTGCAGGAATAAGTCCATGTGAAGGGCGAAGTATAGCTGGCAGTTGCAGTCGCCAAGCATGCCCCGGCGCTAAGCCCGGCGTTCGTGAGGTAATTTGCCACGCTGATTGCAACGCCTTGGATCGGGCATGGAGTCCCACTGCCCGGAGAAGTCTTGTTCCATGAACAATTCGGATCATAGACGCTCAATGGGGTCGAAACCATCGTACGAGCAGCCATCCGGGCAGCATTTTCAGTGATATGCTTTGTGTTATAAGCGCGGGCGAAGTCAACAATGCCGATAATGATCACAAGCAAAAGGGGGAGCGACAGGGAAAACTCAACAAGTTCGGACCCTTCCGCGGCCCGTATTCGACGGATTGCTGGCAATAGCAGTTGACTGGCGCGAAAACATATCATCGCGAACCAAGATTCCACGCAGGTATGTTCGAGCTGTGTCTTGGCCCGCCTCTTTTCTTCAGGTGGTCTCATATGAGGATCCTTCGCAACGAGTTTGGGCCCGCCTTAAGGGCAGGTTGGGTTCCCGGTCACCGGATCGAATGGCTGATTCTCCATTCGCATCGTAACGCTTGTTGGAATATCGATCGTTGTAGCGCTTACGGAAGTGAATGGAATCACGAGTTGCACAGGATACTCGAAGCTGACCTGGATTCCGCACTGCTGAGCGGCCGAAGGGCTAGTCGCATTCATGACAACCGCCTGCTGACAATAGTTAATCACTTTCTGAGGGTCAAGGGCGGAGGCCGAAAGGGCGGGGGCGACGTAGTTTGTAAACTCGTATGTAGGGTTCCCGATACACGCGGGAGATGACGGCGTTCCTGCAGCCGTGTATACCTCTGACATTTGGTTCATGGGAGAGCACGTCGCACAAGAAGGGAGGACAGCATACCTGGCCCCTTCTCTGGCAGCACGAGTAATTGTTTCATAGATGTTGTATGCCCGACCTAACCAGAAAATTCCCAAAAGAAGCGTGAGCAATAGCGGCAGTACCAAAGCTGCTTCGAAAAGTTCTGCGCCGGTCTCGTCTTTCCATTTCGTAAACAGCCGAATATGGGCCCGCCTCAGCAGTGTCCGAGGGTAAGGACACGCGCGATCCTGTTTTTCACCTCCAGCATAGCGCATATTGCAAAACCCCCTCTGCTTTACCTTACTCTTGCCCACCCCGAGGCTTCCTGCACCGGCAGGCCGGTTGCCAAAGTCGAATTTTCTAGCACAATCACCATGCAACATCTAAGGATTCTCCAATACTAGTACCCGGAGATTCAAGTATTGTCAATCGGGTGAATACTTTACGTTGAAACCCTGCCTTTGTTTTCCTCCTGCATTCTCACTGATTGCCAGCTTCAAACTCGACAACTTCGGTTCACGCAGTTGATAAATCCCCCTATGCGCATAACTTTTGAAAAGCCGGCAGAACCTCAAACGGCTTCCGCGTGCGGGCGATGCTTTCTCCCACCTGCTGGATTTTCTCCTCCTGCATATTCCCAAGCAACAACGCAGCGCGCTTCAAGTAATCGATCCGCTCCGGTACCAGCCCCATAATTCGAGCGCAAGTGGCATCCACCGCTACGGGATCGTCTCCCGCCACTAGGACGCCGGCGGCTTTGGCGCTACCCTGAATAGGCCCGTTTCCCTCCATTCCCACAATGCCGTCTACAATAGCAAAGTCCGGTCTGACCGTGCCGTTGATGTCCAGAATGGATTTGCTGATCCCCGCCCAATGCAGAATGTTCTTGGGCCAACCATAGCAACTCCCTGGCACAATCCCGAACATGTTTTTGAGCGAGAGCGTAACTCCCACCCAATGGTGGGTTTTCATCTTGGGCATAGAAACTACGAAATCAGCGCCGAGAACAGTTTTCGGCAGCGACAGCGATTTGAGCTTCGAAGCCTGGGTGCGCGTGGGAACTTCACAGACCTCGTCAGTGTTCAAGTCAACAAAGGCCCTGTCCAACGGCCCAATGAAGTCTCGCAGCCGGAGCACTTCCACGATGCCTTCGGTATCCCGTTCGTGTCCGGGACCTTCGGCGACAATGACGGATTTCGCCCCCATGCGAAGGAACGCTTCACGAGCCGCGCGGATGACGACCGGATTCGTGTTAATAACGCCTTCGGAATCAGGCTCGACAAAGTTGGGCTTGAGAAGGACGGACTTTCCCTGAACGGGAAGGTTGAATTCCTGCAATATTTCCCACACGATGGCTTCGACATCAGACTCGTAGCTCTCAACTGCGCGGATTGCCACTTTGGAGGGCGGACGGTTGAAGGAAGGCACTAGGCGTGTGTTCGAGTAGCTCATGCACCGCCTCTTGTCTGCGAGTTGCAAACAAGCCAGTCCGGTATGCCGCCGGAGGCCAGTGAAGCCCAGGCCATCGCTGGCACACTTTTCAAAAACTGATTTCTTTCGTAAAACTTGCGAAGTTGCTGCTCAACAGGTGAAACATTTCGACCATAAACTCTAAGGCAAAGATTGGCCAAGGCAAGGGAGCCGGGACCGCAAATACTTGGGTAGTTGCGCTCCAGCCATTGAATGCCTTCGACGTTCTTTCTATGACTCTGACGGTTTCTCAGCGCAAGGAGGGCCCAAACCGTGGGCCCGATTCTGGGCACTCCGGGGACGCCGTAAACAAGAGGATTGCCGGTATTCCATCCTCCGCCGGGGCAAGCCCTGTCATAAAGCATTTTTTCCGCCAGATCGATTCGCTCATTCGCTTTGGGGGGGTAGAGACCCTTTGGCACGTTCCGTATCAGAATCAGGACGTAGGCGGTCGGTTCAACCCAGCTTGCTGTTTCCGGAGTCCAACTCCAGCCGCGCAGAGAGAAATCCTGACGAACAATCTGCTCGGTCCTCTGCTGCCAGCGCTGGCCGAGCCGCCACAGGAGACTTCCTTCCGCCGGCCATGTTTCCCAGAGCCACTTCAATCCGCGCAGGACAGCGCTATCCGAAGGTCCAGAAATCTTCAGTAGTGCAAGGCATGCCAAGGCGGTTGTCCAGCAGCCCGGATCTTTGCCGTTGGCGGTAGGCCATCCTCCTTTGGCCAACTGCGCGCTCCTGAGCCACGCAGAGGCCGATGCGAGTGTTTTCCCGTCCGGGGGTTCCTGCGAGCGAAGCGCGAGGAGGGACCATGCGGTGGGTTCAGTGCAACTCGCCAACCCGGAGCGGTAGCCCCACCCGCCATCGGTGTTCTGGGCGGTTCGCAGGAGGTCTGAAAAGAAATCTGGGGGCAAGGGAATAGTGTTCAGTTCCTTTACGGGGAGAGTTTCCAGTTGGGCGACAGTGGACATTTGAGATACCGTATGGCCAGGCCGGCTACATAACGTGTTCCTGTGACGCCGGCTCCTCGGCTTCGACAACTTCATCCATTTCGTCGTCGTCCACTTGTATCTGCAATTGATTGATGAGGCGGTGCAGATATCCTCGCGCAACCCCTAGGGCCCGGGCAGCGTCCACTTTGCGCCCCCCACACTCACGAAGTGTCCTCATAATCAGGCGGCGTTTGAATTCGCGAACCTCATCCTCGTAGGAACGCCCGACGGGCACCTGTTCAAAATCTCCGCGAAGGCTGTTAGGCAAGTGCCAGGTTTCGACCACAGACCCTTCCGCCATGACCACTGCATGCTGGACGGCGTTTTCGAGTTCACGCACGTTCCCAGGCCATCGATACTCTTCGAGCGCGTGCATGGCCAGGGGCGAAAAACGCGTGGCAGTCTTCCCAAACTGCTGCGCAAACCGTTGCAGGAAGTGCTGGGCCAGGATGGGTATTTCATCACGACGCTCGCGCAACGGGGGAATCTTAATTTGCACCACGTTCAGGCGGTAGAAAAGATCTCGTCGAAACTTGCCTTCTTCGACCATGGTCTCAAGATCCCGGTGGGTTGCGCACAGGACCCGGACGTTTGCTTCGATGGGTGTGTTGCTGCCCAATCGCTCGAACGACCTTTCTTGAAGGACCCTGAGCAACTTGGATTGCAGACCCAGGGGCAGATCGCCGATCTCATCGAGAAGCAACGTTCCACCGTTGGCTGCCTCGAAACGCCCGCGCCGGGCGGCAATAGCCCCGGTAAAGGCTCCCTTTTCGTGGCCGAAAAGCTCATCTTCGACCAGTGTTTCCGGCAGGTTCGCGCAGGAAAAAGCCACCAGAGGGCCTGATGCACGTGGGCTAAGACGATGGATGGCGCGGGCCAGTAATTCCTTGCCTGTACCTGTCTCACCAGAAATCAACACGCTGACATCGCAACTTGCCACTTTGCGCGAGGTTTCAAACACCTCATGCATGACCTCGGACGTCCCCAGCATTTCACCAAATCGCCCTGCTGAGAGATCACGTGCGCGCAGGTCGGCCAGTTCTCTTTCAATCCTGTGAAAGCGGCTCGCCCGGCGGAGAAGCAGGCGGAGGTCTGCCATGTTGGGAGGGCTGGAGAGGGTATCGTACGCGCCGTTTTCGATGACCGTGCGGGCAAGGCTGTCCTCAGCGTCTTCAACGATGGCGATCATCGGGACAGAGCCGTCAAGCTTTTTGATCTCATCCATCAAGTGAAGCGTCGCTTTGGAGTCGGTCTCGTCGCTGTCGTGCAGGTCCAGGAGCACAACATCGCACCAGTCCTGTTCTGCGCGCATGGCTTCGGGAGCGGGATGCTCGCGCGTGCGGACTTCGTAGCCGGGACCCAGCGCCCTTGTGACGACTTCCGCGAAGGGCACGTCCGAACTGTAGAAGAACACCCGGATGGGTTGCTCACACATCAGCTCTACTCCACCTTCCTGGCAGGCTCGGCGGAATGCCACTTGTTCGATCCGTGGAAACTAACGCGGTCAGTACCCAAGTGGTCAACTCCCTGTTAAGTGCTTTTCCCCCCTGCGTGATTTCTACAGCAACCGCGGATGTCTGACAATGGTACTTAAGTACGATGGTATGGGCCACTTAGATACCGCATTCAGCAAACGTGCACGAACGCAGAGGTTTCGGATCGAAAGATCGTGCTGGCCGTGTTTTCCTTGGGCGAAAATACAATCGGTCAAGTCTTGCTATTTCCTTCGTCGGCATCACCCGGCCGACTCACGTTTCCGTTCTCAACGCCATCCCGGGCCGGTCGGGTGTGCGGTCCTTAAGGGAGGGCGGTGGACCGCAGACAAAAGCATATCACGAACAGCTGGGTTTGCAACTCAGCACTGCACGTCAAGGCAACTTGGGCGACACAGATTGGATCGCTTCTGGTCTGACCGGCGTATTGAAAGTAAAACATCTTATTAAAGCTCCTAATATCCAGATCCCATGCATGTTGGCGTTAAGATTATGTCGCGTAAAGACTGTTGTGCAGGCATCGCCCCGGCCCCGCCTGCTCCGACGCGAACAGCCGGAGTGTTTCCCCTGTAGAAGCGTCGAGGGAGACAGGGCAGACATGAACTTCGGTGTTCGGCAGGACACGCTCGACCTTCTGGATCTCAAAGAGCTGGCGCTCAAAATTGTGCAGCGAGGGATTTATCCTGCGATTGCTGAATGCTTTGCAATGACCGAGGATGGCAGGCATCCGATTTACAGGATACAAATTAGTTTTGCGGTGTGAATGTTGCGTTATGCCCTCGGAGTGGGGGAACGACAGGAGCCTGACTGCGAATCCTGAACTTATAACCCGAAATTCACTCTTATTCCCTTTCTCCTTAGGATCCGAAGCTATATTGGGGCCGAGAAGGTGAGCCAATTCTCCGAACAAGTAAGGTTGAAGTTGAAGAGGTGATCTATGGGACCAGGGTAAACGCATTGAACGGTGGCCGGAAGACCCGCATTTGTGTTAAGATTTCGAAGTTGAAAATACAACATTCTTATCGCGTACTGCCCGTGCGCACTCTCGAATTTGCGCCGGCAGCAACCATCTAAAAGGAAGAAAACTCACATGTCTGGCCACTCAAAATGGGCAACCATTAAGCACAAAAAGGGCGTGGCGGATGCCCGGAGAGGCAAGCTGTTTACCAAGCTCATCAAGGAAATCACCGTGGCGGCGCGCATCGGCGGGGGCGATCCTGATGCCAATCCGCGCCTTCGGACCGCGATTGCTGATGCCAAGGCCGAAAACATGCCTGCGGACAACATCAAGCGGGCCATCCAGCGTGGCACGGGAGAGCTTCCCGGCGCTCAATATGAAGAAGTGGTCTATGAAGGGTATGGACCGGGCGGCGTTGCTTTGATCATCGAAGTCACCACCGATAACCGCAACCGGACTCTGGCGGAAATCCGGCACATTCTTTCAAAGCACGGCGGGAACCTCGGCGAGACGGGCTGCGTGACGTGGATGTTCAATAAGCGTGGCTATATTGTGGTGGAAAAGGCAAAGGCCAGCGAGGACGCCCTGCTGGAACTCGTGACAGAAGCCGGCGCCGAGGACATGAGGGAAGACGGTGAAAACTGGGAGATTTTCTCCCCAGTCGAAAACTTCCAGAAAGTCGTTGACGCGCTCAACAAGGCAGGAATCACTCCCACCGTGGCCGAACTGTCAATGGTCCCGCAAACGCAGGTGAAGCTTTCCGGAAAGCCTGCGGACCAGTTGCTGCGCCTGATGGACGAGCTTGACGAGCACGAAGATGTTCAACACGTCTATGCCAACTTTGACATCGAGGACTCCGAGCTTCAATCGCTCGCGCAAAAAACCGCTTGATTCGATGCTCCAAATTGAGGGCGGAGTGCCGACGTTCTTTCACAGCCGGTAGAGCAGCTTTGCCGCAAACAAGAATGACCGAAAAAATCGAAGTCCGGTTTCATCCCCACGGCAGGCTGTTCCGACGTATCCTCCATTCAGCATTCTGCATTCTTGCCCTGGTGCTTTTCTGCCGTCCTCTCGTTTCCTCGGGCCAGCAAACCGGAGTGGCAACGCTGACCTACACCAAGGTCCTGAAGGGCAGTGTCCCGGAGTACATTTCGATTACGGTGGACCGCAACGGCGTGGGGACGTACGACGGGCGGCAACTCGATGAGTCTCCGAGACCGCGCGCCCTGAAACTTTTACCCGAAACCACGGAACAACTCTTCCAAATCGCGGCCTCGCTGAATGATTTCCGGTCAATCCGCCTCGAAAGCAACAAAAACGTGGCCAACATGGGCTTGAAGACCTTCATCTATCGCGACGACGGGCAGGAAAACAAGGTGGAGTTTAACTACACCCAAAACAAGAAGGCCCAGGACCTGGTGAATTTGTTCGAAGGCATTGCGGATGTGGAGGAGCATATCGGCGCACTTGAATATTCCGCGCGTTACGACGTCCTGGGTCTGCCCCGGGCATTAACGCAGGTTGAAATCGATCTCAATAATAAGGCGCTGGTTGATCCGGAACTGATGGTCCCAATCTTGAAGAAGATCGCCGGCGATTCCCAGTATCTTCACATTGCGCAGGTGCGGGCTGCGGACATCCTGCGCCGCATCCAGGACCCCAATAGCCAGACCAAGTCCGGCCAACACCGCGAGTAAACCCTTGACGAAAACTATTTTTGTTTTTGATCGTAACGCCCGCGAGTCTGGTGTATGATTGAGAACGGGTAAAGAATAACCTGTATGCCAGCCGCGGAGGTGTACCATGAAAGGCTTGGGGTCGCCCAGGGGATTCTGGCTGATTGCTTCGCTTGTTGCTGCGGTTTTCGCATTAATTCTCCTTCCTGTCCGTACAGACTCTCAAACCGGTTCACAGGTTCGGATCGTTCGCCTCAGCTTCGTTGAGGGCATGGTGGCGATGTACCGTCCCGACGCCGACCAGTGGGCGAAGGTGTTTGTGAATACGCCGATCCAGCAGGGGTTCAAGATTGCGACGGAAGCCAACAGCTTTGCAGAAGTCGAATTCGAAAACGGTTCGACAGCAAGCCTGGGCCAATCGAGTGAGCTTGACTTTAACGACCTGGCGCTCTCGCCCGACGGCGGCAAGATTAATCATATGGTCCTCGCGCAAGGCTATGCCACATTTAACGTCAAGCCCGAACGCGGCGATGTGTACAGCGTGGTTGCGTCTAATGCCACATTTGCTCCCACGGGCAAGGCGGAGTTCCGCATTGACCTCGATCAGAACGGGCAGAGACTGGAAGTCTTTCACGGTAACGTCGATGTTCAGAGCCCTTACGGGAGCGGGAATATCGCGGAGAATCAGGTACTCCAAATCCAGCCAGGCACTTCGAACGCCTTCGCGATCTCGAACGGCATTACTCTTGACGCCTGGGACAAGTGGGTGGATAAACGACTTCAGACCAAGACTGTAGCCCGAAATGGCGGCGGCCCTCTTGGCAATTCTCTCTACGGATGGAGCGATCTTTCCTATTATGGCGCTTGGAATTATCTTCCAGGATTTGGCAACTGCTGGTCACCGATGATGGGAGCCGGCTGGACGCCTTATTCGATTGGGCGCTGGGCCTGGTATCCAGGTCTTGGGTACACCTGGATTTCCGGCCTTCCATGGGGCTGGCTGCCTTTCCATTACGGCAGTTGGATCTACCCTGCAGGAATGGGTTGGTGCTGGCTGCCTGGCGATTTCTCCGTCTGGTCGCCTGGCCTTGTAACGTGGTATCAGGGGCCGGGATGGATTGGCTGGTCGCCGAGGATTTACACTGGAACGGGTGCGAGCACGTTTAATTGTCCTCCTGGACAGACTTGCGCGACGGTGGTCAATGTCAATACATTTCAGGGAGGCCGCCCTATAACTCCCGATGACGTCCTTAAAGTGAACCCGTTCCTGGGGCGGCCGTTGAACTCACCGACGCTTCCTCTCACCCGCAGCCTGCGATTGCCGGGACCTGCATTGGACGGGACGCCGCTCGTAGTCGAGGCGGGAGGGAGCAGAACCATTCATCGAACCATCACCGCCCCGACGCACGTTTTTGCAGCGGGTATGGTTTCCGGGGCTTGGGACGTTCAGCCTCACGCGCCCTCTTTCTACAATCCCCAAACGCACCGGTTTGTGACCGGGTTCGGCCCCGCCATTCGAACGCTTAACGGGACGGGAACGAACCCTGCTCAGGTGCATGGGAGTATTGAGACTTCGACCTCGGTTGGTGTGTCTCGCGGCCCCGCGGTGAACAATGACATGCTGCTGCGTGGCCGGACGTCAGTGGGTGGAACGGTTTCGCGCCCGGGCATTGGTCCGAGTCAGGTGACGCCAATTCCAATTTCTAATCTCGGGACCGTTGATCATGGCATGCGACGCTTTCCGGCTCTTTTGCCTGCAGTCCCTTCATCGGGAATCCGCCCGGTTGAGCCGCCAAGCATGCCTGACTTCAGCCTTAATAAAAGGTTCGGTGCGCGCAACCAGCCTATGCAGAATGCCCGGGTGGGAAGCCAGGAAGAAATGAACCGCAACCGGGGCATGTCGCAAGGCCGTGTGGGGGCAGGCAATTCCCGTTCGCCAGGCGGCCATGGCGGGGAGCGCAGCATGGGCCGCTCCTCCGGACAGACAAATGGTGGCATGCGAAGTAGCGGCATAAGCGGCAGCATGGGCGGGCGCAGTTCCGGCGGCTTGGGCGGTGGCGGGACTGTGCGTGGTGGCACGAGTGGTCCGCATCGGTGATGTGTCCAGGAAAGCTGCGGACAGAAACCTCGCTACATGACAATGATCCCAGCGTAGCCTACCACGGAGTCAGCGGGGCCGCCGGTATCGGCCGACGTTGCATGCCTGATCAGGCGGGCTTCATGCGCGCCGAGTTCGTTTGCCGCGACCAGCATGACAACAGTCGGCGCGTATCCGCACATCGAAACATCCTCATCGCGGATCACCCGCAGCAGTCCTTTCGGATCAAGCCGGAGGATCATCTCAATCGCCTTATCATCCTTTTCCCGCGTGATCAGGTCCGGTTCGTAATGATTCATGTCGCTTGAAGCGACAATCATGACCGGTTCCTCTTCCCGCCTGATGGCGTCCGCCACGGCCCGACCCAGCAACTCCAGAGCATCGTAATGCGCCATCGCAATCGCGATAGGGACAAACCTGAATGACCCGGCGTGACGCTGGAGAAAAGGAATCTGGACTTCGAGTGAATGTTCGTCAGCGTGCGCGGCGGCGTCTTCGGTGAGCAGGGGGCATTCCTGGCGGATGTTTGCGGCGAGTTCCGTGTCAATTTCTACCTGGCCTAGAGGAGTTAGCCAGCTTCCCGAGGACATCATCGCGACCGGTGCACCACGCCCCCAGTGGTTCGGACCCAAAATCACATAGCGAGAACGCGGCGGCAACCTGCGGTAAACAGCCCCTGCGACATGGCCGGAATACATGTAGCCCGCATGCGGAACCATACACGCAATGGCATTTTCAAAGGTCTCTTCGTTTGGAGATTCGGGCTCGAGATACTGATCGACTTCCCGCAGGAGGACTTCGCGTCTGCCGGGATAGAAGCGCCCGGCGACCGCCGGCGAACGGACTTCAATGCGCTCCATAGTCCAATCGTAGGCGGCATGCCAGGGGTTGTCAAGCGCAGCGAAACTCCCGGTTGCCGGACAATAATGCCGGCCTGATTCATTGCCGGTTGCAGAAGAAGCCACGCGCCCGATCGTTCGATTTCAGGGCTGATCAAACCCGCCGCCGTGCCACAGGCCGCTCACTCGTCGTTTTCTACGACGATTTTAAGTGAACGCAAGAATTGCGCGTCCTGGGGCGTGAGCTGGAATTGCGGTTCTTTTGGATGGGCTTCCGGAGAGATGTCTTGTCGATGGATCGTGCTGGTTTCGCCCTGCTTGTTGAATCCGATGGTGACTTCCAGCACCAGAAAGAGGTCGTAGCCTGCGGATCGGATGCGGCCCATGACCTCTGAGATGTTTTCGGATTCCGCCAGCGATTCGTTGATGGCCTGACCAAGCTCCTTGATCAGGCGTTTGAAGTTTTCGTCAAGCTCCAAGGAGCACCCTTTACCTTTTGATTTTTCCGTCTCTGCCAATTCTATGTTTCAGGTCGTGCGAGTGTCAAGACGCGCATGTATGGTACCAGGCGCGCACTTTGATGGTTGCATTCGCCACGATGTCGGTTGATTGCTTAACAAGTTCCCTCAGCGATTGACGCGGCGATTGTTCGGGCCTTACCATCGGAGTGTTGGAGCTAAATGGCCGCTCGTGGCCGCGTGGACGATGCCAACCGGTTCGAAATCTTTTCTTGGAGTCCTGCTCTCCCGCGCAAAGCAGATGTTCCATCTGCTGATTGGGGTTGTGTTTCTGTTCCTGACCGTGGCGGGAGTCTCGGTTTCCCTGAAGTTGTGGCAGGACTATCAGAAGTCGCCGGCTGAAGGCCTCTGGGGTTTTGGCATGGTAGCCAGCTTTACGGTTCTGCTGCTGATTTTCTGTCTTTATTCTTTTGTGAAAGCCCGCAGCGTGAGATGATTCTCTTCCGGCGGCAACTTGCGGCATGGGTTAACCGGCAGGGGACAGCGGTTTCCATTCACCCAGATGAAAAAAACTCGCAACAGTCGAGACACAACGGGTTCCGGCGCTGATACCGCCGGGCATACGGAGCTTTATTTCGATCGACCGGAAGATCTTGCGGGTTGGAACCCGGCCGAAGACCTGGGACTTCCGGGCGAGTATCCGTTCACTCGCGGCATTTATCCCCTCCAGTATCGCAGCCGGCTTTGGACGATGCGGCAATATGCGGGCTTTGGCACAGCGCGTGAGTCGAACCAGCGTTACCGGTATTTGCTTTCCAAAGGGACCACCGGCCTTTCTGTAGCATTCGATCTGCCCACGCAAGTGGGGCTTGATTCTGATCATCCTCTCGCACAGGGCGAAGTTGGCCGTGTGGGTGTAGCGATCGACTCTCTCGAAGACATGGAAGCGTTGTTTGACGGCATTCCACTCGATCGCGTTTCAACTTCTATGACCATTAACGCCACTGCACCCATTCTGCTGGCACTCTACTTCGCCGTGGCGGAAAGGCAGGGCGCAGATATTAAAAGCCTCTCGGGGACGGTCCAGAACGACATTTTGAAGGAATACATCGCGCGTGGAACTTACATCTATCCACCGCGCCCCGCGATGCGCCTGGTGACGGACATTTTTGCTTTTTGCCGCGACCACGCCCCCGAATGGAATACTATTTCCGTCAGTGGTTATCACATTCGCGAAGCCGGAGCGACCGCCACGCAGGAGATCGCCTTCACGCTCGGGAACGGCATTGCTTACATGAATGCGGCCATTGAACGGGGGCTTCGCGTCGATGACGTGGCCCCGCGCGTATCGTTTTTTCTCAACGCACACAACAATTTTCTCGAAGAGATTGCCAAATTCCGTGCGGCACGGCGCATGTGGGCGCGGATCATGCGCGAGCGCTTCAAGGCCCGGGACTCGAGGTCGTGGATGTTCCGCTTTCACGCTCAGACGGCGGGATCAACGTTGACTGCCCAGCAGCCGGACGTCAACATCGTGCGCGTCACGCTGCAAGCCCTCGCTGCCGTGCTGGGCGGAACGCAATCACTCCACACCAATGCGCGCGACGAGGCCCTGGCCCTGCCAACGGAGGACTCAGCGCTGCTCGCCTTGCGCACGCAGCAGATCATTGCCTACGAAAGCGGCGCGGCCAATACCGTTGATCCGGTCGCCGGGTCCTATACGATTGAGAAGCTTACGAATGAACTCGAAGAGGCTGCTGCGGAATATCTCAAAAAGATCGACGCCATGGGAGGGATGCTGGCGGCGATTGATAGCGGCTTCGTCCAGCGCGAAATCCAGCAGGCTGCTTATGAATACCAGTCGAAGATCGAAAGCGGCAAGCAGGTGATCGTGGGTGTCAACCGCTATGAGGAAGGTCCCGCGCAACAGATACCAACCTTGCGCATTGATCCCGAAATCGAGCGGCAGCAGATCGAGCGATTGCGGAGACTGCGGGAACGCCGCGACGGCGCGCGTGTCGCGACGGCGCTGAAGGAGATTGATGCCGCGGCGCGCACCAACCGCAACCTGATGCCGGCCATCTTCGATGCGGTCAAGGTTTATGCAACGGTCGGCGAGATTTCGGGCGTTCTGGCGGAAGTTTTCGGCCATTACAGAGAGGCGGTTGTGATCTGATGCCGACACTGACTTTTCTTGGGGCAACGCAGACGGTGACCGGGTCAAAATACCTGCTCGAAGCCGGCGGCGAGCGCCTGATGATCGATTGCGGCCTCTTTCAGGGCCACAAGGAACTTCGCCTCCGCAACTGGGACCGGTTTCCCGTGGACCCATCCAGCATCCGGTGGATCGTGCTGACTCATGCCCACCTCGACCACATCGGCTATATTCCGCGACTGATCAAAGAAGGCTTTCGCGGCCAGATTTGGGCCACTTCGGCAACGGTTGATCTTGCCCGCCTTGTACTTCCAGATTCAGGCCACTTGCAGGAAGAAGACGCCGAATACGCGAATAAAAAGGGGTTCAGCAAACACAAGCCGGCCCTGCCCCTCTACACCCATGAAGAAGCCATGCGTTCTCTGGAGTTTTTCCAGGTGGCTGGCGATTCGAAACCCCTCGAACTCTCACCACACTTTAAGATCACGTTCTTCCGCGCGGGACACATCCTCGGTGCACGCATGGTGGAGGTGATCATCACTGAAGGCGGAAAAACAGTAACCATCCTTTTTTCAGGAGATATCGGGCGTTTTCCTCAACTGATTATTAAAGAGCCCGTGGTTCCCGAAGCCGCTGACTATCTGGTATGCGAATCGACCTACGGCGACCGCCTCCATCCGACGGATGACTTTCAGGCGCGTCTTGCTCAGATTGTCGAGGAAACGGCCCAGCGTGGCGGCTCAGTCATCATCCCGGCGTTTGCCATCGGACGCACACAGGAGTTGCTGTACCTGTTCCGCATGCTGATCAACTCCGGCCGGATGCAAAGTCTGCCTATCCATGTGGACAGCCCCATGGCCATCGACGCCACGGACCTTTACCGGAAGCACCATGAGGACCACAACCTTCAGACCGACGAATTCGAAGCCGGAGGACACAGGCTGTTTGCGCAGCCGAACGTCCACTTCGATCTCACGGTGGAGCAGTCGAAAGCGCTCAACGAGTGCCACTATCCCACGATCATCATTTCCGCCAGCGGAATGGCAACGGGAGGGCGCGTCCTGCACCACCTTGCGCGCTGCCTTCCAGACCATCGCAATACTGTTCTTTTTGTGGGTTTTCAGGCGCCGGGAACCCGAGGGCATTCCATTCAATCCGGCGTGGATGCGGTGAAGATGCATGGCCAGATGGTCCCCGTTCGCGCTCGTGTTGAAACCATTGAGAACCTCAGCGGGCATGCCGACTATGGTGAAATCATGGGGTGGCTCAGGAAGTTGTCCGCCGCGCCGCGAAAAGTTTTTATTACCCACGGCGAACTGCACGCGGCAGCATCGCTCCAGGAGAAGATCAGAGCGGAACTGCAATGGAACAGCGACGTTCCGTCTTACCTCGAAAGCGTTTCGCTGGCGATCTGACTCTAACCGCGAAGTCGGACGGACAGCTTGATAATCACCCGGGATAGGTTCCATTCCTGTGGGAAAACACGCTCTGGCCAGTGCCGAAACGTAACATGAGTGCCGGCGGGTGGGGGCAGCAGGTACGAGAAATTACCGCGATAAGAATGAGCAAGTTGCAGGTTAATCAGTAGTGAAACAGTTTACAGTCTTGCGGACGGCAACTGATGTGCTTAAGATAAACCTGTACGGAAACTGTACTGAAGTACAGTTGTTCCCGATTCAGAAGAATCTTACAGTCTTAGTGCGATAAGAGCTATTGATTGTTTATTAACTGATCGCTCAATGCGCCAGCCGGGAGGGGGGAAGGCATGGTAGTCAATGAACCAGCGGGATTCAGTGCCTGACCGCGCCCGGTCTGCGTGTCGCCGCTCCGATTCATGCCTTTCACTCAGCATCCCTGATCTACCATCCTTTCGCGTTATCGTTCAAGGGTCCAAAGCAGAAGCTACGATGGAGGGAATATGAATACACCGCTGTCACTCGTGCAGGAATTGCGAGGAATCAGGGGAGGACAAAAACACGGTCAATCGGAACTTGAAGGGCTGCTTTCGGAGATCCGGGAAGCCCGGCGCGAGTGGCAGGAGCAGGTGGACCAGGCTCAGCACCTTCTCCACGAACTGATCGGTGCCGTGGCTGAACTGTCGGGTGTTGAAGTCCCCGGCGTCGGCGTGGATGGCCTAAGTGGCGAGACGACGCTCCGGCTGGGATTCAAGACGCTGAAGGACCGGATCAAAAACGAACTGGAAGCCTTCGCGCACTCCTCTGCCGCCGAGGTTGCAAAGCAGGCCCAGGGGCTGAGCCATCTTGTTCTTGACCCGCTGCAGAAGGAAATGAGTGCCCGGATGGACACTCTTGCCGAAGAGTTTCGCGGAAAACTGAAGGCACGGCTTGAAGCCGAGCAGAATGAAGTGGCGAACCAGGCCAAGGTTCGCACCGAGGAAATGCTTCAGGGAAAGATGAATGAATTTGCCGAGTGGATCAAGCTGATGACCGAAGGAATAATGTCATCAGTTCCGGCGGAAGTCCAAAAATCCATCCAACCCCATATTGAGGCGGTCAAAGAAGGGCTGAAAAGCTCATTCCAGCAGCATTTGAACATGGTGATGATGGAAGCCGAGAGGGCTGCGCACAGCAGGGTTGACGGCCTTAAGGATGAAGTGCAATCGCTTGTGAACGGTCTGGCGGAGCAGGCGCGGCAGGCCTGCTCACAGAGCGCAGAACAGACCATCAGGGAATTCAATGGCCGTCTTGGTGCGATGGTACAGGACTCGGCACGCCAGGTCGAGGCAAGCAGCAGGGCCTTCACGGAAGAGAACCTGACAAGCCTCAAGACCAGCGTGGCAGGGTTGCTATCGGCATCGAAGGACGAATTGCAATCCTTCGCGAACTCTCAGGTCGCGGGCTTCAAAGATAAGCTGCAAGCCGCTTCCCAGGAATTACAACAGAAGAACGCCGCGGAAATGCTGAACAATCTCCAAAAGGCCTCGCAGGACGCTTTGAACGCTTCGGTGGCCCAGGTCCAGCAGCGGTTTGACGAGGCCCTCCAGTTGTCGAAGGGCGAACTGCGGACCGCCATTAGCGCACTTGTGAATGACGCTCGCAGGCAGGTGAATGAGTTTGCGCTATCAGTGCGGGATACCCTGGGCCGTGAAGCGGCCGAGGTCCAGATGGATGAGATCCGGAAATCAGTTGCCAGCCTTCAGGCCAGGATGGCGATGGAATATGAAGCTCAACTGCGCCAGTTCATGGAAACCCAGCGAAGGGCAATGATTGATGAGATCCAGCGGCAGGTTGCAGATGCATCGGCAAGCGCCGTGGAAAAAATCAAGACCAGTACGGGACAGGTGGTCCAGGACCTTTCCGGGAAAGTCAACAAGGAGGTGAACACGGCCACGACCCTCCTGAACCAATGGGCTCACCAGACTACGACGTGGGCCGAGGCCTCCATCAAGGAATCACTGGAATCTTACAAGCGGCAGGTTTCCGAATTTACCAACGCGTTGCTGGAGGAGCAGAGAGGGACCGTCCAGAAGAGAATTGGCGACCTGCAGGCGCGCCTCGAGCAGGCTGCAAACCTTCTTCGCCTGAACGAAGCATCTATGGCTGATCTGAAATTTGAAAAGGGCCCCAACCAGATATAGCGTGTCTGACCTTCGATTCTGACGGCGGTGCACGGCATGTGTGTACCGCCTTTCTTTCCTTGATTTCACATCAAGATGGCTTTGCGGCTTTTCCCTGGTGGGAAATCGCCTTGTTGCAGGGTGCCGGGCTTTAACTCTGCGGCGAAGGCAACGCGGGGGCCAATCCAAGCTGGCTGCCAATATCTCTCATGGCGCTGATGCAAATCCCAATGTGTTCATTCGCATCCACACCGAGTTCCTGCGCCCCCTGAATGATGTCTTCCCGCCGCACTGCGCGAGCGAATGCTTTGTCCTTCATCCGCTTGCGCACGGAAGCGGGTTCCAGCCCCTGAATCCGGTCTGGACGCACCAGCGCGCAGGCGGTAATAAATCCGGCAAGCTCGTCGCAGGCGAAAAGAGACTTTGCCATAAGAGTATCCCGGGGCACGCCAGTGTAATCGGCGTGGGCCAGAATCGCGCGGCGAATGTCTTCGGGATAACCGAGGCTGGTCAGGATTTCGCAGCCTTTCAGCGGATGATCCGGGGCGTCCGGGTAAAGCTCGTAATCAAAATCGTGCAGCAGCCCGGCGATTCCCCATTTCTCTTCATCCTCGCCGAATTTGCGGGCATAGGCTCGCATGCAGGCTTCCACCGCGAGCGCGTGCCGCCGCAGGTTCTCGCTCTTCGTGTACTCACATAGCAGTTTCCATGCCTCGTCGCGATTCATACCGTCTCCAGTTCGGGATGATTTGTGATTTACGCTTGCCTCATCCGGCGCGACCTCCAGTAAACGGTCACACCCCGCAGGTAGGCGATCACTTTCTCCCGCGGTGTCAGCAGTTCCTGCGGCTCAGAGCTGAGGCCTTTCTGGTTCCACACGCGCCGCAGTCGCCTCCTGAGGGCCGACAGCAGCCATTTCGCGGTTTCCAGGCGAAGCGCCCTTTCTTCCATCAACAATTTCAATGCGAACGCGACGGTGCCCGCATAAAGCTGGGCATTGCGCGCCTTCTGCCTCTCGGGATCGTTCTCGAAGTAGTGCGTCACGGCGGCCGCGGGCGCGTGACGGAGCCGAAATCCACTCTTCACCACCTGGATGTACATGTAAAACTCATCGCCTCCGCCGATCAAGGAACCCGCGCCCAGGTCTGGTGGAAACAAAGAACAATTTTCCAGAAAGCTCTTACGGAAGGCCATGTTGCAGCCGAAGCCTACAGGCTCACCGAGGATGTATTGGTACCAGTTGGGGTTTGAAGCGTCCAGGCTCCATTCCGAAAGCGCACGCTGGCTCGAATAATAGCGCCCCGCGCGCTCGGATGTGAGTGAGAGCGACCCGGCAGGGATTACTCGCCCGGTGACACAGGCCACGTTCGGGTCCGAAAACCCCTTGAGGATCTCTTCGAGCCAGTTGTCTGCCGGAAGCACATCGTCATCGACGAAAACGAGAATCTCTCCCTTTGCTCTATGGACGGCGAGGTTGCGCGCGATCGACACGCCCCGGCGGGGTTCGTGCAGCAGTCGTACCGGAAAACGCGAAGCGGCCTCCACCAAGGCCCCATCCTCAGGCCCGTTCAACACAACGATAATCTCGCAATCGGAATAATCCTGTGCCTCGGCTGAAATCTGTTCGAGGCACTCCGTCAACATGGGCCGCAGGCCGGTGGTGCAAAGAATGATCGAGATGGATGGGCGCTCCGGGGCGAGCGCGCTCGTTTGCCTCGGTTCAACAGAACGATTTGCTTCAAGCTCCGCGGGTCCGCGTGGTTCGTGCAATTGCATTGTCCTCGGTGGCCGGTACAACCAATGAATTTTACCATCGTTGGCGCAGTGTGAAAAAAGCCCGTCAGGCACGCGCGAAGTTCCTGCTATACTACCGTGGAGTACAGGGCAACACGTGCCTGTATCTTTCAAGTCATCGACTTTGCTGCCGCACTTCAAGGCATGCGAGGCGCTTGTTGTCGTTGCTGTTGCTATGAAGGCGATCAGGTTCCACGAACTCGGCGGCCCGGAAGTTCTACGGTATGAAGACGTGGAAAGGCCGCTGCTTGCTCCCGGCCGGGTTCTCGTCCGCGTCCACACGATCGGAGTGAATTTTGCCGACACATTGCTGCGACGCGGCGCATATCTCGCGCAGCCCAAACTTCCTGAGACCCCCGGCTTTGAAGCGGCAGGCGTTGTCGTAGAAGCAGGGGAAGGCGCGGACGCCGGTTTGATAGGCCGGCGGGTTGTGGTGTTGGGCGAGCACTGCTATGCCGAATACGTTACGGCCTCGCCGTCGCAACTGATCGTGCTGCCGGACCACATTTCATTCGATCAGGGCGCGGCATTTCCTGTACAGGCACTCACGGCATATCACATGCTCTACACAGCGGCTCATGTCGGCCAGGGAGACACGGTCCTGATTCACGCAGCCGCCGGAGGAGTGGGATTGCTTGCCGTGCAGATGGCAAAACTCGCCGGAGCACGCGTTTTCGGCACGACGTCCAGCATGGAAAAAGCGAAAGCAGTGAAGGACGCCGGCGCGGACGAAGTGATTCTCTATACTCAGATCGATTTCGCAGAGAGGATTGCCCAACTGACCCATCACCGCGGAGTGGACCTGGTGCTCGATTCGGTGGGCAAGGAAACGATCCAGGGCAGCCTGGCTTCGCTTGCGCCTTTTGGTCATCTGATCAGCTTTGGCTCGGCGAGCGGCAGGCCGGACCCCATTGACGTGGCCAGCCTTTACGCGCGGTCTCTGAAGGTCAGCGCTTTCTGGCTCTTCACCGTGAGCCGCACGCCGGAAATCGCCCAGCGTGGAATCACGCGCGTCCTCGAATGGATTTCCGATGGCAAAATCCATCTGCGCATCGGCCTGAAGCTTCCGCTCGAGCAGGCCGCCGAGGCCCACCGCCGCATGGAGGCCCGTCAGACCAGCGGCAAAATCCTGCTGACTGCTGAATAATAAATTAAGGATGAGCCTGGTGAATTCAACAGCAATGAAGACGATTATGCGCGCAAGGCGCCTGTCCGGGACTGTCCCGATTCCCGGCGACAAATCCATCTCGCACCGCTACGCGATGCTGGCGGCGATTGCGGAGGGCGAGAGCCGCATCCATTCCTTTGCGGAAAGCGTCGATTGCCAGAGCACCCTCGATTGCCTGAAAAAACTTGGAGTGAAGGTCCAGCGTTCGGGAAATGAAGTAACGATTTCGGGTGGTGGCCTCAACGGCCTGTGCACGGCGGACGGCCCGCTCGACGCGGGCAATTCCGGCTCTACGATCCGCATGCTGGCGGGCATCCTTGCGGGACAGCCGTTCCGTACCGTCATCGGCGGAGACGCCTCGCTTTCACGGCGGCCGATGAAGCGCATCATCGACCCGCTCACGCGCATGGGCGCGAAAATCATTGCGGCGGAAGGCGGACTGCCGCCGCTTACAATCGATGGGGGGAATCTCGTTCCCATTCGTTACGAACTTCCTGTCGCCAGCGCGCAGGTGAAGACCGCCGTGCTCTTCGCAGGCCTTTACGCGGAGGGCACAACGGAAGTCGTCGAGCCGCACCCGACGCGCGACCACAGCGAAATCGCGCTCCGGCAGTTCGGCGCAGAAGTTACCAAACGAAACCACACCATCAGCATTCGTGGTCGCGCGCGCCTCCGTGCACAGGAACTTACAGTGCCGGGAGACATTTCTTCCGCGGCGTTCTTTCTTGTCGCCGGGTTGCTGGTCCCTGGCTCCGATCTGACGATCCAGAACGTCGGCCTGAATCCCACGCGCACGGCCATCATTGAGTTTCTGCGCTCGATCGGCGGCGATATCAAAATCCTGAATTGCGAAAGCCGCCACGGCGAACTTTCCGGGGACGTTCACGTGCGCGCCGGAGCGGTGGCGGGCGGGGAAATCCCCGCGAACATGGTCCCGGGATTGATTGACGAATTGCCTGTGCTCGCCGTGCTTGGAACGCAAACAGAGAATGGACTTGTTTTTCGCGGAGCGCAGGAGTTGCGCGTGAAAGAAAGTGACCGCATCGCCGCTGTTGCTGATAACCTTCGCCGCATGGGTGCGGAAGTGGAGGAGTTTCCCGACGGGTTGCGAGTGCGCGGCCGCCAGCGCCTGAAAGGCGCTGAAATCACGAGTTACGGCGACCATCGCATCGCCATGGCCTTCAGCATTGCCGGGCTCGTCGCTGACGGCATCACAACGATCGATGACAGCGACTGCGTGCGGATTTCCTTTCCGTCATTCTTCGACACCCTCGCCCGGGTGACAGACTAAAGTGCCCTTTAACAAGCTGCTGAAAAGTGTTTGGGACGAGGCGTAGCGGCGCGTATATCCGCCATAAGCTCAATGATTTCAATCCTGGCCGGCGGTGTTTATCGGCTGGTACAACTTTTTCAGCGGCCTGTTGTGCCTCTTGAAGCGCGTTACGCTTGCCGGCATTCCGCGCCGATGCTGTGCACATCGACATCGAGAACAAGCAACCGCGCTGAAAACTAAATCGGCCTGACTTGCAGCAAGTGGTGATGAGTTCTTGCGGCTGCTGTAGTGCCGGTAGCGGGCGTGCTCTGTGGCTGCTCGCGCAGGACGCGGATCGTGCCGTAAGTGGAAGTCAAGCGAATGGGTGGGCCGTTTTTCCCGTAGCTCCCGCTGATGGCGGGCGCGGGCGGCTCCTTTGACACCGTGAGCCCCGGGAAATCGCAGCTGACTTCTCCGTTATGGGAAACGGCGGCCATTTGGAAGCTCGAAGTCGGCGGAAGGATGAGCGTGATGTCGCCCTTCTTCAGATCGACCTCGATCGGGTGCGTGGGCGGCGTCGAAGTTTGCAGATGAACATCGCCGTTCGTACTTGAAATCTTCACGTTGAATTTGAAATCCTTGACGCTGATGTCCTTGTCGCGCGTGGCCAGTTCGAACGGGCCCCCCACGCCAGAAGCCTGCAAATCGCCCATGTCCATGGAAAGGGTTCCCGTGAGCTTCTGGGTGTTGAGGCTGGTGCGCGAGGAATTGTAGCGCAGCGTCTGGGCGATATTTTCAAATTGCGCTGAGCCGGAGAAGCTGCCCTCAATCGTCACCGATCCACTGACGTTCCGCACGGCAAGGTCGCCGCCGCGGCCCTGGATTTCAACGCTGCCGTCAACATCGCGAATGGTAGTTGCTCCCCGCGATTGATGCACCACGACAGCCCCTTCAACGTCGCTGGCCTTCACATCGCCGCCGCGCGCGGTGAGCGTCTGGTTGCCCTTCAGTCCGCTGATGATGATGTCTCCGTCATTGTCCGTGACCTCAGCCGTTGTGGATTTCGGCACCAAAAGCACCATGTCCAACCGGATGGTCCGGCCGCCGTGGGGCAGGGAATCGAGGTTCGAGGTCAGTTCATAGAGTCCGCTGTTTTCTGTGATCTGGAACTTCAGGTTGTCAGCGATATTTCTCGCCGTAGTCTCGTTTTCGGCCCAGACTGTTTCCTGAATGGTTGCGCTGATGGACTGCTGGTTCGCGCCGCGAATTTCAACATTGCCGCGGCGATTGACGATCAACAGGCGCGGGCTGCCCTGGGCCTCCGTTGAGACCTTCTGGGTGTAGGTGTAAGAATTGAAGAAGATTTCGGCGAATTGCTGATCATCCATGCCCAGGATGGAGGGCCAGTTGCCGTGCGGCCCAAGGAGTATTTTGGAAAGAGCGGTCCCGATCAGGAGTACGACAATGAGGAGGACAACTTCACCGCCTGAAAAAAGCGGTCGCGGTGACTCCTCGGGGTGCGCTCGTGCGTGGAGATAATCGATCAGCTTCGAGATTCCCCAGAAAATAATGAGCACCGGCCAGTAGAGCGCAATCAGCCGCCATGGATGAATATCGTGGTTGAGGTTCTCGTAGAGGAACAGGACGCCGATCGCGATAAGCGTCAGTGCCCAGAAAATCGAGCCTCGATGATGCCGGTATGTGCTCATGTTCTTTCCTCGCTTCACGGAGTGGCGCGCCGCGCGTCAACGGTCCGTGGACCGGATTAATGGCTTGTTGATCGCGGGCCGCCGCTTCGCCGATGACTTGTTTCTGTGTCAATTCGACGGCGACGGTCGTCCGGGCCATGCGGCCTCCAGCAGTTTTGCCAGCCCCAGAACGATCAGCAGCACGGGCCATGTTCTTGATATACCCCATGCCGGGTCAAACTGCCCCACGAGGAACATCACGCCAAGGGCGATCAGAAGCAGGGGACCCGTCAGCCCGTAATGGTGAGCACGCCGGACTCGCCGGATTTCGCCACTGGTATTTTGAGTTGTCGCTTCGGTGGCCATTGTGGTTTACCTTAACAGAGATTTCGTGCGGCCGCCGGGTTTGTGCGGCGACCGCTGCCATCAATTCACTACGGAGTTCTCTTTGTTCTGCGCCTTCGTCCTTTCGATCTCAAGTTCCAATTCCTTCAGTCTCTGAAGGTGCTCGATCTCCCGCCGCTTCAGCGATTCCTGAAGTTCCAGTTCGCGCGCCCGCGCCTTATACCAGAAAACGATGGCAACGATCGCTACGGGAACCAGTGCCGAAATCACCGGGACCAGGATGGCCCAATAACCGGCTGAATGCTGCATTGCCTTAACCTCTCCGTTTCTCCCCTCCCAACGGTTTGCCGAATGTTTTGACTTGCCTGTTTGAACCTCGTGGACCCGAATAGTGCATCGTGCCTGTTGAATCAAACTCGCCGCCATCTTACTCTCAGAATGTCTTGCCAATTTCGTTGCCATGGGCCTGAGTGCCTCCCTGGCCTGTGTTGGTCGCCGACGGAGGCTGGCTCGGAGGAGGCTCGTGAGTCGCCAGTCTCTTGCGCAGCAGGAACAGTCCGAGCAGAATCAGGAGCACCGGCCAGAATTTCCCGATTTGGGAAAATATCGGAATGCCGAAATTATCGAGCAGGAACAATACACCCAGGATGATCAGCACCGCGGCGCCTGTCGGAGCGTCCACTTTCATATCGCTCAGGCCGAACCATTCCGGCACGGGCTGGCCAAGCTGCTTGGCCTTTGCGGTCTGGTAAGAGTCGATCACCATATAGAAGTAGAATGCGGCGGCACCCATTCCAAAGATCGGCCCGAAAGGATCGCCCACGCGGTGGCTGAGCGCGATGAGTGAACCGAACAGCAGTACCTGCACGATGGCCTTAATCACCTGGCCGTTATAAATAGCGCCGACGCCGGGAATGAATCCCAGCGCCAGAGCGACCCCGGGGCTTGATCCTGTGCCGGGCCCCGCGGGACTCCATGCCGGTGGCTGAAGCCGCGCTGCCAGGCACGTTTCACAGTATGAAGTCCCTCTGACTTCTCTGCGACAGGTTTCGCAAAGCGGCCGGCCGCATTGGGCGCAATAAGCAACGGAATCGTTGAGCGGGTGATTAGCGCATTTCATGGGTGACATCTCCTGGACCCTGTTGTATGCCGCGCGGGGCCGGTTGATGAAGGGATGGGCGAACGGCCCCGGCGATTTCAGCGTACTGTCGTGCGACGTTCATTCCGACGGAAGCCATCTGTCTGCTTCCCGGGTCTGTGGCGCTTGCGGGGCGTCCGGCGGGACCGGGCTTCCCGCCGCTTTTCTCCGGCTCGACGGGTGCGGATTGAACGTTCCGAAAACGCGATTCGATTTCATACACGATTCGCAGATCATCATAAAACCTTTCCGCCCGCGCATAGATCAGGTGTCCGGCGCGGTTGGCCCGGTACATCCACGTGGAAGGCTTCAGGTCGTCTAAACTTAACCGGCGAACACTGAGCCCCGCCACGTTGGCAATCAGCGAAAGCGAAAA
>DASRCX010000087.1:0-17260 GCA_035652895.1 Terriglobia bacterium
GAAGATCGAGCGCCTGGTCCGCCACCATCTGCTTCAGCCGCCGGTTCTCCTCCTCCAACTACCGCAGCCGCCGCGCTTCGCTCACCTCCAATCCGCCAAACTTCGACTTCCATCGGTAGTAGGTCTGGTCGCAGATACCGTGCTTGCGACAGATCTCCTTCACCGTCACCCCTGCGTCAGCTTCCTTCAGTACCGCAATGATCTGCTCCTCTGTAAATCGACTCTTCCTCATCGTGAGTTCTCCTCTCGGCTTTTATGCCCGAGAACTCACATTTCAGCTGGACCAGTTTTCGGGGGGCAGGTCAACGTCCTCTGAGTAAATCAACTTGATGGAGTGTGGCAAGTACGGGAAGTCTCAGAGCCGTCAACCGCTGTGACCGAATTCAAACCTGGTCACTCCCTCCCAGTTCCTGGGTATCACATCCGAGAAGATCGTGTGGGTTCTCGCCGTTTGGAACGCCACTGTTGAGCACAGATAGATACCGGGCATGCAGATGCCCCTGGATCAACTTTGCATCACAAAGTGGTGTCAGTTCTGGTGTCAGTTCTGGTGTCAGTTGGTCTTTCAGTCTAGTGCATTCCGGTGCGGTGTCATTGAGGGAAGAGGTTTCTGGTAACCCTGATCAAGTCATTGTAAGATAATGGCTTATGCGTTTACATCCCCCTTAGTGCGTGACCGTGCGTTGTAAGCGGTAAAGGCCGAAAATCTCCTTAAAAGGGCAATGCCCCTGTAAGGCTCCTCGGCCGCCTGGTTCTTCATGGTTAGGAGAACTAGCATTCCGTCATCCATTACATCACCAATTCTGCCCCTCCGAAATTGTGCCCACTTTTGTGCCCACCGGCGACCCCGAGGAGTTCCGATGAATTGCGACCGCAGGTCCTGCCCATGCGTTTAATAGCATCACGGACGGGGATTTACGGCAACTTGCCGTGATGTATCGCAATCGCTGTAAGTTATTGATCCGAGGTTCATTCCGAACTTAAAATCCCTTTTCCCTGACGGGAAGTGAGGGTTCGATTCCCTCCCTCCGCACCGCATACTCTCCTGAATCAATTTGTTCGTCATCGCACTCGCAGAGAGCCCACGGACCGGTCCATCGCTGCTTGCGATGTCATGGTAGTCAGTTATTCTGCGCGCCCCGGATTTCGATGTAGTCGAGCGGAGCGTATTCGTTGCCGTTCGGCGTGCCGACAATGCGGATTTCATCTCCCGGGCGCAGCGCCACGCCGCTAACGACATGGCGGGTTGATGAACTTCCGCTTGGCCTCCAGGCGGGAAGGTGGGCATCCGCGGACCAATGGTCAATCAATTGACTGTTCAAGAAGAACTGGAACTGTGAGACCCCGTTGGACTGATCAAAATACTCAACGCTGATGTTGTACCACCCGGCAGGGCCGCTATAGTGAAATTCTGCCGTGCACTGGCTCGCTGGCAGCGAACACGCGACAGCCTTCCCTCCCGAAGCCGCTTCCCAGGGATGGACATCGATCACCTGATAACCGTCCAGCTTCATGGATTCCGCCTCAATGCGATCGGGATGATGTCCGACTCTTCCCTTTGCGTCTGGGATGCCTGACATGCGCATGAACCAGTCGCAGATGGCGTCTCGCCAGACGATCGCCGCGCCGGACTGATATTCCAGCATCTGCAAAACCTCTTCGTAACGCTGCTGATCGATCAGCGTACGCAGGGTCTTCCATTGCGTGACGAGCGCCTCAGCCTCCGCCGCTCCAGCGTAGTGCGAGTCGTAAACATATTGAATCACCGTTTCGCCGGAATGAAGACGATAGGTATATGGAACATGATGCATAAAGAGGAGGAGATTGTCCGGGCAGGTCTTGAGTGATTCGTACATCCTTGCGACAGCAGGGGAGTACTGGCCAATGTAGCCTGTTCCCGTGCCAACAGTGCGGTCCATGCCGATGCCCTTCGAATCGGCACGGATCCACTGGCCCCAGCCGTTATGATCGGCGGATTGAGGATCAGGCCCATAGTGCGCACCCAGAATGTTGGTGAGGGTGCCCAGGCCGAGCGGCCCGGTGTAGTTTTCATAAATGCGCCACGAACTCAGCAGCATTCCGGTGATTGTCTCGACAACTTTAGGATTTGTGCCGAACGTTTGCTTGGTCCATTCTTCAGCGATTTGCCGCGAGGTCAAATTCGGGTCCCAGGCCAGGCGTCCGAAACCGTAAAGGTTGGCCATGGCAAGCAGGCTGCCCATCCATGATGGGTCCTGGCCGACGTTTGCCACGCCGACGAAGCCGCCGAGCGGACGATGAAAAACTTTGCCTGCTACGATGTCTTTAACCGGGGTGATGCTTCCTGCACCGCGCACTTCCATGTTGAAATCGAGCGTCGTCTTCCACATCGGTACGAGGAAGCAGAGTTGCTTCTGCTGTCCGGTGTATTCCTGCGTGATCTGGAGTTCGATGGCCTGGTTGGTCTTCTGCAGCCCGCCGAACAAAGGAGAAGCCGGTTCG
This sequence comes from Terriglobia bacterium, assembly GCA_035652895.1. Taxonomy (GTDB): domain Bacteria; phylum Acidobacteriota; class Terriglobia; order UBA7540; family UBA7540; genus SCRD01. The sequence goes on from DASRCX010000087.1 coordinate 2,482, forward strand.
CGCACCTGGAAATCGATCGGTCCGTTCTTGATCTGCACAACAACATTGCTGTCAAATTGGCCGTCGAGCGGATGAAAGATGTCATAGGCCGCCATTGCACGGTCATTCTTCGGATTACGCCAATCGAGATGATTGTTGTAAACGAACGCCCGATAGAGCACAAGCCCGCCGTGGGGCTTCAACGCACGCGCGAGGCAATTGGCGGCGTCGGCCTGGCTCCGGCCATAAGTGGACGGCCCCGGCCGGCCCTCCGAATCCGCCTTCACGAGAAACCCGCCAAAATCAGGGATAGCGGCGTAGATGGCATCCGCACGCTGCTTCCACCATTCCGCAACCTTCGGGTTGAGCGGATCAAACGTTTCAAGCTGCCCCAGGGCTTTGGGCGCCGCTATGTCCACGGCGACGGAGATCCGGACGCCCCAGGGACGGAAGACATCGGCAATTTGTGCCAGTTGCCTGATGTATTTATCAGTCAGCAGGCGCGGGTCGGCGTTGACATTGTTGACTGTGCACTCGTTGATTCCGAGCGAAGCCAGAAAGCGGGCGTAATCACGGATGCGACCAAGGTCCTTCACAACATTTCCGTCGTTCCAGAAAATGGAACGTCCGCCGTACCCGCGCTCGACCGTTCCGTTCAGGTTGTCCCACTCGTCCACCCAGCGAATGGGCGCAGCAGGCTCCGAAATAATATTCAGCCCTGCCACAGGTTCGCGAAGCGCGATCCTCCGCAGCAAAGCAAAGGTTCCATAGAGAACTCCGCGATCGTTCGCCGCCGCAACCACCAGGCACACATGCCCGTTGAGCGTTGCGGTTTTCAGTAAGTAACCGTCGTCTCTCAAGTGAGCGTCTGGAAAGTTTCCGTGGGATGCTGTCCGGATTTCGGGAATCGTGCCCAGCACGATGGCGTTCTCATCTGGAAGGTTGTTGTCTTCCCGCAGAGTACGGCCCAGCATCCCTCGGACACCGCGAACCAGTTCATGCCGGGCGGATTGGATAACCGGTGAATCTCCCAACGCAACCGCGACCGCCGGCAAGCGATCATATTCCTTTCGGTCTGCGGCGTTATAGATCTTCGAATACCGCAGCCACCCTTTGTAACCCGTATCGGCGCGCATCAGCGGCGCCAGCACTGGCAAGCTCGTAAGAATCAATGCGGCGATCATTATTCGTTCTCTGCAATTGAATCCTGAACACACGATTCGAAGTCCCATTTAATTTCCCGGGTGGTCAGTTATGATGCTCATCCTGAATTCTGAAGTGGACCATTTAATGAGGTTCATCGCGCCGCGGCCCGACTGTAGAAACGTCGATCGGCCTGAAACCCATCTTCAGGGCAGGCGAGCTTGCTTCGAGCGAAAAGTTGCCTTGCACGGGATTCACAAACAAGGGATTGGCGATTAAGGATCCGGCATCCTGCCCTCTTCCCTGCCAGTCCTTGAATGACCATCCCGAAAATTTCACCGGCCCGGCCACACTGTAATAGAGGTTATTTTCAAACCGGAAATTGTAGTCGTCCCATTTGCCGTCCAGCAGTTCCCCGTCTTTCCAGTAAACGATATTGTGAGTAAAGGTAAAACTCAGATGGTTTTCCTCGCGTGTGCGGCGAAGCTGCGCCGTGTCCCCTAGCGCAAAGATGTTATTTCGAACTACGTTCGCCTCACCGTAATGCTGGTGGAAGCCTCCGTCTTCGCACCGATACACGATGTTGTTTTCGACCAGAATGTGACTGCTGCCCTCGTCGGTATAAATCCCCCAGCCTCCATATTTGTATCGCGAAACATCGTGGCAGATGTTGTTTCGCTCAACCGTGCCCGGCTGAACGCCGAGTGTGTAGATGCAGCCCATGTCGCTCAGCATTCCGCGACCAATGTCGTGAAGGTTATTGAATTCGATCACATTGTCTCTGGTAGCAGTCGGGCCGTAGCCCCACGTCCAACCCACGGAAATCGCGGTGTAATAGGTGTCGTTGATTTCATTATGGGCAATGACGTTTCCGCTGCTCTGGCCAATCCATATTCCCACCGCGGCAGGGTAGACAACTCCGATGTTGTGGATGTGATTGTCAGTGACTTCATTGTCCGTGGTTCCATTCTGTTCCACGGCAGGGATTTTGCGATCGCCGATCTTTATTCCGCCTGCTCCGAGGTCGGTCATTTCGTTTCGTGAAATTCGATCGTGCTGTGAACCCTTGCCAAAACTTACGGCATACCCACCCGTGTGAATGAACCTGCAAGTCTCGATCGTGCAGAAGTGCGCTCCCTCTCCTGCAACCGCAGCAGGGATGTCAACCGCCGCTTGCAAATCCGCGTAACCCTCGGGCGGCAGTGTCCAGTCCGTGTAGCTGAAAGTCAGGCCGCGAAGTTCGATGTAGCTGACGAACCGGCCCCGTGCGGAGTCTCCCTCGAATCGAACCAACTGTCCGAGATCGGACGCTACGACTTGGGCCTTAGACATATCCTCGCCAGGATACGCATAGAAATAAACTCGCCCATTTTTGCGGTCGAGATACCACTCGCCGGGCGCATCAAGTGCATCGGGCGCGTTTTCGATCCAGTAGCGGGCGTTGGTTTCTGCGTAGGGCTGGCGGCGGCCGGCCAGCGTGACTGTGCGCGATGCCTCATCCACAGAATTGATGGGCTCTCGCAGTTCCGCCCAGTTCTGAAGCGCGACGATTTCAACGTCGTCTTCCCTTCCCCATTCAGAGCGAATGTCATGGTCGTGAAATCTGAATCGGGCGGGTGTGGCGTTGGAGATCTGCCCATCGACGTAGTAAAACCCCTGATTGGGGGTTCGGGCGCGCGTCATACGTTTTCCATCCACGAAAAGCTGGCGGAAATACCAGCGGCCCTCCTTAACTGCCGGCACGTCAGCAACCCACAAATGATCTCCTGCCGGAAAGGGCAGCTTGGTTTGCCCAGCCCGCTTCCACCCCGCGATGATTCGGCCGCCACTCAGGACGGGAATTTCATCTGGATAAGCCTCATAAATGACTCGTGAACTTCGCGTGCCGGAATCCTGAGGCGTGAAGATTAGCGGCCCATTCAATTGATACGTTCCTCCACGAATGACAACTTTTACCGGCGTTTTCAGCGGCCCCGATGCTTTCAGCTCGCGGACAGCATGCCGGGCGCGGGCCAGCGTGCGAAAAGGGCCGTCCGTATGAGCAGAATTTGGATGGTCGAGCTTTCCTGACCATCGATTGTTGCCAAGGGGTGAAACATAGAACTTAGTTGCTTCGTCACTGCGCCCCTCAGGGAAAGCGTGTGGGGTCTCCGAACAAATGCCCGTGCCAGTGGGTGAAGCTACCCCCAATCGCAGAAAATGCAGACCGATGGACAGAACAACCAGCGCGAGACCAAATCCGATAGAACTTCTCATAAAGGCATCACCCCGGCGCATGAGCCACATGACGCTTTAAAAATCATGCGGATATTTCTACATCAGTCTCGCGATTTGCGCATTAATATTTATTCAGCGTGGGCTGCTTCCTCCAGCCCTCTGGCCTCATATTGGCGCCGAGTCGTTGTCGACAAAGGAGTCCCGGCGGCCTAAAATACGGGCTCGGGCGTCTCCGGGCTGTGATACACTTCGACTGCGAATGCCTGCACAAATCCTCATAACAGGAGGTCGCTTATACACATGGAGGCACGTAAGTCATCCCGCTTGTGGTTGCTTGCTGCCGCCGCAATTCTATTGGAATCCGCAGCCTGCACGCGGAAAAATGTCAACCGGGGGAGCAGCGTGACTGTCACCGTCGGGCCCGCAAATGCTGACGTTATCGGCACGGACAACACTGCCATCCAGAAAGCCATTGACCGCGTCGCAGCGGCAGGAGGCGGCACCGTGCTGATCAAAAGCGGATTGTATATCCTGAACAATTCAGTACGACTCGCCAGCCATATTACTCTGCGTGGTGAGGGCCCCGGCAAGACCATCCTGAAAAAGGCACCGGGAATCCACAGCAAGCTGACGATCGACGCCGACTACGGCGAGTTCAAGGCCACAGTGGAAGACGCCAGCGGCTTCCGTCCCGGTATGGGTGTCACCGTCGTTGACAGGGAACAGCGCAGCGGGTGGACGCCGAGCGTGCGCACCATCACGCGAATCGAGGGCAACACGCTCTATTTCGATCGCTTCCTGCACATGGACTATCATGTCGAAAACAACGGCGAAGTCTTCAACACTTTCCCGCTGATTGCCGGCTTTGAGGTCCAGGACGTTAAAGTGGAAGACCTCACTGCCGATGGCAGTCGGGAGGGCAGCGGCATTCTCGACGGATGCCAGACCGGTGCCATTTACTTTTTCCACTCGCAGCGCATGACCGTCCATAACTGTGTGGTGCGGAACTATCCCGGCGACGGCATCAGCCTTCAGTTTGTCGACGACCCTGTGGTGGATCATTGCGAATCCTTCAACAACGCCTACCTTGGCATTCACCTGGGTACAGGAGCCCTGCGTGGCATCGTGGAATATAATCGTGCCCACAACAACGGCCAGGACGGCCTCTACCTCTGCTGGCGAGTCCAGCATTCACGCTACGCGAACAACCGCAGTTGGGACAATGGCCGCGACGGCATCTCCGCAGGCCATAAGGATACCGACAATGTGTTCATTGAGAACACCGTCACGGGCAACGGGCGTGCCGGAATCTATATCCGAGAAGAAAACAAGTCCAACGCTGCCGACCGCAACACGTTCGAGCGGAACACAATCATGGACAATGGCGTGGAGAACAAGCACGGCGCGAACATCTATATTGCCGGCATGACGCACAACCTTACTTTTCTGAATAACACGATTGGAAGCAGCGAAGTACGAAGCAAAACCGCACAAACTGTGGGGATATACATCGGCCCCCAAACCGACTTCATCACATTCCGACACAACGCTTTTTCGGGCCCGCTGAAACAAGCTGTGATGAATCAGTCCAAAGGCACGCACAACCAGATCGCGCTCGAAGAAGTCAGTCAGCGCAATTGATGCGATCTGAACTGATGTGCACGTGACGCGAGCTTGTGTTTTCAACGTGTGTGAACTATCTTTAGATTGAGGCAGCGAAACCCGGGCAACCCATAGTTACTGCGAGTCGATCAACCCTGAATCCTGATGTGTCAATCACTTCCAAACTGCGCTTTGCTGGTTGACCTATACGAACTTACGATGGCAGCCGGTTACTTTAAACGCCGGATGGACATTCGTGCGACGTTTGAACTGTTTGTGCGTTCGCTGCCGTCCGAGCGCTCTTACCTGGTTGCATCAGGGGTTGATGACGCCCTTGATTACCTCGAGAAACTACGCTTCTCGGACGAAGATATCCGATACCTGCGAAGCGTCCCCGCGTTCCAAAGCATTGGCAACGATTTCTTTGAATACCTCAAAAGGTTCCGTTTCACCGGAGAAGTAGCCGGGGTTCCGGAAGGGACAATCATCTTCGGCGAAGAGCCCATCCTGCAAGTAACAGCCCCGGTGGCCGAAGCGCAGATCGTTGAAACATATCTGCTGGCGGTAATCAATTTTGAAACCCTGGTTGCCTCCAAGGCCGCCCGTGTGGTCCGAGCTGCGAAGGGGCGGAGCGTGCTCGAGTTTGGGACAAGGCGGGCGCAGGGACCAGAGGCTGGACTGCGCGCCGCTCGTGCGGCATATGTCGGTGGGTGTGATGCAACATCCAACGTCGAGGCAGGTTTCCTTTATGGAATACCCGTTGCTGGGACTGCCGCTCATTCATGGACCCAGGTCTTCCCCAGCGAACGAGAGAGCTTCGAAGCACTTCTGGATGCATTCCCGGAAACCGGGGTGCTGCTGATTGATACGTATGACGAACTGACCGGAGCGGAAACAGCGGCAACGCTCGGCAAGAAGTTTCATGCCGTGCGACTTGACAGCGGAGATCTTCTCGAAAAGAGCCGCGAGGTCCGCGCCATTCTCGACGCGCACGGCCTTAATGACGTGAAGATCATCGCCAGCGGAGACCTGAACGAATACCGGATTGAGACGCTTGTGGCAAACGATGCGCCAATTGATTCCTTCGGTGTAGGAACGGACCTCGCAACGTCCCGCGATGTGCCTGCGCTGAGCGTGGTTTACAAACTGGTTGAGACGGAACAGGACGGCCGCGTGGAATATAAGGCCAAGTTTAGTGAAGAAAAAGTTTACTGTCCGGGCCGCAAGCAAGTCTTCCGCTTCTTCAACAACCACGAATATGATTTCGATCTGATCACGCGCTCCGATGAAGATTACCCTCAAGGCAAGCCTCTGCTTCAACCGCTGATGCGAAACGGCCGGCGACTCATGGCCCGCCGGTCTGCAGCATCCGTTCGGAAAGATGTGATGGCCGCACTGGAACTTCTTCCTGAAAAATACCATATACTGCGTGGCGCGCCCGAATATCCGGTGAAGAAGAGCGAAGCTCTTCTTCGATTGCTCGAAGAAGTCCGCGGCCGGTACGTCACAGCGCGGAAACCCGCCGGCGCCTCGCGGGCGCGCTGAACCTCAGGGAAAATGGAAAAGCCTTTAGTTTTCTTCGACGTTGATACGCAGGTGGATTTCATGGAGCCGAAGGGAAGCCTGTACGTTCCCCGCGCCGATGAGATCCGCCCGCACCTGAAGCAGTTGTTCGATTATGCGCTCGAACGGAAGATTCCGATCCTCTCATCAGCAGACGCGCATCCTTCTGATGATCCTTCCTTTGCCCAATGGCCGCCGCACTGTGTGGTTGGAACTCCGGGCCAGAAGCGGATACCAGAGACCTGGACACCCAACGCCGTCGTGGTTCCAAACCAGCCCGGCGCCTTTGCTGTCCCGAAGGAATGGCCCTCGCAGATCATCATCGAAAAGCAGGAATACGATGCTTCCACCAACGCCAACTTTGACGCGATCGTGCACGCGCTCGGCGAACGAACCTATGTGGTTTTCGGGGTCGCCACCGAATATTGCGTCCGCAGCACAGCACTCTCTCTGCTGAAAAAGGGGCTTCCTGTTGTTCTGGTGACGGACGCCATCAAGGCCATTGACGAAGATTCCGGACGAAAGGCCATTGAGGAGTTGGCGGCCGCGGGAGCCAGACTCGTCAGCACGTCCGATGTGTGCCAGTAAATCTGGCGAACGCCTCGCTGCTCGGCTTTGGGGCGTTTCTTGGCAAAGCCCGTGCTTTCCAGTCCTCTCGGCGTAAAATGAGAATAGAGAATTGTTGATATCATGGTGCCGGACGCGCCGGACGTCCCAGGGCCGGCTCCCGGCAGCAGAGGATTTTTAAATGGTAAATGCATCGGACCTGCGCGGAGGTATGGTGGTCATCATCGATGGCGAACCCTTTCGGGTAATCGAAGCAGAGTTTCGCGTCGGCCAGGGAAAGATGCCGGGCAGCGTCCACGCCAAAATGCGCGACGTTTTGAAAGGCACGATGAAAGAGTTTCGCTTTCGGCCGGAAGAAAGACTGGAGGACACGATCCTTGAAAAACATAACATGGAATTCCTTTACAGCGATGCTGACTCCGCGACCTTCATGGATCCCCAGACCTTCGAACAGGTCACGGTCCCAATCTCGACCATAGGTCCGGGACATATATTCCTCAAGCCGGAGATGACAATTCCCGTCGAGTTTTATAACGGGCGACCGGTCAGCATCATCCTGCCCGAAACTGTTGACCTCAGGGTGGAGACGACGGCAGCACCCGCCCACCAGCAGCAGGACAGCACGTTGAAGCCCGCCATACTCGAAAACGGCATGGAAGTGATGGTCCCGCAGTTTATCGCTCCGGGCGAAATTGTCCGGATCGACGTTGCCACTGGCAAATACGTCGAGCGATTGCGCAAGGACGCCAAACGATTCTGAGCGGCTAACACCTTTCAATCGAAAGTCGTTTGCATGAATCTCCAATCGACCCGCAAAGGAGTTCTGCATAAGAGTGTGATCGGCGAACCCCCGGTCCGAACGCTGTAAACCTTTTCAACTGCTGGAAAGCACGTCGGATGCTTCAGAATGCACAGGCCTCGCCAAGCACCTGCAGTAGCGTTCAGAAGCAACTGCCGCCTTGGAAAACGGTCTTCGGTTGAAAGATCAAATGTGTGTTGGGGACTTCTGCGTTCCGGTCGGGGAATGTCCAGCCTCTGCAGTGGTGATCATCATGAAGTCAGTGTTCGCCCCCGGCGCCCCGCTTTCGACGGTCCCATCTGCTCCAGATGTAGTAAAGCGGAATTCCTGCAAGAATGATTGCCAAACCCAGAGCAGATTCACCCGGCTTGGTTGCAAGAGTGTTAACGACGATAGCAAAGGAAGCAATGATGAAGGCAATGGGCAGGACCGGATATCCAACAACGCGGTACGGACGGTTAAGATTGGGCAGTCGGCGACGCAGGATGATCACGCCGGCGATTGCCGCTCCGGAAAAAATCCACATGGCAAAAATCACGTAAGTGTAAAGCTGCTCAAACGACCCGCTTACGGCGAGCACGACGGCCCATGCGCCCAGCACGATCAAAGCGATGGCGGGAGTCTGAAATTTCGGGTGCACGCGGGCGACACTTCTGAAAAACACACCGTCCTTTGCCATAGCATAATAAACGCGCGGAGCCGTCAAGACCGTTCCATTCAACGCTCCGAAAATCGAACAGAGGATCAGACCGGAAACAAACCGCGAGCCGCGCGGGCCAATCAGAAACTCCATGGCCGTTGCTGCCACCCGTTGATGTTCCGCCATCACCGGTAATGGGAGAACGTGAAGATAAGCAGCGTTGGCTCCAAGATAAACAGCAATGATGATCACGGTTCCGAGTAGGAATCCCAGGGGAAGCACACGCGAGGGGTCCCGGATTTCGCCCGCTGTATAAGAAAGCTGATGCCAGCCCTGATATGCCCAGAGGACCCCCACCAGCGCAACGCCGAAAGTGCTGAGTGTGGTGTGAGACGTCGGAAGCGGATGCGACGCGACGGCAGGTGCCAGCGGGGGCAGGAAAATCGCACAGCCCATAATGATCGCAAGGCCCACGAGCTTGGCGATTGTAAAGATCGTTTGCACGGCCGTGCCTTTGCGGACGCCGAGGATGTTAATCAAAGTCAGCAAAGCAATCACAAACGCGCCGAGAAGCTTCTGTTGCAGCGTACTGAGTGGAACGAATCCTGACGCATAAATCCCGAATGCCACTGCCAGCGTGGCCGCGGAGCCTGCATCAATCACCAGCAGCGAGCCCCAGCCATAAAGGAAAGCGAACAGCTTGCCGTAAGATTCCCTCAGGTAAACGTAAATGCCACCAGCTTCCGGCATGGCGGCTCCCAATTCCGCCAGCGATAAGGCACCCGCCAGCGCCAGTGCGCCGCCGACAATCCACACCAGGTAAAGGCTGATCACGCTTCCAACCTGAAGCGCAACATTGTGCGGGACGAGGAAAATGCCAGACCCAATGATTGTCCCCACAACGATTGCCGTTGAGCCGAGAATACCGATCTCGCGCGGCAGGGTCTGCGTTTCGACCTGCTGAGTAACATCGTTGAACTTCGTATTCATGCCCTCCGCCTTTGCGCCTCGGCATTTGTGCGGACCACAGCAGCAACGATCGATGATCGCAGCGTCCGCCTTCGCCCTGGAGCATTCTGGACCTAAAGCGGCAGCACTTGTGCCGATTCACTCAATACCCGAACCGGAACGGCGTCTGCGACACACAGTCGCCATCGGGCAAAGGATCGTTCAAATGCTTTACGCCCGCACGGTGGCCCATTATACTGGGAGACTACCTCAGGGACTAGAAAACTTTTTCGCAGGCCATTCCGAAAAAAAAGGAGAGTAGCAGAAAGTTATGAATTTTATCCCGGACCGCTTTCGAAACCAATGCGCTCTGGTGGTCGGCGGGGCGCAGGGAATCGGCAAAGCTATCGCCGTGCGGCTGGCAAGGGAAGGAGCCGACGTGATGATCGGCGATATCGATCGGCCGATGATGGCCCGCTCGGAGCGCGAGATTCGGCGTGAGGGCGGCTCCGTGCGGACAATCACTTGTGACGTGCGCCAGAAGCGCCAGGTCCAGCGGATGGTGGCTGAAACTCTAAAATGGCGGAGCAAAATCGATGTGTTGATGTACGTGGCTGGCGTTGGCAAACTCGTGCCTTTTACCCAAACAGATGAAAAGCACTGGGACTGGACCATTGACATCAATCTGAAGGGCGGTTTTCTTGTCGCCCGCGAAGTGGCACCCCACATGATTCGCCAGAAGCACGGCAAGATGGTATTCATGGCGTCCACCAACAGTTGGGACGCAGAAGCCGAACTCGCGCCCTACAACGTTTCGAAGGCGGGGCTTTTCCTGCTGGCAAAGACCCTGGCACGGGAACTCGGGAAGTATGGGATCAATTCGAACGCCATCGGCCCGGGACTTATTCGCACCCGCCTGACGGCCCCCATCCTGAAAGACAAGACGTTTATGAGCAAGTATAAGGACCTTATTCCGGCGGGACGGCTTGGCGAGCCTGAAGATATTGCCGGACCAGCCGCATTTCTTGCATCTTCAGATGCGGATTATATCAACGGCATCCTGATGTTCGTCGATGGCGGGCAGTTGGCCTGAGTTGCATCGATGGGAATTTCAACCATTCACAAGAATGGCAGGACTTCTATCTCTCACAATTAGGAGACACAATGCGCAAGGTAGTGAAAAGCAAAAAAGCACCCAGGCCCCGGGGCCCCTATTCCCCGGCCATCGTGGCAAATGGCTTTGTTTTCGTCGCTGGTCAGGCTGCCGTGAATCCGGATACCAATGAACTGGAACTGGGCGACATTCGATCGGAAACGCGCCGCACGCTTGAAAACATCAAGGCAATTCTTGAAAGCGCAGGGAGTTCTCTAAAGGATGTGGTTCGGGTTGGTGTCTTTCTTTCCGACATGAAGAATTTCGACGCGATGAATGAAGTTTACAGGGAATACTTTCCGGTGGACCCGCCTGCCCGCACGACCGTCGGCGCCAGCTTGCCAAGGATCAAGGTGGAAATCGATTGCATTGCAGTAGTGAACAAATCCCGCAAACGGAAGTGAACGGTTGTCATCAATGAATATCAAAGAAATATCGACGCCAGCGCTCACGATCGATCTCGACGTTCTCGAGCGCAATCTCGACCGCATGGCCAATTACTGCCGGGATCACGGCCTCAAGCTGAGGCCCCACACCAAAACCCACAAGACGCCGGAAGTAGCCCGGATGCAGATGGACCGGGGAGCCGTGGGTTTGACCGTTGCGAAAGTCGGCGAAGCAGAAGTAATGGCGGCCTCAAACCCCGATGAAATCCTGATCGCTTATCCGATCTGGGGGACGGAAAAGCTGCGTCGAATCGCAGAAATGGCGCGCGAACGCAGCATTCTGCTCTCACTGGACAACGAAGCTACGGCTGAAGGACTTTCAAGGGCAGCCAGTGCCGCAGGAGCAACCGTCGGGATACTGGTTGAGTTCGATGCTGGAATGCACCGCTGCGGACTCCCCCCGGGTCCGGAATGCCTGGAACTCGCCCGAAAAATCGAAAAGATGCCGGGATTGAAATTTAGAGGATTAATGGCATTCCCGGGAAACATCTGGGGCGCCGAGGTGGATCGCGAAAAGGAAGTGATGCAGGTCGCCGAACGTTTCGAGAAGGCGCTTGAGCCGTTTCGCAGGGCCGGAATGCAGGTAGAAATCGTTTCCGGTGGCTCTACACCTTCTGCCTTCATGTCGCATCGCGTGCCGGGTTTGACCGAAATCCGGCCGGGAACCTACGCCTACAACGACCTGAATACCTTCTACCAGGGCGTGTGCGGGCTTGAAGACTGCGCAGCGCGCGTGGTAACAACCATCGTTTCCACGGCGGTCCCGGGCCGGGCAATGATCGACGCCGGCTCAAAGACGCTCTCTTCAGACCCGCTTGGTTCGGGCCCTGCGAAAGGGCATGGGTACGTGGTTGAAGCTCCCGATGCAGCGCTGATCAAACTGAATGAAGAACACGGGCATCTGGATGTCAGCCGCAGTTCGCATAAGTTCCGCGTCGGTGATGTCGTTACGGTGATTCCTAACCATGTCTGCGCGTGCGTCAATATGCACGACGAAGTTTTCATCCACCGCAACGGCCAGGTGAAGGGGTCATGGAAAGTGGCCGCTCGGGGGAAAGTCCGGTAGAAAGGTATTCGGACGGATCCTTTCGCATTCCGGGTTTCGTTCCCGCCTGCCATCTGTGCGGGGCATTTATCCTGCTGCCCGTGATTCAATTGCTGCAGACTACGGTTACGTGCAGAATCGAATCATCCTTCCTATACGGGGCAAAGAGCCGGAGGTGAATGAATAGCTACTCAGTCTATGGCCCTGGGGTATGACGAATCCAAGCTGGGCGCCTTTATGGAAAGGGCGATTGCCGATATGGGGGCAGCCATGCATGCCACACTCGTGCTGGTCGGCGACAAGCTCGGACTGTACAAGGCAATGGCGGGCGCTGGATCGATCACTCCCGCAGACCTTGCCCAAAAAAAGCGGCACTGCGGAGCGTTATGTTCGCGAGTGGCTGGACGCCAACGCGGCCAGCGGATACCTTGTTTACGATGCCGTCACCAGTCGATACCAGTTGCCGCCCGAGCAGGCTTTCGCACTTACGCAATTGGACCTGCTGAGGGTTTTCGCATTATTTCATCGTGCTTCAAGGACGAACCGAAAATTACACCGGCATTACGAACGGGGGAAGGCGTCGGTTGGCACTGAGCGGTTCTTCCGACCCAATTACCAAAACAATCTCTTGAGTTCCTGGGTCCCCGCGCTAGAGGGTGTTCAGGCAAAGCTGACTGCGGGCGCCGTAGTTGCCGACGTGGGGTGCGGCCATGGTGCTTCCACAATGCTGATGGCGAGGGCGTTCCCGAAATCGCGCTTCTTCGGTTTCGATTATCACAGTGGTTCCATTGAATACGCTCGCCATGTTGCCGGCCGAGATAGATTGCTCGACCAGATCACGTTTGAGGTCGCCAGCGCCAAAAGCTATCCGCGCAACGGCGGCTACCATCTTGTCACTTTTTTTGACTGTTTGCACGATATGGGAGACCCATCTGGCGCTGCCCAGCATGTCCTCTCAACGCTGAAGCCGGACGGGACTTGGATGATCGTCGAGCCTTTCGCGGAGGATAAGCCGGAGCTAAACCACAATCCAGTAGGACGAATCTACTACTCCGCCTCGACGATGATCTGCACTCCTGCATCGATGGCTCAGGAAGTCGGAGCAGCGCTCGGTGCGCAGGCCGGCGAAGAGCGAATTCGCCAAGTCGTGACCTTCGCAGGATTTACTCGTTTTCGTCGCGCTGCACAGACTCCATTCAATCTTGTTTTCGAAGCGCGTCCGTAGGTAAGGTTAGGCGCCGTTTTCTCGCATCCGTGCCACAGGCCACGGCACGGGTGCGCTGCCGGCGATGGTCCCCGCGTTCCATCACTGTGATGGAAACTTGCCACGCGGGTTTGACTTCTGTAGGATGAGAAGGGGTATTTCACCGGTCCGGATGACTGCCCATGATCCGGCATCGGGAGCTTTTTGCCCTGTGCGAATCACAGACGCACAAAGGAAATTGTTTTCTCTTTCCGTCATCAATTAGCGGGGACAAATGAAACCCAAGAACGAAGAACAAAACCGCCTTGGACCAGTAAATCCGTTTACCGTCGGCAGTGTCTTCGTAGAAGCTGCAAAGAAGATGGAGTGGATTGAGGAGGACAAAACCGACCGGCATCGCCGATATTTCATTACGCCCAAGGGTTTCGAAGAGATGTCGAAATTGGGCATGAATATCGAACGCGCACTTCTCTACAGGCAGCCGCCGGAGCAACCTCAACGCCACCGAACACCTTCGCACGCGCATCACGGGCCCAGGAACCGCGGGCGGCACTGAGCGCCTCGCAGTAAACACCAACACGTTTCCTATCCGGTGCGTGCAATGAAAATTGCTTGCCAGCGCTCGCCATCTCATATACGCTCATCGGCGTGACAGGAAATACTTATAGGGTCCCGCGGCGTACGGAGCGGAAACCGGCCACAAAAGCGATTTTGTTAGTTGTGGAATCGGAAGAATCAGGGGTCCACCATGATGGAACCATGGCGGACATTTCTTCGGACGGAGCCAGGGTAGAAGCCCGGACACCGCTAAAACCTGGACAGACCCTCAGCCTTGTCCAACCGGACGATCCTTCCCGCGCCCTGCGTTGTCTTGTCGTCTGGAGCGGAGACGTTGGAACCGACGGTGATGGCCAGGCTGGCTTGGAATTCCTTGATCCACCTGACTCTAACCTCGAGAATTGAAGGGTTGCGCAGGTGAGTCGTATCACTTCATAGCATTGCGCCTGCTCGTTGTCACCAGAACTGCTGCTACCAGCAATCTACTGTCAGCGACTCGGTCAGGAGGCCTTTCGAAGAGACGCTCGCTCGACGCGGCCGACGTCCGCCGATTTATAGTCTTTCTGGAAGGCATAGCCCGCTCGAGCTGTAAACTGTATCGGAGGAATCTTCACATAGTCGCTGACCAGTTCTCGTACTTCCGTTGTGGTCAGCGGCTTTTGGACGTACTCCAACGCGCCTGAGTCGAGCGCCTCGATGCAGCAATCAGCATCAACCGCTCGGGTCAGCACAAGCACGGGCACGCGACGGTCAACCTCGACCGCCCGGCTCAGAACCGACCGTCCTTCGAAGTTCGAGCTTCCCTGATCCACAATTACCAAATCGTACTTTTCGCGGCCAAGCATTGCAGCCGCTTTTGCGTAGGAGTCAATCGGCCGAACATTGTATCCCAGGTAACGCAAGACCTCCGTGTAG
>DASRCX010000088.1:0-22070 GCA_035652895.1 Terriglobia bacterium
TGGGCAGAAGACTTCAGTCGTGCTGCCAAGAGGTTTTCAGAAAAGTCGAGCTTACTAACCAGCCCATTTCGGGCAGGCCAAAGAGATCCTTGGGCACAGGCTGGCACGGACTAAAGCGGTGCAAGTCATTGTGTTTCAATATGTTGCAATGGTTAGGATTTAAGCCTTTCGAAGGATTGTAACTTATTGACTTTAAGACGGTTAGAGTTTTGTGAAACCCTCTGAGAAATGCGGGCTAGAGTTGCCGATGGTTGCCTCGGGATGTTGGCAAGCATAGCAAATTAGTTCCAAGACAGGGGAGCATTTGAACGGGCCACGACAGATATTTTCGTCGAGACACTGCTAAGAGGCCTCGGTTGAGAGACGCTAGATCACGACGAGGTGGATCGAGCGAAAAACGGAGATATCCAGATTACAAGCTGTATGTCAAGGACAACGACGGGACGCAGAAGACAGTTGCGATCATCGAGGCGAAAAACCTGATTACTCGCGTACCCTATCTGCAAACGACGGCCCGCGAACAGCTCGAGGACTACATTCGCGATCACTTCGAGCAGGCCACTAACGAGCCGAATGAGGTTGCATCCCGGGATGGCGAGCCCGTTGTGTGCGGCATAGTTACAAACGGAAGGTGGTGGTACACACGTGACTTTCGCCTCGGAGTGGCGGAGTCGTGGTGCGAGTTCGAGCTTGCGGATAGCTTTGACCCGCTGGCATTCCTGAAAATGCTGGGCAGGAAGGAACTCCCCAACCGGCTCGGCCTTTAGTCACGAGCCCGCGTGCCGCGGCTCCGCTTTCTTATCCGATGCCGCCTGTAAAGATGCGGGAGCGAGAAATCAATCGCGTTAAGGTTCAACGAGCCCTTACCGTAGCGCCGCCACAAAAGTACCTTTCCACCACAGACACTTGACACAAGCCCGCGGCCTGCTACCCTTAATTGAGAACGATGACCAGAGGATCTAAGGAGGCCCATCACATGCAGGATATCTCGTATACCGTCCATATCTTCAAGGAGGGGGCAACCTACGTCGCCTACGTCCCCGAATTGGACGTATCCAGCTGCGGGGCGACCGAAGAGGGGGCACGCAAGAGCATCCGGGATGCGGTCGAGGGATTCATTGAAACCAGCCGTGACATGGGGACCCTGACGGAAATTCTCGAAGAGGCCGGCTACGTGCGCGAGGGCGATGCTTGGCGGGCGCCCGAATTCGTTTCCCTCGACCGCTTCACGGCGAGCGTGAAGTAGATGGCTGCGATCCGTTCGGTCCACTACCGGACGCTCGTCAAGGGTTTCGAGCAGGAGGGCTTCACCTTCAACCGGCAAACCGGCGACCACCTTATTTACACCAAGCCCGGTGTAAAGCGGCCGCTCGTGATCCCCATGTACCAGCAGGTTCCCGTGTTCATCATCAAGAATCTTCTTCGCACCGCAGGCGTGAGCCGCGAACGCTACTTCGACCTCCTCGCAGACTGTTAGTCTGAAAATTCGAAAGCCCTTGGTTGGCTCTTTTTTTGATTCTGATTCCGCATGACGCAAGCAGGGGAAAAACCCGCCTTGCCACTTCGCGATGAGTGGCCACGATGAAGGCAATGGCCAACGGCAATAACAATCCCATCACGTTCCTGGACCGCACCAACTTCCGCAACCAAGGAAAGATTTTCGGCATCCGGCAGGCCGAGCGCCGGGCACACATGTACTTCATTGGAAAGACCGGCACCGGAGGATCCACGCTGCTTGAACCCGAATTCGTAAGTTGAGGGGCGCTGTTCCGAGCGTAATCCGTTAGATTGAAGTTGATTAGACAAAATCTGCGGAGGCACAGAACAGTGCACAGAAAAGTTAGCTCACTTTGGGGCAGAAAGAAAGTGGTATTGCGCCAGACACCGCGGGCGGTGACGCCCTTCGGGGGGCTGAGTGTCTTCATCGATTTTCTCCGGCGGATCGGCTTCTCGGAGCAAGTGCGTCGTGATCGGCCGGTGCATCTGAAATCGCCCAAGGCCATTCCGGCGGAGGAAACCTTCACGGCGTTTGTGATCTCGGGGGTGGCGGGGGCGCGGCGTTTTGCGCACAGTTCGATGTTGCGGGCGGATCGTGCCCTGCAGGCCCTGCAGGGGATGAAGCGCTTTCCCACCGACGGCACGATCCGGAATCTGTTCAAGCGCTTCAGGCAAGGGAGGGTGGTCGGGATGTATGAGCCGCTGTGGGCGTGGCAACTGGAGCGGCTGCCGCTCCGCAGCGAGGGCTACAGTCTAAACCTGGACTCGACGGTGTTTGAGCGTTACGGACGGCAGGAGGGGGCGCAGAAGGGTTACAACCCGAAGAAGCCCGGACGAGCCTCGCACCCTCCGCTGCTGGCCGTGGTAGGGGGGAGCGCACTTTGTGCTGCACGGCTGGCTGCGCAGGGGGAACACGCGGGCCGACAGTGGGGTGGTAGAGTTTCTGAAAGAGGCGCTGGCCAAGCTGCCCAGCCTGGGATGGGTTCGAATGGTGCGGGCCGATGCCGGATTTTTCGATCAGACCCTGCTCGCCTACCTGGAAGTGTTAATGGCAATTTAAAATTCCCCAAAAGTGGCGCTTGAAAATTCCCCAGGTGGGGGTAAATACCATGGGCCCAGGAGGGGCCGAGGGTCAACCTGGAGGCATGGATGGAACTACAAGCGATGCATCAACGGGGAATGAGCCAGAGCGAGATCGCCCGTCAGCTGGGGCTGGATCGCAAGACGGTGCGGAAGTATTTGCACGGGCCGCCGCAGTCCTACGGGCCCAGGGTTCGGCGTCCCTGGAAGCTGGATCCTTATCGCAGCTATCTGCGGGAACGCTGGGAGCAGGGGGTTCACAACGCCCATAAGCTCTTCTGGGAGATCCAGAAACGGGGCTATGCCGGCGGCTACACGCAGGTCCGTCGGCTGGTATCGGGCTGGCGGGAGGAAGAAAGGGAAAGGGCCTTTGTGCGGTTTGAAACCTCACCGGGCGAGCAGAGCCAGTTCGACGGGGCTCACTTCGGCAACTGGCAGGGGCATCGGCTCTATGGTTTTGCCCTGACCTTGGGTTACTCGCGGATGCGCTACGTGGAGTTCACCCTGCGCCAGGACCTCGAGACTCTCCTCACCTGCCTGGTGCATGCCTTTCACTATGTCGGCGGAGTCACTGAAACGATCCTGACCGACAACCTGAAGAGCGTGGTGCTCGACCGCCGGGGTGATCCAGTGCGCTGGAATCCTCACTACCTCGACTTGGCCAGTTACTACGGACCGGAGTTCACCGGCCAGATCATGGACTTGTGGGCGTACCAGAATGGTGTGCAGATCGACTTCTCGCGGCCCGGCAAACCGACCGAATAACGCGTCCGTGGAATCTTTCAACGTGACCTTACGGGCGGATTGCCTCAACACGCATTGGTTCACCAGCCTCGACGAGGGGAGGCAGGTCATCGAGGCTTGGCGACGGGAATATAATGAAAGCCGTCTTCACGAGGAGCCGGGAGAGAGAAGATGCCGAACGAATTTGCAGGCCAGTTGGGGTAAACCTCCAACTGGCCGCAGTCTAAGCCCCCGGAAATTCACCTTGTGGTTTGTATAAAAGAATGGGACCGCTCGCTGCACCGGTAGCTGAGCGTGCCAATCTGATGGAGCCCAACTGGGGAATCATGGTGAATTGAATGTCGTCTGAACAGTTTTCTGTAGGTTCACTTGTAGAGGCCCGCGAGCGCGAGTGGGTTGTACTACCGTCGGAAAACCCCGACGTCCTCAATCTGAAGCCGCTCAACGGGGCTGAGGCTGAGTCATGCGGGATCTACCTGCCATTTGAGAATGATGGAATCCGGCCCGCACCGTTTCAGCCGCCGAAACCGCAATCAGCCGGAGACTTCATAGCTGGCCGTCTCCTCCGTGACGCGGCCCGACTTAGCCTTAGAAGTAGTGCCGGTCCGTTTCGTTCTCTTGGCCGCCTTTCAGTACGACCGCGCCCTTACCAATTTGTCCCTCTCATCATGGCGCTTCGGCTTGATCCAGTTCGGGTACTCATCGCGGACGATGTCGGTGTCGGCAAAACAATCGAGGCGGCCCTGATTGCCCGCGAGCTGCTCGATCGCGGCGATATCCAGCGGGTGTGCGTGCTCTGCCCGCCACACCTTTGCGACCAATGGCAACGTGAACTGGAGTTGAAATTCCAGATCCAAGCCCGAGTGGTCAGAACCAGCACGATGGCAAGGCTTGAGCGCGACCTTCCCCGCCAGGGGCTCAGCCCCTACGAGCATTATCCACACTTGGTGGCCAGTATCGACTTCATTAAGACTGACCGCCACAGGCATGACTTCCTGGCGCATTGCCCCGACCTGATCATTGTGGACGAAGCGCACACGGCCACTCGGCCGGGCGGCCCTGGTTCCAGGGAGCAGCAACTGCGTTACGAACTGGTGAGCATGATAGCCCGTAGGCCCGGCCAGCACCTTTTGCTACTAACGGCGACTCCTCATAGCGGCATCGAAGAGGGTTTCCTTTCGCTTCTTGGAATGCTGGATGGCCGCTTTGAAAAGGTCAACCTGCAAGCGCTCACAGATGCCGAGCGTATTGACCTTGCCAGATACTTTGTCCAGCGCCGCCGAGCGGACGTTGAGAAATGGATGGGAGCTGAAACACGGTTTCCCAAGCGCGTTGCCAAGGAAGAAACGTACTCGCTGAGCAAAGAGTATCGAGAACTCTTTGATGATCTGCTGAAGTTCACGCGTGAAATCGTCCAAGAGCCCGGATTGACGATCCCACGGCAACGTGTGCGCTATTGGGCGGCGTTAGCTCTGCTGCGGTCCGTTATGTCCAGCCCAGCCGCAGCGCGCATGGCATTCACGAAGCGGGAGGACAAACTGAAGCCTCGAGGCGGAGAGGAAACTGCCGACGATTCGACTCGCCAGCGCGAGGTGATGGACCCTCTGGTGGAAGAGGGCCTTCTTGACAGTGTTCCCGAAGCCGCTGTAGCGGTCGGCGAGGCCGACTTATCGGAAGGCGAACACCGTCGGTTGAGGGAGTTCGGCAAAAGGGCCAACGAAATCAGGGGCGCAGAGCTTGACTTTAAGATCCGGAAGGCAGCCGACCTCGTAGGCGACCTTTTGGGGCAAGGCTATCACCCGATTGTTTACTGTCGTTTTATTGCGACAGCCGAGTATGTTGCAGAAGAACTGAAGAAGCGCTTGGCGGGCCAGTTTCCGGACATCCACACACTCGCGGTAACCAGCGAAACGGGAAGCGACGAGGAGCGCGAGACCCGAGTAGCTGAACTGCACGCGAGCCCGCGTAGAGTACTCGTGGCCACGGATTGTCTGAGCGAAGGCGTCAATTTACAAGACCTTTTCGATTCGGTGTTGCATTATGACTTGCCATGGAATCCCAACCGCCTCGAGCAGCGGGAGGGGCGAGTGGATAGATTCGGCCAAAACGCTCCCGTGGTCCGGGCGATCATGCTATGGGGCGAGGACAATCCGATTGACGCCGTTGTGATGGAGGTCCTGATTCGCAAGGCCCGGCAAATCTTCAACACCCTTGGCGTGAGCGTCCCGGTGCCGGTTGAAAGCGAAAGTGTAGTCCAAGCCCTTGTCCAGGCCCTCTTCGAGAATCGGAAGGCTGAGCAGATGAAGCTGGAATTCGGAGGCGTTGACTCAGTCCCGGCTCTTCATGCCGATTGGGATCGGAACGCAGAGCGCGAGCGCGTCAGCCGGACGCGATTCGCTCAGCATGCGATCAAACCGGACGAAGTCGCCCGCGAGCTCGAATCGGTTGACACCGTTCTCGGCGACCCCAAGGCTGTCCGGAAGTTTCTGGTTGATGCAGGGAACCGCTTTGGGTTTTCGCTGCTTTCAAAGGACGAATACGATCTTCTCGACCCGGCTCAGCTTCCCAAATGGCTTCGGCTGCATATCTCATGGAAGAAGCCGCAGAAGCTCATCTTTGAGACCCCACCGCCTCCGAAGCTCGAAGACGCCGTTTGGGTTGGCCGCAATCATCCGCTCGTCGCGGCCTTGAGCACGCGCATCTTGGGCGAAGCGTTCAAAGAGCAGCCGGACGGGCGCTTCGCCCGTTGCGGTGCGGCGTTCACCAGAGAGGTGGATCGGAGAACGGTCTTGGTTCTTCTCCGCATTCGCTATCGGCTGACCACTCGCCGAAGCCAAGAGGAGTTATTTGCGGAAGAGGTGTTGACGGCCGGCTTCAAGAAGTTCGGTGACCAGGTGGAGTGGCTGACCGCAAACTCCCGGGAAACACTTGATCTACTGGAACGAATTAAGCCCGAAGGTTCGATTTCGCAACAGGAAAGAATCGAGCGCGTGAGTACTGCTCTGGATGAGTTAAAAGGCTGCCATAAGGAATTAGAAGCTATCGCCAACCAGCGGGCACACCAACTTGAAGAGGCTCATGCCCGGCTGCGCCAATACACAGGAGGTGGACGGATGAGGGCTACGCCGCACCTCCCGCCCGATATTCTGGGGGTTTACGTTCTACTGCCGATAGGGGGCTACTGATGTCCTACGTTGCCATTCATTCTGAAGGTGGTCTCCTCCCTCTTGACCTTCTTGAGCGAATCGGGCGCGAGGAACTACCTGGGCAAAAGGCCGCGGACTTTGGTCTGCCCAAGGGCACCCGCCTTACGGATGAGATTGGTGTGGCCTGGAGCGACGCCGTTGATCAGTGGGACATCTTCAAGCGCCACAGGGCGCGTGTGCCGGACGGGGAGACCGGCACGACAGTCACTCGCGAACGCTGGATGCTCCCTCTGCTCATGCAATCGTTGGGCTACGGCGACCTAACCTTCCAGCCATCCGGCGCGCAGATCGAAGGCAAGCTGTATCCCATTTCCCACCGTGCCGGGAAGGGTGAAGAAGGCCCTCCGGTGCACATCGAGGGCTTCCGCGCGGATCTTGACCGCCGCCCGCCGACCGGCCATCGCCGACTCAGCCCTCACGCTTTGGTCCAAGAGTATTTGAACCGGGAGGAGCGACATCTCTGGGGCATTGCCACCAATGGCCTGCAACTTCGGCTGTTGCGGGACACCTCACGAACGTCGCGCCCCACCTATCTCGAGTTCGATCTTGAAAGCATTCTTGAAGGTAACCGATACAACGAGTTTGTTCTGTTTTACCGGCTTTGTCACCGTACGCGCCTGCCTCAGGAAGGCGAAGAGCCCAACAAGTGCTTTCTGGAAACCTACTATCAGGAGGCGATCGAGCAGGGTGGCCGTGTTCGAGAAAAGCTTCGTGACGGAGTTGAGGAGGCACTGAAGATCTTCGGCAGCGGTTTCCTTCAGCATCCCGCGAATGAGGAACTTCGTGAAAGGCTGATATCAGGCAAGCTGCACATCGAAGGTTATCACCAGCAACTTCTTCGGTTAGTTTATCGGCTGCTTTTCCTGATGGTAGCCGAAGAACGGCACATGATTGTACCGGAGGGCGCGGAGGCAGACCGTTTCCAGGGAATTTACGACCGGCACTATAGCATCACCCGGCTCCGTGAGCTAGCTGAACGGATCATCGAGAAGAGCACTTACGGTGACCTGTGGCTCGGGCTGAAGAAGACCTTCGGGCTCTTCAGCGAAAACGGAGCGGGCAATCCCCTAAGGATCCCTCCTCTGAACGGAGACCTCTTTGGTCCCCATGCCATGGGAGATCTGGAAGGAACTCGCCTCTTTAACCATGACCTCATTGCGGCCATCCGCCGGCTCTCCCTATTTGAGGACAACAGAGTTCGCCGCCGGGTGAACTACGCCGCGCTCGATGTCGAGGAACTGGGTTCGGTTTACGAAAGCCTGCTCGATTTTCAGCCGGCAGTGGAGCAGACGCCCGAAGGGCTAATCTTCGTCTTTCGGACTGGCACCGAACGCAAATCTACCGGGTCTTACTACACCCGGCCTGAACTGGTGCGCGAGCTGATTGAAAGCGCCCTCGTTCCGGTCATGACCGAGCGGCTGGCAAAAGCCACAACCAAGGAGGAAAAAGAGAAGGCCATCCTGAGCCTGAAGGTTTGTGACCCGGCCAGCGGTTCAGGCCACTTCCTGCTGGCTGCGGCACGGAGACTGGGACGGGAACTGGCCAAGGTGAAAACAGGTGAAGAAGAACCTACGCCTAAAGAATTTCACCTGGCCGTGCGCGATGTGATCTCCCACTGCATTTACGGCGTGGACGTCAACCCGCTTGCAGTGGACTTGTGCAAGCTATCTTTATGGCTCGAAGGCCACTGGACAGGCAAGCCGCTCAGTTTTCTTGACCACCACATCAAGTGCGGCAACAGCCTGATTGGGGTGTTCGATCCTGAGGTGCTGAAGGAAGGAATCCCGGATGATGCTTTCAAGCCCGTAACAGGCGATGACAAGAAAGCTGCTTCAGCTATCAAGAAGCGCAATAAGAAGGAGTGCACCGCACAGCAGCGTACTTTTGCCTTCGGTGCAACCGTGCTGGACAAGCTGGAAGGGTACGCGGAACAGTTGCATCAACTCAGCGAAATTGCTGAGGATAGCCCGGCGGACGTCAAACGCAAGGCAGAGCTTTACAAAAAGGTTCACGAGAGCCCGGAAAGCCATCGCGCACACCGTGCTGCGAATCTCTGGACGGCGGCTTTCTTCGCACCGCTTACAGAAGCCGATGTTTCGACCGTGCCGACCACCGAACCTCTCCGGCAGTTTATCGAAACCGGCACTGCTTATGGTCCCATGATCGGCGTTGCGGACTCGCTTGCACTGAAGCACAAGTTCTTCCACTGGTTCCTCGAGTTTCCAGAGGTCTTTGCCAATGGAGGATTTGATGTCGTCCTTGGCAACCCGCCCTGGGAGCGGATCAAGCTTCAAGAAGAAGAATTTTTCGCGACGCGAGACCGCGAAATCGCTCGGCTGCCAAACAAAGCCGCCCGCCAGAAGCTGATTGACCAGCTACCGGATAAGAATCCGGCACTTGCCCAAGAATTCGCCGAGGCAAAGCATGCGGCGGAAGCGGAAAGCAAGTTTGTGCGGACAGGTGGACGATATCCGCTGACAGCGGTTGGTGACATTAACACCTACGCACTTTTTGCCGAGCTCTTTCGTTGCTTGCTCACATTAAAAGGGAGTGCTGGCGTCCTTCTGCCAACGGGGATTGCTACTGATCACGCTACCAAAGGGTTTTTTGGCGACCTAGTCCAAAAGGAGCAGATTAGTAAGCTCTTAGGCTTTGAGAATGAAGCTTTCATCTTCCCAGCGGTCCATCATTCCTTCAAATTTTGTGCAATAACCATGACGGGTGCACAGTGCAGAACCGAAAACATCGACTTCGCTTTCTTCTGTAGACATTTTGATGATGTTCGGGACCCTATCCGTCATTTTACGCTTTCAAGCAACGATCTTACTTTGCTCAACCCTAATAGCAGTACTTGTCCTGTCTTCCGAACAAATGCTGATGCTGAGATATCAAAGAGTATCTACCAGCGCGTACCCGTACTTGTGAACGAGCGGACGGGTGAAAATCCCTGGGGGATCAAGTTTCTGGCCATGTTTCATATGGCGAACGACAGCCACCTGTTCCAAACCGCGCCGGGCGAAGGCCTCGTGCCGCTGTACGAAGCCAAAATGATGTACCACTTTGACCATCGCTACGGGACATATGATGGAGCGACTCAGGCACAATTGAACGCGGGGACCCTGCCTGAGCCTTCCGAGGACCAGAAGGCCGACCCAACCCTAAGAGTGAAGCCGCGATACTGGGTTGCAGCAGATGCAGTCGATATGCGGCTCGAACAGTGGAATCACGACCGTACAGAATTGCTCTGGCGGTGGGAGCGGGGCTGGCTATTGGGCTTCCGAGACGTGACAAGCGCGGTTGTTGAGCGCACTACTATCTTTAGCTTGCTGCCAAGAGTTGGCATCGGGCATAAGATACCATTAGCATTCTTGGACGACGTTTCCAACATGACCCGTGTTGCGTGTTTTCTTGCGAGCATGAACAGCCTTGTTCTTGACTATATTACAAGGCAGAAAATTGGTGGAATATCTCTCAGCTACTTCATATTGAAGCAGCTGCCGGTCATAGACCCGGCAGCATACGCAACCGCCGAAATAGAATTTATCGGTCCAAGGGTATTGGAACTGGTCTACCCGGCCTGGGATATCAAGGCGTTTTCGGACGATCTCTGGCGAGATTCGGAAGAAAGCCTACGGCAGCTCATCCGGCAGCAGTGGGAGGAAAACAAGGCTGTCACCGGAGGGCACGAGTTCAATCCGCCCGACTGGGCTGAAATTCCTGAAGATGGCATTCCGCTACCACCTTTCAAATGGGACGAAGACCGCCGCGCCCACATCCGAGCGGAGCTCGACGCATATTACGCCCTGCTCTACGGCCTGAACCGCAAGCAGTTGCGCTATATCCTCGATCCGGCCGACCTCACCCGAAAAGAGCTTGAGGACATCCTGGACCCGTGGGAAGAAGTCACCGACCCACTCGACGACGCAGCCTACCGTGAGCGCATGGCAAAATCCGACTTCCCCGGCGAAACATTCCGCGTCCTGAAGGAAAAAGAAATAAGGCTCCACGGCGAATACCGAACCCGCCGCCTGGTCCTTGAGGCGTACGAAAGGCTTGTGCAGAGCAAGGGCGGACTTGACCGTGAGCCAGACCCGGACCAACTACAATCTGGAGAACGCAATGGCCAAAAAACGAGTGTTTCTTAGCTTCATTGAAGAGGACAAAGAAAGAGTAAACGGCCTCCGCCTCCTTGCAGCCAATCCAAATTACGATTTGGAATTTTACGACGAGTCGGTTCGAGTTCCCATCGACAGTCAGCAGGCTGAATACGTTAAAAGGCAGATTCGGGAGAAAATCAATCGCACGAGCGTGACCGTCTGCCTCATAAGCGAGAATACTCACAGAAGCAGATGGGTCGACTGGGAGCTGAAAGAAAGTTACGAGAAAGGAAATACAATCATCGCAATGGCCCTGAAAGGAGTCGAACGGGCGGTCGTCCCCGGCTTAATCAGGGAGATGGGAATCACCTTTTGGTCATGGGACCCTGCTCGCCTCAACAAGCTGATTAACCAGGCTTAATATGGCAATATCCGACCCAACCATGGAACGTCTTGAGCAGCAAATCGAGTGGTATGACAAGCGAAGCATGTCAAACCAGCGGGCCTTCAAGTGGCTTAAGATTGCCGAGATAGTTGCCGGTGCCCTAGTTCCACTTTCGGCAGGGTTGGCGCTGGGACCCCTGGTGACTGGTGGCCTTGGGGTTTTGATCGTGGTCTTCGAAGGACTTCAGCAAGTGAACCAATACCACCACAACTGGATCATATACCGGTCCACTTGTGAGTCGCTGAAACATGAGAAATACCTCTATCTCGCCAAAGCCGGCCCGTACGCCGGGGCGACTGACCGATACGCTCTGCTCGCCGAGCGCATAGAGTCGCTGATTTCTCAAGAGCACGCCAAATGGATTGCCGGCCGCGAAAAAGCTGGAAAAGGATCGCCGCAGAGCCCAGGAGGAAGATAGCGTATGTTTCGAGCCAAACGGGATGACACACTGGTGGGAACTATCGAGAAGCAGTATGGTATCGATCTACATGCCCGCAGCGACATGACGCTTGGCACACTTCTTGACGAGCGAGGTTTTGACTCCCTAACTCAATTGCTCCAGGCGTATCGCGGTCGGCTAACGTATCACGCCCGGAGGCGGCGACTATTTCTGAGTTTTCATGCGGAGGACAAACCGCAAGTCCAAGGCTTTCGTTTAATGGCCCATAACCCGAATGTGGAGCTCGACTTTTACGATGGCAGCTTGCAAGTGCCGGCGAACAGCGAGCGCGCAACTTATATCAGGAGCATCATTCGCGAGCGCATAAGGCGAGCATCTGTACTCGTCTGCCTCATAGGGAACGGGACAGCTTGGCGTGACTGGGTGGACTGGGAATTGAGCACGGGAGTCGAACTCGGAAAGGGCCTTTGCGGCGTTCGTTTGAAAGGATCGCGCGGGCAGACACCACCGATGCTTGTGAAGGTTGGCGCTCCGATCGCTCGCTGGAACCTCGAGCAGATTGTGGCCGCCATTGAGTGTGCTGCAGCTCGGCGGAGCTGACCGCATGCGTATGGCGTCGGCGCTCGCATCCACCCCCAGCAGTTCGCAATTGTAGTCACAATGAGCTAGAATGTAGTCATGAACGTATCGGTACGCGACCTCAAAGCGAAACTGTCTCGTTACCTGAAAGAGGCCCACGCCGGCCGGGATGTCGTGATCACTTCGCGGGGGCGGCCGGTAGCCCGGCTCCTGGCTGTCCCGGACCATAGCGTCGAAAAGCCGTCAAGCGAGGAACTGCTGCGGCGGCTGAAACTACTGCCCGGCGTTCGGTTGGGGGAAGGCGGTAAGCCACTGGGTGCGAAGAGGCCGATCCGCATACGGCCCGGGCAGAAGAGCCTTGCTGAGATCGTCTTGGAGGATCGCGGTTGATCCTCTATCTGGACACCTCGGCGCTGGTGAAGCTCTACGCGGAGGAGGAAGGCAGCGATCTGGTGCGGCACGGGATCCGAGATTCCGAACTCATTGCTACCAGTCTGATGGCGTACGCGGAAACGCGCTCGGCCTTCGCGAGGAAGAGCCGCAGCCAGGAAATATCGCGTGCGGTCCTCACAAAATGC
This sequence comes from Terriglobia bacterium, assembly GCA_035652895.1. Lineage (GTDB taxonomy): Bacteria > Acidobacteriota > Terriglobia > UBA7540 > UBA7540 > SCRD01. Next base: position 12,627 of record DASRCX010000088.1, read on the forward strand.
AAAAGGGACTTCGAACGGGATTGGCTACGGGTCCACCGGCTGCCAGTTGACGAACCGTTGGTGCGGAAGGCCGGAGAGTTGGCCGAGGAACACGGCCTGCGTGCGCTCGACGCGCTGCACCTGGCAACTGCAGATTCGCTTCAGGCCGCGCTTCGCGATGCGGTGACCTTTGCATGTTTCGACGACGCGCTGAACAGGGCCGCGGAAGCGCGTGGGCTTGTGCTTCTGGAGCGCCCGTAACGGTGGCCCACTGGCACTGGTCTGCATCCTAGTTTTCGAAAGCTTCGTATCATAAAATACGTGCAGCCCGGAAGCTGGCTTTATCCGAGGCAAATAAAATGCGGCTGCCTCCGTCCCCTCGGCGGAGGCAGGTTCTGGGAATGGCGGAGGGGTGCCCGTGGATGTCTTTGCGCTTCGCGAGAAAGTAGTTTCCGACTATCAGCACTACATCGAGAGTTTCATCCGTATCCGCGACGAGCGGATTGATGCGTTCGTCCGGGGGGAACTGAACCAGGGCGCATTGTGGCCAGAAGCCATTCTTCAACTCAACCCCGCCTACGAGTCCGGTCCTACGCTCGACGAGTTGGCAGAACGGGGGATGATTCTTCCGGAAACCGCCAGGTTCTTCCGCCTTCGAGACGGGAAGGTCATCCGCCTGTTTCACCACCAATACGAAGCCATTCAGATTGCGCAGCGTTGGGAATCCTTTGTCGTAACTACCGGAACGGGCTCTGGCAAGAGCCTGACGTACCTTGTTCCAATCTACGATCACGTTCTCCGCAACCATCCGGAGCGCCACCAGGTTCGGGCAATCATCGTTTACCCGATGAATGCGCTCATCAACAGCCAGTATGGCGCCCTTAAGGATTACGCCGAGCGCGCCGGCGGCTCGCAAGTTCGATTCGACAAGTACACTGGACAGGAAAGAGATGAAGAGCGACAGCGCATTCTGGATGACCCACCGCATATTCTCCTGACGAACTACGTGATGTTGGAATATATGCTGTTGCGGCCGGTGGAGCGGCATTTCACGGACCGAGCGACAGCGAACCTTGAGTTCTTCGTTTTAGATGAGTTGCACACGTATCGGGGACGGCAGGGAGCTGACGTAGCCATGCTGATACGGAGGGTGCGTGAACGTGCAGGAAATCCACGAATGCTCCATATCGGGACAAGCGCCACGATGGCGAGCGAAGGAAGTCGCGCCGAGCGGAAAGCCGCCGCGGCCGAAGTCGCGACAAAACTCTTCGGTGTGGAAGTCAAAAAGGAGAACGTGGTCGATGAAGCCTTGCGCCGCGCAATTCAAGTTGATGCTCCCGCTACTCCTGAGGCGCTTCGAGCAGCCGTGGAAGCGCCACTTCCTGCCGAAACGCTCGAGGATTTCACCCGTCACCCCTTGGCGGCCTGGGTTGAGGAGACATTTGGGATTGCGACCGAGGACGGGCGCCTCGTACGACGCAAGCCAATCACTTTTGCGGAAGGTGTGAGCCGGCTTAGCAAGGCGAGCGCGGTGTCGGAGGCTGTATGCGCCGAACGACTGCGATCGCTCCTCTCACTGGGCAATCGAATTCAAACCGAATACGGGGAGCCGGTCTTCGCCTTTCGACTCCACCAGTTCCTTGCCGCTGGCGGGACGGTTTATGCGACGCTCGAGCCCGGTTCATCGCGTTATCTGAGCCTTCAAGGAGAATATTATGCGCCGCGCGATGGTAATGGGGAACGATTAGTCTATCCCCTGGCGTTCTGTCGTGAGTGCGGGCAGGAGTATTACTTAGTCAATCTTCATAAAGACGAAAAGCTCACGCCGCGGCTGCCACTCTTTGACCCCGAGAATGAAGAAGAAAATGTAGAGCCTGGATATTTCGCCCTTCACGAAGATGAAATCTGGAGTGATGCTCACGAGGCAGAACTGCCAGATTTCTGGTTTGATGAGCGCCCGGGTGGGCGCACGGTCAAGCGAAATTACAAGCCTCATCTGCCGAGAAAGCTGCGCGTGATGGCCAATGGCCTTATCGGTGATGCGCAAAATGGGGTGGAAGGCTGGTACCAGCCTCAGCCGTTTCTGCTGTGCCTTCGCTGCGGGGCCGCCTATGACCGTACCGAAAGAAACGACTTTCGGAAATTAACTCGGTTGAGTCAGACGGGCCGTAGCACCGCGACCACTCTTGTGAGCGGTTCGGCCGTGGTCCAGCTTCGAGAGGACCCGAAGGTAACGACCGAGGCTCGAAAAATCCTCAGTTTTACAGATAATCGTCAGGACGCCTCATTGCAAGCGGGCCATTTCAACGATTTCATTCAAGTGGCCCTTGTGCGGGCTGCATTGTATAAGGCGCTTTCTGATTCTCACAAATTCAACCATGCCAACTTGACCAGGAGTGTATTCCAGGCGCTTGCACTTGATCAGAGGGCTTATGCCAAGGAGCCCGCTCAATGGGGGCCTGGTAAGACGCGCAACGAAGAAGCCTTGCAGCAGCTACTGGAATACCGGCTCTACGAAGATTTGAGACGTGGTTGGCGTATTGTCCAACCCAACTTGGAACAGTGCGGACTCCTGCAGATTGATTTCCCGGGATTAAGGGAAATGTGCCTGGAAGATGAGCCTTGGAAGTGCCATCCAGTCCTCCAGCAAGCGTCGCCAGAGAAGAGAGAGAAAGCCGTGCGCGCGTTTCTGGATCACCTGCGGCACGAAATAGCCATCGACGCGCGGGTTCTCAACCCAGAAGAACAATGGGAGCTGCGAAAACGGGTGAACCAAGTTTTGAGGGACCCTTGGGCATTCGATGAGTTCGATAAGCCGAAGACAAGTTCAATATTTCTGCTTCCTGGAAGCGGGCCGACTATCCAGGGGCGAGAGAGAAGTCTCTCCGGGCTCTCCCGCCTTGCTCGCTACTTGCGAAACCAGGAAACATGGGGGCTGGCTTCGAATCTCAGCGTGCAAGATGGAGAGAAATTGATTCTATCCTTAATCGCCGTACTCCGCGGTCAATACCTCACGCAGATACCGACCCCAGACGGAAAGCGACAAGGAATTCAACTCTTGGCTGCGTCGCTTGAGTGGCGACTCGGCGACGGGACGCCTCCGCCGCCGGATCCTGTGCGAGCCAAGAGGATGCGATCCGACAGACTCGAAAAAGTCGAAAGGAGAGTCAATGACTTCTTCGCGCATCTCTACCGTGAAACTGCTCGGTACCTGACCGGCGTTGAGGGGGCGGCTCATACCGGCCAAATACCAATGCCGGAGCGGCAAGAGCGCGAAAAGCGGTTCGGCGAAGGCAATCTTGCGGCCCTGTTCTGTTCGCCAACGATGGAGCTTGGCGTTGATATTAGGGACCTTACTGTCGTCCACTTGCGGAATATCCCGCCAACGCCTGCCAACTACGCTCAACGGAGCGGGCGTGCTGGTCGCGGCGGGCAGCCCGCACTCGTGATGGCCTTTTGCAGCGAGGGCAGTCCGCATGATCAGTACTTCTTCGAAAAGCCGGACGAAATGGTTGCCGGTGCAGTGGCGCCTGCCCGCCTTGACCTTGCAAATCAAGAGTTAGTCGAGGCGCATATCCACTCGGTTTGGTTAGCGGCGACCGGCATCCGGCTCGGCAAGGGGCTTGCCGAAGTGTTAGACCTCCAGCGAGACGGGTACCCACTAAACGATGATATCCAAACCAGGCTAAGTCTGTCTCCTGCCAAATTGGTCGAGGTGACCAACGAATGCAAGCGAATCTTAGAGGCCGGCGGAAACCAAGTGCGCCGAGCCCCGTGGAATACTGGGCAATGGCTGGACCACATCCTGAAGAGTGCGCCTGATGACTTTAACGGCGCGTTTAACCGCTGGCGGGAGCTCTATTCCGCAGCGGTAAAACAGCGTGACGAATCCCGACGAGTGGTCGATAACCCCTCCGCAAACAAAAAGGATCGCGAAGAAGCAGGGCGAAGCGAAGATGAGGCTAAGCGTCAAATTGACTTACTCCTTAACCGGAGTGACGAATCGGCGGAGTCCGATTTCTACCCTTATAGGTACCTTGCGAGCGAGGGATTCCTGCCTGGGTATAACTTCCCACGCTTGCCGATCCGCGCCGTAGTTTCGGTCGGTGAGCGCCACCACGTAATCCAACGATCAAGGTTTCTGGCGCTTGCGGAATTTGGCCCGCGCAATGTCATCTACCACGAAGGCCGAAAGTATCGGATGGCACGTTGCTTCCTGCCACCGGGAGGGGTGGAAGGGAGGCTAATAAGGGCTAAGCTCTGTAATTCCTGCGGTTACTTCCATGATGGAGAACATGCGTTGGCTGACCGCTGTGATCATTGCGGCGAACAGTTGGATGGCGAACACAGCCAGTATATTGGGACCCTTTTCGAAATGACCGCAGTCCGCGGAAGCCGAGTGGAGCGAATTACTTGCGATGAGGAGGAACGAGTAAGGGAGGGATTCCACATCACGACACACTACCGATTTGCACCCACAACTGATGGCCATTCGCTTCAGGCGACGGCGTTCGCCACTTCTGCGGATGGAAGCAAGATACTTCGCATCGTGTATGGTCCCCAAGCCATGTTGTGGCGGGTGAATCACCGGTGGAAACGATCTGATCAGAGTGGCTTTACACTGGATAAAAAAACAGGGTATTGGGCAAGGCGGTCAGACGATGACGACCACGCTCCTGATGTTGAAAGTAACGACCTCCTGCCGGGTGTTCGGCCGTTTGTGCGAGACACACGAAACCTCTTGTTCCTACAGCCCGTAGCGGCGGAGCGAGTGGAGAATGGGGAGACAAGTGAATCGTTTCTAGTGAGCCTCGCTTATGCCTTCCAACGCGGTATTCAGATGGTGTTTCAGGTCGAAGAACAAGAAATTGCGGTCGAACTCATCGGGGAAGGCGACGGGCAAAAGATATTACTCTGGGAAGCCTCCGAAGGCGGTACGGGCGTTTGGCCCAGGCTGATCGAGGATCAGAAGGCCTTGTCCAGAGTTGCATTCGAAGCTCTCAGTGTTTGCCACTTCAACCCCAATGACGGCGCAGACACCGCCGCAGAAGTATGCAGCCATGCTTGCTATGACTGCCTGCTCAGTTACAGGAACCAGCTTGATCATCCCCTGCTAGACCGGCACGTCATTCGTGATTACCTATTAAGGCTCTCTCAATGCTGCACAGTACCGGAGGTTGCCGGTCGGACTTATGAAGAGCAATATGCATGGCTGGAAGTGTGTCGTGATAAGAATTCGAAATTGGAAGGAGAATTCCTTTCTCTGCTTTACCGTTCCAAACGACGGCTTCCGGATCGAGCCCAGTTCCGGCCTCACCCAGATGTGTATGCGGAGGCTGACTTTTACTACGACCGCGAAGGCTTACCCGGCGTGTGCGTCTTCTGTGATGGTCCAGACCATAACAAACCTGAACGTCAAGCAAACGATGAATCTGAACGAGCCAAGCTTAGAGATCTCGGTTACAGGATTGTGAGGATCCGGCATAACCAGGACTTAGAGGCCCAGCTTAGAGAGGCTACTGATGTGTTTGGGCCTGGCATGTAGACTTGAACCTCCAGGTAGCGAGAATGATCCAAGAGCTTTAGTCTCGACCTGGAAAATCGTTGGGACATCTGGCTTCAGCAGAGTGACTTCAAGCGAGATCACCTCGAACATCACGTCCTTCAAGGCGAGGATTGTCCTGCCTCAGTTGGGAATGGAATGCTCTGTGGTTATCGTAGTGGGTGAAACGTTCCATGGAGAACCAGGAGAAGAAGCCATACACGGCTGAGGAAAAAGTCGCGATCTTAAGGCGGCATCTGAACGAAAAGGTGACGGTGCCAGACCCGTGCGACGAATATCATCTGCATCCGAGTGTTTTCTACCGCTGGTTGAAGCAGTTTTTCGACAACGGGACGGCGGCCTTCGCTCCGACCGAGCGCCCGAGCCGGCGGGAGGAGGCACAGCGGCAGCGGATTGAAGCTCTGGAAGCCAAGCTGCGGAGGAAGGACGAAGTGCTGGCCGAACTGATGGAAGAACATGTGGCGCTTAAAAAAAAGTCTTGGGGAGAGCTAAAAGGCCGATCAGGACCGTGACGCGGGACAAATCGGTAGTCCATTTAAGCCTTTCGTCAAATTTGTTATTTCTAAGAATTGAACGAACAACCTCTTCGACGAGAGGTTTCACATCAAGCTTGGGAAGCTTCGCCTTGACTTGACGTCAGCCTGCAAACGGATAACAGAAGGCGGCTTCTTGTTGAGGTCAATAGTCCAAACGTGCAGGTCTGCATAGACTGAACCCTTTGTCGTGCCGCCATGCCGCTCGATGCAAAAACTCAGAAGCGGCGGTTCCCACATGATCTGTTCCGCTCGGTCAAGCTTAGATGCTTGCATGTTTTCAGCGTTAGACCCGTCGAGTGAACCCCAACACGAGGTAAGGCGGGTAATCAGTTCGGCGGAAAGCTCGCTATCCGTTACTGGACCTGCTGGTACAGCTCTAAGAGACTCTCGAAAACTATCAATTGACATCAGCTATCATCCCGTTCCAGCAGGTACTTACAGGCGCAACTGCCCTAAGCATCATCTGGAGTTCGGAAGAAATCAATCGGCTTATCAAAAGTCTTCGCAAGGAACTGGAGCTCAACGAAATCCACTCGCCGCTCGCCAGACTCGTATTTCGAGACAAATGATTGTGGTTGGCCGATTAGGCGAGAAACTTCGGCCTGGGTCAGACCCGAATCCTTCCGCGCCTGTTTTAACTTTTGGAGAAACCGCCGGTACTGCTTTACGTACTCTTTAGATTTCAGATTGGGCCTCGCCGCTGAACTATGGGCTAATAGAAGCATTTACATCCGTGCGAGGGGTTATCCCAAAATCGGATATTGTCTTGCGGACGTAAAGACACTAAAATCTGCTCGGACTGAAAGATCTTGGCGAGAAAAAAAGAACCCGTTGTAATCGTTGCCAAAGGAGGTGATAAGGGGTACAAAGAGACAGACATATCCTCTCTGAACTTTTCGCTTGGAGGAAGACGATGGCTCTACGTGCTTGTAAGGAGTGCGGGAAAGAAATCAGTAGCTCTGAAAAGGTTTGCCCGAACTGCGGGAAAAAGCAAGGAACAAGCGCCGCTGTCGGATGCCTTGCCGTTATCGCGATATTGTTTGTCCTCGGGTATATAGGGTCACTGTTCAATAATTCCTCCGGGGACGGTTCCGGAGGTCAACCGGCAGTAAGCCCGTCCAAACCGGCGCTCTCTCAGGTGACACTTAAGTATTCGTGGTACAAAGTTGCAGACGGTATGATCATGCACGCCTACTTCACGATAAAGAATGAAGGCAACCAGGATCTGAAAGATTTTGTGATAACGTGTCAACATTTTGCCCATAGCGGGACTCCGATCGACAGCAATACGAGAACTATTTATGAAGTTGTTCGTTCGCACTCAGTTAGAACGTTTAGAGACTTCGATATGGGATTCATTCACTCGCAAGCAGCGAGTACCGCTTGCAGTATTGTGACTGCCAATATAGCTCGATGACTCGGTGACGGTAAGGTTGTTTGGAAAAGCCCAGGGCCATGTTTGCTAGCCCCAATAGGACGTTTCGCGGCGGTCTCGTAGGGAGTAGGAAGACAAATGGAAAATTAGGCTGCGAAGCTTGTGAAGAGAAGACCGGGCAGGACAAGAAGACCTATGAGAAGTTGTTCAAAGATGCCAAGAAAGGGGTGAACCAGATGAAAAACATTTACCAGTCAGCGTTAATTGCTCTTGCTGTGGGTTTAATGTTTGATTCTTCTGCCTTTGCTCAGCATCAGGCAGCAGAACAGGAGGCAGTCCAGAAATTCAAGCAGTACACGTCAGACTTGATGGTGAAGTACAAGGCAGAGAAGTACGAAAGGACCGAGCACGCCGTTTACTGTCCGAATTGGGGTCCAGGAGCTCATGGGTATGTAAAAGCGGCTTATGAACCTGACTCTAGTTACAAAATTGACGTTCGCAAGACAGATTCATTGATTACTCCTTACGTCGGTATTTTGTGGCTTCAGTGGGACAAGCGATACTCAGATTGTAAGGATACCCGGGAAGAGGCCCAAACCCAATCTGATCTCCCCAACCGAGACCATTTGGCATATCAGTACAAATACGGATTTCAGGATGGTCATTGGATTCCACAGGACCGCTTAATTGGAAGTGTGACGGAGCAAGGGATTCGGTGGGAATTCTGCGGAGAAGAGAAAGCTTATTTAGAGCCGAAGGGTTATGAAGCCGATTTCGGGTGCTCAGTCCCATATTAGATTTTCGGTAAAGCTATTCAAAAGCTCATTTCCGAAAACCGCACGCTAGCAACAAGCCATTGAACAGAGGGAGAAAATGAGGATGGGGTGAAAAACATAATGACCGGAAATAAGATTGTGTTTGCTATCGGTTTGTTTCTGCTAGTGGCCCTGTTTGTTCTCGGGATCCGATGGCATCAGCAAACGACGTTTCGGAACCAAATGAGACCCCTTATACAAGAAGACCTGTCGGACTTTGCACAAGAAGTAGGTTCTAACGGCGGATTGGTTATAGGTCCGGCCATCGCAAGACGTGAGAAACTGATAGCAAAGATGAAGCTTTTTGAGGTAGGGCGCTACCGACACGTTCGTGATCTGGTGGTGCAACTGATGGAAGCGGAAAATTCCTATCTGGCGGACGACGAAGCAGCCTATGAAAACGGCATCCAGATACAAACGGATGCGACGCAGATGAAGCTCGCTTTGTCACAGCTCAAAATTTCATCGTACGTTTCGAAGGAAGAGGAATGTTCGGCCATGAAAGATGCGCTGTCTACTATAGACAGGTTGATAGATCACGTCCGACTAGAGTCAGAGCTGCCTGAGCTTATTGAAGCTGATCGGAAGAAGGGAGTTGGGGCCTGGAACCAATCGTACGGGTGGATGAGGTGGATGGGGCTTGATGTCGATCCCCATAACCCCTTTTCGTCCGCGCCGATTCAAAGCATTCCTGTGAACTTCTGGAAGAACCTGTTGATACATTCTCAGGGGCAGCGGTCAGGGGTGGCGAAAGGGATGGCGACGCTATGTGGTGGAACGGAGTGATATCAGAACGCCGAATGTTTATTCGTTGAAAGCCAGCCCCAGGTCTAACTAACAAGAAGCTATTCTTTAGGGGAATTAGAAACGCATGACCTGCCCCCCGAAAACTGTACCAGTTGAAATGTGAGTTCTCCAGGGTATAACAGCCCAAGGAGGACGGGATGAAGTCGAGCCGATTTACAGAGGAGCAGATTATAGGGATTTTGAAGGAAGGGGAGGCGGGGGTGGCGGTCCGGGAACTGAGCCGGAAGTACGGTATCTGCGACCAGACCTACTACCGATGGAAGTCGAAGTTTGGCGGATTGGAGGTGAGCGAAGCGCGGCGGCTGCGGTAGTTGGAGGAGGAGAACCGGCGGCTGAAGCAGATGGTGGCGGACCAGGCGCTCGATCTTC
>DASRCX010000089.1:0-88018 GCA_035652895.1 Terriglobia bacterium
TCGAATGCGACCGAACACCTGGGCCGCATCACCAAAAGAGGAAGCAAACTGGGGCGGACGACCTTGGTGCAATGCGCGCTGATCGCCAAACGCTACAGTCCCTACTTGAACCGATATTACGAAGGCATTCGCGCCCGCCGCCTGCCCGGAATATGGCGCGGCCTTCCAATCGAAGCCCAACCGCAGCAAGGAATGGCGCACTCCCGAACACATCCGGCAAGAGCGCCTGAGCTACTGTCAGCGGATGCGCGACTGGCGGAACGCTCAGGAAACGGTCAATTGGCTCCGTGCACAGCTTGCGGGTTTTGATTCCGCAGCGCAGTCGGCACCGATGCGCGAATTGATCAAGTGCGACCGATATCTGAGAGAACGGTTCGCCCAGCAATTCAAGCGGGCAGAGTCTCTCGAAAAGAAATAGTGAGCCTTAACGTCACCGCGCAGGGGCTGGTTGCGTGATTGGGTGCAACCCGCTTGTGGTTACACAGACGGGTGATAGAATATTGCGCCATGAGTTCGGCGCCCACTACGAGTGGCCCCAAGAGATCGTTATTTCGACCACCCGTACCTGGATACTGGAAAACCAAGACGAGGCTTGAACGGCTTATCCGATTCAAGCATCTCATTATTCATCACCTGCGCTGGCCTGGGGAATCGCAGACTGTGCCGTCCCTTGCGGAGCTGTTTCCCGGCGAGAATCTGAAAGAAGCCACCTTCGAAACCGCGCTGCGGATAGAACGTGAAATTCGGGAAAATCTAATGGTCATCTCCTATTTCCTCCAGGAAGCCGGGATAGCAACAGAGGGGGTTTTTGTTAAGGACGATCCAGGGCAAGTCGAACAAGTAAAAGAGCGATACGACCTCATACTGGACTATTTCGTCATGCTGAATAGCCACCTGTACCACCAGGCTTTTGAGGCGCTGATAGCGCGACTGGATATGGGCATTGGGATGTATAAAGCGCGGCTCCGGCAGGCAAAGCGCGACCTGTGCAGTCCCGTCGCGTGGCTGGCCTACCTCATCAGATTGCCGATAACGATTCTCGAACGGGCCGGGTTGGCCTCCCATCCAGATTCCCAACAGATAATACTGACCGGCTACGGGAAGTTCTTGAAAACGCTGATCGTTCTCATCCTGCTCTTGATCGCTGTTCGCCTCGGCGTGACGATTCCATGGAAAGAGATTGTGCAATGGGCGATCGGATTCCTGAAATGAGCAGCTGGGCGGCCATATGACATGTCTATGGGGAAGCGGCAAGTTTGCCTTGGTCTCATTGCAAGGGGCCCCGTCTCAATCAGTTGATCTTTCGCCAGTTTTCCTTGTTGAACCGCGACAGCCCCTCGTCCAAATATAAGCGGTTGAGTCGGGCGTGAATGGCCTGGTTTTCGTAAGACCGGAGGCAGGAGTAGCAGCTGTCACCGCAGTTCTCAGGGCAGTTAAGGACTTCAGCTGCCTCCTCAAAGACTCTGTTGAGATTTTCGAACATCTGATCGCAATAACCCGCCCCGCCGGCGGCTGTATCGAACAGAATGATTTCACGGTTCAGCAATGCATCGTTAGGTTCGTACTTAAAGGTGAAGGCAATTTCGCGAGGATCGATTTGAAGGTAGCGTGCACCACCTGTGCTCAGTGCCTGTGCTAAAGTCCAAAGCAGAATTGTCTCAGCCTTTTCCTTTTCGGCAGGATCCTTCGTGTCGGCCGCTTCGCGAAACGGCTTGGAGCGTAGCAACAATTCACCTATGCCCGACGACTTCTTAATGCGAAGACGAAGAATATCGGTGGTAAATTCATGCATCAGATAGAGGCTCTCGTGCCCTTCGCCTTCCTTTTCAGGGAGGACTAAACATTCGTACTGACGCCCTCTCACAGAGACATCAGATTTGCGACAGCGACTGAGGGTCAACGGCTTCTCAGCATCAGGGCGAGGCGTGAACGTCCGCATTCGGGCGCCCGACTGCTGAATGTGAAACGAACTCTGCCGAGCGGCGTAAATCGCTTTGCCCGAGCCGAATTCTTGAAAAGTCGGAGGCGGATTCCCGCGGGGATCAAAGAGGTACTCGCCACCCTTGACGAGAAAGATTTCGGGATCCTGACGCAAAAGCCCAGGTTCGTACTTGCCCAAGAACCCACCAAGTGGCTTAACCGCCCTCCGTCGGACGAGATCGCCGCACCCATTCGGACACGCCGTTGGGGTGTTCGTACTACACTGAGTGTCAATATGACCGCACCGCTTGCAGTACAGGAAGGGTTGGTATTCGAAGCCCTCCCAAAGACCGATCGATTTAATCGCCACCTTTCCAGCCACGATGATGCGGCCGGGATAGTATTCTGAGAGTGCTATACTTCTGTCGCGCTGAAGCTTTAGATCACGCCGTGGCCATTCGGTTCGCGGGCACTCATAGAGCCGCAATTCGTCGACGTAGATTGGGTAGTTGTAGCTGGGTAGGATTCCATAGTCGCTGAGCACAGGTATTGCCCCGTCTGCCTCCCGCAGCGGAATATAAGTCTTGTTGACATGTTCCAGCCTCTCATAGAAATTCTTGACGCAGAGCTCTGGCGCTAGGTTAAGCGTCGAATTTGCGGCCAACACGCTGCGAATGCTTGCTCCGATTGGTGACTGTACCTCGGTTGCCGCGCGGAGTATTGCTTCCTTGCGGTCGGGCCTAAGGCAAAAGGATAAGAATTCTCCTGCCGGAGGCCCTTCGAGCCCGCCAGGATTGGGGAAGGACCCGACAAGGTTGGCAAACAAGACCGCGTTGACGTGTCTAAGGAGCACTTCATGGCTGGGCGGAGAAAACCTGGGTATCCTCAAAGGACCGGCAATGAAATCAAGTGCCCGGTTCCAGAAGTACGCGTCGTGAGGCCTCTCGCGCACGTAGGTTATTACAATCGGGAGCATTCCAGCACGTCTTCCGGCACGCCCTGCTCGCTGCCTGTAATTCGCGATCTCGGGCGGCATATTCGCAAGAAAAATCGCATTCACACTTCCGAGGTCGATCCCTAACTCGAACGTTGTTGAGCCGGATATCACGTCAATCGAACCAACGTAGTCTTCGCGGAACTCCTTCTCTATCTCCCGGCGTGCCCGCGGAGCAATCTGGGCGGTGTGCTCTTCGACTCGTAACGGCTTGGGCCGCTTATCTCTCAGCAGATGCAGGTAGTGTCTGGCTGGAGAGAACTTCTGCGAAGCAAGTTCTCGGAGGCTGGTCTCTTTCAAGGTGCCATTGCAATCCCGAACCGGGCAAACCTTCCGCACGTTTACGCGACCGAGACTGCCGCACACAGAGCACCGATAAAGAGGGGAATCATCCGTCTCGAGCTTCCATTGGAGGCACAGCCAATTCAGCCGCAGCTTGAAATTTGTTGGCTCGGTGCCGTCCATGATGACGAACGGTTTCCGGCTGTCCAAGGGTTGGTTCAGACGGCTACGGAAGAGCATCTCTGGCGCAGTAACCACTTGCTCCCAGATACTTCCCATCAGTCGGTTAAAGTCGACAAGGTCCCCTGGAAGAAAGAAGGCGCCCTCGCGGTGGCAGATTCTGCGATAAAAGTTAAAGAGCCTGCTCCTGGGGTTTGCCTGACGCAGGCATAATCCTGATGTGCCCTGCCCGGCAGCCTGCTTGCAAATACTGCATTCCTGGTAGCCGTAGCGCTGGAGGTCCAGAAAGTCAATCCGAACACCGGTCCCTGAAGAAACTGCCCAACGGCGGAAGCGAAACCCCCAGTTTATGATTGCCTGTACTAGAGCGTCCTGCTCGGCGACAGATAGTCGTCTTCCTAAAGGATCTGTAGCTAAGAACTGCCGTCCTCCAACGAAAAGCGACTCAGGGTAGATAAGGGAGCAGGCTCCGAGCGATTCAAGCGTCCTGTATTCGGTGCACGTCTCGCGGAACAGTAACGTAGCGACGCGCTTTCGGATTGCTGATGGGTCTGAGACTTCTTCCTTTTCGCAGAAGAGGTTTGCCAGCGCGCTATCACTTTCAAGTTGCTCAAATAGTTGCGAAATCAATTCCCTTGTCCCCAAGGGCCCACCGGCATCATTCAAGGTTCGATATAAAAGCTGCCGAAACGTGAAATCTTCGTTTGTACGTTGGAGTCGGCTCGCGATGAATGCGGCCTCCTGTCGGCTGTCCGTGAAACATAATACTTTGTTCACGCAATCATGCAGCGGTTCGTCAATTGCGCGCTTTAGCTCTTCCAGGAGCACTGTGGACGCCGAATAAAGTGATATCGACGGCGGTGTGATGACCTCTTGGCCCTTAAGCCAATCCTGGTCGCAATATGGACATACTTCGATCCTGACATCCTTATCCCCATTTGACCATTCAAGAGCCTCGATCAGTGAGCCATGCGAGCATTCTTGCTGGTGCCGGGCTATCGCTTGTTGCCGGTATTCCGCATTATTGTCGTCATGAGGGAATCTAAGTCCGCAAAAGGTGCATAGCGTAATCTTTTTTTGATCGGCAAAGGCTTGTCTCTCCGCTTCGCTAATACCAGAGCAAGGCCTGAAGAGGATTCGGCGAAACTGATGAGGACCAAGAAGTTCATCCTTTTCCGGCAGAATCCGCTTCGTCCTAGCCCGAATCCAACCTTCGAGCAGTACAAAACCACACCTTCGACAAAGGAACACAGGGTAAGCCAACGATTGACAGGTTTTACAGCGCCCTCTGTGGACGACGAACAGTTCAGACCACCAGCCGTCCGTCGACTTCGCCAACGGTCTGTGCGCAGGATTGATGCATAAAAGCCCCTGTTGATGCTCTCTAACCAATAGATGGATACGAAGGCTTAACAACGCGTTCCCGTTGTAGCGAGCTGCGGCAACCAACTGAAGAAGAACGGCCAGGGCTTGTGCGGCCGGTTTGGAGTTCTCCGCCCCTTCGCCGGTTTCGAAGACGGCATGAGCCAACTCGTCGGCAGAAATTACGCTCGGCTGAGCGGATGCCAATTTTTGCGCTAATCGGTCGAATAACGGGCTCTCCCGCAGAATTTTTCCGAGAAGCTCAATTCTTTCAGGATTTGATTTGAGATATTCATCCTGCAGCATCGGCGACTGGAGCGCTGATGCCAGTGCTACCCATTCGTCAGACGGAATATCATTGTCTCCCTCTTCAGTGGAAGTTGTGCCCACCGCGAATGCGCTACAGAACCTCGGGGCGACGTCTGACAGATGGGTCAACGCTTTCACAGCTCTCACCCCGTCGAACGGCCCATGTGTTTCGTTGCTCCAAACGGGTTCAAACTCGCCTGTAAAGATCGCGTCTTCGGCAAACTCTGACCCAAACAGAAACGACGCGAACCGCGCCATCTTGCGAGTCGCCTTTTTTTCGGTGCTCAGGGTCGCGCTCAATCCGACCGAAATATAGTGCGGTTCGCCGCCCTGTTTGCGTGCGAGATAGTCACGAAACCGGCGAAGTAACGTGGCCACCTCCATTCCCTGCGTGCCATGGTACGTGTGAATTTCGTCTAAAACGAGAAGCTTCAATAGCTCAGGTGATGCAAAGATGCGCCGGTCGTCGTTCCGAAGGAGCATATATTCGAGCATCGTAAAGTTGGTTACGAGAATATCCGGCGGATTGCGCTGCATGTCTTCCCGGAACAGCACCTCACCCAATTCGTGGATTTCCTCCTGGCTAACAGACCGCTCGCTGGTGTCGTTTGCGTTGAGCGGCGTCTCACCCGTGTACCTTCCGAACGTAATCTGGCGGCTTAGCAGCGCTGATCTATCGCGACAGTCATGGGCTTGAAGGTTTATCCAGAAAAGGAGGCGTCGGAGGCGTGCCATTTGGTCCTCTACCAACGCGTTCATTGGATACAAGAGTAATGCCCGCACTCCGCTCTTTGAGCGAGTCCTTTCTGGCTCACTGAGGAGATCATAGATGAGAGGGATCAGAAAACACTCGGTCTTCCCGCTGCCAGTCCCAGTTGCAACGACAATATTTTTCCTGCTTCGAATCAAATGCTGGATTGCCTGTTTCTGGTGCACATACAGCCGAAGATTCCAGAGTTTCTTGAGAGAATTTTCCTCCCTTTCGCTTTGCTCTTCACTGCTACCACCAGGCCAGAGTGCACACCGTGCCCTTGCGAATTTTGCCAGCCGACCGTCTATCTCAGCCACTGTGTGTGTGGGCCGCAGTCGGCTCGCGACCACGCGATCCTGTTCGCCTCCCAGTTCATTTCCCTCAATCAACACGCCCAAGGTCTCGACTTGCTTGTAGGGCGGAACGGCCTCGATGAACGGACCCTTGAACGTTCGCTCCTCCCACAGTGAGTAGAACCACTCCCCCAGCCGCTCTTGGTTGGCATGGTTTCCAATTGGCAGAGATGACGCCAGATAACTGATTAGCGAAGACTCGGTCTCAGAAATGAGCCTGGCGAGATTGTACTGCTTCATCGAAAACCCCTCCAGCGCACTGGCGGAATATCGGGCCGGACCGCCCACGGCAAATAATAGGACTGTCCCTCGGAATGATCAAGCGAACCCCGAACATACACCCCGCTCCTTCGAGACTGCGCACAAGGCGCGTTCTACAAATAATGGGGTCGACTGAAAATTGCAAAGGCTTACATGTTGAAAGCGCTCCTGCCCGGTTTATGATGGCGGGCAAGATAGGGCGTTATGAAGAAGCGGTGGGTGAAGATTCTATCGGCCCCCATCGCGGAGGCAGGCTCTCCTAAGGAACAAGAGTCAGGGAGTAATCCCCACCGGGCCCTACTGATAACCGAAGTCATGAGACTGAGCCCGATGCCGCGCCACCTTGCCCTCTGTGGTCACACCATACCGGCCATCGGTGGACGGTTTTGAAGTGACCACTGACGTGCTGACATCTATGTAGACGAAGTAGGCTAAGGGCGAAATCCTCGGCTTGAGATGGCGCGACTTCCATTTCGGCCAAACCGATAACGACCCTGACCGATTCATTTTGGTCGAGCGCCGGTGGTACCGAGGTCGTTTCAGTACCCCGAAAGGGGGAAAACCACGAAGAGTTGACATGTCCCGAGCGCTGCGAGATGTGCTAATGGACTTATTTAACCACCGCCTTATTGAGGCCCGACAGCACGGCCGAAGCTCGATTGCTGACGACCTTGTTTTTCCCGGGAAAGACGGAAATCCTCTTTCGGCCCGAAGGCTTCAAGAGAGATTCTTGCACTCCATCATTGCTAAGGCCGGCCTTCGCCGATTCCGCTTTCATGACTTGAGGCATACATTCGGGAGTCTGTTAATCGAAGCCGGAGCGCCACTGCCGTACGTGCGCGACCAAATGGGGCACACTTCGATACAAATCACTGCCGACAAATACGTCCACCTAATCCCCCGTAGAAATGTTCACTTCATCGACAAGCTCGACGAGCTTACAACACCGCAACCCGACGCAACCCCCGCGCAACCCACGGTCCCGCTGCCCTGTCAGCCACAGCAACGTTTTCGGCGCAAAGCCATTGAAAAGAAAGGTTGGTGCGAAAGGGGGGACTCGAACCCCCACCCCTTGCGGGACCAGATCCTAAGTCTGGCGCGTCTGCCAATTCCGCCACTTTCGCGCTGAATCATTATAATCGTACGAGTAAATCGGGAAAACTTCCGGGCGCGGAGGCTCCAGGGAGCCCGCAACCACGGCCCGGTTTGCATCGTGTACAGAAGCGGCGCATCCAATGGTTCATGCTATGAAGGTTCTATCCGTTAATGTCGGCCTCCCACGCAAGATCGTTTTAGACGGCAGACCTGTCAGCACCGGCATCTACAAAGCTCCGGTGGATGGTCGCGTGAAAGTCGCCAAGCTCAATCTTGCCGGCGATGCCCAGGCTGATCTTTCCGTTCACGGAGGACCAAACAAGGCGGTTTATGCCTACCCCTCGGAGCACTACGCCTACTGGCAACGCGAGCTTCCCGGCATGGAATTACCATGGGGAGAGTTCGGAGAAAACCTGACCATCGCGGGCTTGCTTGAAGATGAAGCCCTTATCGGCGACCACTTTCGAATAGGAACGGCCGTCTTGATGATCACGCAACCGCGTCTGCCCTGTTACAAACTCGGAATCAGGTTCGGCCGCGGCGACATGCCGGACCGCTTCCTTGCAAGCCGCCGCACCGGGTTCTATCTGGCAGTCGTCGAGGAAGGCGAACTCGGCCAGGGTGATGCTATAGAAAGGATCAGCCGGGACCCCAACGGCATCAGTGTAGCGACGGTCGTGCGTCTTCATCTTGAACGCGACCATCAGGATATTCGCCTGCTGGAACGGGCTCTCCGGTCTGCAGCACTGCCCTCCGGTTGGCGGAAGCGCTTCCAGAGGTATATCGAGGAACAGCAAGAAGTTGGCAAAGGCCAACGCTTCCCTGGCCATGAGACCCGCCAGAACCGATCAGGGCCACATGAAACGTGACCACTCCCATTGCCGCAATGACGGTCTTACGAACGCCAGACGCTAGCGCCCTGACGGTCCAACTTTGCTGCGGACAAGCTGAAGGACAGAGTCAAGCTCCGCAGGCGCAAACGCACGCTTCGGTATAACCACGCAGGAGCCGTCGGGAGTTTGGAGCAGCAAAAGGTTCGGTGTTTCGAGAAAGCCCGTGTAATGTTCCCACTTCGCCCGGGTTTCTTCTCTGGAAGCTCGAATAGTGAGTCCTTCATTGCTGAATTCTCCTTCGAGACCCTGGTACAACGGCTCGTTCTTTCGGAACCGGCGGCGGAAGGACACTCGGCCCCAAATTCCAACGAATATCAGATACAGACCCCCAGCAATCGCCACGAGGCCAGGATATTTCTCACGGTGCACATTAAAGACCCAGTTGAGTCCTGCTATAAAGACAATGCTGCCAAAGCCAACGGAGATTCTGAAGTGGTTCCGGCCCCAGAATTCCGCCATCGAGGCGAGGTATGCCTTTTGGTACTCACGGTAATCTTCCGCCGTCAGGCTGTATTGGATCTTCGTCGTCATTAGTCCTGTGATCCCGGTCCGCAGGGATTTCACTCGGCGTCTTCCAGGTCCTTGGGTGTCGATATTAGCACAAGTCCTCGGGCACCTTTTGCTTGACATCATTCTGTAGTTCTACAATTATGGAAGTATGGGGCGTCAACTCGCTTCCGACCGGGCCAGTCGCTACGCGGACATGTTTGCCGCGATGGGCGCAGAGCCCCGCCTCCGCATCATGCAACTTCTCCTGACGGCGCACCCGCAGGGGATGGTTGCAGGCGACATCCAGAACGGACTCGGCATTCCCCCTTCCACTCTTTCGCACCACCTTGACAAGCTGAAGCACGAAGGCCTCGTTCGCGTCCGGCGCGAGCGCACCTTCCTGTGGTACACAGCGAATATTGACGCCTTACAGGAATTGCTTGCGTTCCTTTACGCCGAATGCTGCACGCGGAGTCGGGCTGCCGAGCCCAAGTGTCTGGCCACGATTGGCCGGCGGCAACCCAAATCACGAAACGGGAAAAAGCCATGAGCACGCACGACCTGAAAAAAGCAGTCCGGGAAAAATACGGGCAAGCTGCGAAGCAGGCCCTCACGGGACAGAAATCCTGTTGCGGACCTGGCAATGCAGACCCCATCACAATCAATCTGTATAATCCCAGCGAGACCCGCGAAGTGCCGCAGGAAGCCGTGCTCGCCTCGCTTGGCTGTGGCAACCCAACCGCGCTGGCGCAACTGAATCCGGGCGAGGTTGTACTGGACCTTGGATCGGGCGGAGGCATTGACGTACTGCTTTCGGCGCGGCGGGTTGGGCCGAACGGCAAAGCGTATGGCCTCGACATGACAGACGAAATGCTCGCGCTCGCGCGGCAAAACCAGGCACGGGCCGGTGTCACCAACGCGGAATTCCTGAAAGGCGAAATTGAGAACATTCCGCTGCCTGACAACTCTGTCGATGTTGTCATATCGAATTGCGTCATCAATCTCTCAGCGGACAAGGCCCGCGTCCTGAAAGAAGTATTTCGAGTTCTGAAGCCCGGCGGACGGGTTGCCGTTTCCGACATTGTCGTCAGGGGTGAAGTTCCGCCGGACATCCGCCGCAATGTGGAACTCTGGGCGGGCTGCATCGCAGGCGCGCTGCATGAAACTGAATATCGCGATCTGCTCGCCGCCGCAGGCTTTGAAGAGATCTCGATTGAGCCAACGCGCGTCTATCACGCTGAAGACGCCCGGCAATTCCTTGACGGACAGGGCCTCGATCTGGATTCGATCGCCGCGAAAATTGACGGCAATTTCATGAGCGCTTTTGTCCGCGCCCGCAAGCCGTGGTCCTAGGCGCACTTTATCATCGAGGTTAATCATGCGTGTTCTGATCCTCTGCACTGCGAACTCCGCACGCAGCCAGATAGCTGAAGGCCTGTTGCGCCACGAAGTCGGGCCATTTTGTCAGGTGTCGAGCGCGGGCACCCATCCTTCGCGCGTGCGGCCCGAAGCGGTCGCCGTGATGCGCGAAATTGGGATCGACATCTCCGGCCACCGTTCAAAGGCGGTGGACGAATTCATCGGGCAGGAGTTCGATTTCGTCATCACGGTTTGTGACAGCGCGAGGGAAAGCTGCCCCGTCTTCCCGGCGAGAACGCGCCGCATTCATTGGAGCATTCCCGATCCCGCTGCCTTCGAAGGCGATGAGGCAGGGCGGCTGGATGCCTTCCGGCGAGCGAGGGACGTCCTCCGCGGGAAGCTGCGGGCCTTCGTTCGGGAGCAGCTCGCGCCGGCCCGGGAAGGCCCGCCGCAACACGGGGACGCCAATATCTAACTGTTTGCAATCGGGAGGCGCACGGGCTGCTCGAGCGTAAAGTCCAGCACGGTCTCGCTGGGCACATGGACCTGCTGGCCGTGGGTCATCACCTGGACGGCGGTGCCTGCGCCCGCGCCCACTCCTGCTCCAATTGCCGCACCTTTGCCGCCACCCGCGATTGCTCCGATAATTGCGCCGAGCCCTGCTCCGATACCCGCCCGTTCGGCTGTCTGCTTGCCGCGCGACCCGCCCTGAACGCTGTAGTCGCCGGTGACGATGTTGTATGTTGCCCCGTTCAGTACAATCCCTGTCAGGACCAGCCGAAGCTCAGACTGGCCTTGAATACGGCCGGCAGATTTGACCTGCTCGAGCTTTCCGTACACTGTGGCTCCTTTGGGAGCGACCTGCGTCGAATCCACAATCAGAGGCTCTTCCAGGCTGGCCTGAAAGCTGTCGCCGACCTTGTTCGTGTTGGAATCGATGCCGTCGATCATCCGCACTGTGATGTGTGTGCCGGCAGGCACGAGGACGTCCGCCGTTGAAGAATTACTGACAGACGCTGCGGGTTGGGAAGCAGCCATCCGGGACGACTTGACAACAGGGGCAGGCGCAGGCGCGGCGGCCGACGAAGTGGAAGTCTGATCGCCAAAAGTAATGCTTTGGATGTCCGCGATCGCATAGTGCACAAGCTGGTTGTTGGTATAGAAAGTCACCTGCGAGTCAGTCCCACCCAGATACTTCCCCTGCACCGTACTTCCGTTCTTAAACTTGATGCTGTCCGCGTGCAGCAAAGGAGCAATGAGGCAAACCACTGCAACTGCCATGCCCCAACTCCGGATCTTCAAAACGTTCATACACAGCCTCCTTCGGCTTCATTATGTTCTCTTTGAAGCTCAATTTCCATTCTGAGATGCCCCTCACTGCGACCACTCGGTCACCTGCCGGACCCAGCGGTGCTTCTTCAGTTCCGCCTGAAGTTCACGTGGCAGCGGCCCGGCATCGCTTGCAGCGATATTGGCCTCGACATGACGGAGTTTCCGCATCCCCGGAATAATCGTGCTGACGTCCGAGTTGCCGAGAATAAACCGCAGCGCCATTTCTGCCATCGTCATTCCCGGGGGCACAAGCGGTTTCAGGGCATTGGCGTGTTCGACGCTGCTCTTCAGATTTTCGGGAACAAAGTACGTGTTGCGCCAGTCGCCCTCAGGCCATTTGCTCTCAAGGGTCAGGTTGCCGGTCAGCGTCCCTTCGTCGAATGGGACGCGGGCAATCACGCCGACATTCATTTCGCGGCAGGCCGGAAAAAGTTCGTCTTCGGGGTTTTGATCGAAGATGTTGTAAATGACCTGCACGGCATCCACGAGGCCGCTCCTCACGGCGCGCACGCCGTTCCACGGCTCCCAGCGGTTGATGCTGATTCCGATGGCTTTGATCAGTCCCTGGCGGCGGAGATCATCGAGCTTCCTGTACCAGCGATCGTCGTCCACCCAGGAATCCTCCCATGTGTGCAACTGCATCAGATCGAAACTGTCAAGCCCGGCGTTTTTCAGGCTGCTGTGGACATACTTTTCGATGTGGTCGGGCGGAAAGCAATCATCCAGCGTGTATTCCCGGCGGCTTGGCCACTGAAGATTTTTGGGCGGGACCTTCGTGGCTGTGTAGAGCCTTTTGTCCGGGTTCGCGCGGACAAGCTTGCCCAGCAATTCTTCGCTGTGGCCGTCGCCGTAAGCCCAGGCCGTATCAAAAAAGTTGCAGCCCAGGTCCACGGCACGCTGGAGCGAGCGGAGCGATTCTTCATCATCGGAGCCCGTCCAGCCCGCCATGCCCCACATGCCATATCCAATTTCGCTGACCATCCAACCCGTTCTTCCGAATTTGCGATATTTCATCTCTCTCCCTTCAGCATTTGCATTCTGAATTTTCCACTCTGCGCTGATCAATCTTTCAGGTCGAGCTCGCGCCTGAGTCTTTCCGCATCAAAAGGCGAGCAATGGAATGTGCGGCCGTCAACCTCGAAGGTGGGGGTCCGCTGCTTGCCTTCATTGACGCTCATGACGAACTCGCGCGCTTTGGGGTCCTTTTCGATGTCGATTTCCTCGAAAAGCAAGCGATGCTCTTCCAGAAATTTCTTCGCTTCGACGGAATCTTCGCACCAACTGCGCGTGTAAATCCGAATCATTCCAAGCCTCCAATCCTGGCCATCGCCATCAACAATCGCCAGGCTCCGAGCACATCCCCGTCGTGCCGGCAAGCGGTTACTCCTGCAAAATTACGCGTCGGCAGTTCCAGACCACCGGCACAGCCACAGTTGCCGAAAGTCGGCGATCGCAGGTCGGCGCTGCGGCGGGGCGTCAAGCTGTTCATCGTAATCCGCGATGGCTCACGGTGACAATGCCCGGAAACGGCTCGATGGTGAATTGATTTCAGAGCACCACGCCCGCCGTTCGTTGTAACATGCCTCTTCACATGGAAAAGACCCCGGCGAGTTCCAAACTGCACTTTGGATTTTATTTCATTGGCGCTTTTGGCGTCCTTGCGCTCGCGCATTATCCTCTGCTCAGCCTTCCATATTACTGGGACGAAGCGGGCTATTACATCCCAGCGGCGCTCGACTTTTTGCATCATGGTCTCCTCATTCCGCAGAGCACGGTCCCGTCCGGCCACACTCCACTTGTGATGATCTGTCTCGCCGCAGCGTGGCGGATTGCGGGATACGCCCCGCTCGTCACGCGCCTTGTGATGATTGCGTTTGCTGCCGGAACACTCGTTGCCCTCTACGGGCTTGGCTGCACCGTCGCGCGCCGTGAAACCGCTGTGTGGGCATGCGCGCTGCTGGCGCTTTCCCCCCTCTACTTCGCTCAAAGCTCGCTGGCGTTTCTGGACCTTCCAGCGGCATTGACCACTACCATCGCCGTCTGGGCCTTGCTTCAGCGCCGCATGGGCGGGTTTGCCGCAGCCGCGTCGCTGGCCGTCCTGACCAAAGAGACCGCCATCGTCATCGTTCCAGTGGCGCTGATTTTTCTCTGGCGCAGCAAGAGGGACCTGTCCAGGACCGATTGGCTCTCGCTGGCCGCTCCGGTTGCAGTCCTGAGCGCCTGGGCGGTTTACTATCACCACGCCACCGGCTACTGGACGGGCAACCCGCAATATCTTGAATACAATCTCTATTCCACGCTCAAGCCCGGCAAAATCGCGCTGGGTCTGCTGCGCCGGATGTATCAGGTGTTCATTGCCGGATTCAACTGGCTGCTGGTTCTGATTGCCCTCATTGGCCGCCGCAGGATGAAGAAGGCGCAAACCGACGCTCATGAAAGGGACGGGCAAGTCGAAGACTCGCCTCGAGCGCAGACCGAACGGGAGTTCTTTCTGCTCACTGCGCTGCTCTCCGCCGCTTACATTGCCTTGTTGAGCGTTGTGGGCGGCGCTGTCCTCGAACGCTACCTCCTGCCCATGTTTCCATGCTTCTATCTGGCACTCACGATGCTTGTGGACCGGCTGCCCCTTGCCGCGATGCGCGTGGGCCTGGTCCTCGTCTCGGCCGGGTTTGTAGGGTCGTGGTTCATCAATCCGCCTTATCCTTTCCCTTACGAGAACAACCTTGCCTACGCGGATTTCATCCGTCTGCATCAGGACGCCGCGCAGTGGCTTTCCGCTCAGGAAGGCGACCCCCGCATCCTCACGGCGTGGCCCGCTACGGATGAACTGTCTCATCCCGAACTCGGATACGTAAAAAAGCCGATGCGCGTCGTCGTTATTTCGAGCTTCTCCCCGCCGGATTTCAGAAACATTTCCGATGGCTCGTTTGACCTCGTTTACCTTTACTCGCGCAGTTGGGACCCTCCGGAAAACTGGCTGCGGCGCTATCGCTTCCTCGCGCGGGTAAACGCCTACTCGCCCCCCATCGTGCCCGGCTTTGTGGCTTTCAAGTTTGAGCTGCGCCCCGTGGCGGTGTTTCGAAGGCGCGGGCAGTGGGTGATGATCTTTGCGAAGAAGCAAGCCCCGATATCTTCCGCAGCCGGGGATTTTTGAAGAACCGATTGCGCCGAACGCGTGACGGCGATAGACTCGTTCGTCGCCTGATAATATCGGGCGAATCATCCATTCCGTTTCTATTGCGGAGGTAATTTCAACATGGAAAGGAACCGCATCTCTCGTCGCAGTTTTATGGGGCGAGCCGCCGGCGTCACAGGAGGCATGCTGGCGGCCAACGCCATTCGTCTTGAGGCTTCGGCGCCCGCAGGAATTCCCGCGCGCCCGACGCCGCCCAGTGATACAGTACGCTTCGGCATTGTCGGCGTCGGCATGCGCGGCGCCGGACTGCTGAGGACCGCCATCTCGCTGCCCGGCGTTGAGTGCGTTGCGGCCTGCGAGATTTACACCAGCCGCCAGGAACTGGCCAAACAGATTGTGGGCAAGCCCATCCAGATCACGAAGCGCTATCAGGACCTGCTCGACAACAAGGAGATCGATTGCATCATCGCTCCCCTGCCTGACCACTGGCACGAGCGCATTGTCCTGGAATGCTGCCAGGCCGGCAAGGACGTCTATGTGGAAAAGCCCATGACACACGAATTACAGCAGGGTTTCCCCATGATCGAAGCGGCAAAGGCCCACAACCGCATCGTGCAGGTGGGCAGCCAGGAACCGAGTTCGGTGATCTATCAGAAGGCCCGCGAACTGCTGCGGCAGGGCGTCATTGGCGACGTCTGCCTGGTGGAATCGTCGCTCGGCCGCAACAGCGCCTGCGGCGCGTGGGACTACACGATCCCGCCCAACCTTTCGCCGGAAACCGTTGATTGGGAAACGTGGCTCGGCCCGGCACCCCGGATCCCGTTTTCCAAAGAGCGCTTCACGCGCTGGCGCTGCTGGCAGGACTACGGCGAAGGTATTTCGGGCGACCTGTTCATCCATTCGCTCACCGGCATCCATTACGCCATGGACGTCACCGCGCCGCCGAAGCGGGCCGCTACCATGGGCGGACTGTTCCGCTGGAATGACGGCCGCGACGTTCCCGACGTGATGACCACGGTCTATGAGTATCCCAAGTTCCGCGCTACACTCCGCGTGACGCTCAACACCGACGAAGATGAAATCTATCGCTTCATGGGAACGCGCGGGATTATGGAAGTTCATGGGATCGAGAACCCCAGCGGCTTCACCATCTGGCCGCAGGACGGGAAGAACCACAGCCCGTGCACGCCCGCATGGCCCGCGGAAATGGCAAGCGCCTACGCGAAAAAATGGCACGAGGAACACGATCCGGCGCCGGGGACGGCCCAGCCTTTCGAGGCCACCGGGTACTATGCACCG
Organism: Terriglobia bacterium; assembly: GCA_035652895.1. GTDB lineage: Bacteria > Acidobacteriota > Terriglobia > UBA7540 > UBA7540 > SCRD01. The sequence continues at coordinate 16,016 of DASRCX010000089.1, forward strand.
CCGGGTTACGATTCCACTCGCGAGCATCTTTGGAACTTCTTCCAGTCCGTCAAGACACGGCAGCCTTCCATCGAGGATGCTGAGTTCGGCAACAACGCCGCCATCGCCTGCCACATGGCCAACTATTCGTATTTCAAAAATGCCATCGCCGTGTGGGACGCTGCGGGTCGCAAACTTACCAGCGCTTGAGAACAGCCGGGGCTGGGTCGCGCTCCAAGGCGATCTGCGAAGCCGTCGCGCCGGACGTCGGATGACTGGCAATCCGCCGCCCGGCGTGCGGTTCAGCCTGCTTCTCCTAATGGCAGGACAACCGGCATTGTCCTCACGGCCTGGCAGAGGGTCCCGGAACCTTGCAGGCTGGCTAGGTGTGTGTGTATTTTGCGCTTCCCGACCGCCCCGAAAGCGAAATGAGCGGTCCTTTATTTTCAACAGGATATCGAACTTCTATTTCGGGTTTGTTCAGGTTCGTTTTTTCTGCAGGCATTTATTTTCAACAAGTTCTCCGCTTCGTTCTCCGGTTCGTTTTGTCCCATTTTGAAGGGCCGATCCTTTATTTTCAATCACTTCTCCGGTTCGTTTTTGCAAAATTAACCTTTTCTGTCCCATTCGCTCCCTTGCCGGGAGCCTTCAGGACGGCTAGCCGTGTAAGGGTTTGAGAGCCCCGTGCCGGGAATCCTCCCCGGCGCCGCCCGTTGGCCCCGCCCCTGTCCGGTCCATCGAAAGCATCGAACGCCGCACGATGACAGGCCCGCCCCTGCCGCCGGCCCGAATACACTTGAAAAGACTAGCATAGTAGCGTAGCCCGTGTCAAGTCTTTTCTGCGCCCAGGTGCGGCCGGGCGACCCGCCCCGGCCGTGAGCATCCACTGCCGCCTAAACAGCAGCGGCCGGCTCTGCTGCGCCCGGAACGTCCGTGGATATCTAGACCTCCTTAAATACCGGATCGCTATCGGGCAACGAAATGCCTGGACAGGTTCAAAAACCGCTGAACTTTCTCGCAGAACAGCAATCGACGGCGGAGAAATTTCCCGAAATGGTTACTTGGCAAACCTTCAATTCGTGTTTCGCGGAATCGCTACTCTCAATTTTCACTGCGAATAATCGACAGGGAGGAGGAAGAAATTACAAGCGCATGCGTAACAGGAGCGGCTAACCCTTCTGCTCCCAACAAATCGATTCCGAATGCGTTGTGGCAAGGCCATTGCCGGTCCAAAGGATGCGGGTAGTGGCAGAAGTCTGTGGCGCGAAACGTCGGCAATCTGCTGCGGGGGTAATCGTGTCGCTGCAGTGCCACTGCCGGAGGCGGGGGAAATCCACTCTCAGAAAGGGGCATGACATGAAAGGAAGAAGAATCCGGTCCTGGCTTTTCACGCTTGTGCTGGCGGCAGGAATGATCGCGATATCGCAGCCACTCAGCGCACAGAACCAGGACCAGAACTCACAGCAGCAACCACCCGCAAGCGGGCAGCAGCAACAGAACCAGCAGGCCAAGACTTACGTCGGGAAAATCATCAAGACGAAAAACGGTCAGTATGCCCTGCTGACGGATCCTCAGGCCGGCAAAGGCTACTTTCTGGACAATCAGAAGGAAGCCGAGAAATACGATCAGAAGAACGTGCAGGTGGTCGCAACCCTTGATCCACAAACCAGCACGCTCCACGTGATCCAGATCAAGCTCGCGTCCTGAGCGATCTTCCGCGCGATAAGCCACCTCAAAAACGTGGGGGCAATTCCCAGATTGCCCCCGCGCCACGGGTGGCCGCATTAGCTTCGTTCAGACAGGGATTTTCATGAGAAAGGTGCAGCGGCGCAGATGCCTTCGCGGCGTCCCGCACACGGAACTGGAAATTCCGCATCAGCCCGCAAAAGCCAGGGTCGGCACAATCTGCTGCTGGATATCGCCGGTAACGCGGGCGTCGTGCTCTTCGACATAAACGCGCGCTTCGCTGTGCGCGCCGAACATACGCCCCGGGAAGACACCCTGATTTCCGGCGGCGTCTGCTACTCCGGAGTATATCTGACGATTTCAAGGGCGCCGGATTTGCTTTCGCGCGTAAACAAGATCTCCCCATCTCTCGCCATGCAAGCGGGGGCACCGGCTTTTGGCGGAGCATCATAGACCGAGACTGCTTTCCCCGATTGAGGGTCCATCAGCGCGAGAACGAGGGCCCCGCTGGGGTCCTTCGCTGTCGGAACATGGCTGTAAATGATGAAAAGCTGGTCTTGCGCGGTCACGCTTACGGAGAACGGCAACACACCGGGTCTGGGCGGCAGTATTTTTTGTTCCCGCAGAATGGCTCCGTCGGAAGAAATCACGTAGAGCCTTTCAGGCGAGCCACCTCGCAACAGGTAAAGGGTTCCGTCCGGCGCCCCAACGATCTGACTGCCTCCGACCGCTTCTGCCAGAAGGATCCCTGGCTGTTTTTCCTTGTTGTCTGATGCTGTTGGCGAAGACCCTTCGGCGGATTTCTCTTTTGGGTGAGGCGGGGCCGGAGCGGGACCAACTTCCCCGGGCAGCGTTAGATTCGCCAAAAGAACCCCGCTGCGGTCAAAAATGCCGGTGAAAGGCTCCTCGCTTCCGTCCTCGTGCAGCGTGTACCCCGACAGGAGAAGTCTGCCGTCTCCAAAGGCGGCAAATCTGGCCGTCGCCAGGGACACGCCCTCGGGAAGACGGAGCTTAATTACATCGTCCGGCGATCCGTCTTTCTTATACTTCGTCACTATCCAGGCGCAAGCATTATCTCGAGGGTTTCCCTGGCTTCGGCAGGCTTGTGCCAGGTTATAAACGTCGCCGTTGGGTGTCACGTAAAACGCTGTGGTGCTGAACCATTGATATCCCTGAAACGGCCCAACCGAGAACACAACTGTCTCCTTGGAGTCGGGTGACAGCTTTCTGAGCGGTAAGTTCGCCGGCCTTTGCTCGCGCACACTTTCATAAAGGAACCGAACAGACGACGAGTACTGAAGGTAGATATTTCCGTTAACGTCGCATTCTACCCCAGCAGCCACCGCCACCGGAGGCGGAGCGGAAAGTTCGACAACGCCTGAAGGATAGAGAGTGGTTACTGCAGGGTTTGGTAGCTGGCTCTTCTGACTCCCCTGATCTTGCGTTCCCAAACTTGCTGCCAGGCTAAGCGCCGCAAGCGCCAGACCTATCCCCAGGAAACCAAGTGGTCTGCCATGCGATTCGTGAGGCATTGCTACGGCCCCCATTGGTTAGCTTGGCAAATTGAATACCACTGTAGAATACCCGCCGTCACACTCCCGTACAAGGTAAACCATCTCAGCGGCATCGCGGGGAGGTTTTCCGCCCGGGTCCTGCTGTTTTCTCAAGGTTAGAACGGCGCAATCCCAGGCGCCCTCAAGCTCGTAGCTGCTCATCTGACCACCACAGCAGCCTGGAACACAAATGTTCTGCCACCAATACGGGACCACCCAATTTGGCGGCGGTGCATTTGGAATGTTAATCATCGCAGGAGCATAAGGGCCACAGGAGATTTGATAAACCGTCGGTGACGTCGAACCGGTACACGTCCCGCCCGTCCCACACTGCGCACGCGCCCAGGGAGCAGCCATCGCCACTACAACCACTCCTGAGATGAACGGCACAATTGACGCGTGGATGGATTTCATCGGAGTGCCTCCTTCCTTCCATTGAGGAATCTTGGGCCGTATGTTACCCCCCCGTGGGCGCTGTAAGCACCTTTTTAAGCAAATGATTTCAAAGGGCCCCTTGGATTGAGAGACTCCCATGAGACATTCTCGGCATCATGTGCCGGATTCATATGCCACCGGCCAGGATCGGCACAATCTGCTGCTGGATATCGCCGGTAACGCGGGCGTCGTGCTCTTCGACATAAACATTTACTTCGCTGCGCACGCCGAAATCTTCGAGGTAGATTCCGGGCTCGATGGAGAAGCAGGTATACGGGATGATGCGGCGTGAATCGTGCGTTTCGAAGTTGTCCATGTTGGCGCCGTTGCCGTGAACGTCCTCGCCGATTGAATGTCCGGTGCGGTGGACGAAGTAATCGCCGTAGCCGTGCCGCTGGATGACGGCGCGCGCAGCGTCATCCACCTGATATCCGTAAAGCGGGTTTCCCTTTTGCATGGAGGTCTTCACGAGGCTGATGGCGGCGTCGCGCGCTTCGCGAACAATGTTGAAGATTTTCACGTACCGGTCGGGAACTTCCCCGCCCACGAAGCCCGTCCATGTGACGTCATAATAGACCGCCCCCGGCTTCGCCTGCTTTGCCCACACATCGAGCAGGACAAAATCATTTTCGCGTACAGGCAGCGCCGTTTCCGGTGTGGGGCCGTAATGCGGGTTCGCAGAATTGGCGTTGACGGCCACAACGGGCGGCTCGTCAGCGACCACGCCATGTTCAGCAAAGATGCGCAGCATTTCCTGCTGCACATCGAATTCGTTGATTCCCTTGCCTGTGCGCACGGCGTGCGCAATCGTCGCGAAAGCCGCGCGAATGGCCGCATGGACCGCCTTCCCCGCTTCCAGATGCGACGCAAGTGCTTCGTCGCTCCAGCGGGCTTCGAACAACTGCACCAGGTCGGCGGAAGAAACAACTTCCACGCCGAAGCTCCGTATCAACTCTACCGTCCCTGCATCGACCAGGCCCACATAGGGAATGTCATTCATGGGCGAATACTGCATGGCAACGCGCCGCTTGCCTGCTAGCATTCGCCGCAGACCTTCGCGCTGCTCGGCCCAGGAGGAGTAAGCGTGCAGAGCGCCGGGAACCCCGTCAAGGTTCGAACGCTCGATGCGATGGACCAGCCTGGAAGGTTCGCCCGAAGCAGGGACCATGTAATACCACCGCCGGGTGCACATTACGTTTGTAATCTTCAGCACCCGATAAGCGATGGGGTCGCGGTGGTGATGGTCATAAAACAGCCAGCCGTCGAGATTGGCCTTGCGAAGCTCCGATTGAATGGCATCGAGATTCATGCACTTCCTCCCCTGGTCCCATCAAAAACACTCCAGCCCTGTCAGGCCTGAGGGGCCGCCGATTGGCCCGAGGACATCCCAAACATCTCATCATGAAAAGCCGCAGGCGACGAAGGACCTGCGCAGCAAATTCAGGTCCTGTAAGGGACTCTGCAATTTAGAAGTCTGTGCATACGCCGGGACCCTTATACAAACTCGATGCAGCCTCGTGGCGGTTTTCCACTCGAGTGAAACGCAGAGGTCCTTCGCTCCGTTCAGGATGACAAACATCAGGCCCTGGATGACGGTCCGCAGACCTTATCCCCGGCCATCTCCCGCCTTCCGAAAGAACGGCTGCCACTGTTCCGGTCGGGGCGGAGCCGTGAGCAGGCTCACGCCGACAAGACCCGCAAGCGACGCGGCCAGCGCCGGAAAAATCATGGGAACGACGGGATCAAGATGAAGCACTTTCCATATCACGGCCACCACCGTGCCCGCCGCGATGGAACTCAGGCCGCCGGCCGTCGTCGTGCGCTTCCAGAAGAACGCCGCCACCACCACGGGAGTGATGCCGGCGCCGTACACATCGTATGCGTAAACCGCCGTGCGCAGGATGGACGGCTGGAAGCTTTGCGCCAGCGCGAGCAATCCCAGCACTACAACGACAATGCGCGACAGCCGCACCAGGGAGCGGTCGCCGGCATTCTTCATGAGAAACCGCTGCAGAACATCATGAACGACACTCGTGGCAGGCGAAAAAAGATAATTGTTGCCCGTGGAAATGACCTTGGCAAAAATCGCGGCGAGGAAGATTGCGCCGATCACGGACATCATGCCATAGCGAGCTGTATAGGGAATCAGGCCCCAGGCGGGAAGCAGGCCGGACTCAACCCTCGAGCGGAAGATGACTCCGCCGACCATGGCCAGCAGCACGATCACGGATTCAAGCACGACGGTACCGCAAATCCATCCCACGACGGAAAGGCGCGCGTCCCTGGCGCTGCGCGCGGAAAAGAATTTCTGATACATGGCCTGGTTGCCCAGCATCAGCGTAAACGTGGGAAGAAAATAACCGAGCGCTTCGTCCCATCTCATCGAGCCGAATGCAGTCAGGTGTCCTGCGGGCAGAGCGGAAGCGACCGCGCTCCAACCGCCGGCTCGGAAAATCATGGCAGGCAGGGCGATCAGACAGCCCGCGGTGACGACCAGCCCGATCACGAGATCGGTGTAGGCAACGGACGACATGCCCGCGAGCGCCGTAAACAGAATGACAAACGCTGCCAGCAGGATGGTCCCTGCGGTTTCACTCATGCCGAAGGCAAGCTCCAGGATGCGCCCCCCGCCGCGAAACTGATAGCTGACAATCGCCGTGTACGAAACGATGATGCAGATCGTTCCCAGCACGCGCGCCATGGGGCTGTAGCGGACTTCGAGAAGGTCGGGAATGGTGTATTGCGCAAATGAGCGGGCCCGGCCGGCAATGAAGCAAATGACGAGCAGACCGGCCCAGCCGCCTGCCGGGAGCCACAAGGACGCCAGGCCCTGCCTGTAGGCAAACTCCGCACCGGCAAACAGGCTGCCGGCTCCGATCCACGAACAGAGCAGCGTAAAGATCAGCACCCAGACGGAAAGCCGACGGTCAGCCACCATGAAGTCCGAGTGCGTCTTCAGCTTGAGCGAGCGCGCGATGCTGACGGTAAGCAGCGCGAGCACAATCACAACCAGGCTGACCGCATAAATCATCGGCTATTGGCCTTTCTCCCGCACCAGGGCGTTCAGGCGGTCGATCGTGTCCTGCGCACGGCCGACGGTAATTCGAAACAGCTTCCGGCGCGATTTTGCCCCTGTCACGATCTCGATCGCGGAACGCGGCACGCGCAGCGAACGGGCCAGAAATTCAATTGCAGCTTCGTTCGCTTTGCCCTCCACGGGCGGGGCGCTGAGATCGAGGCAGAGCTCCCCGGAAGAATCCCGCAGCAGGCGCTCGCGGCGCGAATGCGGCTTGACGCGCAGCCAGAACGTGATCCTGTTGCCGTCAACCGTGTAGTCGCTCATGCCCATCCGCACGTCAGAAAAGGGACACGTCTTTCAGGTTTGAGTTTCCCCGGCCCTATACCGCGAAAAATCGCGACTTCAGTGTTTTCAAAACGCGCCTGCCCGGCAGTTCCGTCCTTTCGGCGCAGCGGGCAAATCCCGTCGACTTCGCGTCTTTAATCAAGCTGGACGTTCGCCAAAGATGGCCGTGCCGATTCGAACCATTGTCGCACCCTCTTCGATGGCGATTTCGAAATCATGGCTCATGCCCATGGAAAGCTCGCGCATCGAGACCCCGGGCAGTTTGAGCGACTCAAGGCGCGAGGCGAGTTCGCGCAGCCGGCGGAAAAAAGGGCGCACGTCCTCAGCGTTCTCAAAAAAAGGCGGCACGGTCATCAAACCGCGCAGCTCAAGCGAAGGCATCGCACCGACCTGCTCGGCCAATGCCATCAGCCCGGCCTCTTCCACGCCGAACTTGCTGGCTTCTCCTCCGAGGTGGACCTCAATCAGAACCGGCATCTTTTTGCCCAGCGCCGCAGCAAAGTGGTCCATCCGCTGTGCAATGTGCACGGAATCAACGGAATGGACCCAACTGAATAACTGGCAGGCGTGCTTCGCCTTGTTCGATTGCAGATGGCCGATGAGGTGCCATACAGCGTCGAGATCGTGAAGCTGCGGACGTTTCGCTGCTGCTTCCTGCACCCGGTTCTCGCCGAAATCGCGCACACCGGCTGCGTAAGCCAGCCGGATGGCCTCCGGCGGAACGGTTTTCGTCACCGCAACCAGCCGAACGCTTTCCGGTGGACGACCTGCGCGTTCGCAGGCGCGGTGGACCCGTTCACGTACGCGGGCAATGTTCTCCGCGATGCTCAAAACAAAAATCTCCGCACAGTGTCTCAGCCCAACGTTCTGGCCTGAAAGGCGTTAGCGCAAAGCCGTTATTGTATCATCGGCGTTCGCTCAGTTTTCGACTTGTGGGCTGAGGATTTCCAATGCTAGTATTGCAGACCGCATCCCGGCAAAAAGAAATTCTGATTAGTCTTCCAAGACCATCGAAGGACCCGGGGACACCACAAAGATACGGCCGTTCATGCAGCGCGAGGGGAGGAAAGACAATGTCCCATGGAATATTTATTACTTTTGAGGGGATTGATGGGACTGGGAAAAGCACACACGCACGGCGACTGGCAGCCTACCTCCGCAAGCGCGGAATTTCCACCGTCCTGACGCGCGAGCCCGGCGGAACGCAGGTGGGCGAACATATCCGGCGACTGCTTCTGAACCCGAAAATCACAAAGATGTCTTCGCTCACGGAACTGACCCTGATGTATGCCGCGCGAGAGCAGCACCTCGAGGAAATCGTGCGCCCGGCGCTGGCGCGGGGCCACATCGTCGTCAGCGACCGATACAATGACGCCTCGTTCGCTTACCAGGGTTACGGGCGGATGCTGGGCGCCCAGACCGTCCGCGCGTTCGACCGGATCATTTGCGGGACGACTCAGCCCGACCTGACGCTGTTGCTCGATCTCGATCCGCAGACGGCGCTCGAACGCGCTCGCTCCCGCAACAGGCGCCATCGAGTTAAGAGCACACGCTTCGAAAATCATGGGCTAAAATTCCAGAAGCGGGTGCGCGCGGGATACCTTGCGCTGGCGCGCCAGCAGCCGCGGAGAATCAAGCTGGTGCAGGCGGACCGCCCGATCGCCGAAATTGAGGCCGAAATCCGCAAAATCGTTGATGCGCTGCTCATCCGGCGCCAGGTGCGCGTCCAAAGGAACGGCGGAACGATCAGGAGATAATGGGATTCGATTCTTTTCTGGGTAATGCCAAAGTCGTGCAGACGGTGCGGGAACTGCTCGCTCGCGGGCGCGTGCCTGGCTCGCTGCTGTTTGCAGGGCCGGAAGGCGTGGGCAAAAAGACACTCGCCCTGATGCTGGCCAAAGCGCTGAACTGCGAGCGGCGCGGCCCGGGGGGCGATGATTTCTGCGGCAAATGCGAACCCTGCCGCCAGGCCGATGAGTTTGTGGCTTCAGCCACGGAGGACCTGGCGCGTCGGCGGGAAATCACAGACGCACAAAAACGCGTGGAGGGGCTGGTTTATTTTGACGTGCAACTCATCGAGCCGCTCACCCGCTACATCCTGATTGAGCAGGTCCGCCAGCTTCGAACAACGGCCTACAGCCGACCCTTCAATTTCTCTCAGCGCGTCCTGATTGTGGACCAGGCGCAGTCCATCCACTGGCAAGCCATCGACCTGCTGTTGAAGGTCCTCGAGGAGCCTCCGGAAACTACAACGATCGTTCTGGTCTGTCCCAATGCGAATGAACTGCGCCCCACGATCCGCTCTCGCTGCTTTACGGTGCAATTCGGGGCGGTGGATGAAGCCGTCATCGAGCGCTTGCTGGTCGAAGAGCGCGGCATGGGGAAAGGAGAACTCGCCCTGGCAGTTCGCGTGGTCAATGGAAGTATTGCGCAGGCCAAAAGCCTGGACCTGAAAGCGTATATCGAAGAGCGGCGGCCGTGGCTGACTTTGCTGGACGCCATCGCGCGGCCCTCCGGCAAAGGACTCGGCCCGCAGCAATGGAAAATTCTGTTTGACGCCACAAAGCAACTGGCGGCTGAGCGCGGTCGCATTGAGGCCACGCTCAAGACTGGCTCTATCCTGTTGCGCGACCTGATGCTTGCGCATGTCGATGGCGGAAGCGAGGCCGTGACGAATGTCGATCTTCTCCCCCGCCTCAAAGCGTGGGCGCAGGCTCTTGGGATGGATGGCATTCGTCGCCTGGCAGAGGGCATCGAGGATTCCCACCGCATGCAAAACCGCAATGTCAACCAGCAGCTTGCCTTTGATGCGATGGCTGCGGAATTGCTTTCATCCCCCGCTCGAAACTAAAGTTGTTCTCAGCCGCCAGTTGTGTTATAAATATCTTCAGTCGTAAGTCCTATTTCTTCTGGTCAATTTTTCTAGCGTGAAGAAACCGGAACGCGGTTTTTCTCATCTATAGGTAGAGGACTTTACGCAATAGCTTCTCGGGCAAGACGCAGCAGGCCTTGCACCAACTGGCATAATTCCAAGGAGTGTCTAGTTGTGAATCGAAAACTAATTCGTCCGTCACTTTCGGATGTTCAAGAGCAGATGTCAGGACGGGTGCAGCGACGAAAACCGGCTCCTCCTGAACAAACCAATGCGGAAAATTTCTACTACCTGAAGCAGATGCAGGCGCGGACGCCCATGGTGGTTGTGCTGGACCAGGGAGAAATCATCCATGGCGTCATCGAGTGGTACGACAAGCAATGCATCAAAGTACACCGCACCAACGAACCCAACCTCCTGATCATGAAAAATTGTATTCGTTACATGTACAAGGAGCAGGAGGCGAGCAACAACGGGAATGGTTCTTACGTGCGTGACCTTGATGTAGAATAACTTCGTTGGATTGGACCGGTACTCCGGGATTGCACCTGGACTTCTGCAGCGCAAAAACGCCGATCGCTCTCGGGGAAATCTGGCAGGCATCGAAATCTGACCGCAGATGGCGGCGCAAAACCCGGAAACCCAGGTTCGAGGGGCGCGAAGGCCTTTGACACAGCCCGAAACTGTTCCTGGGGTGAGGGGGCGTTATGAGTTTTTCCTTAAGTTACCAGCAAATTCGGCCCGGGAAGCAAAAGGCTGTGCCCGTAGTGGTTGCCGCGTGCCTGCTGGCCTGCTGCATGGCGGCACCGCTCTTCGGCCAGGAACACAAGAGCAAGGTGCCTATCGTCGGCAAGCTGACGTCGGGGAATCACGAGGAAGCGTATAGCGGAAAGGTCCAGTCGCTCGACCTCAAGCAGCAAATCCTCAACGTTAATTCCCTCCGCGGGCGCGACAGTGAAATCTTTCCAGTCAAGAAGAACGTTCGCGTTGAGGGCATCAACGGAAATAAGATGAAACTGTCAGCGCTCACGCCGGGAACGACGGTGCTGATCTATTACGATCAGAAAGCCGGCGAGCGCACAGTGAAAAACATTGTCGTCCTGAGTCCGGGCGGGACCCAGGAAAAAGCCAAGTCGGAGCCCTCCTCTTAAGGGGTACGGCGCGAGCGGCCCCCAGTCAGACTCCATGAAAATCGGAATTACCTGTTACCCCACGTACGGAGGAAGCGGCGTTGTCGCCACAGAGTTGGGCTTGGAACTTGCCGCCCGCGGTCACGACATCCATTTCATCAGCTATGCCGTCCCAGTGCGTGTTCCCGAACTCTCGGACCGCATCCACTTCCACGAAGTGGAAGTGGTGAACTATCCGCTGTTTGACCATCCTCCCTACACGCTGGCCCTCGCCAGTCAGATGTACAACGTTGCGGTCAACGAATCGCTTGACCTGCTCCACGTCCACTATGCCATCCCACATTCCGTCAGCGCCTACCTCGCGCGCTCGATGATGGGCGCCCGCCGCATTCCCATTGTCACGACCCTCCACGGGACCGACATCACCCTGGTAGGGTCCAACCGGTCGTATCTTCCGATCACGAAATTCGCCATCGAGCAGAGCGACGCCGTCACAGCCATATCGGAATATCTCCGCCAGGTGACGCTGCGGGAATTTGCGATCGCGCGGCCAATCGAGGTTATCCACAATTTTGTCAATTGCGACGTCTTCCATCCACAGGACAAACAGTCTCATCGGCGGGATATCGCCCCGCACGGCGAAAAGATTCTGGCGCACCTTTCTAATTTTCGTCCGGTCAAGCGCGTCACCGATGTCGTCGAGATTTTCGCCCGCGTGCGAAAAGAAATCCCCGCCAAGTTGCTGATGATCGGCGACGGCCCGGACCGCACGGCCGCCGAATGGCTGGTGCGCGACAAAAATCTTACGGGCGACGTCCTTTTTCTCGGCAAGCAGAACCAGGTGCAGGACCTGATGTGCTGCGCCGATGTCGTACTGCTGCCGAGCGATCTGGAATCATTCGGCCTCGTGGCGCTTGAAGCGATGGCCTGTGCGGTCCCTTGCGTCTGCTCGAAGGTCGGGGGCCTCACGGAGGTGATCGATGACGGCGTGGAAGGGTTCCTTGTGCCGGCCCGGGACGTGGACACCATGGCCGCGCGCGCACTGCAAATCCTCAACGATCCCGAACTCCAGCGGCGGATGGGCGAGGCGGGACGCCGCCGCGCTCTGACGCAATTCTGCTCCTCGAAGATCATCCCGCATTATGAAAACCTTTACCGCCGCACGCTGGAGAACAGTTGACACAGCGTCGAAGATCATTTTCGCTGAAAATCCCCAGCCCTGTCGGGTTTTGATTTGCGACGTAAATTCCACTGCGGCAGGCTGTCTTTGCATCCGCCGAACTATTCATGAATCAAGCGGACAGTAATCGGCGAGCCATTGCCGACAATAGCTCCTCCGCCAGGCCCTGCGCCGGCACCGCCGTTATTCCCGCAGTTTATCACCCTTACAATATGACCGTACACAGTCCCATTCTGGGCCTGGTCAACGCCCTGGATGAAGATCTGCAGGAATCCAACGATGGAAAGGTTCGGGTTCTGACCCGGCTGAAGCGGAGTTCCATCCCAGATCGGAAGTGTAACCAGCGAGGGTGACGCGGGCATCTGATAGGAGGCAGCGCTTTCCGATGCAAGCGCCGTTCCGTTAAGAACGATGCTGGTTTTTCAGTGGATTAACGCCAATTACGCCAGGACGGGTCCGTAGAGCAACAGAAACAATGGGACGGGGCGCGCAGGGTCGGATAATCATGATTTGAAGAGCGAGGCTCGATAGGGCCAGTTTTTGCCCAAAGGCCCTTCAAAAAGCCGGCCGAAATGAAATCTTTCAACATTGGAGCCAAAATTCCGGCCTTACTCTTTGATTTTCGCCTCCGCATCGAGGCAGTATTTTACCCGCCTTTGCGCAGGGGTTTGCAGCAAGGCTGAAAGGGCGTGCCTGCGATTGTTTTCACCTTGGCTTCGTAGTTAATGCTCCGGCTGACCACCGAATCCGCACTCCATCGAGTGGCTTCTACGGCAAATTCCGCCGACGCAACACACCAGCCGTCCACGAAGCGATTCCCCACTCCATCAGCCCGGCGATCAGCCCTGCAACGACGACTTCCAGTCCGAAGAATGCGACAAGGTGGCTGAAAATGTGGCTCTGCGGGCGGCTGTAAAAGTGGGTCTTATAGTAGGGCGTTGCAGCGCCCATCAAGGCCGCAATAAAAATCCAGAAGCGCCACGTCCATCCAAGGACCATTGCCGGAACAAGAAGACCGCGAGGCGACGAAAGTCCCAGCAGGGTCCCAACCCCTCCAAGGTACAGGCCGCAGAGAAGGAAAGCTACTGAAGAACTCCAGGCGGAGGAGATAACTGGATTCAAGCCCATTGCTTCCGACCAGAATCGGATGATGACCAGCGCTCCCAGGATAGCGCCGGGGGCCACGGTGACCGGCCAGTGCCAAAGCACCAGCATGGCGGCCATCAGCACAAGGACGACGATTGCCATGGGGACGATTTCTGTAATGTGCGCCAAAACATGGCGGCCAAGATGTGTCCAGTTGCCCCAATCCTGGGGCTCGGCAAAATGGCTCTTCGCCAACTGAAGCCACCCGGAGATGATCGTAAACAGGATCACCCACGCTTGAGTCCATGCCGAGAGCAGAACCCCGGGCAGAACAATTTGCCATGGCTTTCGAACGCCGCGAAGCGGCGCGACTGCTCCGAGGTAAATCGCAACGAGGTAAACAGCCCCCGTGCTGGAAAGAAAGCGCGTTACCTGAAGCGGCACTCCGGCCACTTCCGTCACAAAACGAGCTGTAACCAGCAGGGCGATAAAGACAAAAGGACCTGCCAGCCAGGGAGCGAAGCGAAGCCTGGACACAGTTTCGTCAGCAGCATCTGCCACGGAGAACCTCCTTCAGGTCAGATAAGCACCTATGGATTTCTGAATGCCGCATGCTTTTGAAACATTCTAACGCCGCACGCTGGAATCAGAAGCAGTATTTCAGCCGGCCAGGCTTGCCAGAAACTCCTTCACCGCCAGCTCGTAAGCCTCGTGGCCGGAGGTGAATCCTTCACCGTGGCGATATCCGGGAACCACAATCAGCATTGTCTTGGGGCTTGTTGAATAAGACCGCAATTCCCGCGCCACTTCGGGAGTGATGCGCTTATCGTCCTTGACGGCGACGAAAAGGATGGGCCGCGGATTAATGCGCTGAACGGCTTTCCGCAAGTCAAAATCGGAAGGCCAGAAACCACCTCGCCAGGCAGACAGATAGATCGCTTCATCCACAATCGGAAAAGAAGGCATATGGAAGAACAAGTGCGCGTGATGGACGATAACGTGGCGGAAGGAAAGGAATGAACTATCGGAAATAACCGCAGCCACATCCGGTGTTTCGGCGGCGGCCATCAGCGCCGCGGATGCTCCCATTGAAACTCCCCAAAGCACAATCGGCCTCGCGGCTTTCTCCTGATCGAGCGCGTAACGAACTGCGGCGATGACGTCGTGCCGTTCCTGATAGCCGAGCGTGCCAATCTTGCCCCCGCTTGTGCCGGAGTCCCGAAAGTCAAAGAGGAGGCCGTTATAGCTAAGGCTGTGGCCGAAGACTTCCATGGGAAGCATTTCCACTCTCGATCGGTTGCGACCGTGGCAATAAATGATCGTGCCGCGCGCACCCGGGCCCGCGGGCACATACCACCCTTTCAACAGGATGCCGTCTGAAGAATGGAATTCGATCGACTGAAACTCCAAACCAAAGGACATCGGCGTCTTGCCGTCATTCGGGTCGGGAAAATGGAACCTCGCGGAAGTGATGAGATAAGTGAAGAACAGAGGCACCACGACGAGGAAAAAGATTGCGACCAATCCCACGAGAACCAGCAGGATATTTCGAACGATTCGGCGCCTTGTCACATCATGATCCTTTCAATGGGTTTGTCTCGGCACGGGCGTTTGATCACTCCCGTGAGCGTGCGGCGACCCGGTGGGGCTCAACAATGTGAGTGGCCAGCAGGACGGCAACTACTCCGGTCATGGCTGCACACAAGGTCGTCACCGCAAGGTAGCCGTGCCTCTGATAAATCGCACCTCCGGCAAGCACAACCAGCCCGATGCCTATCTGAGAAGAAACATTGCGAAGCGCAATGAACGAGCCTCGCTCGGCCGTAGGGACGAGTTCCGTCATCAGCGCCGCAAGCGGCCCCTGGCGCGCCGCCGCACCCAGGCTCGTTATTCCGAAGACAATCAGCAGTCCGGCGCCCCAGGTGAAAAACGGCACGACCGCCACAGATACCGCCAGCAGAACATTGGCGGCGATTGATACCGGCCGCTTTCCCCATCGGTCTGAAAGACCGCCCGCGACAGGTGCGCTGACCAGTGCCGCGAGCCCACCCAGCATGAAGACCCAGCCGATAGTTCCCGTCGAAACGCTGAAGGAGGAGTTCAACCACTGGCCGATGTAATAAAGAAACCCGTAGAGCCCGCCCGAAACCAGGAATGCGATCACCAGTCCGGCGCCCGTGTCACGTCGTTTGAAGAAGGACCGGCAAGCACGGAAAGTCGCTTTCCACTTTTCCGAACTTGGTCCGGAGTCACGCCTGTCGCGCGGCAGGCGCAGCGCGATCAGGACCGAGGCGGCAGCGAGGATGGCGAAGAAATAGAACGTATCGCGCCATCCCAGGCGACCGGCTACCTGCGCGGCCAGCGGAACGCCAAGGATTGGCGCAGCAAAGTACGCCGTCGAAATCCAACTGAGCGCGCGGCCTCGAATACTGTAATCAAACCAGTCGCCGGCGAAGGCAATGGAACAGGTGGAGATCGTACCTGCGCCAAGGCCGGTTAATCCTCGAGCAAGGGTCAGACCAGTGAAGCTTGCCGCATGCGCAGCCAGCCAGCATGCGAACCCGAACAATCCAGCGCCGGCAATCAGGAAGCGTCTTCGCCCGTAGTGGTCCGAGATAATCCCTGTTACGAGAGATGCAAACGCTGCCGCAACAGAATAGAACACGGCCAGCAGGCCGGCCTGCTCGACAGTGATGTGCAGAGAATCAATCAGCAGAGGAAGGATCGCGGGAATCGTCTGATTGTCCGCCAAACCCAGGAACAGCAGGAGAAACAGAATGCCGATGATGAGAAAGTCCACCCGGCGTCCTCGCAAAGCGGCGTCTGAAAGGGTCTCGGGCCTTCAAAAATAGCTGGTCGTTCCTGAGCCCGGAAATTTCGTGCTGCGCTGTTCCGGACAGCGCACTTTCCGACCCTTATTCGAAATGGTGGAGGTCCAACTGGATCGCAGCCTTGTCAGACATGTCCACAACGCTGGCGGCGCCGATGCCGACGGCCACAACGATGGCATCCGAAATTTCTTCCTTGGTGGCTCCCAACTCCAGCGCCTTCTTGATATGGCCTTTCGTGCAGCCTTCGCACTTGGCCACGAGCGAGCACCCAATCGCAATGAGTTCTTTAGTTTTCGCATCAAGCGTAGTGGTTGTGTAGTAGGTTTCTTTGTAAAAGGCTTTGTAGATGTTGCGAAACCGAGGCTCAATCATGCTCATTGAGCTGGGGGTCGTTTTCACTTTTTCGGATTCGTGTTTAGCCATCAACGTTCCTCGGGCGCTTGGATTAGTTGTAAAGGAAACCCGCGCACTGACCGATCAACCACTGAGCTTCCGCCGCTCGCAGCGGAAAAGAAGTGGGTGCAAAGGTTTGATATTAACATAGTTTTGCCGGCTGAACAGTTGGAAGCAAACATCTGACGGGCGAGGACGAAAGACCCGTAGCCTCCCGCCCTTGAATGGCAAGTTTTGCAATCCCCAACCGCGAGCCTATGGTTCAACCTGGGCCGTTTCGACGGAAACCATTTCCTCAGCCGCAACAACCTCAGGCAACTCCAGGCGGACGGTCGTTCCCTTCCCCGGCTCGCTTTCAACTTTCATGGAAAAGTCGTGGCCGTAAAGGACCTTCAGCCGCTCCTGCACGTTCATGATCCCAATGCCAGATGCGTAGATTTCCGGCAGTTTGCTTTTGGGGATGCCGACGCCATCGTCGCTGACCTCGATGGAAATCCTCCCGTTGCGGAGCTTGGCGCGCAAGGTGATGGTTCCGCCTTCAATCTTCGGGCCGATCCCGTGCCGGATGGCGTTTTCCACGAGTGGCTGCAGGATCATGGTCGGCACAATCACGTCCAGCGCCGCCGGGTCAATTTCTTCGGTCACTTTCAATTTGTCGCGACCAAAGCGCACGACTTCGATATCCAGATAATCGGCGATGAAGTCGAGTTCCTGCCGCAGAGGCGCGAAATGCGTCTGGGTCTTGAGCCTGCGCCGGAGGATGTTGGACAGTTTCACCAGGACTTTGCGGGCCGTGTCCGGGTCAAGCCGGATGAGCGATGAAACAGTGTTCAGCGTATTGAAGAGGAAATGCGGATTGATCTGGCTGATCAGGCTGTCCATGCGCGCCTGGATCAGGCTGCGCTCCTTCTCTTCCAGCTTCTGTTCAATGCGGGTGTTGTTCCAGATGCGCAGCGGCAAGGCAACGGCGATGGCGGTTGCAAAAAGGACGAGAATCTCTGTCCAGGTCCCCGTCGGATTCACAAAAAACAGGTTGCCGTTGGAAATCCGTCCGACCTCGATGCGCGAAAGTTCCAGAAACACGCAGACGAGGAAAAAGAGGATTTGCCAGTCCATCGAAGGCTGCTTGAAGCGCTGCTTGATTGAACGATAGAGGCTGAGGTCGATGAACGGCGAGAATTTCCAGACCTCCTCCTTGTTCGGACAAAGCCAGCGCGCCGATCCCGCAACGACGGCATAGAGCACGGCCATCGGGGCGGCGAGGAGTTCGTGCCGGATTAAAACAGCCGGCAAGCTGACCATCATTCCAACCACCAGGCCGACCATCGTGCCCCCCAGAAGGCCGCCGATCACCGTAACCTCCAAGCTAAGGTCTGCGCCTCTGTAGTTAGCCACCAGGCGCGTCAGCACACCCAGCATGAAGGGTACGCCTACAAATGCGGCAAAAAGCAGTTTTTGTTTGGGGGTGCGAATTTCAACCAGAAGAAGGCGGCGAAACTTCTCAAACCGAGCGATAATGCTGGCCAGCGAGGCGATCACGCCCAGCTTGATCAGCAGGGTAACGAGAACATAAGCGGAGGAACCTGCCGCCGTGGAATTCATGGGAAGTCCCTTCAGATCAGGCGGACTAAACCCGACTACCCGCCACCGACCATCCGGACGATTTCAAGCCGGTCACCGTCCTCAAGCCGAGTCTCTTCCCAGTCGGCCTTCCTGACGACCTCAAGATTGCGCTCGACGGCAACACGATCAGGTGGAAGTTCCAGCCAGTTGAGCAGGCCCGCCAACGTCATGCCGTCCGGAATCTCGCGCTGTTCGCCGTTCAGTTGGATGGTCATGATTTTTCCCGGATATCCGGGCCAACGACCGACTTTGAGGGAGGTCTGATTTCACCCGCGCGAATCTGAGCAATCACCTGTCGGTGCTGGCCTTCCAGCAGGCGAAGGAAGTGCTGCTCATTGTCGGGTTCTGGAAACGACAAATCCGCGTGCGAGGTCTTCAGCGAATGAATCACCGCCCCTTGGACATAGACGGCGGTTTCGATGGCAGCTTCTTTTCGCGCTTCAGTCTGAATGTGAAAAAGCGTTCCTTCAAATTCTATTTCGGTATTAAAACCGCTCACCATGCTCCGGACCCCCGAAGCACCCCCAATCCCCTGCCTGCCCAAACTTACTAAGATAGTAACGACCCAAGGCCCGCAAGGCAACAAGAAAGTCAAGTGAGGGGCGGTCGGAAATCTTTCAACCGTGCACCATCTTCACAATTCGTAAAAGCACAAAGGTCCCCGAAACAGCCACTGGCAGAGGCGGGCGCAAACGCGCCCGTCCTGTGAGTTCCTGCTTCGGAGCCAGCACGGAAGGCGAAGACACTGCGGATGCCTCCCGCCTTTTTCCTGCGTGAAACAGATTACCGAACCTTGACGAAGATGATCGCCAGCGTATAGAGGGCCAGCGACTCGATGAAGATCAGGGCGAGAATGAGAAAGAGCTGGATTCCCGGTCTCGCGCCCGGGTTCCGGGCCAGTCCTTCGCAGGCGCCGGCGGCGGCTCTGCCCTGGCCCAGTCCGCAAAGCCCGGAAGCAATAGCCATGGCAAAACCTGAGGTGATGGCCACCCAATTGGCCCCGCCACCCCCACCGCCCGCGGGAACTCCTCCTTGAGCACCGAACAGCGGAGCTGTCAGCAGCAACCCCGCCAGCGAGGTGCAGAAGATCACAACCTTTCGCGTCATCTTTCCTCCTTAAACATCAGCCTCACCCGAACCAGCGAGGCTCTGACTAGTGATTTCCGCCACGCACCTTCTCCGCTCCCAATCTGAAGGAGATCACGCAGGCGGCTGTTCCGGCGCTCGGCTGCGGCCAAGCGTACATTCCTGCCTCCGATGGCGCCAAACCTTTTCAAGACCGGCCTGTCAGGGCATTGGTTGCATTCCTCACGGAAGAGCTAAAAAACCTCGCGCGCTTCACAGCTTTTGCCTGCGGGCGGGTTGTGCGCTCACCGGGTCGTCTTTCAAAAACGGGCCCTGATCAGCCGATTAATGTTCCTCTGCCGTTGCCAAACTGATATATAGAGCCGGCAGGATCATAAAAACATATGCCTGAAGAAACGACTCAAATATGTGCAAAGCCATAAAGACCGCCGGGACTGCAAGCGGAATAAGGCCGGTAAAAACACCTTCCAGAATTCCGCCCACCAGCATGTTGGCCCAGAGACGGACGCTGAGCGACAGCATCCGCAGCACGTTGCTGAGGATCTCCGTCGGAAGCATGATGATTGCAATGCCCATCATGGGCCCGCAGAGGTGCCGCAAATAGCCCAGAATTCCATGCTGCCGGAGTCCCTGAAAATTGTAATGAAGGAAGACCAGCACCGCGCATCCAAGCGGCACCTGAATGCTCGCCGTCGGCGTTATAAAAGTCGGGATCAGGCCCAGGATGTTGCAGATAACGATAAAAAGTCCAAGCGTCCCAATGAGGGGAACGTATCGTCGCGCGCCGTGGCCGATCATCTCATCGGCAAGGTTCTGCGTAAATTCCAGAAAGATTTCCATGGCGTGCTGGAGCTTGCCTGGGTTTTCGACCGATAGATTCCTGCGTAAAAAGACGGCGAGAACAACGAGAATGAGCAGCACCAGGACCTCTCCGCCGACGTAATCCGGAATGGGGTAGTGCGGATTGGCCGGCGGAAAACCAGCCTTAGTCATCAAGTTGACAACCAAGCCTCCAAACAGGTCGTTCAACAGCTTTGCAAACCAGAAATGGTGTTCAACGGGCACTTAGCACTTCTCCAGGTCTTAAAAAGATATCTTATGCTGTCAGTGAATTCTTTAGCGTAGCTCACGTGACCCTTGAGTGACGCATGGCCAGACCGACCTGAAAAATAGATTCAGCCAGCGCGCCTGCCATTGGAACAAACAGTCCTGCCAGAACAGCTTCGAACGGAAGCCATTTCTCACGATAAAAGACAAAAATTACAGCGATTGCCAGCGGATAACGCACCAGCAGCTTGCCAAGCATCAGCCTTGAAGGCCGCACTCGACCAGCATCCATAAGGCTGACAACAGCCTTGTGCAGCCAGGAGTAACCCACGATACTCAATGCCGCGCCCAGAGCAAATCCTCCGGCGACGCGGACGCCGCCCCGCGCAAGAGCCGCCAGAAATCCGGCGGCCGCAAAACCCGCCATCCATCGCGGCAGTCTCGCTTCTGCCTTCTCCAGGGTTGCTTGATTAACCGTCCTGATCCACACGTTTTTCTGTCCGGGTCAGAATCTGGTAAATCTCGACAATGCCGCCGATTGCGCCAGCCACTCCACCTATGATACTCAAAACCGGCGCTGTGTGCAGGCGCTCATCGAGAAACCATCCGAGCAGTACCCCGCCAACGACGGCCCCGGGAATGATAAATCCCAGACTCGTGTAAAACGCAACCTGTGCCCAGATGCTTCCTCGACTTGGCTTCTGTGGGAATGGCATCCCCACCAACCTGACCAAGAGGCAAGCCTACCATCACAAAGTCGTGCGTTCGCGTCACGGCTCCCCGGCGCTGAAGTTCGCCTCGGCAGCGTCCTCCGATTCCACTGCTCTTCCGCGCTTCACCGCCACCAGCGCCCTGTACGGGCACTTTTCACAAGCTTCAGATGATTTTGTCCGGAATATAAAACTTAAGGCAGCGGTCCTGTCCGTGACAGCTCAGATAGATAGAATATACTGAATCACACTCGTAAGCGAAGCAAAAAATAAAGCGCGCCCAGAGAATTCCGCCGGGTGGCAACGCCATTTCAGCCCCAAAGATCGCGACAGATTATTTAAAAACCTTGTGTAAACCCGACCAGACAGCAGTTCATGACCTCATTGGCAGATTTTGCCCACTTGGAGTGGGCAAGAATCGCAGGATGAAAAGCGCCAGCCACTGATAGAAAACCGCCTAACCAATTCAACACCAAGGTATTACGTGCATTGCTCATTTTGGTTCACGGCCTGCATGGACAACCGCGGAGCGAGAAAATATGTACAGCGGATACTACGCGGCCCTCACGGGTCTGGTTACCAAATTTGACGCACTCGATTTACTGGCCAACAATTTCGCCAATGTGGACACCACAGGCTACAAATCGCAATCGGAATTCTACCAGGCAATCAATGCAGCCATGGGGAGCACAGCTTCAGGGCCGCTCAACCGCGCTGTGAACGATTACGGCGTGCTGGGCGGAGCCTCCACCAACCTCAAAGCAGGAGCGATTCAGCCCACCGGCAATCCGCTCGATGTTGCCCTCGAAGGCAAAGGGTTCCTGGTTGCAATGACCAAAGCCGGCGACCGCTATACTCGCAACGGCAGCCTGCGGGTCGATTCCAAAGGGATCCTTACTACGGCAGAAGGCGACCCGCTCATGGGGATTGTGCCCAAGCCCGGCGGGAAACCCGGCGAGGGGCCGATCAAGCTTCCTCCCGGCACGGTTTCCATCGGGCCCAACGGAACAATTTCCGTTAACGGAGTTCTCGCCGGTCAGCTTAAGATCGTGGATTTCCCTCCGGGAACGCAACTGACCCTTCAGGGGAACAGCTATTACTCAGCCCCGGCCGCAGCGGAAAAGCCCGCCGCGGATCCACAAGTCCGCCAGGGAGCACTCGAAGCCTCCAACGTGAATCCCATGGACCAGATGGTGAGCCTGATCCTCTTGCAGCAGGAAACGAAGATGCTCCAGAACGCCATTTCCACTTTTGATAAGACATTCGATCAGACAGTAATTTCAAGCGTCCCGATTGTTCAGTAGGAGGGTGATGCATAAATGTTTCGAGCACTTTACACGGCCGCCAGCGGTATGAACGCCCAGCAACTGAGCCTGGAAAATATCGCGAACAATCTGGCGAATGCCAATACCGTTGGATTTCGCAGCCGGCGGCTGCAATTTGAAGACCTGATGTACCAGAACGTTGTCGTTCCCGGCTCGGCGATGACCCAGCAAACGACGATTCCTACGGGTCTTCAGATTGGCCTTGGCACACGCCCGGCAAGCTCGGAAGTGATCGACACTCCGGGAAATCTGACCTCCACCGGCAACCAGCTTGACGTCGCTATCCAGGGAAACGGCTATTTCCAGGTGCTGACTCCCAACGGCCAACTGGCTTACACTCGCGACGGTTCATTCCACCTCAACCAGCAGCGGCAGATCGTTACAAGCGACGGTAATCCTCTCCAACCTGCGATTACCATTCCAGCCAACGCCACAAGCGTGAGCATTGGACAGGATGGGACCGTCAGCGTCACGGAGCCCAACCAGACGCAGGCCGCGCAGGTCGGCACGATTCAGCTTGCGCTGTTTCCGAACCCCGGCGGCCTGCTTGGAATCGGCGGCAACCTCTACGTCCCTACCACCGCCTCTGGAGATCCTCTTGTGGGCACGCCGGGCAGCGCCGAAGGGCTTGGGACATTACAGCAAGGAATGGTGGAAGAATCCAACGTCAGCGTCGTTGAGCAATTCATCCAGATGATCCTGGCGCAGCGTTCCTACGAAGCAAACTCGAAAGTGGTGCAGGCTGCAAACCAGATGCTCCAGCAGCTTAACAACGTCGCCTGAGGCTGCACGCGCTATGCGAATACGATACGCCATCGCCGTTGCTGCAATTTTCTCAGCGCGTTGCGCCTGCGCCGCTGAAGCCGCGCGGGTCCTGCCTCAACACCGTGTGCCGCTGCTTTCAAACGTAGTGCTTCGCTCCGGCAATGTGACGCTGGACGACCTCCTTCCGCAGTCGGCACCGGCGGCGTTGCATGATGAAGCCAGGCGAATATCCCTGGGCCAGTCGCCCCAGCCTCCAGGATCCAGGGCCCTTTATCGCGAACAGCTCCAGTTCTTATTGCGCGACCATCCTTCACTGACCGCATCCCTTGAAATTCCAAGTCAAATTGTCCTCCGACGCGCTTCGCGGCAACTCAGCCGCGCAGAAATCATCCGGGCAATTAACAGCGCTCTTGGCCGCCAGAATCCCGAAGGCGAAAACCGGCTTGATCCGCAGCAAGTTCAGCTTTCCGTTCCAGTTTACGTCACTACAAATGATCCAGGCCTCGAGGTGCTGCGGATTTCACCCTACCCGCTCCGAGGTGATACGCAGTTCGTCTTGTGGACTTCCAACGAGCCGAACATACTTCCCTTCACCGTTACGGTGCAGCGCGTTTTGAAGCTGCCTGCTCTTGTGACGCGCCGCGCCCTTCCCCCGGGAAAAATTGTTTCCCCCGCCGACTTTGCCATGGAAATGCGACCGCAGCAAAGGAACGGCACAATGCCATTCGTCTCCACTCAAGATCTGGCAGGACTGGAAACGCGCGCGGCCATTCGGGCCGGGCAACCGGTCGATCTCGATTTGTTTAAGCGTCCGGTCCTGGTTAAACCGGGGGCGCTTGCAACGCTGATCGTTCATGGTCGGGCCTTCAGCATCAAGACCGTCGTCGAACCGCTCGAGCAGGGAGTGCTTGGCCAGGAAATTCGCGTCCGTAATACGGAAACGCGGCAAGTCGTGCAAGCCAGAGTGGTCGGACGCGACCGACTGATGAAATCTTTACGGGGAGAAGATTGACGTGAAACGTTCAAGCGGAAGGCCCTCAACCTGGTGGCTGTTTGTTCCTGGAATGGCATTGATCCTGCTGATTCCGGGCGTTTCATCTGCGAAGAAGGAACCCAAAGCGGTGCCCTACCAGCAGAGCTTGCAGGAATATATCCACCAGGCTGAAATGGGCGTCGCCAACACACAGCCAACCGCAGGAAGCCTGTGGAACCCGAACGGTGCCTTCGCGCAGCTTCCCCGCGATGATAAGGCACACCGATTGGGCGATATTCTGACGATCAATATTATCGAGCAGACCACCGCGCAGGCTTCTGGGACGGTGAAAGCATCGCGTGACTTTTCGGCAAGTTCCAGCGTCAGCGCACTGATGGGCCAGATTGGTCCAACCTCCGGCTGGCAGAATATTTTTTCGCCGAGTTCATCGAATGCTCTGAGCGGGCAGGCGCAGACGGCCAGCACTTCATCGCTCTCCACCAGCGTGGCTGCAACCGTCGTTGACGTCCTTCCCAACTCCTACCTGGTGGTTCAGGCCATCCGAACGTTGAAAGTGGATAATCAGGAGCAGCAGGTGGTTCTGCGCGGCATTGTCAGGCCGTCGGACATCAGCCCGGACAACTCCGTTCCCTCCACTGCGCTCGCAGATTTGAGCGTCACAGTCAACGGAAAAGGCGTGATCAGCGACAGCACGCGCCGGCCCAATGCGCTGGTCCGGGCAATTCTGAGGGTCACAGGATTCTAGACATGACAACCAAGGTATTAAGGATTTCGACCTTTCTACTTATCATTCTGGCATTTCCATCCCTGACGTGCGCAGCACAATCCGCACAACAGGAAGCGCAGGGTATCAAACCCCTCCAGGTACGGATTGGAGACATTTCGAGCATCGCGGGCGTTCGGGACAACTACATCATGGGCTACGGACTGGTGGTCGGCCTCAACGGGAGCGGCGACGGGCAGCAGGACATCTTTCCCGTGCAAACGCTCATGGACATTTTGCAAAAAATGGGTGTGCAGGCACCTGCCAAATCCGTCATCACGCGAAATGTGGCGGCCGTTTTCGTTACAGCCTCGCTGCCTCCGTTTGCGCAGCCGGGAACGCGCATTGACGTCAACGTGTCCTCCGCCGGCGACGCGCGCAGTCTTCAGGGAGGCGAACTTCTGATGACTCCGCTTTATGGCCCTGATGGACAGGTCTATGCCGTTGCCCAGGGACCCGTTGTTATCGGCGGATACACAGCGGGCACGAGCGGAAATGTCATCACTGTGAACCAGCCGACGGCGGGACGGATTCCCTCGGGCGGCATGGTCGAGCGTGCCGTTCCTTTAACTCTCGACCAGCTTAAAAGTCTTTCTCTTCTGTTGAGGGACGCAGACTTCGTCACAGCTGAAAACGTGGCGAACGCAATCAATTCTAATTTCTCACAGCCAATTGCCACCGCTCTGGACAGCCGTCGTATCGAAATCAAACTCCCGGGGGGCGGAACTGGAAGCATTTCTAAACTGTTAGCACGACTTGAAGCTATCCCCGTTACTGTCCATCAGAAGGCCCGGATAGTGATGGACGAGCGCACAGGGACGGTTGTGATGGGTGGAAATGTCAGCCTGGGCGTCTGTTCCATTTTCCATGGAAACCTGGCCATTCAGATTTCAACTCAATACCAAGTCTCACAGCCCCCGCCGTTCTCCAAAGGCCAGACTGAGGTCGTCCCGCAAACCACTGTGCAAACACAGGAATCTCCAGCGAACCGGCTTCAACTTGGGCAGGGAGCGACCGTACAGGACCTCGTCAATGGCCTCCAGGCAATTGGGGCGACGGCGCGGGACATCATTGCCATTGTGGAAGCCATGCAGACCGATGGATGCGTCCAGGCCGGCGTGGAGGTGATGTGAGCAACAGCATAGCAGCACCAGCGGCAACGCGGTTATCTGAATTGGCTTCCCCAATCAATAGCCGAGCAGCTAAGCAACTCGTGGCTGGACCGCGGGAAAAAGAATTAATAAAGGAGTGCCGAGAGTTTGAAGGAATCCTGATCGCGAACCTTTGGACCGAAATGGAAAAAGGGGTGAACCTGGGCGACCCGGTCGATGACCCGGGGTTCGGCACGATGCAGGGATTTGGCATTCAGGCAGCGGCGCTGGGAATTGCCGACGCCGGCGGGCTGGGCCTCGCCCGCATGCTCTATCACGAAGTTGCGATGCGTGTAACCAACAGCGCGGGGCCCCAGAGGACGCTGCGCCGCGGGGGAAATGAAGGCACAACCTTAGAACCCAAGACCGAAAGTAGATGATTTGTATCGCATTGAAAGAGAACGACATGGGCCATCTGACTGAAGAAATCTGCATTGGGGAGTTCTGCCTCGCAACCCGCGAAAGGCGACATCGAGTGGATCCCGAGCCCGCGAGCAGGGAGCGGATTAAAGTTCTTTAAATTCTCGCCGATGAAGATGGATATCGAACGGCGAGGAGGCTTTCGTTGAACATCAATTTCCCGGATTCAGCTTTCGACGGTTCGCAGGTCAACACAAAGGACGTCAGCCCTTCGAGCGGCATCAAGTCGGCGGAAGGAGCCGCAAAATCCCGCCCGCAATCGATGACGGGCAGTCAGGAAGTATCACTGAGCGACATCAACGTATCGGCACTGAAGTCGCAACTGGCCAGCCTGCCCAATGTCCGTCAGGACCGCGTGCAGGCTCTGAGAGAAGCGATTCGAAAGGGCACTTTTGAAGTGAACAACAGGCAGTTGGCAGACGCGATTCACGCTGACCTGTTTGGGCCGGCGAATACGGAATCTTAGCCTCAGCCTGGGTCAGAAGGGGATTTGAATTATGGTGGATTTCCCTGATTCCTCCATGCTCCCCGTTCAGCGGGTGTCGCGGGCCACCGATGACCGGAGCGACAACAATTTGCAGCACCAGAAGCGGCGGCCGCTCGTCAAACCCCGAAAGGTAGAAGACGCCGAACACTTGGAGAACGACGAACAAAAGCATTCTTTGGACCTCGACGCTTAGGATATGGAACCTGAAAACTCGCAACTTTTCGGATTGCTCGAAGAGCGCCTTCGGCGCATCAAGGGTCTGGCCCTGGAGATTCAGGCGGCCCAGCAGGCCTGTGTTTCAGCCGACTTTGAGGCCCTTCGGATGCACGACCGCTGCAAAGAGCGCCTTTGCGCTGAGATTCGTCGGCTGGATAACGAAATTCGCAGCATTCTACGACCATCACATCCCACAACGCCGGTCAGACGACTGCTGGAGGTGTTCGTCGCGGGTGAAGGCAAAGAGAACCCCACGGCGATCCAGCGGCTCCGCGCTCTGCTGGATGAAAGCGAAGCGGCCCGCGCCGAAGTGTCAAAGCTCAACGAAACCTATGCGCTGTTCCTCGCCCGGTGGCGCAAAGTGCTGAACATGATGACCAATGTGTTTTCGCACTGCATGGGAGTTTATCCTTCACTCCAGCCGGCGGCGTTTCGGGCATCGTCCCTTGAAAGGAGCTACTGAACTTGGGAGGCCTCTCCGGAACATTAGGGATTGCGATCAATGCCTTGATTGCGGACCAGGGCTCTCTCGAAGTCACAGCCAACAACATCGCGAACGCCAACACTCCAGGCTACACACGGGAGCAGGCAATCCTGGCCGAGCAGCAACCTGTGCAGATTGGAAATCTTCTGTTCGGTGAAGGCGTCGTCCTCCAGAGCATTCAAAGCATCCGCGACCCGGTCCTGGAACTGCGGATTCAGCAGGAAAATCAGATTCAGGGGCAACTCGGCTCGTTCATTGGGGGAGCGAACCAGATCCAGGCACTGTTTAATGAAACGCAAGGCGTAGGGCTGGAAAGCGTCATCAGCCAGTTCTTCAACAGCTTCCAGGCGCTTTCAACGGACCCGACTAGCCTGCCGCTGCGGCAGGGGGTTTTGAGCGCGGCACAGAGTCTTGTCGATGCATTTCATCAAGCTTCGGCCAGCCTGCAACAGATCCAGACAGGCCTTGACCAGACCGTAACTCAGGATGTCACCCAGGTCAATCTTCTCGCGTCGGAAATCGCTAAAGTGAATGCGCAGATCTCTTCAGCCCGGGTTTCCGGGCAAAGCGCCGGCGCGTTGATCGACCAGCGAACGCAGCTTGTAAACCAACTCTCCAATCTGATCGGACTCAACATCACAAACAATGAAAGCGGCACTTATACAATTTCAACAGAAAACGGGACGCCCCTGGTCGTGGGCGTCCAGAGCTTTACTCTGCAAACCCAAATGGACCCTGCCAGCGGGACCCAACATGTTTATTTCAACCAAAACGACATCACGTCAACGATCACCGAAGGTGCGTTGGGCGGAACTCTGCAAGTTCGCGATCAGACGGTCCCGTCCGTTCTGAACTCGCTGGACACTCTGGCTGCGAGCATCGTCAGTTCTGTTAATGCCCAGCACTCGGCGGGGTACGATCTTTCCGGCAATCCCGGCGGTAACTTTTTTACGCCCCTCACGGGCACAGCGGGCGCTGCTACTCAAATCTCGCTGACCGTCACAAACCCGGCCCAGATCGCTGCAAGCTCGGATGGAACGCCCGGCAGCAACGGAAATGCATTGGCCCTGGCTTCCATCGAGAACCAACCCATCGTCAGTGGGCAAACCGCCACGGACTTTTATGCCGGCATGGTGAATAACATTGGGAGCCAGGTTTCCTTTGCAGACAGCCGGCAGCAGGCGGAATCAGCCCTTATCCTTCAGCTCCAAAACCAACTCAATTCGGTTTCGGGCGTCTCCATCGATCAGGAGGCCGCCAACCTCGTGATGTTCCAACAGGCTTATGAAGCTTCGGCCAAGGTCGTATCCATTGTCAGCCAACTCATGCAAACGACCATCAACATGACATAGGGACTAACGAAGATGGGACTGAGAATTGTACCGGATTTGTATTTGACCATGCTGGACGCCGTCAGCAACGACCGCGCACGTCTCAATGCGGCGTTGCAGGAGATTTCAACGGGCCGGAGCGTGAACTCCCCCTCCGACAATCCCGCCGCCACCGCCGCGCTGATTGAGAATACGGCCCAGACCAACAACAACGATCAGTTCCAGCGCAGCATATCAAGCGTCCAAGGCGTGCTGGAGACGGCGGACACCGTTCTGGGGTCTGTCATCGCGAGCCTGAACCAGGCAATCGCCGTGGGCACGGAGGGCGCAAACGGTGCGATTTCCCCATCACAGCAACAGGCCCTGGCGCAGGAAGTTCAGTCCATCCAGGACACAATCCAGAACCTGGCAAACACTGCTTATCAGGGCAATTATCTGTTTGCGGGGACAGCCTTCTCCACGCAACCGTTTGTGACCGATCCTTCATCGCCTTCCGGGGTCAGCTACCAGGGCAACAACGATACGAACAAGATCCAAATTGGACCGAGCCAGTATGTTTCCATCAACCTTCCCGGAAGCACGATTTTCACAGCCTCGGGGTCTGATGTGTTTCAGGCATTGCACGATTTGACCACCGCGCTCCAGAGCGGCGGCAACGTGGCCGCGGCCCTGGACGAAGTCCACACCGCGTTCAATAACCTCAATATGCAGCGGACGTTTTATGGAAACGCGCTGGACGAACTGAATTCCGTTAACAACAACCTCAGTCAGCAACAACTGACGCTTGCCCGGGAAACCAGCACCCTGATCTCAGCTGATCCCGCAAAGGCCGCTTCCAACCTTGTCCAGGCGGAATACACATTGAACGCTGCGCTCAGCGCATTTGGCCGCATATCGCAGAACACCTTGCTCGATTTCCTGAAATAATCCTCCGGCTTGCTTGCATCCATCTCATGGGCCGCTGGGTGTAAGTGTCGGCGTTCTCATTCGGCTTCCGTCATCTTAAGCGCGCTGAGCCAACGCAGGGTCTCACGGGCATCAGCCCTTTTGCGGAGCAGGCTTTCGCGGCGCGCCTGGGCTGAGGCGAGGATCGGCATCAGAACCGCCTTCAGGTTTTGCAGGTTTTTGGCGTACAAATCAACGTTAAGCTTTGATTCCCGATCGAGGTCCCCGATCGGCATCAGGGCCCTGAGCGCCGCTCCGGCTTTCTCGATTATTCCGGAGATTTCCGGCAGGTGAGACAGGACGGCAGACAAATCCTGGTTTGAGGTTCCAGCGCCAGGCATGTGCGCCCATGGCTGGCGAAGTAAAGTGGCGAGCCTGGCGTTGGACTCAATAATGGTGATTATCGGTTCGGGTGGCATCGAAAAACAGAATTTACATCTTCAACAATCTGAGTGGCGGCGGAAGGACTCAACCCCGGCAGCCATGTTCGTAGTGCATCTTTGATAATAGTGCCCGTGCAATCGCCCGCCGGTTTATTCTTCGCGGTGAGGTGCAAGGCTGTGCAAATCTCTTCGGCAAATCCAGCAATGGATAAGAGCGGAGAGCCTGACCCACCCGAATGCGGTTGATGGTGCCGTGCCATCACTTCGGCAACCGGAAGAGGAAAATTCAGGACGGAGTTCAACCTTCGTCCGAGGTCGCAGTGGTCCGTCTTGAAGCGAAGCCTCTGGTATTCTGGCGAATCTCCCGCGGCTTCCCTGATGTCTTGCCCTCTCGAATCCCCTTCGCGGGAAAGCATGGTCAAAATGGGCAGCGCACCGGCATCGTGGAGGAGTCCGGCCATGAATGCGTGCTCCGGTGGCACAAGTCCGGTCCACTCGCTGGTACGACGGCAGATCTGCGCTACCAGCAGACCGTGGCTCCAAAACGATTGGTTTGCGCGCGATTCGACGCTGCTTCCCGACAGCCTTGTCAGCCAGCACGTCAGAAGCAGCGTTCGAACAAAGTCTGCGTCGGTGGCGATCACCGCCTGCTCCAGGCGCGACACCGGCCGCGAGAGGCAAACCGCTGATGAGTTGCAGAGCTTTATGGCTTCCGAAGCAAGGCTGGCTGCTTCCTTCGCCGCAACCCCAAGCTCCTTCAGGTCTACGGGGGCGGTGCTCAACAGGCAGTTCATACGGCTTAGCGCGCCGGACGGGCGAAAAAAACTCACTTCCCGGAAGAGAGCATCTGGATAGTCTTGCGCACCCTGCTTCACAAACTGCCGGATTCGTAAGTTCTGATTTATTACGGCCATTTAATCAATCGTTCTGTGACCAACTCATTCCGCATCGCGCATGCCGTGCTCGCGCCTGCGCGATAGCTTTATCGGCAGGCGGCAGGCGTTCTTAAATGCCGCGGATGTCTTGCAATCGTCCTAAGCAGCGGCGACCGCATAGCACCACTGGCGAACAGTGGTTGGCGCACAAGTGAATAGAGAAGCCCCAGGCGATCTGTTTCGCCGCGGCGGTCGTGGTCCAAAATTAAAGGCTGCTGGAATCGGCCCTGCCGGGTGCCTTTTACTGCCCTGCCGCACGGCAATCGCCCTGCCGATTTTCTGCGTATTGAAATAAAAGGTGCCCAAGGGTTGCTCGGCTCTCGATGCGTACCCAGACACACCCCGGACACGCCGCAGCACAGACATGCTCCGCCTGACTCGATTCCACCCAGCCGCAGACCTCGCGCGCAAGGTCACGCGGGTCGCGCGGGCATTCCAACACAGTCTCCGAAGGCCGGCCCAAGCGGCGAATTGCGTCGTGCGCCGCCGCCATTTCGCGTTCGCTGATGACACAGGGCTGCGTTGAGCAGTCCAGCATGCTTTCGATGGCCCGAAGCGTCTGGAAATCGATCCCATCCGAAAACGCCACATAAAGCATGCGGCTGGCTGGCATGAAGTGCACCGGCGCCATTCGCGAATATTCCAAAATGCCAAGAGGCACCATGTCCGCACATGACTCAAAATCCGGGTCTTCGCCCAAACGAAACACGGGGCAGCCCCACTGCATTCCCAACGCGGCCGTCAGTTGTGCTTCCGTAACAGCGCCTAATTGCATCAGCCATTCGCCGAAGCGACCGTTCTGGGATTCGCGCTGGGCCTTGAGGGCCTCCTGCATGCCCTCGCTTGAAATGAGCCCTTTGGAAAGCATCAGCAAACCCAGAGGCACGCGGTAGCGTCCCGGTCTGCTCCGTTCGCCTTTGATGTCATACTTGGAGAATTCCAATGCCGCGCCTTGCTCGAAGCAGCCTAGGCCGCAGTACCATTTCCTGTTGAACCGGATGCCTTTGGGTTGGCGCAACCGCCTGTGCAGGAAGCTTCGCCTTTGCGTACATTGAGGGTTCTGACAAATCGCCGCGGGAGAATGCAGCGCCATGCGGGGTTACTTCCTCAGGGACTCGATCCGCTCTTCGGAACTGGCAAGGCTGGTAATGCGCAGCCCATAGTATCCATCCACGGTCACCACTTCGCCGCGTGCAACTACTTTGTTTCCCACCAGCAACTCGACGGGATCCTGAACCTGCTGGTCAAGCTCCACCACGGTTCCCGGTGCGATGCTGAGGATATCGCGCAGAAGCATTTCGCGCTGACCAAAGCGCAGCGCGACTTCCAACTCGACGTCCATCAGGAGGTCCAGACGAACATCGCTTGCAGGGCCGGCTGTCGCGGCGGAAGGGCGTGAGCTTATTGCGGTACGTTTCTTTTCTGCGGAAGCGCCTGTTTCCCGCGTCGATTGAAGATGCGAAGCCAATTCTGCGCTGACGTGAATGTGCACGATCACGGATGCTTCCGGCTCGCAAGAAAGGCAATATGTTGCCTGGACCGCGCCCTCCCACACCGGGCGGCCGGTTCCTATAAACTTCGGTTCAAGGTTGTGTTCGGGTCCTGCCGTTGCCGTGAAATCTGCTGCGGCCTGGATGAAAACTTCCTGCGCCGTCTTGTTTGCATCCGCCTCCGCTGCAGCGTCCCCGGTTCCCGAACCATGCAGCAATCGTGATAATTTCACAGCGTCTTCAGTGGAAATGAAGAAGGCCTGCTCGGCCCCTATCCCAGTGGCAAAGCGAACCCAGGTCCCTTCTTCACTTTTCGGCCCGAAACCGGTTGAAGTCTCCATCCTGGAAATTACCTGAACAGCTACCGGCTTATGGGCGAGTTTGTTTAAACGTTCTGAAATGATGTTTGCCCAGAGATCCAGGTATTCGCGAATTCGTGAATTCGATGGTTGCTGATTGGCCATGTTCATCCACTGACCTTTTCATCTGAAAATGAGATGGGAAATTTCTGACGGACTGCGGCGCACCGCTGGGTTCCGCTGCGCGCAGGGACTGCGGAAAACATCCTGCGTCCCGCCACGAGCAGGACCGCCGGCTGACTGAGCGTGTGCTGAATCAGGAGCGTCTGGCCGGTGGTCAGCAACAGCAAATCTCTTCCCTTAATCCTTGTCGGGGGCAGCACCAATTGAACTCCAAAGACGCAGTCCAAAAGCCGTTCACGGATGCGCGCCTGAAATTCGGGTAATTGGCTTTGTGTTCTCGAGCTCTTCCTCACCAGCTTTCGCACAAGTGCAGATGACACGGCGGCGGGGAATGCAAGCGTCAGTGTTCCGGTATGCGCAGCCACCTTAAGGTCAAAACAGAGGATGAGGATCTTCTCGTATGAGGGTATCAGACGGTAGAGATCGGCTAATCGGCGCGACCTGTCGAAGCTGAAATCTATTTCAATCACCTGCCGCCACGCCGCCACAAGCTCTTCGCAGATCACGTCCAGCGCAATTTGAAGGACTTTCTCTTCAATCTCAGTAAGAGGACGCTGGGCAGGCGCCGGCCTGCCGTCCCCTCCCAGCATCAGGTCAATCATGACGCGGGCCACGGAAAGCTCAAGGCCCAGGACCGCGAGCGCGTGCGCAGGCTGAACATCGATCAACGCCAGATAAGAATCCTCGGGAAGCTTGCGCACGAAATCAGAGTACGGAAATTCGTCCACCGAAGCCGGAACAACTTCTGTTGCGGCCTGCAGCGTGGCTGAAAGCCGGTTTTTCAGGTTATAGGTGAAGGATTCATGGAGTTGCGCCACATCGCGGGCCTGCTGCTTCGAAATGCTGGACGCTTTGCCGAAAACAAACGGAGAGTATTGACGCCCTTTGACAATAACGCTCGCACCGACTGCTTTTTCAATGGCAGGCTGCGATGCAGCGTTGTCCTCTTCGTTGGACATGACTCGTTCCATTCTCACACCTTTGCCGGATCCTGGGGGTGAACGGCTTTTTCCGGACGACAATCCAGCATCTCTTGCAAACGCGCTCTCAGTTTGGCCATTGTCGCCGAGTGGATCTGCGACACCCGGCCTTCCCCTATTCCCAGCACGACGCCAACTTCCTTCATCGTCAATTCCTCGTTGTAGTAAAGCGCCAGCAGTTGCCTTTCCCGCTCCGGCAACTCTCCAATCGCTTTTGCCAGGCACTCCCGCATTTCCGATTGCAGGCAGAGATAGTACGGATCATCGTCAGGCGAATACGGAGCGTACTTAAAGACCTTTTCGTTCCACCCGGTTTCATCCTCAATCGCCTGAATGCTTCCCAAATTCAGTCCGCGAAGGTCTAATAAGAGCGAGCGGAACTCTTCAAGGTCCATGCCCATCTGTTCTGCGAGTTCGTCTTCCGAAGGGTCCCGCCCAAGTTTCGCGCGAAGACGCTGATGGGCTTCATCAAGTTCGCGCCCGTGGCGGTGTACCGAGCGGGGTCCCCAATCCATTCCGCGCAGGCTGTCGAGTATGGCCCCGTGGATCCGCTGCTTGGCATATGTCTTGACCTGGACCCCGCGCGATGCGTCAAAATTCCTGATGGCTTCCAGAAGGCCCACCACGCCGGCATGGACCAGGTCCTCAAGAAGCACGTGCGAAGGAAGGCGATCATGGATCCGCCTGGCAATGTAGTGGACTTCCGGAAGGTTTTCCATCAGCATCCGGTTGCGCTCTTCCTGGTCCAGGTTTGAGACCGCGTCGTAATTTTGTTTTGCTGCTTTGAAAGGTGTCATCACAAAACCTTTTGCGGCGGCATTTTTCTTCAACGTACGACCCCCATGGACTGGACCGTCACGAAATTCGGGATCTCAGCAGGCGACAACACCACCAGCTTGGGAAGAAAAGGTTCCAGCCATCGCCGCAGATGGAAGCGGGCTGGCGAACTGCAAAGGAGCGCCGGTGAGGCCAGCGCGATCTGTTCCCCCATCAGACTTCGCAACCCGTCCAGAATCCGACGGAGACACGCCGGCTGAACAGCGGTCGCGCCTGCATTGCCCGCATGGGATTCAAAGGCCTGGTAAATCTGCTCCTCGATCTGCGGATCCATAGTGACCACGGCCAGCTTTCCTTCCTCATTGATCAACGGCTGCACCAGAGCACGGCCTAAAGCCTGTCGCGCCGCCTCCACGAGCAACACGGGATTCTTGCCCGCGGCCGAAGTATCCAGCAGCGCCTCAAGGATGGTCGGAAGGTCCCGAATCGACACCTGTTCTCGGAGGAGTTGCTGCAATACGCGGTGCACTTCTCCCAGGCTGAGGACTTTTGGCACGAGTTCCTCGGCCAGCTTCGGATGTGATTCTGCAAGCGAGTCCAGAAGGCGCTTGGTTTCCTGCCGCGTCAATAGTTCATGAGCGAAGCGCTTGATGATTTCCGCCAGGTGAGTGGCGATGGCCGCGGATTGGTCAACCACTGCGTACCCGATCGCGAGGGCCACTTCGCGCTGGCTGGGGTCAATCCACTTTGCAGCCACACCAAATGCCGGCTCGCGTGTGTCTATGCCGTCGAGTGGCGGCGCCGAAGTCTCCGCGCTGATCGCCAGCAGACGATTCTCCTCGGTCTGCCATCGGGCGATCTCAACTCCACGAAGACGCACGACGTATTCCCTGGCTTTAAGTTGAGGATTGTCCGTAATGTGCACCGCTGGAATTAGAAACCCGAGTTGCGTCGAAAGGTGCCGCCGCAGCGCCTTGATCCGCTTCAGCAACTGGCCGCCCTGGGATTCGTCCACCAGGGGAACCAGGGCGTAACCCACTTCCATGCTGAGTTCGTCAAGCTGCGGCAAAACAGGCAGGGCTTCACCTGCTTTGGGTTTGGGCCCGGTGGGTTCGGCCCGGGACAGCGCTTCAGAGGCAAGCTCCAGGTCCTTTGATTTTCTCGCCAGGAGCGCCATTACCCCGGAAAGCAGAAAGAAAGACATTTTCGGCAGGCCCGGAATCGCCCCCAAAGCAAGCATCACTCCGGAAGCAATCCATAAAGGGCGTGTCCGCGGCAGCAGTTGCCTGCCCAGGTCGGATCCCAGGCTGGCCTCCGACGAAGCGCGCGTTGCAACCATTCCGCCCGCTACAGAAACAAGCAACGAGGGGATGATGGTCACAAGTCCGTCGCCGACCGTCAGAATCGTGTAGGTGCGCAGCGCGTCCTGGAAAGAAAGCCCGAGATAGAAAATTCCGATCAGAAAGCCTGCGCCGATATTGATGGCAGTAATCAGTATCGTCGCGAGGGCGTCGCGCTGGCTGAATCGCGCCGCGCCATCCATGGCCCCATAGAATTCCGCTTCTCGAGCGATCTGCTGCCGCCGTTTGCGGGCCTCGTTTTCATCAATCAGGCCGGCGCTCAGGTCGGCGTCGATGGCCATTTGCTTGCCAGGCAAAGCATCAAGAGTGAAGCGCGCGGTCACTTCAGCGATGCGCACCGCCCCGTGGTTGATCACGAGGTACTGAATGGCAATCAGCGCGAGGAAAATGACAAATCCGACGATGTAATTTCCTCCCACTACGAACTGGCCGAAGGCCTCAATCACTTTCCCGGCGGCCGCAGGACCCTGATTGCCGTGCAGCAGGATGCGGCGGCTGCTTGCAATGTTGAGTGAAAGTCGAAAGAGCGTCAGAAGCAGCAGCAGCGAAGGAAACACTGAAAACTGCACCGGTCGCTGGATGTACATCGATACCAGCAGGACAAGTACGCCGGTGGTGATGCTTGTCGCCAGCAGAACGTCCAGCACTATTGCCGGGACAGGCACCAGCATCACAAACACCAGCGCCACGCCTAGAACAGGAACGATCCAGTCGCGCGAAGAGCGATCCCTGGGCGGTTTAGAAGCAGTTTGCGCAGGCATCTCTCAGTAAATACTCCTTTGAACGTTCTCCGCAGACCGCGCCGCGTGGACGGCCTGAGCACGGAAAATAAAAGCAAGGATTTCAGCTACAGCAACATATAAAGCTGGCGGAATGGCCTGTCCCACCGCGACCGCACGGTAAAGGGCGTGCGCCAGCGGACGGTTTTCGACTACCGGCACGTTGTGCCAGATCGCTTCCTTCCGGATTTTCCTCGCAAGCAGATTACGCCCTTTAGCCACAACAACCGGCGCGCGCATGGCGCCCGGCTGATAACGGAGCGCGATGGCGTATTCCGTAGGATTCGTTATCACGACCGTGGCCTGGGCAACGTCGCGCATCATCATGCGGCGGCGCATTTGCCTCTGAAGCTTGCGGATGCGCATCTTGATTTGCGGATTGCCGATGGTGTCCTTGCTTTCCTGAAGAATCTCCTGTCGACTCATGCGCAGTTGCCTGCTGAATTGGGTACGCTGGATCAGGTAATCAAAGCCCGACCATCCAAGAAACACCAGCGCGGCTTTCCACGAGATCTCGAACGCTCTCGCCATTAACCATGCGATTGAAGCATGTGCGTTGACAGCCGAGGAAAGAGCTATCGAGTTCCAGTCGCGAACAAGCATCGCGCAAGCAAGATAGGCAATCACTGCCATGGGAACCAGCGACTTCAGGAGGT
Organism: Terriglobia bacterium; assembly: GCA_035652895.1. Taxonomy (GTDB): domain Bacteria; phylum Acidobacteriota; class Terriglobia; order UBA7540; family UBA7540; genus SCRD01. The sequence goes on from DASRCX010000089.1 coordinate 53,715, forward strand.
GTCCAAGTCCACCAATCGAGAATATTTTTCCGAGGTTCGCCGCCGGGCTGATTCTCCCGACGTTGGGAACCAGAGTCTCCGCAGAAAAAACGAAGCCGCCTTGCCCGATATTCCCGGCTATCGACATTGCCATGCCCAAAACCAGGCAGGGAATGATCCAGTAAGCTGCGATGCACGCGGTTTTCTGCATCAGGAAGACGAAATTCCCGGGGGTGCTCGATTGCGTCATGGCCAGCATCTGAACGAAGAACGTGCGCCACTGCTCCAGAAATGTGGTTCCATACCCCTTGAGGACCATGACGATCGCCGTCAGCGCCAGCGCCGAGGGCAACTCCCGGCTGCGCGCGATCTGCCCCTTCTCGCGCGCCTTCGCCCGCTTATGCGGTGTTGCTTCCTCTGTGCGATCAAAATCCGCCACGTTGCTTTATTCCTCTCACATCAGGTGCAGGATGCGCTCAGCAGTCGCTAGCGCCTGCTCGAAATAGCCTCGCAAGATTCCCGGCCACAGGCCGATGGTGATCATCATCAGAGCAAATCCCGTGAGATTCTTGATCGAAATGGAAGTAAAGACCACCGGGAACTGGGGAGAAGCCTTGTTCAGCAACCCCATCGCAAGATCGGTGAGAAAAGTTACCAGCAGAACGGGCGCCGCCATTTCAATCCCGGTCAGGAACATTCTTCCCGAGGCGCGCAGCAACATTGCCGTCCCCGCCGCCCCGACCCTTGCAGCCCCAACGGGCAGATAACTGTAACTTCTGGCCAGCACCAGCAGCATCCAACGATGCATTCCGAGTTGGAGAAACAACAGCAAAGCCAATGTTTGATAAAACACCGCCAGTACCGGCGAAGCGGCGCGCGTTGCAGGATCGATTGCTGTCTCAAGAGAAAATCCCATTTGAAACCCCGCCACGGCCCCTGCCAGTTCTATCCCCTCAAAAACATAATTCATCACCAGGCCGATAACGAGGCCGACGGCGGCCTCACCCAGCATGACGGCAAGCCAGGCGGAAGCGTCCCGGGGACCCGGCAAAGGCTGGAGAGTGGGATAAAGTATGGCCGTCACTGCCACCGTCAGCCCCGCCTTCACGGGCAAAGGGATTGCCGTGCCGCCAAAGAATGGACCGAACACCATCAGCATGCTGACCCGCGCCGCAATCAAAGCCGCATTTTCAATGGCGTGCAGCCATATTGCTTGCAAATCCATCTCACTGCCTTATCCGACATACGGCTGGAAATTTGAGAAAAGCAGCAACGCAAAAGCCACCAGCTTGCGGAGCAGCCACGGCATCAGGACAAAAGTCGTTATGCCGACGGCAGCCAGTCGGGGAACGGTGGCGATGGTTGTTTCCTGAATCGAAGTCATCACTTGAAGCACGCTGGTTACGAGACCGACAATGATCGCCACCACAAGGATTGGGGCAGACAGCCACAGTGTGACTTCCATAGTCATCCGCGCAAGTTCGACAGTTCTTTCCGGCGTCATCATCCATCCTCAATGAAAACTCTTCATCAGCGAGCCCACCACGAGTCCCCACCCGTCAACCATCACGAAGAGCAGGATCTTCAACGGAGTCGAGATCACAACTGGCGGCAACTGAAGCATGCCTACCGAGGTCGTGACCGATGCAACAACCAGGTCAATCACCATGAACGGCAGAAAAAGCACCAGCCCGATCTGAAACCCGGCCTGTAGTTCAGAAACGATGTAAGCCGGCACAATTACACGCAGAGGAAGGTCCTGCGGGTCTTTCGGGCGGGGCAGATCGGCCGTTTTGACAAACACCGCCAGGTCCTTCTCGCGCGTAAACTTCAGCATGAAATCCCGCATCGGGCCGGCGCTGACTTCCAGGGCTTGCAACGCTGTAATCTGTCCTTTTTCCATGGGCACAACCGCAGCCTGAAATATCTGTGTTGCGACCGGCTGCATTACGAAGTAAGTCAGGAACAGCGCCAGACCTACCAGGACCTGGTTGCTCGGCGCACTTTCGGTTCCCAGCGCCTGCCGGAGGAAATGAAAGACAACCAGGATGCGCACGAACGGGGTCATCGAAAGCAGCAAAGCGGGAACCAGCGTGATGAACGTCAGCAGGATGAGAATCGTCCATGACACCGAACCGACGCCCGGAATATTCAGCGCGCGGTTCTGAGCAAGGCCGGGGGCGGCCAGTGCAGGAACCGCAGTTCCCATACATGTCGCCGCAAGGGCCGCTGCACTCTTCACAACTCGTCGGGCGACGACTACCATGACTTGCATACCTGGCTTTCAGACTCGTCATTGTCCTCTGCGATCTGGAACTGCTGTAAATCATGCGAAGGAGAAACCTTCGCGAGCAATGAAATCGAATTGCCCGCTGCCCCAACCAGAAATTTCTGCTCCTCAACTTTCACCAGCAGAAGGAACCGCCGTTCGCCGAGCGGAAGTGTTTCGCAGATTTGCATCACGCGTTGCTTTCTCCGGCACCGGACGTTGCGCGCGCGAGTCAGAAGGTTCGCGATGTTCGCGATGATGGATTTCAACATGAGCACTGATCGCCGGAGGGGCCGCGGATCCTCGCCGCATCTATCCGAGTTCGCTGATCCGGACAGCCAGCCTGGTCCCAAAAACATCAAATTCCGCCTCGCCGATCTGGACCGAATTTACCCATACCGGCACGGGGTCGTTCATATTGCGGCCTGTATTCAATACGGTCGCGACCTGCAGTTCCAGCAGGTCGCGGACCCGGAAGCCCGTGATCCGGAGCGCAACGCTAAGAAAGCAAGGAAGTCCCGCGACATCCTGCCAGGCGTCCTGTCCATCGAAATGGTCTCCCGCTGTTTGTTCAGTCGCCGTTTTGGGATGTTCCGTTTCCATCAAATGTTCCTCATCGCTGAATCAGGAAATCAGTGATGTAAACATCCTCTGCGCCGAGTTCCGGAATTTTCTGCTGTAGCGTTGCCAGAAGCTGCTTTTTCAGTTTTGTTCTTCCGTCAGGTGCGAGCAGGTCTTCCGACTTCCACGACGACAGAACGCCGAGCACCGCGTCGCGGATCCTTGGCGTGAATGGTGAATCCTTTTCGGGCTCACCGGCGCCCGCGAGAGGTTTATTGAGTCCCAGCGCGATGCCGATCCGCAGGAATGATGCATGGTCGGGATCGGCAAGGTTCACAACAAAACTGCTCAACTGAAACACAACCGCAGGCGGCGCATCCTTCGCAGCGGTTTTTGTCCCCACCTTCCCGGAATGCCTGAGCGAGGGAAGGCTGTGCTCTGACGCATACCAGTACGCCGCTCCACCGAGCGCAAGCAATGCAGTTGCACCGGCGACAATCAGGATAAGCTTGCCGCGCCCGTGCTTCTGCTGAGGGCTTTTGTTGACCGGATCTCCCATACGTTCCCGGTTGAAGCAACTTGTCTGCCAAAGTGTTCCAAGCCATCAGGATGTGGAAGCATTCGGCCCGAGTCTTAAGGCGGTTTGTTTCTCAGAAGTTATGGCGCGGTCTTCAGAGACCATTCTCGCGCGGGGTATGAACAGCGCGTGATCCTTAGGAGGGCCTAATGAGAATCCGCTCGAAACATCCTCAGACCTGCTGAATTGAAGCGCGCGTCGTTAATACTTACGGCCCCGCAATTAGGATTCTCTAAGCTTCGTGATCACACAGAAGCAGAGCAAAGAACAACGCTGAACACTCCATACGAAGAATGGAGAAGCTTGCGACGTCGGCGGTTCGCACATCACGCTGAATCCGGGTGCTTCACTGTTTATGCTGTCCGGAATTCGGCCGCTGTACTCAGCGCAACATTCCAGGCGCGTTCAGAATCGGGCCTTAGCTGACCAGGTTGAGCGCCACGTGAACCACGTTGTTGAACGTCGTGAACGCCTTCGCATTCGCTTCATATCCAGTCTGCGCAAGGATCAGTTGTGCGAATTGCGACGCGATATCAACGTTCGATCCTTCCAACCCTCCGCCGGAAAGAGTCCCTCGCCCGCCCGATCCCGGAACACCGACGGCCGGCAACCCTGAAGCCAGCGAAGCCATATAATTATTCGAGCCTGTCCGTAAGAGTCCTTCAGCATTCGGGAACGTCGCCAGCGCGATCTGGCCAATGGCCTGCGTCTGGCCGTTGGTGAAGCTGCCGACGATGGTTCCATCTGACGCTATGGAAAAGCTGGACAGAGTGCCGCTGGGGAACCCGTCCTGCGTTGATGAGGATGCTTCCGAAGCTCCGGCTACTTGTGATACAACCGGATTGTTGTTGCTGTCGTAAAGGTTCCAGTTGAAAACCAGAGTATTCGCGCCGTCCGCCAGGCCGTTAACGGCAATTCCGGTCACGTTGGACGCCGGCGAAGTCAGCTTCCCACTGCCGTCGAAGGTAAGCGATCCGGTCCCGACGGAGACGGGATTTCCGGTCTGTCCGACGTCCGCCGCCGGGATCGTGATGTCATAATTCCACGTGCCGCCGCCCTGGTAGGTGAAGGTAAAGGTCAGGAGGTGGCTCGCTCCAAGCGAATCGAAAACCTGCACGTTGGTGCTGAACGTGGCATTGACCGCTGCGCTTGCATCCAGGTTCATATCGATTTGGATATTCTGAGTGGCCTGCGGAGGATTGATCTGGCCGATATCAATCGACAGCGGGCTGAGGACGCCGTTGTTGTTGATCACACCGTTGGTGGCGCTGTAGCCCATCACATTGGCGCCGTCCTGCGTAACCAACTCACCCTGCGCGTTCCGGGCGAAGTTGCCATCGCGCGTGTAGAGGGTGATGCCGTTTTTCTGAACCTGGAAAAACCCGGCGCCCTCGATGGCCACGTCCGTGGGCACTCCTGTGTTCTGAATGTTGCCCTGTGTGAAGTCCGTTGAGGTGGCGCTCATCTGCGTCCCCAGGCCGATTTCGATGGGGTTCCCTGCCCCCGTAGATCCGATCTGCTGATAGAGAAGATCGCTGAACTCCGGCGTAATTCCCTTGTACGCCACTGTGTTCATATTGGCCAGATTGTTTGAAATCGTGGACAGCGCTTCATCGCTGGCCAGAAGACCTGAAACCGGGATCGAAAATGATGGCATGGTTGTTCTCCTGAATTCTGGGAATCGAACACTTCAATCTTGTTTTGCTCGTTCACTCGCCGCCGCGCAGAGAGTGACACTGTCCATGTGGGCCCAATTCACGCCGCTCCAGAAGCCCCTTGCGTTCCGGTGGGCGCCATTGCGCTCTGGACAAGGGTTTGAAGCAAGCTGTTGATCTGGCTTACCTCGTCAAGTGTTGTGAACTGCGCCAATTGCGTTACGAACTCCGTCGGGTCAACAGGGTTTGTCGGGTCCTGGTTCTGAAGCTGCGCCGTGAGCAGCGTCATAAAATCCTGGGTCGTGATCTGCTTCGCTTGGATGCCGGGCGCTGATGATTGCCCCGCGGAACTTGCGCCGGCCATCGAAGCCGTCTCCTGGCTGGTTGTCATCGGATTAAAAGACGTCATCATCGCAATTCTCCTGTTCTATCCATAATTTATGCGTGCACGCTGAGCCTTCCTCGGGCGACCTCTGCCGCTGCGCTTTCCCTGCCGACTACGCGAAGCGCCGCAGGCCGGGAAAAAATCCATGCCGGAGCGTTGGGTTTCCGGTGCGCCTGCCCGCCGGAGTCGCACCCTCCGCTGTTCCCCGTATTTGTACCGCCTCCGGCCGATGCGTTAAGCACTGAAAGGTGGTCAACTCGAAGGTTTCGGTCAATGAGGGACTGCTGGAGCGATGCAAGACTGTTGCTCAGCAGTGTGTGTGCTTCGCGATTAACCACAGAAATCGATGCCCCCAGACGGCCTCCATCCAGCACCGCATGGAGTTCCAGTGGACCCAGACTTTGGGTTTGCATTGTGACACGCATCTCGGCTTTTCCATACGACTGGAGCATGGTTGCCGCGGTGACCACTGCGCTGGAGTGCTCCGCCGGACTTTCTGCGGCTGCAGTCAGTGTGCCTGCCGTCGCGGCGTGCGCAGGGACCGGCTGACGCAACAAGGACGGGCCCGGCGGCGCTGCGCCTGCGGGCGACCTCTGCGCCTGGCCTTGGGCAGCAAATTGCGCTGATGCCGCAGCCGTGCTTGTGACCGCCGCGCTAACGTAGTTGTCTGGAGTGGTGCCCGCTGCGGGACCTTGAGGAGCCGCAAAGTCGGTTCGCCTTGAGGCAGGAATTTGTCCATTTTTCCTGTCGTTTGCCGGGTCGCACGGGCCACCTGACTCCGCTTTATCGATCGCAAAACCTGTTCCTCTTTCCTGCTCTGCGCAGATGTGGGATCCTTCGCTGTGACTGCCGTGATTTCGTGACCCGCCCGTCTCCTGCTTTTGATGATTTGACGCGCCCACTGCATGATCTCCGCCCTGCGCATGGACTGTACAGGGGTTTGCGTCATGTAGCTCTGCGGGCAATGGCGCGGCATTTCCTTTCATGACGGCGGAGACTGGGTCGAACTGTTGGTTCTCAATGCCGGGCAGCATCTTCTGCAGTTCTGTCGCATGCCCCTGAAGCTGTTCGGCGTGTTGCGACACCTCGCCGTCTGTTGTCGGCGTCATCCCGTCTTCTTCATAAATGCCCTCTCCGCCGGATTCAATCTGAAGCGTCCGTTGATCTTTGCTGACGCTCAGGGTTACAGGCCGCTCAAAATCTGGCGGAACCACCCCGTCCGAAATCAGCGCGGCCATCTGTGAAGGCGGAGCTTCCACTTGCCCTCGGTGCGCAGGAGCCGACGAAGCCGCATTCTTGGAGTCCTTCGCGTCCGCCGGGGTGCTGCCGTCGTCAATCTGCAGAGGGAGAGGCTGCGGCGCGATGCCGGGTGCAACTCCATTCGGTTGCCCGTTCGGTGCTCCGTCTGGCGAAATCACGCCGGTCACCCAACCGCCAGGCATCCCCGATACGCGGCCGGGGCGTTGCGGGCCGTCGCCCAGTGTCGTTTCGATTCCAGCCATGCGCCTTTGATTCGCGGCGGGAACGGGCGCACTGGGCGCGCCAGTCATTACGGCACCTACGGCAGGCGTTTGTAAATTCGTCTCAGATCGGAGAGTGTTTCGGTGTTGCTCCGGTTCGTCGGGAGAACGATTCTCCACAAGCTGCCCCAAACCCGGTTGCGCCGGAGGGGCGGCCTTCTGTATTACGGATTCCAGCAAGCCCTTAAAGCCTGCTCCTCCGTGTGCGGCAGAATCCTCCTGTACGGGGAGCGCGGGCACACCGTTCGCTGTTTCTTGTACTCCTGCAATCATCGCCTGACGGCCTTTCGCACACACGCCGATGCATGCCACGGACCACATCGAAAGTGTTTTGGAATGCGACGAGCAACCGTCCAGTGTTCAACAGGTTAATCGGTTGGTGTTTTCACAATGTCCTGCAGCGTGGACCTGTAGAAAGAAAATATTGGGCAAGCTTTGCCCAGCGGCGGGGGAAACAACTATCCATGGAATTGACGGAAGCGGCGAAGCAGGAACAGATCATCCATGCGCTGCTGCTCCCACCTGTTTTCATCCAACTCGAAAGCGCGCAGTTGCCGTTCGCGCAGGCTGTCGAGTATTTTACGTTTTCGTTGAGAGTCGAGATAAGCTGCCGTCTGTTTGCGGACCTGCGGTTCAAGCTCCAGCATCTGTCTTCTTACGTGGTTTCTCTGCTGCGCAGTCGGCTGCATAAGGGCCGCACTGATCTGGAATTCCCCTGCGGTCATTCCCTCCTCGAGCCGTTCTTCCAATTGTTCGAAGATGAGTCCTCGCTGTGCCTCCAAATCCTCGTACCGGCCTTGAAGGCGGGCGTACTCTGCATTAAGGACGGCCAGGCGCAGGTGCTCGCGCTTTTCATACGCCAGCCGAAGCCGGCGAAGCGCCTCGAGTGAGAACCGGAAAACCATGGACCTCTTACGCTGGAAGCGCCATCAGCGCCGCAACCGACTGATCGAATGTGACCGATTCGCCGGTTTTCTGCTGCAAGTACGCATTGAGCGCCGGGAGGATTTCGAGCGCGCGGTCCAGATCAGGATCCAATCCTTTCTGGTACGCGCCCACGCGGACCAGGTCTTCGGAGGCAGCGAAAGCCGCCAGCAGTTTGCGCAGCCGCCGCGCTTTCTCAAGATGTTCCGCCGAGCAGACGGAAGACATCAGGCGGCTCAGGCTGTCGAGAACGGAGATCGGCGGAAAATGGCTTTGCATATTCAGCCGCCGGTCCAGCACAATGTGTCCGTCAAGCAGCGCGCGGACGGCATCCACCAGCGGGTCCTGCTGATCGTCGCCTTCCATCAGAACTGTATAAAAGCCCGTAATACTACCGCTAGCGAAGCGGCCGGCGCGTTCGATCAAACCGGCGAGCAGCGTGAAGACCGAGGGCGTATAACCACGGGACGTTGGCGGCTCTCCCGCCGCCAGGCCGATTTCGCGCTGGGCCATGGCCACGCGTGTGAGCGAATCGACAACCAGCAGAACGTTTTTTCCGCGCGAGCAGAAATATTCCGCAACGGATGAAGCAGCCAGCGCGGCGCGAATGCGCAGCAGCGGCGGCCGATCGGACGTGGACGCTACAACCACGGAACGGCGCATGCCCTCCGGACCAAGCGCCTTTTCAAGAAATTCGCCCACTTCCCTGCCCCGTTCACCCACCAGTGCCAGCACAATAATATCTGCGGAACTGCCGCGCGCCATCATTCCAATCAGGGTGCTTTTCCCAACCCCGCTGCCGCCGAAAATCCCGAGGCGCTGGCCGCGGCCTGCGGTGATCAGGCCGTCAATCGCGCGCACGCCGCAGCCCATGGGCTCGCGGACCGGGACGCGCTCGAGCGGCTTTGGAGGGGAGCAGTGGAGCGGCCATTTGCGCTCCGCGTGAATGGGCGGGCCGGAGTCAATGGGCTGGCCGGAGCCGTCGATCACTCTTCCGATCAACCCTTCGCCGACCCTGATGCCCGGCCGCGCGCCCCATGTAGTGATGCGGTCGCCGTAACGCACGCCTTCCACCTTGCGAAGCGTCATGGAAAGGACCGTCGGCCCGCGAAAGCCCACCACTTCGCCTTCATACGCCTGCCCTGTCCCGCTCAGGACCTGGCAGCACTCGCCAACGGCGCAGAAGGGCCCTTCGGACTCGACCATTTGTCCGTTGGCTTTTATGATTCGGCCCCACCACCGCATGGTCGAGATTGCATCCAGGTGATCGAGGCAGGAACTGAGTGCATTCGATCTGATCGCGGGACTTTTCATCATGACGAACGTCCAACAGGTTGCTGAAGAGAGCCAAACTATCATCCTGAGCGAGGCGAGGAACCTCTGCAATTCTCTGAAAATGAATCGGTGGAACGGCCGCTGCCCTCACAATGACAAGCGTAAAGTCCGTTTCTCAGCAAGGCGCTATGCAGCGTATGACGGCGCGCGCAATTCTTCAGGGCCGTTCCCCGGGCGCATCGAAAGAAGGTCCAGGAAGCCCCGTTCGATTTCCGCCAGTTGACCCTCCAGCGAAATGCCGGTGGAACCGGCTTCTGTGATAATCAGGCACTCAGGGCCGCTCAAGGAATCATCGGCGATGACCTCGACGACGATGTCGCCGCTCTCCGCCACGGGTTTTACGACCGTACGCCACGACTCCGCCTGGTCTTTCGGCACGCGAAGCTTTACGGCCATCCCGCCGGCGATCTTTTCCAGCGCCACGCGCACCACCCCCGTCAGCAGCAGCGGATCAACCTGGGCCTCGCGGTGCAGCACCTTGCGCGCGACTGCCAGAACCAGCCGGACGACTTCCGTTTCAACGTTCCGGAAATACTCTTCGCGGTCTCTGGCAAGCCGGCTGAGGGCTGCGGCCAGTTTCTCGCGCTCAGCCGCGAGTTCCTTTTCCAGATTTTCGCGCGCGCGGGCTGCGGCTTCCTGCGCCCCTTTCGCCCATGCCTGTTGCTCGCGCATGCGGAGGTCATCTTCTGTGTATTTGTTTTCAGGCCCCGTTTTTTCCCGAACATTCGGACCGCCCCACAGTGCTTCCACATTGGCGGGAAGCGGAACCGCGCCACCCCCGTATTCGCTGCCCACGGTCGATTCAACGCCGTGGTACACAAATTCCGCGACCCCGCGGGGAACTTCCTGAATTCCGTTCAGTACTTTCGCTTTAGACAACGAAGGCATCCTCTTCCTCGCTTCGCAAACTGATTTTACCCTCCGATTCAAGCTGGCGGAGGGCGGCCACAATTTCGGATTGCGCCTTGGCTACATCTTTCACGCGCATGGGGCCGAGGGATTCCATGTCTTCCTTCAGCATTTCCACGGCGCGCGATGACATGCATTTGAAAATGTGATTTTTGAGGTCCTCCGAGACGCCCTTGAGCGCGATCGCCAGCGTCCGCTTGTCTATGGCGCCAAGGCCCTCACGGATGCTTCGCTCCGGGACGGTAAGCAGGTCCTCGAAAGTAAACATGGCGTCGCGAATGGCGAGCGCGAGGTCGGGGTCGCTCTGCTCGAACGCCTCAAGGATGGCCTTGCTGGCATTTGGGTCCATCTCATTCAGGATGCCGGCCACCGCCCCTGCACCGCCATACGCCAGGCGGCTGTCCTGCTTGCCTACGGACTGGAACTTCCGCTGCAAGCCGAGCAGGACCCGCTGGACGGTTTCACCCGAGAGCTGTCCCATTTTCCCCAGCCGCTCCATGACAGCAATGCGCGTTCCTTCAGGCAGCAGGGAGAGGAGCGAGGAACCGATTTTTGAGCCGAGATGCGCCATGATGAGCGCCAGCGTTTGCGGCTGCTCGTCTTCGATCAGCTTGACGAGATGGCGGGGGTCCGTCCGGCTGAGGTCGGTGAGGTCAAGCGACTTGATTTCCTGCCCGTGCAGCGCCTGGCTGAGCAGCAGCCGGGCTTCTGCATCGCCGAACGCCTTCTCCAGCAGCTTGCCGGCGTATTCCGGCCCGCCGGCAGCCAGATATTCGCGAGCCGTGAGGAGCCTGCTGAATTCTTCGAGCACCTGCACGCAGGTTTCGTGCGGGACGTAATCGGTTTCCGCAATGGCCGCAGTGACACGCTGCACATCCTCCGCAGGCAGGCAGCGTAGGATTTCGCTGGCGGCCTTGTCGCCGAGGGTGATCAGGAGCACCGCAGCTTTGCGGACGCCGTCAAGGTGGGTGGAAGTCGAGCGCATTCCTTCCATGGTCATCGGTTAGCGTCCTTCAGCCATCCGCGAACCAGATGGCTGGCATCCACCGGACTTTTGACAATCCGGCCCGTCAGCGTTTCTTTGAGGACTTCCATTTTCGGCCTGTCGGAGCCGTCGTCCGGGACGTCGGCTGGCTTGGTCTCGCCTGCGCTGAGCGCAAGTCCGGACGCGGCGGAATCGCCACCTGCGCCGGCCAGCGCCGCCCTCTGCGCCTCCGGAAGCGTGCGAGACAGATCGCGGATCGCAACGCCCACCTGGCTGGCCAGCGGCTTGAGCACAAAAATGAGGAGCAGCGTACCAAGCAGACTAAGCATGATATATCGGACCACATCGCCGTTCTGGTTGAGGAAGCGTCCGACTTGTTTAAGTCTGGAGAGCGGCGGCGCGGGCTCAAGCGGCGTGATGTGGAAAGGAATGTTCTCCACCGTAACAAAATCGCCGCGCGCCGGATCAAGGCCCAGTACAGCTGCGGCCAGCGCCTGGATTTGTTTCAATTGCTCGGGCGATCGCGGCTGATGGATTTCCTCTTTCTTCCCGTTCACCATTCTTGTTTCGACGGCATCGTCCACCAGAATTGCGGCAGAAATCCTTCGGACCGCTCCCGGTGTGCTGATCGTGTGTACAACCGTCCGGCCGACGGCATAGGTTTTGCTGTCGCTGAGCGTTCCGGCCGGAGACTGCTCTGAAGCGGGATTGTCCGCCGAGGCCGCGTCGCTGGCATTCGGGGAGTTCGCAGAGTTATTCGGAGTGCGCGATGTCCCGCCGCTGCCCGCGGTTTCGTCCGAAGGGACGTTGCTGGCGGCGCCCGGGATTCCGCCGTCAGCTCCATCGTCGTAAGACAAGTCGCGCGTGACCTGCGAGGTCAACACGACGGAATCTTTAGGGTCGTAAATCTCCTGAGTGTTCTCCTTGGACGCCGTATCGTACTCGACGGTGGCACGAGCGACGAAGTGGTCCGTCCCGAGAACAGGCGTGAGCGTGGCAACGAGTTTCTGGTCAAGCTTCTGTTCGTATTCGGTTTCAGCCTCCGGCGAGCCCGGCCCCAGCCCTCCTTGCAGGACAATGGGAACGTTCCCGTCCGCGTCAACCACCGTCACGTTCTGGGGCTTCAAAGTATCTACCGCGCTCGCCACAAGATACGTGATCGCCTTCAGCGATCGTTCGGAAAGATGACCGTCGCGCAGCTTCACGAGCACCGAGGCTTTGGCTTCGCGCTCACGATCGGAGAAGAGCGATTCGTGCGGCATCACCAGGTGGACGCGCACGGCGCTGACATCGTTCAACTCCTGGATTGTTCTTTCCAGTTCGCCTTCCAGCGCACGCTGATAGTTCACCTTTTCTGCAAAGTCGCTCTCGCCCCAGTTGGTCTGGTTGAAGATTTCAAAACCGAGACGCCCGGTTTGTGGAAGCCCTTCGGAAGCCATGTCGAGCCTCGCCTTGTCGAGGCGGTCAGCCGGAACGCTCAGAGACTTCCCGTCCGGCGATATGCGGGAAGGAATTCCTTCCTCCGCAAGCCGCTTGGCAATCGTGGTGGCTTCTTCAGGCTGCAAGCCGGAATAGAGCGGCTGGTAATCGCCTCGCCCCGCGAGCGAAACGAACACCCAAAGCGCTGCCCCGGCCGCAAGCGCCGAAGACACGAGCAGCGTCTTCTGACGGCGTGTCAAGCCGAGGAGGAAAGCTCTTCCCTGCTGCAATGTCTGGGACACGTCAAAAGGCATGGCTCAGTCTCTAAAACTGCATGTTGTACACGTCCCGGTACGCCTGGACGATTTTGTTTCGGACTTCCATCGCCAACTCGAATGACAGACTTGCCTTCTCCACCGCGATCATCGTCGCCTGCACGTCCACTGCCTTGCCTGCGGCGAGCGCCGACACCTGCCGGTCCGCTTCGCTCTGAATCTGCTGCGCCTGCTGGAGTGTCTGCTTCAGCGCGTCAACGAAGCCGGGCTGCTGGTTTGCAATGGGATCGATCTTCTGCGTGTTGAAGCCCGCAGGATCGATGGCGGAAAACCCTGCTGGAATTCCGGTCATGCATTCTCTCCGTCTAGATATGAACCTTGCAATCCGCGCGAAGGCGGAAAAGATTTCGGGGATCACGATCACGCTTGCCGCACAATCCGCACAATTGCGCCGGCGGAAACCGCCGATCCATCTGCTTAAGTCAGGATCGTGAGCGCCTGGGTGATCATGTTTTTGGTCGCCTGAATAGCGTCCACGTTGAACTGGTAGGCCCGCGATGCTTCCAGCAGGTCCACCATTTCTTCCGCGGGGTTGATCGCCGGATAACTGACGTACCCTTGCGCGTTGGCGGTCGGATTTGAGGGATCGTATCGCTCGATGGGCGGCCTGGAATCCGCTGCAACCCGCAAAACGCGCACGCCGCGCACCGCAGAATCCGCCACGGAATCGAAAGTCTGTGCAAATGAAAAGGGAGCAACCCGCACGCTGCCAAAAACGACGCTCTGGCGGCGATAAGGCCCGCCTCCGGGCGTCCGCGTGGTTTCCGCGTTCGCCAGATTGCTGACAACAACTTCCGCGCGCTGGCGTTCCGCCACGAGCGCTGAGCCACTGACATCGAGCAAATTAAAAAGGTTCATTGATTAAGCTCCTCCGTTGGCGTTGATCGCTGCTTCGATCTGTTTGAACTCCTGATGCAAAAGCGCCACGGCCGCGCGGTACTCCAACTGGACGCCCGTGAGGATCACGCTCTCGCGGTCCACACTGACGTTGTTACCATCGGGCCGCTCGATCAGCCCTTGCACGTGAAAGACGAGTGGAGCAAACGGTGTTCCTCCGGCGTGCAGGGCGGCGTTGTGCAACGCTTCGAGAAAATTAATGTCAAGCGTCCGGTAACCGGGCGTGTCAATATTCGCGATATTGGCGGTCGTGATCTTTTCGCGCAGAGCCGTGACTTCCAGATAATTCTCCAGACCCCGAATGGTGGGGTTATCAAAAAAGTTCATGCAACCTCCCTGGGCGGCAAACCATATTCGCGGATTTTGTTGCGGATGGTTCGCAGACTGATGCCGAGCATTGCCGCTGCGCGTGTGCGGTTTCCTCCGACAGCCTCGAGCGTGCGGCAGAGGAGTTCCTTTTCGGCGTCCTGCAAAGTGATGCCGGGTTCGATTCCGCCGGAAGCGGGGCGGTCGGATCGTGTCTCGATGTCATGGAAAGCCGATTCACTGATCACCCCGTTTTCCGACAGAACCATAGCGCGGCGCACAAAATTCTCCAGTTCACGGACGTTTCCCGGCCAGTCGTATTCCTTGAGGCGTTCAACGAATTCCCTCGACAGCGCCGCAGGTTTTCCGGGTGATTGTGCGGAATATTTTTGCGCAAAGTGTTCGGCAAGGACGGGAATATCTTCCACTCGCTCGCGCAAGGGAGGAACTGAGAGGGGAACGACGTTCAGCCGGTAATAGAGGTCGTATCGGAAAAGCCCTTCCTGCGCGAGCTTGCGGAGCGATCGGTTTGTGGTTGCGATTACGCGCACATCCACGCGCACTGGGCGCGTATCGCCCAGCCGATCAACTTCGCGCTCCTGCAACACACGTAGGAGCTTCGGTTGCAACGCCCGCGGCATTTCGCCGATTTCATCAAGCAGCAGAGTTCCTTTGTGGGCCAGTTCAAACTTTCCCGGTTTGGAAGCGCTCGCGCCTGTGAACGCTCCTTTGACATGCCCGAAGAGTTCGCTTTCAAGCAGCGAGTCCGGAAACGCGGCGCAATTGACGGCCACAAAAGGCCCCTTGCTGCGCGGGCTTGATTCATGAATAAACCGGGCCAGCAGTTCTTTCCCCGTCCCGCTCTCGGCTTCAATCAGAACATCGGCATCTGATTGCGCAGCCTGGCGTGCGCGGTCAAGCAGCGTACGAAACCGGAGCGAGTTGCCAACCAGCCGATACTCCGCCCGCCTCGAGGCTGCTTCCTGCGGCCCATCGAGAACTTCCTGCGCGACCCTTCGCAATTCCTCAAAAGAGATGGGCTTGATCAAATAATCGCTGGCGCCTTCCTTCATGGCTGCAACGGCGTCCTGGACGTTGGCAAAGGCGGTGAGCAAAATGACACGGGTGTTTGGGGCGATGGACCGCACGCCTTTTACCACGTCCAGGCCGGTGCCGTCCGGCATCCGCATGTCCGAAATGACCAGCGGCACCGGATACGACCTGAAGAGTTCGATGGCCTCGTTCTTTCCTTTGGCGGAGCGCACGGCCCAGCCTTGGCGGCGGAAATTAGCTTCAAGCGCCGTGCGCATCGCGATTTCGTCATCCACAACCAGAACGCTCGCAGTCATGATGTCTAACTCAGCACCGGAAGCAGCAGAGTGAAAGTCGTCCCTTTGCCGGGCGTGCTCTGGACCTCGATCCCTCCTTTATGTTGCGACATGATTCTCTTGCACACCGCGAGCCCCAGGCCCGGACTGCCTTTGACCGTCGTAAATCCCGCATCGAAAATCTTTTCCAGGTACTCCGACGGGATCCCGGGTCCTTCGTCTTTAAAGTCGATTCGCGCCATGGCACCGTTGCGCTGCTCGACGGAGGCACTGACCTTCAAGGTCTTTCCCGGCGCCATTGCGCGGAAGGCGTTGATGGTGAGGTTGAAAAACACCTGCTGAAGGCGATGGCTGTCCGCTGGAATTGGAATTTCCTTAATCGCGGCAGTAAACTCAATGCCCATTCCTCGCTGCAGGGCAAGGGGCTGGAGAAACTCGATCGTCTCGGCCAGCAGCTTGACCAGGTTCAGCGGCTTTAATTGCGACGGTGCCATCGAGTGAAAATGCAGGACGTTGTTCACCGTCGCGGAAAGCGCGCGCAGCCCCGCCTGCATGTGGATGATCCATTGCGAAACCTCTTCATGCTCCTTCGTGGCGTCCCGGATCAGGGCGGCGAAAAGTTCCAGACTCCCGAGCGGATTGCGGATTTCATGGGCAAGGACAGCGGTCATTTCCGCAAGCGCCTGCATCCGGCGCGAGAATTCCTGCTCTTCCTCGAGCCGCCGCGCCTCCGTCACGTCGCGAATGATAAAGACGGTTTCCTGGCCGCATTCACTCTGCGGCGGAACAACGCAGCTCACGGCCAGAAACCTCGGTCCTTCCTTTGCCTGCAACGCAAATGTGCGCTCGGCACTTTTCGGCCCGGCCGTAGCATCCTTCAGCATCAGAAGCAGAGGGCCGTCAAGGGCATCGCCGGAACCGCCCTGGTGGTCTGTAGTGCACGAAAACAAAGCGCGCGCCTGCGGGTTCGCGTAGCGAAGATTAAAATTCCCATCGACCGCCACTACCCCGCACGGAAGCACTTCGAGAATTCTGCCGAGGTAGGCCCGCACTCTTCTGTTTTCAGCCAGGCTCTTTGCCAGGACGCGGTTCTTTGATTCGAGTTCGAGCCGCAGCTTCGCCACTTCATCCTGCAACTGGACGTAGGAGTTTTCGAGCGACCCTGCGACATGCGTGAAGGATTCGAAGGCCTTCACCAGCGAGTCGCGGTCCAGCCGAACTGGATTATTAGCGTGTTCTGAAATTTCCTGCTTTGTGGCCAGGATTATTGGCATAGCACGTCGCAATTAAGCACGACATTTGCCACTCCCCGCACGAGGAGCTAAAAATTCCTTCATGCTATCGCCACGGCGTTTGCAGGCGAATATGCTCAGAAAGAATTTCCGTCGAGTTCTCTGACAGGATGAAGGCGCGCTCCATCACATGCCGCAGTTCGCGGACATTGCCGGGCCAGACATGCTTGACCAGCAGGCTGCCGGCTGAGGAGGAAATCGTTTTAGCAGGAAGTCGGCTTTCAGCACAAAAGGCGTCGAGAAAATGGCGCCCCAGCGGGAGTATGTCTTCGGGACGCTCCCGCAGTGGTACCAGATCGATGGGAAAAACCGAAAGGCGGTAGTAGAGGTCTTCGCGGAAGGCCCTTTCCGCCACACGTTTGCCCAGTTCAGCGTTTGTTGCCGCAATCACTCGCACATCGACGCGGACAACATCTGGCCCGCCAAGACGCTGTACCTCGCCTTCCTGAAGAAAGCGCAAGAGCTTTGCCTGCATGCTCAGTGGAAGCTCGCCAACTTCGTCAAGGAAAAGGGTTCCGCCGTGCGCGGCCTGGATGCGCCCCATCCGCGACTGAAAGGCACCGGTAAACGCGCCGCGCGCGTAGCCAAACAGTTCAGACTCAAGAAGCGCTTCCGGGATTGCAGCGCAGTTGACCGTCACAAAAGGCTGGCTTTGGCGAGGGCTCAAAAGATGAATCGCCCGCGCCACGAGTTCCTTCCCGGTCCCGGTTTCTCCGGTTACGAGGACCGTTGTTGACCGCGAAGATACCAGGCGCGACAGTCGGTACACGGTCTGCATCGCCTTGCTTTCGCCCATCATTCCCGGAAGCGGCGCAACAGGCTCTGAAAGCAGTTCGGATGGAGGCAGTGTTTCACTATCCATCTCTGGATTGCAACTCGTTTTGGGGTGGAAACATCCGACGGGAGAACACATTTCATCGCGTGACGGCGAAATCACAATTTCCTGCCGAAGTCCCTTCACGTCCCCTACCGCGTCCACAGCAACAACGCGAACTTGCGGAAAGCGGTCCCTCACGATATGCAGAAAATCAGAGATGTCCAGGTCGGGAAGCCATCGATCGATCAGTAAGGCTTCACATCCGCCCGCTTCGAGTTTTGCCAGTGCCTCAGCGCCCCCTTGCGCCTCAGCAATGCTTGATTGCGTCAGGTCCAGGTGTTCCTGTATCTTGCGTCGGAAATCAGCATCAGGACTGACAATCATTGCGCTTGAAAAGTCGGCGTTGACCACGGTCATCGCCATCTGGTCCCTCCCGAGTAAGTGAAGACAAGTTAAAGCGATCTAAACGTGAACATGAACTTAAGATCATCGGCTAAGGCACACTCCCAACTTTAATTATCTTGACAACAAGTAACCAGCTAGTACTCGCGCTCTCGAATTGACTCTTAGCGCTCTGGTTTGGAGTGAAGCAATTTCTGTGGAGCGGAGTTCGCGGCTGAAGCTGCGCCGCCGGTGCCGGAGATTTCTATAGGAAGATCAGGCGGGGTCTGGAGATCGCTGCGAAGGACGACCACATCAACCCTGCGATTCATGGCTCGACCCTGGTCCGTGGCGTTGGAAGCAACGGGGTGAAATTGCGCGTACCCTGCGGCAGAAAGGCGCTGAGGAGCAATCCCGAATCGCGTAATCAGAAGATTCAGCACTTCAACAGCCCGGGCCGTGGAAAGCGACCAGTTGGATGCGAATTGTGAATTGTGAATGGGAACATTGTCGGTGTGACCCTCGACGCGGATGTCTTCGGGCGCGTTTGCCAGAATCCGGGCAATTTTTGCCAGGATTGGGATCGCCTCAGGCTTCAACACGGCTGACCCGCTCGGGAAAAAACCGATCTCTTCCAGGCTGATGACCAGTCCTTCCCGGTTAACGCGGATGCGGACGTCGTGCACGCGAAGTTGGGGTGCCAGCGCCTGCTCCAACTCCTGCTTGATCGCTTTGATGCGCCAGAGGGCGTCGACAGGGTTCGGAGTGCCTGAAGGCGGTGTGATCACGCGAGGGAGTGACAAAGCCCCTGCTGCGTTCGTCGCCGACCTGGCGTTCGAAAACGGCATCGGCTCAGACTGCGCGACGGGAACACGCGCATTGCTGCTGTTGAAGATTCCCAACTGCTCGAAGGCCGCCTGGATGGCCTGGGCGATCATTCCAACTTTGCGCTTGTCAACTTGTGAAGAAGAGAACAGCACGACAAACAGAGCAAAAAGGAGCGTGACAAAATCACTGTATGAGATCAGCCAGCGCTCGTGGTTCACGTGGCCTTCGGCTTTTTTCCTGCGGCTCATTGAGCGTGCTCGAGTTGTTCTTCTTCTGCAGGCGACACGTCTTTTTCTCCACACGCTTCTTTTTTGGCGTTCGTGGCAAGGTAGCCGCGAAGCTTGGTTTCAACCATCCGGGGATTGAGGCCTTCAAGGATCGAGATCACCCCTTCCAGCATCATTTCCCGCTCCGATTGCTCCTGTCGCAAGCGGATCTTCAGCTTGCCTGCAGCGGGAAGAAAGAAAAGGTTGGCTGATCCCACGCCGTAAATCGTGGCCACAAAGGCCACAGCAATGCCACGGCCGACTTCGGAAATATCGTTCAAGTGCTGCATCACCTGGATCAGCCCGATGACCGCGCCGAGAATCCCGATCGTGGGCGCAAAACCGCCGGCGGCTTCAAAAACCGCCGGAATTCTCTCCTCGTGCTCGGACTGGTTGTCCATTTCCAGTTCCATGATGCTCCGCAGTTCGCGTGGCTCCGAACCGTCGATAGCCAGCATGAGAGACTTCTTAAGAAATGGGTCCTTAATATTTTCCAATTCACCGTCGAGAGCAATAATTCCTTCTTTGCGCGCCATCTGCACGTAGCGAATGATTTCCCTGATGAGACTTTCGGGATCATCGCTCGGTTCAAAGAACACCTGCGACAATCGCTTGAAACTGGCCAAGACTACAGGAATCGGAAAGGCAATCAATACCGCTCCCAAAGTACCACCCAGAACAATCATTGCCGCTGTCGGCTGGAGGATCTGTCCGATCTTTCCGCCTTCCAGCGTCATGCCGCCGATAATACCCGCCAGCGCAACGACAATTCCCGCCCAACTTCCTTTGTCCACCGCTTGCACCTCATTCCGTCTTCTCTTGCAGCCCGTCCCGCAAAGGCAGCACTGCGGGCGTAAGCGCTCCAAGCGAGGCGGGCAACAGGCGCCGACGAAAATCGATAATGCGGTCGATGATTTCCTCGACGGCTTCTGTTACCACGACTTTCTCTCCCGTAACCAGCGTGATGACAGTGTCCGGCGCGTTCTCCATGAATTCGATCAGATCAGAGTTCACAACGATGGGCTTCTTATTCAGCCGCGTGAGTTCAATCATTCACTGTATCCCCCGGAGCTTTGCGGACCGCCACGCCGCCAGGCGGACAATCACCGCTTTGAGAAACACGGGCTCCGGCCATGGTCTGAATGCTGCACCAAACCCTATCGGCAAATTCCTTTTGGATTTAAATCGCCGGCGCAAAAGCCATAGCGCCTTTGGCACGGGAACTGCTCCAGGCATTGGCGAGAGTATTTGCGCAACAGAACATTGTTGGAAAGCTCTCATTAAAAGTCGCAGAGACATCGGGGTTTCTACGGCACGCAAGACATTACCCAAACGACCGGTTCTGGACACGGCAGTGAGGCGAAGAATTCGTCTTTCGAAGGTGCGTTAAATGCCGGAAACAGTGACAGCGACTGAAGAACTGCACCGCAAGGCTATCAAGCTCTTCCAGGAGGGACAATACCAGCAGGCGGCGCAGGTCCTCAATGAACTGCTGCAAAGAGTCGAAACCAGTGAACTCTGGAATGACTGGGCCACGGCGCACCTGATGTGCAACCAGTCGGTTTTGAGCGAACAGGGATATCGCCGCGCCCTTTCGATGGACATCGCAAACAGGATCGCCGCTGGCAATCTTGGAGTGCTGCTTGCAGCAACAGGACGAATCCAGGAAGCGCTTCCGCTGCTCGAGAAGGCCTTGGTTGGAAGTTCACAGCGCGAAGGGAACGTCCTGAACCGCCTGATCGAACACCTTCGCGGAAAGCTCTCGGAAGGAAACAGACCACAAACCTCCACAGGCCGCGCGTCGTCAACGACCGCGGTAAACGCAGCACCGGCGCAGCGGCAGGCGTCCCGTCCAAGGTCGGCAAAGGCAGGAGTGTATTTCCGCGGAATCGTTTACGGCGGCAGCGGCTACGCGGAGGAAGCGTCGGTGGAAGCTGCCGGGCTGGCGGACCACGGAATTCCGGTTCAACTTGTTCCGGTCGGTCCGGCGCGAGATGAGAACAATCTGCTTCCGCCGGAGGTGCGCTGGAGGCTTGAATCACTCGAGCGGAGCAAAGTTGATTTGGACCAGAGCGTCTTGATGCAATATGCCATGGCGCACGCTTGGGACATGGAAACCTGCGGCCGGTGGCGCATCGTGCGGACTATGTTTGAGACGGACGGCCTTCCCGACGGCGTTCCGGAGCGCTGCAATCGCATGGATGAAGTTTGGGTGCCCACGCACTTCAATGTTGAGACCTACGCGCGGGCCGGAGTCGCGGAGAACAAACTCCGGGTTGTTCCACCGGGCGTCGACACAGGGCTTTTTCGCCCCGGTGCTGCTCCGTTGCAGGTTCCGCAGAAACGCGGTTTCAACTTCCTTTCAGTCTTCGACTGGCAGCAGCGCAAGGGCTACGATGTTCTGCTGTGTGCCTACCTGCGCGAGTTTAAAGCCGATGAAGATGTAGCGCTGATTTTGAAGGTCAGCCAGACGAACTTTACCTCAGCGGACATCGAGGACCGGCTGGTTTATTTTGTCGAGCGGGAAGCAGGCCTGCCGCTTGAAAAAGCGCCCGCGATCATTCTGATCAACGGGTTCATTCCCCAACGCGACATGCCGCGCCTTTACGCCGCTGCCGATTGCTTTGTGCTGCCTACTCGCGGCGAGGGCTACGGCAGGCCCTTCATGGAAGCGCTCGCCTGCCAATGCCCCGTGATCGCCACGGGCTGGAGCGGCCAGACCGAGTTCCTGAACAACAGAAACAGCTACCTGATTGATTACCGCATGGTTCCTGTGCCCGATGATGTTGATATCGAACTTTTTGCCGGCCATCGTTGGGCCGAGCCGGACGTTGACCATCTGCGGGGCCTTATGCGCCACGTTTTTTCTCATCGGGAGAAGGCTCGCGGTCGCGCGGCACAGGGGCGCGTCGACATGACGTTGCGCTATGACTGGAGCGTGATCATTCCGCAATGGGTTGCGGAATTCCGGCGGCTGCTCGGTTAGGTGCTTCGGTGAGCCTGCGACGCACCTCTGCAGGCATTGAGCATTTTCGTTCCACACTCCAATTGGAAAACAGCCCATGCCGTTATACGTCGTGAAGCCTGATTCTTTCACAATTGAGAAGACGCGCAGGCGCAGTTCGGTGGTTTCGCTGCTCACCGATTGTGAGCCGGATGAAATACCAGACAATCTGCGCAGTGCTTGTGACCGTGTTGAGCCGGCCCGGCTTTCAATCCTCCAGGACAACAGGCTTCCCGACGGCGCGGACGGCGCGTTCCTTTGGCTGCCTGGGGAGCGGTTGCTGGAAGGAGCGGCCGTCGGTCTGCGGAGCGCAGGAAATTCTGCGGGTGACCGTTTCTTTGCTGCCATCCACCTGCCCTGCATGGATGACATTGATTTGATCGGCCTTCAGCCGCGCCTGTGGAAGAAAGGGCTTCGTTCGGACAAGACGCTGTGCGGATTTCGAATTTCGGCGACGCCGCAACCTCCGCCCGCGATGGAGGACATCCTCAGTCAAAATCGCGAGACATGGGCGCGCTTGTATTCGTCCCTCCTCGATGAACAGAAAGTCGCCGGGGCCGGCCTTGAGCGGCTGTCACAACTCTGGCGGGACAGTTCGGCAATCCCCCGCCCGTACGCTTCGCTCCTGATCAGAAACCTGATCGTGCTTCTGATCCGTCACAAGCGGCACGAAGAGGCTGAACGGATGCTGAAACTCGGGATGGGCAACTTTCCGCTCTATGCCGAACTTCCATATCTTGCGGCGTTGCTCTGCGTCGCCAAAGAAAGATATGAAGAGGTCCCCGAATACGTTGGCCAGGCAACGCAGATTCACGACCCAACTTACGTGGGCAGCGGCGGCGAAAGTTCTTATCGCAGCCTGTGGTTGCTCGGGTGGGTGTTCGAGATTGCGGGCAAACAGGAACTGGCAACGAAGTGCTATCTTGCAGGGGTGCAGGCCCGGCCCGCCTATCCGCCATCCGTCTATGGTATTTTGCGGCAGCGGCTTCCCTATGAGACGGTCCAGCAGTTGCGGTATCAGGGTCTCGGAGCCCTGGCCCTGCGGGAACCGCAGTATCTGGAACCTGTCTTCGAATACTTTCTCCTTCATCGTCTGACGGAGCCCGCGCGCTACCTCCTTGAATCCTCGAAGCTGACCGGGTCTGCCCGGGAAAAGCTCTTGAAGTCCCTTGATAAAGCAACCGCCGCTCGTCGCTCCCCCCCTCGCGCTTCAAACACGAAGCCCGGCGTAAGACTCGTCGGCCCGTTCTTCGTGCATTCAAGTCTGGCCCGGATCAATCGCGAAATCGCAGGCGCTCTGATGAGCGAAAGCGGTCTTGACAGCGCGCTTGAGCCTTTCGGTCCCGGTGAGGTGCCAGGGAACACGCTTCCTCACTTCGGCGCGATTTCAAAGGGGCTGAGAAAATGGCTGGGCCGCATCGACGTGACGATCCGCCACCACTGGCCACCGAATTTTCAACGGCCTGAATGCGGCAAGCTGGCCGTCATCCTCCCATGGGAATTCGGAAGCATCCCGCAGCGATGGGCCGACGAATGCAACGAGTGCGTGGATGAACTGTGGGTACCATCGGAATTTTGCAAACAGGTATTTGCCCGCGGCGGCGTGAACGAACACAAGATCCAAGTGGTTCCAAACGGAATTGACCCCGGTACTTTCGCTCCGGACGGACCTGCGTGGCGGCCGGCGGGCTGCCGGGGTTTCGTCTTTCTGTTTGTCGGCGGCGCAATTCCGCGCAAAGGAATCGATATCCTGTGGAACGCTTACCGCCGAGCCTTCAATTCCGCCGACGGTGTTACGCTTGTGATCAAGGAGATCGGTTCGTCAACTTTTTACAGGCACGCAAGTGTGCTTGGGCAAATCACGAATGAAGCGGCCGACTGGCGCGCGCCGCATTGCCTGGTCCTCACCGAAGAGATGGACGACGCCAGGCTCGCCGCGCTCTATCGAGGCGCCGACGCCGTTGTGCTGCCCTACCGCGGCGAGGGCTTTGGAATGCCTCTTGCGGAAGGGCTAGCCTGCGGCCGCCCTGTCGTCACTACGGGCCTTGGCCCGGCGCGCGAATTTTGTCCGCCCGAAGCATCCTTCTTTATTTCCGCGAGAGAGGTTGAACTGCCACACGATACGCTGGGCTATGGCCCCATGACCGGCCCTTTCACATGGTTTGAGCCCGACTTGGACGAACTGGCCGGAACGATGCGCTGGGTCTTTGAGCACAGGGAGGATGTGCTGCGGTCCGCAACGTCCGCAGTGGAAAGCGTGCGCACATTGCTGAACTGGAGGCGCGTCACTGGCGTTCTACTTGAAAGGGTCCGCCACCTGGCCGGAGATTAAATCTGAGCATCGCGTGACGCCCGCGTGCTTGATCGGCAAAGCTTGTTGTGGACGCAAGGCAGGCGTACTTTAGCGGGGCGTTCAACGGAAAATACGATGCCGAGACTCGTTCTTTCCATGATTGTCAAAGACGCAGAAGCAACGCTCGCGCGCTGTCTGGCGAGCGCCCGCGGCGTTGTGGACGAAATCGTCATTGCCGACACGGGATCAAGCGACCGCAGCCGGGAAATTGCCGCCGGGCACGGCGCAGCGGTCTTTCAGATCCCGTGGGAAAACGATTTCGCCAAGGCGCGGAACCTCTGCCTGGAACGCGTAAACGCGGACTGGGTCCTGGTGCTTGATGCCGATGAGGCCCTTGATCCTGCCGCGAAGGACCTGCTCCCTCCGCTCCTGGCACATCCCACTGTGATGGGTTATATAGTCCAGATCCGCAATTACCTTCTGGAACTGAATTGTCACCTCTGGGACCAGAAAGCCAGGCCGAATACGTCCGCCCCCGAATTCGCGCAGCAGTATCCGGCCTACGTTCAGCATGAAAATATCCGGCTGTTTCGCCGCCATCCGGACATTTATTTTGTCGGCCGCGTTCATGAAACGGTCGGCACTCGCCTTCTCGAGCTTGGAATGAAAGTCGGCGAAGCGAATTTCCTGGTCCACCATCTTGGGTTCATTGCGGATGACCGCACGCTGCATCGTAAGTGGGAATTTTACCGTGAACTGGGCCGGCACAAACTGCGCGACCAGCCCGATGACGCCAACGCGCACTTCGAGCTTGGCGTCGAGGAATTCGAACACTTTCGCAATTACGAAGAGGCCCTGAAGCTGTTTTCACGCGCATGCGAATTGAATCCTCGCCTGGGTGTTGCCTGGTTGTTTCGCGGCCTTGTGCTTGCACGGACGGGAAAACATCGTGAGGCGATCGAAAGCTTTAAACGCGCCGCAAACACCGGAGGAAAGGCGGAAGCAATCCATGAGAGTTTGGCGGATTCTCTCTACAACCTTGGCGATTTTGAATCCGCCCGCCGCTCCTATAAGCGGACGCTCGATATCCTGGGAGCATCACCGCAGATTGAGAGCAAACTGGGGCTTGCAGAGGTCCGCGCGGGAAACACCAACGAGGGCATTGCACGCCTTCGCCGAGCCATCGAGCAGGAACCTCAGACCGCCGAACTCTATGACCGTCTGATTGCCGCCCTCACGTGGCTCGGCCGTTTGCCGGAGGCAGCCGAGGCGGCCGAAGGGAAACTTATTCTGGCCAGCGCACGGCCCGAAGACTTCCTGCGCGCAGCTGCTCTGCGGGCCGAGCGGCAGGATTGGAAGCTCGTGATTGATCTTTTGAACCGGGGTCTAAGCCTTTTCCCGGAATCCGCAAGATTACGTGGCGCCCTTGCCGAGGCAGATCGACTGTCAATCACTGCCGAGACGGAAGGTAAAGGTGATGAACAGTATCAGGCGGGCAATTTCGAGGCCGCGCGGCGCTATTACCTGGATGCGATCAAGCGATTGGGCGACCTGCCGCACCTCATAAGCAAGCTCGGGCTTGCCGAAGTGCGAATGGGGCGGGTGCAGCAAGGCCTCGCGCGATTGCGCGAAGCCCTTGAAAAGGATTCACAGTCTGGCGAACTCTACGATCGCCTGATGGGCGCCTGCCTTCTTGCAGGGCGCGTGGCGGAGGCCGCCGATGTTGCCGAAAGGAAGCTCCTTCAGGTAGGGCCAAATCCTGATTCCTATTTACGCGCTGCCAGCCTGCGCGCGCAATTGCAGCAATGGCCGCAGGTGCTCAATCTCCTCCGAGAAGGGCTCGGCCATTTTCCGGATTCGGCCAGGCTGAAGACAGCGCTCGACGAAGTTCAAGCGCACGTCCTTCCAATGCCGCGTATTTTGGGCCTCCCATCTACTCATTCGAACGCCACAGACGAGCACAACTGATGCGCCAGAAATGCTTGACGGATACTCCCTCGGACCGTCACTCGATTGATACTGCTCCCACTGTGGATGTTCTCCGCATGGCCGTTTATTGTCCCGAGAGTATTGCAACGGATGACGTCAAGGCAACTGATCTTTGGTACGACAATTGCCCCCATTGAGCCAAGATAGTGCAAAGCACTGCTGATGCCCGGTTTTGTAGGCAATGTTTGCCGGGAGCAGCCAACAGGAAGCCCATAGGAGGGTTGGTTTCGTACTTGAAACCAGAGAGTTGATTCTGAAGGCATGGTGAATAGCGATGATTGAAAACGAATTGCACCCATTCAATCCGCAGGCAGGTTCGTCGGAGCAGCAAACCGTTGGAGATGGTGAAGCTGAATCAACGCTTCAATTGACGAAAACGATTCTGGAGAGCACGCGGCTTCAGGCAAAATTCAACCGGGAGATCTTGGAGCGCATGAACAGCCTGGCAAATGAAGTAATGCAAACCCGCGAGGCGGTGCGGCAGGCTTCCTCCGGGCTCGGGCAACGGGTCGACCAACTTCTGGCCGCGAGCCCTGCATGGGGCCGTGTTGTAACTCCCGCAGGAGACGGGCTTCTGCTGACGAAAGTGCTGAACACTTTTTTGATGTACGTCGAAGCCGCAGACATGAGCGTGGCGCCCCACCTGGTGGTGAACGGCATTTGGGAAAAACCGATTACTGAAGTCTTCGCGGCACGGCTAAAGCCGGGCATGACCGTAGTTGACGTGGGAGCGAATTACGGCTACTACTCGCTGCTTTCGGCTTGCTGCGTGGGAGGCGCCGGCCGGGTTTATTCGTTCGAACCCAACCCGCGCACTTTCGAGGTCCTTAAGAAGAATATCGATGTCAATTGTCTGGGGGCGGTAGTTGAGGCGCACCTGCTTGCAGTGCTTGATTCCCGGAGGCCGATTGAACTTCATGTGCTGCGGCAATTCCAGGGAAGCTCCAGCCAGTTCGCCCCCGAGCTTGTTCCGGAGCCTGACACACCTCCGGAGCACCGCGTGCGGGTCGATGGCGCGCCTCTTGATGAAATTATCAAGGGGCCTGTTGACCTGATCAAGATTGACGCCGAGGGCAGCGAACCGCTTGTCCTGGAAGGAATGCAAAGAATCCTCAGCGAGAATCCGAAGCTGACAATCATCATGGAAATCAATCTTCCTATGATCCGCAAATGCACCGACCCCGAGGCGTTCCTCGAAAAGGTCCGGAAACTTGGCGGAACCATGCAGTATTTCACCCCGTGGAACACTTTGGAACCCTTCGACCAGCCAAGGGCCATGCGGTTTCCTCTTTTCAATCTGCTGATCGAGAGGAAATGAATAGGAGTAGAAACCTGCATCAGAGGAGGAACTCAAGAAGGGAAACACGCCTCAGGTCGCTCCCACTGGCGTGGAAGCAAGGGTCTTCCCTGCCCGGTGATTACGCACCGGCAGCACCGCGCTCGTTATGCGCCCCGCCGGTCTGCCGCGCGCCTGGTATTAAAGTACTATGCCGCACCGCGCCTCGCAATTAAAGACCGGAAAACCCGTGCCGATAGGGTAGGTTGGCTAGAGAGCGCCAGAAGGCAGGAACCTGGGCCAGAACAACGCCAGCCATAGGTTCTCCGCCGGAGGCCAGCAAAAACACACGGAAGGAGAATCCCATGGGACTGAGCGTCCTATTCAACATTGCATCCCTTCAATCGCAAAACCAGTTGCAGAGCACGAACCAATCACTCCAGTCAACATTGACTCAACTGACCACGGGCTCGAGGATCAACACCGGTGCGGACGATCCTGCCGGTCTGCAAATCGCAAACTCGCTGAACGCATCCATCGCCGCTCTGAACCAGAGCGTGAATAATGCCAGCAACGGAATTGGCATCGGCCAGGTTGCGGACGGCGCGTTGTCTCAGGTCAGCACGCTCTTGAACACCGCCGTGACGCTCGCCACTGAGGCTGCGAACGGCGGACTTTCAACCACCCAGTTAAGCGCCCTCGGGACCGAATACAATAACATCCTGGCGGAAATCGACAATATCGGCAGCAACACGAACTTCAACGGGAAGGCCGTTTTTACAAGCACCGCGACCAACGTCTTTCTGACTGACCTGACAACAAACTACAACATCGGCATTTCGACAACAGTGTTAAGCGCCTCAGGTCTGGGACTGACAACGACCGATTTTACTACCTCTGGAAACCCGCAGACCGCCCTCTCGGAGATCAACAACGCCATCACCGCCATCGGCGCGCTGCGCGGCCAGATCGGAGCCGCCATCGTCCAGCTTCAGGATGGTCAAAACGTGGCGACGGTTGAAGCGCAAAACACCACCGCTGCTCTGAGCACCATAACGTCAGCGAACCTCCCGCAAGTGATCTCGAACCTGAGCAAGTTCACAGTCCTCGAGCAGACCGGAATCTATTCGCTGACGCAGGCCAACTCCGTGCCGCAAAGCCTGCTCAAGCTTCTTCAGTAGCGGACGTTTTCCCATGACGGCGGAGGTGCAGAAACCGTCCGCCGTCATGGCCCCCTTATTCACTGGTCATGAAGGAGAGTGAGCCCAATGGGGTCGATGGGATTTGGGTTGAACCTGAATACGATGGGTCTGGGACTCAACCAGGGACTGAATGTTCAACAGACCGTTGCGACTCTCGTGGCCGCGGCACAGGCGACCGAGCAACCTCTCCTTGATCAGCAGAAGCTTCTCAGTTCACAGCAATCAGCCCTCAACAACATCAACAACCTTCTGAACACCCTCCAAACTGCTGTACAGGCGCTCCAGGACCCGGTCGGGGCCCTTGCCGCCACCTCGGCAGCGTCGTCGGACGCAAGCGTTCTGACGGCCGCCACAACAACCGGCGCGACGGTCGGCACGCATTCTGTGACAGTCAACTCTCTTGCGACGACCTCGTCATACGACACAAACGCGCTTGCCTCAGACAGCACGACTTTCGCTACGGGCCAGTTCACAATCCAGGTGGGGAGCGGAAGTCCGGTCACGGTCACAGTGGACAGTACGAACAACACCCTGAGCGGGCTGGCATCATATATCAACAGCCAGAACTATGGGGTGACAGCCAGCGTGATTACGGACGCGAACGGCTCCAGGCTGGCGCTGGTCAGCAACACCTCCGGAGCGCCCGGCGACCTTGTAATCTCCGGGAATACGACGGGATTGACCTTTAACAAGACAGCGACAGGTTCGAACGCCTCGCTGACGGTGGACGGCGTCTCGATCAACTCCACCAGCAATATCGTTTCCGGAGTCATACCCGATGTCACGCTTTCATTAACCGGAACCTCGGCAAACCCCGTCACCGTCACCATTGCACCCGATGCCGCACGAGTTTCCGACGCTATTAATAATTTTGTGTCGGCCTATAATGCTGTTATCCAGGCGATCAACTCGCAACTGACTTACACCCAGGGCGCATCGCAGCAGCCTCCGCTGATTGCTGACGCAGGACTCGCTCAAGTCCAGCAGGAACTCTACAACGACATCAACTATACGATCACGGGGAACAACGGCATTACGAGCCTGGCGTCGCTCGGCGTTATGCTCCAGTCTGACGGCACGTTGAGCGTTGACAGCAGCACATTGAACGCGGTGATCAACGGGAATTCCAGTGCCGTCCAGAATTTCTTCCAGCAGGCCGGGACGCTCAACGGCTATGCCATCAATTTCGGCAACGACCTCCTGAACCTGACCAACCCGGGCGCAGGGCCTTTATATATCGAGTTGCAGGGCATCGCGCAAAACCAGCAATCTCTGCAAAACGATATCAACGACTTTCAAGCGCGTCTTGACCAGCAGCAGCAACTCTGGCTTAAGGAGTACGCGCAGGTCAACTCGACCCTTCAGACACTGCCCCTTCTGCTCCAACAGATCACCGGGCAACTTGGTTCGATTGGCGGCGGTTCTACCTCGCCGATCACGGGCGGCTAACGATGAATAGTAACCCTGTCAAGAGTTACCGCGACACCGCTGTGCACAGTTCTAACGCTGCCGATATCTTTATCCAGTGTTATGAAGAAGTCATCCGCCTGCTTCACGCGGCAGCACGGGCCATGGATCAGAACGATATCGAGAGTAAAACGCAATACCTGAATCGGGTCCTGACTTTCATCGTCCACCTGCAAGGCACGCTGGATTTTACGAACGGCGGCCAGGTTTCCGTCTGGCTGGACCAGTTTTACAGGCTCATTCGTGCGCAGATCTTCGATGCAAGTGCGCAGCGCAACCCTGCCCTGCTGCGACAGGCTGCCGATTACTTTGCAGACGTCAGAAAACTGTGGGAAGGAGTTCCCGCTGTGCATTCAGCAGATCCCGCCGGCAAGTCTTTGCACTCCCCGCAAGACGTCCCATTCCAGATACCCGACAGCTCCGCCCCTGCCAATGTGCCCGACACAACCGGAACTCCCTCCCGTGCCAACTGGAGAGCTTAGGAGCAGCGGCAATGCCCGCATGTCCATCCCCGGCATCTTTTTATAAGGTTTCTCCGGGACGGCCCGCTCTTCATCCCTGCGCTCGTGCCCTACGCAAAGGGCCAATCGCGAAAACATCGCTCACTGAACAACTCTAAACTTTCCACCGGAAGAGCCGATGGTTCAAATACAGCCGCAGCTTTGACCTGCGAAGCCATCGGCCTGGCGCGGCGGCAGACCAGCCCTAAGGGGCCGTTCCATCGATGCAGAAATTTATTGCCAGACAGCCCATCCTGGATCGCGGCGAAAACGTCGTGGGATACGAACTGTTATTCCGAAGCGCAGATGAACCCTTCAGCCACATCGAAGACCCTGACGCAGCTTCGTCAGCGGTAATTTCAGACAGCATGACCCTGTACGGAATCCACGAATTGACCGACGGCGAGCGCGCGTTCATCAATTGCACGCGGAACGCGCTGGTGAATGGGCGTGCCGCTCTGATGCCTCCCGATCGGATTGTGATTGAAGTGCTGGAGACGGTCCAGGCCGACACCGAAGTCTTGACCGCGTGCCGCGTGCTGAAGTCCGCCGGATACATGATCGCGCTGGATGATTTCAGGGACCAGCAGCATTCAGCCCTGGTGGACCTTGCAGACATTATCAAGATCGACCTGCTGGCCACTCCAGAACACGAAGCGGAAAACACTTTACGCCGCTACCGGGACAGAGGCATACAGTTTCTTGCGGAGAAGGTCGAAACGCGCGAGCAATTTCAACGTTCAATCGCGCAGGGATATTCCGCGTTCCAGGGCTACTTCTTTGCCAAGCCTCGCATCGTAGCCTCAAACGACGTTCCACCTGCAAGACTCTTTTACTTCAGCATTCTCAAGGCAGTTACGGCTCCGGAGATGGATGTCAGAAGAGTTGCGGACAGCATCAAGCATGATCTAGGGCTCTCTTACAAGCTCCTCCGCTTTCTGAACTCCGCTGTGTTCGGGTTCCGCAACCGCATTCGTTCCGTCCGACATGCCGTCGCCCTGCTGGGACAGGCCGAGATGCGAAAGTGGATATCGCTCGTTGCCATCGCAAGCCTGGGCGAGGATAAGCCTCCTGTCCTTTGCGAGACCGCGCTCACGCGGGCGGCCTTCTGCGAAAATCTTGCTCAGCGGCTCGGCGCTCACTCCAGGCAGGAGGATTACTTCTTTCTGGGTCTGCTTTCCAACATCGACGCTATCCTCAGCCGCCCGATGAGGTCCGCGCTGGCGGACCTCCCCATCGCTGAGGACGTCAAGCAAGCCCTGCTCGGGACACCCAACAGCTTCCACGACGTTCTTCAGGCGGTGATCAGCTATGAAAAAGCGGAATGGGAAAAGCTTGCCGCGTACACAAGCAGACTTCATCTCATGGACAACATCTTTCCAGAGTTGTTTTTGAACTCGGTCCAATGGTGCCGCCGGGTCCCGTTCCGGGAAGTCGTTGGCGCAGGAAATCAACCCCCGCAACCCGCGATATAGCTTAAATCCCGCTCCCAGAGAAGCCACTTATCCTCCCGCCCGTTAAAACATAAACAATTGCCTGATGACTTCTGCTCCGTGGATGGCCCCATGCCTGCGGCATGCTGCGGTTCTTTCAGACAGAAGACCCGTGCGAAGAATCACAGCTTATGAGGGCGAATGGCCGCAATTTCCTTACAGCTTATTGAGTTTAACACTACAAATACAGTGACCACATTTTCAGCAGCGGGGGCTATCCACCGTGCCGGAATCTGCCGGTGGAGACAGTGGCGCTACAGTACAGACAGTCACTATGCTTTGCAATCTTTAATAACAACTCTGGCAGGGGCAACAGCTTTGAGGGAATTTGCAGATGTTAGGGAAATTTCAGGCGGCAAACAGGTTTCGCAAAACGAACCATACGTTTGCGGGGCGCTCTGCCAGTCGCCTCATGTACCACGGAAACCAGAACTTCCCATAGCTGATCAGGACGATCGATTTCCATCCATCACGCGCAAGCCGCAACTGCTCCCGAGTCTGAATGCCGTAAAGCATCTGGAACTCGAAGCTGTCCCGTGCCAGGTTTTGTGATTGGGCATAGGCGATAATTCGCTGGATCAGCTTGAGATCATGAGTGGCAATCGCTGCGCGGACATGAGCAGCGCCGGCTTCATGGCTGAGCAGTTTCGTGGCGAGCTGAAAGTAATTGTGATCCACTTGCGCCTTGCGCGGGAACGCTTTATCCGGCGGCTCTTTGTAGGCGCCTTTCACCAGACGCACGGCCGCGCCCAAGGGTATCAGGCTCGACAGGTCTTTTTCCGTTCGGTAGAGATATGCCTGAAGACAGACTCCCACATTCGAATATTCGGAACGGGCGCGGTGGAAAATATCTAATGTAATGTCCGTATAATTGCTGGCCTCCATGTCGATCCAAACAACGCTTCCCGGACGGGCGCATTGGATGATTCTGGCCAGATTCTCATAGCAAAGCTCCGCGCCCAGATCGAGGCCCAACTGGGTCAGCTTGACGGAAAGCTCCGTTTCCAGCCCAAGAGCGCGGATACGGCCCAGCACGTTGAGATAATGCTCGGTGACGCGCCGTGCTTCTGCCGGATCCGCCACGTTCTCACCCAGATAGGTAAGAACAGTACCAATCGACTGGTCCCGGAGCCTCCTCGCGCAGGCCAATGCCTCTTCCTCCGTTTCGCCCGGCATAAACCGCGAGACTGCACGCCGGACAAACCGGTATCTCGTCGCCCGCTCACGCAGCCACACGCTCTTTGAACCAGCAAGTAAGACGTCGCGCATCACCGCCATGCCATCCTCCTGCTCCGATCGGTAGAAGTCCGCCGGTCAGTGTTCTGCAATTTCCTGCCTATTGTATACGCTTCAACGTACGCCAACGGCTGGAACTTACATTCCAACATGGAGTTTTACCCTTTAACAAACTGACCCATTTCCTATCCTGGACAGCCCGTCGGGGTTCATCGAATTGATCCTTTGCCTCCCTGCCCTTTTACCCGAGCGCAGGATGGCATCGGATCGTCCTTTGCAGAGGCTGTGGCCGCTCGTCGTTCAATCTTGGAAAAACAGCCGCTGGTTTGTTCGCACGTATGCGCTGGCGGCCCTACTCTTGACTCCGCCAGAGAAATCGGCGCGCGCCTTGCCGTTGCGGAAGATCTGCACAGTCAACAGCCAGTGGCTGCATGCGAAACAGTCGAAGTGTCTTCAAGAAAACCCTGGGAAAGGCGATACAGCGCGACCTGCTGAGGGCCGAGCATTGAGAGGCGGACAGACCGCCGATTGAACCCTCCGGGCAGAATAGCGTTACGACGCAAGGATGGGAGCAAGTACTCCGTGCAGGCGGCAGATGGACGTTCCTGTGGAGGTGGTTCTTATAAACAACCATTCCACGGAAGCCTGTTGGATGGCTGGGAGGCAGGGATTCGAACCCCGATACGCAGATCCAGAGTCTGCAGTCCTACCGTTAGACGACCTCCCAGTGCTTCTCTATTTTCTACCAGTTTTGGCCGGTTTTCTGCAACTCAAAACGTTGCCTGACGGAACTCAGCCTGCAACCCCGCACCACTGGCAGACAAACTCCAATTGCGCTTTTGCGGCCGCAATGACTGAATCGATCTCCACGTACTC
>DASRCX010000090.1:0-109074 GCA_035652895.1 Terriglobia bacterium
GTACTTTCATCGCCCGCCCCCAGGCGGCTTCCGAGTATCGTCGCATTCTGCCTCCTTTCCGACAGAATGCCCGATCCTCTCCCCGCCTTCAGCGGACAGATCACGTGCTAACTCAACCGGACATTTGATGTGCTAATGACATTGCGCAATGGCCAACTTGCTTTGCGGAGATGATGATGGTTTAATGGGCCGCCTGATGGGTAATGGGAGGCGCTTTAATGGAACGAACTCGATATTTCGTCATTCTGGCGATGGCCGCGTTGTTTGTGGTCACCTCAAATCTGATAACCGCAGCAGTTAGCTCGGATGCATCGGGCCAGAGCAGCGGAACAAGCCGGTCCGGGCTGGCCCCGACGCCACCCATGGGATGGAACAGCTATGACAGTTACGGCGGCGACGTCGATGAACAACAGGTGAAGGCCAACGCTCGCTATCTCGCCGACCATCTGGCGTTGTACGGGTGGAAGTACATCGTGGTGGACTATTACTGGTACTACCCGGATGGCCGCGTGAAAGGAGTGCCGGCGATGGATGCTTACGGCCGCCTGCTGCCCGCCACAAATCGCTTCCCTTCGGCGGCTGGTGGGAAAGGATTCAAGCCTCTCGCGGATTATGTTCATTCGCTGGGCCTGAAATTCGGAATTCACATCATGCGCGGCATTCCCCGCGCCGCCGTCGAGGAAAATCTGCCGGTTTTCGGGACCACCGCGCACGCCCAGGACATCGCCAATGTGCTGAACACCTGCTCGTGGTCAGATGCAATGTACGGTGTGGACGTTTCAAAGCCCGCGGGGCAGGCTTACTATAATTCCCTCGCCAGACTCTATGCCGACTGGGGCGTGGATTTTATCAAGGCGGATGACATGAGCCGCGCCCGCGACCCTTACGGCGAGGTTTACCACGGACCCGAAATCGCAGCGCTTCGAGAGGCAATGGACCGCTCCGGACGGCCCATGATTTTGAGCCTTTCGCCAGGCCCCACGCCGCTGTGTAATGCTGCGCATGTCGAACGCTATTCCCAGATGTGGCGCATCTCCGACGATATATGGGACAACTGGCCGGAGGTGAAAGACCAGTTCGGATACTGCCGACTGTGGGCTTCCCACACCAGACCGGGACATTGGCCCGATGCGGACATGCTTCCATTGGGAATGCTGCGCCTTCGCGGATTTGACGAAGGGCCGCGCCTGACGCGCCTGAGCCACGACGAGCAGATCACGCTGATGACTCTGTGGTCGATTTTCCGATCGCCTCTGATGATGGGCGGCGACCTTCCGTCGATCGATCCCTTTACGCTTTCACTCCTCACCAACCAGGAAGTCCTGGCCGTCGATCAACACAGTTCGGACAACCGGCTGCTGTTTACGCGTGGAAATCAAATCGTGTGGACTGCAGACAATCCCAGAACCAGAGAAAAATTCGTAGCGCTCTTCAATCTGGGCGAAAAGCCTGAAAAAATCACAGTTTCCTGGAAGGAACTGGGAATAGCAGGGAGGGCCTCGGTTCGCGACCTTTGGAAAAGGGAGAACCTGGGTGGTTTTTCCAATGAATTCTCCGCACAAATCAACCCACACGGTGCAGGCCTTTACAGAATCAGGCCGTACCAACCGCGGGAGGCGGACTTCAGGTTTACCAGACGGAATTTGGTTTTCCCCACAGAAATCAATTGAAGTTTATCTTACAGATTGCCGATGAAGTTACGACGTGGATTCGCGGGGAGCAGTTCAGTGCGCGCAAGCGGCGCTTTCCGCAAGCACCGCCAGACCGATGAGGTGGAACATTCCCCAACCGGGCGATCTCGAGTGGTTCGTGCCTTGTCCCGAGACACCACGGAAAACGCGCAAGTCGCCCGAGCCCGTAAGATCGGGGAAACCATGAGCTTCTTGTACAGCAAGGAACCCTGAGTTATGAAATCGGCGCCGGAATCTCGCAGCCTGCTTGCTACGGTCAGCGAACAATTGATTGCTCTCGAAAAGAGAGATTGGGAACTCTGGATGGTGTCAGCGGGCGCCGGGATTTGT
Organism: Terriglobia bacterium; assembly: GCA_035652895.1. Classification (GTDB taxonomy): domain Bacteria; phylum Acidobacteriota; class Terriglobia; order UBA7540; family UBA7540; genus SCRD01. The sequence continues at coordinate 2,022 of DASRCX010000090.1, forward strand.
TTGTGTATCGGTGTGCTGGTGTTGCTTTTTCGCGCGGCGTTCCTCGAGCACGGATTGTTTCGTCTGAACATAGTGATATCGCCGGAACTTTTCTTTGGCCTTGTCGCCCTGCTTATTCTGTTCAACACTTACCTCATTAACCGCCGCCTGGAGTTGCGAAGAACGCGCGAACAAGTGATCTCCACAACCATTCAGAGCGAACTGATGCGGTTGCAGAGTTTTACTGATCCTCTGACGGAAGTGTATAACCGCAGGGCGCTCGACAACCTGGCCCGGAGGTTTATCAGCCACGCCAAACGGCTTGGAAAGCCGTTGACGTTCATGATGGTGGATGTGGACCGTTTCAGGGACATCAACACACGTTTCGGCCATCTTATGGGGGACTTCGTGATTGCGGAGGTTGCAACGATGCTCCGAGGGGCCGTGCGAGGGACCGATGCCGTCGTGCGTTACGGCGGCGATGAATTCCTGGTCATACTGGCCGACACAAATTCCCGGGGCGGCCAGGTGGTTATGGATCGAATTTCAAGGTTGCTCGCAGAATGGAATGGCGCAAAGCACCTGAAGGATTTTGAGCTGACCCTCAGCATCGGCCTTGCTGAGTGGTCTGAAGACAAAGCCGTCGATCAGTTGCTGGATGAGGCGGACCAGGCAATGTATTCAACAAAGGAGAGGAACAAGAAAACCCTTGACGGCAAGACGCAGCCGCCCCTGATCAAGAGTTCATCCCAGTCTGCGCCCGTAGTGAAAATTTGAGGATCGGCCGCGACCCGGACTCGGGATTTTTCGCGCACGACAAGCACCTCTGCACCATACCATTCCCGCCTGTTTGCTGCATGAACTACGCCATTCTGACGCCTGGGTGTACACTTGAATTAGCCGATGCCGTAAGCACGATTACCATACAGGACGTCCTGATATAACAGGAGCCGGGCCCCAAGCTGAAGATGCTGCTCAAACTCTACCAATGGCTGCCTCCGGATGGCGTGAAGATTGTACTTGTACTCTTCCTTTCATTTCTGATCGGGATCGAGCGCGAGGAGCATAAAAAGAGGATTGAGCAATATGCCTTCGGCGGGGTCCGTACTTTTCCTCTGATCGGCTTGCTTGGCTATTCCATCGCCGTGATGGCGCAGGGGCAGCTGTTTCCTGTGGCGCTTGGATTTGCCGTGATCGGTGGATTCTTGCTCCTTTCTTACTGGCGCAAGCTCACCAGCATCCCCGCCGCCGGCGTGACCACAGAGCTTTCAGGACTGACAACTTATGTCGTAGGCGCCCTTGTTTACTATGACTATTTCTGGATTGCCACGACGCTGGCCGTAGCCAATGCGCTGCTGCTGGAGTTGAAAGCTGCGCTGGACGGCCTGACAAAGCGGATTTCATCAGAAGAAATTCTGACGTTCACAAAATTCCTGCTTTTAACTGCCGTCATTCTGCCGGTCCTGCCGGACAAGGCATTCGGACCTTTCCAGATCAATCCGTTTAAGACCTGGGTTGTGGTAGTTGCCGTCAGCGCCATTTCCTACGGCAGTTATGTACTTTCGCGCGTGACGAAGGGGCACGGTACGGTGATCCTGTCTGCGGTATTGGGAGGAGCGTACTCGTCCACGGTCACGACGGTTGTTTTGGCCAAGCGGGCTTCGCCGGGGGAGCACCGCCACCTGTTTTCAGGTTGCATCCTGATTGCCTCGGGCGTGATGTACCTGCGGCTTGTCGTATTGGTTGGTCTCTTCAACCGGTCGATGATGCTCGTCTTATTGCCATGGTTCCTGGCCCTCGCGGCGATTGCCTGCGGCACGGGCTGGCTCTGGTCCCGCCGGCGGGATGAAAGCGCTGAAGAGGTCAAGCGCGAATTCGAGCCTAAAAACCCTCTGGAACTTGGCGCTGCCTTCCTTTTCGCAATGCTGTTCCTCGCCATGCTCGTGGCCGCGCGGCTGGCCATTGAACATCTTGGGCTGGCGGGAGTTTACGGGCTTGCAGCCGTCACGGGAGTGACGGATGTGGATCCCTTCATCATGAGCATGACGCAGTCCGCCGGTACGTTGACGCCTTTACAGGTTGCCTCCGCAAGCGTTCTGATTGCAGCGGCCAGCAACAACCTTGTCAAAGGAGTTTACGCGCGCTTCTTCGCGGACCGGAAGACAGGCACGGAAAGCCTTTGGCTGCTCGCTGCTCTTTCCGTCCTGGGTTTCTTGCCCCTTTTCTGGCTGCTTTAAATGCTTCCTCCAATGCGTCCCTTACGGTCTTTCGCTCAAGGCCTTTTCGATTGCGGCCTCGGCCACGGGCGCCAGCAATGCAAAGCCTCGCTCATTGGGGTGGAGTCCGTCATCTGAGTATCCATTCCTGAGCATCCCGTTGCTGTCCACCAGCGCCGAGTAATAATCGGCAAAGGTGGCGTGAACGCGCGCAGCGTAACTCTTGATCCACGCGTTGAGTTCAAGAATTTGCGCCGGAGGGCGGCGCGTTGTTTGCGGATGCGCGGTGTAATCGCTGACGGGCGTCAGGGAACAAAGAATGACTCTGATGCCGTGCGCTTGTGCAAGCTCCGTGATCGCCTGAAAGTTCTCCTCAACCATCTTCGACGTTTCAGGTCCGGTATTTTGCGCAATGTCATTGGTCCCAGCGAGTACAATCACCGCAGCTGGCTTCAGGTCGATGACATCAGGGTACATCCGGACCAGCATCTGCGGAGTGGTCTGGCCGCTGATGCCGCGATTGACATAGGGCTTGCCGGGGAAGAATTTCTGGAGGTTCCAGATGTCGGTAATCGAGTCCCCTAGAAAAACAACGCGGCCCGGCACAGGAGGTTCTGCTTCAAGCAGGAGATCGTCCTGATGGTACCGTCCCAGTTGGTTCCAATCCTGAAGTTCACCCGCGAGCCTCTCGGCGGCGGAGGCGAGGCAGCATCCAGCCTTAGGCGGGTTGAACTCCTGAACCAGTTGGGCCCGCAGATTCCATGGGAGCACAAAGAGCTGAAGCAGCAATAGCGCCACAAGAGTCGAGAGCAGACGCATACGTTCTCCTTTCGCTATCGGGATGGCTGTCTAATATAAGGCAGATCGGGCGCTGACGGAAAACTTGTCTTGCTCGGGTGGAATTGAAAAGGGCGGGAGGGAACGCCGCCAAGGCCCACCTTCGGGGCACATTGGAGTTGGAAGGCCTGCGCGCGGATGACGTGAGAAGCAATCCGCAATCCTGTCGGGCCAGAAAGTCCTCAAAGGCGGAATGCCGAGGGAAGCTCTGAAGTACCGGATTCCATTTCAAGCTTTGTCGTAAGAAAGTCCAACAGGTCTTTCAAAGTGAGCACTCCCAGAAGGTGCCCGTCCTGTACTACCATCAGCCGGCTGTTCTGGGATTTTCGCATCTTTGCCAGAGCTTTGATGGCGTCGGTATCGGGCGTCACCGTATCATCGTCACAATAAGCTCGCATTACGGCCTGCACGCTGTTCTGCGCCCACTCGCTGCGCGGGACGTTCCTGACCTCACGTGTTGTAACGCAGCCAAGCAGTTCATTCGCTTCATTCACCACAGGAAACATTTTGTAGTGGTAGCGGTAGATATAATTCTCCACAAGGTCCTCGAGAGAGATTGCCGGCGACACCGTGACAGGGCTGGTATTCATAAACCGCCGGATGGGCTCGCCCTGGAGTATTCGTTGAACAAGAAGCTGCTGATACGAACCTTGGGCGGCCCCGCGCAGAAACATCCCAATCAGGAACCACCACACGGCCCCGATAAAATCTCCAATCAGAAGACGGTACACGCCGAAGGCCATCAGCAGCATTCCAAAGCCGGAGCCGATAGCAGCGGCAATACGAGTAGCCTGCCAGATATTGTTTTTCCATTGCCACAGCAGCGAGCGCAGGACGCGTCCACCGTCGAGAGGAAACGCTGGGACCATGTTGAACGCAGCGAGGATCCAGTTGATCCAGGCAAGGTAAGCGAATACTCCCACGGCAACAACGGGCCAACTGCCGCGGGTCACTGCTGCAAGAATGTAGAAGATGGCCCCGACAACGATGCTGGTAAGCGGCCCGGCGATGGCCATCAGAAACTCGGCCTTTGCGCTCGGAGGTTCCTGGTCCATTTCGGCGACGCCCCCGAAAATGAAGAGCGTAATGCCCTTCATGGGCAGGCCGTGTTTTCGCGCCACAATGGAGTGCGCAAGCTCATGGACAATAATAGAAACAAAAAGCAGGATCGCGCCGGACACTCCCATCAGCCAGTATTCAGCGCTGGTCAGCCCGGGATAGGTGTGGGGGAAGAACCCTACGGCGAGAGACCACGTGATCAGCACGGCGATGACCAGCCAACTGGAATCGACGCGGACCGCAAAGCCGAACATCCTGAACAGCGTCACGCTTCGTCCGAACATAGCGCACCTCCGTTACCTGAAAGCGTTTGAATCCCACCGCCACAAGCTGCTCATGAATCCGGTTTCCCCTTTCGGCAAAGGTCTGCGTTTCGCCTTCTTTCGAGCGATTAATCAGCGTGAGGCCGCATCGGAGCCGCCACTTTTATTCTATGCTCGATGTGCGCATGAAACAATTTAGGAGGTTGCACATGAAATGTTTTGCCCAATCAGAAGGGAAGAATAAGTTCCACGTCGCCGGAATTGGGCCTGACGAGCGTCACACGAACAAGGTCGCCTTCGCGGGCCAGAGCGACGATGCGGGCGTCATCGACGCGCGGGGTTTTGAGGCTTGCGCCTGCGGTGTAAACGGACAGTGTGGTCGGGTAATTCTCGACGAGAGAGACCTTGATTCGAAGCTGCTTTGCTGCCGCATCCCACACCTCATTTGCGATTTCAACTCCGCCCATCGTGATGTGTCGGTCCGTGCCAATCAGTTGGGGATGGCCATTGTCGGGACGGACGGAAATTACCTGGCATTCATGGGGCATAAGCTCAGCGGAATATTCTCCGCTCATTTTGCCCAGAAATTTCTGCTTCCAGAAATCAAAAAGCAAATAGTCGCGGCTGGGTTCAAGCCCTGCCCTGGCAAAATTAAGGACAATCTTCCTGGTTGCGGGAGGATTCAGAAACGTCGGGACCGGAAGGAGTTGCAGGCCGGGAGGTTTTAAGGATGACGTTGCAATGCGCTCATTCTGGTTCTGCGCGTCACCGAGTCTGGATGAAATCGCCATTTGCTCGCCGTAGCCGTGACTTGTTCCAAGCAGTGTGTCGTCGCGGTTCAAAATCTTTAACGCAGCGGCCTGCATGCCGGGCGGCATTTCGTCCGGACCGTCGTTCCAATTAAACAGCCCCACCACGGCCCAGGAGCCGAAGGGCCGCCGGATATGAAGCACCCAGATCGGACGGTCAGTTTCGAAAGGGTAAAGGTCCATAGGCGTGATGTCCGCCACCGGCATAATCTTTCGAACCATGTCGCGGCGGTCCGGCGGCAGCTTCGTTTCATCATCGCCCAGCATCAGCAACTGGCCGGTGAGGCCGAGGGCCGATGTCCAGGTGCGCGCTTCCTGCAAGGTCAGTGGCGGCCGCACAACCAGCGCATCAGGATCGCCGTACCAGGTGATATTGTGGGTGTAATAGCCGCGCCGGATGCCGGCGAGCGCTTCGCGCACACCCCGAAACGAGGGAGGCTCCCCGTCGCCTACAACGTCGCCTGCCAGGCGTCCGGCTTGCGCGATCCCCATGGCCTCGGTGGGATAAACCGGGCCGCAGGCTGAAAAAAAGACATCGGGTTTGACGTCCATTGCCCGTCGAATAAGGCTGAGCGCTTTACGAAAGGCCGTGTTCGCATCGAGCGTGGGATCAAAAGCACGGACGCGGTTTTGCGCCCAGATATCGCGAGTGTCGTTTTCTCCGTCCAGCTTGAAATAGTCGTATCCCCAGTTCAGGGCATGGTCGCGGTAAGTATCGTAGAGGTATTTTTGAAGGGCGGAATTCGAAAAATCCGCGACATAGGTGCCAAACCAGGTCCCAAGTTTTCCGCTGCCGGTTGGGTCATGCAGGAACCAATCCGGGTGAATTTCATAGAACTGCTCGTCCGCATTTCCGAATGCTGAGAGCCAAAGGCCCGCATAGAGGCCCTGAGCGTGTATCTGGTCCGCAAGCCATTTCATGCCGTGCGGGAACTTTTTGTTCCAGGCGTTCCAGTCGCCGCCAATCGGCGAGCCCTTTTCTCCATCGCCCGCAGCTTGCCATCCGGCGTCAACCAGGCAATACTTCAGTCCAAACGGCTTGTAATAAGCGGAAACCGCCCGCGCATTCTCCAGGATTTCCTGTTCCGTGATGTGCGAGAAGTAGTCATACCAGGAAATCCAGCCCACGGGCGCCTGCGGCCATTTCTGCTTGTCGAGCGGCGCGTAAAATGGCAGGCGACGTTTATATACGTTCTTGACCAGCATAAAGCGACAACTGGGCGTGCTGCCAAGCGGGTCCGAAGCCGCGACCTCCAGTCCGCCCGTGACGGGCCGGAATGAGGTTCTTCGCGCAAGCACGCAGAGCGCCTGGTCGCGAAAACGGTCAAAAACGCAATCGTTGAGGGAACTTGTAGCTCCCCCACTTTCCATCTGCATGATGCCGTCGTGGCCGTCGTGCAGACGGGCTTGGATTGGCTCAGGTCCGCCGTGAATGTCCCCCGCGATATCCAACTGTGCTTCCCCTTCGGAAGGCAGCCCCGAAAGCGACACCTCCATCGCAGGTCCATCACTCGTCAGGTTTATATCGTATGGAGCAGGCCCTTGAACTTTGAATGTCCACTGATCGGGCTTTGCTGAAGCGGCGGGAATCAGCCTGGTCCCCGGTGCCGTGGAGCTGATTTTGGGATCGCCCGCAACCACCTCAACCCTCAGGCCGGTGACCCAGGTTGCGCCATCAAATGCGAGACTTATCGTGCGGCTGTCATCGGAAAGGCGGACTGACCACGCCGCAGAGGCTTGAACAGCCTGGTTAACGGTTTGTTGCGGCGGCTTGACATGGGCGGGAGCCCTTCGTGCGTGGGCTCGGGGACGCCTGGCCCGTTGAGGAAGCGTTCGCGCCGCCTCATACGGACGACACGGCAGTGTCGATGCGAGGATAAAAGCAACAACGGCGTTGCGTGTTAAACGGGTCAATTTTGTTTCGCCCTTCAAATATGCAGGCTTCAATTTCCGTCAGACATTCAGCCGTGAATTCGCCGAGAATTATACTCCTTTGCAGATGAGGCGCATTGGAGAAATTGACGTGGTTTGGCCTTGCGAGTTTCGCAGCCGGCAAATTCGGAGGCGTCAATGCTTGTTCGGCGCGTCCATGATGATGTCCTTTTTTCTCCTCGATAGAAATGTCCCCTTGTAGGGGCTTCCGAATGGAGTTGGGATTGAGGCGAAACAGGTGAGTAATCTGGCGGGGGAGCAAGGGCGGCGATTCAGCAAACGTCACCTCTTTCAGCCGACGGCCGCCCCCAAATTATCAGCGAAGCAATCCGGTTTCGTACTCGAGCGTGGCGTTGCGGTCCTCAAAGTCATACTTGGCGTTCACAGCCTGGATTTCGGCTTGGGTCTCATTCAATTGAGCTTGCGAAAGGGCTACCATCGAGCTGAGCCCGAGATTGTACCTGCCCTGGGCCAATGCCAGGGAAAGTTTGGCCTGGTTGAGAAATTTGTCGGCCACACCGATTTGCTGGTAGCTTGTGGAAGCATTGGCCCAGGCGATTCGGACGTCGCGGGCGATCCTCTGCTTCATATTTTCAAGCTCTTGGTCCGCGGCGCGGGCGCGCAGCATCGCTTCCTCTCGCCGAGCGGCAAAGAGATGTCCATTAAAGACGGGTATCTCAATGTTCACCGCAGCGGCTTCGTAATGTTCTGGAATCGGCTGCGCGGGATTTAATTGAGTGATCAGTGGGAGAGCGCCCGCGACGCCGACAGCTGTCACTGTAGGCAACGAGAGGTCCCTTTCGGCCCGTTCGAACTTATATGCCGAGCGGTCCTTGAGAGCCAGGCTGAGAATCTCCGGGCGATATTTCCAAGCCTCCAGGACAAGCGGCTCCGGAGACGCGGGAGGCGCCGGCGGCAATGGCGACTCAACCAGTTTATATGACTTTATCGATTCAAGCCCCATGGCTCGGGCCAACTGCGCCCAGGCGATTTTAAGATTGTTTTTTGTCTGAATTTCGAGAAGCCGTGCCTGAGCAACATTCACTTGGGCAAAACTCAGGTCAAGATCGGACTTCAGTTTGTTCTTCACGAGGGCTGTCACCTGATCCAAGACTACCTGGCGTTCGGCCAGAGTCGTTTGAGCGACCTTCAGGAGGGCCTGAGCGCGGAGTACTTCAAAATAGGCCTGGTTAACTCCCAACAGAACCGAATATCGAGTTGATTGCGCGTCTTCGCTGGTGGCGTTAGCCTGCAATCGGGCAGAGGCTACCAGATTGCCGGTGCGGCCAAAGTCCGTGATGAGTTGGCCGACGGTAACGCCTTGGCCAAAGCGGTTGAAAAGCCGCGAGTCCGTAAGAAAGCCCGCCCCGCTGCGGGTGTTACGGCCTGCGACGGAGCCGGTCACATCGCCTTCGACTACAGGGAAGTATGCCGAACGGACCTCCCTCGCCGTCTGGACTGATGCCAGAGCATTGTCCCGAGCGGCAATCACGCTGGGATGGTTTTTCAGTGCAATTTGCTCGGCCTGTTTCAAAGTGAGCGTGGGGGTGTTTTGAGCCCGCCCGGAAATTGCGCAAAAGGCCAGTGCAAGAGTGCTGAGGATCTTGATCGTTCTCTTCTTCATCACGAATTCTCCAATTTTGTACCCTATTTCAAAATTCCGCCGAGACCCCTTCCGTTTCTTGGGAACTGATCAGTCCAGAATCCCCGCATCATGGGGTTAGGTCATGCCTCAGAAGAGGCATTCGTCTGCGTGGCGCTCGGGCGGTTCTGGTAAGCCAGCACGTACGCGGCCGGAATCACGAAGATACTGAGGATTACTGAAAACGACAGACCGCCGATGATGGCTCGAGCCAACGGCGCGTAGGCGGCACTTCCAGCCTCAAGTTGGAACGCCATCGGTAGCAGTCCAACAATGGTTGCCAGCGATGTCATCAGGATGGGGCGCAGCCGGATTCGGCACGAAAGAACCATCGCTTCTCGAACTGTCTTGCCTTCCTCCTCGAGCCGCTTGGCAAAATCGACGATCAGAATCGTGTTCGATACGACCATGCCCACCATCATCAGAACACCCATCAAAGACTGGATGTTCACGGTGGTGTCGCTAAGAAAGAGAATCAGCAACACCCCAGTCAGCCCTGTGGGAATAGCCAGCAAAATCAGGAACGGGTCCATGAAGGATTTCGTCTGCGCAACCAGAATCAGATAAACGAGAAGCACGGCTATCATGAGTCCCACTGCGAAGCTCTTGAAGGAAGTCTCCATTGTGACCACCAGCCCGTGAATAGCGACTCGGAAATTGCGGCTCGGCAAAGGAGTGGTCGAGATGATGCGGCGAATTGCGCTATAAGGTCGGGAAAGATCTTCGGTCTTGGGTTTGACATAAATATCAATCGCCCGCTCAAGCTGATAATGATCGACTTCGGTTGCTGTGGCGCTGGTGCGTATCTGGCATAACTGGTTTAGATATGTGGGACGGTTGAGTTGCGGATCGTGGAGAGGCATCGATTCTATGTCCGAAAGCGACCGCACCATCTTACTGGGATACTGGACGGATACGAAATACTGGTTTCCAGACTTGGGATCGATCCAGTATCCCGGCGCAACCATTTCGTTCGACGTCAGCGCCGTGATCACATTATCCACAACCTGCTTGGTAGACAGGCCCAGTTCACTGATCCGAGTACGATTAAGGTGAATCATCAGTGCCGGGTAGTCCATATCCTGGGGAATATAAACGTCACTGATATCCGGAAGCCGTCGTATCTTGCCCGCGAGCGTCTCGGCAATATCCATGTCAGAACGAAGGTCCATTCCGCTGACCTGAACGTCAATGGGGGCAGGCGCCCCCTGGTCCAGTACGGATTCAACCAGGGAGCCTGAGTGGATGTAAGTTCGGAGCTGAGGGAGTTGTTGAGCAATCTGTTTTCGCACGATGTCCATATAACGAAAACTGCTGACCCTATGGTCCGGTGTCAACCCCACTTCCACGAAGCCGGTATGCATGCCAGCATTCGGCGTAAATAAAGATTCGAAACCGGAAGTCAGCCCTATATTTGAAACAATGGTGTCAAGGTCATGGGGGCTGACTTCGCGGCGGATAATATCCTCCACCTTGCGGACATAACCTTCCGTAAGGCCGAGCCGTGTTCCAGTGGGGGCCTTCAAATTGATCATGAACTGGCCGGCATCTGTGCGCGGGAAGAAGGAAAATCCGAGCAGAGGGTAGAGCAGCAGGCTTAAGCCAAAAATCCCGACAAAACCCCAGATGACCGCCCGAGGGTAATCCAGGGATTTCTGAACCAACCCCTCGTAACGATCGAGCATTTGTTCAAAGCGTGTGTTGAAGGCGTTGTAAATGCGCTTGCCCACGCTGATGCGATGGACAGCCCCTTGCCCATGGGTGTGGCTCAAGGGTTTGAGGACGCGTGAGCAAAACAAGGGCACTACAACCACCGCCACAAAGTACGAGGCCACAAGAGAAAGCACCACGCCGGAGGCAAGCGCTGAGAAAAGAAACTTGCTGACTCCGTAGAGCATCGTGACGGGAAAAAAGACGACGATGGTCGCCAGCGTGATGGCGAGAACAGCCATATTCACTTCATTCGTCCCCGTTTCCGCGGCTGTAGCTGGTGAGTCTCCTAATTCCATATGCCGGTAGATGTTTTCAAGAACGATGACCGAGTTGTCGATCAATCGCGAAAAAGCCAGGGCCAGGCCGCTGAGAAGCATTGCGTTAATTGTGTCGCCGCGAATGTCCAACAGGACCGCTGCGGCCAGCACAGAAAGCGGAATTGAAAGGAAAACGGCGCTGGTGGCGCGAAGGCTGCCCAGGAAAAGCAGAATCATCAGCCCGGTCAGGATGAGGCCCATCCCGCCCTCATCCATCACAGTGTGAATGGCCTGGCGCACGAATTGCGACTGGTCAAACACCACCATCGCCTTCATCTGGCGAGGAATGTCCCGAAGGTGCTGGATCGCCCGGCGGATCCCATCGACCACCTGGATGGTGTTGGTGTTTCCTCCCTGTTTCATCACGCCGACGTAAACCGAACGCTGGCCATCTATGCGCACAATGTTGTACTGCAGCGAGGAAGAGTCTGCGGCGTTGCCCACGTCCGATACGTAAACATTCTTCTGGCCTGTTGACCGCAGCACCACATGGTTCAACGCGCCAGGCGTAGGAACCTGGGCATTTGTGTAAATGTAGTAATCGAGGGGGCCAATGCGGACGTCGCCGGCCGGGAGGATCAGATTCGATTCGTTGACGGCTTTCACAACGTCCATGGGGCTTAGGCCAAGCGCCTGCAACTTGAGCGGGTTCACGTAAACCATCACGGTCCGGTATTTGCCGCCAAAGGGCGGTGGAACCGTCGCTCCCGGCACGCCCGCAATCTGGTCGCGGATCTCGTACTGCAAATAGTCGCGGAGTTGCGTCTCGCTCAATCCCTTCCCTTTAACCGCCAGCAGACAGACCGGAAGAAACGAAGCGGAAGTTTGGAGCACTACAGGGGGAAGCGTTCCATGAGGCAGCCTGCGGAGATCGGCCATCGCAAGATTTGAAATTTCCGTCACGTCAGCATTGGGGTCGCTTCCGGGAGTAAAGAAAACCTTGATCAAGCTCACCCCGGGAAGAGAGCGAGACTCAATGTGATCGATGTTGCTGCCCAAAGTGAAAAAGCGCTCGAAGGTATTCGTAATCTGCGCTTCCACCTGTTCGGGTGGCATCCCGCTGTAAAAAGTGGCGCATGTCACAACCGGAATATTGATGGGGGGAAACAGGTCCACGGGCATTTTCACGATGCTTGCCAATCCCAGGACACAGGTAATCAGGCAAGCCACAATGACGACGTGAGGATTTCGAATCGCAAACTTTGACATCACTCAGCCTTGGACATGAGGTCAGCGAAATTAAGATTCTTAACCTGGACTTCTTCGCCCGGCGTATAGCTGGCTTGTTCGCCGAAAACTACTCTCTCCCCTTGCTTTAATCCGGATAGCACCTCGGCCATGTTGGGTGTTTCAATCCCCAGCCGAACCGTACGGCGCTCGATTCTGTTTTGCTGATTGACAACCAGCACGGTCCCCTGGTCTTTTCCGGACCGCACAACAGCTTGGATCGGGATTGCGAGAGCATCGGTGACACTACGGACTGGGAGATCAACGTACGCGTACATACCCGGGATAATCTCGTAATTGGGATTGGAGACCTCGACCTCCGTGTGCATGGTGCGCGTATCGAGGTCGATCTGGTCTGACTCGCGCGAAACTTTGCCGATGAAGGTCTTATTCAGTGATGGCACTCTCACTGTGACGGCCTCGCCCAGATGGATGTCAGAAACCACCCGCTCCGGCACAGGGATCACAAGCCGCAGGGGATCGTTTTGCGAAAGGTGGCAGAGGGCCAGTGCGGTTTTCGTGGACGACGTTCCCGCCGGGAGCAGCGCACCCGTATAAGCATCCAGCCGGGTGACAACGCCAGAGAAGGGCGCGGTGATGCGCGCGTAATCTGCAAGGGCCTCGTCCCGCCGAAGCGTGGACTGGTCGGCTGTGAGTTCCTCCTGTGCGGCGGCTAGCGCAGCCTGGTCAGCGGAAACAGCAGCTCGGCTCTCGAGATCCTTTCCATGTGCGACGTCCACTTCTTCCTGCGCCACCAGATGTGGGTTAAGTTTTTGAACTCTGTATAAGCGTTTGTACGTTACATCGGCGACCTGGTAAGCAGACTGATCGCGCGCCAATTCCTCCTTAACGCGTTCAACATCTTTCAGGGCACGCTGGACGGCTGCCTTATCACGGCTCACCTGAAACTCAAGTTCGGGGACTTCAAGAACGGCGAGCAGGTCCCCTTGCCTGACATGCGTTCCCCAGTCGATATAAAGTTTCTTCACGTAACCCGAGACCTTGGCGTGGACATCGATCTCCTGGTAAGGCACAAACTCGGATGCAACTTCGAGAGTGTTAGATAGGCTTTGCCGCGCCACGGGGACAACTGCTGCCACCGCGATGTCTCCTTTTCGGACCTGCACGGTCGCGCGCATGTTCTTCGCCGAACAGGAGCACATCAGCAGGAAAATGCCTGCCAGAAGCGAAATGTACCCGATTGTGTTTACTTGTCTCGAAAGATCTTGATGGATGTTCATTCCCACTCCTCGGTTTTATTTGCGATCTTGCTCAGATTTCGTGTCCATCCTGAGTGACGCATCAACTTCTTTGATAAGCTTCCGCAGTTTTTCTACCGAAAACTCAGCCGAGCGGCAGAAATCCAATATCAGACGCTCCTTTTCCTTGATGATGGCGGCCCTCGTGGCGACTTCCTCAGCAATGCTCCAGGGTATTGTCTGGATTCCGTGCCGGTCCCCATGGACAAGGTCACCGGGACGAATGCGCAACCCGCCCACCTCCACGGGCTCGCCGAAACTGACGACGTGAGCGTATGCGTGTGAAACGGATACGTGCCCAGCAAATAAGTGAAAACCCAGCCGCTCAACCGACGCCAGGTCGCGAACGGCGCCATTCGTCACGTAGCCAATGCAACCCAGGGCCTTGCAGATGCTGGCGTGAACTCCCCCCATAAAAGACCCCACGCCGGGGCTGTGGTCAACATCCTGCATGACCACGACGCGCGGCGCAGGAATCGACAACACGTGGTTCCACCAATTGGTATGATCAACAAACCTCAATTCTCGCGGCGGCGGCAGCGACGAGGCCATGGGGGGCGCTGACGTGCGAATCATCCCTGTGACCGCATAGCCGAGCATGGGTTGAAAGTGTTTAAAAACACACCTGACGCTGTTATCGCTCGCAAAGCCTTCATTCCGCATGCGAACTTGAAAGCTCTCTATTGCATTGGCCAGTGAGCAGGCATCCAGCCGCTGCAACGCCTCAAATTGCTCCTTCGTCAGAGACCGCTCCACAGGCGCACCTCCGGTCAAATGCACAAAACCGACCACTCTTCTTGGCCGACCCGGCACAGATGGGGAACTGCATTGGCTCGCGCGAGTATGTGCTTTTAGGACGCGCACATATGGCGAGTCAGTTCAAGACTTGTACGGAGACTATTCAGGATGGAATGGGCGGGGAACGTAGTTGGCGAACGCAAAGCCAGGAAGCAAACTTGTGAAATTCCAGAGGCCGTCTCAGCAAAGGCTGCGAGGCCTTTGGGCGGCGCGCAAAAAACGCGGAAAATTCGTGAGTAAAAGTGTTTCGAGTGCTTACATCCTCGCAGCGTATATCAATAACCTTGGTGGAGCGAAGAAGACGGGTCGCAACCTTGGGATACAAGTTACGTAATGCCCCCCGGCCTATCGTCGAGAACCCTGTCAACGCGGCTAATAGCAACAGTACGACCGCACACCTCAAATTTGCACGGCGCCGTGTGATTTGCTCCTGTTGCAGATCAGGCATCCCTGGCATTCGTATTGCCTCAACCCCGGACAGCAAAAAATTCCGATGCGGCATTCAAACCTCAGGTTGCTTTATGCCAGCAGGGAAAAGACCTGAGAAATGAAAGAAACTCTGCGTATCGTTTGCAGTCGCGAATTGGCCAACTTAACCTTTGCGGGTGGGGATGATCCCGAACGAAAATCGGACTCGCCGTAGCTGCAGCTTTCTTGAATCGGCGAGACTCTGGCGAAAAACCACTCCAGTACCGGACGATTCTCAAGCTGGCGGGATTGCCTGGATTGCGGTATCATGATTTGCGACGCAGGGCTGCAACGAAGAGATGGGGAATCGCGGCGAAGTTCCGATGGCAACTTTTGCTCAGAACCCAAGATGGCCGGCGTCACGTGCAATCCGGAAGGCAAGCTGGTGTGACCTCGTTCGGCCCGATTCTCAGCGGCGGACTTTGGGAAATATCGCAACCGCTTCGTGTTTTGAAGAGGTTTGTGCCATCGGGACGAATGTGCCTCGGGTGGGTAACCCCTCGCGCGAGGCGGTCCAGCTAAGTCCTTTCAGGCCCGTAGCTCAGCCCGGTTAGAGCGCTACCTTGACACGGTAGAGGTCAACGGTTCGAGTCCGTTCGGGCCTACCATTCTAATAGTTCCCAGACACGAGTCCTTTGCCAGAGGTGCCGGTCCAGGCCGCAGCAGTCGAGTCAATTTGCCACTGGGCGACACAGCTACTATGTCCAACTGTTACCTGCGATTTTGTAAGTATGACCATCTTTTCCTGGGCGGCGACAAGGAACTGCCTCCGTACATAATGGTGAATCATCCGTCGTTGTGATGGCCTGTCCTTTCTGGCCTCGGAGGTTGTCCATCGCCTGACTTCGAGGCTCCATCGAAAGTCTTCACTAGCCGGCTGAGAACTCGGTCTCAACCGGACCTATTAGAACGCCAGCGAGAAAGCTTTTTACGTTGTTTCGAAGATGAACGAAATTGCCCAGGAGATTGGGAATTTGAAAAGCTGGTCCATAAATGATGTTGAACCACATCTTCCGCGGAACTCGTGACTGAAATGACCTTCTTGCCGCGTGCCGGCGTAAAATCAGTTGATTCGATTGAGTCTGTGAATGGCAAGCATGCGGTCATTGAGGTATCCATCGAAGGCGCGCATGTACGCTCGCGAATGTCCTGGGTGGTGTTCGCTGGTCTCCGCCCGTATGCACTTCGATGGATTCAAACGCTCAACCAAGGGGCCGGCTCTATAGCGATAGAGGAGCCGGAAGCCAGTGAGCCGGCCAGGGCGCACGACCAGGAAACACGAAGCAACCCGAGAGCCTGCGTGACGGTGGACACTTATGATGTCGAGTGGGGAAGGAACTAAGACGCTCATCGAGCAGCTTCGAGACCCCACTCAAAGCCACAGGGCGGTGCTGGCGTTGGCTATGAAAGGCCCCGATGCTGTGCCCGCGCTGGCGGAGTTCTTACGGCCTTCGAAGCCGTCCAGTTTGTCTGAACCGAGGCTGATGGCTGTAGAATGCCTGAGCATTCTAAAAGGACCAGAAGCGCTGGAGGCATTGATTACGGTTTGCAAAGAGAGGCTCAATGAGATTGCCGATTCCATCGTTCGCCTTGCGGAGGAAGCTGTCGTCAGCCGGGCTGCTTCAGCTCTGGCTGATTACCCAGGGGATTGTTCGGCCCGCGAAACACTTTTGGAACTCCTCAAGGGAAGACCCGTCGTTGGAGTGGCTGAGCCTTTGAAAAATTGAAGGACCCTCGTGCGATTCCCGGGCTGGTGTCCTGGCTGGAAGACGACTTCGTTGCCGAAGCCGCCTGGCGGGCAATTGTGGCTTGTGGACCCACCGCCGTTCCGCCGCTGCTGGATTCACTGAGGGAGAAGCACTTCCACTATGGGACTGAAACCAGCGCGAGTCGGCGGCGCCGTGGTCGCATACTCGCAATTCTTAGAGAACTGGCAGAGCCTCGCGATATCACCGGCCTTGAGGACTTGCTCGACGATCCCGTCGAAGGTGTCCGGTGGGACGCTGTGCACCTGCTTGTGGAGAAAGGCCGTGATACGCAAAAGCAGCGCGCTTTCCGAGTGGGGATGGAATTTCTTGATTCAGCGGACAGTTTCATGCGGTCCGAATGTGAAGAGTTGTTGCTTCGGCATTTCGACCTGGTGCGGGGCCTGATCGAGCAGGAAATCGGTTGCCGACGAAGAGCGGGTGAAGCAGAAGAGAGCTTCGAACCGCGCGAAACAACACTGGGAATTCTCTGTCGGATTTTCCGCAAGGGCTGCAAGGTGACCGGAACAACGAGGACAATACCTTCAGGATAGCTTTCGCTGGGCGTGACGGGGCCCGGTTTTGTGCTAAGTTGTCGTGGTTTTTTGTGAAAGGTGCCGTCGGATGAGTGTGACGTATTTTTGTCCTTCCTGCTGGAGCGAAGTTGGCACAGAGACCGTTTGTCCCAAGTGCGGCCAGGACCTGCAAGAATTTTCGGGCAAGAGCTACGAGGAAAAGCTGATCCGCGCGCTGCGCCATCCCGAGCCCACCGTTCCCGTTCGCGCCGCGACGATTCTCGGAGAACTCGGATCACGGGCGGCGGTTGAGCCACTGATGGACATCGCCACCTCAACGAAAGACCTCTACCTCCAGGAAGCAGCGATCGAGGCGTTGGGCCAGATCGGTGACGTTCGGGCGTTGGCGTCCCTCGGATATTTCAGCCGGGAAGGTGCTGTCCGTGTCAGAGTTGCGGCGACGCGCGCAATCGCAGCCGTCAAGGAACGTCAAGATGCGTCCAAAAGATGAGAGAGGATCTCGATGGGGCCAGACCCTCCTTGAACATAGCGGAACTCTCCCCTTTTTTGACAGGGAGCGTGAATCGCGCCGGATTGAGGAGGCCCTGAGATGCGGAGAAAGCATGATGATCTTCGGCCCGGCTGATATCGGCAAAACGGCCCTGATGTTGACCGTGATGCGCAGCCTGCCGCGCGAGCTTTCCGGCAAATGCATCTACATTGACGGCTTCAAAGACCTCCAGGACTTGCTGCGGAACCTGCTCAGGGCGCTGTATCAGGCCGCGAGCCCGGACCTTTTCCAGCAACTGAAGGCCGACCACGTCGCGTCTGCAAGCTTCGATCGGTGGCTCAAGATGCTTCCCAGTTCCAGGTTAAGGGGAGTGCTCTACCGGTCTGTGAAGACGGGAGATTATCGGATCATTCTTGATCACGCTCCGCCGCTCACCCATGCTATGGCGAAGATCATCAAAGAGCTCTTCTGGATGCGCAATACGCCCGTCATTCTGGTGATGCGGGACGACCTGAAATCCCGGTCCACACAGTTTGCAGATTTTTTCTATTGGGGCGATCGCCAGTGTCTCACTCTGGGGCCGCTGCCGCAGACTTCAGCTTGCGAACTGCTCGAGGCCCATATCGAAAAGCATGGCTTGTCCCGGTTCGATCTCGAGGAGTTCAGAGGAGAGGTTCTTTTGCGGAGCGGGTGTGTGCCGGGCGCGATCGTAAAAATGTGCGCCCTGGCTGCCGACCCGCGGTATCAATATGGATCACGCATTAAAACGAAGCTTGTGCATATTGATTACCTGATGAGCGGCTCACGTCGACCGTCATCGATTGGAAGAAAAAGCCGCTGACGCCAGGGCAGTTCTGCGTTACGTTCCATGGGAAATCACTCGCTCTCCTCAGGGGTCGGCTGAACTCCCTTCATGCCGTCCGTTTCCCCGCCGGGGCCGGCCAGAAAGCGAATTGCCCGTTCCGGCGACGACCATTCACTTCCCCTGGGCTCATGTTTGTACTGATAGTCGTGCTTGCGCTGGAATTCGCGCAGTTCGCTGATGAGTTGCTGAATATGCTCGGCGGCAAGGCGCTTGACGATGTTGACAGACGTGGTTGAAGTCCAGCGCTTCAGGGCGGCTTGAACGTGGTTGATGCAGAGACCGGCTGATCTCTCATAACGCTCGCAAAATTCTTTGTCGTCCAGTAATTCTTCAAGCGTCGCGAGGTGTCGTTCCTCAGTGTTTCTGGCAACTTCACAGGCAAGGCACCCGTTGCCTGAAAGAGGAGCGGATTCCCGCTTCCTCACCAGTTTTCGAAGTCGCAGACGACTTGTTTTCCCTTCAGCCCGATGCCGGCCCGGCTTTTCGAGGTCTTTCGCGAAGGTTTCAAGCAGGTTCTCGCATAGAATTGCTATGCCAAAGCCGTCGGCCCAGCATTCCTTCTCAATGGTTCTGGCTTCCCAGAAGTGTTCCCGGCAAAAACCTCGGCCGTCCAAAAAGTCCTGCCGCGCGAGGCTGGACATCATGCCCTCATACAGAAAGCTGTGGATATACCGGCGAGCGGCCTTTCGGGAAGCGAAGCAAACGGGACATTCGCCGCTCGAGAGGCCCTCCTCTAAGGCAATCTTGGCAAGGACGAATGGCGGATGTTTGGTTGGCCGATTCGTAGTCGATGGTTGATTCATTGCATCACCGTGAAAATGCAGGTTGCGGCCGCATCAGCTGGCAATGCGAACTCTCTCTCCCATAGACTGCGACCCATCTTCAGACTACTTCCTCGACCTGCGAGGCTGAAAGCGCAGAAAGGTCACGCCGAATTGCTTCTGCTTCCACGGCGCCCGGCGCCCTCGTGGTGGAAAGACGTTCGAGTTGTGCGCGGTATGTGTCGGCATAAGAATCAAAGCAGCGCTGGAGCTCAGCCATCGTCTTCCGAATCCACAATTCCAGCATTTTCCCGTACCTTTGGAAGGCTTCGTCCACGCCTGCCCCGATCTGCTCTTTCAGTTTTCTCCTGATGCGCGGTTCTGTCAGCCCTTTGCCCAACACCGCCAGAAGGCCTTTCCGGAGTTCGACCTTGAGAGGGCCGGGATCAAGGCGCGGCATCTCTTTCACGACGCTCGTCAGCTCTTCTTCAGCCGGGGGAACATTCACCTCCAGGGCCCTCGCAGCGTTAACGAGGGCTTCTGCAAGCATCTGTGCAAACACACGGACCTTTTCGAAGACCTGATTTGCGCCAACGGCGGCCGTTTCGGCAAGACTGCGGGCAACCAACTCTCCAATGTTGGCAACCGTCGCCTCGTTGTTGAACCATTGTTCGGCCACAGCGGTGGCCGCACGGGAGATTGCCACATCGCCCCAGCCATGGATTGTGTCTGAAGCATTGAGGCAAAACGAGTTCACTTCCTCGAATTTTCCTGCCGCCTGGCGCAACTGTGTTTCAGCCGATTGCAGGCGCTGTCCGTCCTGCTTCGCTCCCTTTTCGGAGAGTTCAAGCTGCACTCTTAATGCCGCCTCGACTGATTCGCGCAACGCACCGATCTTCCGGCGAATGGAGTCCTGAGCTAACTCCCGATACTTTGCGTAAAGAGGCTCAATTTCACCATGGAACCATTCGTCCAGGAGCATTGCATGGCCGTCTTTGATGCTGATCGGCTGGACTGAAATTTCAAGGCCGAGTTGCGAATTGAATTGTGCGGAGATGTATTTCAATGATCGTTCGCGGTCTTCGAGCACGAGCAGGTCCGCCTTGCTCATAAGAACCTGGGCCGGAATGGCTGCTTCGTACAACCTCTGCACCGTGGAAATGTCTTCCTCAGTCAGAGTGGAGCCGGCGTCAACAAGCACTACAGCGAGGTCGCACTCTGGAAGATAAGCCATGGTCTCGGCAGCACCGGCAGTTGCCAGCGAACCGAGTCCCGGCGTGCCCACAAATACGATCCCGTCCCGCAGCCGTTCAGACGGCAACCCGACCGTGATCCTGGTCACGTGCTTCGAATTCCCGGGGTTATATTGCTCGCTTACAAACTCGTGCAGCCGCTCAATCGTTACCTCTTCGGATTTCCCGTTCAGATAAGAAATCCTCACCTGCGGCGCCGTGCTGTAAACAATCCGAGTAGGAATCGCCGTGATCGGATTGACTCCCACGGGAAGCACGTCAGCGCCAAGAATATGGTTCAGGAGAGATGATTTGCCCGAACTGACACGTCCAAACACTGCGATCTGGAAGCTCTTAGACTCGATTTTGTCCAGAATGATCGACAGAGCAGGACGAAATTCAATCAATCCATGGATGTTGATGACCTGTTCGAGTTTTGTGAGGGCATCGATTTCGTTGCCAGTCTGCGCCAGCCGCTTGAGGCGGCCTTCCAAATCCTGCCCGAGCCCCTGCGCCAAATACGCACTGAGTTTCCGAACGAGGCTCGACATCTCGTTCACAACTCCGTTAAGTTCAGGAACAACCGCAGGTGACACTTCTCCGTAGCCTCGCAGGGCGTCGGGACGACATTCAGCAAATGTAATATCTGCAAACTCCAGATTGACTCGGATTGAGTGCGTTGCACCGAACTGAGGGCCCGGAGGAGTAATCCCCAGGCTTTTCAGGGCCTGTACCATTTGAGCGCGGACCCTTGCGATGTAATCCTGAACAACCTTTGCCTGGCCCGGAGTGAGGTCGTTTCGGTATTTTGGAAACGGCGACCTGGAATTCGATGCATGAAGAATGGATTCGATCTCTGACAAGAGCTGATCGACATACTTGAAGCCGGTTAAAACGCGGTTTGCCTGAAACGGATTGAGAGAATCGCGTGGAGACATTTCAGCTCACGCAGAAGCGCAAATTAAAAACGGCTGACGGGATCGAGGATTGTCTCAGGCGAAGGATAAGACGTAATGATGTTGGCGTCACCCTTCACCATAAGACCCCTCCAGGAATTATCTTCCCCAGCGGGGCGGTTAAGGGCGAACTCCAACGCCTAACCCAATTATCAGCCCCGCGTGTCTCTACAGTCAAGCGATGGGGAAGGCCGCTTTATTGGATTCCACTGTGAACCGACGCCCGCTTGGCAAAGCCCGAAGCTTGCAGAAAGACGCAGAGAGACGGCTGAACGACAGGGAGCACAATGATGACGCTGTTGCGGAGGGTCAATGCAAGGTTCAATCACCTTGCATCATCAAAGAAATTTCAGAGGGCAAACTGGTGGCGGAGGGAGAGAAGAGGGGAGAAGATAATTCGCGGCCCGGGGTTTTAGCCTCGCCCCGGGCTTTCACCATCTAATGATCCGTGGAAGTAATAGCGTTCCGGCGGAATCAGCGCCTAAGCAATCTGTCGGATCGCCGGAGCAAATGCTCCGGGGCTCAGGGTACAACCGGCGAGGCCGGCTTGCCGGAGGTAGTGGCCGCTTCGATCGCCCAGGCGGTTCCGCCCGCTTCTGCAGCGAGCCCAAGGATAAGAAGCGCCTCGGGGCTCAATTTGAAGATATGCTTCATGTGCCGTTTGCCCTGTGGGAGCGGCTCCGGAGCAGCCGATGATTGTACGGTGACTGTTTTGCCTTTGCTTACTTCCTGAGCAACGCCGGCTTTTTCGACCTTGAGTGCGCCGTCCTTCGCGGTGACCAGTACGAGACCGTTAACCATGGCAATCTCGCCCAGAGCGGGACCATTTCCCGCGGGAGCAACCGTTACATCACCGGCCTTCACCTGAAAGGCTCCACTAGAAGCCGGGTGATAAAGCGATACGGTGCCGCGAGTGAGCGAAACCGTTACAGCTTGCCCCTCCTGAAGGAACGAGGCTTCAGTGTCACGGCCTGCGACCATGCGGTTTCCCTGCTGTAAAGTTAACATCGCAAGACCATCGCTCACTTGGAGATTGTCCCCATTCAAAACAGCCGTGTGAGGCAAGGCTGCCTGTCCGTCAAGTGTGGCATTCCTGCTCCCCAGCAACCAGCCGACCGGCGCTGGACTGCCGAACGTCGTTGCCGCTGCTACAATGGTTCCTGCAATGATTGCCGCGCATTGATTGAAAAATGTCGTCCTCAGCATAAACAACCTCCGTGTAACGGAATTCTTATCAATAAATCTCCGCTGTGTCAATGGAATACCGCTGCTCAAGCTGCTTTTTCCGCATGCGAAACAATTCCCCGGTGCGTTGGATGCTCTTTTGAAACACGATTCAGAATGCTGATGGTCACCACGACGATGCAACGCGTCCGAAATCCCGTGCTGCGCTCCAGATACGAAATGCCGGCACGCAGCCTAGAAATCGGTCCCATGGAATAAGCTTCTCTTCATTGCCTGGGTCCGCTGCATCCCGAACGCCGGAGTACCCAGCCGCGCCGGCTTCCAGCGAGCTACAGGGGTCCTCGCACTCGCCATTTTCTGCTGCCATGCAAGAACCTGGATGTAGGCAAGCACAGGAGCGACAAGCATAAAGGCAGCGCTGTAGTACGCGATCGATTCCGTAACCGAAAAAACGGTGAAGAATGCTAGAATCCCGGCGACTTCATCCGGTACCAGATTCTGCTGCCGTGAAATGAGCAGGCGGATCAAGAGAAGCCAGGCGAGCGCGTATGCCCCTACATAGGCAATGGCCCCCAGAACACCGCTTTGAATCAATGCGTGGAAAAACGCATTCTCCAACTGAGCGCCGACATAGAATCGATCGGCTTGGAACCCAAGTCCAATCCAGGGCGAATGCAGGGTCGCGGCTACACCCGCCATCCACTGACTTGTCCTCCCGGTGAGTGTGGGGTCAAAACTTCCGTTGCGAGTTCCAAAGTTCCACAGACCGTTAAAGAAACCAACAAGGGCTAGCAGAGCAAATCCCAGGATGCCAAAACCGATCAGCACAACCCGGCGTTGCTTCCGCAAGATTAGGATAACCATCGCCGCAGCAAGAAAACTCAACGTTTCAGTCCTCCCCTGCGCGAGCACGAGAGAGTACAAACCGAGAAGCAGTACTCCTGCCCAGAGTGCCTTTTTCCACCCTCTGGTCCTTTGGAACAATCTTGCCAGCCCAATTATGGCTGCTACCCCGGCATACCTGGCTAAACCTGTGTTGCGTGTACTCGGCATGCCGAGGATCTCTCCATATGCGCCTACGCTTCCGTTGTAAGCCATAACCCCGAGGGGGCTTCCCTGTGTCGGGACGAGAGCCGTTCCACCAAACGACGGAATGGCTGCCAGCAATCCGATCAAGATTCCGATGTCGATGGCCCAGTTTAGCTTCATCAGCTTGGAAAGGAGGCCTAACGCGCCCGGACCTGAGCAGACTGCCATTAAAACGATCGCAACGGATTCGTACATTGCGCACCAATAAACGGCCTGTATTGGATGAATGGAAATCAGACTTGAGGAGATCAGGCCCGCTGCTGCGAAGAACGTCAGCAAGCCAAGCGGACCTACTACCGCCCGGGTCTTGAGTCCGTGGCTGGATAGTATCGTGAGGACCGCAACCCAAGCAGCAAGCAACGGGAAAAATGCGCGAATACCGTGGACGAGTTGCAGTGAATTTGCTGGAAAGCCGGGCGAAAGAACAAGACCGATACCCGTGTTATATCCGCTCCACAATAGAAGCCAAAGGAGTGCGCTTAACAGGAAAAAAACGCTTCGCTCCTGCTGTGGAGACCTATTCACAGCGGTGGATTGGACCTCAGGATGTGGTTGCAATGCTTTCCGCATGTTCCGAACTGCGGGCTGGAAGGTCGCCTTCTACGTGCAGCACCCTTCGATAAACCTCGAGAAGACAGTCGCCATGACGCTCCCAATGGTACGAACGCTCAGCGCGCTCGCGTGCAGCCTTGCCCATTTGAAGGCGTAACTCAGCGTCTCTGTACAGGCAGAAAAGCGCCTCCGCCATTTCTTTTATCGCTTGATCAGGATGCCGTGGCTGTACCTTGATTCCGCACTTCTCTGTGACGTGCATCGCTGGCCCTGCATGATCAAGGCAAACGACGGGCATGCCAGCGGCCATTGCCTCAATTACGACCGCGCCGCCACCATCGCGCAGGCTGGCAAACAGAAAGACATCTGACTGGGCCATGGCCTGCAGCAATTCCTCGCGCGACATCCATTTCTCAATCCGGACCTTACCGTCGAGCCCAAGTTCCTGAGTGAGCTTTCTAAGGCGGCCTGATTCTGGTCCGTCGCCAATCAGGGTGAACGTTGCGGTCGGCGCCTTTTGCACAAAAAGCTGAAAGGCACGAATTGCCAGGTCGAAGGCCTTCAACTCAAGAAGCTTGCCGGCTGAGAGCACCCGAAATGGTTTTTGGCTGCCGTTGAATTGCCCATTCTCGTGGGGCCACACGCGCGTCGGGGAATCCGCGCGATTGTTGCGTTCCGTCAGTCGCAGGTCCTCGCTGGTAATGCCGTTTACTGGAAACAGTTGTGCTTTGGTTCTCCACCTTTCAGGAATGGTAAAGAGAGACTCCGGAGTGCAAACCAGAATGGCCCGCGCTCGCCGCTGGCCAAGCATGAAGATGGGATCATGCCGCAACACCTGCTGGCCAACGGAGCGAACGTGTTCCCAAAAACGCCCACGCCGCGAGAAGCCTGCAAGAAACGCCTTGGGAACCCGCTGTGCGCCGCCGCCGGGTCCGCGGATGTAAGGCACGGGCAGCAGTGCACCGATGTAGCTGGCCATCCAGTCGTTGGCGTAGGTCACATGGTGGAAGACATCGAAGGGCCGCTCGCGGTGCAGCCTGCGCGCCACAAAGTAAGCCTTGATCTGCCACAGGTAGGCGTAGAACTGGATGCCGCCGGCAAAGCCCTTTAACGCCTCAAGCCAGCGAGGCAGTTTAAGATAATGGAAATGGATGTTCCCATTGAACGCCTCCTTGAGGCCGCTTTCGATGGCAGATCGGAGTTCGGCGTGGGTGAGGACCACGACCTCGTGGAACCTGGCGAGTTGCCGGACGATATTCCAGCCGAGAACTGCTTCCCCACCCCCCGCGAGGCTTGCAGGGCCGCCACCGGGGCTGCAGGCGAAGGCGCAAACGAGGACGCGGAGGCGCGCGGCGGAATGTGAATTTTGCATCTTATTGAAAATTAAAGAGATAAAAAATTATGAATTTTGAAAAAATTACACAATGCACAGAAAAACAACAACTTCCCGCCGAAGGGCTACCTACCGAACGGTCGGTAGGCAAAGCCCCAGACCCCCCAACTCTCTGATAAATCAAGGAATAATCTCCGCCTTCCCGACCTCAACCCGCCTGCCCGGGACCCCCCTGGCGGAAGGTTTTCTTTGTCCCATCTGTCCCAAACCGCATGGCCCCGATACCCGCAGGCCGTCGCTGTCCCATCCGCGGTCCTCCATCTGAAACTGCCGGGGGCCTTGCGAAGCCGCTGCGCCCAGGCTGTTTTCCGGCGGCCCGCCTCTGTCCGCATCGGAGACTGCCCGGGGCCGTTCCGAAGCCTGGCACGCTGCCGCAGAGCGGACCCTGCGCCTGTCCCCATGAGCGCAGCGAGCGTTCCCGGCACCCGGGGCCATACGGAGAGCTTCGCTCGGCATGACCCTTCCGCCCCCTTCCGCAACCTGCCGGAGGCGCCCCTCGCGTCCGGCGCACACCGAGGTTATTCTGGATTCGTTCCATTTGGCTCATGTAGAGTCACGCCTGCGCCGGAGGTTTCGACAGATCGTCAGCTCACCCGACCGCTGCAGTTCGAACTCAAAGCTTTGGAGGGCCCGGAAAAAGACTTGCTCACAGTCAGATCCATGAAGTTCAATGCAAATGTTCCGAACGTGGGGGAGCCAAACCTCGGCGCCATTTCCAAAGACTTCCAATTCGCTCCTCTCCACGTCAACTTTCAGCAAATCAATCCATGTTGAGCCCACAGGGCTTAACAAAGACGGGATGTCCCATCCATCGGCGATTGTGCCGTGGTCATTTTGGAACTCGCGAACCTGGGTTGCCCACTCACGGCCATCGCCGAAAGTCCCTCGCGAAAGTCTTAATGTACAGCGCCTAGGCCAGACGGCCCCCTGCACCAGTCGAACCCTGTCTCCGTAAGGCTCAAGGTTCTCACTGCAAACCTCATAATTGTCTGGCGCTGGCTCCAGGGCGACGACCTTCGCACTAGGGAAACAGCTCAGGAAATATGCACTTGAATAACCAACATACGCGCCGAGGTCCATGATCAGTTGCGGCGACGGAATGTCTCTCAAGCAGGCGTACTCGTCCTCCAGAAAGATTTGTCTGAAGCAATCCAGATCGCTTGACCGTCCCAGGCGAATGAGCAATGGGTGCTTCGTTTGGGGCGGGCGAATTTTCCACCTCGCGGGTTGTTTCCACCCAAACTCGCAGACCGTTCTGCACGCAAGCCAACCTAGTGTTGGACGCCATCCGGCACGCTCAACCGCACATTCCAGGAACTTAGGAAGCGCCCTTATCTTCTTGGTGAGGGCTGGCATATCTGCTCTGACTGCAACCCTTGCAGTGCAGGGCTCCCGTCTTCGCCTCTTCATCGCGCAGCCCTAGACTGTACTTCGGCCGCCGCCGCGCCGCCCAGCCCGCGGAGCGGCGCGATGCCTTGGGGGACAAACGGCGGCCGAACCCTTTACTGAATCCCGTCCTGCGCCGGCCTCGGCGAAGTGGAAGTAGGCGCCCCCAAGAATCGAACTCAGGCCCGGCTTCTCCACCGGTTGGAGTATTTCCGGCCAATAACCGAGCCGTTTTAACGACTCGAGAAACGTCGGGACGCCACACTCACCTTATGCCCCCGCTGACCGGCTCAATCCGCCCCATCGCCGCCTGTGCGAACCCCGCCACATTTCCCGCCACGCGCTTGAAGTAGCTGGCGTCGCGGTGGGCGAGGCCGAGGAAGAGGCTCATGGCGGCGCGGATGGTGAGCGCGAGGCAGCAGAGCGGCCCGGAGAGTTCCGGGTGTTTGGAGACGAAGTAGAGCCGGTTCAGCACTTCCTTTTTGCCGAGAAGGTAAGGGTCAAGCCGTCCAGTCTTCGACGGGTAGTGGTAGAATCGCGCGCCACTCACAACCGCCAGCCGGTATTTCTTGCTGACGCGGTAGCTCAGGTCCAGGTCTTCGAGGTAACTGTAACCCTCAAACCACTCGTCCCATGTGAATTCGGCCAGGACCTTTCGGGAATAGACCACGGCCCAACTGGGCAGCCAGCGTACATAAAGGTCCTGTTCCACCACCGGCGCGGCGGGGTGGCCATCGGGAGTCGGCACGGTCGATCCGGCTGAAGAAATGTCTGCTCGGGCGGAGAGTGTTGTGTGGAAGCCGGAGCGGAGCACAATCCCCTTGGCCGAATCGTAAAGACCCAGGCGCGTGACAATCGGCAGGGCCCTGAGACGCCGTCCAGGCATGGGCATCCCATTCATCAGGTTACACCCCACTCCGCCCAGGTCCGGCGGGCCGCTGTCCCAGAACCGGAGCAGCGCCTCGAAGCATTGCGGCTCCAGCACAATGTCGTCATCGAAAAAGCCGATCAGGTCGGCGTCCGGCCGCGCGGCCTCCATGCCCGCGTTGCGCGCGTCGCAGATCGACGAACCGGGTAGGTTGATGAATTTTGCGTGAAGCTCGGGAAACTCGCGGGCCACCTGTTCGTTCTCTTCGCCCTCGCCCGCGATGATCACTTCGTCCGGCAGGCGGGTCTGTGCGGCGACGCTCCGCAGCATCCGCCGCAGTTCCTCGTACCGGCCGATGGTCGGGATCACGACCGCGAGCCGGAACCGAGAGCCGCGGTTGTTATTTTTTCCCTCATTCGTGTCCACTGTTTCCCTCCGGTAAAAAGGAACCCCGCCGCATTTCCTGCAACGCGCTGGAAGTAGGTGGCGTCGCGGTAGGCGAGGCCGAGGAAGAGGCTCATGGCGGCGCGGATGGTGAGCGCGAGGCAGCAGAGCGGCCGGGAGAGTTCCGGGTGCTTGGAGACGAAGTAGAGCCGGTTCAGCACTTCCTTTTTGCCGAAAAGATAAGGGTCAGGCCGCCCGAGCCTCGACGGGTAGTGATAAAAGCGCGCCCCGGCCACCATCGCCAGGCGGTATTTCCTGCTGACGCGGTAGCTCAGATCGAGGTCTTCGAGATAGCTGTAGCTCTCAAACCATTCGTCAAAGCGGAACTCTTCCAGCACCCTTCGCGGATAGACCACGGCCCAACTGGACAGCCAGCGGACGTAAAGGTCGCGGTCCACGCCCGGCGTCATGGTGTGAAAGCCGGAGCGCAGCACGGCGCCCGGCGCCGTATCGTAAAGACCCAGCCGCGAAACCACCGGCAGGCCCTTGAGCCGCCGTGCAAACATGGGCGCGCCGTTCATCAGGTTGCATCCCAGTCCGCCCAGGTCCGGCGGGCCGCTGTCCCAGAACCGGAGCAGCGCCTCGAAGCATTGCGGCTCCAGCACAATGTCGTCATCGAAAAAGCCGATCAGGTCGGCGTCCGGCCGCGCGGCCTCCATGCCCGCGTTGCGCTTCAAGGATGCCGAGCCCGGCAAGGCGATGACTCGAATCGGCAACTGCGGAAACTCGCTGGCAAAACATTGGCATGTTCCGTCCTGGTCCACGATGACGACTTCATCGGGCAGACGGGTCTGCGCGGCGAGGCTCGCGAGCATGCGGCGCAAATCGTCATACCGGCCAATGGTCGGGACGACGACGGCGAGTTTGTGGGAAATGTTAGCCAAGGTTTTCGGTTGCGGTGGGGTTTCGAGAAGCTCGCCAATACTGAAGCTTACGCAGGAGGAAACGAACCACACTGCCTGGCAGGATCAGGAGGTCTGTGGGGTTCTTGCTTGCGTAATGGGCGAGTTTGCGCCATTTTCCCTCCCGCAGCGCGGCAACTACCAGGCGCTTTCTGATGCCCGGGATGCCTCTCTGCAAAAGCACCATGGCTTCCTGTGACACGCCGGGGCCTTTAGCGAGAAATTCCTGCACCTTGAGTTGTTCTTCGATAGCACGGAGAGTTGAGCCGTCATGTGCGCCCGTCACACGGTAGAGATAGCCGACGCGATGGACTAACTTGCCCCTGACGCCGCTTGCTGAGAGCCGGGCGATTAAAAAAGCCCACTCGCCGCCGCTCCCCCATTCGGGGAAGGTAACGCCGTAGGTATCGAATGCAACCTTAGGAACGATCGGATAGACACACCTGCCGAGCTTCAAAAATCTGACAAAGTCGAAGTCGTCCACACCCCCGTCGGTGGGCAGCAATGGATTTTCTACTGGAGTGAGTCGCCCGTCAGGAGCTACGCTGCACGGGGCAAACCAGTCGGCTACAAAGCGCTCGTCACCCTGGGCAGCTCCAAGCAAGTACCCAAGTCGATCAGGTACCCACTCGTCGTCCGCATCCAGGAATGCGACCCAACGACCTCTTGCACCTTTGACACCCAGATTGCGTGCGGCAGACGGCCCGGAATTCGTCTGCGCTTTCACCAGGCGGACGCGCGGGTCAGGAATCGTGCTGACTACTTGGGTAGTGTTGTCTGCCGACGCGTCATCAGCCACGATGACTTCGAGGTCGCTTACCGTTTGCCGGAGCACTGACTCAATGGCGTTTCGGATTGTCCCCTCGGCATTGTACGCCGGGATTATAACTGATACTAGAGGCTCTGGCTGCACGATTCGGTCTTCTCCGGGCTCTTATTGGAGCGAGACTCCCGACTGCCGAGGAGCTCAGAAACGACATGGCGGATCCCGCTTTTGAAATTCTCAACAGAAAATTTCCGGGCCCGGCCTGCAAGATGCGCCCGCAGATTTTCCTGCAAAGCGGCGCTGGAAAGGACGGTACAAATCTTGCTCACGGCGTCTTCGTCGTTGCTGAAGGTCAGCGCCGGGTGATTGACGATCTCCGTCTGCCCGCCGGAGTTGGGTACAAACGTGATGCATCCGCCCTTCACGGTTTCCGCCGGAGCGAGCCGCGTGCCGTAATAGCGGTTGAGCCGGTCAAGCTCCACCGGGCCGCCCGTGATCAGCGTGACGTCAAAATCCTGCTTCAGGGCCTCAATCGTCCAGAGCACCTTGGTTTCCGACCCGCCAAAGCCCAGCCGGGGATGGACAATCCCGACCGATCCCTTCTTCTGGGGTGATGCCAACTCAGTTCGACCGTTCAAGTTCACCTGACCGTCTCCCCAGCAAGAGTGTGGCGATCGGCTTCTGCGCGTTGCACTCCGCCCATTGCAGGCCCCTGCGCACCGGCAGGGGAGAGAAGCTGTAACCGATGACGAGAAATGTGTAGGCGAGCTTGCGACGGAAGTTCCAGTAGGGGTGCCGCCACGTGGCGCTTAAGGCTTTTCGCACCAGCCGGGGGAGCGTGTCGGGCAGGGGATGGTCCTGCGGGCTTTCACGCAGTGACAGGATGCGTGCCAGCCAGTGGTGGGGCGCCCTTGCCACCCAATCCTCGAAAGGAGGCATCTTCCCGTCGGACAGACGCGTCAGCACTCGGTGCAGCGTGAAGGCAGCGTGGGTGGCCCGTCTGGCGGCTCCGTCCCTTGGGGGTGCACACGCAAAATTGTTCTTGCCGTGAATTCGGTAGTACCCGAGAGGACGGGGCATTTGAGCGCTGCGGCCCACTATCGCAGCTGCAAGCACCAGATACCCCTCAGCGCACAGTCGCCACTCGGCTTCAGGAACAGGCATGGTTCGTTCCAGAACAGCCCGCCAGAACGCATTCCCGCTGGTCGGCGAACCGACCCCGAACGGGCCGAGCCTTACGTCAGGGATGGCGCGGCCTCCCGCAAGTTCTCCCGTCTGGCGCCCCTCCGCGTCGATAACGTGGAGGGGAAAATAGATGCGCGCGACGCCATCGCGCCATTCGCGTACGATGGTTTCGGCGGCCTCGGGGAGGAGCGCGTCATCCGAGTCGAGGAAGAAGATGATGTCGCCGGTTGAGGCGGCAAAGCCGGCGTTGAAGGCGGACGCCTGGCCGCCGTTTTCCTTCAGCACGGGAATGATGCGGCTGCCATAACTGGCAATGATTTCGCGAGAGTTGTCCGTCGAGCCGTCATCGACCACAATCACTTCGACATTCGGGTACGTCTGGGCCAGGGCGCTTTCGATGGCATCGCGCAGGAAACGTCCGTAATTGTAGTTGTTGATGATGATGCTGACTTTGCGCGGCTCCTGCTGAGCGGGCGGATTCACCGCGCCAGTTTGAGCCAGAGTTTGATCTGCCATTTTTCCTCGGCGTTCAAAGCATAGCGCCAGGCGGCGAGAAGAAATGCGCCGCCAAGGAGCAGGGCAAAGGCCGCGTCTGTGATAAGCGCGTGGGTCGAGGCCCACAGGACCGCAAGCAATGCCGCCAGCGCCGCCAGCGCCGCCGCACTGCGCCGAAGGTCTCGCGCGGTAAGAATGCGGGGCGATGTGCGCGTGACCCAGCAGGCCCCGGCTGTGTAAAGGAAGAATTCAAGCAGCATTCGCAAGGACCACGCCAGCGCGGCACCCGGAAGGCCGAAGTACTTCATCAGCAACCAGGCGCCCAGCACGTAAACAGGAACCTGCGTCGCAAGCAGCCTGGCCGCAAGGTCAGGACGCCCGGTGGCTTGTAGAACGGTGTAGGGAACGTAGTTGAGCGAGTTGATGAGCACTCCGATCGCCAGAATCTGAAGAACGAGCCCGCCCTCGGCGGCGAACTTTGCGCCGACCCAAAAGGTAAGGATCGGCCGGGCAAAGAAGATCATCAGCAGGGCCACGGGACCCATGATGAGAAGCAGGAACTTGAGCGAGCGGACGAGGGCGCTCCTGATCCATTCAAGGTCGCCGCGCCCGGCGGCGGCGCTGAAGGCTGGAAAGAGCGTGGCCGTGAGGCTGCCGGACACGATACCCAGCTTGCTTGAAATCATGGAGGGCGGTGTATAGAAACCGACGGCGGCTACAGAGATGATCGCGCCGATGAGGAATCGGTCAGAATAGGCCACAAAAGAGCCCAAGGAACCGCACACGGTCATCCAGCCGCCGAAGCCGAGCAGCGGGCGGACGAGGCGGCGGTCGAAGCGCGGGCGGCGCAATTGGGGATAGAGGCGCAGGCAGAGGAGGGCGAGCACGGCGGCCCCGGCAACGCGCGCCATCACGAGAAAGAGCACGATGGGCGGCAATCCGAAGCCGAGGGCGAGCGCGCCGGCGGGCAGAAGGTAAGTGAGCGCGCTCGAGGGAATGCCGATGGCGTTGAGCAGGTCGAAGCGCTGCGAGGCCGCCAGGACGCCCGTCAGCGAGCCGATGGAGAAATCCACGGGCAGCGCGGCGGCCATGATCAGGAAAATCAGGCGCGCCTGCGGATGGAGGTCGGGCGGGATGCGCAGCAGGCGGGAGACGATGAGCGGCGAGGCCATCGCCAGCAGGACTCCGGCGCAGAGCCCCAGGCACGTCTGGCTGATGACGGCCGTCCCGACAAGCTGCGGGAGCTTTTCGGTTTCGCCGCGGCCGAGGAACTCCGCGACAAACTTGGTGGTGGCCGGGCCGATGCCGAGATTGAAGATGGCAAAATAACCCACCACCATCCAGGCGAGCGAGAGCAGACCGAAACGGTCCGGGCCCAGATGGCGGATCACGTACGGCATCGCCACCACACCCACCAGCAGGGGCACGACGCGGCCAATCAGGTTCAGCAGCGTGTTGCGCGCCAGCACGCGCGCGCCAACGTGCATCGCCGGCCGGGCGGCGGTTTCAACGGTGTTCATGCGGGTTTACAGGTCAATGGCCGGGGCCCTTCGCGGCGCTCAGGATGGCTGCGCCTGGGAGGCGGCCGGTCGCAAGGTGCGCTCGGTCAGAAGAGAATCGAGTACGGCGCGGACGTGGTCGCGGTCCTTCGTGGAGAAATACCAGTCGATGGTGCGGCGCAGGCCGTCCATGAATTTCACTTTCGGCTCCCAGCCGAGCAGTTCGCGTGCGAGCGAGTTGTCCGCCACGCGGTTCATCGGGCCGGTGGGCATCTCCGGGTGGAGTTCGATGCGCGCGTTGTGGCCGGTGTAGCGCAGCACCTCGCGCACGGCGTCGATCACGCGGGTGCGCTCCATCGTGCCGAGGTTCACCGCAGAGCCGTCATCGATCACTTCCGCGGCGCGGAGGGTGCCCGAAACAATATCGCTGACGTGGGTCCAGTTGCGGACCTGCTCACCGTTGCCCCAGACGACAAAGGGGTCCTGCCGGATGAAGGCGCGCGCGATCATGGCAATCACGGCGTGGTTCTCGTGGCCGCGCTCGCCGTAAACCGTGAAGTAGCGGCAGCAGGCGGACTTCAGGCCGAAGTCGCGGTAGTACGCCTGCAGCGTCATTTCCGCCATCAGCTTGGCCCAGCCGTACATGTTGTCGGCGTCATAGGGCGGACCCACCATGTCTTCGGTCAGGTAGAGGACCTGCGAAGGGTCCGTTTGAATATGATTGGGATAAACACACCCCGATGAGGCATAAACTACTTTATCAACACCTGCTTCGCGCGCCGCGAGGAACAGCATGCCGTCGAGCGTCAGGTTCGTGGCGCACGCCGCCTGATGCAGGTCCACGTAGCCGCGCCCGCCATGGTCCGCCGCAAGGTGAAAGATGACCTCGATGTCGCGGACCGCCTCCTGCGCCACGCGGGGCCGGAGCAGGTCGGCGTGGCGGAAGTCGATGCGGCCGGACTCGAGGTGCGATTGCAGGTTTTCGCGTTTGCCGCTCGAAAGATTGTCAACCACCCGCACCCGCGCGCCGCGATCGACCAATGCGTCCACCAGGTGCGAGCCGATAAAGGAAGCCCCTCCGGTCACCAGCACGCGTTTGCCGTTCCAGTTCATCATCGCTCCCTCCTTCAGTCGTATTTGCGAAGGCCTTTCAGTTCCAGGTAAGAATGCAGCGCGAATTGCGGTCCGTACACGAGCGACCGGTGCCAGCACTTTTTCGGCTCGCGCAGCAGTCGCCAGAACCATTCAAGCCCCAGATTGCTGACCGCGCGCGGCGCTTCCTTCACCGTTCCCGCCACAAACTTGAACGCGGCTCCGACGGCCACAATCACGGGCACTTTCAGTCGCTCGAGGTGCTCATAGATCCAGTGCTCCTGCTTGGGCAGCCCGAGGCCCACCCAAAGGACGTCCGGCCGCGCGCTATTGATGGTGGCCGTGATTTCGGCGTCCTCTTCCGGCGAGAGCTTGCGGAATGGCGGTGAGTAAACACCCGCAATCTTGAGCGACGGAAATTGCTCCTTCAGCCGCGCGCTGAGCATCGCCAGGACTTCCTCCGTATCGCCATAGAAAAAGCTCGAATAGCCGCGCCGACTGGCCAGCCGCGAAAACTCCACCAGCAGGTCCGCTCCGCGCACGCGCCGCGGCACGCTCGAAAGTTTTTTCGCCGACACACGCGCCGTCCACATGCCGTCCGGCACGGAGAGCGCTGCAGACTCGATGATCTTCCTGAAGCCCGGCTTCTTGAATCCCTCGACGATGCCATGCGAACTGGTGACGGCAATCCAGCGCGTCCCTCCGCGCTCTTCGATCCACCGGCCCATGCATTCAAGCGCTCCTTCAACATCCACGCTGTGCACCGGAACGCCCAGCACGCGTGTGCAGGCGGGAAGCCCACGGTGTGAAGTCGTCAGTGTCCGTTGCGGTCCCATGGCGTTTATCCGTTATGGCTCTTCGGCGGGCGAAAGGGAGGGTTCCGCGAGCGGCGGTGCGGTCAGGGCGGGTTTTGCCTTGCGACGGGGACGCCTGTCCAGCCAGCGGGGGACCTTGCTGGCGCGGACTTCCCATCCGCCCGCAAAGGTCACAAGAAATGAAAACGCGATCAGGCGAAGATCCATCCAGAAACTCTGGCGCTTGATATAAAGAAGGTCGTAGCGGAGCTTCTGTCGGCGCGGCAATTCGCTGTCGCCGTAAATCTGCGCGAGGCCGGTCAGCCCGGGCCGCACAGCGTGCCGGCGGTCGAAGCCGGGAACCTGCCGGCGAAAATGCTTCACCAGTTCCACCCACTCGGGCCGCGGGCCGACAAAGCTCATATCGCCGCGAAGGATGTTCCACAGTTGCGGCAGTTCGTCCATGGCCGTGGCCCGCAGGATGCGCCCCACGCGCGTGATGCGCGGGTCCCGTGCGGTGGCGGGAACGGCGCCCCACTTCCTGTCGGAATCCGCCACCATGGACCGGAATTTGTAACTGGTGAATTCACGGTTGTCCTTGCCCACACGCACCTGGTGGTAGAAAACCGGCCCGCCGTCATCGAGCTTGATGGCGATCGCAATGAGCAACCAGACCGGCAGGGACCAGAGCAGGCCGAATCCCGACAGAAGAATGTCAAATGCGCGCTTGGCCAAAGGGCGGGCTCCCGATTAAAAGGGTCCTGAAACAGTCCGGAAATGCGGACACGGGGTTATGAATTAAAGAGTTGCCGGATCGCAATCAGGATGGCTTTGTAGTGCCAGTCAAAGATCAGGTTGCCTCTCAGCCGCCCGAAGAGATCGATGGCGCCGGCTTTCGCAAAGGTCTTATTGAGCAGGGAATCCGGAAGTTTTGCGACCATTTTTCGGAAGAAGTAGCCTGTTTCCAGTTCCCGGTTAAAAGTGGATCGCGCGTAATTCTCGAAGGCGCTCAAGGTCTGCTCAGAGAAGTTGTTTGCGCGGCACGCCCGCGCCATCACGTCGGCCGCCATCTCGGCAGAAATCAGCCCGTAGTAGATTCCCCCGCCCGTGGTGGTCTTGACGTGGCCCGCCGCCTCACCGATTACCATGACGCGGTCGGTGACGCACCGGCCCTGCGGCCATTGGGCAATCGCCTTCTGGGAAATCCTGTACTGGTCCGGGCGAAGACGGGGAGCCATCCTTCCCAGAAGCTTCTTGAAGTAGGGCCGCGGTTCACCGCTGGTCATCAGCCCCACGCGCACGCGCCCGTGCCCCAGCGGGATTTTCCATCCAAATGCGCCGGGCGCGACCGACTGCCCAACATAAATCTTCGTGGGGCGCGCCGCGCCGTCCCTGCCCAACGGTATATCGGCTTGGATAGCGCGCAGAAAATCGCGCGGGCGCACAAGCCCCAGCTTTGCCGTCAGGGAGCGGTTCACGCCGGATGCGATGATGACCGCGCGGGCTTTTGCAATCTGTGGCTCGCGGTTTTCCTTATCGTGATACTGCAAAGTGACGCCGTGCTTTTTCTGTTCAACTGCTTCTACAAACCTCCCGAGACACAATTCAGCCCCCGCCGCAGCCGCGCGTGTGGCAAGCTCGCGGTTGAATTCTGCTTTGTTCACCACGTGCGCCAGCGGGACGGTGCCGCTATGTTCGATTTTGTGTCCGGCGGGAGAAACAGCTTGCACAGCCCTGATCGAGTTCAACACTGGCGCGGTGGGCAGCCCGAACCGCGAAAAGGCCTCGATGCTGATGACGCCTGAACAAACGGCGCGTTCGCCGATCTGCTTCTGTGAGTCGAACAGGCTGACGTCAAGCCCGGCTGAGGCAAGTTGATACGCGGCATGCAGCCCTGCCGGCCCTCCGCCCACGATGATGACGTCCTTCACTGGTATCCTTCGTTCTTCGCCGGACCCCGGGCGGCCCCTTGCGGGCGCAGGCGCGCAGTGCAGACGGTCGCCAACCCAGCGCACACCGCGAACCACGCCGCATTGGCAGGAATGTGCAGGTTGAAATCGACAAAGCTGTGGACCAGCAATCCACACACCCCGATTGCAGCGCCCAGTTGCATCCAGCCTGCTTCCGATTCGAGCCGGTCGAGCAGGCCTTTGAAAGCACTGCGGAAAAACAATGCAAGTGCCCAAAGGATGATCACGGCCCCGGCGGCACCGGTTTCTGCCAGCGCCTGCGCGTAATCGTTGTGTGCGTAAGGGTATGTCTGGTCGGTTGGGAAAGTCTGGTATGCGGGGAAGACTGAACCGAAGCTGCCCAGGCCCGTTCCCAGGACGGGGTGCGCGGCGAATATCCTCAGTGCGTCATAGGCCACGTGCATTCGGTCGCCGTAAGTGGCTTCCGGCGCGTGGACGACGTTTGCCACGGTCCCCAAACGGCTTGAGACGCTTTGTGGTGCCATCCAGAAGAAAAGCGACGCGACAGCCATCACTCCCAGGGTCCCGATCAGGAGCGTGTTACGCGGCTTGTGCTGCGGACTTCGCTTCCATAGGATGGCGGCGAAAATCACAATTTCCGCGAGCAGTGAAACAAACCCACCGCGCGAAGCCGACAGCAGCAGCGAGCCTGCGGCAACCGCCACGGCAAAGCCCAGAAGAGCGTCGTGCTGCTCATCGCGCTGCTGGGAGATTGCAAAGGCGGCGCTGAGCGGGATGAGCATCTCCATCAGTCCCGCATAGTCGTTGTGGTTTACGTAAGGGCCGAAGGCCGAACCCGGCGCCGCCACGACCCAATAGATCAGCCCGTGGCCTGAAAAGAATTGCAGGATGGCAAACAGCGCCATCAGGAAGGCGTAAGCCGTTACACTCAGCCCAAAGGCGCGCCACGTGCGTGGCGGGGAATCCGCAAAAAGCTGGCCGGCAAGAAAGAACAGAATGATGTCCGTCAGCAGCTTGATCAGGGCGTTACGCGCGCCGTAACTGGTTTCTGCGAAGCCCGCAAAATACTGCAAAGCACCGAGAGTCAGGAAAGCCGCCGCAGGCCAGTAAAGGGACGTCCAGGTGATCTTCATAAAGCCCCGCCGCACGCAGCCCATCGCCCACATCGCCAGAGCGAGAAACGCCAAAATGTAAAGCGCCGCCCATGCCCAGACCTGGACCGCTCCAAAGGCGAGTGGTGCGGCCAGTAATGAGGCGGTGAGGACAGCGCGCGCGGATGAAAACCAACGCACTCCCGAGGTTGCGGCCGAGACGTTTTCGCGGACGAAAGAAGTCGGAACGGCGACTCTGTGGGCTGAACCGTTCATGACGAGTGTTGGGTTTGCGCCAGGCCCTGGCCGCCCGCTGGTTCGGAAACCGCGCTCAGAGAGACATCATCCGTCCAGAATGTTCCGGTAATGTCCGGAGGAAACGTCATGCTGCGCGGCCTCGAGATGGAGACGAGGACCAGGTGCGTTGTGGGGCCAACCGTGAAATCGACGCTGACGAGATGCCACTCTGTCGTGCCCACTGTGCCTGCGGTTGAAACATCCAGGCACGAGGAGCACTGCGGATCGGTCACGCGCAGGCGCGGCCCGCTGTCGGAGGTAATGCTGTCAGAGCGGACGTAGGCCTTGAGCCGGTAAGCGCGGCCCGGTTGGACGGGAACCAGTTCGGAAACGGGCTGAGAGGCCTCGTTCTGGCTGACGGTGAAATCTACGCGCAATGATTGGCTGCCCTGATAAGGACCAACGTCGTCCAGACTGACGCGCGTATATGGCTCCTGCTGGATACGCCAGTCAAACCCAGCGTTGAGCGGAACCTGCTCGAATCCGCTGTTGAAAATGAGATTCTGAGGCGAATCGCCTGGAGGTCTGCGGATGATCCCGTGTGATTCGAGTTCCTGCCAGGCAACTGAGGCCTGCTGCTCGTCTCCATGGGCGAGCAGCCAGTTCAAATAAGACTCAGCGAGCGAAAATGGGAACAGCCGATCCAATGCCAGCGTTGCCTGGAAGATGGGATATGCCTGATCGCCTTGACCATGCTCCCAAAGGTAATTGATATAGGCAAAGTTGAGCTGTGCATTGCTACGGTCTGCCAAAACCTTCTGATAGACCTTCTGCACATCGGGAACCATGGCCAGGCAAAGCCTGAAGGTTTCAGGCGCGTACTCGGGGTTGAGTTCGATGAGCCGATGGAACTCGTCAAACGCCGCGTCGGACGCACCTGCTGCCATTGAATGATTGGCGGCGTCCCACCAGTAGCGCGGCGTCATGGGCGCAAGCTCGAGGGTCCGTCCGGTCGCGGTGGCGGCGCATTTTTCGTCGCCCAGAGATTCGCACGCGGCAGCCAGCGCGGACCAGTAAGAAGGCTGCGAAGGGTCCAACCGCACCGCCTCGCGAAGCTCCCTGAGACCTTCCTGCGGCCGGAGATGGTCGAGCGAAAAACTGTAAGCCATGCCGAGGCGATAATGCAGTTGCGGGTCCGAGGGGTCGAGTGCCGCGGCCTTCGCAACCTCTGCCGGATTGCTGGTTGCGCCGAGCGTTGCGGCGACAGCGATTACGGCCGTCTTGAACGCCAGCACAATGCCCGGCAGCAGAATTGCCAGCACAAAGGCGGTTGTCCTTGCGCGCGAACGTAAAGAAATTTCAAGAAAAGGGCTGTGCAAGCTGTTCCTGATCCGCAGGGTGAATTTACTGCCTGTTGTCCGGCCGGAATTCTTCGGGCTGTTCCACTTCGAGCGCGGGGGTTACGGCATTGTCCGGTGTGGGCCCGAGGGCCGTTTCGGCGTCAGACGTTCCCTTGAAGTAGTCGGAGCCGTAATAGCGGCGGTAGCTGTATCCATAATAACCGTCGATGCGGAGGTCCATCTTGTTGACGACCGTTCCCAGCACCCGGCTTCCGGTGTCCTGAAGCATCCGGAATGAACGAACCAGCGCGTTGCGTGGCGTGACGCCGCTCTCCACAACCAGCACAACGCCGTCAACGAGCGTCGAGAGCACAATGGCGTCCGTCAATGCGAGCAGCGGAGGCGAATCGAGCACGACGTGATTGAATCGTCTGCAAAGTTCCTTCAGCAACTGCTCCATCGTAGGCGAAGAGAGCAGTTCCGCCGGATTGGGAGGATGCGGACCTGACGCGAGGACCCACAAACCATTCAGATTTTCAATGCGTACCAGCGCTTCATCCAGGCCGTACGCGCCCGTCAGCACGCCGCTCAACCCTTTCTTCTCTTTCAATCCCAGCGCACGCGCGACGCCCGGCTTGCGCAGGTCGGCATCAACAATCAGCACCTGCCCTCCGCGCTGGGCGAGGCTGAGCGCGAGATTGAGCGCTGTGGACGTTTTGCCCTCGCCTGGCTGCGCACTGGAAATCAGGACCGTCTGCGGCGGCCGCGGGGCAGTTGAGAGCAGCACCGACGTGCGGAGCGTGCGGAAGGCCTCAGCCAGCGGCGAAGTCGGCGCTTTCGTCACCATCAGAGCCACTTCGACGCCCCTCAGCGGCGAAGCTTTCCCTCCGCCGGCAAGCCAGCCACGGTGCGGCTCGACGGTAGCCGCCGCGGGAATCACAGCCAGCGCCGGCACGGGAATGTGGCGCTCAACGTCTTCGGCGTTTTTGACGGAATTGTCTAAGCCCTCTTCCGCAAAGGCGATGGTGATGCCCAGCATCAACCCGGCAAGGAATCCTACGGCAATATCCACGCCTTTTTGGGGGCGGACCGGATGGGTGGGGACCAGTGCGTGGTCAATCACATGGACATTGTTGGCGTGAAGTCCGGCAGAGACCGTGGCGTTCTTCACGTGCATCAGCAGGTTGTCGTAAAGGTCTTCGTTGGTCTGGAACTCGTGTTTGAGGATATTTTCCTGGATCAGCAACTGGCTGGCCTTTCCAATTTCGGCTTTCTCCTGATCCACCGCCGCGGAAAGAATCTTCTCCCGCCCAAGCGCGGCAAGATAATCATGCCGCAGCCGCTCAAGAACCTGCTTCTGTTCCTGGTCCATCAGCGAACCGACTTCCCGGATCTGTTCGCGCAGCCTCACGACTTTGGGAAAATTCGGACCATACTGCGCCAGCGCGTTGACATAGTCGGTTTGCAGGTCGCCGTACTTCTGCTGAAGCTGCTGGAGAAGCTGGTCCTGCACCAGAATGCCGGCCTGTTTTGGATTCGCCTCAGCCAGTTGATAGAGGGATTGCTTCTGAGCGAGGTCGTTCTGAGCATCGGTCAGGTCCTGCGTCAGGCTGCCCAGGCGCTGCTCCATCACGTTTTCCCGGTTGCCGAGGTCCACGATCGAATGCTGTTGTTCGTAATTGACGAGAGCCTGCTGCGATTTTTCAACCTTGTCTTTGAGCTCGTCAAGACGCTGCTCCATCCAGGCGGACGCCTGACGCGTGGCGTCGTATTTCGTCAGGAAGTTGTATTCCGTGTAATTGTTCACCAGCGTGTTGACCACGCGCGCGGCCAGTGCCGGATCGAAGCTCTCAAATGCGACCTGAATGACAGACGTGCCTTGCAGAAGATCAACCTTCAGCCGGCCCTTGAAGGCCTGGATTAGCTCGGCCTTGACGGCGTCCGGACTGCCCGGGTCCATACC
Source organism: Terriglobia bacterium (assembly GCA_035652895.1). Classification (GTDB taxonomy): domain Bacteria; phylum Acidobacteriota; class Terriglobia; order UBA7540; family UBA7540; genus SCRD01. The sequence goes on from DASRCX010000090.1 coordinate 43,338, forward strand.
GGCGCTGCGCGCAGCCGGATTGAATTGTACATTCTGGTCCAGGTGCAACTGCTCGATCGTCTTCCAGGCCAGGTCGTCGCTTCGCAAGACGTCCACCTGCGTGGCCAGATACATCGTGTCAGTCGGGCGGCTCTGGTAAAGGTCCTGCACGGTCTGGATCTGCGGCGTTTCGGCCTCGACGGCTACTTTTGAGACGGCCTGGTAAACGGGCCGTGATTTGAAGGCATAGATCGCCGCCAGCGTCGTGGCCACAAACGTGACCGCCGCGACCGTCCGCCTGCGCTTGAGCAGAATATGCCAGTAAGTGCGCAGAAAAGAGGAGACGTCGGAATTGTCAGGCTCGAGCGCCTGGGCCTGAAACCGCCAGGCGTGGTCGCGCTCCGGCAGGTTCGAGCCCGCCGGGATGAGGTCTTTGCTGTCAGACATTTTCAAGCGAGATTTGAATCATTACAGTGGCGCGTGATATATCAGCAGGCCGCTGCCGATGCCCAGCGCCGCCTGCATGCCCTGCCGAAAAGCTTTCTTGCCGTTGCTTTCAGGAACAAAGAGCACGTCATTCGCTTCAAGCGTGAGATCGGGCGCACGACCGGCCAGAATCTTTTTCAGGTTCACAGGAATTTCCCGACGGCCGCCTGGTGATGCAGGGTCCCTTCGAATGATCTCAGCCTTCTTGCGCTGTGCGTTGGGGGTGACGTTGCCGGCGAGTGCAATGGCCTTGAGGACTGTCATGTTCTGCCAGCTTCGCGCGAGCGTGTATCCTCCCGCACGATTCACAGCGCCGACCACATAAACGATGCCCGCTCTCAGAACGGTCACAGAATCGCCCGGGAAGATCGGGATGTTGGCTTTGGGATCTGCGCCTTCGAACAAACCTTTCAGGTTGACCCTGACAACGCTCGCGGGCGAGGCATCTTTGGCACTGGCGGAATCCTTCTGAAGCCCGAGCACGCGCATGGCGGTATCGCCCCGCGTGACCACCGCCGTGTCTGAAGCGTCAGGCGAGAGCCCGCCCGCCTGCGTGATGACGCTGAGCAGCGTGGTTGCACCGAAAATCGAGTACAGTTGTGGATTGTTGACCGCGCCCGTGATGGCGACCGAGTGCGCGTGCGAACTTTTGACGCTGACTGTAACCGAAGCGTTCGTCACCAGCCCTGCCGCACGCAGCCTTTCCGCAATCATCGCTGCAAGCTGATCGGGAGTCAGCCCGGCGGCAAAAACAGGCGCCGGAAGCATGGGCAGCGTGAGAGTTCCATCCGGACTGACGCGATAATCCCGCGTGAATTCCGGAACGTCAATCACTTCAATATCCAGTTCGTCGTCCGGCGCGATGATGTAATCCAGTCCGTCGTTCGGCGTGAGCGCCATTGAAGGCCTGCCTGAGACGGGCAGAGATGCCGAGGGGACGGAAGGTTCCGTTGACAACGGTGCCGAATCACTCTGCGCGAGCGCTGCGGCTGCAAAGGAACTCAAAGCAGCAATGAGAAGCAAGCCCGTGGCGAAATTTACCGTGCGGGACACCCGACTATTTTGTTCCAGCATAGATGGAGCCTGTTCTTTCAGAATCCACCGGCGGCCAGTGCGGGGGCAGCATAGAATTCTTTGCGTCCGCGTGCCGGCAGTACGCGCTCGATGTCCGCAACTTCCACTTCCACGGCGATCGATCTCTCGAGCAGTTCCACGGAGAGGACCAGCCGACACAAACCCTTCTTGCGTACCAGGATTCCTTCCACGCCTTCGAGCGGCCCCGATTTCACCCGCACGCGGTCACCAGCGTTCAGAAAAGGGTGCGGTTCAACGCCCACCCCTCGTGTAACAGCCTTGCGGACAGCGTCGATCTCATTTCTGGGAATGGGGGCCGGCCATCCACCCTGCCGCACAAAGTCATACACGCCGGGGGTTGCAAGAATCGCCCCGCGGCGCTCGTTCCCATCCAGCACAAAAACGTAATTGGGAAACAGCGGGAGCGAGAGCAGTTTCATACGGTCTTTCCAGCGATGCACCGCTTTGTAGAGGGGCAGGAAGACTTCCGCGCCTTTCCGCTCAAGCAACTGCGCAACGGACTTCTCGTGCTGATGACGCGTGTAAAGTGCAAACCACTCGGGCTGCTTTTCGAATGGCATTCAGCGGTCTCCGCAAGGTACAGCTCCGCTCTGTGACTTACAGGAATCCATTTCCCATGTCACTGGCGGTGTTGAATTGTTCTGCCGTTCAGGCGACCCCCTCCGCCTTACCCCCGTGGCTGCCTTTCAAAGACTGAATCAGCTTCTACCGGCCCGGCCCGTGATACGGATCGGGAAAAAGCTCCGAGAGCAGTTCCCTTGCGTTCCGCCCGGAAATGCTGACACCTTCATCGAAGTCGATCGCTGCTTCGAACCAGGCATTTCCCCCGCTCGATGCGACTCTTCCTTCGTAGCGAAATCGTATTTCCCGTTCTTTCTTGTCTTTGAATTCCACAAGGATGGTTAGCGGGCACCCCTCGGGCAGCGGTTCGGCGAACAGTATCCGCGCCTTCTGGCCTTCTATCGTTTGTAATCGCCCTTCGTACACTTGTACTCCTCCGCTGGTCTGCAGCAGGGCCTTTGCCGATACCACAAAGTTCAGGGAAGCGGGCAGAGACTTTCGTCGTCCATCGGGGTTCGGAAGTTTGGCCGAAGGCATCATCAGCGGATCCCTATCAAAGTCTGAAATATGGCCGAAATGGAGCGTGCCGCGCAATCGCCCAAACGGATGAAAATTCATCCCACTTTAAGAGGTATGCCGGCTCATCCGAAGGAGGTAGTGCATTTTGTGGAGCTGACAGAGTTCAACTGAATTCAGGTGTTTGATTACACCCGAAGCCGCCGTTTGGCTGTTGAGAACGGGCTATAACTAACACCGTGCGTAACTTCGCCGGCACGGTACGCACGGCGCAACCCGGCGCGGGGGTTGTCGAGGAGTGAGATGAACACTGCAGCCTAAACTGCCTGGAGCTGTTTGCGGGGATCCGAGCTACCGGGCGCAATGGGCCCGCGCGCCACGGGAGCACGTTGGGCCGCGTCAGGCGAAGCCTTGGAGTGCAGCGGGACCCCTGCGGAATCCGAGTAGTTCAGGACGGCTTCGACCCGCGAGTTCACGCCGAGTTTCCGGTAAATTCCCTTCATATGCGTCTTGACCGTACTTTCGGAAACGTAAAGCCGCGAGGCGATCTCCTTGTTGTGATAACCCCGGGCGAGCAGTTGGAGGACCTCGGCCTCGCGAGCTGTCAGCCGGTCGAGCGCCGATTCCTTCGATTGATCGCGGCCCGCGAAGGCCTGGAGCGCAATGGACATCGTCCCGTGGCTGAACCACATTTCGCCGCTTGAAATCTTCTGGATCGCCTGCTGCAGCAGGGCAGGATCCGATTGTGTCCTCATCAGGCCCCACGCGCCGCTCCGCACCGCCTCGATGGCAAACTTTTCGTCGAACTGGCGGGCCAGCAGCAGGATTCTGGCCAACGGGGAAATCGCCCGCACCTTGCGGACTGCGTTGAGGGCGTCTTCGGTCCCGTCCACATCGATCAGCAGGATATCAATCCGGTCGTCCTTGAGTGCATTGCTGGCTTCATCGACGCTGTCGAAGTCCATCGGTGCGCCGACCCGGCCGCACATGGGCAGACTCAACAGAAGACATACCAGGGCCTTCCGCATAAGCCGCTGGTTGCTGATGATTCCAACAGACCTTGCATCCATGGCTCGCCTCCCCCGAACTCGGGCTAGATTAGAACTTTCTTAGAGCTCGTTGGGACACATTATATTCAGATTCACGAGGATTGCAAGTTGAATCCATGCCATTAATTCTTTTTGCACCAACTGTTATGCGTAAGGAGATCCGATCCTAAAAGAGGGATATTCATCAATCGGATGCCTGGAATTTTGATGGAATACGACCACATTCCATTCACGCACGTATCGTAGCGTTCATTCTGTTGTGGAGCCGAGGCAGGAAGGCGATTGCAGCCGAAAAAGGTGTTTTGAAATCTGGCTGCATAGCATGAGTCTTGATCGAAGGGGGCTCAACAAAAAGGTTGCAACATATGCATTTTTCGGAGCGAGTCGAGGAACTTTCCTCGAAACGCGAAGCATGTGCGTGTTACTGCCAGACAAGATTGGCGAGATTTGCTGTTTTCAAGAAAGGCTGGACATCAGTCTCATCGCGTTTGTTCTTTTCCTGGCGCCAATCCAAGGGCAGAGCGAAGCAGCGTGCAAAGTCTTCGACATGGGTCGGGTTCGGCCTTGTATCGGCGTGCCCGGCAATGCACGCGGCCCTCGGGCTAGCGCACTTTGATGACGAGGTAGTGGAACGGGGGCCGGACAGCTTCGAACCAGTGAGGAACGCCGTGGGGAATGATAATGATATCTTCGGGCGCAAGGTGGTGCGGCACGCCGCCCTGGATGGACTTGCCGCGCAGTTCATTCGGGGCGGTGTGCCTGGCGCCCACGGGGGTTCCGCCGGTGACGAATGTGGCCGTGCCTTCGACCACGTACACGATGTCCGTATCGAGCGTGTGGATTTCGACCTCGCCCGGGCCGTCGCGGTGAGCCGTCAGGACCTGATAAATCGCCTGGCCGGACTTGCCCTGCGCCAAAGTTGCTCCCCTGGCGAAGGCCATCGCCACCTGCCCGTGCGGATAGTATTCAACCTTTTCCGACGGCGCCTGTTGCGCAGCCGAAAAAACGCTGGGCGACAACATCGTAATGCCGATGACAGTCAGTCCGATCAGCGCACTCTTTAGCATGTTCATCCCTGCTTCTCCTCGATATTGAAGATGACTTGCGCGTTCCCCGGCGTGGGGCTTCGCCCGCTACCTCTTCGACGCCGGAGCTTTGGTGAAATCGTAAAGGAAGATGCCGCGGCCAACGCCTGCCGGGTCGCCGACCCGCGCCATCTGGAAGGCCATATAATGGCCGTCGTCGCTGACCACCGGGTTCGAGGCCTTGTAACCCGGATAATCGTTGAAGTAAGTCAACCGCTCAAAGTGGGATGAGCCGTCAAGCCACAGCTTGTAGATGTCAATGTTCTGCGAACCGCCTGTGCCGACATGCCGGTTTGATTCCACGCAGGTGTACCGGCCGTCGGGGAAAATGCCTTCGGGCTCTTCGTACGTCGGGGAATTTGAATAATCCGTGATTTTGCCCGTTTTGAGATTGATGCCCATCACTTCCGTGCCTCGGTATCCATAGGCCGAAAACGTCAGCTCATTTTCATCCGGCGAACGGAAATTCTGCGTCTCGAGGCTTGCCTTGAAGGGAAGACAGCGGCTGTCAAGCACCAGCTTTTTGTTCCCGAGGCGCGGCACGCCATTGACGTACTCGATGTTCGCCATCCACATCTGCGAAACACCCTCGGGAAGGTCCTGCGGGTCCGTATCGTGATTGAGCGTCCAGGCAATCTTCAAATGCTTTCGCGACACGGCGGGCCCTTCCGTGCATCGGGTCCCGAGCGCCACGGGCGGCTTGTCCAGATTTTTGCTGAGCACCCACAACTCGGCGTATTTCGTGCGTGCCGGCCAGGGGTCTTCAGGATCAAAGCGGCGCGCGCCGGAAAGCAGAATGTCGCCGTTGCTCAGGTAAAGCGCACGCGTGTAACCGGCATTGAAATAGTGGAGTGTTACAGGCTTGATTACGTTCGTTTGAATGTCCACGGTGAAAGCCTGGCCGAAAGTTTTTTCAAGAAACAAGACCCGCTTGCTGTCAAGCGAGAAGTCACCGCGCTCGCCGAACCAGGTAAGCCGGCGAATGTAGGGAGGCAGATGGTCCTCGGGCGAACCGGTTTTAACTTCTCGGTTTGCTTCAGGTTTGGCGCCCCGAGCGCGGCTTTGAGTGGACCGAACTGAGCCCAGGAGAAAAATCGAACATCCCGCGGCAATCAGGAATATCATTCCTCGCTTCATCACGCTCCTCCGCTGTCAGTGCATCATCGTACCCGGCAAGACAAAATAATAAAACAGGCCGATGCAGATCAGCACCCCGACCAGCACCAGCGTCCATCCCATGTTGTGGCGGATCACTTCGCCTTCGTTCCGAACATAGCCCGTCGTGGCCACACCCACGCTGGCCGTCTGCGGAGCGATCGGCTTGCCCACTTCGGCTCCCACTGAATTCAGCGAGGGCGCCAGCAGCGGCGGAAATCCAAGCAGACTGCCCGACATGGCCTGGAACGCGCCGAACATGGCGTTGGTCGATGTGTTGCTGCCCGAAAGCGCCACGCCGATCCATCCCAGGATCGGCGCGACCACAATGAACCACACGCCAAGCCTGGAAAACGCATATGCCAGCGAAGCCGCCATGCCCGAATAATTGAAAATATACGCCAGCGCAAAAATGAAGACACCCACCAGCAGTGCTCCCCACATCTGTTTGAACGTTCGCCGAAAAACTGTCTTCAGAGTATGCCCGCCGGGCCGAAGCATCAGCACGATGAGAATCCATGCAGCCATGATCGATGTCCCGCCGATGAACGGCTTGAAGGCAAACGAGGCGTCGATGGTCTTGTGGCTGAGCGAAGAAACGGCTTCAACCTTGAAGCTCTTCAACGTGATTGCGGGCAGGGACGACCACGGGCCGGTCCACAAAACCACAACAATGACCAACAGTATGAACGGCGCCCAGGCCGCCAGCACGCGCCGACGGCTAAGGCCGTGGCCGCCCGAGCTTTGAACTTCTTCCACCGGCACGCCGCCGTAGCCGAGCGTCTCCGCCGGCTTCCAGAATCGCAGCAACAACAGCAGCGCGATAAAACAAACGGCCGCGCCGCTGATGTCCGGCAGGAACGGCCCGAGAAATTGCGAGACGGGATATTGCCCCGCGATATAAGCAAGCGATCCGACTGCGGCCAGCGGCCATGCACCGCGCAATCCGCGCCGGCCCGCCACCAGATAAATCAGCACCCAAGGCGGCGCCAGCGCCAGCAGTGCGACAATTTTACCGATGGACGCGGAGAGCGCCATCAGAGGCATGCCCGTCACCGCCGCCAGAGCAACGATCGGGACTCCCAATCCGCCGAACGACACCGGCGCGTTGTTGGCGATGGCGGCGACGCGGATGGCATCGAGATCGCGGATGCCAAGCGCAATCAGCATCGGCGCCACCACCGCCCACGGATAGCCGAATCCCACCAGCCCCTCGAGCAGCGCCCCAAACGCCCACGCCAGCAGCATCGTCTGCACGCGCACGTCCGCCGTGGCGTTGGAGCTCAACCACTTTTGAAAATCGCCGAAGACGCCGGTGAAAGTAAGCGTGTTGAAGATGATCACGCCCCAGAAGGTGATCCAATCAACGGCCCACACGCCCGTCGCACTTCCATACACGCAGGCCTTGATTGCGCTCAGAGCAGGAACGTGCCACACGAGCACCGCCAGCGCCAGCGTAACCATCGCCCCGATCAGCGTTGCCACCCAGGCGGTCACGCGGTAAATCGCCAGCAGCACGAGCAGCAATACAACCGGAACCAGCGCCGCCAGCGCAGTCAGTCCCAGGCTGTTGAGCGGATCAAGCACCTGAGTGAACAAAGTCGGTCTCCTCCGTGCGCGACTGTGATTGCAATCGGCGAACTCTTTATTGCACAACCCCCCGAGAAATCTGTGTGAATGCCGGCACAGCAGCGGCGAGCCGTGCCAGCCGTCCTCGGCGATCATACATCGCCGCTGCTGCCTCTTTTCAATCATTCGTGCGATCAGGGATAGCCGCTTCAGCTAAAAGCGGCGGTTTTCGCACAGACTTCCAAGGAGTGTAAACCGCATTGGCGGGAAATAGAACAGGGTTCCAGGAAAAACTGCGCACCCTCGTTACAGGCGCTGACGATTTTCCTGTGAAGTTGATTCGGGACGGCAGGCGAACGATTAGCAGTATACTTGTGTGCGTGTTCCGCGAAAGGCGGCTTTTGACGGATCAAACAAAATCATTGCGGAGGTCGTCGCGATGCAGCGTCGCACATTTCTGAAAGAATCCATGCTGGCCGCTGGTGCGGCCTTCTGTGCGCAGGGTGGACAACTGTCGGGCTCGCCTGCGCAAGCGCTAAGCCGTTTCAAGCTTGGAGCCATCAGCGACGGCTTCTCGCAGGACCTTGAACAAGCCCTGAAAATCATGAAACGCTACGGGCTTTCGTGGGTTGAGATTCGCGCCATATGGGGAAAATACAACACGGAGTCGACTACGGAAGAAACCAGCCGCGTCAAAGAACTGCTGGATCGATATGGCTTTAAATGTTCTGTTGTGGATTCAGCCCTTTTCAAGTGCACGCTGCCGGGAACGAAGCCGGTCAGCACCGAGAAGGACTCGTATCCATACTCGGGCCAGATGGATTTGCTGAAACGCGCGGCGGAGCGTTGCCACGCCTGGGGAACTGACAAGGTCCGCGGCTTCACATTCTGGCGTGTGGCAGAGCCGGAAAAAGTCTATTCGAGGGTCTCGGAAGAACTCGCGAAGGCTGCGGAGGTGGCGCGGCAGGAAGGCGTCCGGCTGGTGATTGAGAACGAAGAATCCTGCAACGCTGCGACAGGGCATGAGACGGCTGCAATTCTGAAAATGACGCCTGACCCCAATCTCGGATTCAACTGGGATGTCGGCAACGGCTACACACGCGGGGAGGTGTCTTACCCCGATGGCTACAATGCGCTTGAAAAAGACCGGATCTGGCACTTGCATCTGAAAGGGATGCAGTGCGGCCCCGCCTACACAAAATGCCACGAAACATTTGCGGACAAAGGCGTTATCCATCTGGAAGGGCAGTTGCGGGCGCTGCTGCGCGACCAGTATAACGGAACGATGTCGCTGGAATGCGAGTTTAAGGCCCCCGGAATGACGCATCAGGAGACCACTGAGCGCTCCCTGCAAGGCCTGCTTCGCGTGGCAGAGAAAGCGTTGACGTAGCGAGATTGTGGACGACTGCGGCGCCTGCCGGCTACGTACGGAGGTGAATCCCGTCGGCCGCTAAGGGAGCGTGCGGGGATTCCTGCTGGTGACGCAGGCTGAATTCTGCGACCACGGGCAGATGGTCCGAGGCGACCAGGGACTTGCGGGTGCGGTGAAGTTCCAGCCGGTGGAGGCGCAGGCGGTCGTCGAAATAGATGTGGTCGAGGCGCAACAGCGGCAGCAGGCACGGGAATGTCCGTTGACGCTCAAAACGCGCATGAGGACCGAGGTCGTTGAAGTGCGTTGCGAGCATCCGCGTGGCGTGCCCCGGGACCCATTCATTGAAGTCACCCAGCACGATGCGGGCGCCCGCCAGTTCCGCGCTGTGCAGAATGCGCTGACTGATCATGCGTCGGGCCTGTTCACGGCGTTCGAAATAAGCCGTGCCCAGATGGACATTGAACAGGTGAAGGACCTGCCCGTCCTTGAGCCGCACGTCGGCGCGAAGGATGCCCCGCGGTTCACGGCCGCGCGCCGTGATGTCGTAATTCCGCCAGTCGATGATCGGGAATCGCGAAAGGAGAAGGTTGCCGTATGCCGCGCCGTTGTGCCGCCGGTTCTCTCCAAAAACCGGATGATAGCCCAGCCGCTCCGCGACATAGCGCGCCTGGTCTGCTTTTGGGTCCTGCCCGCGGCCGAGGACTTCCTGGAGCGCGATGATGTCGGCGTCCATCTCATCCAGTACTTCGGCGATCCGATCAGGGCGGACTCGGCGGTCGAGGCCGCGGCATTTGTGGACGTTGTACGTCGCGACGCGAAGCCGCTGCGGTTCGTTTTTATGGGCTCTGGTTGATGATGAAGTTCCCAAATATCACCTTTTGTGCAAGGTTTTATTTACTTTAGATGCAGACCCCCTGCCGGGCGTTTCGCCGGCGGAGTGGGTGCCGTCCGCGGGGCGTATGCCGGTCCGCCGCCAAGCAGGAGCTTAAGGCCCTTTCTGTGGTGGGCCGCCGCTATCCTCCAGAACCTTCTTTTTGGGAAAACGCAACCGCCACGCCTGCACCAACAGGGTCAGAACAATCCACGCGCCCACGAGAGCAAGCACTGCTGCTACAAAGCGCGGGAGGAGAACCGTGATTGCAACGAGAATCGACACGGCCAGCGCCCCTGAGAGCATCAGGGAAGCCTCAGCCGGCCCCAGAACGCGGCTTCTGGTTACCGCAGCGCCGACGAACGTGCCCATTCGCAAAACCCCCTTAGCGGCCCAGTTGGCACTGCCACGGACGGCGCCACGCGGCCTTACGCGCATCCGGCGGGGGATGATCGGCCGCGGCCGCCTCTTCTCCGTCAGAACGATTTCTGTGGAGTTGGCCAGGTCTTCAAGATACATGTTCTGCATCTGCCCGGCGAAACCTTCGTCCTCGGCGATTACGTCGAGTTCCCAGTTGACCACCCAACTCGCGATGTTCAGGTTGGTTGAACCCACCCGCGCCCATCGGCCGTCTGCAACGGAGGTCTTGGCATGGAGCATCGGGCCGTTCCACTCAAAGACGCGGACGCCGGCCTCGAGCAGCGTGCGATAGCCGGCGCGAGAAATCGCACGGATAAAAGGCACATCGCCCGCCCGCGGCAACAAAAGGCGCACGTCCACGCCGTCCGCCGCCGCCGCGCAAAGTGCCTGAACGTAGGAAGAAGTTCCCACAAAATAGGCGTCAGTCAGCCAGATCGACTCACGCGCCATTGCAGCTACCAACTGGTCCAGGCGGTACACCGAAGTGACGCCGGGCTGCGTGGCAACAATCCGCAGGCTGATGCCGCCTTTCGCGGGGCCAGGACTGTGAAGGCTCGGCGGGCTTTGCGGCAGTGGAGGGCCGCAGGCCGCCCAAGTGGAGGCAAACGCCCTCTCCACTTCCGCCACGGCCGGTCCTTCAATGGCAATCCCTGTATCGCGCCAGGGCGCAATGCCGCGCTCGGGATCACCCGCCCAGCGCCGCCCTACGCACAGTCCTGTAACAAAGGCGACGCGGCTGTCCACTATGATCGTTTTGCGATGATCACGGCTCAGCCAGCCGAATGCGCTGTCAATCCGCGGCGGGTTGAAGCAACGGACCTCAACCCCGGACCGGCGGAGCCTTCGCCAGAAGCGCCAACCGCTGCGCCCGATGGCGCCCATCCAGTCATAGATCAACCGCACGCGCACGCCTTCGCGCGCCTTTTCGCCCAGAAGGGCTGCGAATTCGCGGCCTACGTCATCGTCATGAATGATGTAGCTTTCAAAATGAATGGTGCGGCGAGCCTGCCGGATGGCCTCCTTCCATGCCGGGTAGTTCTCTTCAGCGTCGCGCAGCAGGCGGACCTCGTTGCCGGCGATCAAAGGCGCTCGAGCCGCACGGGAGAATGCCTGATCGGCAAATTCGCGCAGCGCGGACAGAGTTTCACCTCTGAGAGAGGCAATGGGGTAATCAGGCACAGCCATCAATTAACTATGATAATCCGACGAGCGCAAGGAAAATTGCAAGCGAAGGGAACAGGCACGCGGGCCCTATATCATAACAACGAAAGTGAAGGCCATACGCCCGTCCTTCTCGTTATTGTTGTACCGGGGATTTATGATCGCAACAACGATTGAGTGGCACGGAGCCGGGGGCAAAACTGCTACCATGCCCTATCGGAATCTATTTGAACGCGAAGCTGATCGCGGGGTTTCCCGGCGCGCAGGCGGACGGACATTTCTTGACTTCCCTTCATTGCTCGTGATACCAGAATGCCACCGGGGTAACGGCGCAATCATTTCCTTAATTTTCAGAGAGGGAGCATTGATATGAAGCGCAGGAAATTCTTTCAACTTCTGGGCGGCCTTGCCGCCGGTTCGACAGTTCTGCCATCGTCCGGCCATCCATTGTTCGGCGCAAGTTCTTCTTCCGCGAGTCCTGCCCAGGCATCGGCGGGCGGTTTCGACAAGTACACCGAGGATTACGCTCACTTCTGCGCCACGCCTGAGGAAGAGCGCGTTTTTTACGCCTTGCGCGACGGCCGCATCGTCGCAGTGAGGTTAAACGATCAGGATTGGAAACCAACAGGATGGGGCGAACCTCCGGACCTGCCTGTGCCGGGCGGTTCGCATGACGGCGTGCCGATGAATTCGCCCATCCCCGGCCTCGCGGGCGAGGGACCTTATCAGCCCACGTGGGATTCGCTGCTCCAATACGAATGCCCCGAATGGTATCGTGACGCCAAGTTTGGCATCTGGAACCACTGGAGCCCACAGTGCGTTCCGGAAGACGGCGACTGGTATGCGCGCAACCTGTACATGCAGGGCTCGAAACAGAACAAGTTCCATCTGGCCCATTACGGCCCTCCGTCGCTGTTTGGTTACAAGGACCTTTGCGCGCAGTGGACGCTGCTCAACTGGCAACCGTCGGAATTGATGGACCTGTACGTCCAGGCCGGGGCGCGATTTTTCGTTGCCCTGGCCAATCATCACGATGGGTTTGATACCTGGAATTCCAGGCATCATCCCTGGAACGCGGTGAACCTTGGTCCGCACCGGGACGTCATCGGAACATGGGCTGCGGAAGCACGCAAGCGCAATCTGCGCTTCGGCGTTACGGTGCACCAGGGGCGTAACTGGTGGTGGTTCCAGACTTCGCACGGCGCTGATACCACAGGGTCAGAGGCCGGGCATCCTTATGATGGCCGCCTGACGCTTGCCGAGGGACGGGGCCAGTGGTGGGAGGGCTACGATCCTCAAGTGCTATACGCTCCCAAGCATCCGTTTGACGCGCTGCCGGACGTTTCCTACGTCAAGAACTTTTACGACCGCACGCGCGACCTGGTGGACCAGCACAATCCCGATCTGCTCTATTTCGACAATCCGTTGTTTCCGTTGGGCTGGGGCGGGATGAACATTGGTGCCTACTATTACAACCACAATCTGCAAATGAACGGCGGCAAGATGGAAGGGGTGATCAACATCAAGCAGGTTCCTCCGAACCTGGCGAAAGCCGTCGTGGCCGACATTGAACGCGGGCTGGCGGCGGAAATCCTTCCTCATCCGTGGCAATCCGAGACCTGCATCGGCCAGTGGCACTACCAGCGCGAACTGTTCAACCGTCCGGGCGAGTACGGAGGCTACATGACTCCGCGCGAAGTGATCCACTGGCTGGCAGACACGGTGAGCAAGAACGGCACGTTCGTGCTTAACATTCCCGGCAAGCCGGACGGCACGATCGACCGCAAGGAGCGGCACATTCTTGAACAGATTGGCGAGTGGTTCAAGATCAACGGCGAGGCCATTTATTCCACGCGCCCGTGGACGGTGTTCGGCGAAGGGCCGCACATGATCAAGGCAGGATCGTTCCAGGGGCACTCGGCGCGGGAACTTGATGCAAACGACATTCGTTATACTCGGAACAAAGCCAACACGGTGATCTACGCGATGGCGCTCGGCTGGCCGGAACAGGCCGTGGTCTTGCGCTCATTCGGGACTTCGGCTGCGAACCGGGCGCCGAAAGTGGCACGTGTCGAAACGCTGGGTTCGATGGAAACGATCCGCTGGCGGCAGAATGCTGAAGGATTGCGGATCGAACTCCCCAGCCAGAAACCTGCATTGGACTATGCCGTCGTCTTTAAGCTGAGCGTGGCATAACGGAGAATTTTTGCCATGTAACTCCGCGCTTCCACTCGGCCCCTGCCCACCTGGAGGTGTGCGCTGCACGTCCAGGTGCTTCTGAGGTATTACGCTATGATGTTTGTCCCAGAATGCTCGACAGGTTTTTCAGGATTCGTTCCACGTGCGAGCCGCGCCAGTAAATGCGCTCACAGCCCGTGCAGCGGAAAAATTCCGAATAGACTTCGTAAACTTTTGGCTTGACGAGATCGCGAACCTCTTGCTTCGCCACTGGGACAATGGAACGGTTGCAGACCGTGCAGCGGGTCCACAAGCCGGAAGCTGGATCGAGAGAAAACTTCGTGACCACCTCACGCAACTGCTCCGGAGGATGCTCGCTCGAGACACTGAAGACTGTGGCTGGCCCGCGAAAGCGCCGACGCGTTTCGCCCCGCGTCAGAATGATGCGGGCATCACGCCGCGCTATCTCTTCAAGCCCCGCGGGAGCCAACTCCGGAAGATAAAGCGTGTCATAGCCCAGCAGGCGCAGCATCCGCGCCAGTCGTCCGAGCATACGGTCTGCAATAAAGCGCTTCACAACCGGTGGCCGTTTTTGTGGCCGTTCGAATTGCGCGGGAATTTCGAATGCAGATAGCTCAAAGGAACGTCGTAGAGCATCGCTTTGGAAGAGTGCCGCATGCTGTCGTGGATAAAGCAGACGTGCGTGCACCAGCATTGATCATGAACAATGGCGGCGGCTTCGTTCCGCCGGGCTTCAGACTGCCAGAAATTCCGGAAGTCGCAGTCAAAATCCCTGAGATTGCCGAGCTTTCCGCGCAATTCACAGGCCCGCACATCGCCATTGTAATCGATCACAATTGAGGTTTCGCTTGCCGTGCAGGGCATCGGCCACGGATGTGGCGATTCCATATTCTCAAGCTGCACTTCGTTGTGGAACGCCAGGACGCCCTGATAATAGGCACGGCTGATGCGGTTGAACCAGCCACGGGAATGCCGGAATGCGATGCGGGAATAATAGTCGTAAACCTTGCGGACTTCGGCATAAAGCGCCGGCAGCCGCTCGATGGGAACCCGTTTGAGTGAAGGGTCTTTGGCGCTGCCGCGGATGATGTTGAAATAATGTCCGTCCACGCGGCAGTTCTGCTGGACGAAGCGGGCGATCTCCAGGACGCTTTCGAAATTCTCGGCGCAGATGACCGTATTAACGTTTACGCGCAGGTTGGGGAATTTCTTGCGGCAGGGTTGGAGGGCTTCAAGCGTCTTAAGGGTCTTTTCAAAATTGCCGGGCACCGAACGGATCGAATCCTGAACTTCATAAAGACCGTCCATCGCGACATTGAGATCGAGTTGGAGCCTTGGATTATCGGCACAGATTTTCGCGACCTGTGCTGCGGTTCGATCCGGCAAAAGGCCGTTGGTGGGCAGGTTGACCCATCGGACGCCGTTGTTCATGTAAAACAGATGAAGGATATCAGCCAGTTCGGGCCGGAGCATCGGCTCGCCTCCGGAGAGCCATAAGTCGGTGAACGAGGGCATGGTAAAGGAGAGCTTCTGGATTTCATCCCACGTCAGGTCGCCGCGCTGGTTCAACTCTCTCCAGTAGAAGCAGGTCCGGCATTTGGCGTTGCAGACCGAGGTGATGAAGAAGATCACAAGCTTCAGGCGCTTTCCGCTCCTGAAAACTGCAAGCGGCACGCGGGGTCGGGTTTCAGTCTGGAAAAGCATCGCCTTTGTGGATTCTACCAAACCGGTGGCACAATACAGAAACGTCGAAAACCGCAATCAATGATTTCTTCTCCAAAGAGTTTGCCAGACAACGAGCCGGGTGGAGTACGGGCGAGTGATGGCTTCCGGTGGCGAAATCTTACACGGGTTCGTATATGGATGCACGATCTCGTATGTCCCGGCGCTGAAGGTCCACGCGGCGTGGATGGTCGGGTGGATTTTCGTGCAGCTTATCTCCTTACCTACCATGAAGATTGGGCGCGCGACTAGCTGAGTCGTTGTTTGGCGATGCTCGTGCAGTGTCGTCGGGTGCATTACCCCAAACTTAAGGAGGAACATCCGATGAAGAAGCTTTTGACACTGTTGGCAACGCTAGCTGTTGCCATGACCCTGTCCATGCCGGTATTCGCTCAAGAGACGGGATCTCAAGAAGCGCAAACCAGTTCCGCTCCGGCGAAGAAGAAGGCTTCGAAGAAGAAGGCCTCAAAGAAGCAGAAGAAGTCAAAGAAGCAACAGAAGTCCGAAGAGGGTGGAACTGGCGAAGCTCAGTAACGACGTTGTGCAGTTAGTGGCAGCGTAGCTGAACCCGTGTAAAGGAAACAGAGCCCCTGTCGAGTCCCGGCAGGGGCCCTTTACTTTTGGTGCGGGCTGGCATGCAGGTGCAGTTCGTTATACAACCCTTGATCCCGATTTCTACAAGGAAAAGCGTTATCGCGACCTGACTGGCATAAGCCGATTTCCGCTGACAGGTTTACTCATCTTTAATCGCGGCTTTGACCAACTCGAGCATTGCAGGAGGGATGTTGGAGGCGCTGATTCCGTGGTCCTTTTCGGCGTGTTCAGCGGCCAGTTTCAGTAGTTCTTCTTCGTTTTCTGCCCGGATTTCCGTGGGGCAATTCGTGCCCAAGTCTCGACAGCGCAATACCTTAGCCATTTTACGCCTCCCTGTTCTTTTGTTTCGCCCGCAGGCACATCTTAACACAGCCACGGGAAGATTCCCTGTTTGATCCTTCTCCTTGCCTGGGTGGCTGGAATTTCAGGCGCGTGCGCTGCATTTCGGCTCGTTTTGGGGCAGCCCGGCGGGTCTTTTCGAGAAGGGCTGGCCCATCGGACAGTCGCTTTCCGGGCTTGCGGACAGCGAGTTCGTTCACTTGCTTTCGGGCAACTTCTTCGCTGATAATACACTCTACCAAAGCTGGTGCTAGACTGGGGAAGTGTCCATGAAGCGATTCTTCGCTGAGGTCGTGTTGCTGGGAGGGCTGCTGGCGTGCACGGCGTGCGCTCCTGGAAATACTTACTTCCAGCACGGCATTAAAGCGGAGTACAGGAAGGATTGGGACACGGCGCTTGTGAATTACGAAAAGGCCGCGCAGTCAGACCCCGCAAATGTTGAGTACCAACTACGTGAGCGTCATGCGCGCTCCCAGGCGTCGATGTTCCATACGGAACGGGGCCGCGAGTTGCTGCGAGAACAGCGGACAGCGGAGGCGATTGGGGAGTTTCAGAAAGCCGCAAGCATCGATCCCAGCAATCAGACTGCAAAGCAGGAACTGAGCCGCTTGCTGACCAAGGAAGTGGCTGCGAAGAAGAGCCGCGAAGAGCGCCTTCAGGAAGCAATTAAAGCGAATGAGAATCAGGCGCCATCGGGAGCGCCCCAACTGAAGCCGCTGCCTCAGGAACCTCTCACGCATTTCCGGATCAGCGCCGACAGCAAGCGTGTGTATGAAACGCTCTGCAAGCTTGCCGGATTGAACGTTGCCTTCTCCTCCGATTTCCAGGCCCAGCCGGTGTCGTTGGACCTGAATGATGTGACGATCGCCAACGCGCTGCACATCCTCGCCTTGCAGACGCACTCATTCTGGAGGGTTGTAACTCCGAATACGATTCTTGTTGTCCCGGACAATCCTGCAAACCGGCGCGATTACCAAACGGAAGTCTTGAAGACTGTTTATCTGGATAATTCCTTAAAGCCGGCTGATATGACGGCCATCACTACCGCCCTGAAGCAGCTTCTGGGGCTTCAGCGTGTCATCGACAACCCTTCCGCCAATGCGATCATTATTCGAGACACACCTGAACACGTTCAAGAGGCGGTCAATCTGATTCACGATCTCGATCACGGCAAAGCGGAGATCATGATTGATATTACGGTCCTGGAAGCTGATGCAGACCGGGTGAGGGAACTGGGACTGACGCCTGCGACCGTGACCCCGTCAGGATCCATCACTAATGGACTTCAGGGGGCCGCGCTGTTCAACCCTCAGAGCAATGCGACACTTGCCCATCTGAGCACGAATGACTTCAGCGTTGTTGTTCCGAGCGCAGTCGCAACGGCCATTCTGAACGATTCGCGGACGCGCATCCTCCAGAATCCCGAGGTCCGCGTGACTGACGGAGATACAGCCACGCTGCGAATCGGAAGCCGTGTGCCCTACGCTACGGGCAGCTTCCTGCCGTCGCTGGGTGTGGGGACAACGGGGCAAACCGGGCAATTTGGCGGGCTCATAGCCAGCACGCAGTTTCAGTTTCAGGATGTTGGCGTCAATGTGGACCTGACTCCGCACTTGATGCCCAATGGTGACATTGCAATCCATGCAAAGATTGAGATTTCTTCTGTAGGAGCACCCGTCACGATTGCAGGCGTCAATGAGCCGACCTTCGGGCAGCGGCAAATTGAACATGATATTCGCCTGGAAGAAGGGGAAACCAGCTTGCTGGGCGGACTGCTTCAGACGACCGATACGACAACGGTTACAGGTGTGCCAGGGCTTGGGGAAATCCCCGGCCTGAAATATCTCTTTAGTGACACGAAACACGAACGGGTACAAACAGACGTGTTGATAATGCTGACGCCGCGGGTCGTTCGTCTGCCGGAATCGTACGTGGAAACCGCAGCGGAGAAAAGCCCTGCGCAGCCTGTCACAAAGACTTCGACACCGCCCGCTGCTAAACCAGCTAGCCCCGTGCCCCAGGCTGAACCGACCCCAGCGCCTCCTTCAGCCGGAGGGCCTCCTTCGCAGCGATGAGAAGCTTTCTTAAAGAGCGCACACCGATGAAGTTTTCCGGCCTCGGTTTTACTCTGGTCGAAATGATTGCGGCAATGACGATCATGTTGCTGCTGACAACCATCGCACTTCCCGTGGCGGGGATCGTGGTCCGGCGGGAGAAAGAGCAGGAATTGAGGGAAGACCTCAGGATGATGCGCAACGCCATCGACCGCTACAAGGACTTCGCTGACCGCGGAATGATTCCGGTTGAAATGGATACCTATGGGTATCCGCCCACGCTCGAGACCCTGGTTAAAGGCGTTCCTTTGAAGGGCAGCAAGGACCGTTACAAATTTCTCAGGAAGATCCCTGTTGATCCGATGACAGGAAACACTGACTGGGGTTTGCGCTCGATGCAGGACGATCCGGATTCCGGGAGTTGGGGCGGGCAGGATGTGTTCGATGTCTATTCAAAGAGCCAGGGAGTAGGATTGAACGGGGTCCCTTATGCTGATTGGTAGAAAGGAGCGGCTGGCCGCAAAAGCTGGACCTGTTGGGTTGCCGGCGGAGGGCGGATTCACGCTGCTGGAACTGATGGTCGTCCTGACGCTGATCCTGATTCTTGCTGCGATCGCGGCTCCCAGCTATCAGGTGGCGATCACCAGAGCGCGGGAAGCTGTCCTGCGCGACGACCTGTTCACGATGCGAAAGCTGATTGATCAATACACACTCGATAAGGACCAGCCTCCCGAGTCACTGGATGACCTCGTTCAGGCCGGCTATTTGCGCGGCGGTCTGCCCGTGGATCCGTTCACTGGGTCCAATCAGACCTGGCAGGCGGACATTGAGGAAGTTCCCATAAGCCCTGAACAGACGGTTCCCGGTGTCGTGGACGTGCACAGTGGTTCAAATGCCACATCGCTCGAAGGAACTCCATACAGCAGTTGGTAGGCATGGGTGAGTACGTTTGCAGGCTCGGGACAGAAGCCGGTCAGGTCATCAACCAGACGCACGAGGCATCGTCCGAAATGGAGTTGCGCGCCCGTCTGGCCTCGCAAGGTTACTACGTCTTTTCCGTCAAGCCGAAGTCCATTCTCTCCACGCAGATTGGCCCTCCGCGAAGCACTAAGATCAAGCCGGATGACCTGCTGATTTTTAATCAGCAGTTCATGACGCTTTCAAAGTCGGGCCTGCCCTTGCAGAAATCTCTTGAAATGCTGGCACGCCAGACGCGGAGCGAGGGTCTCCGCGCAGCGGTAGCGGACGTTCAGGAAAAGGTCCGCGGCGGAGCGCTGCTCTCCGACGCATTCGAGTCCACAGGAAAGTTCCCCAAAATCTATTGTGCGACGCTCCGGGCCGGCGAGCGGAGCGGCAGCCTGGATAAGGTGCTGGACCAATATATTACCTATCAGAAGACCGCGCGGTCATTCCGAAAGAAATTCGTTTCGGCACTGATTTATCCGGCGTTTTTACTGGTTTTCCTTGCCGGGCTTATCGTCCTGATCGATACGTTCATCATCCCTCGCTTTTCGGACCTTTACAAAGAACTGGACGTGCCATTGCCTCCACTGACGGTATTTGTCATCAGTCTGGGTACGGCCATCAAGCGCATGGGCGTGTTTGTACTGGCCGGGGCCGTGCTTGCTTTCCTCGGCCTGCGGGCAGCGGGGCGTTCGCAGGCGGCGCGGCTGCAATGGGAACGGCTGAAGTTCCGGCTTCCCGTTGCCGGGAAGCTGCTCTTGAAATTCTCGGTGGCGGAATTCGTCCGCACGCTTTCAACGCTTCTGCAGGGCGGGCTTCCAGTTGTGGCGGCCCTTCAGAGTTCGGCCACTTCTGTTTCGAGTCCGCTGCTGGCCCGCGGGCTCGAGCAGGCTAGAATAGAAGTTATGGGCGGACGTCCGCTCAGTGAGAGCCTGCGCATGACGGGATATTTTCCACCTCTGGCCCTTGACATGATTGAAGTAGGGGAGACCACGGGGGCGCTCCCGAGCATGCTGGAGTCCGTTGCGGAATTCTTTGAAGAGGACGTGAACGTCGATCTCTCAACGCTGGTGGCAATGGTGGATCCTATCATGATTGCTTCAATTGCCATCGTCGTGGCATTTGTGCTGGTGGCGTTCTATTTGCCGCTCTTTTCATTGGCTGGGCAGGTGCATTAATGGACGAGAGTCCAGTTCACGGAATGACCGTTGATCCCGAGCAGGAATTGACCACGGCGCGGCGCGCCGCAGAGCGTTACTGCTTCGAGTTTGTTGACCTGCGCGACTTGCGTCCGGACCCGGACATTCTTCGCTCCATCCCTCTCGACCTGATGCTCGATTATCAGTTCCTGCCGCTCGAAGCCAACAACGGCAGCCTGACGATTGCTGTGGGGGACCCTTCCAAACTGGCGCGCCTGGACGAGCTCGGGATGCGGCTTGACCGCCGTTTGATTGTGAAAGTTGCGGCGCCGAGCCAGGTGAAGGAATTCCTGAGCAAAACCGATCCCTCGCAGCGTGTGCTTGACGAGGCAACCGTCGAGTTTCGTCTGGATGTCGTTCGCGAGGAAGAAAACGGTGAGGAGAACCTTTCGCTTGAGCAACTGGTTGGAGAGCGGGACGTAAGCCCGGTGGTTCGGCTGGTGGATTCCATTATTTTTGCGGGATTGGAACGCCGAGCGAGCGACATTCACCTGGAAAGCCGCGACAACTCCATGGTTGTGAAGTACCGCATTGACGGTGCGCTTCAGCAGGCCATGAACCCGCTTTCCCACGAATACCAGTCCAACGTGATCAGCCGCATCAAAGTCATGGCGGAACTGGACATCGCCGAGCGACGCGTCCCTCAGGACGGACGCTTCCGCGTGATTTATCGCGGACGCCCCATTGATTTCCGCGTCTCTATTATGCCGTCCATTCACGGTGAGGACGCAGTCCTGCGAATCCTTGACAAGGAATCTCTGCACGAGAAGTTTCGCCAGCTTCGCCTGGACGTGCTTGGTTTTTCCGAGCGCGAAATCCGGCGCATCCGGCGGTTTATCCGCGAACCTTACGGCATGGTGCTGGTTACCGGGCCGACGGGCAGCGGCAAAACGACAACGCTCTATGCGGCACTGTCAGAAATCAAGAGTGAAGAAGATAAAATCATTACTATCGAAGATCCCGTGGAATATCAGATTCGTGGCATCACGCAGATTCCCGTGAACGAAAAAAAGGGCCTCACTTTTGCCCGCGGCCTCAGATCGATCCTGCGGCACGATCCGGACAAGATCATGGTGGGCGAAATCCGCGACAATGAGACGGCGCAGATAGCCATACAGTCAGCCTTGACGGGCCACCTGGTGTTTACAACGGTCCACGCCAACAACGTGGTTGACGTCCTTGGACGGTTTTTGAACATGGGCGTCGAGCCCTACAACTTTGTCTCGGCGCTCAATTGCATCCTGGCGCAGCGGCTCGTGCGCATGATCTGCCAGGAGTGCAAGCGGCCTGTTGCCGTTTCGCCGCAATTGCTCGAGGAATCAGGGATCGATCCTGCCAAGTGGCAGGACGTGGTCTTCTACGAAGGCGCCGGCTGCCAGCATTGCAGCCAGACGGGATTCCGCGGGCGGACGGCAATCGGCGAACTTCTGGCCCTTTCAGACCGAATCCGCGAACTGATTCTCGATAAGCGGCCGTCTTCAGAGATCCGCCAGGCCGCGCGCAACGAGGGCATGAGGACGTTGCGGGAAGCTGCGCTTGAGAAAGTCCGGGAAGGCGTCACAACACTGAAGGAAGTCAATAAGGTCACTTTTGTTGAGTAAATCATCGCCAGTCCAGATACTGTTTCGGCGGGACCAGCCGACCGAAAAGTCCCGTCCGCTCCGCCCCGCGCGGAAGCGGAAGTTTTCGCTGCCGGCCATGGTGTTTGAATTCCAGCCGGAATACATCCTGGGAGCGCGACTTTCCAAGTCAGCCCGAAAAGTCGTGCGGGTGGCGCTTGGAGATGTTGAGGCAGGCGCCATTGTCCCGTCACTCAGCCGGCCCAACTTTGCCGGACCCGAGGAAGTCGGTCGAAAGGTGGTGGCAGTGGCACATGCGCTCGGCAGCGACAGGGGGCCTTTTGGCGTGGTCTTGCCGGACGCAGCTGTTCGCGTCACTGTTCTCGAGTTTGAGACGCTCCCTCCTGACCGTAAGGAGCAGGAGGCCCTGATCCGGTGGAAGATGAAGCCTCTGCTGCCATTTCCGGTGGAGGAAGCGCGATTGAGCTTTGAGGTCGAACTGAGAGAGCCGGAGGGCATTGAGGCGGTGGTAATGGCCGTGCGAAAGTCGGTTGCGGCGGAATATGAATCAGCTTTGAACGATCTGAGCGGCGATGTTGCTCTCGTATTGCCCTCAAGCGCAGCCCTTCTGCCTCTATTGTCGGAAGATGCCCCGGCAGGCGAGTTGCTTATGAACATATCGCCAACTCAACTGACGGCGGTCGTTGCAAAGGGACGGCAGATCAGGTTGTGGAGAAACCAGGCGACGAACGGGACTTCCTCCGCCGAAGGGCTGGCAGGGGTCACGGAAGAAGCCGTGCGGACACTCGCCGCCGCTCATGACCATCTTGGACTTGAAATCGATCGTTTGCGCATCTGTGCTCGCCCTCGCGCGACCAAAGACTGGGCCGACGAACTGTCCCGCAGAGTGGCACGAGAAGTGAAATCACTCACGCCAGACCCATGGGAGGTAGGAACCAAGCTCACAGAGGAAGAAGGTCAGCTTCTCGAGGAATTCGGCGCCACTGTCGCGGGGCTCGTGGCCAACGCCGGGTAAATTTGTCATGAAAGTCTTTTTCAACCTTGCTCAGGAACCTGATTCGCGTGATCGATACGCCCTGAAGTGGGCTGTCCCCGTGCTTGGGGTAGCACTTCTGGGGCTGGTCTGGCTTGCGGTCTCCGCTTTCACGGGCTTGCGGCGCCTGCACCAGATTCAACAGTCGCTCGCGCAAGTCAGGACCAGAGAGGCTGCTCTGCGCTCCGAACAGGTTCGGCTCCAGCAGCAGATTAACCGTCCTGAATACAAGGCGCTGATTGAAAAAACCGAGTTCGTGAATCATTTGATCGGGCAGCGCCAGTTTTCCCTGACCGAACTCACGTTTAAGGTCAGCAAGCTGCTGCCTCCAAATGCCCGGCTAAGCGCCTTGGCACTTGCCTCATCGTCAGAGGCGCATCCGGAGGTGCAGTTCGCGGTGATGGGAAAGGACGAAGAGGCCATTGAATCTTTTCTAGACCACTTGGAAGGGTCCGGCGACTTTGATGACGTCATTATCAAAAGCCAGGGATTTCGCGGCGGAAGCGGTGGCGAGCCCCAGGAGGTCGCACTGGTATGTACCGCGAGATACACGGCGGAAATTCCGCCTCGGGGAAACTGACACTAGATGAGCAGGGAGCGCCGCAAAAAGATACTTCGTTTTCTTGAGGCCGCCGCCGTGGCAGCCGTGGTCCTTGATCTGGCGGTTTATTTCCTTGGGGTCCGGCCGCTGCGCGGAGATGTTGTTCAGAATGAAAATGCCTACCGGCAAGAGTCGCTCCAATTGAAGCAGTTGCAGCTTCGCGTGGCGCAGCTTGAAAAATTCCAGCAGGAACTCCCCACCGCGGGCGACAAGCTGAATGACTTTGTCAAAGACCATGTTCCGCCCCGGCAGACCGTTTTTTCCGATGCTGCGCGCCTTGTGCGGGTCCTGACCCAGAAGTCCGGCGTGCAACTTGACAATATCAGTTATAAACTCAGTTCGAAGAAAGGCGAACCGTTTGAGCAGTTGGGCCTGGATATTTCTGTGAAAGGTCCATTTCCAAATCTGCTGCGATTCGCGCATTCGCTCGAAACGGCGGATGATCTGATTCTGGTCAAGGATTTCTCGTTTGCGGCTGGCGAGCATGGGACGATCAACCTGCGGGTTGGCGGAGTCCTGTATCTCACACCATGAACACGCGGAGCCAGTTTCGGAAGTGGGGGGCAGTTGCGCTCGGCGGACTTTGCGTGTTCCTGGTCTTCAAGCTCGTTGCGGAGATCATGGGCAGTCCTGTCAAAGGGGGAGACCCGGGTGCTACCGTGTCAAGAACTCAGCAGCAAGGCGTGCCCCCGGTCAAAAGCCCGTTGAAGAGTGAAAACGGTCCGCCAGGCGGCAATCTGGGTTTTGAAATCCAGGGCCTTGAAGAGTACGCAGCGAAACCGCTGCCGGATATTGACCGTGACCCTTTTAACTACGGCCCGCCGCCCCTCACTCCGGCGCAGCAGGCAGCGCAGGCGGCAAGAGCAGCCAGCGGCGGTTTCACCGCGACCACGGCGGCTGCTGCCCCTCAAGTTCCACTGCGCGCGATCGGGTTCGCGGAAAAATTCATCGTGGGGCCGGAAGCGTATCTGACCGATTCAGACCAGATTTACGTCGTCCATATCGGCGATGTCGTATTGCAGCGATACAAAATAACCGGCATCACATCTACGACGGTCGAAGTGCAAGACACAGCAACACATGAAAAAGTCCAATTACCCATCCCGGAAACGCAGTAGCATCCGGTGCAGCCGCACGACTTCGGTGCCCGCGGAAAAAGGCTACATATTGCTCATTGTCATGATGATGGCGACCATCCTGCTGATATCCCTTGCGGCAGCGGCACCCAGCATTTACGTGGAAGGGCAGCGGGAAAAGGAAAAAGAACTGATCTTTCGCGGCGAGCAGTACGCGCGAGCCATCATGCTTTTCCACAACCAGTTCAATCGCTATCCCACTTCCGTCAAGGAACTCCTTCACACGAACAACATGAGCTTTCTTCGCCGGGCTTATCCCGACCCGATGACCAGGAGCGGAAAGTGGAGGTTCATTCACGCCACGGCCGCAGGAGTCATCATCGATTCCAAGATTCTTGGTCCGCCCGGCCAGCAGAAAAACTCGCCTCCAAGTGCGACCGGAGGACCATCTTTGCAGTCGCCTGCACCACAGCCAAACCCGCAGGCGGCCATGAATGGCCAGCAAGGAGGCGGATTTCAATTGGGAGGTTTTTCTCTGCCGGGAATGGGGCAAAGTTCATCTCAATCCCAGCAGGAAGGCAAATCATCTTTCTTTGGCGACAACAAGATGATCGGCGCCTTTATCGTGGGCGTTGCCAGCACGAGCCATCAACAATCCATCGGCGTTTTTGACAATCGGACCGAGTACGACGAATGGGAGTTCCTGGGAGTTCCGGGTGCTCCGGGAGCACCAAATCTGGGCGGCCCCGTTGCTGTACCCGGCGGGGCCGCGCAGCCAGGCCAAACGCCAGGTGGCGCAGCGCCTCAACCAGGCGCAGGGGGAGGATTTCATTTAGGTCCCCTTGTGCCGGGTGCGCCAGGTCCCAACCGCTGACAGCGTTGAACGAGCTTCGCACAGCGATGGCCGGCACTCGCGGCATCGTCGCATCGGGCGAATATATCCAAGTGGCAAAAATCCTCGGCTCCGGCTCGAGTATGCCATGCTGATTCACCTGTCGAATGAAGGCGTAACCTTTCAGACTCAAGCAGGCTCGAATTTATAAGTCTTGGGCCTTGGAGGTTGCTGAAAAACAAATTTCACACTTGTCATCGTGAGCGCAGCGAACAATCCCAGTATTTATTTTCAGAGAAACAGAGAGGTGCTTCGCTTTGCTCAGGATGATAAATTCGTTTTTATCAGCAACCTGTTAGACGAATAGCACGGAGAAGCGATGAGAAACGCCGGTCTGATGAGATGTGGAGTCGCGGTGCTTTTTGTACTGGCCGCGTCAGGATGCGGCGGCGGCGGCGGGGGAGTTACACCAGCACCCTCAAATGTGAGCGTGACCATCTCGCCTACCAGCGCTACTGTGGGCTACGGTGGGACGAAACAGTTCTCGGCCACGGTTACCGGCGCCACGAATACCTCTGTCACCTGGAAGGTAACGAGTACGAGCAGTTCGGACAGCAGTCAGATCGGCAGCATCAGCACTTCTGGGCTTTATACCGCGCCGTCGGAGACTCCCATCCCCGCGGCTTCCAGCCCGCCTCAAACCTTTTCAGTGATCGCCGGGCAGCCCACCTCAAACATAAATGTTACTGTCCCCGCCATAAGCGCTGTCGATTCTGTAACGGTGACGGCAACCAGCCAGGCGGACCCTTCCAAGTCGGCTTCTGCAACTGTAACCCTTTCCGGCGTATCAATTCTCGCCGTTGGGCAGTGCGTGCCGGATCCAACCAAGCCAGGCACGCTCAATTGCACGGGCGGCAGTACGGGTACTGAGGTTCAGGCAGGTCAGACCGCCACCCTGTTTGTGGCCGGGTTTGGTATTCTGCCGGGTACGAGTTATACGATCAGCGGTTCCGATGTCGTGGTGACGCAGCCCGCGCCCCAGCAGTTCCAGCCTGCGAGTGACGGCACCCCGGCGGTTTATTTCACGATAGTCGTCAGCCCCGGTGCTGTTCCCGGGCCGCGAAACCTGGTCGTGCGGAACCAGGGAAATGAACTCGCATCCTTTGCGGGAGCCGTACAGATTCAATAGAGAGCGAATCGAATGAAGGGTCGAATAATTATCCTTGCTGGCGCGATGGCTTTGGCCCTGGGGCTCCCTGCGGGTGCGACAACGCTTGTGCGGATGACGCTCAGCCAGCTTGTACAAGCATCCAGTACGATCGTTCAAGGCCGCGTCGTTACGCAGACGACGCGCACGAATGCAAGCCACACTCGCATTTTCACATACACCACCGTACAGATTAATAAGGCGCTGAAAGGCCAGCCGGGCTCGAGCCTGACCATCGAGCAACCAGGAGGCACCATCGGAAACGTCCATGTGCATGTGCCGGGAACGGCGTTTCTGCGGCCCGGCACGGAATACGTCCTCTTCCTCGAGCCGGTAGCGGGGCAGGCGGAAACTTACCACATGGTGGGCATGATGCAGGGCGCCTTCCGCGTTTACCGCGCGAAGAACAGTTCCGAGCGCCGGATCATTCTTCCCTTGGGCGCCCTCACGACTGGCAGCGGAACAAAGACGCTCAGCCCGTCGCCATCGCTTGGAGAATTCGAGATGACAGTCTCGGGCGTACTTTCCGCTCCCATTGTCATTCCGGCGGGCACATCGATCCCGGTCGTCATTGTCTCGACACAGTTTCAGGGTGCTGGGCAGGCCGTGATTGTGGGGCGGACTACGTCGGACCTGTTTCCAAACAAGGCCGTTGTGATTCCTGCGGGCAGCAAGGTTGTCGGGACCGCGCAGCGGAGCGGTGAGAAGTGGAAAATCTATTGGAGTTCCATTTCAATTCGCGGCCGTCAGGCACATATTTCTGCGGCCAGCGAAATAGCAGCCGGCCAGGACCTCAAGGGGCAGGCCATGATCGTGCAGGCGAGGTGACCATCATGGTTCGGAAGCAAAAAGCGGGTCAGAAAGGGCGGATTGTGATGAATTGCGCGGCGCTGGCCGTGACGTTCTCCGCCGCTTTGATGTTTGGCTATAATCCGTTTCAGGACAACCTGGGAACAATAACCTCCCCGCAGCCCGTCGTTGCCCATTGGGACAATATACCGGCTACGCCTGTTTCATGGTTCCTCAATCCATCAACGCCAAGCAACAATGTGAGCAACTCTGGTTGCAGCGACACTCTGGCCAACTGCATCCAGCAGGCGCTTGAATCGGGATTTTCTGCCTGGACGGGTGCCCAGGTCCCAATCGGCAACACCCAGCAACAGTTGACGGACATTGCCGTAACATTTGCCGGGACTTCGCCACTGACCAACCCTGACTATCAGGATTGCCAGAATGTGATCGGGTTCTCCGATACCAACACAAGCGATTTTTCCACGGGTACGATCGCCTTTACGCAGATCTCCACCGTCACGCGACCTGCCAACGTGCCATCCGGCACTCCCTTTCAGTACACATGCAGTGGCAGCGTCAGCAAGACTTGTAACCTGGATGATTGCATCGCGGACGCTGATATTGAATTCAATCCCAAGGTTAACTTCACCACCTCTGTTACACCGCCGTCAAACACTTTCAACCTGCAATCTGTCGCCACTCACGAAGAAGGGCATTTGCTTGGGCTTGACCACAGCGGCATCGGCCATACAGTCATGTTTCCGTTCGGCGACACAGCCCTTGCCGGCGTACAGACACAGCTTCAGACAGACGACGCCGTCGGGATATCCTTCCTGTACCCAACGACGAGTTTCGCTTCCGCCACAGGGGTCATTTCCGGGTTTGTCAGTTTGAGCAGTTCAGGGAGCACTTCTGCGGTCTTTGGCGCTCACGTCATTGCTGTGAATTCAGACACAGGCAACGCGGTGATTGACGGAATCACAGCCCCGGATGGCAGTTATGAGCTTATCGGAGTCCCACCGGGCAATTACAATATTCTGGTTTTGCCGATGGCACCCAGTTCAGATGCAGGAATTCTAGTCCTGGATAATTTCTCGGGTTGGGAGTGCGGATACGCCGATGCCGGATGCAAAAACGTGCCTCTGAATCCCACTAACTTCACAGGCCGCTATTACTGACCCGCGGAACCGGACCCAAAGTACACGTGTAACCGTTTGTGACTGCGATCGCGCCTTGTCCCACGCGAAGACTTTCCCATCACGCACGATGGGCCTTCCCTCGAACTGCGACTTGCTCCGCGTAAACGTCAAACGCAAAGAGGACTAGACAGGGCGTTCGACTGCTCTGGTTGCCCTGCGGTGCTGTGCCAGGACTGCCAGGATGGCTCCGCGCTCCATCTTCTCGCAATGGACTGTGCAGATTGACATGTCGGCAAGCGCGTGGACGCAATTGTGAATTCGGCGCTGGTAGTAGAGGATTGTCGCGGGATCGGCCTGCGTCTTGTAAGCCCACGACCAGTCGGAAATCCAGCGCACAATCGACCCATTGCGACGGACGAGAGGGTGTTTGCATAGGTCGTCTTTTTTGGAAAAGCGGGAGAGGCAGTCCGGAGCAGTCAGGAAAACCAGACGGCTGTTTCGGATGAGAGTTTCAGGGCGCAACCCTTGTTCACCGAGGATCCGGGCGAGTTCTTTGAGCCACGCGGGTCCGGCGAGCACTACGATTTGCTGGCCAATTTCAATGCCGCCCTGGACAAACTGGATGATCTCTCGTGGACCAGGTTTCTTTCTGACTAAAAGGCGGCACGAACTGGCTGCGGGTTCAGGTCGTAAATCGGCGCCCATTCGAACAATCCCTTTTATGTTATCATGCGCGAGTTTCGGCGCTTCTGTCAATCCGGTTTTCATGAGCATCCGCACCATTTCAGCGCCCTCACACGATCTTTGCGCCTCATAATAAGCGGCTTGCAGCGAGGAACGCATCCGTGCGAAGACACAATCAGATTGTTTGAAGAGACGAAGATGGCTGCTACCGATGTTCAGCAGCCTTTATGCCGACGGTTGGAAGGTCAGGTTACTGCCCGCGCACCCTGCTATCCATGCAGAAACTTACCGGGATTTACCGGAGTGCCGTGGACCCTGACCTCATAATGAAGATGCGGCCCTGTTGTGCGTCCGCTCATGCCGATGGCGCCGATAATTTCACCCTGTTTAACCTGCTCTCCCACCACCACGAAGATCCTGCTGAGGTGGGCATAGCGGGTTGTAATGCCATCGCCGTGGTCGATCAAAATACTTCGCCCATACCCTGCGTCGGGTTCCGCTTCGATCACGAGCCCGTCGCCGGTAGCCACTACATCTGTGCCATACGCATCGGCAATGTCAATTCCAGGGTGGAAGGCGTCCTCGCCGCTGAAAGGGTCCATCCGCTGCCCGAATCCTGCGGTTATTCGTCCGCGTACAGGCCAGATGGACGGGATTGCGTCAGGATCGTCCAACATGCCCGGGCCGAGCCGCCCGTTGACGCCCGTCAGGCTCACGGTCCTCAGCACATTCAAGGCGTAGAGTGACCCATCGTAGTCTGTCCCGTCGATAGCGGCGGATTGCCTGGCCAGACTCAGAAGGTCTGGCGCGATCTGCTGGCGATGTCCGTTTCCAAAGCCGTAGCTGACCGCAACCTCAGCGGCAAGTGTTTGAAGGGAGCTTAGCTTGGCGTTGGCGCGGCTGACTTTGTTTTCGAGCGTCTGAAATTGCTGCTTCAGAGCCTCACGCTCGCTTCGAACTGTATTGTAGTTCGAGACCTTAACGAGCATTCTTGCGTAGCTCGTCGCGAGACCTGCCAGCATTACGATGCCAATGATGCTCAGGGCCAAAACAACCGGGACAACGTAGAAGGGGAGTTGGATCTTGCGGACTCTACCGTGGGCGCCAGGTGTTATGAGAAGGGTGTAGAACTTGTTGTTCATGCGCTTCAATCACCTTATGCCTTTCGTAGAATTTGGGACGCCCCCAGCACCCAGGGAGAAGAAACTCCCGCGACTCTCGTCCCTGAAGAAAAACGAAACTTCAATGCTATTCAAGCGGCCAGAGGAAGTCAAGCTCGCAAGACCGCCAAATTAAGGGGTTATAATCCACTTGTCAAGCAAATTTTGTTTATTAGAGTCTGACTGGACTAATATTCTCAATTCTCCATCGGCTGTATTGCGCTCGAACGCATCAAGCGCATCCTGGTAAATCTTTGATACTTCCGACTCCGCCAGGCGTTCAGCTTGCTCGTTCGTCGTGTTCAACAGCCAGCAACGCCTGGGAGCGAGAGCACCCA
The DNA here is from genome assembly GCA_035652895.1 of Terriglobia bacterium. Classification (GTDB taxonomy): domain Bacteria; phylum Acidobacteriota; class Terriglobia; order UBA7540; family UBA7540; genus SCRD01. The sequence continues at coordinate 74,169 of DASRCX010000090.1, forward strand.
CAAGGTCCGGCAGATCAAAGTGCTTCAGGACACCATAGAGGAACCACGTAAGAGCGAGCGAGTAGTTGCTCGATTCCACAATCGAACGGTAGCTTGCCACCATCGAATCGAGCATCAGGGATCGCAAGCGGTCATCCAGTGCTCCGGCCATCAGCATTGCAACTGCTGCCCCACGTTCCCCGATGCCGAGGATTCGGTTTCGGTCAACATCCGGTCTCGATTCCAGGTAATCAAGGCACCGCAGGCAGTCCCAAACCCTCTGGCCAAGAACAGGCTTGCCCAGCGTGAAGCAGGCCCAGGCATAGGATTCCTGAAGATTTTGGCCATGATAAAAGATCGGCCCGGCAGGGGGCAGGTGGGGAACGGAATCGCCGAGTCCGCGTAAATCGACTGTCAAGACGGCAAATCCTTTGCCGATCAGATACTCCGTTTGGCCTTCCTCTCCGATTGTGTAGTCCTTACTTCCTTCTGATATGTGAAGGACCGTTGGGCAGGGTCCGGAGGCCCGGGACGGCTTCAGAAACCAACCGGTTATTCGAATGGCAGGCTCAGACCGGAGAACGATTTCTTCAATGCGTGTATCTTTGCGCACATGTGAGGAAAGAGTTTTTGTGTCCAGCGCGGTCTTGAGGGCGGGCAAGGCGAGCAGTTGCGCCAGCTTGCTTCGCGCCTGCTCACGGAATACGCGGAGATCGTCGGTAGATTTCCTGAGCGGACTCGAAGGGGTGAGTCTTGCAAGCCGATCCGCGTTCAGCTGCACTACCGTTCGTCCGCCCAGGGAGGTGAGGACCTGCCCTGTCGAAGTGCAGTTCAAAGCACCGGGTGCTGACTCATCAAACTCAGCCTCATCGTCTCCCTGGCCCTCCCGTCCCAACCATCTGTTGAACCACTGACAAGCAGCTCGACGACTGAAGAAGTCATAGTCATGGGGAAGCGAGGTGGCAAAGAGTCCGGCTTTCTCTGTGGCCCCCATCAGTTTATAGGCTGACTGGACTTCTTTGAAAACTTCTTTGGTCCCTTGGATATACGTCGGCGAGTAAGTACCGCCTCGGTCCGTCGGAGTGTAAATCATGAGCAGAGGTCTTGGAGCAAAGGCCAGGAGCAAGTCACCGCGGTCAATTCCCTCGGGCAGGCTGAAAATCAAATTCTGTTCTGCATCGGCAATTGCCCCCGGTGGGGAATAAGAGGGGCCTGCGAGGTTTTCGGAGTTTCCGTCAACCTCGACGGCCGCCTGGATCCGCGGCTCGAGGGCGCAGAGGTACATCGTCATTGTCCCCCCGCCTGACTGGCCGGTGCAGCCGACTTTTTGTGGATTGACCTCTGGCCGTGAAAGCAAATAGTCGAGAGCCCGTATTCCATCCCACACGCGATATTGGGCAAACGTCGAACCAAACAGCAGCATCGGCCTTCCTGCCTGGGAGTGCTCACCCGTCGGGCCGTACAAGGGTCTTCCCGTTCGAGGGTCAAGATACTGGTACCTTTCTCCCTGGCCAAACGGATCGAACGCCAGAACCATGTACCCCTTGCGGGCCAACGTTTGAAAGACGTAGGCGTAATTCCGGTAAGCCTTTCCGTCCGGGGTATGCCCCAGCGGCGCCAGAATTCCCGGAAACGGGCCCTGTTGGCCTTGGGGAACATACAGGTTGCCGGTGACAAAGATCCCAGGTTGGCTTTCAAAGATGACCTTTTCAATCCGATAAGAGCCGCGGTCGATGGTTCCGGTGTTTCGCGGATTCAAAGGTGTCTTTTCAAGCGGTCCTCCAATGAGTCTCCAGACTGTGGATCGGATCTTTTCAATGCGCTCGCGGACGTCACCTTCGTTACGCATTGACTGGAGTTGGGTAAGTCGCCGGGCACGCGCTTCGTTCATCTGCGCGGTAATGTAATCCGGCCAGTCATTCCAGTAGTCTCGTTCTTCCCGGGCTCTAGCCGGAGATACCATGCCGGCGCTCTGGGATTGCGGGATGGCTGCGACCTCCTTCCCCCTGGCAAGCGGCGCTGCCATGCCCAGCATGTTGGACTGAATGAACTTTCGACGAGTGAGCATAACGGCCCTCCAGAGATCGTCAGGCGGTTATCGGTGGATGCGGTGCAGCAGAATGGGCGTTGAGTGCGCAAGTCCGCACGACTGGACCGCACTTGTTCAAACCCAAGCCTTGGGAAACAAAGCTGAATGTATACTACAGCGGAGATGCAATTTCAAACCGAGGCTGAATTCGTACGTTGGCTCCGAACGCTGGCTCCGCCCAGACCGTCACAAGTAAGGATGGGGATCGGCGACGATGCGGCGCTTGTGCGCGTTACACCGGGTCGCGATTTGATCCTGACGTCCGATCTCTCCATCGAGGGCGTTCATTTCACTACCCGCCTGCACCCGCCAGGATCGATTGGGCATCGCGCGCTTGCGCGATCTCTCAGCGATATTGCAGCCATGGGTGGCGTTCCGCGCTTTGCCCTGGTTTCTGTGGCTTTTCCGCGTACCACTTCTCGCGCCTGGATCGAGAAGTTCTATCGAGGAGTGTTTGATCTTGCTAAGCAGTACGGCGTCGAAGTGGTGGGAGGCGACACTTCAATTGTGCGGCGCTCGATCATGATTGACGTAACGCTGGCCGGCGAAGTCGTGCGGGGCAGAGGGTTGTTGCGTTCCGGTGCGCGGCCGGGCGACCAGATTTTTGTAAGCGGCTGGCTTGGCCAATCGGCGCGTGGTCTGGAAATCCTTAAGGGGCGCATACGTGGTCGCAAGAGCGGGAACGACACGTCGGAGGCCTCAGCGGCCATCAAAGCGCATCTGTTTCCTTCTCCGCGGTGCGAACTTGGGAAGTGGCTCGAACGCCAGGGAATTCCGACAGCGATGATGGACATCAGCGACGGGCTTTCGACGGACCTGACACGACTTTGCGAGGCAAGTGGTGTCGGCGCGAAGATCTATGCCGAGAGAATCCCCGGGCCCTCCGGAGTGCCGCCAAAACACTCACTCAAGCTTGCGCTCCATGGCGGCGAAGACTATGAACTACTGTTCACCGTTCCGAAGCGAAGGATCGCCAGACTGCCACACAGCCATCGTGGCATTCCACTCCGCTGCATTGGCGAAGTCTGCCCCTCGCGCGACGTTCTGCTGGTCGAGGAGGATGGGAGCCAATCAACGCTCGCGCCTGCAGGGTATGACCACTTTTCGAAGGCCCTTCACATGTAGCGCCGAGCCTCAGTTCGGCACACGCTCGCGAGGCAGCACCGCGCCGTAACCCGGCATGCGTTCCCTTGAAGAATGGCCCGACGTGTGTCTGGTCCCTGATGTTAATTTGCCTGCGGGTCTGTCGATGTCTTGGCGGGCGCGATGAAAGCCGGCTGCGGCTTTGGCACTCCAATCTGGATGCTGGACACAGGCTTAGACTCGGCAAGGCTCGCAGCCAGCGAACTGTCAAGGGAGTTGCCGGCCAGCACGTTGACCGGTCCCGCACTCGCGATGATCTGCTGGACCTGTGTCGGGCTTGTGAGCAGCGGTGAATCGGGAAACCGCCGGATGGGCTTGTCCTTAAGGACCTGCGTCATGAAGTCCGCCCAAATCGGCAAGGCGACATGCGAACCTTCCTCGCCCTTTCCCAGCGGGCGGTGGTCATCGAACCCGACCCAGACCCCGGCTGTAATCGCAGGCGAAAAGCCGATGAACCAGGCATCTGTAAATTCGTTAGTAGTCCCTGTCTTGCCGGCGAGGTCGTATTTCATGGCGAGTGCGCGCTGGCTTACAGCCGTTCCGGAATTGAAGACCTCGCGCAGCATCGACGTCTCAATGCGCGCGATGCCGGCCGGCAGCACGTCGGTCACATGCGGAGCGAACTCGTCGATCACACGACCGTTGTAGTCGGTCACACGCAGAATTTCACGCGGCTCGATGTGGACGCCGTCGTCCGGAAACGTCGAAAAGGCGGACGTATGCTCGAGCAGCGTGAGGTCTGACGCGCCGAGCGCCAGAGGGAGGTTGGGAACCAGCCGCGACTCAATTCCGAAACGACGGCAGAGTTTGATGACGTTATCGATGCCGACTTTGGCGAGAAGCTTGACGGCGGGAACATTTCGGGATTCAGCAAGAGCGTGCAGCAGAGTGATGTTTCCTTCGAACTTGTCGTCGTAATTGTGAGGCGCCCAAAGACCCGTGGGGCTGGGGAAGCTTACCGGCGTGTCCATGATGGTATCAAACGGGCCGATGCCGTCCAGCAGGGCCTGGGCATACACATAGACTTTGAAGGACGACCCGACCTGACGGTATGCCTGCACCGCCCGGTTGAATTGACTGGCATCGTAATCGTATCCGCCCACCATGGCCTTGATTTCGCCTGTCGCATTGTCAATAACGACCATCGCTCCCTGAACCAGTGGCGTCTGGTCCAAGGCTGCGTGGACGGTATTGCCCTTCACGTCTTCAATTTTGAACAGGTCCACGTCCCCAGGGCTGAAGACGGCGCGAGGGTCTTTCTTCTGCGTCCAAAGAAAGTCGGCTGGCCGCACTTGCCCCGTGGCGTCGCCGAATCGCACTACAGCGTAGAGTGGATTCACATCCATCACGATCCCGTGAACCAGCTTGCCTGGTTCCAGCGGGTCTCTCCAGTCCGGGTTTTCGTAGGTTTGCAGGGTCGCCTGCCGGCCGTCTGGAAGTTTTACGGGGTCTTTCAGGATGTTTCTTTCCGGCCCTCTCCAGCCGCGGCGCTTGTCATCCACGCGCAGGCCCCTGCGCAACGCCTCCTCCGCTTCGCGCTGCATTTCAATGTTCAGCGTTGTATAGACACGAAGCCCTTTCTGCTGGACGGCCTTCAGGCCATACTTCCTTTGAAGGAACTGCCGGACATCCTCGACAAAGTACGGTGCAACGCTTTCGTTCCAACTGCGAACATGCAGTTCCAATGGCGTCTTGATGGCGGCTTCGTACTGGGCCTTGCTGATCTTGTCATTCTCCAGCATGGCGCGCAGGACTTCATTGCGGCGGTTGATGGCGTAGTGCGGATGAAGGATCGGCCAGTAGAGCGGGCCGCGGGCCATTCCGGCAAGCAGGGCAGCCTCCGGAAGCGTCAATTGATCCAGGTGTTTCCCAAAATAAAACTCTGCTGCCGCCGCAAAGCCATAGTTTCCGTAACCCATCGGGACTTGATTGGCGTACAGGGCGAAAATCTGGGGCTTGGTGAATCGGCGCTCGATCTGGATGGCCAGCAAGGCTTCCTGGATTTTCCGGCGGAAGCTCTTTTCCGGGGTCAGGAAGAGCATGCGGGCCAGTTGCTGCGTCAGGGTGCTGGCGCCTTGAGCTTTGCGCCACTCAAGAATGTCGGTGATTGCAGCGCGCACGATTCGGAGGACGTCAATTCCCCAGTGGCTCTCGAAATTGCGGTCTTCTATTGAAATGACGGCATTGCGCAGGACAGGTGGGATCTGGTTGTACGTCACTATCACGCGGTGCTCCATGGCAAACCGCGCGATTGGAGTGCCGTCATCGGCGAAGACTTCCGTCATTACATCCGGCCGATAATCTTCCAATTGCCGGACTTGGGGGAGGTCTGACGAATAGACAAAGACCAATCCGCCGGCGACGCCTAACCCTGCGGAAAGCACAAGCAGAATCACAAAGACCAGTTGGCCAAAAAACTTGCGGCTGCTCAGCAGAAGCGGAGAACCAGCGCGGCCAATAGCACGCTTTGGAGTCCGCTGTTGGGGACTGCCCATAGAGGAACCTGCCTCACCAACAATTCTAGGGCTACCGTTTAGAGCGAGTCAAACATTGAGTCCGGACTGCCGTCAGCCTGAGCTTGCAATGATTTTGCGGCAGATTCGAATCAGTTTGGCATAAGGAATTTGAGTCGGAGAAGCAAGCATGACGATCTCTCCCTGCCGAAAACTGCTGTAATACCATTTTGTAAACAGGCTTAAATGCTCCCACGGGTTTGCGGCGCGAGCGTTTTCCGACTGATTCAGCAAGTTTTCGAACAGCCGTCGGAAGCGCTCGTCGAGAGAAAGTGGAGAAGGGACATTTTCGTCGAGGTCGAGAGATACGGGACCCCGCAGCTTGCCGGAGCACATCAGGAAGAAAGCAGCGGTTTTCGGCTGTGCGCCGGGCAGGACAAGGACCGCGTGGAGTTCGTCAAGCTTTTGTACAGGCTCCGGCTTCAGCGCCAGAGCTTCGTGTACTTTTTCGACCTTGCGGTGCAGTTGCGCCGCTCGCTCAAAGTCAAGGTCTGCAGAAGCACGGTCGCGTTCGCTCTTCAGGCCCTTTACAAGCGATTCGCCGTCACTGGCCAGAAATTCAATGACGCGCGCGACTTCTTTGCGGTATTCCTCGTCCGTGCAGCCTTTGAAACAAGGGGCCAGACACATGCGCATCTGTGAATAGATGCAGCCCGGATGGGCGGGATTGGGATCGAGGTCCTCAACGCAGCGCCGGATCTTGAACAGATCGAGAAATTCTCCGGCAAAGCGTTCGGTCGCCGCGCGGGAAGGAAACGGTCCGTAATAAATCGAACCGTCCCTTGAGATGCGCCGCGTGGGATAAAGCCGCGGAAAGCGATTCCGGAGATTCAGCTTGAGCAACGCCGGGGGCCGCAGACGCATGCGCGCACGGTACTGCCGGGGATAGTACTGCCGGTTGAGGTGATAAACCATCCACTGCATTTCGAAGCTCGACCCGGCGTACTGGTAATCGATGCGACGCGTAATTTCGCGAAGGTTCAGGAGCTTCGAATTCCCTTCCGGTCTCCGCAGTATCCGCCTGAGCCTCCGCTGGAGGTTCCGCGTGCGCCCGATGTAAGGAGCCGCGTTCGAGTCTGAAAAAAGGAGGAATACGGCGGGACGATGTTCAAACCGCTCGAAGAAGACTTCATCCTCTGCCCTCGGATCGAATTCCTGCGTGTTTACAAGCTTCATGCCCGTGCGTGCTGCCTGAGCCGATTGTAGTTTCCGTTGGAAATAGCGGTCAAGCTACGCTGATCTCAGCGGCATTTTATTCAGGAGAGAGAATTCGACTCAGCACTGGTGCTGTGCAACTTCACTTGCGAAAATAACCGGCCAGCTTGTCGTAGGTTGCGGTAAGGTTCTCCGGTTCGACGCGCGTTTCTCCCACGACGGTCATGAAATTCGAATCGCCGATCCAGCGCGGCAGGATGTGCATGTGGACGTGGAATTCGACGCCGGCCCCCGCGCAGCGTCCGATGTTCATGCCGAGGTTATATCCTTCCGGATGATAAACCTCTTTGAGTGCGCGCTGGAACCGCTGGGCGATCGTCATCATCTCCGCGAGCGTATCCGCAGGAGTTTCGATCAGGTCCGCGACGTGTGCATAGGGAACAATCATCGCATGGCCCACCGTGTAAGGAAAAAGATTCAGGATGACATAATTGTTCCGGCCACGATAAAGGACCAGATACTCGCGGTCCTTTGCAGGGTCTGCGGCCGCTTTTTCGCAGAAAATGCACCCGTCTGGCTGGGCCCCCTTGCTGACGTAATGAAAGCGCCACGGGGTCCACAGATAATCCATGATGGTTGACCTGCCGGCGAAGCCCTCACTGTTCGGAGGCGGATGGTTTAGGAGGCGCGTCCACGGGCTCTGTCGCCGTGGCCTGTGCGGAAGAGGTTGCAGGGACCGACTGGGCAGCCTCTTGAATGCTGTTTACAAGGTCCTTTAATTCTTTACTGGGTTTGAAGTAAGGGATCTCCTTGGCGGGGACTTCAACCCGTTCCCCGGTTTTCGGATTTCTTCCCACGCGGGAATTCCGATGGCGGGTCCTGAAGCTTCCGAACCCGCGGATTTCGATCTTGTCTCCGCTACGGAGGGATTTGACGATGCCTTCAAAAATCGTATCGACGATCACCTCAGAGTCTTTCCGACTCAATTCGGTTTTTCGAGCAACGTCTTCAATTAAGTCCGCTTTGGTCATGCTCGACTCCTCAGGCTGAGATTTGAACCCGGGTTTTCCCTGACCGGCAAGTAATCGACGCATCCAGGAGGATGCGGATTCTGCCCCTCGATTCAGCGTGAATGGTTACGCTCAGCCGAAGCGCTGGCCCGCGCCATGGCAGGAGTCGTAATCCCCGCTGAAGAGAAAGCTTCGGCCATCCTGGAAAGGCCGGTTGGTTCCGGGGCCTTCTCCTTTTCCTGCGGCGCCTTCCAGTTTTCGATCCGCATGCTCAGGCTGATCTTCTTTTCTTCGGGATTCACCCGTATGACGCGAAAATCGCGTTCCTCCCCAACTTTCGGAAGGCCCTCATCGCTGCCGGGGCGGCTGTGTTCGACCTCGGAAATGTGGCACAGCCCTTCGATGCCCTCTTCGATTTCTGCAAACACGCCAAAAGACGTTCGCCGGGTGACTTTGGCGTGTACGATGTCGCCAACGTGCGTCTTGGCAAAGAAACTCTCCCAAGCGTCGGGTTGCAATTGCTTCAGCCCCAGCGAAAGGCGGCGGTTTTCCGTATCCACGTTGAGGACAACGGCTTCAACCTCCTGACCCTTGCGAAGCATCTCTGAAGGATGTTTGACGTTTCGGGTCCAGGACAAATTTGAAACGTGGATCAATCCATCCACGCCTTCTTCGACTTCAACAAATGCTCCGAAATCGGTGAAGTGCCGGACGCGCCCTTTGACAACCGTGCCAGGCCCCATCCGCTCGCTCAGGCCTTCCCATGGGTCAGGCAGCGCCTGACGCAGGCTGAGGGAAATTCGCCGCTGATCGGAATCGACGCCGAGAATGGCAACTTCCACCAGTTCGCCGGGCTTCAGGATTTTCGACGGGTGCTTCAGCCGTCTTGTCCAGCTCATCTCGGATATGTGGATCAACCCTTCGATGCCCGGCTGCAGCTCGACAAATGCGCCGTAATCAGTCACGCTGACCACTTTTCCTTTAACGCGATCGCCGGCATGATACTGGGAAGCAACGTGTTCCCACGGGTCCGGGGCCAGTTGCTTCAGCCCAAGGGAAATGCGTTCTTTTTCCCTGTCGAACTTCAGGACTTTGACCTGGACTTCCTGACCGGCCTGCACAACTTCAGAGGGATGTGTGACGCGGGTCCAGGAAAGGTCCGTCAGATGCAGCAGACCATCCATTCCGCCGAGATCAACGAATGCGCCGTAATCGGTCAGGTTTTTCACGCGGCCCGTCAGAACAGCGCCTTCAACAAGCTTCTCCAGCAGTGCGGCCTTTTTCTGTGCGGCCTCTTCTTCCAGAATTTTCCGCCGGCTGACAACAACGTTGTCGCGTTTGCGGTTGAGCTTGATAACCTTGCACTCGATTTCCTGGCCGATCCATTCGTCAAGATTCGGATGAGGTTTCAGGTCAGCCTGCGAGGCTGGCATAAAGGCATGAACGCCGATGTTGACTTCCAAACCGCCTTTCACACGCTGCACCACGCGTCCGCGGAGAGGCTTCTCCTCGTAGAAGGCCCGCTCGATGCCTTCCCACAATTCTTCGTGCCGGGCCTTCCGGCGCGATACGACGGCAGTTCCCGTCAGTTCATCAAACTTCTCAACGAAGACGCCCACCGTGTCGCCGGTCTTGACAGTCAACTCGCCATCTTCGGAAAGGAACTCAATGCGCGGGAGAACCGCTTCGGACTTAAGGCCGAGATCGACCATCACATCTTCGTCCGTTACTTTGACGACGTAGCCCTGGACGATTTCTCCAGGAGTCAGGGCAGGGGCCGACTCCATGCTTTCCATCAGGCTCTCGACTTCAGCCATTCCGAGGTTTTCGTCTTCAATCACCTCGGCGGGCTCTGAGGGGCCTTCGGCTTCCGTTGTTTCTCCCAAGGCTGCCGCAGATGGGGCTTCAGCCGGATCGGGCGGGTTTTCGGCAGACAATTCAGAGAAAACGGGGACTTGAGGATCCACATCTCTCTGGAAGGAAACTCCCGGAGACTCTACTTCCGGTTGGGTGTGAAGCGGGGGATCGACCGGATCGGCCGCATCCTGCTGCGGCGCAGTGTCCACACCACTCTGCGCCTCGGGCGAGATAACAACCTCACCTGAGTTCAGGTGGTTCTCTTGCGAAGACATTAACTTACCTCCCTGCCCATACCCAACGCATCTTCAGACTGAGATTGTATTTTACCGTTCTCTGAAAAGCCAAGTCAAACTGATCATTCCACGCTGATGTTGACTGTTTTCTATTCGATATGGAACCTGAAACCTGCCTGTTTGATGGCCTTGCGGTAGTCATCGGATTTCATTTCCACCAGCTTGCACATCTCGTAGAGTCGCGATGAGAGCGTCGGACCGAGTTGCGCAAGGGAACGGTCGATTTCCGGCACCAGTTCGCCCGAGGGAGCACGCACCTCAGGCCGTTTGGAATTCTCAGACGCAAGAGTGGTGGTGATCAACGTGACCTTCTTGTCGTTGTAACGCGAACTGATGATATGAGCAAGCGTTTCCCGGACCCAGTCCGTGGGATCGGAAGCCGTCAGATCGTCAAGCAGCAGCACTTCCACCTCCAGCACTGGCCCCAGAACGCGGAGCTCCGAGGTGTGCGAAATCGGGTTATAACTGTCGCGGATGTCCTTGAGCAGCTTCAGGAAGTCATAATACAGGCATGGCACGCCTTTCCGCAGCATCAACTCCCGCAGCACGGCCACGCCCAGGTGGGTCTTGCCTACCCCAGTCGGCCCGGCGAATAACAGGCCGAAATCCGTAGGATACTCTTCCACGAGCTTCTGCGAATACAACTTGGCCGCCACCAGGCTACGGTTGGGCTGGCCCGTTCGCGGGTCCTTGCGGATGTCAAAGTTCTCGAAGGCGCAATGTTCGTAACGGCGCGGAATTTGCGCCTGCTTCAGCAGCGCTTCCGCACGCAGAGACTTCTCGCACTCGCACCGCGCCATGCGCCGCACGCCGTCCGATTCTACGGGCTTCCAGCCCGTTCCTTCACAAAAAGGACAATCCTTCTTGGCCATGGAGCAACCTGAAAGTGATTCTAAATCACCCGGAAAGAAAAGCGGAAGGGGATTAGCAGGGGTAGCCTCTTCTGGATTTGAACGGATTTGCGGTTCGGAGGCCCGTCCAGAATCGATGAACAAAGAATTCACCGCTGCTCACGGTTGCGGAGCATGCGGATGAGATAAGGCGGGATGACGCGAACCATGGCATTCTGTGTTTCTTCAGTGGAAGCACTTGGGCGCTTCATCATCTCGCGCTCGACGTATTTGACGAACGCCTGCATTTCCTTCTGCATTTCCTCCATGCGTTTCCGCATGTTGAGTATGATTTCCACTCCGGCCAGGTTTACGCCCAGATCGCGGGTCAGTTTCAGGATGGTTTCGAGCACCTCGAGGTCCTCCTGAGTGTACAGGCGAGTGTTGCCCTCGCTCCGTGACGGGACCAGCAATCCTTCGCGCTCGTAGAGGCGCAGTGTCTGCGGATGGATGTTGTACATCTCCGCTACGGCGCTAATCATGTAGCCGGCCTTGCCCCGTGTTTTTCGGCCTCGTTTTGCCATAGACTCTTTACCCGCCCCTGCCGCGGACAATGCAATAGGGCTTTACGAACGGACGCTGAAATACTTCCGCAGTTCACTTCTGGGGTCCGCCGGATTCAGCCGGTCGAGCTCCCGCAGGATTTCCTTGCTGCGCTCGTCCGCCGCGCGCGGGACCACGATTTGAACTTCGACATACTGGTCGCCCCGCTGGTTGGTGCGCAGCGAAGGTGCTCCTTTGCCGCGTATGCGCAGCATCTGTCCGCTCTGTGTGCCGGGAGGGATGCGGATGGTTGTTGGTCCGTCAATTGTCGGCACTTCCACCTTGGCGCCGAGCGCCGCTTCGGCGACGGTAATCGGGACCTTCACATAAATGTTGTCCCCCTTGCGCTCAAAGTAGGGATGTTGCTCGACGTCCGTGAGGATGTAAAGATCCCCCGGGGGACCGCCGTTGAGGCCGGCATTACCTTTTCCCGGAACGCGCACTCTGGATCCGGTGTCCACACCGGGAGGTATCCTCACATCAAATGTTTCCGGTCGGCGGATATGCCCTGTCCCATTGCATGCCGGACAGCGGGCCTGTTCGCGGCCCGTACCGCCGCACTGCGGGCAGGTCATCGAGAAGCGCATAACACCGGCTGTCCTCGTTGTCTTGCCCGTGCCGCCGCAAGCGTGGCATGGGACTGCAGCCCCGCTGGCGAAGCCCTTGCCCTTGCAGGAATTGCAGAGTTCTTCTCTCGCGACCGTTATCCGCACTTGGGTGCCGCGGATGGCGTCCCAGAAGCCCAGGTGCATTCGATACTCGATGTCGCTGCCACGGGCCGGCCCGACAGCTGCTTCGCGTGCCTCTCCGCCACGGGAGAATATCTGAGAGAAGATATCGCGGAAAGCCGACCCGAATCCTGCGCCGCGGTCTTCCTGAGGAATGAAGTCAGAAAAATCAAAGCCGGAAAAATCGACGGTAGGACCGCCCGCAGCGGGCTCCGCCGGGCCCCGAGCGTAAGCCTCATAAGCGCCCGCCGGAATCGTGTCTGAGTAGAAGCCGTACTGATCGTAAATTTTGCGCTTCTTCTCGTCGCTGAGGACGTCGTAGGCTTCCTGGATCTCTTTGAATTTTTCTTCCGCCTGCTTGTTACCCGGGTTGAGGTCAGGATGATACTTCCGCGCAAGCCTCCGGTAGGCCTTCCGAATTTGTTCAGGCTTCGCATTCCGGTCCACGCCGAGCGCGCCGTAATAGTCCTTCTGTTTGACCCCAGCGGGCATGTTTATTTTCCTTTAGTTCTGCCGGTTCTGAGCAGAAACACAGCTTACCGCTACAGCTGCATTTGTGGAGGGGAAAAGCTGAATGAAACGAGAAAGTAATTAGATACGCCGAACTCCAACGGGGCCGGAACCTGAACCTTTAAGTCCCAGCCCCGTTGCAGCAGGTTCTTGACCTGGGAACTTCAGTTCATGCTCGACTTGATGATAGGTCCCAGGTGATCAGGGCATCGAGAGGCAATCCAGGCTTCAAGCTGCCGCCGAATTTCTTCGACCGCAGGATAGTTGTTTACCGGACTGTCAAGCTGTATCTCCATGAACTGCCTGACGTGGCAAGTTGGGCATTCCACGCCCACTTGCGCCCGGTGAATCAATTGTTGCTCTTGCGACTGCCGTATTTCCTGTTCCAATGGATTGTCTCCCTTCAGCCTGCCAAGCGCTCCCTATTATCTTGGATGCACTTTTTGGCATATCAATTACTTTTTGTTTTTGTCATCGCCCTCCACAACTTCAGCGTCGATCACTTCGCCTCCGCCTTTGGCTTTCTCTTCATGTCCGCCGCCGGCAGGCCCGGCTTGTCCTGCGGCACCGGGACCCGCTTGAGACGCAGTGGAGGACCCCGCCTGCTGCTTGTACATGGCTTCGGCCAGCTTGTGAGAGGCCGTGGTCAGGCGCTCCACGGCGGCGTTGATTGTTTCGATCTTGCCTTCCTGGATTGCCTTCTTGGCGTCCTCGATGGCTGCTTCGATATTCTTGGCCTCCGCTTCGGAAATCTTCTCACGGTTTTCCTTGAGGGTCTTTTCGACGGAGTAAACCAGCGAGTCTGCCCGGTTCTTCACTTCTACTTCTTCCTTGTACCGGCGGTCCTCTTCTGCATGAAGCTCGGCTTCCTTCTTCATCCGCTCCACGTCTTCTTTGGAAAGTCCGCTGGAAGACGTGATAGTGATCTTCTGCTCCCTGCCGGTCCCGAGGTCTTTCGCAGAGACGTTAAGGATGCCGTTGGCATCGATGTCAAAGGTCACCTCGATCTGGGGAACGCCTCGTGGAGCCGGTGGGATCCCAACCAGATGAAACTTGCCGAGCGTCCGGTTGTCTTTTGCCATGGGACGTTCGCCCTGGAGAACATGGATCTCAACCGAAGTCTGGTTGTCCGCAGCGGTAGAGAATATCTCGGTTTTCCGCGTCGGGATGGTCGTGTTGCGCTGGATCAGCGGGGTCATCACGCCGCCAAGCGTTTCAACCCCTAACGTGAGCGGTGTCACGTCGAGCAGCAGCAGGTCCTTCACTTCTCCGCCCAGCACGCCGGCCTGAATCGCCGCGCCCACCGCAACCACTTCATCCGGGTTGACACCCTTGTGCGGCTCCTTGCCATTGAACAGGTCCCTGACGATCTGCTGAACGCGCGGGATTCGCGTTGACCCGCCCACCAGCACGACCTCATCGATCTGATGCGGCTCGAGTCCCGCATCCTTGAGAGCCTGTTTCACCGGACCCACAGAGCGCTGGAAGATGTCTTCGCACATCTGTTCGAAGCGCGCCCGGGTCAGTTTCAAACTCAAGTGCTTCGGTCCCGAAGCGTCGGCGGTGATAAAGGGCAGGTTGATTTCGGTCTCAAGCACTGTGGAGAGTTCCATCTTGGCCTTTTCAGCTGCCTCCTTCAACCGCTGCAGCGCCATCCGGTCCTTGGAAAGGTCAATCCCCTGGTCCTTGCGGAATTCCTCTATGATCCAGTCCATGATCCGCTTGTCAATGTCGTCACCGCCCAAGTGCGTGTCACCGTTGGTCGATTTCACTTCGACCACGCCTTCGCCGACTTCAAGGATCGAGATGTCGAATGTTCCCCCTCCGAAGTCGTAAACTGCGATGGTTTCATCCTTTTTCTTGTCAAGCCCATAAGCAAGGGCCGCTGCCGTCGGTTCGTTTACAATACGCAGCACATCAAGTCCGGCGATCTTTCCGGCGTCCTTCGTTGCCTGGCGCTGACTGTCATTGAAATATGCGGGCACGGTGATCACCGCCTGGGTGACTTTTTCACCAAGGTACTGCTCAGCGGCGTCCTTCATCTTTTGGAGGATCATGGCTGAGATTTCCGGCGGGGAGTACTCCTTACCCAAAGCGACCACGCGGCAGTCTCCGTTGGGTGCCGCAACGACTTTGTAGGGCACCGTCTTGATCTCGTTCTGAACTTCTTCGAACCGCCGCCCCATAAAGCGCTTGATCGAATAAATTGTGTTCTCGGGGTTTGTAATTGCCTGGCGTTTGGCCACTTGACCGACCAGACGCTCGCCGCTCTTGGTAAATGCTACCACCGATGGGGTCGTTCGCCCCCCTTCGGGGTTTGTAATGACCTTGGGCTCTCCCCCTTCCATTACCGCAACAACTGAGTTCGTCGTGCCCAAGTCAATGCCAATGATCTTTCCCATTAGTTGCGCCTCCATAAAAATGCTTGGAAAATCTTGTAAGCAGCTGCCGGCTGCCAGAGAAGCCTGTCCCGCCCGATCTGCCCCTCTAGCTTTAGATGCAGCAACTAAATCTTAGTTCGTATTTATAATGAACCTTTAGTGTATCGTTGTCAAGTCAATTTTGTATCAGGCTGAAAATAAAGTGGCTTACGCTATAAGCTCATTTGCTCTTACCAAGCGCGGCGGGCTGGGTACTCGCTTGAGTGTTATTTCTGTTCTGTACCACGACGGAAGGCCAAGTGTCACAAAATCCTCCAGCTTGTAGTAACCTAAAGGCTTAGTGACTATTTCTTGACTGCGGGAGCAGAACTGTGGCCAAAAAGAGAAGTGCAAAGCCCCAATACACCGACGAGCACGCGGCCTCGGGGGTCTCGGCCAGCTTGCCCGATATCGAAACCTGGCCAAACCAGTACCATGGTTACGAGATTACCATCTCGATTCCGGAATATACCTCGATTTGTCCCAGGACTCACCTGCCAGATTTCGGGACCATTACGATTCAGTATCTTCCTGACAGACTTTGCCTTGAACTCAAGTCGCTTAAGTATTACATCCTCGCCTATCGCAACCTCGGAATCTTCTATGAGAACGCAGTGAACCGCATTCTGGATGACATCACACGCGCGTGCAAGCCGAAGTGGGCGGTTGTCCGGGGGGAGTTCAATACTCGCGGCGGTATGCGCACCACTGTCGAAGCGCGTTACCCGCGCAAATTGCGCTGATCTGGTCTCGGGCGAATATCGTCCGCGGCGAATCTATTTTAGAATTGCGGCAAACTTGTCTTTGTTCGCCTGGACCCACGGCTCGAAGCGCTGCATTCCGGGATAGAGTGCGAGAGACTGTTCGAGATCTGCCTTCCGGTTGGGTATGAACAGGCGGTTGTATTCGAACATGTTGGCGAGGTCCTGCGCGCCCGCGAAGCCCAATTTGGCAAACACGTCACGCGGGATGTAGCGGTACACGATCTTCTTTCCCAGGACGCGGGACATGATCTCGGCGTATTTGCTGCATGGCAGATCGTCACCGACGATGCCGACGGTCTTGTCGCGCAACTCGTCCGGCCGCTCGAAGATTGTTGCGACCACACCGCCCACATCCTCCACGCAGACAGCCGCCAATGGCGTCTCGCCCTGAGGGAACCCAAAAATGTAGGACCGGTCTTCCTGCGGTTTGGGGGGAAAGAAGTAGAGGAAATTCTCATAATAAAACGCCACGTGAGCGAAGGTCGAAGGCACCTTCAGACTGCGCGCGTAGTCTTCGAGTTTCCCCTTGATGTCGAAGTGCGGGACTTCCAATTTCCACTCGGACAGTTTGTGAGCATAAGGGAGGGAACTGAAGACGAAATGCTCGATCGCAGTGTCCTTGACGGCATCGATCAGGTTCTTGCCGTGGTCGTATTCCTTCTCAAAGTGCTCCCAGAAATTTGTCACGCCGAAAACGCCGTAGCATCCTTGCATGGCGGTTCTGAGGCTGTCGGGGTCACTCAAGTCGCCGCGAACAATCTCCGCGCCCGTCTGGGCAAGCGCGCGCGCCTTGTCGGAATCCGGGTTGCGCGTCAGCGCCCGAACATTGAACTTGCCGCTCTTCAGGAGATGCCGGACAACGCCGCCGCCCTGAGCGCCGGTAGCTCCGATCACCAGAATTGTTTTGGCATTTGTCATGGCTCGAACCCCGCTTTCACTGAATTTGCATTTGGACAGAGTTCTTCTTGAATGAGACTGTTAAAGCGCAACCACCCCGCACTTGGGCCCTCGTTACGACCTTCGGGCAAGACTTGAATAAGCCGGGAAACTCCATTGCCTTACCCGGCCAACATCCACATGTACGAAATCCGAAATGGGATAAATTCCGACCCCGCCTTCATGCAGCGCGAGCGCTGCTCTTTGCAAAATTGCCAGGCGGCATCCGGGGATGCGGATGTCCACGGCTTTGGCCTGCATATGCATGCTGTGCTTTGCAACGCCCGAAGAATGCTCTCGCAGGAATTCATTCGTCGCGGGAGTACGATACCCGCAGATGATGTGGAAGGGCTGGTCCGTTTCGAGTTTCTGGTCAAGCTCATACAGCAGATCGAGAAGTCCCAGATCAATGGGCTTCACCGCGTTGCGGCGATAATCGCGGAGGATCCAGTTAATTTGCTTCAGGGCTTCGGTTACATATTGGCCATCGGCCCAGTAAACCGTTTTCAGGCTTTCACCCGTATGCAGGTTATAAAAGGCCAGGCTTTTTTCTCTTGGCGGGGTTCCGGATATCCTTGCCGACAGCATCCGTGGCATTGTCAAGGCTGCAGTTGCAATGGACGCCAGCCCGGCGAAATCGCGCCGGCTTATTGCCCGGTGTGTCCGAGCGTGGCTTAGACTTTCAGATTTCTTCATGGGTTCCCTTGCAGGTTGTTTTTCGGGGATAAACTCACTTCCTGAGCCAGCCCGCGCTTAGCCCCCACGATCTCGCGGACTTCCTGCCAGTCTATCATGGATTCGACGTCCGCCGCCGAAGCTAACCGCTTCACAGTCTCGAGAGGATCTCCGGCTTTTCCATAAACATCCGGATGGACCTCCAGATAAACCTTGCCGTCGGGCAAGCGAGCCAACAGGATGGGTTCATATACGATTGCAACCGGAGTACCGACGGTTACCCCCCCGAAAAGATCGGCGATGTCCTCCGGCGACAGGCGAATGCAGCCGTGCGTCTGGAACTTGTAGACGCTCGCCGGAGCGTTGGTGCCGTGGATGCCGCAACTGGGGGAGATGCGTATCCAATACTTGCCCAAGGGGTTACTCGGGCCGGGAGGAACACGCGTCTTCACGGGCTTCCCTTCGGCTGCCATCTCTTCCTGGATGGATTTGGGTACGATCCAGGTTTTGTCAATTTCTTTTTCCAACACTTCGAAGTCACCCGTCATCGTCGGCCAGTCCCTGCGGCCCAGCCCCACTGGATAAGCGGCCACAAGTTTCCCAGACTCAAAGTAGAAGAGCATGCGCTGAGGTATATTGATGATAATGCCATCTTCGAGCGCGCGCAGTACGATATGCCGGTTATCGATATTCAGTTCCTGGCCTTCTTTCAACCGGGCCGAGGGCTTCAGTCCGTTGAGTTCCGCCAGCGTTCGGACGTCGATCCCGAAACGCGCGCCAACGCTGCTTAAAGAATCATTTTTCTTCACGGTATAGGTTAGCTGGCCTCCCACGACGGCGTCGGATACCGGAGGTCCTCCCTGAGGGGCGGAAAACCCCACGAGAAGGGCTAATACCATCGCTGACAAACTGGCCATGAACATGCCGCGACTAATGTTCCACGCAGAGCGAAATCTCTCTATTTCCATCGTAAGCTATTACCAGCGGAGAGATAAGCTTGCGAACGGCCCCGCGGGCATGCCAGGCAAATGGTGTTGTCGAATGAGAGATTGATGGGCCTCTGGAATGCCTCTTATGTCACGCGGAGGACGATGGCCGTGATGTCATCGTATTGACGGCGCTGGCCAGTAAAGGACTGAACGCTGTTGAGCAAGCTCTGCAACGTCCGCTCGGCGGGCTCCTGCGGGGCATTCCTCAGGATATCTATGACGCGCTGCTCGCCGAATTCCTCCTCGCGTTCGTTCAGCGCTTCGACCAGGCCGTCGGAATAAATCAGCAGCAAGTCACCTGATGCAAGCAGAATTTCCGACGAACAGTAAGGGGCGTTTGGGTTGATTCCCAAGGGAAGATCGCCGGCATCGAGACGCTCAAACTTCCCGGAGGCGCGCAAAAGAAAAGGGTCGCTGTGTCCGGCCCGAACGTAGGTTAGAACGCGCGTTGCCGGGTCGAGTAAGGCCAGGAATGCCGTAGTAAAGCGGCGGCCTTCGAGGCTGTGGGAACAGGCATAGCGGTTCATGCGGATAACGATTTCCGTCAGCGAGTTTGCGCCGGAAACAACAGACCGCAGGCAGGCATGAAACGTAGCCATGAGGAGCGCGGCTGGAACGCTCTTGCCCGCTACGTCGGCCACCACGAGCAGCAGAGGGTTGTCTTTGCCGGGAGGCCGCTCCGCGTCCAGTGGAAACGCGTCATAATAGTCTCCTCCCACTGTGTTGGCGGGCTTTGAAACGAAGGCAATGTCGAGGCCCGGCACTCGAGGCGGAACGGATGGGACCAGCCAGCGCTGAATTTCCCGGGCGATTTCAAGATCGCGCTTCATCACCACTCGGTCGGCCAGTTCGAGCGCCAGCAGGACAACCAGCATGGCCATGGGGATCAGTGGCGAGACCGGGTGGGTCTCGACCCGCCCGTGGTTTGTCGTAGCCGTGCCGCTCATCAACGAGAGAATTCCAAGCACAAGCGCAATCAGAAGGAAGACGCGCCGCGCTGGCGACAGCTTCAGGAGCATCGCCCAGAAAAGCGCGCTGGCCGCCCCGCGCATGCGCCGGAAGCGCGACTCGCTCTTCAAAGCATCCCAGTTCACTTCGTGGTCATAGAGGCTGTAGCTGTCGCGCGCCTCGGAGAAGAACTGCGACCACAGGACGCGGACCTCAATCCCTTCGCTGACGCGCTGCCAGAAGTCCCTGAGGTGCCGGCCGAGGTCCATCAATCCATTGCCGAAGCGCCACGCGCTCGGCTCCTCCTGTCCGCGGAGTGTGACTGCCAGTTGCTTCGATTATACGCCGGTTGGTGGTTACGCTCTAAACCCCTCTTGAAGAAGCAACAAATCGTTAGCACGGTTGGGCCAAGGAAATTCGCAATTCATTTGGTTTTTGAATTGTAATCATGGGAGGCTGGCGCAGGAACTGTGGTGATGGTTGACCTGATGGCCGAGCGGTGGTTCGCCCGTGACCCGTCACTTCTTGCTCTTCACTGCTCTGCAGCGCCAAACTCAAGCGTGCGCCGACAGGAGCGAGCCGGAAAATCAAAGCAGAGTGTGCGCCCTGTGTGTTGCCTGGTCAGATAAATCGAATAAAATAATATCGAATCATATTGTCATTTTGACACCGATTGACTAAAAGCGCGAGCCTGTCCATAATGGCCGAATGAAACCGAGCAGTCGATATCGCTGTTCCTTTCGCGGGAAACCACGCACTTCTTGCTCTCTGGGGTTTATCTTTTTCATTTTTTGTCTTCCTGTTTGTGTTTCGGGCCAGGACCTTGCTTCCATTACTGGAACGATCCGGGACCCATCGGGAGCCGCTCTGCCTGGCGTTCTCGTGACTGCGACGAACCAGGAAACCGGACTTTCAAGACGTGTAATATCCAGCCGAGCGGGGGCGTACGAACTCTTGAGTCTGCCAGTCGGGCACTACTCCGTGACCGCTGAGAAAGCGGGTTTCGAGTCGGTTGAGCGTCCCGGGCTGACTCTGGCGGTAGGAGAGCAAATAACGGTGAATTTCCTCCTGCGGCTTGGTAAGGTGCACGAGAGGATCACGGTGAGGGGTGAGCCGGCGATGGTGAGCACTTCGGTACGTGACAACTCCGGGCTCGTCGGGGAACGCCAGGTGAAAGAACTTCCTCTTAACGGTCGCAGCTATGACGAGCTTATGACGCTCGATCCCGGCGTTGTCAACTACACGAGTGAGAAGACGGGCGGTGTGGGTGTTTCCAACTCAGCAGTCGCAAACATGTTCGCGGTGTCCGGGCGTCGGCCGCAGGAAAATCTGTTTCTGCTGAACGGGGTTGAATACACAGGTGAGGCCGAAATCAATCTCCAGCCGGGAGGGACGAGCGGGCAGCTACTTGGAGTCGATGCAGTCCGTGAGTTCAACGTTCTCACAAATACTTACGGGGCCGAGTACGGAAAACGGCCCGGAGCGCAAGTGATTATTGTTACGCAGTCAGGAACAAAACAGGTCCATGGGTCCGCGTACGAATTTCTTCGGAACAGCGCCTTCGATGCCCGGAACTTTTTTGATCGCGGACCGGTCCCGAACTTCCAGCGCAACCAGTTCGGCGGCGCGCTGGGCGGACCGCTTCGCAAAGACGGTACGTTTCTCTTCGGAAATTACGAAGGCTATCGCCAGCATCTCGGCCTGAGCGACGTGACGCTTGTGCCGGATGACAATGCGCGCCAGGGGCTCCTGCCTGGCCCGAATGGGACGTTCATCAACGTTGGCATTGCGCCTGCGGCCACGCCTCTGCTATCGCTTTGGCCGGTCCAGAACGGGCCTGAGCTTGGCAACGGAATCGCTCTTGCTTACAGCCACCCGCTCCAGACGATTCGGGAGGATTTCGGGTCAACCCGGTTCGACCAAAACCTTCGAGACGCCGATTTTCTCAGCGCTGTCTATACGATTGACGACAGTTCGGACCGGACCCCGACTTCCAACCCTCTGAGTCTCGACCTCGAAAGCCTGCGGGAACAGGTTCTGAGCCTGACGGAGACGCATGTGTTTTCGTCCTCATTGCTGAACACGGCGCGGCTGGGTTTCTCCCGCGCCAGTTATTTCTACACCGGAGAGACGACCGTGAATGTTCCCGGCTTTATTGTGGGTCGGCCGGTTGGGGCTGTGGTTATTGGTGGCAGCGCCACGCCCAATTCCCAGAGTCAGATTTCGCTTGCAGGCAGCAACATCGGCAGCAACCTCTTTGGCGCTCGCAACCTGTTCACTTATGAAGACCGCCTGACCCTGTCCCGGGGCGTTCATCAAATTACTGCTGGTGCATGGTTCGAGCGCATTCAAGCGAACGATCGCTGGGCCCTCGGCCAATATGGCCAGGCCGTATTTTCTAATCTGGAAAGCTTTCTCAAAGGCGTGGTCGCGAATTTCAGCGCCATTCCGGCGCCCACGCTGCTTGGTTGGAGGTCATGGGAAGGAGCTGGATACGCAGAGGACACGATGCGCCTGAAGCCAAACCTGAGCGTGTCGCTGGGTCTGCGAGTGGAGTTCACGGACGGCTGGAATGAAGCCTTTGGCCGCGCCGCCAATTACGTGTTTGATCCGAATGGGGTCATCGAGACCGAGCCCAGGGTTGCAGCCTCGGCGTTTACGGTCAACAATGCCCGGTTTCTTCCTCAGCCGCGCGTGGGAATTGCGTGGGACCCTTTCGGGCGCGGTCGAACCGTAATCCACGCCGGGTTCGGCATCTATAATGACTTGCAAGACGGACTTGGCTACCGCCTGGACCAGAATGCTCACTTTAATACATCGTTCACGCTTAATAATGTAACCCTTTCGACATTCCCATTCGAGCCCGGAATCGGGGTTCCTGCGGGCGCGAAAGTGGCTCCAGCCGGTGTTCAGCCCAATCTGCAAACTCCGACAATCGAATCTTACACGCTCAGGATTGATCACGAACTGGGCCCTGACACTGTTCTTCGGATCGGTTACGCGGGTTCGCACGCCTATCATGAAATTGTCAGCATTGACGCAAATGAACCGGTTCCGGTGATCTGTCCGGCAGCGCCGTGCACGCCTGGTTTGCCCGCAGGAACGCTTTTTTATCCAAAAGGCGCGCCTCTTCGAAATCCTGATTTAGCCAACACCTGGAGTTGGTTTTCCGAAGGCGACAGCTTTTACAATGCCCTCCAAATTGATTTCGATCGGCACTTCAGCCGTGGACTCGGAATCCGAGGTGTGTACACCTGGTCGAAGAGTATGGATAACGGCGACACCCTCAACGGGAGTGCGGCCGCAAACGCTCCGGGACTGGTTATGAACCCTGGGAATCTGGCCCTCGACTGGGGCCCATCGACTTTCGACGTTCGAAACGTTGCCGTCATTAACGGAAGCTGCGAACTGCCGATAGGACGCGGCAGGATATTCTTTGGCAACATAACCGGCTGGCGTGAGAAGATGCTTGGAGGTTGGACGATGGACGGCATCGCGACCTTTCAGTCCGGCTTTCCCTTCACCCCGCAATTGAGTTTTAACCCCTCAAACAATGGGGACACCCGCAATCCGGTCCGGCCTTCATGGAATCCCGCCTTCACGGGGAAAGTCATCCTGGGTGGGCCGAACCGCTACTTTGACCCGGACGCCTTTGTTGTGCCCCCCAACGGAACCTATGGAAATGTTGGTCGTGACACGCTGACAGGGCCAGGGCTTGCGACACTGGATCTCGCCTTGCTGAAAAACACGCACATCTTCGAGAAAGTGTCATTGCAATTTCGCGGCGAGTTCTTTAACGTCCTCAATCGGGCGAATTTCAATACGCCCAACACCATCGTGTTCACTTCAGCGTCCGGAGTTCCTTCAAGCGCTGCCGGCGTGATCACCAGTACCTCGACTTCATCGCGTCAAGTCCAGTTTGGTCTTAAGCTGATCTGGTAGGTGCCGTTTGAGGAGAAGCGGGTTTCTTGGCGAAGCCCTTCCCACTTGGAACGATTTGGGGTGACTCAGCATGAAAGATAAAAACGTTCAGCAACAGGCCCGGAAGGGAAGGGCGGCCCATGAAGGCAGGAATAAATGACGAAGAGCAGTGATGAACGATTTGCGAGTCGGTTCGATGTTTTGGCTCTTCACCTGTCGCTCTTCACTCGTCACCGCTCTTCAGGCGACACTAAAGCTGTTTCATGTCCGGCTAGCTTGCCTTACCTCTTCGCTGCCTGAGCTTTGGCTGGCGTAAAGGTCATCACGCCCTTTTTCGGGTCAGCGTCCACTTCGATTGTTTCGCCGGGCATGATTTCGCCCTCCAGCATTTTAAGCGCAAGTGGGTCTTGAATAAGCCGCTGGATGGCGCGCTTCAACGGCCTTGCGCCGAACTGCGGATCGTAGCCCTGTTCGAAGAGCAGATCGCGGGCCCGCGGCGTCAGCTCGATCGAGATTTTTCGGTCGGCCAGCAAGCCCTGCAGCCGATTGAGTTGCAGGTCGATAATCTTGGAGATCTCTTCCTTGCCCAGTGGATTGAAGATTACAATTTCGTCCACACGGTTCAGGAACTCCGGACGGAAGCTTTCAAGCAGCAGCGCCCGGATGCGCTGCTTCAAATCCTCGGTGAGTTTGCCTGCGCCCGCGCGAGCGCCCGTCATTGCTTCGTGGATCATGTGGCTTCCGATGTTGCTGGTCATGATGATGACAGTGTTCTTGAAGTCCACAGTGCGACCCTTACCGTCGGTCAGGCGGCCTTCGTCCAGGATCTGAAGAAAGATGTTGAAGACGTCCGGGTGCGCCTTCTCGATTTCATCAAACAGGATGACTGAATATGGCCGCCGTCGTACCTGTTCCGTGAGTTGCCCGCCTTCTTCGTACCCCACATAGCCGGGAGGCGCACCGATCAGCCGCGCCACGGCGTGCTTCTCCATGTACTCTGACATGTCGATGCGGAGCATGGCCTTCTCGTCGTCAAACAGGAATTCGGCGAGAGCGCGCGCAAGCTCCGTCTTACCCACGCCGGTCGGGCCCAGAAAAATGAAGCTCCCAATCGGGCGGTTTGGGTCTGCAAGGCCCGCCCGGCTGCGCCGCACGGCGTTGGCCACAAGCCTCAGGGCCTCTTCCTGCCCCACGACGCGCATCCGCAGACGGTTTTCCATATTAATCAGCTTGGCGGCTTCGCCTTCGAGCATCTTGGAAACGGGGATGCCCGTCCACTTTGAAACCACGCGAGCCACGTCCTCTTCGTCCACCTCTTCCTTCAGCATGCGGCCGGCTTTTTCCTTGCTTTCCAGTTCGGCATTGGCCTCGGCAAGCTGCTTCTCCAGTGCCACGAGTTTGCCGTAGCGGATTTCCGCCGCCTTGTTCAGGTCGCCCTCGCGCGTGGCGCGCTGCTCTTCCGTCCTGGCTTGTTCGATTTCCGACTTCAACCGGCGGATGCGCGTGATGATTTCCTTCTCGGCCTTCCATCGCAGCTTCAGCCGGTCGGATTGTTCGCGCAGCCCTGCAAGTTCTTCTTCCAGCCTGGCAAGCCGTTCGCGCGAGGCCGGGTCTTCTTCTTTCTTCAGCGCCTGCCGCTCGATTTCGAGTTGCGTGATGCGGCGTTCGATCTGGTCGATTTCGGCCGGCATGGAATCGATTTCGATGCGCAGGCTGGAGGCCGCTTCGTCAATCAGATCGACGGCCTTGTCAGGGAGAAAGCGGTCAGTGATGTAGCGATTCGAAAGCACGGCGGCGGCGACGATTGCCGAGTCCTTGATGCGCACGCCGTGGTGCACTTCGTAGCGCTCCTTCAGGCCGCGCAGAATGGCAATCGTGTCTTCCACACTCGGCTCGCCGACCAGCACCGGCTGAAAGCGCCGCTCGAGCGCGGCATCCTTCTCGATGTATTTCTTGTATTCGTTCAGTGTTGTCGCACCGATGCAGCGCAGTTCGCCGCGGGCCAGCGCCGGCTTCAGCATGTTGGAGGCGTCAATTGCGCCTTCCGCTGCGCCCGCGCCCACCAGCGTATGCAATTCATCGATGAACAGAACGATCTGGCCGCTCGATTCTTCAATCTCCTTCAGGACAGCCTTCAGGCGGTCTTCGAATTCGCCGCGGTATTTCGAGCCGGCGACCATGGCTCCCAGATCTAGTTGCACAATGCGCTTCGATTTCAGCGACTCCGGGACATCGCCCGAGACGATCCGCTGCGCGATGCCTTCCACAATCGCCGTCTTGCCCACGCCGGGCTCGCCGATCAGCACAGGGTTGTTCTTCGTGCGCCTCGACAGCACCTGGATCACCCGGCGGATTTCGTCATCGCGCCCGATCACGGGATCGAGCTTGCCGCGCCGGGCGAGTTCCGTCAGATCCCGAGCGTAACGCTCCAGCGCCTGATATTTGGCCTCGGGATTCTGGTCCGTCACGCGCTGCGTGCCCCGGATCGCCACGAGCGCCTTCAAGATGGCGTCATGAGTAACGCCCAGGCGGTTCAGGATGATGCCCGCGGCGTCATTCTTCTTTCCCGAAAGCGCAAGCAGGAGGTGCTCGGTGGAAACGTATTCATCCTTGAACTGTTCGGTTTCTTTGGCGGCCTGGTCCAGCACTTCCTTGAGTGCCGGCGAAAGATAATGGTCCGCCAGACCACCCACTTTCGGGAGGCGCTCAATGGCCTTCTCAGTTTCCTTGCTTACGGCCGAGGGAGTGACACCCAGCCGCTCAAGGACCGCCGGGACTATCCCTTCCGACTGCTCGAGCAGCGCCTGCAACAGGTGGACAGGCTCCAGTTGCTGGTTGCCATAGCGCCCTGCAACGTCCTGAGTGCCCTGTAACGCTTCCTGGGCCTTAATCGTGAATCTGTCAAAGCGTGTTGCCATGGAATTTCCTTTGCACTAAATAAAACCCGGGTTGGCTGGCCATTGCCCGCCAACCCGGGAGGTATCGAACCCTCTGCCACCGTGCGGGCGACAGGCAGCCGCGGAGGCTTGCAACCACCCTTACTGCACAGCGGTGATCTTGATCTTCTTTGCCTTCGCCTCTTCCTTCTTCGGCATGGTCAGCGTCAGCACGCCGTCTTTGAACTCCGCTTGCACTTTGTCTGCATCAACAGAGGCGGGCAGCGTGAAGCTCCGTGCGAAGCTGCCATAGGCGCGCTCGACGTGATGGTAGTGCTCTTCCTTCACTTCTTTTTCGTACTTCCTCTCGCCCTTTAGATAGAGCGTCCCTTCGTGAACAGTCACTTCGACGTCCTTCGGATCAACCCCGGGCAGTTCGGCCTTCAGCACGATGTTCTGGTCGGTCTCGTAGATATCAACCGCAGGCACCCAGGCACCTGACCTCAGTCCCTCTTCCCCAAAGAACCGTCCCATCGTCTCACCAAAGAGCCGATTCAGCCGTTCCTGGGTTGACAACAAATCTCGAAATGGTTCCCATTTTACGATTGGCATGGTCTTGACACCTCCTTAACGTTAAATTGATGAAATCTTTCGGCGCCGCGGCTTCCCGCAAATAACTTCCTCTGTTTGCGGGAGGGCATTCGGGGAATCAAGCCTTGGCAGCCTGGATCTTGATGGTCTTCGGTTTTGCTTCCTCACGCTTGGGCATGGTCAGCGTCAGAATTCCGTTCTTGTATTCCGCCTTGACCTTGTCCACATTAATCGAACCGGGCAACGTAAAGCTCCGCGTAAATGTTCCGTAAGACCGCTCAACCCGATGCAGGTTCCCCTCTTTGACCTCTTTTTCGAACTTCCTCTCGCCTTTCAGATAGAGCGTGTTGTCCTCGATGCGGATGTCAACATCATCGGGATTGATTCCCGGAAGCTCCGCTTGCAGCACAAGGTTCTCGTCCGTTTCATAGATGTCAACGGCCGGCGCCCAGGTACGCGGCGTCACTTCCTGCAGATCGCCGAAAGCCCGGCCAAAGGCTTCGTTAAACAGTTGGTTAAAACGCTCCTGTGTTGAAATGAGATCTCGAAATGGTTCCCAACGGGTAATCGACATGCTCTTGACCTCCTCGATAGAAATCTTAACATTAGTCAAGTAAAATAATAAAACCTTAGTGCGGTATTGTCAAGTATTTATTTCATTTTTGTTTTCATAATGTTACATTTATATCTCGTGAAGTCTGATCTTTCTTTAACAGCATGTCACTCATCCTCCCGGGCCTTTGCTCATTAGATGAATCCGGGGTGTGACCTTAGTATCACCCGTAAGCGCAATCTCCTCCGCCGAAAGTGATTTCCCCGGGCCTCGCAAGCCGCTCTGGCAAACGCTGTCGCCTTGGCTGCGCATAACCGGCCACCAGCCTGGGCGTCACGTTGAACAATGGACTTGATGATTGCGGAGCGTGCGGCCTATTCCGGGTATGTGCCTTTGGCTCTCCGTTCATGAAACGCCCGCAGGGGCGATCCGGCAGGGCTGCACGTGGTGTCGCAGAGAAATTTCGATGACCGATGCGTACCGCGCAGATTCGTGGTACACTCCCTCTAAACTTGTTTGATCTGCTCGGGGCTTGCGGAGGTAAATCAATGAAGAGGATTTTCAAAGCGGCTGCGGGGTTGTTTGTTCTAGCGCTGGTTGTTCCTTTCTTGAGCCAGTGCTCTTCCACGAATACAGGCGCTCCGGCGGAACCAGCGAACACGAGTGCCAAAACGGCATCCAGCGCCCCGGAAGCCGCACCTCTGAAAGTTGGAGATGAGGCGCCGGACTTTACACTTCCCGACCAAAATGGCAAGCCGGTCAGCCTGAGCCAGTTTCGAGGCAAGAAAAACGTAGTCCTGGCGTTTTATGTTCTGGCGTTCACAGGTGGTTGAACGAAGGAACTCCAGGCGTATCAGGCTGATCTCGCCAAATTCAAGCAGACAAACACTGAGGTTCTGGGCATCAGCGTGGACAGTTCGCCGGCGAACAAGGCGTTTGCCAAGCAGATAGGCGTGACCTTCCCGCTGCTCAGTGATTTTAACCGGACCGTTTCCAAGGAATATGGAATCCTGAACACCCAGCACGGTTTTGCCAACCGGACCACTTTTGTGGTCAACGAGCAAGGCGTCATAACGCACATCGACAAGGATGCTGAAGCGTTGGATCCGACGGGCGCCCACGATGCGTGCAGCCTTCTCGCGCACCGAAAGGCACAGCACGAAAAGCAAAATTAGCAACCCTGCTCAAAGCCGTGGATTCTGTTGGGGGACAATCCTGGTCCGACCGATGCCGCTGTTCTCGGGCGGCGAGCAGAACCGATCCCGTCGCATTGGCAAGAATAGCCAGCATGACATTGAACATTGGAGATCAGGCGTCGGATTTTGAGTTGCCCGACGAAACCGGGCGATTCGTTCGGCTGCGCGATTTCCGTGGAAAGAATAGTGTCGTGCTGGCTTTTTTTGTTTACGCGAACACGCCTGGCTGAACCCGGCAACTGATGGCATACCAGGATGGGCTTGCCGGATTTGAGCAGACGGGTGCACAGGTGCTTGGAATCAGCGTTAATAAGCCGGAGGCCAACCGCCGTTTTGCGGAGAAACTGGGCCTGAAATTTCCGCTGCTTTGCGATACAGACAAGAAAGTCTCCCGTGAATATGGCGTCCTCAGCTTTTTCCGAGTCGCTCGGCGCACGACGTTTGTAATTGACGCGCAAGGCGTGATTCGCCATATCGACCGCGGCAGTCGGGCCATGGACCCTTCCTCAGCGCAGCATACGTGCAGTCTGCTCGCTGCTCCGCAAACCTGAAAAGGCCGGGCAGGGCTTAAGGGAGAAAGCCGTCGGGTGGAAAAGGCGGTGCGGGAGGCAATGCTCCCAGCCCTGACATACGGCTATTTTTGCTGCGCGGCAAGCTCGTTAAGTGTCTCGCCGAGTTTTTTGATCTCACTGCCGTACCCGGCCCAGTCGCCCTGTTTCAAGAGCTGCAGGGCGCGTTCGTATTCCTGATTGGCCTGCTGCGTCAGCGCTTTGAACCGCTGTAAGGCCGCCGCCGATTCTGCCCCGGAGGGTGCAGTGGTTGCCGGGGCCGTGACCAGTTTTTCTCCCTTGACCTGCGGCGCAAGTGTTGGGAGCGTCTGGGCTGTTTGCGTCGAAATCTGGGAGCCGAAGATCTCGCTGAGCGCGTCGTCGAGCGCAGGTTCCATCACCACCTGGTCCGCGTATGCAACGATCACGCGCTTTAATTGCGGCAAAGCGCCGCTCCCTTCCGCTGCGAGATACAGCGGTTCAATATAGATAACGGCATTCGACACGGGAATCACCAGGAGTGTCCCGCGGATGACGGTCGAGCCCCCCTGGCTCCATAGCGTAAGCTGCTGAGAGATGGTTGGGTCCTGATCGATGCGCGATTCAATCTGCTGCGGGCCGTAAACCAGCTTCTGCTTCGGAAAAGTAAAGACCGTTACCTTGCCATAATTCGGGGCATCGCACCGCGCAGCCATCCAGGCGATCATGTTGTTCTTGCGTGCTGGCGTGAAGGGCACCATCAGGATAAATTCTTCTTTCTCCCCGACCTCCGGCAACTTCATGATCGTGTAATACGGAGTCATTGGAACAGCAGGGCCGCGAGCGGCGCTGCGGGCGACCCGCCACAGGTCTTCCTTGTTAAAAAAGACGCGCGGATCGGTCATGTGAAAGACGGCGTATTTCGCCGCCTGCACGCTGAAAAAAGTTTCCGGATATCGGATGTGTGCCTGGAGGTCTGACGGCATATCGCTCAGCGGGTGGAAGACGCCAGGGAAGATGCGGGAATAGACCTGAATCAGAGGATCGGAAGGGTCAGCGATGTAATAATTCACCTTGCCTGTGTAAGCGCTGATGGTGGCCTTCACGGAGTTGCGGATATAGTTCCCCATCTCGCTGGTTGGGTCGGAGTAAGGGTAGCGGTCTGAAGTCGTATAACCATCGAGCATCCAGTAGAGTGAGCCGTCGTCGGACACAACCATGTACGGATCGGAATCGAACTGCAGGAAAGGTGTCAGCCGCTGGGCGCGGTCGAGGATCTGCCGGTAAATCATCATGCGGCTGGTGTTCTTGATGTCGCTCGAGAAAAGGATGTTTTTCTGGCCGAACTTCAGCGCAAAAAGGATGCGCCGCCAGATATTTCTCACGGGAATTCCACCTGTGCCCTGGTAAGTGGAATAAACGTCGTGGTCGCCGGCGGGGTAATCGAACTCCTGCTGGCCGGTATCAACAAAGCAGTAACTGTTTGGGACCTCGCCGTAGTAAATCT
The DNA here is from genome assembly GCA_035652895.1 of Terriglobia bacterium. GTDB lineage: Bacteria > Acidobacteriota > Terriglobia > UBA7540 > UBA7540 > SCRD01. Next base: position 104,785 of record DASRCX010000090.1, read on the forward strand.
CCGGTCGCTTGATCGTGAGCGGTATGGAAGAAACCGGCGGAAGGTCTTTGATGAAGAAGACGGGAAGACCGTCGGGCGTGTATTCGTTGACCGGGCCCATGCAGAGCCCGTAGCCGTGCGTATAGATCAGATGTTCGTTGATCCAGTTGCGGCTGGGCAGGCTGGAAGTCGCCAGTTCTCTCGGCGAGAGCGAGACCTGGCGGTAAACGCCCCCGATGTGGTAGCGGTCGTTATCCACGTTGACGAAGTCGTAGTAAGTGCGGATTTCCTGAAGCTGGCCGAAAGTCGTGAGCAGCGGCTTGTGGTCCCACAGCCGGACGTTCCGCATAGTGGCTTCGTTCTGAAGGATGGCAGCCGCCGTCAGATCGCTGGAAGCCGAGAAATGATGTTCGCGGAAGCGGTCGAGCGCATAGGCCTTGCGAGTGAATTCAATCGCGTTCGCGATGTAGGGCCGCTCCTTGTCGAGTTCATTCGGGGTGACGACAAAATGCTGCACGATTCCGGGGTAAACATTGACGCCGAATATTCCCACAAGCGCCAGAGCGACCGCACTGTAAACCGCCGGCCGGAGCCGCCCCCGCAAGGCGCCGTAAGCGAGCGCGAGCGCCGTCAGCACGCACAGCACCAGCATGATTCGGAGAACGGGAAGCGTGGCATGAACATCCGTGTACCCTGCACCGTAAACCACGCCGCGCGATGAATAGAGCAGGCCGTACATGGCAAGGCGCGCGCGGTAGGCCAGCAGCAGAAACAGGACCGCTGCAAGCGCCAGCAGGTGCGTGCGCGCGGCTGGCGCGACGTTCGGCCCCCGCGGCGTCACCCAGACGCCGCCTTCCAGCAGGTAAACAACCCCGGTGCCTATCAGGCAGAAGATCACGATGACCAGTCCCAGGTGATAGAGGAACCAGTGATAGTTCAGTTGAAAAAGGTAAAAGCCCAGATCGAGGTGGAAGATCGGGTCGGTCTGCTGCATGCCGATCGAATGCTCCGCCAGCAGGTAGTCCTGCCAGTGGATTGCCGCCCACTGGCCCACGGCGTAACCGATCAGCAATACGGCAAGCCAGATGATCCAGCGGAAGGCCCCGGTGAGGCGATCGAGGCCCGGCAGTTCGATCGTGCCGCCGAAAACCCGATAGCCATAGCGTTCAGCGACGGCGCGCGCGATGATCACGTTGGCGCCTACCAGCACAATGAATCCAATGCCGGCAAAGCCGCTCAGCCCGATCTGAGAAAAGAGAATGTTCTTATAGATAACGCGGTAGCCCTGGGTGCCGAACCATATCCAGTCCACCAGCAGATTGACGCCGTCGGTAAACAGCGGCGCGACCACGAGCAGTAATAGAATTCCGGCAACGATCAGTCGATGAATGCGATCTTGTTTCAAGGCGATTCTCCGCCGTTATCTTCACACACGAAGACCGTTGTGTAAAGCGGTGGAGCGGTGCAAACGCACGCACTCAAGCTGCGACAGCCGCTTGTCGAGGAGTTATACCCACCGAAACTGCATCAGGCTGAATGTCGCTCCGTGGAGCGCTTCTATCCATGTGCGGTATCAGCAGAAGGCCCGTAAATTCCTGGTACTTTGCCGCCCATCGGGCGCAGATAAGTGCTGAGCTGGCCGCGGTGATGCACAGAATGTTTGACCGCCAAAGCCAGAAAGTTGATGGCGGGCAGCTGAAGTGTTCCGAGCAGATCTATAACAATCGAAAGTTTCTCTGGCGGCAATGAGCGAATGCGACCGAGCGCGGCCGGGATCCTTTCTTTGTAACGGGCAATGGCGCTCGCGGGGTCCATGATGCCGCAGGCGTCGGAGTCATCGGGTGGAGGAACGAATTTTCCATCTGCGACAGCGTTTAAAATCCATTCGTCCTCAAGCGTGATATGGCGGAGAAGCCCCAAAGCGGTTCGCGACTTCGGATCGGGGGAGTAATTGAGATTACTTCCCGGCACGGCCTCAAAAACGCGAAGGGTAGTCTGCATTTCGTTTTCAAAATCAGCAATCAGAAACCGGGCCACAATTTGGAGTTCATTCGAACTCATCGTGTCCTCCGTATCGTATTTGAATTAGTGAGGTTTAATTGCCCTGGGATAAACCACGCTGTGAGCCGTGGTCCGCGTTTAATTGTGAATGATCAGTGTAACATGCGCTGCCGATTTTACGCGCTGGCAGATTGTTCGTCGCCGAGGCGCACGGACTCCGGTTGGGTAAGACTTTGCCCTCCCGCCTTCCAAATTTCACTCCGCCCGAAAGCTGCGGGAGCCTTGAGGGCCCCCCAAACCAAACAGACTTACTATTTCTGTCGGCCGAAAACTTCTCGAAACGCCACGTTCAGGTCATCAAGCGCGCGGGCACAATCCCCCATGAAGCTCGACCCGTGCATAATGGCGAGGGTCTTCGGTTTCAGATCAGCAAGCTTTTTCAGGTTCTGCGCTGTTAGCGGCGTGTACGGAACGTACTCCGCCAGCACGCCGACCCATGTGCTGGTTGCACGGCTGGTCTCCGTTGACGAGAAGGGCGGTGAGCAACTGCTCGGCGAATATACCTTCCATCACACGCGCACATTGCCCGGTCCAGGCGAGTGGTAGTGGGTCAAATTTCATTCACCAACTTGCGCAACCGCCCCACGTCACGCCATTTAAGCGAAGCCTCACAACAGTGGTAGAATGCTCTCCAGTTCGCGCCGCAGTGTGGATCAATTGAGCATGCGTGTGGCCGGAAATCAGTTCTGAGGAGGCGTTGATGAGGCTTTCCAGGTGGCATGTTGCATCCATTGTGCTGGCCTTGGGAACAGCACAAGCGTGCTGGGCGGCCGGCAATAGCTTTTATCTTCATAACGGCGATCGAGTGGTTTTCTATGGAGACAGCATTACCGAGCAGCGTTATTATCCCGTCGCGATTGAGACGTACGTGCGCACGCGGTTTCCCAACTTGCAGGTGAAATTCGTCGATTCCGCAGTAGGCGGCGCAAGGGTGACCGGAAACTGGGCCTCGAGCTCGGAAGCTGAGAGCCTGGAGCGCGACGTATTTCCGTTCAAGCCGAACGTGGTCACAATCATGCTGGGCATGAATGACGGTTCCTACCGCCCTTTTGATCAGAAGATTTTTGATACCTATGTCAAAGGCTACCAGTACATCATCCAGCAGCTTGAGTCGCACCTGCCGGGCGTGAGAATTGTGTTGATTGAGACTTCGCCCTGGGACGATGTTACCCAAAAGCCCTCATACCTGAACAACCCAAACAACCTTCCCGGCGGTTACAACGACACCCTCCAGCACTATTGCCAGTTTGTTCGCAAGCTCGGCATGGAACACCATTTTATGGTGGTGGATTTCAATTCGCCTCTTGTGAAGCTGATGCAGGAAGCGGAAAGGACTGACTCCGCGCTGGCTGCGAAGATCATTCCGGGGCGCATACATCCCGGCGCCAGTACAGAACTGGCGATGGCCCAGATTCTGCTGAAGTCCTGGAATGCCCCTGCTACCGTCACAAATGTCGCCATTGATACGCAGAGCAACGAGGTCACAAAATCCGTCAATACGCATGTGAGCGCGTTATCGGCTTCCGGAAACGGCGTTACCTGGACACAGACTGACCAGTCGCTGCCTTATCCGATCATGACCTTGCATTCGACGAAATGGCCGCAGTTTCCCCCCGATCCGTTCGGCGGCTACCCTCCGTCTATCTTCTGGAAACTGCCTCCGCTCGAAGGGCCGGAGATCAATCCGGTGGCCCAAATGGTAGTGCGTTTGACCAACATGTATCAGAGCCTGGATCAGGAAATGCTCAAGGTGACGGGCCTTGCCGCACCGTCCTACTCGCTGAAGATCGACGGAAAGGCTGTGGGGATCTTCAGCAGCCAGCAGCTGGCGCAGGGCATCAACCTGGCGCAGTACGATACGCCCATGATGGAACAGGCCGACAAAGTCCTGACGCTCGTCTGGCATCGCGTTGATTTGCGCTTTTACGGATGGCGCGGCGTACAGGTGCCCATGCGGAATTACATGACGCCGGGCGTGCAGCAAGCTGTCGATCAAATATTGGCCAGGCTGAATCAGGAACAAGACGATCTGGTCGCTCAGGCTCATGCCGTCGCGCAACCGACGGAGCATCACTACGACTTGCAGCCGGAATAGACCGGCTCGGGTAAATAGGATTTCACAAAAAGGTGTTTTTCAGCAAGCTCCGTAAAGGAAGTCCGGGACGAAGCTGCGGACGAAGGTGAGGTGGTCGGAGTGGCCTGAGCGGTGGGCCGTCAAGGCCACGAGCAAGACGGTGATGTGAACAATGC